>NZ_KV798346.1:0-16866 GCF_001809655.1 Staphylococcus sp. HMSC055A09
GAAACGAGTTTCTTCTTGTCTTGATACTATAAAAAAGCAAAGATATAACATAAAATGACTTATCGGAAGTCATCTGTAACTCAATTATTAGAAATGGTATAATACAAAGGTCGTCGTTCACTTCTGTGCTGTATTTAGCATGGAAGGAGGTGACATCATGTTCAGTACACTATTTGTAACTATTATAGCTCCTATCGTAGTAGGAGTTATACTCACATTATTTTCTCATTGGCTGAATAATCGTGAGAAGTAATTTAGCGACGACATATAGCTAATACACCAAAAGAGCCCGATAACTATTCGCAGTAGTTATCGGGCTCGGTGTTTATCATGCTAGTACACTATTTGTTAAATTCAGTATATCACCAAGTGTAGATGAATGCAAAAATATAAGAAAAGTAAGTGCAATTCTATAATTAGAATTATTGATTTTCTTTGATACTATAAAATTGCTAACATTAAGGCTAATTAGTTGAATACAAAGACAAGATGGGAGTATTAAATGAAAAAGGTTAAATCATATTTAAAAAACATTCAAAACAACGAAGAGTATCAAAAAGATATAGAATTTCTTGAAAAGAAAAGTAATGGAAGGGAAGACAAAAAACTTATATTAGATATATGCTTTTTATCGACAATTCCCTTGATTTCAATTTATATTACATATTTTTTAAGTTTTTCCAATCCATTTGCAATTTTTATATTAATAATTATAGCTGTGCCAGTTTCTTATAAAATTGCTAAAATTCTATTGGATCATATGTACAAAGATGAGGATAGATTTCTAGCATTATATAGAAACTACGAAAAGGGAAAATTACTATTTCTTACTTTACCTATCATTGGACTCGTATCTATAATAGGAAGTTCATTTCTCTTCGATTATTTAATATTTAAACTGAATAATACGTCTGTAGAAATATTAGGGTCCACTCCTACTGTTGTATATCATATTATTATTTGTTTTATTCAGTCTATGTTCACGACTATGTTTTTAATAATATTTATTTATACTATTTTGGTTCTTATATATGGAAGGTTTACAAAATAAATGACTAGAGTACACCCTAATCACATAAAATAAGTTGTTTGTCACTTTGCTTGATATATGAGAATTATTTAACCTTATAAATGAGAAAAAAGCAACGCACTTTAAATAAGATACGTTGCTTTTTCGATTGATGAATACCTATAATTAAACTATTCATCTATTATTTATGATTTTTTGTATATACAATATTTCTAGTTTGTTAAAGAGAATTAAGAAAATAAATATCGAAAATAATAGAGGGAAAATCAGTTTTTGATATCAAAATTATACATGTCAACGATAATACAAACTATAAGATGATATCAGTATTTATTATGCATTTAGAATATTAAAATTCCTTCATTACACTCTTGGCGGTTTCACTTATCAACTTATCATTTGGCTTATCACTTTTATTGTCTTTATTCGTAAAAATGACTAAAACAATAGGTTCAGATTGGCCCTTAGGATAAACAAAAGCAACATCATTTCTAGAAGCATATGTTATTGCTTGACCACTTTTATCAGCAACCTTACAGTCTTTTGAAACACCGTCTTTAATTAAAGTATCTCCGCTTTTATTATTTAACATTAAATCAAGTAAGAATTTTTTGTTTTCTTTGCTTAATTTTCCATTTGCGATAAGTTTATTTAAAGTCTTACCGAAAGCAGCAGGTGTTGAAGTATCTTTTTTGCTCTTTGGTGAATAATAATTTAATTCTATCTCATATCTAACTGGATTTGTTACTTTATCTCCTAGTCCTTTTAGACGTTGTTTAACTTTTTTGATCCCACCGATCTCTTTTATAATTTTATTGTTTGCTGTATTATCACTATATGTCATTGAAGCCTCAATAAGTTCTTTTAAAGTGATATCTTTTCCTACATATTTTTCTAAAATAGGAGAATAAGCAACTATATCATCTTTGTTAATATGTATTTTTTTATTTAACTTATTATAAGGTACTTGTTCTAACAAAATAGCACTATTTATCGCTTTTGAAGTCGAAGCATAGGCAAATCTCTTATCTGAATTAAATTTTACTTCCTTACCACTTTTAGTATCTAAAGCATAAACACCAATATGAGCATTATATTTTTTTTCTAAATCATTTAACTCTTTGGCATGTGGACTGTTTGAATTACATGCACTTAAAACTAAAGCAATTGCAATTAAAAATATTAACTTTTTCAAAATAAACCCTCCAATATTACAAATGTAATTTTTACGAATATATAATATTACATTTGTAATATTTGTGTCAATTATTTATTATAAATATTTGAAAGAAGGTGTCAAAATGGCTAAATTACTAATAACGAGCGTAGTAAGCTTTTGTTTTATATTTCTATTGTTAGTATTTTTTAAGTACATATTAAAACGCTATTTTAATTATAGTTTAAATTATAAAGTTTGGTATCTAACAGTGCTTGCTGGATTAATACCTTTTATCCCAATTAAATTCTCTTTTATAAAATTTAATAATGTGAATAATCAAGCGCCCACAGTTGAAAGTAAGTCACACGACTTGAACCATAACATAAATACCACCAAACCTATTCAAGAGTTCACAACAGATATCCATAAGTTTAATTGGGATTCAATTGATAATATCTGCACAGTTGTTTGGATAGTTTTAGTTATTATTTTAAGTTTTAAATTTTTGAAATCCTTATTATATCTTAAATATTTAAAGAAACAGTCACTTTATCTAAACGAAAATGAAAAAAATAAAGTAGATACGATACTTTTCAACCATCAATATAAAAAAATATTGTGATTCGAAAAGCAGAGACTATTCAATCTCCAATAACTTTTTGGTATGGGAAATATATTATTTTGATTCCTAGTTCATATTTTAAAAGTGTAATTGATAAAAGACTAAAATATATAATACTGCATGAATATGCTCATGCTAAAAATAGAGATACTTTACATTTAATTATCTTTAATATCTTCTCTATTGTTATGAGTTACAATCCATTAATACATATTGTAAAAAGAAAGATAATTCATGACAATGAAGTAGAAGCTGATAGATTTGTTCTTAATAATATTAACAAAAATGAATTTAAAACTTATGCGGAATCTATTATGGACTCCGTATTAAATATTCCATTTTTTAATAAAAATATATTAAGCCATTCATTTAATGGTAAAAAGTCATTACTCAAAAGAAGATTAATTAATATAAAAGAAGCCAATTTGAAAAAACAGTCTAAATTAATTCCAATTTTTATTTGTATTTTTACTTTTTTGCTCATAGTAATTCAAAGCCAGTTTTTGATGGGGCAATCCATAACTGATTATAATTATAAAAAGCCCTTACAGAACGATCACCAAATTTTAGATGAAAGTAAAAATTTTGGTTCAAATAGTGGATCTTTCGTCATGTACAGCATGAAGAAAGACAAATACTATATTTATAATGAAAAAGAAAGTAGAAAAAGATATTCTCCTGATTCAACTTATAAAATTTATTTAGCGATGTTTGGACTTGACCGTCATATCATAAGTGATAAAAATTCACGTATGTCATGGAATCATAAACATTATCCTTTCGAGTCTTGGAATAAGGAACAAGATTTAAATACAGCAATGCAAAATTCAGTTAATTGGTACTTCGAACGTATTAGTAATCAAATACCAAAGAACTATACTGCGGCTCAACTCAAGCAATTAAATTATGGTAATGAAAATTTGGGAAGTTATAAAAACTATTGGATGGAAGATAGTTTGAAAATATCTAATCTTGAACAAGTAATAGTTTTTAAAAATATGATGGAACAAAATAACCATTTTAGTAAAAAAGCAAAGAATCAATTATCTTCTTCATTATTGATTAAGAAAAATGAAAAGTATGAACTGTATGGGAAAACAGGTACAGGTATAGTAAACGGGAAGTATAATAATGGGTGGTTTGTAGGTTACGTAATTACAAATCATGATAAGTATTATTTTGCTACACATTTATCAGATGGAAACCCGTCTGGGAAAAATGCTGAATTAATCAGTGAAAAAATATTAAAAGAAATGGGTGTTTTAAATGGCCAATAAGCAAGTTGAAATATCTATGGCTGAATGGGATGTTATGAATATAATATGGGATAAAAAATCAGTATCAGCTAATGAAATTGTAGTTGAAATTCAAAAATATAAAGAAGTTAGCGATAAAACAATTAGAACATTAATCACAAGACTATATAAAAAAGAGATTATAAAACGATACAAATCAGAGAATATTTATTTTTACTCATCAAATATTAAAGAAGACGATATTAAAATGAAAACTGCTAAAACTTTTCTTAATAAACTGTATGGAGGGGACATGAAAAGTTTAGTGCTAAATTTTGCGAAAAATGAAGAATTAAATAACAAAGAAATTGAAGAATTGCGAGACATTTTAAATGATATTAGTAAAAAGTAATTAGAGATATGTTTCAAACATTATACATATGTAAACTATACTTGACTCTTATTAAATTAGTTTTGTTAATAACATTTAAAATATATTAGTAAAGATGAGAGTGTACATAAAATAACCATTTTCTGTACACTCTCTTTTTTGTCTATATATATAGCGAGTATACATATTTTAGTGTTCAATAACCCAACAGAAAATCTATGTTCATAAATATGGTTAGGATCAAGTTATGATACAATAAAGATGTATATAGGAGGTTTGTATTTTGAAAATAGGTTATGCAAGAGTTTCAACTGGTTTACAAAATTTAAATTTGCAGGAAGATCAATTAAATCAATATGGTTGTGAAAAGATATTTAGTGACCACATAAGTGGATCAAAAAGTAAACGTCCTGGTTTAGATAAAGCCATTGAATTTGCGAGGGCAGGAGATACGATTGTTGTTTGGAGACTAGATAGACTAGGGCGTAATATGGAAGATTTAATCACATTAGTTAATGAACTTAATAATCGAGGCGTGAGTTTTCATAGTTTAGAAGAAAATATAACAATGGATAAATCAAGTTCTACAGGACAATTGTTATTTCATTTATTCGCAGCATTTGCAGAATTTGAACGTAACTTAATTTTAGAACGTTCTTCAGCTGGTCGAATTGCAGCTCGCGCTAGAGGACGCTATGGAGGGAGACCAGAAAAGCTAAATAATAAAGATTTAAAACTACTCAAAACACTATATGATAATGGTACACCGATTAAGACAATTGCGGAACAATGGCAAGTTTCACGTACAACAATTTATCGCTATCTCAATAAAATAGAAGATCGAAAGAATGATAAGTAAATACAACTTAACTTTCAACAATAGTAAAAGTTAAACAAAATACACCCTAATCATACACATATAGTTGTTGAATTTATAGCAACTAAAACGTATGATTAGGGTGTATATTAATTACGAGGTGAAAATCAATGATTGTTGGCTATGCGAGAGTATCATCTATCGATCAAAATTTAGAAAGACAACTTGAAAATTTAAAGATGTTTGGTGCTGAAAAAATATTTACAGAAAAACAGTCTGGGAAATCTATTGAAAATAGACCGATACTTCAAGAAGCACTTAACTTTGTGAGAATCGGAGATCGGTTTGTCGTGGAATCAATTGATCGTTTAGGTCGTAATTATGATGAAGTGATTCATACCGTTAATTATTTAAAAGACAAAGAAGTTCAATTGATGATTACTAGCTTACCTATGATGAATGAAGTGATTGGCAATCCATTATTAGATAAATTTATGAAAGATCTAATCATTCAAATATTAGCAATGGTTTCAGAACAAGAACGAAATGAAAGTAAACGTAGACAAGCACAAGGTATTCAAGTTGCGAAAGAAAAAGGTGTATATAAAGGACGTCCTTTGTTATATTCGCCCAATGCGAAAGATCCTCAAAAACGTATTATTTATCATAGAGTTATAGAAATGTTAGAAGAAGGTCAAGCAATTAGTAAAATTGCGAAAGAAGTGAATATAACAAGGCAGACTGTTTATAGAATTAAACACGATAATAATTTGGTTTAATAAACTTTACTTCGATGCAAATGAGAGCTTCTCACAGCGTCCCAAAACAGATGATCATAATCTATTATGAGCTTTTAATAATAAAAAAAGAAAAGAGAGCGTAAATATGCTCTCTTTTCTATACTCTTTTCTCATTAACATTTGTTTTTGAATATGAAGATTTTGATTATATTATCTCATTTTCCTACTGAAATAAGTGTATATTTTTATATCTCATAATAGCTAATATTTATTAATTTGTGGTTCATAGTACCATCAATTTCTCTCCTTTACTGCCTATTTTACCTTCGTTTTTGAAAGCTTAAAGAAAAAGGAGTAAATTATGTCAAATTTAAAAACTTTTTGATAATTTACAATTTCAAAATACAAAAAGTATCAAAATTATAATTAAGATAAATATCAAATCCCAAATTATACGTTTCACATTCTTCTCTAAAAAATCTGGAATAACATCAATAACTGTACCTAATATAAAAGTTAACAAAATAGTCTAAAAAAGACTATTCAAATGTAAGTTTAATAATTAATAAGAAAAACAATGAAATTGCGGAAGCCCCCATAACAATGCTTGATAAATTTCCGTAATTTTTATATTCTTTTGCTTTTTCTATAGCCATTTTAAACGCACCCATAAATAGTATTAAATTCTAAACTTACGTTGCCAGAAATCACTATGCTTTTGCAATTACACCTCATTATCTTTTAAAGTTAATTTTACTGAATGTGTCGCTTTAGTTATTGAAAATAACACTTCTATTTTAATTGAGGAACTTTATAAAGATAATATGAATGTTGTTATCGTTGATATTACACATTTAAAAAATAATTCGTTCTATATAGAAGAGGTTTAATACTAAAATTTATTTCATCAAATATTAGTAGTTTTTTCTAATAACATTAAAAAATATTACTAATATTATACTTAATATAAAAAATATACTAAGTATAAAAAACGTTGCGTTTTCTATACCTCTAACTAATCCATAAGAATTTTGAAATAAAGTTACTATTGTTCCACTCAAAATAACTCCTATTGATCCTGTATATGTTTGCATTGTTGAAAATACGGTATTAACATCAGTTTTAGCATATTCATGAGTATTAGTTAATGTATTGGTCATAATGTTACCGTATGATAGGCCTAAACCTATCATAAATAAGCCATAATTTATTGCTAAGCATAAAACACTCGTGTATGTAAATAAAGATAAAGCAAAAGAAAGTGTATTTAGTAATAGTCCTATGTATATTATTTTTACACCTAAACGATCTAGTAAAAATCCCCCTATAACTACAAAAAGAGCATTCATAAAAGATCCAATTATAACCACAAAAGATGCATTCAATGCATTAATATTAAAAACTGTTTGAACCATGGTTGGTATTAAATAAGAAAGTGATAAAGAAAAAAATTGGAGTAAAGAGAATATTGTTAAGTTTATAAAGACATATTTATTTTTTACAAATTTGATATTTATAAACTCTATACTTTTGAATTTTATTATGACATAACCTACAAATATTAAAGTTAATCCTATAATGGCATGCCAAAAGTTAATAAGAAGTTTATTAATGAGTATTAGAATTCCTGTTAGTAATACTGAAACTCCTACTATACCCTTTAATGTTGTATTTGTTATTTTAGAATTATTTACATTACTTAAACACTTAAGTCCTATGAACATTGAAATTAATAGAAATGGAATAGGAAAAAGAAACATATACTTCCAGTTTAATAAATGGATTATAAGGCCTCCATAAACAGGTCCTATAGCAGGTGCTGAAGCGATTGTTACAGTAGCTAAAGCCATCATACTACCCACTTTTTTGCGGGAAGTTTGTGTTATTACAGTTAAAAATAATAATGGGATAGCTATTCCAGATCCTATACCTTCAATGCATCTAGCTAGTAAAAGTAAATAAAAGTTATTACTAAACAAAGCTAATATACATCCTATAAAAAATGTTATCCATGATACAATAAACAAGTGCTTTTCTGAGTATCTATTTTGTAGATATGTAGCTGTTGCAACAACAAAAGTAGAAGTAAGAAGATATCCAGTAGTTAACCAATTTAGCGTATCATAATTTTTTGAAAAAAAGTTTTTTAAATTTGGAAATGCAATATTTAATGAAGTTTCTAATAATACACTAAAAAAGGCTAATGTACCTATTGATATAATTTTAAAATACAATACTTTATTCAAGTTTACCTCCTGTATTATCTAAAGCTATATATTCTTCTAGCCAAATTTTAGCTATATTTTCTTGATCTGTTTTTTTAAGTTCTGTAATTCCTGAATTTGTAATTGTTTTTACTTTATCATTAAGTAGTAATAGCATTTCACCTTGAGTCATTTGTACAAACGAGGCTAAAGTTGAATTTGTATATGTAAAATTAATAGCATTTCCTTTATTAGCAACAATAATGGATCCTTCTAATTCAGTATTTAAAGAATAATATGGAACTTGACCTTCTATTTCTAAAGCATTTTTAAAATATTCTATATTCTTAAAAGTGTCGTCTACAGATGTAACTGAAAAAATATATAACTTTCCTGAGCATTTTCTATTTAAATAATCTATATCTATAGACTTTTCTCCATTTGCTATATATATAATATCTAAATTATTTAATAGATTATCAAAATCTTCATATAAATATCCTTGAGAAATGGCAAATGCTTGTCTTACTGCTTGCTTATCTAAGACATAAACTATAGCACCTCTATGTTTCAATGATTGGGATAAACTACTACCAATTTTTCCAAAACCTATGACTAAAACTTTTTTACCAATTAAATTTGTTCCAAATTCAGATAAAAACACTTCTGATTTAATAGCAACTTCATTTCCTACTAAAAAATCTTCTTCTATTTTTAAAATACTTCTAGCTACAGTACATATAGGTACTCTTTGAACTAAGTTATTTTCTTTTAAATTTTTAATTTCTTTTTCATATTTTTGTAAACCGTTTTCCGTATCCTCTATTATACTTAATATTTGATTAGAGTAATATTCGTTTATAACTTTATAATTCCAAGAGAAATATCCTCCTATATCTATAATATAAAATTTAGATTTTCCAACATATTCATCTATAAGATTAATCAATTCTTTTTTATTTTTCAGTTGTTCTTTATTTATAAACAAGAATGTGACATAATCCTCCAATATATTCATAATATCTTTATCAAGGCTATTAGGTTTAGGTATAAAATAAACGTCATAATAATTACTTAAAAATTTTATGAAATCTACAGTATTAGTTACACAGTGCTCAACAATTATTATCTTTTGTTTACTTTTAGAATGATAAGGAGAAAAAATTTTTTCAAAAAACTTTTCTTTTAATAAATAGTTAGGTTTTATCATTATAAATTAACTTCCACTTCATTTTTGAATTTTTCTAAAAATTCTTTCATAGTTTCTGTTCTTTGATATGCTATTTTTTTCCCTTCTTCTGTATTCATAGTAGTATGTAAAACTAATAATTTTTCATAAAAATGGTTGATAACACTACTATTATTTCTATAATTATCTTCGTTTAATTCATTAATTGGTCTTGCTTTATTATCATTATACATTGAGTGCCCTTTAGAACCCCCATAATAGAAGGCTCTAGATATTCCTACAGCTCCTAAAGCGTCTATTCTGTCTGCATCTTGAACAATCTGACCTATTTTATTTAATGTTATTTTTTTCTTTAAGTTTTTAGAATAAGACATATTATTTATTATATACATAATCATTTCTATTTCTTTTTCTTTTGCATTAGATTCTTTTAATATATCTATTACTTCTTTTTTTGCTAAATCTATATTTTTAGTAACTTTATCATCAATAATATCATGCAAGTATACACACGCCTGTATAATTTCCCATTCTTTATTTTGTATTTTTTCTTCAGAAGCTATCTTTTTAGCTATATTTTCAACACGTTTTATGTGAGAAATACCATGACCCGTTTTATCCATCATTAATTTTTTGTTCATAAAATTATAAATGTTTAATAGATCCATAAAATAGTAACCTCTTTCAGCAAATTATTGATATAAAACATATATTAAAATAAATTATTTAAAAAGAGATGTTATTATTTCTAAACATACTCTTTTATATACAAATCTAATTTTTTAAATTCTTCAAACATTTTTTTATTATTTAAAGTCTTCAGTACATCATTAATATTTGCTATAGATAATATGTCAATATTATATTGATTTTTTAATCCTACTTCGGCAGAATAGTTACTATTATTAAAATATTGTTCTCCTCTATTTAAAGCCACTAAGCTAGCAACAAGTTGTCCTCCATTTTTATCGATAAATTTTTTTGTTTCAACAGTCGTTTTACCAGAAGTTAATACATCATCAACTGATAACACTTTTTTATTGGTTAAATCTGATCCTACATATACACCTTTATCACCATGTTTTTTTTCTTCTTTTCTATTAAAAGTATAACCTTTATTAATACCATATTTTGTCTTTAAAGCCATAACAGTTGATAAAGCTATAGGAATACCTTTATATGCTGAACCATAAACTATATCAAAATCAATATTTGCTTCAACAATTGTATCTGCATAATATTCTCCTAATTTATCTATCATTTCTCCATTATTAAATAATCCAAAGTTAAAAAAGTATGGACTTTTTCTACCTGACTTTAACGTAAAATTACCAAACTGTATAATGTTAAAATTGACAATATATTCACTAAAAGTCATAAATAATTTACACCTCTTTTATTTTTATTTCATTTATACTTTCATACAATTCTTTACCTTGTTTAAGGGAAATAGCATTATCACTTACCCATTTATCATCATAAATTTGGTTTAAATAATTGATACCTGTATCTGGAACAATAGCTAAACCTTTATTATACTTACTTGTTTGAAGGGCTTTTAAAGCTGTAGCTATTGAGAGTCCTGCAGATCCTCCTATTAGAAGACCATAATTTTCAGAAAAATATCTACAGATTGATATAGCTAAATCATCGGAAACTATCGAATACCAATCTAAATATTTTTCTTTCAAATTATTACTTTTCCAAGATAGTCCGACACCATTTAAAAGGTAAGATTTCGGATTGTTTTCAAAAATACAAGATCCTCGTACATCTGCTCCTATAATATCTAATTTTTTATTTAGCTCTTTCATTTTTTCTGCTATACCAGAAAGATGTCCTCCTGTACTTACTGGTGAGGTAATAAAATCTGTATCTATGTTTAAAAATTCATTTGATGTAATTTGATAATGATATTTTTGATTAAATATATTTTCGTATTGATTAGGCCAAAAATATCTTTTTTCTGGGTTGGAGTCTATAATCTCTTTTACTTTATTAATCCTTGTCTTCTGATATCCGCCTTTATCATCTTTTTCTGTAACAGTTACAACAGTTGCTCCATAAGCTTTGTACATGTTTAATAAAGACTTATCAATTTTAGGATCTACAATTAAAATGACTTTAAAGTTTTTACTTGCTCCAAACATAGCTAAAGACTTACCTAAGTTACCAGAAGTTGATTCTATAATAATATCACCTGGTCTTAAATCGCCATTTTCAATTGAATATTTAATAAGCCCTAACGCTGTTCGATCTTTTATGCTAAAGTTAGGATTGAAATATTCTAATTTTAAAAATAACTCTTTATTATATGGAACCAATCCCCCTTTAATACTTAATATAGGTGTATTGCCTATTAAATCTTCTAAAGAGTTATGTATCATCATTCATCCCCCCGTTCTATTAAATCTCCTGAAGTTTGATTAAGAACTATATTCCCTTCTTCTTTTATTAAAACTAAATCTTCTACATGTAATGCTCCTAACCCATATTCATAATAAGGTGTTTCTATACATAGAACCATATTTTCTTCTATTATTTGATCATTATCTCTAGATAAAACAGGCATTTCATATGGTTCTAACCCTATTCCGTGACCAACATGATTACGTTTATAATGCTTCATTCCGTTTTGAATAGCGTAATTCATTACTAAATTATATGCTTCTGAAGCCTTCATTCCTGGTCGGAGTTTTTGAATAGCCTCTCGTTGTGCTTGATGTAATATATTATATTCTTTTTGATACTTATATTCGCTATGTTTGGATATAATAATTCTTGCTACATCAGACCAATATCCCTTATAAGATATATCGCAATCAAACCAAATAAATGACTCTTCTGGAAATTCAACAGAATTACTTGGTTGTCGTTGCCCACCTACAGATTGTCTACCTATTTTAATCATTGGTAATACAGGGACTCCCCCATAAGATGCAACACATTTATTAAATTCTTTAACTATAAGGTCTTCAGTAAGTGATGTATTAGATAAATTTTTTATGTGATTTATAGCATATTCTATTATATTGGCTGACTTCTTTAGTAATTGTATTTCTGATTCAGTCTTAATGCTTCTTATTCTTTTAATTTCATAAGATCCATCTATTATATCTAAATTTTTTAATTTCCAACTAATTTCTTTATATTTTTTAAAATTAAGTCCTTCGTCATCAAGAAGGACTGATTTAGCTTTTAAGTCCTTTAACATAGCTAATAAAGCTTCATTTGCACTATTATAATTATATTGCTTTTGAGAATATTCTTTTATTTTCTTTTCATCATTATTCAAATCTGCTTCTATATATTCTCTATAAAAATCACCATAAGTATACACTTTATTTAATTGAACATCAGGATATTTATCGATTACCTGATCTATTTCTCCTAAAGAATGTATAACATTTATAGTTGATAAATCATTTTTATGAATTACTATATAAGTGTCACTTGTATAAGGTCTTAATGTTTTACATACAGGTGAAAAACCAGAGAAATACTGAACATTTTCTTTAGTAACTGCTACTAAAACATCACACTTAGTTTCTTCAAATATTTCTTTCAACTTACTTATATTATACATAGTTATCTTCCTCCAAAGCTTTAACAACATTAATAACTGCAGGAGCCATTGTCTCTTTATCATATATAGAAACAAATTTAGCATGATTAATTTCATTTTTAATAGTATAATTAAAAGTAGAATTTTTTAAAAAGAAACAATTTAATAAAACTTTTTTATTAGTATCAGGATAAGCTGCTCCTTGTATTGTTTTCCAAAATACCACTTCATCTCCAGTAACATTTAATGAAAGTTCCTCTTTAAGTTCTCTTAATAATGCTTCATCAACTGTTTCGTTTTCTTCTATTTTCCCGCCCGGTAAATAATATTTTTTATTATCGTGAGTTCTAACTAAGAATATTTTTTTATTTTTAATTTTTATTAAACATGCACAATTATAATGTATCAAGTAATTCCCTCACTTTTTCAATTAAACTTTCATTGTCATAATTTAAGTAATGACTAGCACCTATTCTCATAGGATCTCCTGCATGATAATATTCATATACTTTTTGACGTTGACCGAACGCTTCTCCGGTTATATCCCAACTAAGATTTAATAACTTCGTTCTATATTCTGATGTACTTAATTTAGATTTCAAACTTTCATTTAATATTTTTTTATTTTCATTGTTGTAATCCTTATGTGTAGGTATTGCTAACATTGATCCTGCTGCTAACTTTTGTAATAAATCAATGCCTCTTTTATAAATAAATGGTAAATGATATCGTACAGATTGAATTGCTACTATATCAGGATTGTATATACCATTGCTTTGTTCTGCATTCTCTTCGCATAAATATATACCAGCTTTTATTAATTCAATAGAACTAGTTAAGTATCCTAACTCTTCTTGAATATTAATAAATTTATTCAATCCTAATATATTCGCAAGTTCTATCACTGTTCCAGTTAAAAATTCAAGTTTAACTAATCCTCTTGTTATATCTTGATGTCCCGTGTGATTTCGAATTTTTGTTTTATCAAAAAATTGGTTTGATTTGTCAATATCTTTAAATACAAAAACTCTATTCCAAGGCACTGCTACTTCTTCAAATATGACATATGCATCTATCTCTTCCATAGAATTCGAAAGAGGGTAATCAAATCTCGAAAAATCAGGTTTATCAATTGTTTTTCTTGATATAATCTTTATACCCTCCGTATTTACTGGTATAGAAAAAGCGATAGCATAATCTTCGTCACCAGTTTTTAAACCAGGCATATTGAATATTAAAAGTTCGTCTGCCAAAGGAGATAATGTAACTATCATTTTAGCTCCACTTACATAAACATTATCTCTATCATAACTATTTATATATACACCTGAATATTTATTTTCTATTTCACTAATTTTTTTAGATCTATCTATTTGAGGATTTATAGATGCATGAGACACAAAAATGTCTTTGTTTTTGGCATATATATAATAATCTTTTGCATTAGAAGTAAAATTAGCATATTTATTTTCACCTAAAAAATCTGAATGAAAATAAAGGCTCATTAGACCTGGATTTAAAAAATCTGGTGTTCTGCCTAACATACCATGAGATTCATTAGAGATATCATAATATACTTGTCTCTTTTCCTTTAAATCTTGTTTAGATTTTGGAGGATAAAACGTTTTAGAATATCTATTGTCACCTTCTAAATATGTGTGGTAATCACGTTCTTTTTGCATTGAATAATATTTACAAACGTATTTATACGTATTTTTTAATATAGGAATATCTAAAACATCTTCAACTAAATTACCATTAATATATACTGTTCTTCCGTCACATAAATTATTCATATATCATATCTCCTTCATACATATATACTGTATCTTCGTATTTTCTTAACTTCGTATTAATATTTTTACTTACATTAAGATGTCTTTTAGGATTATTCAATATTTCTAAAGGAATATTAACGGATAAAACGCGTCCACATTTTAAATCGACTCTGCTTATTCCAGCTGGTATAGTTTCGCCTTTAGAAACTATATTTTTAATTATATCGATTGTAAGACTAGGATATACTATCAGTACTTCATCACGTAAGTTACTATTTGTATCTAAAATTCTTTTAAAAGATTTACATCTATTAATTTTAGATACAAGTTTTTTATATTTATGTAAAACTAAATTATCGCATTCATAATTGCTTATATTTATTTTTAAACATTCATCTTTAAAAAAACATTCAATACTTTTGGCATTTATAGAACTATAATCATCTAATTTGGGATTTATCTTTAAAAAATCATCATACGTTATTTGATGTTTCCACATCTTTATTGAATAATCGTTTTCTTCCACAACCTGACACATAGCATATTGGCATCCTATTTCTTTTAAAGTAGTATATCTATGTGCCCCATCTAAAACTAAATATACTTTATTATATTCCGTAACAATAATAGGATTTCTTTGTGTTTTCTCTCTTGTTACCTTAGCTTTTAATTTTTCTAATCTTTGTTTTTCTGTTTTTTCGTGTAAGTAGATTTTTTCTATTTTGATAAAATCAATATACACATTTTATCCTCCTTCTAATTAACATATTTATTTGGCATTGTATGACGAAAATCTTTCATTTTTTTTATTAGTGACTCCGGATCTTTTTCTATTATAAATAAATTTTTATTCTCCTTAGGTGCAAAGCCTGATTGTATACATCCATCTAAAAGATTTTCTAACGGATCAAAAAAGCCGTTAATATTTAATAACCCTATCGGCTTTTTATGTAATCCCATTTGACTCCAAGATAAAATTTCAAAAAACTCTTCAAAAGTTCCAAAACCACCGGGTAGCACAATAAATCCTTCCGACATTTTTAGCATCATTTGTATTCTCTCACTCATATCTGCAACTTCAATGAGTCTACTTATCTCATTATTTCCTATTTCTTTATCGATTAGAAATTTAGGCATTATTCCTGTCACTTTAATATCGTGTTTTATACCTTCTTCGGCAATTACCCCCATTAGACCAATCTTCCCACCTCCATAAACAATATTATAATGATTATCTTTTACATATTTGATTAGGTTTCTTGTTTGTTTTGTAAAATTTTCATCTAAACCACTATTAGATCCACAAAAAAAACAAATATTATTCATTTAATATATCCTCCTATAATCCTATTTATATGATTATATTATCATTAAAAGTAACATAATATCTATTAATATATTTACCTTGTTCATATATTCATTTAATTGATTTATTAATATTATTTTTCTATTTCATACAATTAAATGAAATAGAAGTCTTCCTTGAACTGATTATGTATATGTGATTAATTGATATCATAATAAAAACGCTACAAGTTTAATAACTTATAGCGTTTATTTAATAAATATAATCTTTTAAAACTATTATTAACCACCAAACAATCGACTCCAGAAACCTTTCTTAGTTTTATTTTCTTCTATAGCAGTAACCTTGTCATTTTGATTATGAGAAACACCTTCTTCATCTTGTGTATTTTCAACACTTTGAGCATAAGATATATCCTTATGTTGAACATCTGGTTCTTTTTGATATTGATCAATATTTACAGAATCATTAGTATATGTTGTTTCTTGTACATCACTATCTTTTCTATTATTAATAGATTTATCGAGAGAATAATTAAGTCGTCTCTCTTTATCTAATTGATGTTCCAATTTTTGAATTTTTTTATTACTTTCTAAAGCTAAAATTTGTTGATTCTCTAACAGTTTATTTAATGTATTAACATTGCTATTTTGTTGATCTAATTGTTTAGTTAGATTCTCAATATATTTTTCATCTTTTTTAGCTCTAGTTTCAAAGATTTCTATTTGCTTTTCTAATTCGTTTACTTTTGTTTTTAATGTCTCAGAACTATTTGAATTATTATATATATACTTTTTTAGGTTCTGTTGCAAAGTTGAATTTATAGTATA
>NZ_KV798347.1:0-5371 GCF_001809655.1 Staphylococcus sp. HMSC055A09
ATTGGAATAAAGCATTAAAAATAGCCACTCAACAATTAAGTGGCTATGGAGGGTAAAAGAACTTTTTCATATTAAAAGATTTAATGATGTTTGGGGATGATGTTACATTTTCACTTTATCATTTATTTATTAATAGTGCATTTAAAAGTATTTAACGATGAGAATTTTTGGCTTTTTTGAAACGAGTTTCTTCTTGTCTTGATAGGTGGCGCTACTGGTACAATTGGTGATCCTAGTGGTAGGACTTCCGAAAGAATGTTACAAACTCTTGAAACTGTACAAGAAAATGTTGAAGGTCTATCAAGTCAAATGAAAAAATTATTCGGTAAAGATGCCAATGTTACTATTGTAAATAATTATGATTGGTTATCTAGTTTGACTTTATTAGATTTCTTAAGAAGCTACGGAAAAGATTTTAATATTAATACTATGCTAGCCAAAGATATAGTGGCAAGCAGATTAGATAAAGGAATTTCATTTACTGAATTTGCTTATCAAATTTTACAATCTATTGATTTTTTACACTTATTTAAAAACCATAATGTGCAATTGCAAATTGGTGGTGCTGATCAATGGGGGAATATAACTTCTGGTTTAGATTTAATTAGAAAAAAAGAAGGAAACGATGCAAAAGTATTTGGTTTAACTATTCCATTAATGTTAAAAGCTGATGGCACTAAGTTCGGTAAGACAGCAGGTGGAGCTATTTGGCTTGATCCTAAGCGTACATCTCCTTACGAATTTTACCAATTTTGGTTAAACCAAGACGATAGAGATGTTATAAAATACTTGAAATTTTTTACATTCTTAGATAAAGAAGAAATTGATTTTCTAGAAGAAAAAGTAAAAAATGAACCAGAAAAAAGAGAAGCTCAAAAAAGATTAGCAGAAGAAGTAACTAAGTTTGTACATGATGAAGCAGCTTTACAAGAAGCTCAAAAAATCACCCAAGCTTTATTTTCTGGCAATGTAAAAGACTTAACAGTAAAAGAAATCGAACAAGGTTTACAAAACATGCCTTCATTCAATGCTACTAACAAAACTAAAAATATAGTAGATTGGTTAGTAGAAATAAATTGTGAAGCATCTAAAAGACAAGCACGCGAAGATGTAATAAATGGTGCTATTAATATTAACGGAGAAAAGGTAACTGATATTAATTTTCTTGTTAATCCTAATAGTGCCTTTGAAGGTAAGTATATGATAATTAGAAAAGGGAAAAGAAACTACTTCTTAGTAAAAGTTTTATAATTTAATCCTTAAACGCTTCAGCATTAATCAATGTATTGAAAAACAAGAGTTGTACTTTGGTTTAACATAATCGATGATTATCAGAAGTTCTAGCATAAAAAAGCACTACAAGTTCATGAGCTTGTATGCTTTTTATTGTGTTAATTACCAAACAACCGACTCCAGAAACCTTTTTTAGGTGGTTTTTCTTCCTTATCTTCGTATTCATTATCTATTTCTTCGAATTGTTTATCGTCTATTGTGGATGGTTCTTCATTGAGGTTTTCATTCTCTTTCTCTTCAGGTATATCTTTATGCTGCACCTCTGTAGGCTGTTCCCATTCTTGTTGTTGATCAGTATCTTTAGACTCTCCAGTAAATGTTGCTTCTTGTACATTAACATTTTGTCTCTCATTAACAGACGTATCAAAAGAATAATTAAGTCGTCTTTCTTCCTCTAATTGATCTTCTAATTTTTTAATCTTTTTATTACTTTCTAATGCTAATACTTGTTGATTCTCTAAAAGTCTATTAAGTGTATTTATTTGCTCTTTATCTCTATTTGATTGTTCTTTATATATATCTATCTGGTTATATAATTGTTTTATTGTCTCATCTTTCACCAGGTTATCATTATTAGGTTCTTCTTTTTTTTCGCTTTCAAAATCATCATTCTTATTTTGATTTTTTCTTATTCGGTTTATTACTATAATTTCATCTTCACTGGTTAAGTAATTTACGTTATCGATTTTTTGAAATTTCACATTTGCTTTTTTAGCATTATTATAAACAGTCATTTTTGTTACGTTTAATTCATCAGCAATTTCTTTCATACTCTTCATATAACGCCCTCCATATAGTTATATACATAACGTTTATACCATTATACAGCCATTATATTTGTTATTACAAGGTTATATAATTCTTTATACACATAACCATATATAACTATACGTATAAGGTTTCAACCCAATTATATAACACTTATACACCTTTTATACTTGCTATATAAGCGTTTATACAGTATTATACGATATACCCATATAAAATAATTTATACAAAGATTTATCTTTCTTTGAAAGTGCATACACCCAAATGTATATAAACAATTTAACAAAACTTTTAAAAGTGTTAATATAAATATATAAAAGGAACCTAACTACGGGAATAGTCAGGTTCCTTCGGTAATAAAACAAGTAGTTTGTTTGTTTATATAGTTGTTATATTTTTATTATATATACTAAGAATTATTAGTGCAAGTCGAATACATATAAACTTACTTATAGCTTTTTTATTACCTCTTTTAGAAATTTAAATATGAAAGAGGTTTTTTGTATGTCCAACTTTAATATTAAAGAAATCCAAAAAGAGAAATTTTATCAATTACCTAAAGTTTTTTTTACGAATCCTAAATATACTAAACTATCTAATGATGCAAAAATAACTTGGTCAATACTAAGAGATCGTTTAGATTTATCTATAAGAAATAATTGGGTAGATGAAAATGGAGATATATTTTTTATTTATACCAATGAAAAGCTTAAGTCTATTTTAAATATTAGTAGTCCAAATAAGCTATCTAAAATAAAAAAAGAATTAACAGAAGCTGATTTATTTAATCAAATAAGAGTAGGTTTGAATAAACCTAATAAGTTATATATTAAAAAACCAGAAGTAACAGAAGCTGATGTATATTATATTTCACAACAAGAAAACGATATAGAACAGCATAATAACACGGACGTATCATTATCATACGTCCAGAAATATGATAATGATACGTCAAGAAATATTAATATGATACATCATGACATATCAAAAGAATACACTAATGATACTGATTTAAGTAATACTGATTATATAGAGACTGAGAATAATGATACGTATAATATGAATGATACATATAACAATCAAACAAACCATAATCATTCGTATCATACAAATTACCAACAATCCGAATTTAATAATGATGCACTTAAATTCCAAGTACTCGAAGAATTGCCACAACAAATCAAAGATTACTTAAGTAATTTTGAAATTAAAGAAATTCGTATTATTAAAAGTGTTTTACTCAAAGGGAAAAAATCTTTTAACAACACATTTAATACATATTATCGTTTAGAAGATGTCGAATTTGAACTTGTCAGTGTTTTAAAACGTTTTAAAGCCATGCTGCTACAAAAGAATGAAACCGTTGAAGCTATGCAAGGATATTTAATGCAATCGATTAAAGCTGAACTTGAAGAAATACACACACTTAATATGCGTCATCAAAACATGAAAAAACATAATATCTTTAACCAATAATTTAGATAATCTTATAGCAATCAAAGAGACTTCAAAATACTCGGTTAAAGCATCTGATTTTTTAACTGATGATGATGAAAAAATCAAGAAATCGTGAATGATTTGGAAAAAGGTTTATACCGAAAACGTATGTTGAGTTATGGTGGATTGCTTAAACAAAAACATAAAGTTTTAAATTTAGACGATGCCGAAGATGGCAATTTAATTAATACAAGTGACGAAGATAAAACAACAGACGAAGAAGAAAAAGCACATTCAATTACGGCAATTTGGAATTTCGAAAAGCAAAATTACTTCTTAAAAAATTTGTAATGTTGTCTAAATATAATAATATTCTTTGTAAGAATTTCAGAAAAACGGCTCCCAAATGGCTCCCTTTTTATGTAGCCATTTGGGAGCTATTTTTGATTTTGGGTAGCTATTCGGTAGCTTTTGTGTAGCCGTTCGGGAGTCATATAACAATTTTTATCGCATAAATAGGAATCCCATTTGACACTGTCAAATCAATATTTTGCACAGAAATAGCTACCGAATGGATATATACGGAGACATTTCTGTGCAGGATTTCTCTTATGCTCTTTAAAATATAAAAGTTACATTATACACCTGTTTTTTCAGGTTTTAGCTTTTTGTTGAGAAGGACAATTGAAATTAAAAAAAATATTTTTTTCTGAAAGTGTTGAGAAATAAATTTTAAAATGATTTATAGCCTCTCTGTTGAACGAAAAAAGTTTTATACGTGGAATGATTAAATGTCCTAGAAAGAGTTTAAAATGCAAAATAAAACGACTACTCATTTTTGAGTAGCCGGAGAATAATTATAATGGTGTGCAATTAAAAGGAGCACTGTATTGAGCATACCACATGCATTTATGCCGAGAAAATTTATTTTGTCAATAAGATCCACATTAAATGCCCTAGGATAAGAATAATAATAATTGTTAATATAGAGCTGATAAAGGCTATTACTTTTATTTTTCTTTTACTGAATTCTGGACTTTTGTAAACTGAAAAATAGAACATAACAAGAAAACCGACGAACATTCCATACAAGGATAATAGAAAATTCCATCGAATATCCATATAGCCTCCGCGCATTAATCCGTAGGTTCCTAAAATTACAAAAAATAAAATAAATTGATATATGACAGTTACCATTTATTAACCTCCAAAAGTTTATGTTATGTTGCTAGTATTGGGATTTTTTGGGCGATGTTTTAAATTAATGGAGGAGATTTAAAACATGAAAAAGTCAGTTTCTTTATCTTTATCAGGTATTATTTTAGCAACTAGTTTAGGAATGCCTTATACACAGGCAAAAGCTTCAACAAATACTGAGAGTGCTGCAATTCAAGAGAATCAGAATGATAGAAACAGAAATGTCGATAGTGATAGGGTAGCACGTCAATCTGCCAAAGAAAATGGAGCTAATCTTCAAAGATATGATATAGAAAAACAAAATAGAGGAAAGGCTACTTGGACCTTAAAAGGACTAAAAGCGGCATTAAGTGCTAAAAAAACACAAATCAATAGTGCTATAAAAACTGCTATAGATAAACTTCCTATATCTAGTTCAGCAAAGAAAAATGGGCTGGAGCTATAACTGTGGATGGTCTTATTAAATATTTAAATCATATAACAGACTTCTCGGGTAATGCTGAAGATGCTATTATAGGTTGGCTGAATAGTTTGGGAGTTCCTAATGTAGTTTCAACAGTTGTAGTTAAAACAATCTCATTCTTTTTAGTATAGTTCTTAAAAATAATTACATAAAAGCCCCCTAAATTTAGGGGGCTTTTTTTAAACGAGTGAAACGAGTTTCTTCTTGTCTTGA
>NZ_KV798348.1:0-6454 GCF_001809655.1 Staphylococcus sp. HMSC055A09
GTTAGCTATATTTTTTACTTTGCAACAGAACCGTTTTTTTGGACTTTTTTCGTATAAAAAATAAGACCACTTAAGTGTGATCTTATTTTAATTTTTAGGTTTGATTGATCAAATATTGATGTAACAAATGCGTCCTTTTGTACCTCATTTTGTATTTTGTTTTAGCTCTTTTTGACCATATTTCTGTTTAGATTTGGATGTTTTTATAATTTGTTTTTGAATAATAAGGCCTAAATAATTTCTTATTACTTTTATTTTATGTTCATTATAATGAATCATTTAGGGATATGTTTGAGATACTTTATTCAAAAAGTGATGAGTACAAAAATATTTTTATAGCAAAAATGTAAGTGTTTAATATAAAAAATATCACAAGAATTTATCAAACATGAGTAAGACATTTTTCATTTATTTATACTTTATAAGCAGTATGATAAATCATACAAGTGACCAATACGCGCTTTCTAAAAATCATAATTCGACTTAATTATGTACGCTAATATGACTTTGATTATGACTAAGTAGACTTAATAATAAAGGTAATTTGTTTTTTAATAGATAATACTTTTGACATAAGTTCACTTATCGGAAGTGGATATGCTTACGTGTTTACAGATGATATAATAATAGAGTCGCCTTAACTTCCGGCGGTATTTTCGACGGAAGGAGGTGCTTAATATGCTTATGATCTTCGTTCACATCATTGCACCAGTCATTAGTGGCTGTGCAGTTGCGTATTTTACTTACTGGCTTAGTAGTAAACGTAATAAATAGAAGGCGACGTTAAGCCGCATCAAAAATCCCCTCACTACCACAAATAGTGAGGGGATTGGTGCATATATGCATATAATCTTCGTTAAATGTATTATAACATCATAGTGTATAGGAATGCAAAATATGTAATACGACGTTATGAATTATTTGATGTATATATCTTAATAAAATTGGAGCTTCAAAATTAATAATAAAAAACTATCGACAAATTTTAGATCTTTGTCGATAGTCTAATCTATCAAATAATTATTTATAATGGATCTTAATTTATGCTTCTAATTGTTTAATAATCTCTCTATTGAAATCATCTAAGTCATCTGGTACACGACTTGTTACAATATTGTTGTCTACTACAACTGATTTATCAACAACATGTGCTCCTGCATTAGATAAATCTTTACGTACATTGATAACACCAGTTATTGTACGTCCATTTAAATCATCAGTATCAACTAATAATAGTGGGCCATGACAAATCGCAAATGTTGGTACATCATTTTGAGTGAAATACTTAGTAAATGTACCATAACGACCTTCTTCATCACCACGTAAATGGTCAGGGGAAAATCCACCAGGAATTAATAATGCGTCATAATTTTCTGGTTTAGCATCTGCGATACTAACATCTACAGTTACTTTTTCACCATGTTTACCAACAACTTCATGATTAGCTGTATCACCAATAATCTCAGTCTCAAATCCAGCATTTTCTAATGCCTCTTTTGGACTAGTTAATTCTATATCTTCAAATTCATCTGCTAAAATGATTGCTACTTTTTTAGTCATATTACAACATTACCTTTCAATTATAATTTTTAAATCTAGATATTATATACACTAAGAAGGAGGGAGTTTAAACATATATTAAAAATAGTTAAGCATTTCCATCAATTATATCACGACATTGTTTAGCAGCAGCTTTTGGATCGTCAGCGTTTGCGATGCCACCACCAACAATAATTAAATCTGGTTGTTCAACTGCCACTGATTTAATTGTATCGGGTTTGATACCGCCTGCTACGGCTACTTTTGAATTTGAAATAACTGATTTAACAGTACGTAAACTTTCTAAAGGTGATACACCTTTAGCTTGTAAATCATAACCCGTATGTACTGCAATATAATCAGCACCCATTTTATCTAATTCAGCTGCACGTTGTTCTAAATTTTGAACTGCGATCATATCAACTAATAATTCTTTGCCATTGTTGTGCGCTTCTTCGATAGCACTTTTAATTGAAGCATCTTCAGAAACACCCAGAATTGTTACGATATCAGCACCGAATTTTACAGCTTGACTTACTTCATAACTAGCAGCATCCATAATTTTCAGGTCTGCTAATACTTGTGTGTTAGTGACTGATTTACTCATATGTTCAACAGCAGATAGTCCTTCATTTATAACGATTGGTGTTCCAATTTCTACGATATCAATGAATTCCTCTACTTCTTGAGCTAATTTTGCTGCTTCTTTTTGGTCTAATAAATCGATTGCTAATTGTAATTTCATTAAAATTTCTCCTCTCTATCTTTTATAATGCTATTATGGTATTAGTTGTTTAGAATAACAATACTGACATTTTTGTCACTATATAAAAATGGAGGATTCGTTTTGTTAATTGAATATAATAATAAAGAATTTTATACATCGAAAGATTTAGCCCTGTCTGTCATTGGTGGAAGATGGAAAATTGCCATTGTTTACCATCTTTTGCAGAGTAATCGTTTAAGGTTAAGTGAATTACAAAATAAACTACCTGATATCAACCAGCGAATGTTAATAAGACAACTTAGAGAACTAGAACAAGACAAAATTCTCGAAAGGACGGTCTATCCAGTAGTCCCTCCTAAAGTAGATTATAGATTGACTGAAATAGGACTAAAGCTTGATAAAGTAGTATTTTCAATTTGTAATTGGGGAGATGATTTTCTAGATACAGTTAGAAAGTAATAATCATAGATAATGAGAGAACCTACAATTATCAGAAGTTTTCACCTAAAAAAGATATATTAAAGTTTTATAAATCTTTAACGCATCTTTTAGAGTTTTTTAGTTGCTTTTAAACCTATTCTTTTATGGAATAAGTCAGATTAAAAATGAGTATTTTTATTATAAGTTGAATTGTATTATACTACTACTTAGTCACAAAAAGGGAAGAGGAATTATTTATGAATACTAAAGAGTCAAAAACAGTTGTCATTATTGGTGCTGGGGTATTAAGTACTACTTTTGGTTCTATGCTTAAAGAAATAGAACCTAATTGGAATATTAAACTATATGAACGTTTAGATCGTCCAGGGATTGAAAGTTCTAATGAACGTCATAATGCCGGAACTGGCCATGCTGCTTTATGTGAACTGAACTATACAGTAAGAAAGCCTGATGGTTCAATTGATATTGAAAAAGCAAAAGAAATTAATGAGCAATTTGAAATTTCAAAACAATTTTGGAACCACTTAGTTAAAAATAAAAGTATTTCTAACCCTAAAGAATTTATTCAGCCTTTACCTCATATTAGTTTTGTGAGAGGTAAAAATAATGTTCAATTTTTAAAAGATCGCTATTATGCGATGAAAGATTTTCCGATGTTTGACAATATTGAATATACGGAAGATATTGAGGAAATGAGAAAATGGATTCCTTTAATGATGAAAGGGCATAATTCGAGTGACATTATGGCCGCTAGTAAAATTAATGAAGGTACAGATGTTAATTTTGGTGAGCTTACTCGAAAAATGGCTAAAAATATTGAACAACATCCGAATGCTAATGTTCAATATAATCATGAAGTCATAGATTTTAATCATCGAAAAGATGGTAAATGGGAAGTTAAAGTACGTCAACGCAATAGTGGTGATGTGCAAACAGAACTTGCTGATTATGTATTTATTGGTGCTGGTGGTGGAGCCATTCCATTATTACAAAAAACAGGTATTCCAGAAAGCAAAAATTTGGGTGGTTTCCCAATTACAGGTCAATTCTTAATTTGTACTAACCCTGATACCATAGCCAAGCATGACGCTAAGGTATATGGTAAAGAGCCTAAAGGTACACCACCTATGACTGTACCTCACTTGGATACACGTTATATTGATGGTGAACGTACCTTATTATTTGGCCCATTTGCTAGTGTAGGCCCTAAATTCTTAAAAAATGGTTCGAATTTAGATTTATTTAAATCGATTAAGCCATATAATATTACAACACTTTTATCTTCTGCAGTTAAAAACCTTCCTTTAATTAAATATTCGTTTGATCAAATATTAATGACTAAAGAAGGGTGTATGAATCATTTACGTACGTTTTATCCAGAAGCACGTGATGAAGATTGGCAGTTATATACTGCTGGTAAACGTGTACAAGTCATCAAAGATACACCTGAACATGGAAAAGGTTATATTCAATTTGGAACGGAAGTAGTTAATTCTAAAGATCACTCAATTATTGCTTTACTAGGAGAATCACCTGGGGCTTCAACTTCAGTTTCTGTAGCTTTAGAAGTACTTGAAAAAAACTTCTCAGAATATGAATCAAAATGGACACCAAAAATCAAAAAAATGATACCATCTTATGGCCAATCATTAGTTAATGATATTGGATTAATGAGAACTATTCGAAAACAAACATCTAAAGATTTAGAATTAAATTATTATGAAAACAAATAGAGTAAAGGAATGACAAATTTGAAAAAATTATTTGTAGCAATAGCTATTTGTACTATTGGTTATAGTGTACTTAAACGTTATCAAAAACATGTAAATAAAATACCAAATATTGAATACTAAATTTATATATAATCTCCAAGAGCATGATATTAATAACATCTTTTTATATTAAAAAAATGGATGGACAAATCAAAAATACCAGATTCTATTTAATATAGAGTCCGGTATTTTTTGTCATTGTTAATGATGTGATATATTAAAATAGTGTAAATTAAGTTTACAAATCATTCTAGAAATGTTACAAACTTATATGGTTACATCATTTTAATTTGTATAAAGGAGTGTACATTTATGTCAGGTATTGTTGAATCATTACATAATGCAGTAAATTCAGGTTTACATGTCAAACAAGACTGGGTAGACATGGGCTTTGGCATTGCTAATACAATTGCTAAAATCGTTGACCAAGTACTTAAATTTGTTTAATAAATTAAAATTTAATTTTAAAACAGGGTATTACTTTAAAGTAGTACCCTGTTTTTTGTTTGTATAAAGAATACCATACGCATAGCGTATGGTTCAGAACAGGTTCTACCGTTGTCACAAAAAAATGCATCTCTTCTTGCTAGAATTAATATTGGTTAGCCAATCAAAATAATCAACACGAGGAGATGCTATCTAATGTCATCTGACACAAACAGTTTAGCACATACAAATTTGTAAGAGGCTTATTAGCATAGAAAGTTTAAAAATCTTAATAAGTTTTCACTCTTTTTAACTTATAAGAATTAGAAGAAAAATTAGGTAATGTATATGGTGAAACTATTGGTGTTGGTGAAGACATTGCTTTTCTACCTATTCCATATCTATATGCTTGATAAACAATTTTTGAACAATACGTAGGATTTCTTTTAGATAGATGAGTATTAATACCATATCTGTATTTTTTACCTACATAATGTTTTCTAGCCCATCTAGCTGCTTTAGAACCTGCTCCATGTTTTTTTGAACGATAAATTTTCATCCATTTACCTTTCTTAGCATATCTTTTCTTAAACCAAGATAAAGAATGTGTAGCTGGATGATGACCTTTACCATAAATATGTAATATTTTTTTGCTGCTAATTGCAATTGCAGCATGTCCAGTTAAACCCCAAGAACTGGTAGCATTAGAAATTAAAACATCTCCAGCTTTTAAATGAAATCTAGATCTAGTAGATACATCGCTTTTATTTTCTATTTGCTGTTTTGCTTGACTTGAATTTTGTAAGAATTGATTCCATTGCTCTTGAGTAACAGACTTATCTAAAGTTCCATCTTTTTGTAATTCCTGATAATTAGTAGTGTTATTTTCTTCGGCGTTTGCTGAGTTAAAGAAATTCATTGAAGTAAAAGCTAACGTAAATAATAAAGTGAAAACAAAAACAAATAACTTTTTCAAATAATCACTCCTTATAGAAATTTTTCAAATTTACATTTATAATATACAGTAATTAAATATTTAATAAAAGTTTTTCGAAATTAATTAACAAAAATTTAATAATATTAAAGGAGGAATTATTAATGAATAATTTAACGAAATATATAATTTGCTTAATTTCACTTATTCCAATTGAATTTGTTTGTTTGATTGTTGATTATAAGAAAGGAATATCACTTTTTTATATACTTCTAGTGGTTATATCTATAGGTATTGGCCTATTCATCAAAAATTATAAATCATATATTTTAGTATTAATTAGTAGATTAATTGGGACTATATTATCAGTAATATGTTCTCATTTATTTATAAACACTTATGCTTCAAGTGGATATTTTAAACCTTTCACAGCTTTTGGTTATGCTATTTTTTTAGGGATTATATCCCAAATCTTGATTTTAATAACAATAGGATTAATTTATGTATTTAAACCTAGAAGAAAATAAATATATACTTTTTATGGTTCTGTTGCAAAGTAAAAAAATATAGCTAACCACTAATTTATCACGTCAGTGTTCGCTTAACTTGCTAGCA
>NZ_KV798349.1:0-158824 GCF_001809655.1 Staphylococcus sp. HMSC055A09
GCTCTTATGCATGCGCGAGAGCGCAGGCGAACGGATTAAATTATTAATACGAATAAAAGGCCAATCCAGAACTTGATTAAAAGTTCTGGATTGGTCTTTTGCATTATCTTATACGTGCTAGTCGATTACGGAAGAATAAACTAATGAATAAGAGTGCAATACTACAAGCAAGTAAAATGAGTGCATTATGTATTGCATCAGCTTCATTAATTACTTGGTCTGGAGAAACAGTTAAATAATATTGTTTAAGAGATTCAGAAATTTTTTGCGCAATTGTATGAATAATATAGCTAAAATACAAAGTAATCAGTAACATAGCTGCTAAAATAAATAAATTGAAAATCTTCAATAAAGTTCTATTAAGAATAATTGTAATTACAGTAATAAACATACTAACTAAACAAAGAATAAAGAATATATTAAACACCATTATGAGGTTATCTATAGATTTTTGTAGATCATCCATATTGCCCAAATTAATATTTAAATTACCGATTTTAGTTAGAGTATCTTGGAAGTTTTGAATTTCATGGAAATTAATTGTTTTATTAGCGAAAGCAAGGTTAAAAATAGGTTGTTTCAACATACTATAACCTGTTATAGCAGTTAAAATGAGTATGATCAGATGGATGATAATACTAACCCATGAACGCTTTTTCTTCCCATATCTTTTGCCTCGGTGTATTTCTTGCTCATGAAATTGAGCGTTGAAGTTACTTGGATTTTGATTAGGTTCAGACACTAAGATGCCTCCTTTAATTTTGCTGTCCTATATTTATCATTTTCACTTTATGTTTGTTATAATTGGCTTTATTCAAGACATATACGCGCAAACATAAAGTGGTTTAAGATTCATCTAACTCATATAATATTATATCTTTTTTAGAAAAATGAATATAGCACTTTAAACAAATTGTTTTCTAAATTTAAAATTTGAAAAGAGGTAGGTCAAGCAAGCTATGAAAAATCGTTTAATGAATAGAGTAGTCAATAAATATATACTTCATAACAGATCAATATTTTTCGAAAATGACGATGAGGTAGAGCAATTTTTAGAAAAAAGAAGAGACGAAAATAGTAAAAAACATAAACAACCCTCATCATTAAATGTAAAAGCAAATCTTGATAAATTATCTTTAGGGGATATGCAAGTATTCAGATTTAATTTCAGACATGAGTCTAATAATAAAATTCTGTATTTACATGGGGGATACAATACATTGCAATCCTCACCATTCCACTGGAGATTGTTAGATAAATTAGCATTAAATACATTACATGAAGTTGTGCTACCTATTTATCCTAAAGCGCCTGAATATCACCTAGAAGATACATACAACGCGATTAAGGAAGTTTATGATGAATTAGTAGCTGAAGTTGGTGTTGATCATATCGTCATCATGGGAGACGGTTCAGGTGGCGGATTAGCTATGCGATTTGTACAATCCTTAATTGAGGAAAATGAACCTGTTCCAAGTAAACTATTCTTAATTTCACCACTTTTAGATGCGACACTATCAAATAAAATGATTACCGAAGACTTAGAAGACGAAGATATATTAGTAAGTCGATTTGGTGTGAATGAACTTATGAAAGTATGGTCTAATGGTCTACCATTAACGGATAAACGTGTTTCACCACTCTATGGTGAGCTAAGAGGATTACCTCCTGTATACATGTATGGAGGAGGCAAGGAAATACAAAATCCTGATATGAAAGAGCTCGCACGTTTACTAGAAGATTATGGTCAATATGTTGAGTTTAATGAATACCCAAAAATGGTGCATGATTTTCCATTATATCCAATAAGACAATCACATAAAGTCATCAAACAAATTACGAAGGCTATTCGGAAATAAAGAACAAGGACTTTGGTTAAATCAAACTACCAAAGTCCTTGTTCTTTATTGTTATTCTATTATCGAATTAATATGTGTGACAATAAAATTTTGTCCTTTTAAATAGTAAAAAGATGCCATAAAATCATCAAATTGACGTGGTATGTCAGTAAAATTACTAAAAGTAAATTTCTTTTCTAAGTTTTGATCTTGAACATATTTTTCAAAATTATTATATTGAATAAGAAATTCTTCATCGATTTGGTTCTCATCAATAAGCGTAAATATTTCATCAATCGCAAACTTTTGTCCTTGTAAATAACTCATATGAATTGCTCGTTTAAAAAGTTGAGATGCAGGCCCATTGATGACTAATTCTTTCTGATTGTTTAACTCACTCAACTCAAATTTAACGTCATCTTTCAAATCTATAAGCTCGTTTTTTATACGTTTCCTAGTAGGCATAACTATTCTCCTTTCTTAGGTATACCAATGCGATGTCCTATTTGTTTAGGCCACTCAATTTTTTCCTGTTCTAAATCATAAGCTTCTATAATTTCCATATATTTCTCAGGAAATGGTGCAGAGCGCCGTTGATTCTTGTCGATACCCATCATCATTACTTCATTTGTAGCAGCTATAGTTCCATCTTCATGCAACATTCTTAAAAATAAGTGCGTACGTTTATAATCATAGTCGTAAAGGTATAATTCTACAGTGAATGACTGATCAAGAGACAGTTCTGCTAAATATGTAGTATGTGCTTCTATTGTAAATACTGTAAATTGACTTTCTTCTCTTTCTTTAAGAGATAGCCCATGACTATAATTAAACTCATTAATTACATCGCTAAAAATTACATTATAATATGCATCATGCATATGGTTATTATTATCAATCAAATCTTCAGTTACTTTTCGTGTTACAGTAAATGTTTTAGACATCTCTTATCCCCCTTGAATATAACTCTATCTTACTAAATTAAATTAACACATACACGTGATTGATTTCATGATAGAATGTAACTGAGATAATTGGAGGGGGAAGTAAGATGACAATGACCGTAAGATATCAATCTTTAACACAACCTCTTACGGAAGTATCAAATATTCAAGACGTCCCTAGTGATGCGACAATTATTTGGTATGATTTTGAAAATGCTTCAAATAAAGAAAATGAATTTCTAAGAAATAAATTCGATTTTAACTATTTAGAAATTGATGATGCTATTACAGGTATACCACGAGTTAAATACAAAGAATATAAAGAATATCAATATATGATTTTTCACAGTATTATTGATAAAGATTATTCACCCATCGCATTAAATGTATTTCTTCAAAATAATATACTTGTCACGTATCATCATAAACCTTTTCAATCTTTAAAGAGGGTCGCCGAATATAATGCTGAAAACCATGATTCAGAATTAGATTGCGCGGATATAGTGATACATATACTTGATAGTATGGTAGATAAATATTTCGATTTCGTATATGGTATTGAAGATAAAGTTTATAATTTTGAAGCTCGTCATGTTGATGATCGCTATAGTAAGAATGTGATGGAAAACGTTTTTCAGTTACGTTCAGATTTGATTAAAATTAAACGAGTTATGTTTCCAATGCAAGAAGTTGTTGATACGATTAAGAGTGAAGGTAATATCATTAAAGATGCTAAACACTCAATGTACATTCAACATATTGATGACCACCTTATTAAACAGAGAAATGTCATTAGAACAGCTCAAGAAATGACAAATGAAATTCGAGAAAATTATGAGTCATTCACCTCATTTAGAATGAATAGTATTATGCAAATACTCACACTTGTATCAGTTATTTTCTCACCTTTAACATTTATAGCTGGTGTTTATGGAATGAACTTTGATTATATGCCAGAGTTAAAATGGCATTATGCTTATTTTATATGTTTAGGCGTAATGCTTGTGATAACAATTGTTTTAGTCGTCTTTTTCAAAAGGAAAAAATGGTTCTAAAACTTTAACAAAAATATTTGAATTTAAACAAAGGAAGGTATTTCAATGAGTGATTCACTGAGAGAACAAAGAAAAAATGAACATGTAGAAATTGCTATGTCTCAACATGATGCGCCTCAATCTGATTTTGATAAATTAAGATTTGTTCATCATTCCATTCCTAGCATTAATGTCGATCAAGTTGATTTAACAAGTCATACTTCTCACTTTGATATGCAATCCCCAGTGTATATTAATGCGATGACGGGCGGTAGTGATTGGACGAAGCAAATTAACGAAAAGTTAGCAGTAGTCGCTAGAGAAACTGGACTAGCAATGGCGGTTGGATCTACACATGCTGCTTTAAGAAACCCTAAAATGGCAGAAACATTTAACATTGTAAGACAGACTAATCCTGAGGGTATGATATTTAGTAATGTTGGTGCAGATGTGCCTGTTGAAAAGGCGTTACAATCAGTTGAATTACTTGAGGCACAGGCATTACAAATTCATGTGAATTCACCACAAGAATTGGTTATGCCAGAAGGTAACCGTGAATTTGTAACTTGGATGGATAATATAGAAGCTATTGTGAATCGCGTGGATGTACCAGTAATTGTTAAAGAAGTTGGGTTTGGTATGAGTAAAGAGACCTTTAAGTCTTTAGCTGAAATTGGCGTTCAATATGTAGATGTAAGTGGTCGTGGTGGAACGAATTTTGTTGATATAGAAAATGAACGTCGTTCAAATAAAGATATGGATTACTTAACCCAATGGGGGCAATCGACAGTTGAATCTCTACTTGAAAGTACAGATTATCAAGATAAATTAAATGTATTTGCAAGTGGTGGGTTACGTACACCTTTAGATGCAGTAAAAAGTTTAGCCTTAGGTGCTAAAGCTGTTGGTATGTCTAGACCATTTTTAAATCAAGTAGAGCAATCAGGTATTACTAATACGATTGAATATGTAGAATCTTTCTTAAATCATATGAAAAAAATTATGACGATGTTAGATGCTAAAGATATTGATTCACTTACTCACAAAGATATTGTATTTAGTCCTAAACTACTTTCTTGGATTGAACAACGTGGCTTAGATATTCACAGAGGCTAAAGTTTAATATATAAAATGTACGAAAATATAAATTAAAGGCTGAAAGAAGGCTTCGTTACGAAGCTTTCTTTCAGCCTTTTTTAGTTTAATTATATGCACGATTGTTTTCATGCTATTAGAGGTTACGTATTAACTAAAAAATTGTATAAAGCTCATTACAATAATAACGCCGATTAGATCTATTAAAAATGCACCAACTATAGGAACTACAAGATATGCTTTAGGTGAGCTACCATACTTTTTAGTAATAACGTCAAGGTTAGCCATTGCATTAGGTGTCGCACCTAAACCATGACCAATAAATCCACCAACCATTACTGCAGCATCATAGTCTTTACCTAGTCCTCTGAATAATACGAAGATAGAGAATAGTACCATGAAGACGACTTGTATCAATACAATGATGATTAAAGGAATAGCGAGTGAATAAATTTCGGTAAGCTGAATACTCATTAATGCTAAAGATAAAAAGATACCAAGTGAGATATCACCAATTTGGTCGTTAATTTTTAAATCAACAATGTTTAATCCAGCAAATTCTGATACATTTCGAATGATAACGGCAACAAACATTGAACCAACATACATAGGAATGTTGACGCCAGTCATGTGAGTGAATGTATCTCCGATATATGTCCCTAAAGCCATACAAAATACTAGAATTGTAAATTGAATGAAAAATATTTGTGTTGGTTTAAATTTATTATGAAGTGATTGGTTATATTCTACTTCACCATAATTCTTATATGATTCATCACGATGTTCTGGAGTAAGGTTATATCGTTTTATTAAGTATTTAACAACTGGTCCGCCGATTAATCCTCCAAAAACAAGACCTAGTGTTGCGGCAGCAAGTGCTGCGGTTACAGCGGAATCAATACCCATGTCTTGGATTGTTTTACCGTATGCAGCTGCATTACCATGTCCACCTTCCATTGACATAGAGCCAGCAGTTAACCCTAATAAAGGCTGGATATTTAAAATTTTAGCGAGAGATACACCTATAATATTTTGACATATCGCCATGATTCCACAAAACATGAAATAAAGAAGCATGACTTTACCGCCAATTTTAAACAACTTTAATGATGCGCCTAAACCAATAGTAGTGAAAAAGGCCAACATAAAGAAATCTTGTATAAATGATGCATCGAGTTTGATTTTAACAATATGTAAAGAATCAAGAATGGCTACGAGAATTGAAAAGAGTAAACCGCCTATAACTGGAGCAGGTATACATATTCTCCTTAATATCGATACATGATTAATGATTGATTGTCCGATTAAATATAGAACACATGCTAAACACAAGGTTGTGATTGCATCTAACTCTATCATAAAAATGCCCCCTTAGAAGTAGTCCCAAAACCTATGTTTAATACTTAATCTATATAATTATGTAAGCGTTATAAAAAGCCATAATAACCATTATACATGTAGAATTTAAATAAATCTAGGAAATCAAATAATATTATTTATATATATCTAGTATTCAGAACATTTTAATTTGAATTAAATACAAGTTTAACAATAAATTAAAAAATGCACGTTAAATTTACATAATGTTAAAAATCAGTACCTTGCAATGTACAGTAGTGGGTGCTATATTAGTTATAACAACTACTGTGTATTGTTCAATACTGAATAATACATAAAGGAGGTAGATACATGAACACTCAATTTAAAAAGGGCGCTCTAGAGTTAATTGTCTTATTAATTATTAAAAAAGAAGATCAATATGGGTATTCTTTAGTTCAAAATATCTCACGCTATATGACTATTGCGGAAGGGACTGTGTATCCATTGTTAAGACGTTTAGTCAAAAGTGGAGAACTTGCTACTTATTATCAACCATCATCAGAAGGTCCATCTCGAAAGTATTATAGTCTTACTGAACAAGGGCTGGAAAGATTAGACATACTTAAAAATGAATGGGATTTATTCTCTAAAGCAGTCAATCAATTTATAGAGGAGAGTGAAGCAAATGAATAAAGATCATTATTTAAAGTTACTAAAGAGATATTTAGGACATATCAATAATGATGAGAAGCAAGATATTCTAAATGAGTATGAAACACATTTCTATAGTGGAAAACAAGAAGGGAAATCTGAAGAACAGATTTCTCAAGAACTAGGTAATCCAAAATCTATTGCAAAAGAATTAAGAGCTACTGCAGCGGTCGAGAGAGCAAAAAGTAATAGCTCAATAAGTAATATTTTTTCTGCGATTATTGCAGTTATGGGACTCAGTTTATTCAATTTCTTTATTATATTGTTCCCCGCTGTCATGATCTTTTTTGCAATTGTATCTTTAATTCTCTTCACTATTTCAATGCTAGGTGCACCAATAATGCTAATTGTTAAAGGATTTATTGATGGTTTTAGTTCAATTATTCTTTACGATGTTTTTATGGCTGGACTAATGTTCGGCATTGGATTAATGGTCGTAGTTATAACTATTTATATTATTAAATGGATATATATTATGATTGTGAAATATCTAAAATGGAATGTCTCAGTTGTGAAAGGAAGTGTTCAGTCATGAAGAAATTTCTTATCACATTATTTATTTTTGGCTTTGCTTTAGTTGTTATATGTGGTATAGGTCTGTATGCACAAGGAGAAAAACTTGAAAAAAAAGATAGCTACAACGATAAAGTAACGACAAATCTCTCAAAAAAATATAAAAAAGATATTCGCTCGATTGAAGTCAATTCTGACATGAGCGATGTTACAATCAAAAAAGGAAATCACTTCTCAGTAACATCTAGAGGTGATGATAAGAATGTAAAAGTTAAGAGTTACATTAAAGATAAACAGTGGATTCTTAAAGAAGAAACTAAAGAATCAGTGATTAACTTTAGGCCTTTAAATAATGTCGAAAATCATATCACTATAACAGTTCCTAAAAAAACTAATAAATTGTCTGTGAATGCGAGTGATGGAGATTTAAAAGTAAATAATATTAATGTTGAAAAAGCAAAATTGAATGCTGATTCAGCTGATATATCAATTAACAAAGGTAAGTTTGATCAGCTTTATGTGAATAATGATTCAGGAGACATTTCAACATCAAATATTAATTCCAAAAAACTTATAAAATTGATCAATGACTCAGGAGATATTAATTTGCAAAAAATGCAACCTGATGTAAATACAAATATTAAAAATGATTCAGGAGATATTTCATTACATTATAAAGAAAAGCCTAAAGATACCCTTTTAAAAATACATAATGATTCAGGTGATTCTTATGTAGGGTTAAGGGAATTAAAAGATAAAAAAGTAGGTAATGGTAGTAAAAAACTACAATTATTTAATGATTCAGGAGATATTAAAGTGAATTAAATGCAAAGAAGCGAGGATGCTCTTAACGAGTTCCTCGCTTTCTAATTATTTCCAAGTATGATCTGGGTTTTGAAAGTCTGATTTACGCATTCGTGATACATAGGGATTTCCTTTGACAGTATAACGTAAGGGTTTATCAGTCCATTCTCCTTTATTTGGGATGCCTATTCTTCCACTTTCAATTATTTCTTTAGGAAATTTTCTGTTTTTAGTATCTATGGATAATCTGCAATCATTTAATGTTGAGCCATCGATAGCTCTTGGTATATTTAAAGCTTTAGTCCATTTACCTGGACCGTTAGTTATCTCATATCCAGTTTTTCCACGATTAGCTTTCATTGCTTCAATACCGTCTTCTGGTTCAATTGCACGAATGAGTACTCCTTCTGGAACACCCTTAGTGCGAGTAACAAAATTAATCAATAAATGAGTATGCATGACATGTGCGTATATGGTCCCACCATTTTTGTATAGTGAGGTGACTTTGGGAGTTTGCTTTCCACCATAACCATGTGCAGCCTTGTCTTTAAAACCTAAGTAGGCTTCAGTTTCTACAATGTAACCAGAATAATATTGGTATTCATCTTGATATATGATTTTAACCCCTAATAAATCTTTTGCTGTTTGAATCGTTTGTTTATTAATAAAGTCCACTGTGATCTCACCTTAGAAATTTATAATAAGAATTCTTTTTGACTTTTTAAATTGAGAAATAAATTTAATTATATATTTTGATTAAACTTATGTTTTGATATACTCAAAATGCTAGTTACTTTCCAAGTGTACTCTTCTTAATTTATCAAAGAGTAAATAAATTTAAAACACTTTTACATAACAGAGCATAAAGGAGATTTAAATATGCGACAAAAAGCGAGATTTGGACAAGCGCTTAAATTATTTTGGTCTAACTATGTGAACTTCAAAGGACGCTCAAGACGTAGTGAATTTTGGTATGCTATGTTGTGGAATTTAATATTTATGATTCCTGGCATCATAGGACTATTTCTTGGGTACGTTTTTATTATTTCTGGTGCAATAAGTAATAAAGAAGGTAGTCTTCTCTTCGGTGGAGCGTGTCTTATTATAGGTGGTTTATGGTATCTAATCTATTCACTCGCAACATTAATTCCCAATTTAGCTATTTTAGTGCGTAGATTTCATGATTTGTCACTTTCAATGTTGATACCTATTTGTTTTATTGTTGCCAATTTTATCATATATATCATATCTAATATTATTGTGGAAAATCCTAATACGTCTGAAAATGGATATGCTTTAACTTTTATTATGATATTAAATATATTCATCTGGGTTTTCTCAATTTATGTTTTAGTGATGACATGTTTAAATAGTAAAAAAGAAACTAATAAGTATGGTCCGAGTCCTAAATTTACAGATTTCAATCATAGTTTAGATGGCGAAAATCATAATCCATTAGATAAAGATGAATAATTTCAAATTTTAAGCGATCTCTTTATGAGGTCGTTTTTTTAGGTAAGGATGTCGTATATAATTGACTATTCATTGTTCATTTTATTATGATAAAATTAATTATGATTGAGGAAAAGGGGCTGTAACATTGAATAGAGTAAAGCAATATAGAGCACATCAAAAAATATCGCAACTTGCTTTAGCCCGAGCAGTAGGCGTTTCTCGACAAACGATTAATATGATAGAAAATGATAGATATAATCCATCTTTGAAATTATGTATAAACATCGCTAAAGAACTCAATGTCACATTGAACGATTTGTTTTGGGAGGATAAAAATGGTTAGCAAGCTATTTAATGTCAAAGACGAGTATCAACTAGAACAATTTAATCGCTTATTTGCCAAAATAAGTGCCCTTGTATCTATTTTAATGTTGGCTTTGTTATATTTTGAAGCTATTTTTGATGTTGAGAGGTCTTATTTATCACCTTATTTAATAGGTGTATTACTTTGTCTCATCGTATTAGCATGTATGTTAATGACAAATGGGTATAGTGAAGAATCGAAAGAAATATATGTTAGAAATGAAGAAGAGAAAAAGTGGCTTAAAAAAATGAGTTTAAAAAAACGTATGATAGCTTTCGGTATTACTAGCATTTATTTACTTTTAGTAAATTTAATCATTGTGCCTTTAGTAACTAAGGGCCATATCGATAGGTTTCAATTTTCGCAAATTACTCCATTTATTGTACCATTTATAATTTTGATACTCAGTGATAAAAGGATTAAAGTATCAAAGACACCTACCGCACCAGCTAAGGAAAAGCTGAATACCACAGATAGGTTACTTAATTTAATCCCTCAATACAATTTTAGCGATGAGTATGAACGAATGAGAATAGAAATGGAATATGCCAAAAATTGTATATGGTTATTACCTGCATTATTAATCATATCCATTGTAGATATCATCATTTCAGTGGTTATGCACCATATGCCGTATGCACCTTTGATTACACTTCTTATAATTGTCATTTTTATAGCCATTGCTTTATTCAAAGTACACAAGATAAAAAAAGCTTAAAATAATAGTGGTCAAAGTAAAATATCTACTTTGACCACTATTTATTATTTGTGTATATAAGATAAAGTTGGATGTTCACGTCCAAGAATATCATGAAGTTGACGATACTTATCAAAGAGTCTTTTATAAGCTTTCACTTTTTCGCTTTCAGGTTCTTTAACGTAATGAATAGGTTGCTTCATATGCTCTACAGCATCTTTAAGCGTCGAATAAGCACCACCAACATTTGCGCCTAACATAGCAGCGCCTAATGCTGTTGCGTTTGATGATTCCAGCACAACTACTTTTTTATTTAACACATTGGCGTAAATATCGACTAAGAGTTTACTTTTTTTAGGGATACCCCCAGAAGCATAAACGGTATGAACAGGAATATGATGGTCTTCAAATTGATTCATTATCATTTTTGTACCGAAGGCAGTAGATTCTAAGTAAGCACGATGAATCATTTCGAAAGGTGTTTGTAATGTTAAACCGAACACACTACCTGTAAGGTGACTATCACTTAGAATACTTCTATTACCATTGTGCCAATCAAGTACTATAACATGTTGATCTTCTACATTAATATTACTTGCTAACTCTTCCAAGTACTCAAGTAAGGGGACATCACTTTCAAGGGCAGTATCAGTAATTGACTTTGGAGCCAGTTGTTCTGAGTAACTAAATAGATCACCAACAGCGGCTTGGCCTGCTTCATAGGCATATAAACCGGGTATAATAGCATCTTTTACTGAACCAGTAATTGCAGGAATAGGTTCTTGTTTAGGATCTAGCATAAGGTGGCAGGTACTCGTTCCAATAACAGCTGTGAATTCGCCTTGTTCAATGGCACCTGCTCCTAGAACGCCTGAATGTGCGTCAATCATGTATGGAGAAATTTGAACTTGAGAGGGAAGTCCCCACAATTCCTGATAATATTCAGCTAAAGTGCCTGCGCTTTCTCCAATATTAATTACTGGTGCTTCACATTTTTCTTTTACAATATTAGGTAAATCTTTGTCTACAGCTTCGAAAAACGCATAGTTAAAACCATTTTCTCTATTCCAAAAGCCTTTAAAACCTATACCGCAATTGGAACGTATATTTTTATATGTAAGTAAACTGGTAATGTAATCTCCAGCTTCCATAATATAATGAGTGTGTTCTAACAATTCAGGAGCTTTATGTTTCATTTCAAGTATTTTCGGAATCATCCATTCACTATTGACGCTTGAACCATAATAATCAAGCCAGTTCTGATTCTCTTGTTGATTAACTTCAACCATTTGTGTTGCTTCATCTTGAGCCCCATGATGCTTCCATAATTTGACATATGCATGGGGATTACTTTTAAAATTATCATGTCTATGTAGAGGTTCGAAATGTTCATCTAAAAATACAATAGTACAACTTGTAAAATCTACACCAATTCCTATTACCTCATTTCTATTCACTTGACTTTCTTCTAATACATGCGTAACACCATTTTCAAGTATGTACTGATAATCATCAGCATTTTGTAAAAAATAATTACGCGGTAACGTTTCCCCGTATAGTGATTCAGCAATAGTACCGTGAGGATATGTCTCTTCATAGCTTGAAATAATATCGCCATTTGATGTATCCACCAGAATCACTCGACCAGAAGCGGTGCCATAATCAATTCCAATACTGTAGCTCATTTTACTAACCCCTTTATTTTATGAAGATAATCAACGTCTATTTAACGATGAATTGTTTGTGAATAATGATAGGGCTTTCAAAATTATTTGTAAAGTTTATTAATTTTATGAAGTTTACTTATATTATGCAATTAAATAATGTTATATTGAAAAAGAATTCAAAATAGAAATTTTAGTGTTAGGAGTAGAAACGATGGGTTTGTTAATTGAACATGTCACCAAGAAATTTGGAGATTTTACAGCAGTAAATGATATTTCGCTAAGACTTGATAAGGGGAAAATGTTGGGATTCTTAGGGAGAAATGGTGCGGGAAAAACAACGACATTTCGCATGATTCTTGGCTTAAGTGAAACAACAACAGGCCATATTACATATGAAGGGAAAAATATTAACAAACATATGTATAACAAAGTTGGCTATTTGCCAGAAGAGCGTGGCCTACATCCCAAAATGACTGTAGAGGAAGAACTCACTTATCTTGCCACTTTAAAAGGTTTATCAAGTAGAGATATTCAACAACGTATTGATTATTGGTTAGAGCGATTTGCAATTACTGAGAATCGAAAGAAACGTATTCAATCTTTATCTAAAGGTAATCAACAAAAAATTCAATTACTTGCAAGTATGCTTCATGAGCCAGAATTACTTATTTTAGATGAACCTTTTAGTGGGCTAGATCCCGTTAACGTTGAATTACTTAAACGTGCAGTTAAAGATTTAAATGATAAAGGATCTACTATAATATATAGCTCACATCGAATGGAGCACGTTGAAGAACTATGTGATGACGTTTGTATTATTGATAAAGGACAACTTGTTGTTTCAGGAGATATACAGAAAGTTCGCTCTGAACATGGTAATAAATTAGTTATCGTCGAATCAGATCACCAGATAGATGGTCTTGATGATATACCAGGAATCTTGAAAAAGGAGCATCGTAAACATGATGTTCGTTTAACGATTGAAAATGAAGCGGTTGCGGAAAAGATTTATAATACTGTAATTAAACAAGGATACGTGAGACGTTTTCAAGTCTTAGAACCATCGCTTAATGATATATTTATCGATAAAGTAGGTGAACTACATGAGTAAATTTTGGTCAACATTCAAACTCACTTATATGAGTAAAATTAAATCAAAAGCATTTATTATATTTATGGCCATCGTTGTTGTGCTCATGGTTGGACTTTCAAACATAGATAAAATTATGGGGTTATTTGATCATGGTCCAGATAAAGTAGGTATAGTTACACAGAATGAACAAATATATAAAGTGTTAAAGCAACAAGGACATAGTCTTGAAGATGACGCGAAATTTAAAAAAGTAAGTAAAACCAAAGCAGAAAAGTTAGTTAAAAATGAAAAATTAGATAGAGCCTATATAGTCAAACAAAATAAAGATAATCAATTGTCAGGTACTATATTAAGTAAGGACAATGTTGATGTTGAAGATAAACAGCGGTTTACTGAAGTATTAACAACAATGCAATCTCATTTAGTTGCCTCAAAGCTTGACTTAAGCCAAAAAGAGTTAAAACAATTGCAATCGCAAAGTCAAGTAGATAGTAAAATCATGTCTGATAAAGAAGATAGTCAATTAAATTCTGGCCAAAAAACGCTAAATTACATTTTGATTTACGCAACATTAATGCTAATATTTTTCATCATTTTCAACTTTGCAGGTCAAGTGGCAATGGAAATTGCTACGGAGAAAACATCCCGGGTGATAGAAATGATAATTACAAGTGTTTCACCAGTTGTACATATACTTGCTAAAATTGCTGCAGTAATTGCTGTTGCTTTCACTCAAGTTATCATGATTATTCTTACGGCATTAATATGTATATTTGCATTTGATTTAAAGAAATTGTTCAAAAACTTTGATATACAAATGAATCACCTTGCATGGCAAATTATTGTTGTGAGCTTGCTATGTCTGATTGTAGGTATTTTCTCTTATGTGTTGCTTGCAGCTATTCTTGGATCGCTCGTCTCAAGAATTGAAGATATGAATCAAACTTTAATGCCATTAACATTATTAGCTATGATTGCATTTTACATCGCGATATTTAGTATCATGAAGCCAGATATGTTACTCACTAAGATTACAAGTTTTATACCATTTTTAGCACCGTTCGAATTATTAGTACGATCTCAATCATCTGATCTAGACATATGGGAAATTATTGTCAGCATGGGGTTATCAGTGATTGTGATTATCTTATTATTATGGATAGCAGTAAAAACATATAAAGATTCTGTTCTCACATTTGAGAAAGGATTATTTAAATCTATACATCGACTCATTAAAAATAAATAACTCAGTAAAGCCAAGTATTTGAATTTTCATCAAATATTTGGCTTTTTATGTGGTTAACCTATGGAATAATAAAAGAAAAAGTGTAACAATATGTAAGTGAAAACATCGTCGTTAAATTAATGATAGATTTATAGAATTTAACATTGATACAATGTAACTTAACATATTAAATAAATTTCTTTTGAGTTTATCTACCTCTAAACAATAAAGAATGAGACTATTTGATAGGGTGGTGCATTGTATCGTGTTTTATCCAGTATTTATTTTTATATTAGCAGGCCTTTGTGAAATTGGCGGAGGCTATTTAATATGGTTATGGTTAAGGGAAGGCCATACATATTGGCTAGGTTTAATGGGAGGCATCATACTCATACTTTACGGCGTGGTTGCAACGTTTCAATCATTTCCTACTTTTGGTAGAGTATATGCAGCTTATGGAGGCGTATTTATTATAATGAGCCTGTTTTGGGCTTATGTAGTAGATAAACAATCGCCAGATAAATATGATGTTATAGGCGCTATAATATGTATCATCGGTGTGCTTGTCATGTTATTACCTAGCAGAGCTTAATTTAACGTGGTTGAAAGGGAGATTATGTAATGATAGTTGAAGTTGAGGATCAAAGACATGATGTTGATTTAATTAAAATCGATAATGATGAAACAAAAATTGTATTCTCGAACTACGGTGCTAGAATTGTATCGTGGAAATATCATGACAATAACATTATTTTAGGGAATGTAGTAGAAGCGGATGAATTCTATTTTGAAAATCCATTTAACTTTGGTGCGACAATTGGTCGTTATGCAGGTAGGATTAAAGATGCATCATTTAAGTTAGATGGACATACATATGAATTAGAGAACAATGATAGCCCACATCATATTCATGGTGGTTCCAAAGGTCTGGATAAACGTATCTTTGATTATGAAATTATTGATGAAATTGGACAAATTAAAATTATATTCACTACAACAATTAAAGAAATGGAAGATCATTATCCTGGAGATATGACTATTAAGGTAACGCATACATATGATGCTGACCATCGATGGACTGTACAATATGAAGCTGAATCAACGAAAAGGACATTATTCAACCCTACAAACCATGTATATTTTAATTTAAATCGTGATAACAATGTGGTTGATAATCATCGAATGTCCAGTTCATCGTTAAAGATGTATACACTTGATGATGAAAATATCGTGACAGGCGATGAGCCACTCAACTTTAGTCAAATATTTGAAGACGAACACATTCTCTTTAAAGATATATTTGATAGTACGAATCAAAAGCTTCAAGAACAAATGCAACGTTATAAAGGTTTAGATCATCCATTTGAAGTGGGTGACCAACAACTTGCTATAGATAATAAAGAGTTTGAACTTCTGATCGAAACGGACATGCCCAATATGGTTATATTTACATTTAACGAACCTCAAAATTGGGACAGCGATTTTAATATTTATAAATCTCATTCTGGTTTCACAGTAGAAACGCAACATATTCCTAATGACATTAATATGTATGGAGAAAAAGCACAATCAATTTTAAACCCCCATACACCATATTTTTCTAAAACAAGTTATCAAATCAATGAAAAGTAACTCATATCGGATACATTGCTTTATAGCAGTAGTATCCGATTTTTTAGTTTTAAAATTATTTATTATCTCAAAATATAAAGGCTGTTTCAGCAACACTTTCAAAAATTTAAAAATTGATGAAGTAATAATGTACAGACTTTTTTAAAAATAATCGGGTATTCAAAAATAAACAAAGTCATGTAAAATAATATTAAGGATTAAAGAGAAAAGGAGACTTTCGGCTAATGAAAGACGTAAAAGAACTTAAACTTATGACATTAGATGATGTAACGAGCCAAATAAAAGATGGTATGACACTCGGAATCGGTACAGGAAGTACTATTGAGTTGTTAGTACCTAAAATTGCTGAGTTGATTCATCAACATCATTACGAAATTACAGGCGTGTGCACATCAAATAAAACTGCTTTTCTTGCCAAGGAGTTAGATATAAACATTGTTGAAGTCAACGACGTAAAAAAAATTGATCTTGCTATAGATGGTGCAGATGAAGTTGATCCAAATCTCAACCTTATTAAAGGTGGGGGCGGTGCACTGTTCAGAGAAAAAGTGATTGATGAAATGGCTGAAAGGTTTGTTGTCATTGCCGATGAAAATAAAATCGTTGACTATTTAGGTCAAACGTTTGTTTTACCAGTTGAAGTTGATAAATTTAATTGGTATCAAGTTTCCAAAAAGATTGAGAGTATTAAGGGCGTAAAAGTGAATAGACGTGTGAATGAAGACGTTCCATTTACAACAGATAATGGAAATTATATATTAGATTGTAATTTACCAGAAGGCATTGATCCGTATGAAATGCATGAATTTTTGATTCATTTAACAGGAGTATTAGAAACAGGATATTTTCTCGATATGACTGATCAAGTGATTGTAGGTACCCAAAATGGCGTAAAAATCATGGATAAATAAATTGAGTTAAGATGATGAGATAAATTTTTGAAATGACTTACATAGGTGTATTGTCATCAATCCTGGTATCAAAATATGGTTTTGCAAATGAAATTTAGAATTTGAATAAACAAAATTAAAAGGCAACTTCTACTGAATTAATTTAGAAGTTGCCTTTAATATACTTAATTATTCTTTTTTAGTTGAATCACTCATGTCTTGTTCTTCAACTTGATTAATTTCTTTCTTTACATCGCTAACAACAGATGAATGACGATCTTCTGTATATTTAGCGCTGTCCTTTAAATCTGTATCACTCGTGTTTGAATGCTCTGAACTCGCTTCTGAATTATTATCTTCTTTATTAGCAACGCTATCATTTTCAAATTGATGATTTTTTGAATCATCATTTTTATGACTTTCAAAATCATCTTCTTCGGTGTGGTCTAAATAATTATTGGGTTGCACTTCATCTAAACTTTGTTTCGTTGTTTTGTAAGCAATGGCACGAATAATTAAACTGATAATGATAAACAATACGCCTACAATTGTAGTGGAAAGTGCAATCACTTTCATTGAGAAAAGATCACCAGTTTCTTCACTGAAAAGAAAAACTAAGGCGAATGTCATTACTGCATGGAATATAGTCGCAATATAGATTGTACGTCCATGTGTTGCTCTGATTAATTCACCAATAATCATCGAGAACATAAATGTATATAAGAAATGGTAACCAGCATATTCAATACCATAAGTAGTGTTTGCGGTGAAGATTGAATAAATTACACCTACAATAATACTAGCAAAGAATGTGTTCATCTTAGATTCAAGAATACTTTGTAAGTATGAACGGAAACCAAATTCAGTAACAAACGCCATTAATAAATGGCCAATTAGAATTGTAATTAAAGATACTGATAAATCTGATGTTTGTAAAAGGATAAAACTGTCAGCAAAAGTATTGAAACAGAACATACCAATCATAAAAATGATAAGCGGTAAAATGAGTGCTAATAGGATACGTTCAATAACTTTTAAACTGAATGAAAATTTTAATCCGGCTAATTGTTCTTTTTTATACTTAAATACTAAAATACATACTAATGATGCAATAAATGGAGCTAAGTCTTTGATGTCAAAAACAAATCTTTTAACTCCAATGGACGCTTGGAAATCTCTAAGTATAATGGATAAGGCCATTGTAATAACAAAGAAGACAAAGACCATCATTGCCCATTGAAACCCAGAAATTCGAGAGTTTTTCATTTTTGTAACCTCCATTAGGTAACAGCCAAATTTCTTTTATTTACAATTATACATCTTACAAGCATATGTTTAAATTGTCTATTTTAATTATCATAAAAATGTAATAGTCCTGAAGTATTTTGTTAGATAATCGTAATTAATCAATTTTAATAGAGGGTATCACTTAACTACTAGCGTTGAATTCGATAACATCAATAGTTATACTTTAAATAGTTTATATAATAAATAAATTAAGGGGGAAATATCATGTATAGACTTGCGGAACCGGATTTATGGAAAGGTCGTTTAGATAGTGAAACAGATTCAAGACAATTTAGACATTTCCAAACTGTAAAATTTGGAGATTTAACTAAAGTTGAAAAAACTAATAACCCCAAAGGTGTAGGTATACTTGGATATGCTGTAGATAAAGGGGTTGAATTAAATAAAGGTCGTGTAGGTGCAAAAGAAGGACCTAATAAAATTAAACAAGCCTTTGCTGGATTGCCAGATTTAAATCAATGTGAAGAGCTCATTGATTACGGTAATGTAGAACATGATCATGATTCACTTATAGATACGCAACAAGAGTATGCTGAGCTTGCAGCGAAATCAATTCAAAATCATAAACAAACTTTCTTACTTGGTGGTGGACATGATATTGCTTATGCACAATATTTAGCCACGCGTAAAGTTTATCCAAATGAGTCTATCGGTGTTATAAATATTGATGCACATTTTGATACTCGTGACGAAGGTGAGTCTACGTCGGGTACTAGTTTTAGACAGATTCTAGATCAAGACGATAATGCTGATTACATGGTATTAGGTATTTCTCAAGGTGGTAATACTCAAGGTTTATTCGATTTTGCTAAAGAGAAGAATGTTCAATATGTGTACGCAGATGAGTTGCTACACCAAGTTTCTCCCCCGATTAAAGATATGATTGAACATTTTATACATGATCATGATGTCATCATGTTTACTGTGTGTATGGACGTTGTAGACAGTGCATTTGCGCCTGGTGTGAGTGCGCCTGCCGTTTTAGGTATCTATCCTCATACTGTATTTGAGCTAGCGAAACGTATTATTCCTAGTGAGAAAGTGGCTTCGATTAGTATAGCAGAGATGAATCCTGAGTATGATTTAGATAATCGTACTGCAAAACTAGTAGCAAACTTAGTTCATCATTTCTTAATTTAATACCTTTAAAAAATGGATTACTAATATTGAAAAAATAAATATTCATGATATACAACAGCCCAATTAGCGTCACAAAGATAATTTTAACGCTAATTGGGCTTTTTTTAATATAAGTTTATTTAAGTATCCCAATACGCTATACAAAGTTGTATTAAAGACATTACTTGTTCAGAATGCTTACGCTTATTTAAATAATTAATAAAAATCTTACGTCCTAAATTCGGGCGAATTTTAATACTATCCAAATCATTAGTAAAATTTGATTGATAATAAAAACGAGGTATCACTGCATAACCTAATCCTAAATGAACAAAGTTTGTTGCTGATTCAAAGCGATCGGCTTCTAAGACTATATTAGGGTGTTGATTCATACGATTGAAATAATCATCTAAATGGTCACGTACTTGTGAATTTTTGTTTGGCATTATTAGAGGAAGATGCTCAATAGTAATTGTCTTCTGATTTGGAAATTCATCCTTAGGCGTAATTAACACATAAGGTTCCTTATACAATGGAATAGATGCGATATCTTCATGAGTGATTTCTTCATTCGTTAGTGCAAAATGAACATCAAAATTAAGCAATTTGTCTATAGATGAATGACGGTCATGTACTTCGTACATACGATATTGTTGATTAGGATAATCATTATGATGTTGTTTTATCACTTTACCCATCCATTGACTTGTGGATTCTAACATTCCCATTTTAATTCTAGGTTCAGATGTAATATTTAAGTCATACATTTTTTCAACTGTGGAACGATATTCCTGTACGATATGTGTCGCATGCTTATAAAATTGAATGCCTTTTTCAGTGATTTTAATGTCTTTAGTTGTACGCATAAATAAGTCATAACCTAAATCAGCTTCCATCTTTTTAATTGTTGCTGTTAGCGAAGGTTGGCTTATATGAAGGAAATTAGCCGCTTTAGTAAAACTATTATATTTAACTATAGCTAAAAAATATTCAAGCTGAATAATCTTCAAGTGTGACACCCCTATTTATAGTTTTAAGTTATAAATAATTAGTTTATTTATATTTGTTGTCTATATCTTAGTACATTATACTATAAATGTAAGATATTTAAAGCAGTCTAAATGTTTGGAGTTTGAATTATTTGAATATTTAATTAATTTTCTAATGGCATTAAAGCTTCTTAATTAATATTCGTTTAGAAGGGGGTTCATTTTTCAAATAAGGTTGCTGAGCTCATTTAAATAGGTTTGAATGATTATTCCAGATGGGAGAGATTAATATGAGAAAAATTCAAGCAAAAAAGGGTTTAGATATTGAGTGTAAAGGTTGGGAGCAAGAAGCGGTATTAAGAATGTTATATAACAACTTAGACCCAGAAGTTGCTGAACATCCTGAAGAATTAGTTGTTTACGGAGGTATTGGTAAGGCTGCTCGTAATTGGAAAGCGTTTGAAGCAATTGAAAACACTTTACGTGATCTTGAAGCAGATGAAACGATGTTAGTGCAATCTGGTAAACCAGTTGCCGTATTTAAAACGCATGAAGAAGCGCCACGTGTCTTAATATCAAACTCAGTTTTAGTTCCAGAATGGGCGAACTGGGATCACTTTAATGAACTAGATAAAAAAGGGTTAATCATGTATGGTCAAATGACCGCTGGAAGTTGGATTTATATAGGTTCACAAGGTATCGTTCAAGGAACTTATGAAACCTTCGCTGAATTAGCTAATCAAGAATATAAAAGTGATTTAACAGGAACAATTACTTTAACTGCAGGTTTAGGTGGTATGGGTGGGGCACAGCCACTTGCTGTAACTATGAATAACGGAGTCGCAATTTGTGTGGACGTTGATGAAACACGTGTTGATAAACGTGTAGAAACAAAATATTGTGATGTTAAATCTACGGATTTAGATGAAGCTCTAAAAATGGCTCAAGAGGCAAAAGACAAAGGTGAAGCTCTATCAATTGGTTTAGTTGGTAATGCAGTGGATATTCATAAAGCAATTTTAGATAAAGGTTTCAAAATTGATATCATTACAGACCAAACGAGTGCGCATGACCCATTAAATGGTTACGTGCCACAAGGCTATTCTGTTGAGGAAGCGAAGAAATTACGTCAAGAAGATCCAAAAAAATACGTAGAATTATCTGAAGCTTCAATGGCTAAGCACGTTGAGTTGATGTTGGAATTCCAAAAAATTGGTGCTGTAGCATTTGATTATGGTAATAATATTCGTCAAGTTGCATACAATAATGGTGTTGAAAATGCTTTCGACTTTCCAGGATTCGTACCAGCATATATCCGTCCACTCTTCTGTGAAGGTAAAGGACCTTTCCGATTCGCAGCATTAAGTGGTGATCCTAAAGATATCGAACGTGCTGATGAAGAAATGAGAAGATTATTCCCAGATAATGAAAAATTATTAAGATGGTTAGATTTAGCTGAAGAAAAAATTTCGTATCAAGGTTTACCATCAAGAATTGCATGGCTAGGTTATGGTGAACGTGCAAAGATGGGTCTAGCTTTAAACAAGCTTGTACGTGATGGAGAAATTTCAGCACCCATTGTTATAGGACGTGACCATTTAGACTCTGGTTCAGTAGCAAGTCCTAACCGCGAAACTGAAGGTATGCAAGATGGCAGTGATGCAGTTGGTGATTGGGCTGTACTCAACGCATTGATTAATACTGCAGCTGGTGGTTCTTGGATTTCATTCCATCATGGTGGCGGTGTAGGTATGGGTTATTCATTACACGCTGGCATGGTAGTAGTAGCAGATGGTTCAGAACGTGCTGATAGAAGATTAGGACGAGTTTTAACTACAGATCCGGGTATGGGAGTAGCGAGACACGTTGATGCAGGATATGACATCGCTATTAAAACGGCTAAAGATAAAGGTGTCCAAATTCCAATGATTGATGAAGCAGGTGATAAATAATGAATGATTTAATAATCCAAAATATTCAAGAATTAATTTTACCTAAATCTACTGACAAACCTTTAAAAGGGGGAGAGTTGGACGAATTAGAAGTTGTAGAGAATGGTACAGTTGTAATTAAAGATGGGAAAGTGGTTTACTCTGGACCTCATACAGATGACTATGAGGCTAAAGAGGTCATTGATGCTAGTGGTAGAGTGGTATCTCCTGCACTTGTAGATGCGCATACACACCTCATTTTTGGTGGCTCACGTGAACATGAAATGTCATTAAAACGCCAAGGGAAATCCTATTTAGAAATATTGGAATCTGGTGGAGGTATTCTTTCAACTGTAAAGTCTACTCGAGAAATTAGTGAGGAAGATCTTTTCAAAAAAGCAGAGCATGATTTACTAACAATGATTAAACATGGTGTGTTAACAGTAGAAAGTAAAAGTGGCTATGGTTTAGATAAAGAAAATGAATTAAAACAGTTAAGAGTATCGAACCGTTTAGCTGAAAAATATAACCTAAACATGAAACACACTTTCTTAGGGCCGCATGCAGTGCCTGAAGAAGCTGAATCTAATGAAGCGTTCTTAGAAGAAATGATTAAATTATTACCAGAAGTTAAAGAATATGCAGATTTTGCTGATATTTTTTGTGAAACTGGTGTATTCTCAGTTGAAGAATCTAAGCGATATATGGAAAAGGCTAAAGAAGCTGGATTTAAAGTTAAAATTCACGCTGATGAAATTGATCCATTAGGCGGATTAGAGTTGGCTATTGATGAAGGTGCAATTTCAGCTGACCATTTAGTTGCTTCTAGTGAAGAAGGTAAAGCTAAACTTAAAAATAGTGATACTGTGGCGGTATTATTACCAGCTACAACATTTTACTTAGATAAAAATGACTACGCAGATGCACGTGGTATGTTGAATAATGGTGGTGCGATTGCAGTAGCAACTGACTACAATCCAGGTAGTAGCGTAACAAATAATTTACAACTTGCGATGGCGATTGCTGCATTGAAATTAAAATTATCACCAAATGAAGTTTGGAATGCCGTGACAGTAAACGCAGCTAAAGCAATTGATGCTGATGCAGGTACGATTAATCAAGGGGACCAAGCAAATATTGTAATTTGGGATGCGCCAAACCATGAGTATATCCCATATCATTTCGGTATTAATCACGCTCAAAAAGTGATTAAAGATGGTAAAGTTATCGTGGATAATGAATTTAAGTTAGATTAAAGTAAATCAGTTACTTGTAAATGAGCTAGGCGGTTATGTTATCAAAAAGTGTTAAAGCGTTCGTTTATAGTCTTTAGCGAGTCCTTTGAGGGCTCGCCTTTTTATATTCAAACGAGAGGTTTATAATATAGTGAAAAAGTGAAAATAATGATTATACTTATATCGATATGAGAGGTTCAATAGTTTGAAATGAAGCCTCTAAAGCTTAGCAAAAAGGGGATGTATTAATGACCGAGTTGCATAAAATTGCTTATATAGAGGAATGGAAAGGTCATTATGGTCAAAATATTTTAGCAGGTATACTCATGGCATTAGCACTATTACCGGTCGCTATTGCTTTTTCTTTTATAGTACATATTAAGCCAACGTTAGGACTGATGAGTTGTGGTTTAATGATGTGTCTCATTTCTTTGTTCGGTAAAAGGTTAGCAATGGTTTCAGGACCAAGTAGTGGTATTTCTATCATAGGTGGGCCTTTAGTAGAACAATATGGGGTTCATTATTTGGCTCTTGCAACAATACTCATGGGAATGATTTTATTTATATATGGTTTATGCCATATTGATAAAATATTAAAACTCATACCTAATACTGTTGTGATGGGGTTTATGAACGCCTTGGGACTTCTATTATTGTGGACACAAATGAAGTATATATTTGGTATCTCAATAGCAACTTATGTGGTAAGTGCACTCACTTTTATAATTATTTTTATTTCATCTAGAACAATTAAAGTAATTCCGGCACCGCTGATTACTATTATCGTATTAACATTTGCGACATGGCTTATTCATCCGAATTTGCAATACGTACATGATATGGCGGATATACACTTTTCAATGCCATCGATTCATATACCTCAAGAAATGTTTGAACTGAGTGCTTTCTTCATTGCTTTAAAATATGCTTTCACAATGTCCGTTATTTCAGTAATCCAAACCAACTTAACAAATGATATGATGAATATGATTTCACAACATCCAACTAATAAAGACAGAGAGATTGTAGGACAAGGGTTATCAAATATTATCGTTGGTTTATTCGGAGGATATGGTTCAAGCGGTTTAGTTGGACAATCGAAATTTAATTATCGTATGGGAGCAAGAACACGAGTAGCGACGCTCACTACCGGTATTTTCTTATTATTATGTGTGTTCGTCTTAGGACAACTCGTTGGTTTAATACCAATGGTGGTACTCGCTTCGGTACTCATTACTATTTCTTTGAATACCTTTGATAGACGCACTTTTCAACATATTAAAGGTGCACCAGTTAAACGTGGATTGGTTATGGGATTAACGATGATTTTAATTTTAATTACTAATAATTTAGCTATTGGAGTTATTGCAGGCACGTTATTTTACTACATTTTACGCTTATTTTTTAAAAAAGAAGGGACTGAATAGCTTATGCCAAATTATTCAGATTATGTTAATTGGAGACGTACATTTCATCAATTCCCAGAGCTTTCTGATAAAGAGTATGAAACTACAAAGCGACTTAAACGTATACTTGAAAGTTTTGATATAACCATTTTAGATGTACCTTTAGAAACGGGTTTAGTGGCTGAAATAGGTAGAGGTGAACCGGTGATTGCAGTAAGAACTGATATTGATGCATTACCGATAAACGAACAAGTTGTGCACGAGTTTACATCTACAAATGAAGGAGTAATGCATGCATGTGGTCATGATATCCATATGGCAAGTATTTTAGGCGTAGCAACTCAACTTAAAGAGCTTGAAAACGAATTAAGTGGACGAGTGAGAACATTGTTTCAAGCTTCTGAAGAATTAGGTCATGGTGCAATTAAGTTAAGTGAAACTGGAGTACTTAAGAACGTTAAAGCAGTCTTAGGTTTTCATAATTATCCTTCACTAGACATTGGTGAATTCGCGATTAAAAGTGGTGTAATCACTTCCGCTGTAGATCGTTTTGAGTTTCATATTCAAGGAAAAGGTGCTCATGCAGCAAAACCAGAACAAGGAAATGACCCGGTCATTGTAGTAGGTCAACTGATTAACAGCCTACAATCTATTGTGAGTCGTAATTTATCAGCATTTGATAGTGCGGTCGTTACGATAGGGGAAGTGTCATGTGGGAATACATGGAATGTCATCGCTGATCAAGCTTATATTCAAGGTACTGTTCGTTCATTTGATTCTAAAAAACGTCAACTTATAAAGCAACGTATGAAAGAAATTTCAGATGGGTTATCTCTAGCATTTAATGTAGACATTAAATTCGAATATACACAATTACCGGGTGCTGTCGTAAATGATGAAACACTTACCCAACAAGCGATTGAAGCAGCTAAGGAAGTAGGTTACAACATTCAAATGATGGAAGAACCACTAACGATTGGTGAAGATTTCTCAGGTTATACGAAAGATTATCCTGGTGTCTTTGCTATCATTGGCTCAAATAGTGAATATGATTTGCATCATCCTAAATATGACCCAGATGAACGTATTTTAGAGAAAGTACCAACGTATTTTGTAAAAGTTATTGAATGGTAAATCTATACGGCAATAGTTGCCATGTAGCTATTTAAAGTGCTATTGAATTCATTTTCAGAGATAAAATGATGATTAAAATATACTTTATGATGGGTAAATAATATTAAATCTTAAATATGGAGATGATGAATGATGTCAGCACAAGATCCTAGAAATAAATTTAAAACGTCTGATTATGATCAACAAGAGCAAGAGTTACCAGGTCTACAATCGAAAATGACACCTCAACCTGATTGTGGTGAAACATCTTACAAAGGTCATGAGAGATTAAAAGGCTATAAGATGTTAGTGACTGGAGGAGATTCAGCAATTGGACGCGCAGCTGCAATCGCTTATGCTAAAGAAGGTGCAGATGTGGCTATTAACTATTTACCGAGTGAAGAAGAAGACGCACAAGAAGTAAAACAAGTGATTGAGGATGCTGGTCAGAAAGGTATTCTAATTCCTGGAGATTTAAGGGATGAACAGTTTAACTATGATATGGTAGAAACGGCTTATAATGAATTAGGCGGTTTAGATAATGTAACGTTAGTTGCCGGCCACCAACAATATCATGATGATATTCACGGATTTAATACTGAAGCTTTCGCAGAGACGTTTGAAACGAATGTATATCCAGTATTCTGGACAGTTCAAAAAGCGTTAGAATATTTAAAACCTGGCTCATCAATTACGACGACGTCTTCCGTTCAAGGATATAATCCGAGTCCAATTTTACATGATTACGCAGCTTCTAAAGCAGCAATTATTTCATTAACGAAAAGTTTCTCTGAAGAACTTGGTGCGAAAGGTATTCGAGTGAATTGTGTTGCTCCTGGGCCATTCTGGTCACCGCTTCAAATTACTGGAGGTCAACCTCAAAGTGCAATTCCTACATTTGGACAACAAACGCCACTGGGTCGTGCCGGTCAACCAGTTGAATTATCAGGTACTTACGTTTTACTTGCTTCAGAAGATTCAAGTTATACTACTGGCCAAGTCTTTGGTGTAACAGGTGGTACGCAAATCGACTAACAATTGATTTACTTTTAATATGTAAATTATATATTGATTATTTTAAGGTGATGGGGACTCGACTGAGTTCCCATTTTTTAGTGTGAGAGTAGAAAGTTTTCACCATATTAAATGGTGATTTGATAATAGTTGAAGCTTTCATGTAAGATGTATGTGATTGGTGAAATATAGAATAAAGGTGATTATAAAATGAAGAATTTTTTAATCAGATGGTTACCTAATATCTTAATTGCTTTAGCTTTACCGTCACTAATATTGTGCCATCATAATCTAATAGTAATATTAGCTATAGCTGTGATTATTTGTACATATATTTCTGCAGTTAATGTTTATTTAGTTAACGAGAATGTAAAAAAAGGTATAACTTGGTTTAATCCTGTGATTGATTATATTTTAGCAATTGTTTCTGCACTTGCTTATTTTGGAATGTTCAGTTGGGTTATTACACAACCTTTTTCAAATGTTACGATGCTACTAATCATTATTTGTTCTGGAAGTATTGCTTACGTCCTTGAAGTGAAGCTTAAAATTAGTGAAGCAAAAAATGGTAAATTTCTTCATGGCGACGAAATGAGTGAATATAAAATTGTATCGGTTAGAACTGAAAAAATTTTCAAAAGGGTATCTTTATGTTCAACAATTATAAGCATTTTACTCATATTTATAAGTCTTTATTTGAAATGGTGGATTGTTTTTGGTGTAGCTATTGTGTTATTGATTATTGTTGCTTTAGCAATCACGATTTATGAGAAATTTTTCACTACACAGATTGAAGAATAATTTTAAAATACAATAAACTTTATGTATTGACGTGTCTATAATTATCTTGTAACGTTAGACACAATTCGAATAACTTATCGAGAGAAGTGGAGGGACTGGCCCTAGGAAGCTTCGGCAACATTTTATCATGTGCCAATTCCAGTAACCGCTAAGGTTAGAAGATAAGCTGAAATGCTATGCCAACAGAGTATAAATGGTGAAATAACATATCTTTTAATCACTTGTTGGTATGAGTTGACTCTATTGATACACACTTGGGTTAGTTTTCAAATAAAGTCACTTACCGGAGCGGAATGAAGAAATGATTCATTGAGAATGAAATTTCTGTTTCGCTCCTATTTTTATGGAAAGTAGGTCAAATTTATGGAGAAAGTAAAGAAAGGTAACGCGTGGGCCCTGCTCCCATTACTCCTATTTGTATTACTCTTTTTAGGTGTAGGAATTATTTCAGGAGATTTTACAACTATGCCTTTAAATGTTGCAATTACAATAACAGTAATCGTTGCCTTACTTATGAATAGAAAAGAATCTTTTGCCAAGAAGGTAGAAGTATTTACTAAAGGTGCTGGACATTCGAACATTATCTTGATGATGTTAATTTTTATCTTGGCAGGTGCGTTTTCAACTACTGCTGAAAAAATGGGTGGTGTTACATCTACTGTTAATTTAGGTTTATCATTGATTCCTCAAAATTTAATCATTGTAGGCCTATTTGTTATTTGTATGTTCGTGTCTATTTCGATGGGGACATCAGTTGGGACTGTTGCAGCGATAGCCCCAGTAGGATTTGGATTCGCACAAGCAACACATGTGCCCGCAGCTTTAGCTATGGCTACGGTAGTCGGTGGTGCAATGTTTGGTGATAATCTGTCAATGATTTCGGACACTACCATTGCTGCAGTAAGAACTCAAAAGACTAAGATGAATGACAAGTTTAGAGTTAATTTTAAAATCGTTTTACCAGGTGCTATTTTAACGATTATAATTTTATTTTTCTTAACGAATGGTATTTCAATCGATCATGCCAAAAGTTATGATTATAACTTAATTAAAGTTATTCCATATTTATTAGTACTGATACTCGCACTTGTAGGTGTAAACGTCATCATTGTACTCATTGGTGGTACAGCCTTAGCAGGTTTAATAGGATTAATTGATGGTTCCTTTGGTTGGAAAGGACTTCTCAGTGCCGTATCTAAAGGTATAATTGGAATGGAAGATATTGCAATGATAGCATTACTGATTGGTGGCCTTGTAGGTATCATTCAACATAATGGTGGCATAGATTGGTTACTACAGTTTGTACGTGCTAGAGTTAAATCTAAACGTGGTGCAGAATTAGGTATTGCCAGTTTAGTAAGTGCCGCGGATATATCTACTGCTAATAATACAATTTCTATTATTATGGCAGGACCTTTAGCCAAGAATATTGCTGATGAGTATGATGTCGATCCGCGCAAGTCAGCTAGTATATTAGATATATTCGGAGGATGTTTCCAAGGGTTACTCCCATATAGTCCTCAAGTTATTTCAGCAGCTGGTGTTGCTGGTATTTCTCCATTCTTACTTGTTCCTTATAGTATCTATCCAATTTTATTAGGAATCTGCGGTTTAGTGGCTATTATTTTGAGAGTCCCTCGTTTAAAAGATAAACCTCAAAAATAAATATAAATTAAAAGGAAGCTACTCATTTAGATTTTAGCTTCCTTTTAACTTTTTCAGAGCTTTCAGAGTTTGTGACATAGCTTAAATACGTTAAAATAGAAATAAGAGTGAAAGTAGGTGAAAGAGAGTGGCAAAATATAATGTAGAGAATGAACACGTAGAAATCGACATCGAACGTTTACTAAAATTTACTCCAGAAGTTGTTTATGAAGCATGGACAAAAGTGGAGATTCTTAAACAATGGTTCATGACAACACCACGTACAAATAAGACTTTTGAAGCGGATGTCCAAGAAGGCGGTACATATCGTATAGTAGATAGTAGAAATGGGAAGCAAAATGTTATCGAAGGTAAATACGAAGAGCTTGTAATGGATGAATACATTAAAATGACAATAGGTATGCCTGGTTTAAGCGCCGAAGAGGATGTCATAGAAGTAGAATTCTTTGAACGTGAAAATGGTGGTACTCAAATGTTGTTTTACTACCGCTCATTAGTTGAAAAGGAAAGACGTTTAACTGCGTTGGAGTACAAACAGAAGAAGAAAGAATATCATGATTCAACTGCGCATGGTTTTGAATTAATGATTGATCAAATGCAACATATATTAGAAGAACTAGAAGAACAACAGCATAATTAAAAACAATCGCAAGCATTAAATGAGTAGCCCCTAGGTGTTACAAATAATGCTTGCGATTTTATTTATAATAATTCATTTTTTTCTTTACGTTCATTATATTTTCTTAAAAGTGTTTCAAAAAAGATATGGTAACTAATAAAGCTTGAATAATCGGTACCGTCATTTAAATAAAATGTATTACTTGAAACATATATATTATAGTTTGCTTGTTGAGCGAGTGAGTTATCTTTCATCGTTGTTACTGAGATAAAATATTTCTGTCTTAATTGAAGAAGCTGTGTAACTTCGGTCAATTGATATGTCTCGCCAGATAATGAAATAATAAAGAATAAATCCTCTGGAACAGTTTTATTTAACACCATTTTTAATTCATGAACATCATGTAGGATTATAATGTTTTTATGCATTGTAAGTAAAATACGTTGTGCTTCTTCAGCCACATTCATTTGAGCGCGTCCTGTTCCGTAAAGATAAATCGTAGTGGCTTCATGCATTTTATTCGTTAATAATTGATAATCAATGCGATCTAAATAACTAAAGGTATTTGCTATTTCTTGTTTAAATTGTTCCATTGAATCAGAAGGAAGCTGATTCTTTTTTTCATTTTCAAATTTCAAAAATGATTTAAAATCACTGTAGCCATCAAATCCTAGTTTACGTGTAAAACGGTGGATAGTGGCATTTGATGCATGCGTATGTACAGCTAAATCTTGAATTTTCATATTTTTACATTCTTCTATATGTGTATTAACATAACTTGCGATTTGTATATCATTATCATTCAATTTATCGAAATGAGTGTTCACACGTTCATCTAGTATCATTTAAGCACCTCATTGTTTTGCATGAAAAAATTTCCGTTCAATGAAAATATAATCTGATTATACAAAATAGTTTCAAAATGCGTCAACGTCGTTGTTATTATGTAAGCGTTTACTATATATTGAAATTAACTTATTTAGAGATACTAACACTTACTAATAAACATATAAGTAAATGATAGTGAGAAATAGATTGGGATGTGGAGGTTTTAATTATGAATGCTATCAAACGATTCGGTAGTGCGATGATCGTGCCAGTGTTGATGTTTGCTTTCTTTGGTATCGTACTTGGGTTTGCGACACTTTTCAAAAATCCAACAATCATGGGCGGTTTAGCAGATCAGCATACATTCTGGTTCAAATTCTGGTCAGTGATAGAGTCAGGCGGATGGGTCATCTTTAATCACATGGAAATCGTCTTTGTTGTGGGTTTACCTCTATCTTTAGCTAAAAAAGCACCTGGGCATGCAGCATTAGCCGCGTTGATGGGTTATTTAATGTTTAACACATTTATTAACGCGATTCTAACGCAATGGCCTCATACGTTTGGTGCTAACTTAAAGAAAGGCGTAGAAAACGTCACTGGATTAAAAGCTATAGCAGGGATAGAAACGTTAGATACAAATATTTTAGGGGCTATTATTATTTCAGGGATTATTACATGGATACATAATCGATACTATAGTAAAAGACTGCCAGAAATGTTAGGGGTTTTCCAAGGCCTCACATTTGTAGTTACCATTTCATTCTTTGTAATGTTACCTATTGCAGCAATAACATGTGTGGTTTGGCCAACAATTCAACATGGAATTGCATCAATACAGCATTTTATCATTGCTTCTGGATACGTTGGCGTGTGGTTATACCATTTCTTAGAACGCGTATTAATCCCTACAGGATTACATCACTTTATATACGCGCCAATTGAGGTAGGACCTGTGGTAGTAAATCACGGTTTAAAAGCAGAATGGTTACAGCATTTGAATCAATTTGCTGAAAGTAGTAAACCTTTAAAAGAACAATTCCATTATGGTTTTATGTTACAAGGCAATGGTAAAGTATTTGGATGTTTAGGAATTGCGCTTGCAATGTACTCGACAACACCGAAAGAAAATCGTAAGAAAGTGGCAGCACTACTCATACCTGCAACGCTAACAGCGATTGTTGCTGGTATTACTGAACCTCTTGAATTTACATTCTTATTTATTGCACCATATTTATTTGTGATCCATGCTATCTTGGCAGCTACAATGGATACTTTAATGTATGCTTTTGGTGTTGTAGGTAATATGGGAGGCGGTGTGCTAGATTTCTTAGCTACAAACTGGATCCCGTTAGGTAAAGATCACTGGATGACATATGTTGCTCAAGTAGTGATTGGTTTTATATTTGTGGGAATCTACTTCTTCCTATTTAGATTTTTAATTCTTAAATTTGATATACCACTTCCAGGTCGAAAAAAAGGAACAGAAGAAGTAAAACTATTTTCTAAACAAGATTATAAAGATAAGAAAGGTGGCACTGCTTCATCAGAACAACCAAAATCAACTGGGAACGAATATGATGACAAAGCAGCTTACTATTTAAAAGGCCTAGGTGGTAAAGAGAATATTAAAGACGTAACAAATTGTACAACTCGCCTACGTTTAACAGTGAATGATGAAAGTAAAGTTCAAGATAGTAGTTATTTTACACATAATCAAATGGCTCACGGTTTAGTGAAAAGTGGTAAAAGTGTGCAAGTTGTAGTCGGTATGTCTGTACCTCAAGTACGAGAAGCGTTTGAACATTTAGTTTACGAGGAAGAAAAGTAATTAAATATCACAATAAGCGTCTCAAGGAGAAAAAATTATATCTTCTTGAGATGTTTTATTGTCAAAAAAACCAGTGCTATTAACAACACTGGTCTTTAAATTATTATGAAATTCTAGCTTTATGAAGCATTTTGGCACGATAGCTTGCTGATAAAATATCTATATTACGTGTTGCAATTGTATGTAGCAATTGAGCGAATATCTCTGGAGAACATACGACACTTGCACAATTGTTATTCAATGTATAGTTTACATCGTGATGGTTAGCAAACATATTCATGATATCAATTACTTTGTCTTTAATGAAAGCATCTTGTAAACCATCGATAGCTAAATCAAAACGCTTGGCTGATTGATAGAGATGTTCTGAATCAAGAAGTTCATCGAAATGCTTAGGAGACAAAATTTGGTAAATAGAATAATTGTGGAAGCTCAAAAAGCTTATTAAATATGGTAACTGTTGCTTAGGTAAACTGACCTCAAGTGCAAACATGTTATTTTGTTTGAAAATCGAAAATTGAAATGACTCACAAAATTTTATTTCTTTACATAAATGAGTTAATTTTTTTCGCGTTGAGCGAGATTTCAAACCTGCAATATTGATAATGTAGGTTTCAAATTTATCAATCAACATGTTATGACCTCCCGTGAATTTGGCATATAACTGAAGCATACGATGTTCGTTTAAATAGATTGTACCACTCTTTTTTTATATAATCACTAAGACTTTTGAACGAAGTTAAAAACTTATTCTTTTGTAATCTTTTCTTTACAAAATATATAAATGTAAAAGTTATTTCGAGTTAAATAATAAGAAAATTCTGAAAATTATATTGAGTTTGTCTTTGTCTTGTGATAATATGTGAAATTATCGCATTTAGGGAAGTGTTCATTATGTTAAATAGAGTCAGTCAGTTTGCGACTAAAACGTTTTTATTTTGGATGTTGATTGCAGCAATTATAGGATTTGTTTTTCCGAAATCATTAGCGCACTTGGGAACATTAGTGCCATACCTTTTGGGTATCGTTATGTTAGGAATGGGAATGACAATTAATCCAAAAGATTTTAAGGTGGTATTTAAATCACCTAAACCGGTCATAATTGGGGTGATACTACAATTTACAATTATGCCTACATTGGCTTTTTTAATAGCAAAGATTTTTCATCTCCCACCTGAAATTGCAATAGGTGTAATATTAGTAGGATGCTGTCCAGGTGGGACATCAAGCAATGTTATGAGTTACTTAGCAAATGCTAATGTAGCTTTATCAGTAGCTATTACAAGTGTTTCCACATTGTTAGCGCCAATAGTGACTCCTGCATTGATTTATCTTTTTGCAAATGAATGGTTAAAGGTTTCATTTCTGAGTATGTTTTGGTCAGTGGTTCAAGTCGTTTTAATACCTATAGCAATTGGGTTTATTTTCCAAAGTATTACTAAAAAAGTTGCAGAGAAAACTGTGGCTATATTACCAAATGTTTCTGTAATAGCAATTTCGCTTATTCTTGCATCTGTTGTAGGTGGCAGTAAGGAACAAATTCTTAAAACTGGTTTACTTATATTTTTAGTTGTCATAGTGCATAATGTTCTAGGATATACTATCGGCTTTATTTTAGCACGTGTATTTAAACTTGAACGCCGTGATCAAAAAGCAGTATCAATTGAAGTAGGTATGCAAAATTCAGGTCTTGCAGTATCATTGGCAACTGTTCATTTTAGTCCTCTAGCAGCTGTGCCAGGTGCAGTATTTAGCTTTGTACATAATATTTCAGGTCCTATTCTTGCTAAATATTGGTCAAAACGCTAAAAATTACGTAAGGACTTTGATAATGCTTATGACTATCTCGTCACGATAGTCATTTTTTTATGTTAATATGGGAAATAAATAGCTACATTTACAAGGAGAAAAATGAATGTACAGAGCAGTTATCTTTGATTTCGATGGAACAATTATCGATACAGAACGTCATTTATTTGAGACAATAAATAAACATCTCAAATTTCATAAAGCTGAACCTATTTCAGTAGATTTTTATAGAGAATCTATCGGAGGGACAGCTACAGATTTACATCAGCATCTCGAGCAGGCCATAGGCGCAGATAATAAAGAAAAAATATATCAAGAACATCATCAAACTAGTGGTAATTTGCCAATTATCAGTACAATCAAAGAGTTAATGGATTATCTTAAAAAGCGTCATATACCTATGGCAATTGCAACTAGTAGTTATCGAGAAGATATATATCCAACATTTAAAAAGTTGGGTTTAGATAACTATATTGATGTCATTATTGGTAGAGAAGACGTTGATAACGTTAAACCAGATCCAGAACCTTATTTAATGGCTGTTCAAAACCTTAATTATAATCCAACAAATTGTTTAGCAATTGAGGATTCGTTGAATGGTGCTACAGCTGCTATGATGGCAGGATTAGATGTTGTCGTTAACACGAATTTGATGACAGCAGAACAAAATTTTTCAACTATTAATTACGTCGGAAAAGATATGTCGATTGAAGATATTGTGACATCTTTATTTGAGAAGAAATAGGAGGTATAAGCGTGGGTTACATTATACTTTTCTTTATAGCTGGTCCAATTATTTTAGCAATAGGGAATCTGGTTCTTGGTCCTATTTTTAATAAACGTACACCATTTCATGTTCAAGTTAGATCATTCATAATTGGATCTATTGTTTATCTTTTACTTGCAACCATAGGATATTTTCTTTTATTGCAAGGAAAGCTTTAAAAGAATTATAAATTTTTTAGCAAATGATAATTTAACACTGTAATGAAATCTTTTCTTAGTGGAATCTTAAATTAAAAAAGTCTATAAATGAATTTAGTTATCAAAATTCATTTATAGACTTTTATTTTGTATTAACTATTCATTTTTAAAATTAATGTTATAGCGATGAGTACGATTAAAATTAAATCTATACCTACCATAATTGTGTATCGTGTAGGTTTCTGACCTTGGTTTTTAGCTAATTTCATTGCTTGATAATTTGGTATCAAACTAATTACTAATAGTATGATAATGACTACACCTATAATTATTGTCATGATTACTTACCTCCATGATTTCCTCTTGTTATAAGCTCCCATATAACGCCTGTTATAATTCCAATAACTAAACCACTAATGATTCCTATTTGAGGTGTGAAGAACAAAGCTCCAACTAATATACAAATTATAAGTGCTATTGGAATGGTTGTGCCATAAATCATTTTTCGTTCTGGAGAACTTAGAATGGTAAAGGCAACTAAATAAAGAATGAAGAAGGCTACCGTAGCAAGAAGTGTTCGACCTACGACAGACATGATATCAGGTTGTTTCATAGTAAAATAATTAAGTAGGAAAAATATAATCATAAATATTAATGTAACTTTAATTGAACGATTAATGAGTGCCTTATTCATATCCGAACTCCTTAAACTATTTAGAAAAAGTATATCATACTCCATAATTCAATTAGAAAGAAAGCATATTATGTAATAAAAATGCAAATAGCTTTAATTTTCAGAAAAATATTCAAAATAGGTGTTTTCAAAAATCAAAAAGCTTGCTATGATACATGTGTAAGCGATTTCATTAAATTGTAAAAATTTTGTTTCAATTTCGTCAATTTGTAGTATAATTACGGAAATAAGATTATCATTAAAATAATAATCTAGATTTAGAGATGGGGTAAAGTTATGGAAAACAATGAATTACAAAGGGGACTAAGTGCACGTCAGATGCAAATGATTGCACTTGGGGGAACAATTGGTGTCGGTCTGTTTATGGGGGCAACAAGTACAATCAAATGGACTGGCCCATCAGTTATTTTTGCATACTTAATCGCTGGTATATTTTTATTCCTAATTATGAGAGCAATGGGGGAAATGATTTATCTTAATCCTACAACTGGATCATTCGCAACATTTGCAAGTGATTACATACACCCAGCAGCGGGTTATATGACGGCTTGGAGTAATATATTCCAATGGGTTGTAGTAGGGATGAGTGAAGTTATCGCAGTTGGTGAATATATGAACTATTGGTTCCCAAATTTACCTAACTGGATACCTGGTATCGTAGCAGTGGCATTATTAATGGGAGCAAACCTTGTTTCAGTTAAAGCCTTTGGGGAATTTGAATTTTGGTTTGCATTAATCAAAGTTATTACAATTATTTTAATGATTATCGCAGGTTTTGGCTTAATCTTATTCGGAATTGGTAATGGTGGTCATGCAATAGGGATTTCAAATCTATGGTCTCATGGTGGATTTATGCCACATGGAATCGTTGGTTTCTTCTTCGCACTGTCAATAGTTATTGGATCTTATCAAGGGGTTGAACTCATTGGTATTTCTGCTGGAGAAACTAAAGATCCTCAAAAGAATATTGTTAAAGCAGTGAATGGAGTTATTTGGAGAATATTAATCTTCTATCTTGGTGCAATTTTTGTAATCGTTTCTGTTTATCCTTGGGACAAATTAGGTGACATAGGAAGTCCTTTCGTTGCGACATTTGCTAAAGTAGGGATTACTTTCGCAGCTGGTTTAATAAACTTTGTTGTATTAACAGCTGCTATGTCAGGTTGTAACTCAGGTATATTTAGTGCTAGCCGTATGATTTATACATTATCTAAGCAAGGACAAATGCCTAAGATTTTCTCGAAAGTATTAAAAAATGGTGTTCCGTTCTACACAGTACTTGCAGTATCAATCGGTATCTTAATCGGTGCATTACTAAACGTCATTCTCCCTTTATTTATTAAAGGTGCAGCAAGTATTTTCGTTTATGTTTATAGTGCATCTATATTACCAGGAATGATTCCTTGGTTTATGATTTTATTCAGTCATTTACGCTTTAGAAAGTTACATCCTGAAGAAGTTAAAAATCATCCGTTCAAAATGCCAGGAGGCGCATTTGCTAACTATCTTACAATAGCATTCCTAATTTTAGTCTTAATCGGTATGCTATTTAATAAAGAAACAGTTGTTTCTGTAGTTATTGGTATTGTGTTCCTAGCAGTTGTGACACTTTATTATTTCGTTCGTTATAATAAAAAGGATCAACAAGCTAAAAAAGCAGCATTAACTCAGAAAAACCAAAAAGGCTTAGAATAATAGCTATATAGTTAAACAAAAAAGCGATTCGTTCATACACTCTAATATAAAGAAATTTAGAGTATGACAAATCGCTTTTTTTATTTATTTAATGTTTAAATTCAATATTTGATAAATGTTTACGGTAATTATCCAAAGCCATTTTAGATTGTGTTATAAAATCTAAGGATGATTGATAATTTAGAGCAATGTAACGATAATAAAGTACATCTATTGTAAACATTTGTGCAAACAATGAAGTCGTTGCAACCATGCGCATTTCATTTTCATCAGTTTGGCCGTAAGACAAGACGATATCTGAACGATTGGCTACTGGATTATCTTTCGTACTAGTAATAGTAACAACTGGTATATGATAGTCTGAAACAACTTTGGCTATTGAACGCATTTCACTTTGCATACCATTGTTTGTAATAAATACGACGCAGTCTTTAGCATTATGTGTCGCTAACATGGTCGTGAAGATATGTGTTTCTTGTACCAATTGTATATTTAAACCAATGCGAGATAATTTTTGATATAAATCTGTAGCCACTACAAATGAAGCACCATAACCATAGATGAAAATGGTTTCTGCACATTTAAATAAATCGCAAATTCGGTCTATCGTCTTATCGTCAATTTTTTCATTGGCGTTGTTAAGCGCACCTTTAGCACGAGAGTGCATTTTCTTTTTGAGAGAATCTGTATTTTCATTGTCTACAAGTTCAACATTGTATACAGATGCTTCTTTAGGCAGAAATTTAGATAAACCAATTTTAAGTTCGTGAAAGCCACCTTCAGTTATTTTCTTACTAAACCTTATTATAGAGGAGGGGCTGGTATCTAAAACTTCTGCTATATCTTGAGAATTCATATTAACTACCTTATGAGGTGAGTTGAGTATGAATTGAGCTATCTTTTTTTCATTTTTAGTTAGGTAGGGGTACTGGTTGTCAATTTCATTTAAAATGTTTGGCAATTTAATCACCCATTTGATCAGAATTTCTCATTTCTTTAGTCGTGCCAAAGAAATAAGTGAAAATGAAACCTCCAGCGTAAGCAGCAAGTAAACCTGCAATATAACCGAGGTACATATGATTATCTATTAACGGTAGAAGAGAAATACCACTAGGCCCTACAGCTGTAGCACCGATATGACCAATACCACCAACAACAGCGCCACCAATACCGCCGCCAATACAAGCTGTAAAGAATGGTCGACCTAATGGTAATGTGACTCCGTAAATTAAAGGTTCTCCAATACCTAAGAAACCAACAGGTAGAGCACCTTTTAAAGTATTACGTAATTTAGTATTTTTACGACATCTAACCCATAAAGCTAATGCGGCACCGACTTGTCCAGCACCAGACATAGCTGCAATAGGTAACAGATAAGTAGAACCCGTTTTATTAATTAATTCGATATGAATTGGTGTGAAAATATGATGCAATCCTAGCATGACTAGTGGTAAGAAGAAAGCACCAATGATGAAACCACTAAATATGCCTCCTACACCAATAATCCAGTTAATGACATGCACCAATCCATCAGATATAAAGCCAGCAACTGGCATTATAATAAACAATGTTAATAAACCAATAATTAATAATGAAATAGTTGGAGTTACAATAATATCGATAGCATTTGGGACTATTTTATGTAATCTTTTTTCAATTAAACTAAGCAACCATACTGCAAATATAACGCCAATAATTCCACCTTGACCCGCGACGAGGTGTTCACCAGTAAAGATATTTTTAATTGGGTTTTCATCAGTTATACCAGTAAGTAAGGTTGCACCACCAATTACACCACCTAATCCAGGCGTAGCGCCGAACACCTTCGCTGCATTGATTCCAGTGAAGATAGCTAAGTAGGCGAGCATCCCATCTTTAATGACACTCAGCACTGAAACAACTTGTTTAAGCCAATCTCCAGATAGAGTTCCAGCTGTTAATAAGTTATTTAATATCGCTGCAATACCACCTATTAACCCGGCACCTATAAATGCTGGGATTAAAGGTATGAAAATATTAGCAATGGACTTTAAAACTTTATTCCATTTACTTTGTTTGCGATGACTTTGAAAATTCTGTTTATTTTGTCGTGCTTGTTCTTCAGCTTGCGCTTTATAGCTTGTATTTTCAGTATGAGAAGTATCATCATCTAAAGGTGCGCCACTTGTTTCAGACATATAATTTGCAACTTTGTTAACAATGCCTGGTCCAACTACAACTTGGAGGCGTTCATCTTCAACAACACCTAAAACACCATCAATACTTTTCAATTCATTGTAATTAACTTTATCGTAATCATGAATTTTAATTCGAACACGAGTCATACAATGAATAATATTATCAATATTATGATTACCACCAACGGCGTTAGTGATATCTTTAGCAAGACGTTCTTCTTTGTTCATGGAAACTCCCCCTTAAACGTTGATGGCTTGCTTGATCACTCCATTACTTTTATATAAACGCGTCTCTGCATCTTCTTTAGTTGTATTACATAAATACATGACAACTGCTGTTTTAATATGATTTCCCGCTTCTTCATACAATGTTTGTGCAGCTTGTTCATCTAAATCACATATATCTTGAATAATGGTGATTGAACGATTGACCAATTTTTTATTCGTAGGTCGTAAATCCACCATTAAGTTATCATATACTTTTCCGACCCCAATCATTGTCATTGTAGAAATCATATTTAATATGAGTTTTTGAGCAGTGCCAGATTTTAAACGAGTAGATCCTGTTAAAACTTCTGGTCCCACATTAACTTCTAAAATATGCTCTGCACAAGCACTTATTTCACTATTTGTATTACACGAAAGAGCAACAGTATCAGCATGAATATCGTTTGCATAAGTGAGGGCGCCTTTGACGTAAGGTGTGCGACCACTTGCAGATATTCCAATAACAATATCATTATCATTTAGCTGAATATCTTTTAAGTCTTGTGCGCCTTGCTCGCTATCATCCTCAGCCCCTTCTACTGCGACGGTCATCGCTTTTTGACCACCAGCAATAATACCAACGACCTCTTCAGGACGTGTATTAAAAGTTGGTACACATTCAGCAGCATCTAAAACGCCAAGACGTCCACTTGTACCAGCGCCTATATAGATTATTCTTCCTCCACGATTAAAACGTTGGATAGCACTAGTTATAACCTGTGATAACTGAGGAATCACTTGTTCAATGGCTTTTGGTACTTTTTGATCCTCACGATTTATTGTTAGTAGTGCATCTTGAATAGTCATTTCATCTAAATGCATCGTTTGAGTGTTACGAGTTTCTGTTGTTAAACGATTCATTGTCATTCTCCTTCGTATATGTAAATCTAAAAGTATCTCCAGGCTGAATCAGTGTTAATAATTGAAGATCTTCATCGCTCACTGTTGCAATATGGTTAATATGAGAATGTCCTTTGAGTGGTGTTTTAACGACTTGAATTTCACCTTCATATCGCCCATTTAGTTGGTTATCTACAGTGATATCCCCAATGTCTCTTTCAGTTATTCCTATAGGATCTATAGGAGTATCATTGTTAACACGTGAATATTGAGAACGTATGATATGCTCTGGTGCGTCAATGCGCGATGTATGTGTTCTTAAGACTCTCTCAGAAAATGATGGATCCAAGTCTTTAAGCTTGAGCGTAAAATGTCGACGATGCATCATATCAGACAATTGTTGAGCAATTAATAAATTGATTGCTGTGTCACCGATAATAACATGAGAGATATCTAGGGATTGTAATTCATGCGTAGCAACTAAAGGATGTGATGAACGATGTGACTCAACTGTTGGTAACCCTTTATGTAAAGGGCCTCTTAGCTCTGTTCCTGGTATAAAGGCATATATTTTTGCATGTTTATCGTAAGTTTTAATAAGTTGATTTTTATATTCAATGAAAGAATATGAAAGACCTGTATCAGGTCGTGGATAATAATTGTGACAGTATAATAGTTGAGACTGATAATCTTGTTTATAAATGCGCTTCAACATATCTTCTGTGATATTACTCGCATTAAGACAGCATTGGAAACCATGACTTTGAACTTCATGGATGAGTTCAACATCCAATTGATCATCAATACGTATAGAAAATGCCCCATGTGGCAATTGATTTAAATAACTGTAAAGCGTTGGATTAAGTAAAGAAGGATTAACATCAATGATATAAGTGATATTATATGATGAAAGAAGCTGACATAATTCCCCAAAATATGACAACTGATGTTGCTTGTTTTCTTCAGGGATTTGTAAAGATGTAAAGATCACATCATAACCCATAGAAGCCATGTTAAGAATATACTCTTTATCTAAAGCATTTCCTAAATAAACTGAGAAGCCAAGCACATCTAACACTCCTTTTAAATACTTAATCAGTACGATTATAACGCTATTATTAAACGTTTACAATTTGAGGTATTTTTAGAATAATATAATATTAAAATTTAAAGCACATGATGTTTTAAGTTACATGAAATTTAAATAAGTGCAATGTATCGAAACGTTGATAAATGAAATTAAAGATAAATTTATAATAATTAGGAAGTCGAAGGTTTGATTTTTAAAAGTTGTTCATGTAATAAAAGTTGTTTGATATGAATATAAAAAAGCATGTCTCCTTGTTTGATTGGTATAAGAGGGTGTTCTGATAAATGAAGAATGACATAATAGTAAGATGTTAATTCTGGTGTGGTACTTAATATTGATTTATGCGATTCTATCCAAATTTTTTCAACTTCTACTTCTTGATTAAATACGTTCAAAGTTTCTTCAAATTTGTTATGATGATTGAGTACATAATATTTAGCATTTTCAGTCAGAGAGAGCAATTTTATAATTCGTTGTTCAATGTGTCGTGTGATTTCTAAATAATTCATAATTCCTCCAATAAATTTTAAAAATGATTGAGTAATAGAAAGGAAACGTCTATGAGGCAGAAAGAAGTTAAGAAAAAATATAAATTTAGTGATATTGCGTGGAGAGATTTAAGTCTAATTGCAGTAGTATTGGTGGGACTTTTTCTATTTAGCGTTGCAGGTATGGCGCTAGGTGCGCTTTTTCTAAAACATATGTCACAGTTACAATTAGCGATGATTAGTACATTAGCGCAGTTAATGGCTTATGTTGTTGTGATATTTGTATTTTACTTTTTACACATCCATACATTTGGAGAGAGGTTTAAAAAAGGTTTACAATACTTGAAACGACGATGGTTCATTATTATTATCGCTTTTTTATTAGCGTATGGTTTGTCTAGTTTATATGAATGGTTAATGCAGTTTTTACCTAAGCATCTACAATATTCTGATACGCAAAATGAGATGGCTTTAGATCAATTGTTCAAATTACATGCATTTATACCTTTCGCGTTTTTATTAATCGTGATTGTAGGACCTATCGTCGAAGAATTAGTGTTTAGACACATACTAATAGGAGAGTTAGGAAAGAAGTTTAATTTTATTGTAATGGGGATTATATCAGCTGTATTATTTACTTACATACATGTAACTGATGCGAAATCACCGTTTGAATTCGGAGCATACTTTATTTTAGCCATTGCTTTAGTCTCAGTGTATTTAGTTTCAAAGAGAAATTTAGCAGCATCGATTAGCTTGCATATGTTAAATAATCTAGTGTCATTTATCTATACTCTATGGTCAATATTTTATAATTAGTTTAAAAACCCAGCTGATTCACATTAACTGTTTATGTCAGCTGGGTTTAAAAATTGCTGATAGTTATCTATTGAGATATCTTGAGTTTTAATAGTTTTTTCGAATGAGTAAGAAATATCGTGTATGTCCATGATTGATAATTCACGTGTATGACCACGACCTATATCAAAGATCACTGCATGCCACTGACCATCTTTACACAATAAACCTATAAAAATAACATTTTCAGCGTGCGCTTTTCCTTCTTCAATATAATCAACAAGCATGACATTTCGTTCTGTACAGTATATTAATATATCCGAAAATAGTTGTGGTAATGAGTAATTATTACTATCTTCAAATTTAATATAATAATCCATCTTTTTTAATAGCTTACGTAATCGTGTTTGAGGTAAACCTAAACATTGTTTAATAATGGCTTGAATTTCTGTTTGATAAGGGAGAGTAGAATAAGACTGACTTTCATTTAGTGTAAGAAACAACGCTGACAGTTGATTTTCTGTTAAAGATAAAGAAATTTTTGATTGAGCATCTTTAATTTGATAACCACCGAGTTTACCGTGTTGTGCGTACACTTTTACACCTTGTTCTTCTAAATCATCAATATCCCTTAAAATAGTACGTTTCGAAACTTTAAATAGTTTTGCAAGTTGTGAAGCGGTCATTTTATCTGAATTTTGTATAGACTGAATGATTTGATTTTGGCGTTCTAATTTATTCAATGAAAGTCACCTCCATAAACATTACATATTACATTTATTATAACATATAAGCGACAATGATGACATTTTCTTATTTTTGGTCGGTACAAAAGTGTAAAATTTCTTATTTTTCTTTTAGAAAACGCTTACAATATAAAAATCATTATGTTACTATAATATTTGTAACAGGGGGAGCGATTAGACAAAGGGGTAGAGCTATATAACAGATAGCTGTGTAATCGTTCGAGTTACATCAAAACATCTTCAATATTTATTACTTACTTTCCTTTCTATTTGTCGGCTAGCTCGTGACTAGCCGATTTTTTCTTTTTTAAAAACTTATTAATTATTATTCCAAAATCTTGATGACTTCGTATAAAATAAATATAAGTAAATAGAGAGATTTCGATAATTAAAGTTTACTTATAATATATAACTGATTTATTAATTCTACATAAATTTATTTTATTTGGTGGTGAAACATAGGATGACAGAAAGTTTAAAGCAGATTGATCGTTTAATTTGTGATTGGTTAAAAATTGTTGATGATATTTTACCGCGTCTTATTCAAGAGATGCATACAGATACTAAAAAGGATCGTTTTGATTTAGTTACTAACGTAGACAAACAGATTCAAGACCATTTTCAAACATTCTTGTCAAATCAATTACCTGGGCATCTACTATTAGCTGAAGAAAAAAATAATGATGATATTGATCCTTATCATGGACATGTTTGGATTATGGATCCTATTGATGGTACGGCTAACCTTGTAAAGCAACAAGAAGATTATTGTATTATACTAGGATACTTTGTGGATGGAGAGCCAAAACTATCTTATATCTACGATTATCCTCATAATAAATTATATAAAGCAATAGCAGGTGAGGGAGCATATGAGAATGATTTACCGATGTTAAAGCCTGCAACACTAACCATTGAAGATGCAATATTGTCGTTTAACCCACATGTTTTAAATGATAGAACGATAAACGCACTTTTCCAAACTTCATTTAGTTATCGAATTATTGGTTCATGTGGTTTAGATTCAATTAGAGTCATTAAAGGTCAATTCGGCGCTCACATGAATACGAATCCTAAACCTTGGGATATAGCCGCTCAGTTTCTTTTTGCGCAAGAACTTAATTTGAAAATGACTAGCTTAGATGGTGGCAAAGTTGATTTTGGTAAGGGTGGCCCTTTTATAATTAGTAACCCTGGTTGTCATCAAGATGTACTGGATATTTTGAATAGCGGTAAGGGCTATCAAAAATAAGTACAATTATATTAATATAATTGTATAAGTGAATTGTTAATGTCGGAGCCTTAGAAAGAGTTTCTTTTTAAGGCTTTATTGTTGTCCTCAATTATAATTATGTGAGTTAAAATTCATTTTTAAGTTATTCGAAATGTATAAATGAATAGGTCTACAGATGTATAGTAAATAATTTATTTTATAATATAATTATCTATGGAATATGAATATGAAATAAATGTAAAGGAGTGGTAGGAGTGAAACGTTCAGATAAAAGAAAAATGAGCCTGCCAACTAAAATTTTACTTTGGATAGTAGGAGTATTATTTTTACTCGCTGTTATTGCAGTAATATACATCTGTGCCAAGATATTTATTACAGGGGATAAGATACATAATCCTCTAAATAGAAGCCATTCAGAGTTACGCTCAGGAAAGGTTAATTTAAAAGAAGGCGACCCTTTTACAATTGCATTATTTGGTGTGGATTCAGATGCGGAGCGAAAACATCAAGGTGGTGGAGAGCGTAGCGATACCATTATGATTTTATCAATTAATCCTAAAGAGAAAAAAACAGAACTCGTTAGTATTCCTCGTGATACTCAAGCTCAAATTGTAGGACGAGGTACGACAGAAAAAATTGCTCATGCCTATGCTTACGGAGGACCCAATATGGCGGTAAATTCTTTAGAGAAATTAATGAATGTACCAATTGACCACTATGCAACAATTGATATGGATGGATTACACGATATGATTGATACCTTAGGTGGTGTGGATGTGGTAAGTAATGACACCTTCACAATTAGTGGTTTACATTTTGTAAAAGGGCAAAAAACACATGTTGATGGGGATGCTGCAATGAGATTTATACGTAGCCGCAAGGAAGAAGGTGCTGGTGGGGACTTTGGTAGACAAGAACGCCAACAACTTGTACTTGAAGCTATGGCTAATAAAATGACAAGTCCAACATCAATAACACATTTTAATTCATTAATGAGCGAAATACAGCAAAATGTTAAAACTGATTTATCATTAAGTGATCTGAATCTTGTCAGAAAAAATTATAAAGATGCTAACGATAACGTAAACCGTCATCAACTTGACGGAGAAGGTGGTATTCAAAGTGATGGTTTATATTACTTTGTCCCAAGTGATGCTTCTAAAAATAGCAACACGCAACTACTAAGAGATAATTTAGATTTATAAACTGTATATGAGCACTGTGAGAACCATTCTCACAGTGTTTTTGTGTTTATAATGTATTTTTACAAGGTATATAAGTATTAAATGTAATAAGTAAAAGGATCATTAATTGATAATGATTTTCAAATAAGTAATTTATGAATATAAATTATTTATAAATTCTTAACTTTTTGCAAGTAAAGTAATACAATTTAGATAATTCTATCTTGAAATATATGTGGGGTATTTTTCAGATAGATCTAGCTAACATGAAAAGTCTATTACGGTAAAATTAATATAAATGGGGTGAGCCTATGCAAGAACATTTGGTAGTCACACTTGATGGCACAGATTATCTTGTCGAACCAGGCACAAATTTACTTGAGTTTATTCGATCTCGAGATACTTTCGTTCCAGCGATTTGCTACAATGAATCGATGGGGCCAATTCAAACATGCGATACATGTATGGTTGAAATTGATGGAGAAATTGCGCGTGCATGTGGCACAACAATAGACCGTCCAATGAATGTAAAAACAGATAACAACGATGTTAAATCAAGTCAAAAAGAAGCATTAGATCGTATTTTAGAAAAACATATGCTTTATTGTACGGTATGTGACTATAATAATGGAGACTGTGAAATCCATAATACTATGGATGAGTGGGGCATCCAGCATCAAACATATGAATATAAAGAAAAACCTTATGAGAAAGATTATGGTCCATTCTATCGTTACGACCCAGACCAATGTATATTATGTGGTCGTTGTGTTGAAGCCTGCCAAGACATAGAAGTAAATGAAACAATAAGCATTGATTGGGATCGTGAACATCCACGTGTCATCTGGGATAATGATGTACCAATTAATGAATCTTCATGTGTATCATGTGGTCAATGTGCAACAGTATGTCCATGTAATGCCATGATGGAAGTGAATATGGAAGGCAACGTTGGTTACATGACTGATACTGAGCCAGGGTCACTTGTAGCAATGATCGACTTAATCAAAAAATCTGAACCAGGATATGGTCCATTATTGGCACTTTCTGACTCAGAATCTGAAATGCGTAAAGAACGTATAAATAAAACTAAAACAGTATGTACATATTGTGGTGTTGGTTGTTCATTTGAAGTTTGGACAAAAGATAGAGAAATTTTAAAAGTTCAACCATCTCATGATTCTCCTGCTAATAAAATTGCATCATGTGTTAAGGGTAAATTCTCATGGGGGCACATCAACTCTGATCAACGTATTACTAAGCCATTAGTAAGGAAAGATGGTGCTTTCCATGAAGTAGAATGGGAAGAAGCACTGCAAGTGATGGCAGATAACTTTAACAATATTAAAGATCAACACGGTGCAGATAGCTTGTCATTTATTTCATCTTCTAAAGCGACGAATGAAGAGTCATATTTAATGCAAAAATTTGCTCGACAAGTGATAGGAACAAATAACGTAGATAATTGTTCACGTTATTGCCAAGCACCAGCTACGAAAGGTTTGACTCGTACAGTAGGAATCGGCGGCGACGCTGGTGGTATTGATGATTTAGAAAAGGCAGCTATGACAGTGTTGATTGGTACAAATACTGCTGAAGCACATCCTGTCATTGCTTCAAGAATGAAACGTGCTCAAAAATTATTCGGTCAAAAATCCCATGTCTTTGATATTAGAAAACATGAAATGGCTGAACGTGCAGATGAATTTTATCAACCCAAACCAGGTACTGATTTAGTATGGTTAGGCGCGGTGACAAAGTATATTATCGATAATGATTTACATGATAAGGCATTCTTAGACGAATGGGTCGATTATTTTGATGAATATTATAAATCATTAGAACCATTCACAATGGAGTTCGCTGAAGAAACAACAGGTATTCCAAAAGAACGATTAATTAAGTTCGCTCATGAAGTTGCGAAAGCTGAATCAGTTGCAATCTGCTGGGCGATGGGTATCACGCAACAAGACATCGGTAGTGATTCAAGTACAGCTGTTTCTAATTTATTACTTGTAACTGGTAATTATAGAAAGCCTGGCGCTGGAGCATATCCTCTTCGTGGTCATAATAATGTACAAGGTTGTAGTGATATGGGTAGTATGCCTGATCAATTCCCTGGTTACCAGCTTGTTACTGATGATGAAATTAGAGCTAAATTCGAAAGAGAATATGGCGTAGAATTAAGTGCAACTCCTGGTCGCGATAATCATCAAATGATAGAAGGTATCCATAATGGAGACGTTCATTCACTTTATTTATATGGTGAAGACACAGGTATCGTAGATTCTAATATTAATTTTGTTCAAGCAGCTTTTGAGAAATTAGACTTCATGGTTGTACAAGATGAATTCTTAACATTCACTGCTACTTATGCTGATGTGGTATTACCTGCAAGTCCTTCTCTAGAAAAAGATGGTACATTTACCAACACGGAACGTCGTGTGCAACGTTTATATAAAGCGTTAGATTCACTGGGGGATTCTAAACCAGACTGGGAAATATTCCAACTTATTGCTAATAAATTAGGCGCAGATTGGGATTATAGTCACCCTGGAGAAGTGATGGATGAAATCGCTCGACTTACTCCGTCATATGCAGGTGTAAGCTACGACCGTTTAGAAGGTTTTAATAGTCTTCAATGGCCTGTAGATAAAGATGGGAAAGATTCTCCAATTCTTTATTTAGATGGATTTAACTTTGAAAATAAAAAGGCAAAGCTTTATCCATTAACATTTGATAATTTCTTCAAAGAAGATGAAGTTTATGATATTCATGTTAATAATGGTCGTTTACTTGAACATTTCCATGAAGGTAACATGACTTATCAAACTGAAATGATTAGATATAAAGTACCACATCCATTTGTTGAGATTTCACCAGAACTAGCACAAGATCGTGATATACATGAAGGTGCTGAAATCAAATTGATTTCAGAAACTGGTGAAGCAACGTTGGTAGCTCATATTACAGATAGAGTTAAAGGTAAAGAAATCTATATTCCACTTAATAATGATGCTTTAGAAAATGGAGATATGGGAGCAATTAACTTACTCACAAATAGTGATGTAGATAAATACACTGATACACCGTCATACAAGCGAACAAATGCACGCATGGAGGTTATATCTAAACGTGGTAAGTCACCATTAAATCCAACTAACTTCCGTGTTGATAAACATCGTCATCCTCAATATAGTGTTCAAGTACAGAAAAAATGGAATCGTTCTGATTACGTATTCCCAGGGAAGCAGAGTGATAAATAATGGCTGAAAGAATTACTGAAATTAAACGTCTAAAAAAGTCACCTGAGCAAATAAAGAATGAAAATTTAAACGAAGTCCTTGATGCTATTGCTGAGAATAAAGATAGCATTCTTAAAGCAATCCGTTTAATTCATACTTTAGATGAAGCGAAAATTTTAGATGCACTCAATGGTGGATTTAAAGCACGACAAGTAATTATCAATAAGTTTGCAGTGGAGTTAAATAAGGATATTTACACAGGATTATTATCTAATATGGCACAAATGGTCTTTTTACTTGGTGACTTAAATGTGAAAGATTTAAGTGAAATGCTTAATCGTCTTAACAAAGGTCTTCATGTTGCAAACCAAGCAAGTCCTAATGCACGTACATCTATTAGAAACTTAATGGGTATCCTTAAAGATGACGACATGAATCGTAGTTTAACTTACATGCTTAATTTACTTAAGGGCATGTCACGAGAATAAAATCATATCAATGATTATGTGAGCATAGGGGCGAAGAAGCATTCTATAATGACTTCCGAGCCTCTATTTTAATATCGCATATCTATAAATTTTCATGTATGATGAAATGTATATTGAAAAGTTTAAATAAAGGAGTGAAGTCGTATCAATCCTAATATTTTGAAAGCCATGGCAATCACTTCCAATGTCTTATTAGTTATTGGTATTGTATTTCTAATTATGCTAAAACTTATGCTTGCAATAGCATTCTTCGCAGTATCTTTAGCTATTAGTCTAGTCATATTTAATGTCATGTTTAGAGATCGCACAGGTATGAAGATTGCAATCAATGTATCATTCTTTATTGTTGTCATTGCAATTGTTATCGCATATTTCGTTTTATCAAAATAAAGCTTTGGGAGTTAGATAACAATGAAGAATACTAGATTTCGTATAACGACAATCTTAATAATAGCTATTTTAGTAATATTTGGAATTCTATTCCTCATTTTTGATACTAATCTTTTCAAAAATGATATCAAATATACTTTCAATGAAGCTGTAGAAAGACAGATAGGTGAAGGTACGCTAAATACTAAAGAGAGAGATGGAAAGTTTGTCAATGCGAAAGAAAAAGATGTTGAACAAGCCATGAGTATTAGCCATGGAGACAATCCGTTGAAATATATGGATATTTCTGAAAAAGTGCCTATGTCTGAATCAGAAGTCAATCATATTTTAAAAGGTAAAGGTATTCTTGAAGATCAAGGCCATACCTTTATAAAAGCTCAAGATAAATATGAAGTTAATATTATTTACTTAATAAGTCATGCATTAGTAGAAACTGGGAACGGGAAATCAGAACTTGCTAAAGGCGTTAAGGATGGAAGTCATAGATACTACAACTTTTATGGAATTGGCGCTTTCGATGAAAATGCTGTCCATACTGGTAAAAGCTATGCTAAACAACAATCCTGGACTACACCTAGTAAAGCAATTATGGGTGGCGCATCTTTCGTACGTAATCATTATTTTGAAAATAATCAACTTAATTTATATCAAATGCGTTGGAATCCACAGAATCCTGGGCAACACCAATATGCGAGTGATATTAAGTGGGTAGACAATATTGCTGATATGATGAAAAAATATTATGACAACTTTGGTATTAAAAAAGAAAATATACGAAAAAAATACTATAGATAGCAATGAGGTTAGCACATGGTCATCAATGTCGCTAACCTTATTTAGATATGTAAAATTTACCATTAAAAGTGTGACGACAAACTTTTAAACAACTAAACATATGATAAAATATTAACGAATGATAAATTTGAGGTGTAAAAACAATGAAAGTTGCAATTGTAGGCGCAGGAATTGGTGGTTTGACTGTCGCTGCATTATTAGAAGAGCAAGGTCATGAAGTGAAAATTTTCGAGAAGAATAATTCAATTAGTGAAGTAAGTGCAGGGATAGGAATAGGGGATAATGTACTAAAAAAATTGGGTAATCATGATCTTCAAAAGGGCATTAAAAACGCTGGTCAAAATCTAACAGCTATGAATGTATATGATGAACGTGGGCGCGAATTAGTGTCCGCTAAATTAAAAAATAATACTTTAAATGTAACGCTAGCGCGACAAACTTTAATAGATATTATTCAATCATATGTTAAGTCTTCTTCAATATATACTAATCATTTAGTGACTGGTTTAGAACAAACAAATTCTAAAGTAACAGTTCACTTTTCAACACAAGAAAGTGAAGCATTTGATTTGTGTATCGGAGCAGATGGCATTCACTCAAATGTAAGGGAAGCTGTTGGTGCCTCTACCAAGTTGATTTATCAGGGCTATACTTGCTTTAGAGGGATTGTTGATGATGTCAATCTTAAAAATGAACATGTAGCTAATGAATATTGGGGTGCAAAGGGAAGAGTTGGTGTTGTTCCATTATTAAATAACCAAGCTTATTGGTTCATTACGGTTCCAGCTAAAGAAAGGGATCCTAAATATCAAACATTTGGTAAACCGCATTTACAAGCATATTTTAATCATTTTCCAAATGAAGTACGACAAATACTTGATAAGCAAAGTGAGACGGGCATATTATTAAATGACATTTATGATATGAAACCTTTAAGAACCTTTGTATATGGAAGAACAATTTTATTAGGAGATGCTGCCCATGCTACTTCACCAAATATGGGGCAAGGTGCTGGACAAGCGATGGAAGATGCAATCGTTTTAGTCAATTGCTTGGAAGCTTATGATTTCGATAAAGCACTTGAACGATATGATAAATTACGTGTTAAGCACACTGCCAAGGTAATTAAGCGATCAAGAAAAATTGGAAAGGTTGCACAGAAACGTAATAAATTAATTGTGAACATACGCAATTCAATTATGAAAATGATGCCTAACGCTTATGCATCATCACAAGCAACATTTTTATATAAATCAAAAGAAAAATAATTAAAGGTGAGCGGACGACATTAAATGTTCCGCTCACCTTTTGTACGTTTAGAGTGATAAATTATTTACGATTTACGACGAATTGTGGTTCTTCACCATTTAATTTTTTAATTGCATCATTTGCAACGATTTTAGCCATCATATCTCTAGCTTCATATGTCGCATTACCGATATGTGGTGTAAGAACAATATTTTTAAACGATTTGAGCTCATCTGTTATCTCAGGTTCGAACTCATATACATCTAGGGCAGCGCCTTCGATTTCTTTATTTTCAAGCGCTTGTACAAGTGCTTGTTCATTGACGATAGGTCCTCGACCAGCGTTAACTAGATATGCTGTGGATTTCATCTGTTTAAATTGTTCACTATCAATTAAATGATGAAGGTCAGGATTATAAGCCGCATTAATAGTAATGAAGTCTGCATTCTCTAATAAAGTATCTAAATCTACATATTTAGCACCGATTTCTCTTTCTTTTTCTTCTTTACGGTGTGGGCCTGAATATAATACATCCATATCAAATGCACGTGCACGTTTGGCAACAGCACCACCAATTTCTCCTAAACCAATAATTCCAATTGTCTTGCCTGAAACTTCTCTTCCACGGAAAAATAGAGGCGCCCAGCCGTCAAAGCCTTTAGTTCTTGATAATTCATCACCTTCGACAATTCGACGGGCAACGCTAAGTATCAAGCCAATTGTTAAATCAGCAGTTGCATTTGTGGATGCTTTAGGTGTGTTAGTCACATCGATATCTTTTTCCCTTGCATAATCGACATCAACATTATTGAAACCAGCGCCATAGTTAGTAATAATTTTAAGATTTTTACCGCTATCTATTACGTCTTTATCCACATTAGTAGAGAGTAAACTTACTAAAGCAGTGGCATCTTTAACGCCTTCTTTTAAAGTTTCTTTATCAATAATTCCCTCGCCATCGTACATCTCAACTTCAAAATGTTCTTTCAATAAGTTTAATCCTACTTCAGGAATTGCGCCTGCGATATATACTTTTTCCATAATTATCACTCCTTCTTTATTAATAGTATAGTAAAAGAAGAAAGCGCAAACAATAGAAAGCGTTCAACCACATTAAGATTAAAATAGCTTGGCTAATGGCAGTATATAAGATTCTTATGAACTATTTCACTATATAAATTAGCCAATCAAACGTAATCCGACTACAGCTACAAGTATCATTAAAATGCAAATAATTCGACTAAAGTGTTTCGATTCTTTATAAAATAACATGCCGATAATGGTACCGCCTGCGGTTCCTATACCTGTCCAAATAGCATAAGCTGTGCCCATAGGTATTTCATGCATGGCAAGTTTTAAAGTGCTAAAGCTTAAAATAAAGGCGAGGCCAAGTAATATGATGAATAATTTATTTTGTGTACGTGATAATTCATTCAGTAGTACCACACCGAGTATTTCTAAGCTTCCGGCTATTAAAAGAAAAATCCACGCCATCGTTATTGACCTCCTTCTTCATTTTCATTAGTAGTGAGTTTTAAGCCTATAATACCTGCAATAAGAATTATGATTAATATAAGCTTGGTAGGTGTAAAGGGTTGATTGAAGAAAATCATATCTACAAGTACCGTACCTACAGCACCTATACCTACAAAAAAAGCATAAACGGTACCTACTGGTAAATGCTTAGATGCATCAATGACAAGATAGAAACTGAGGGCAATAAAAAAGAGGGTAACAACCCAACTTAATAAAGAATGCGCATTATCTAATCCTGTAACCCAGATGATTTCTACAAATCCAGCTATAATTACCTTTAGCCATTGCATTATCAATTGCCTCCAATTTAAAGTGATATCACTATTTTCTCAAATAAGTGATAGTGTAGCAATATTTAAAAATTGACGTAATAGTTAAGTATTAATTTAGTATATTGAATTAAAAACCCGTCAAGTTACTTAGATATAAATCGCAACTTTGACGGGAGTTAGAGCTATAAGATAGTTGTAAATATAGTGTTTAGTCGAGGTGAATGTAATTGTAAGAACTTGCTTCACTAGATGAGATTGTACGTGTATCTACAACGTATGGTCCACCATTATAATTCATTTCTGATACAGTAACTGAACCATCACTACCAACACTCTCTACATAAGCAACATGTCCATATGCACCTGCAGATGATTGAAGAATTGAGCCTTTTTCTGGAGTATGATTAACAGTATAACCAGCTGATTGAGCTGATGTTGCCCAGTTATTTGCGTTACCCCAAGTTGAACCTATCTTACCTCCAACTTTATCATAAACATACCAAGTACATTGACCAGCTGTATATAAGTTTCCTGAAGAAGACGTTATCTTAGTTGAAGTAGTAGATGAGCTGCTTGAATTAGAGCTTGATGAGGAGTTTAAGTCAGATGATGTTGTAATTGTATTTTTAAAAGTGTGTGTATGTGTATTTTGATTTAAGCTATGCTGATCCTTGTAGTAGTTAAATGGACGTTGTGGGTGATAGTTAAAATGCTTCAAGTGATTATTATGTTCTTGAAAACCATTGTTCATGGGATGGTGAGAATGTTGATTCCACTGTTGATTACCATGACTATTTTCTGCAGCATGTGCGTTTGTCGTAGTTCCAAATAAAGATGCACCAATACCTGCTGTTAATGTCGTAATTGTAACTAATTTTTTCATAATTAAAAGTCCTCCCAAAAATAAAACAATAATATGATATATCTTAAAGGTGTAGCGACCAATGAGTAAGAATATATCATTTTATGTTATTTATTCGTCATCTTTGACGACACAACAACTCTAACAAAATATTTTATGTTTGTGATTGATGTTACGCTTTCGTAAACCAATTAAAAAAACCTTGACCATCGTTGTAATAAACGTTAGTCAAGGTTACAGTGTGTTACAAAACTTCAATGAAGCACTGTTCTTAAAATTAAATAGGTTTTGTTGTTTAAAAACTTAAGCTTTTGTTACAGGTTATTGTAATAAAATAAGACCTAACTTTTATTTTATGATAGGGAGGCTGAATGGTATTTTATAGGTTTTGCCTGAAAAATACTTAACGCACCCAATAATAGTACATACTATACTAATAATTGATAAAACAAGTAAGGCAAGAGTGAGAATTAACATACAAATTAATGCAAAAATTTGAATACCTGTATTATTATCACTCAAGGTTGATATGAAAAGAAAGCCATAGACTAAAATCACTGCAACTACAGAATATATAAAATAAGAAATGTAGTAATTTAGATATGTCTTTCCAGCTGTATCTATAAGTTTAGAATCTTTTCGTTTTACTAACCATATTACAAGTGGACCAATAAAACTTGTAAATAAACCTAATAGATAAATTAACATTGACATTAATCGCTCGTCTTGCTCTTCATCTTTTGCGATTTGATTGTTTTCTTGTGAAGTATACTGATTGCTTCTATTATATTGTTGGTAATCACTATTTTGATTAGATTGGTTTCGTTCACTATTTAAGTTTTGAGATGACATTTGACCTTCTGAAGTTGTTTCTGAATGATCAAAACGATGATTTTCACTATTATTCATAATGAATAGCCTCCGAATTTATTATTTATATACATAATACACTTATTACTATATCAAAATAGAATATATTATTAAATGATAAATTTAAATTTTCAACTTCAAATATTGAATAAGTTTAAAAAATGGTTTATTCGGTTATATAGTATTGTTATTATACAGAAGAAGTCATGTTTTTGAGTAAGTGAATGGCTTTGACTCATACTTATTAAACACGTTATTTATAGTTATCGCGGGGCGGGCCGCAGAATTCTTCCTATACGATTGATGAATTCAGACCCACTCCTTTTTTATTGGATTATTTAAATTAACAAACATGAACGCAACTATTTTAATGAAGAAAGAAGGAAAATTATGAAAATAGCTATTGTAGGTTCAGGTAATGGTGCAGTAACTGCGGCTGTCGATATGGTAGACAAAGGTCATGACGTAAGATTGTATTGTCGTAACGAGTCAATTGAAAAATTTAATGCTGCTTTCGAAAAAGGCGGTTTTGATTTTAATAATGAAGGACAAGAAAAATTTATACCTTTCACAAATATTAGTGATGATATTGAATATGTTCTAGAAGATGCAGATATCGTTCAAGTCATTATTCCATCATCCTTTATTGAATATTATGCTAAAGTCATGTCTCACTTTGTGACAGATAATCATCTTATCTTTTTCAACATAGCTGCTTCTATGGGGTCTATTCGTTTTATGAACGTTTTAGAGGATCGTCACATTGATGTACACCCTAATTTTGCTGAAGCCAACACGCTTACTTATGGTACACGTGTTGATTTTGAAAATGCGCGAGTAGATTTATCACTTAATGTACGTAGAGTATTTTTCTCAACATTTGATAGAAGTGAATTAAATGATAGTTACGAAAAAGTATCACAAATTTATGAATATCTAGTTAAAGAGGAAAGTCTTTTAAAGACAAATCTAGAGAATGGTAACCCAGAAGTACACCCGGGTCCTACTTTACTAAACGTAGGTCGAATAGATTATGCTGAGAATTTCTCATTATATAAAGAAGGGATAACTAAACATACAGTTCGATTATTACATGCGATTGAACTTGAACGATTGAATTTAGGGAGAAAATTAGGGTTTGAGTTATCTACAGCAAAAGAATCTCGTATTCAAAGAGGTTATTTAGAACGACAAGATGAAGATGAACCTTTAAATCGTCTATTTAATACGAGTCCAGTATTTTCTAAAATACCGGGACCTAACCATGTAGAAAATAGATATTTAACTGAAGATATCGCTTATGGATTAGTCTTATGGTCTAGTTTAGGGAGAGTTATAGATGTACCAACACCTAATATTGATGCGGTTATAGTTATCGCATCAACAATTCTCGAACGAGACTTCTTTGAAGAAGGGTTGACAATAGAAGAATTAGGATTAGAAAAATTAGATTTAGAATAAAAATTTAATCACAAGTTTACGAAAAGAGGTTTTGCATCAAAAAACTGCTGAAGGGAGCAATTAATATGACGCATAAGTACAGGAAACCCACATTTTTGGAGTCCTTATCTACGATTATATTTATGGTAATAGTGGTAGTAATAGGATTTATCTTCTTTAATATACCTATTCAGATATTATTATTAATATCATCAGCTTATGCTGCATTTATTGCATATCGAGTTGGGTTAAGATGGGAAGAATTAGAAGAAGGTATAACTAAGAGGCTTACTACAGCTATGCCTGCTATTTTTATCATTTTAGCCGTAGGGATTATAGTTGGCAGTTGGATGTTTTCTGGAACAGTGCCAGCATTGATTTATTATGGCTTAAAGTTCTTAAATCCGAGTTATTTTTTAGTTTCTGCATTTATCATCAGTGCAATTACTTCGGTCGCTACAGGTACAGCTTGGGGGTCAGCATCCACAGCAGGTATAGCATTGATTTCAATTTCAAATCAGTTAGGCGTAGCGCCTGGTATGGCTGCAGGTGCAATTATTGCAGGTGCAGTGTTTGGCGATAAAATGTCGCCTTTATCAGATACAACTAATTTAGCCGCATTAGTTACTAAAGTGAATATCTTTGCTCATATCAAATCAATGATGTGGACAACAATTCCTGCATCCATCATTGGCATGATTGTGTGGTTCTTTGCGGGATTGCATTCAAAAGGTCATACGAATCCTAAACAAATACAGACATTACTCCATGAGTTAGATAAAGTTTATAACATTAATTTAATTGTATGGATTCCTTTAGTTGTAATTGCGGTTTGTTTATTTTTAAGAGTCTCTACAGTACCATCCATGCTCATTTCTAGTTTAAGTGCTTTAATTGTTGGGACATTTAATAATCATTTCAATATAGTTGATGGTTTGAAAGCAATGTTTGAAGGTTTTAATCATAGTATGGTAAATCAATCACACTTATCTAAGAATGTGACCACTTTAATAGAACAAGGTGGTATGATGAGCATGACAGAAATTATTGTTACTATTTTTTGTGGCTATGCCTTTGCAGGTATTGTAGAAAAAGCAGGATGCTTAGATGTCATGTTAAATACTGTATCTAAAGGTGTAAAATCAGTTGGAACTCTTATACTTATTACAGTGGTTTGTAGTTTGATGCTTGTTTTTGCAGCAGGTGTTGCTTCTATTGTAATTATCATGGTTGGTGTGTTAATGAAAGAAATGTTTGAAAAGATGAATTTATCAAGATCGGTATTATCTCGAACACTTGAAGATTCAAGCACTATGATTTTACCACTTATTCCATGGGGAACTTCAGGTATATATTATTCACACCAATTAAATGTGTCAGTAGGAGATTTCTTTATTTGGACAGTACCTTGTTACTTGTGTGCACTAATAGCAATTACTTACGGTTTTACAGGTATAGGTATAAAGAAATTAAATAAAAGTTAAGTTTAATATTTTTACAGAGTGGAATATACTAAATATGTTGAAACAATATACATAGATATAACTTGTAGCGATTATATCTAGTGTTGGTTTTAGCATATTAATATCCTTCTATATAGTGATTGTATTTATTTTGTAGCGGAATAAATACTTGACTGTATGTAACGAATTCTTTTATACATCTTAATTATCAATTTTAAAATGATATAGAAAGACTAAACAAGAACATTTGAATTTGTTTTAGAAAAAACTATTTTTAGCCTATTACTTTCTAAGTAATAGGCCTTTTTTATGTTTAATTATTTTTAAATTGATAGGGCATTCAATGAATAAAAAAAGCATTCATACCTAAAATGGAATGAATGCTTGACGTTATTAAATATAATTGCATTATTAGTGAATATAATTATAAGAAGCAGCTTGACTAGCTGAGATAGTACGTGATGTTACAACACCTACACCGTGGCCATAGTTCATTTCTGAAACAGTAATTGAACCATTGCTGTTGACACTCTCAACATAGGCAACGTGACCAAATGCACCTTGTGAAGTTTGTAAAATCGCACCTTGTGAAGGTGAGTTATTTACTGTATATCCTGCTGAAGCGGCAGCGTTTGCCCAGTTATTAGCGTTACCCCAAGTAGAGCCGATTTTTCCACCAACTTTATCATATACATAGTATGTACATTGACCTGAAGTATATAAGTTACCACCTGCTGAAGATGCGTTTGATAATGACACACCATTTGAAGATGGAGCAGAAGTTGTTGTTACATGTACGTTACGACTTGTTGAAGAATAGTTAGCACCTAAGCCACCAGTTTGGTTATTAGAATTACTATAATTACTGCTATTGTAATTATTATTTGAGTAGTTACTGTAACTATAATTGTTATGAGAATTTAAACGATTTGGGCTCCAGTTACCTTTCCAAGTGTAGTGGTAATCTCCTTGTTGATCGATAGTGTATGAGTAACTATATGAAGTTGGATCATTTGGATTATAACCACCATTATTTTGTTCTGCTGCGTGAGCATCGTTGTGTGCAAAAGCGAAAGTAGCGATTCCCGCAGTTGCGATTGTAGCTGTAGCGATTTTTTTCATTGTTAAATATCCTCCTGAGAATTAAATTATCTTTTTTATTTAATAGTCATGTGACCAATGAGTTACTAATTTCTTTCGTTCTTTTTTAACGACAAGCAATACTTTATCAGAAAAAAGTATGCTTGTGTGGCTTGTTAACGTTTTGTAATTTTTTGCTAATATTGTTACACGGTTTGTTATAATCCAACATTTTAGTCGAATCTGTTGGAAAACGATTATGACGGCATTTTATTTTTGTTTGAATTAAAAAACATATTTTGTTGTTACAACACTGTAAATTTACAGAAAATTCTTAAAGCAAATGTATTTAAATATTTATTGAATTATATATTGAATAAACTAGATGATGTTTGCCTGTTCAATAAATCGTTTGTGTGGATATTGAAAGATTTATTAAGGATATTAATCGAAAAATATTAGGTAAAGCTATTTAAATTAAAAAGAAAATTGATATAATATTAATCTAATTTGCTACAGCTAAAAATTTAAAGATTGTATAATTAAGAATGAAATATAGATGTTGTCTAGTTAAATTTAGTTTTTAACAATCGGGGAGAATTTTAATAAACAAAAACACAATACTACATCGTGAGGCAGACATATGAGAGAGAATTATTCGATACGTGTTTTTAATCAATTAGCTATTAAAACAACTAAAGCATTAAATGTAAGAGTATTCTATTGTTTACAAGGTAAGAGTGAGTTAACTATTAATTTGAACAAGTATGAATTAATTAAAGATGAAATTGCATTCGTACTTTTAAATGATACATACTCATTTAAAAGTGAAAATGATTCAATTTGCTGTGTTATTGATATACCTTATGATTCATATCTTAGAATTGCGAATAACTCAATGTTATCTAATGGTCTAAAAATAAATAAAAATGAGCAAGAAAGAGTTAAATTTTGGATAATAAAGTTATTGGAATTACATACTCTAAAAAAAGCTTACAAAACAGAGGCCAATAAATTAATTCTGTATTTAATTGTTGAACTAAGTCATTTTGAGAATACTGACCACCCATTTAATCAAAAAATGTACATTTCAGAAGAAGTTCATGAATATTTAGTTAATCACCATGAAAATAAAATAAATAAGCAAGACTTAGCTAATGCAGTTCAGTTATCTAATCAAACACTTACAAGTATGTTTAAAGAAACGCCCTTTCAAACATTTAACCAATACCTTAACCATCTACGTTTAAAGTTTTGTCTAAATGATATTTTAACTACACGTCGACCTATAGAAGAGATAGCAATTGATCATGGCTTCCACCATTATTCTCGATTTATACAATTATTTAAAGATACTTATGGTAACACACCTAAATTAATTAGAAGAGATTATATAGCAACGTCTATCTTCCAAAATAAATCTGAAGAAATTGATTTAAATCGACATATTCTAAAGTCTCTAAGTGAATTCAGAGAAGAAACTTCACTTGAAATAGAAGAGCGTACAATTAAAGTGGCAGAAAGTAACAATATATATCAATCACCGGACTTTTATATTGAACATATTAACAATAATTATTTTGACCAATGTTCATTTCTAAACATGAAAAGAGCACTAAATATCAATAAAGGAAATGTACATTATATAGTAGATTTAAATTATAAAGATATATTTAAAGATAGAGAGTCGTTTATAAAAGAGTTGTTACAACTTCTTCAATTTATATCTGATTTAAATATGCATCCTATATTTAAAGTATCAACTTCAAGGCCAGATGTATTTAACTCATCAGAGAAAATGTCATTTCATCAAGCATTGGAAGTATTATTTATATTTTTGCGTCAATTTAATCATTTTCAATTAGGGTTTTTAATAGAAGAAGTTAAGTGTAGTTTAATCCACCAGTTACAACAATCTATTAATAAGTATTTTGATGATTATCAATTGATTTATCGAGTAAAACCTGGCCAATATGAAGAGTTAGGTTTAGCGCGAATAGTAAATGATGTGGATAAAATAATGATACCGATTAACTTATTAGAGGACCTCGATATTTATCAGTCTAAAATAATTATTGAAGTAGACCAATTAATAAAAAATAAGGAAAAACTACTAAATATACAAACAATTGATTATATAAGATTATTAATGAACCAATATGATAAAGTGAGTGGTTTATCGTTACCTTATTTAGAAAAATATGTGGTAGTTAATATAGCTCAACAAGAGCCGAATGCATTCCAGTTAGTATCTTATGTAATCAGTATGTTAAACCAACTGAGAGGCGAAATAGTTTATAGAAATAACCAGATGGTAATGACTCGATATAAACACGAGTATCAAGTAATTACATATTTTTTAAATATCAAATCAAAGATGAATGTGAATCAATATCGATTAATTTTTTCAGATATTAAACAACTCAACCATGCAGAGGTAGAGTATTTCGATATTCAAAGGTATGCGATAAGTGAGAACAATAGTCTGGACAATCTAATGCTTTATCATCAACACCATTGGTTAGCAAAATTAAATTTCAAAGAAATTTCAAAATCTTCGATAGAAATTCCTAAAGATAGTATTGCCCATATTAAATTTCTTATTTCATTGTAGAGCGTGGTTGGTTGCTAAGAGAGGATTGTCATCATATGCATCAACAGAAGATTAAAAGTTTTCTAGCTCACTTTGTATTAGATCACATTTCGATAGAATATTTGAGAGTTTCCTATAATTTAACGGTGGAACAATTAAAATTATTACAATTCATATACCATTTTACTGAGAAACATAAAGAAGGATTAAGTTTGAATGCTATTATCTTTTATAGAAATTATTCAAAAAACCATCTTCTTAAATTAATAAATCAACTATATGATTTTAATTGGCTCACTAAAAAACGTGATCCGCTTGATCAACGACGATTAATCATTTGTCTATCAGCAGTGCAACATGAAAAAATAGCCCTTATGTTTGAGGATTTTAAATCATTTTTAGAATTAAAATCTAAATCCATCGCTTACATTAATCAACATACTGCACTTCCTTATTATTTAAATTGTCATGACCAATTTGAAAGCATTGAAAAAGTGCCGTTTCAAGACCAGTTATCTTTAGAAGAATTATATATATTAGGGCTACTGATTATTAGTAATGAACCATCCACTTATAAAAATATTAAAGCTCATTTATTAAAAGGGGTTGTTACAGTCAGCCCTATTATCAAAAAATTGTATGCCAAAGGATATATTAATAAAAGTAGAAGTACTGAAGATGAGAGAAATATTGTTTTAAGTGTTAATGAAGAAAAAGTGGACTACATTAAATCAACCATTAGTGAATGTTACAATAGCTTGGAAACGGGAATAGAACGACTATAAAACAAAATTGATTTGATAAAGTAAGGAGAATAGATAATGATTTTAGATAATGTAAATCCGGACGATTTGTTCCCAACTGAAAAGAAAGGACCTTCTGTATTAGGTATCATTGAATACAATGTACAGGGGCAAAGTGAATTTGAAGGTGCATTCATTGCTACTAATGAACGTTTGATTATGAATGTAGATATGAATGGTCAATTCTATTATAGAAATATTAGATATGATGAAGTAAATCAAGTGGAATTTGATGGCAAAGATATTATGTTTGAATTTAATATCGGTAAAGTGCCTATGAAACAAATTAAAACTGAAGATGTTCAAGCATTTGTAGATTATGTTAAACAGAAAATTCAATAACTAGTATATGCTAAGTTATTCATTAATACTCCAAAATATTGGTATGCTTATGAACAGTAAAGAATAGTAAACAATAAAAACCACTCTTGACGACTATGTGATAAAGCTAATTAAACTGATAGGAATTATATAAAATTTTAAAATTACTATGATGCAATTAGTGTTATATAAATTGGATTATAATTTTTAATTACATCAAATTCACTTATATAAATGTATAGGTTAAGAAATAAATCTATAAATGCATTTTGTAGTAATAAAAATATTGAATTTTTATACCTATTTGTTTAAAATGTATTTTGTAACATGGGCGGAGAAATTTTCGGTTAGATAAAATACATGTGAACCTTGCTACAACAAGATGTGCATCAGAGGAGTGGTTTTAATATGGGAAAAATCAAAGATATCAATGATTTGGTCAATGCTACATTTCAAGTAAAAAAGTTTTTCAGAGATACTAAAAAGCAATATAATTTAAATTATGAAGAAATTTATATTCTTAATCACATTTTAAAAAGTGAATCTAACGAAATCTCTTCTAAAGAAATTGCTACATGTTCAGAATTTAAACCTTATTATTTAACTAAAGCATTACAAAAATTAAAAGACTTGAATTTATTATCAAAAAAACGAAGCGTGCATGATGAAAGAACAGTTATTGTATTTGTAACAGCGGAGCAACGAGAGAAAATTAAAAAATTAATTGTTGAATTAGAACAATATATTTAAAAAATACTAGAGAACTGAAGTTTCATGTGTGTTTTAAGGATGAAGATTTCTAAAAAAAGACTAGGTCTACTATCGGAGTAGTATGCCTAGTCTTTTAATGTGAATAATAGTTAATATTTTCTTAAAAATTCTATTTCGCGCTGATAAAGTACTTGAGCGATATATGATTGAACTTTCGTTAATATTTTTTCGATAGTTTGTGTACGATTCGCTAAAATACGTATTGCAAGTCCGTGTGTGGGTAACTGTGTAATGCCTAATCTACAATTCAATTCATTTTCATAATGCGATACTTGTTTATAAATATCATCAATAAGATTCTGATTTACTTTTGGATGTATAAAATAAGCTGAGCCTAAATGTGTATAGTCTTCCATATAGCCTATTGAACTAAGTTGATTTTTCTCAGGGTTTAATAGCATATTATCATATGTGACTAACTCGTCTTCTACGTAAATTTCATTAATTAAGTGCATATATTTATAAGTGAAATCATGATCGTCTGAAGAATAGCCAGGCGTTAGAATATCTGTGTAAAACATAGAACTTTCAGCTTCTAAACGAAACGTATTATGTTGATAGAATTTTGCATTTTCATAAGCGATAATTGGATCGGCTACAAATTCCATATAAGAGTGATTCGCCAAATTAAAAGATTGATATTGTTCTACGCGATCATTTAGTGTCTTGTATATTTTTGTGGCGCCTTGGGATGTCAAGGTAACTTGGGCGTTTTCTTCAAGATTTATGTTTAGACGATACCGATCTCCATCTAAATAGCCACCACCGACGTTAACAATATAAAATGTTGGAATTGTAGATTGATTAAGATACACAGGACGAAGGACTTTCAGTGCTTTCTCAAAAAAGATATTTCGAGCAACGGAACGATGCCCGTTATTAAAGACTGTTAAGTCGAGTTCTCCTGTCCATTTAGATTGTGCCATTAAGCTAATCCTTTAAGTAGTGTATCTCGCTCAATCCATTCAATCACTTCATCTAGACCTTCATCCGTTTTCAAATTAGTGAAAGCGAAAGGGCGGTTACGACGAAAGACTTTCGTATCTTCTGCCATTTGTTCTAACGAAGCACCAACATAAGGAGCTAAATCTGTTTTATTTATAATGAAGAAATCAGATTTAATCATTCCTTGTCCGCCTTTGCGAGGAATTTTCTCACCTTGAGCCACATCAATAATATAAATTGAAAAGTCTACAAGTTCAGGACTAAAAGTAGCTGCTAAATTATCGCCACCAGATTCAATGAAAATGAGTTCAATGTCATCATTGCGTTCTAATAATTCATCAATAGCAGCAAAGTTCATAGAAGCATCTTCACGGATTGCAGTATGCGGGCAACCACCTGTTTCTACACCGATAATTCTATCTTCAGGTAGCACACCGCTATTGACTAATATTTTTTCATCTTCTTTAGTGTAAATATCGTTAGTTATGACACCGATACTCATTTCTTGAGATAGACGTTTAACAACTTTTTCTATTAATTGAGTCTTACCTGCACCTACAGGTCCTCCAATTCCAATTCTAATTGGTTCAGCCATAAAATATGCCTCCTATGATATAAATATTCTCACATTCACGTTTTCATGTTCCATTTGGTTTAGTTCTAATCCTGGAGCAGTCATACCAAAATCAGATTCTGCTAGCTCTAATATGTGTTGACGTGTTTTTTCAATATATGGAATCATGTTCGTTACGACTTTTTGTCCGGCAGTTTGACCAAGAGGGATAGCTCTAACAGCGTTCTGAGTTAAACTGGATACGTTTTGGTATAAATAATAATCTATGATTGTGTCAATGTTCATTCCTAAATGATGACCTAAAATAGTAAAGCATATCGCAGGATGTAGCTTTGCTTTTTTGAGATTCATTTGTTCATGATACCACTGGATCCACGGTGCATCATAAAGTTCCATTGCCAATTTAACCATTCTCGTGCCCATTTGTTTCGTACCAACTCGAGTTTCTTTTGGCACACTTTGAACAAATATTTTTTTATCGATGTCCAAAATTTTTGTCTGATTATTATTTTCTAAAGCATCATATACAATTCGCATTGCTAAACCATCTGAATAAGTCAACTGTTCATTTAAAAAGAGTGTAAGCCATTGTGTAAATGATTCAGCATCATGTACCGTCTGTCGTTGAATATAAGTTTCAAGACCAAATGAGTGACTAAATGCACCAGTCGGAAATTGAGAATCACAGAACTGAAAAAGTCTTAGATGTTGATGATCAATCATGAGAATGTCCTATATGTCTAAATGCTTGATTTACCTTTCTATCTTCATGATTAAAAGGAATACCTAATTGCTTAAGTAAATCTTCAACTAAATAGTCATATTGAACTAACATTTCAGTATCTGTAAATTGTGCTGGAAGGTGACGATTTCCGAGTTGATGTGCAATATCTCCCATCTCTTTAAGGTTTCTAGGTTTAATTACTAATAAATCTTCAGAGTTTACGTCGACCACAATAATATTTGTTTCATCTTGGTATAAGATATCGCCGTATTGTAAATCAATCGGTTGTTTTAATCTGATACCTATTTCATTACCGTGATCAGTTTTGACACGTTGAATTCTTTTTACTAAATCAGAGTTCTCTAAGTAAACTTTTTCAATGTGTTTTTGTTTCTCTTCAGGAGATAAATTCGCAATGTTGCCTTGAATTTCTTCGATAATCATTTGTATGCCTCCTAGAATAAGAAGTATCTTTGAGTTAATGGTAATTCAGTAGCAGCTTCACTAGTGATTTTTTCACCATCTACAAATACTTCATAGGTTTGTGGATCTACATCTAATTTAGGTGTAGCATTATTATTTTTCATATCTGCTTTAGATAACTGACGTATATTTTTAACAGGACGAACCACGCGTTGTAAATTTAATTGACGGGATATACCATTTTCGTAAGCAGTGTTTGATACAAAAGTCATTGCTGTATGAGTAATGTTACCACCGTATTGACCATACATTTTACGATATTTTTGTGGTTCTGAAGTTGGTATAGAACCATTGGCATCACCGTTCACAGCTGAATTAATAAGCCCCCCCTTAACGATGAGTTCAGGTTTGACACCAAAGAATGCTGGGTCCCACACGACAAGGTCGGCAAATTTACCCGGTTCAATTGAACCAACGTAATCTGAAATACCATGAGTGATAGCAGGGTTAATTGTATATTTAGCAATATATCTTTTAATACGATTATTGTCATTATATTCAGAGTCACCTTCTAGTAATCCGCGTTGCTCTTTCATGCGGTGGGCAACTTGCCAAGTACGAATAATCACTTCACCCACACGTCCCATTGCTTGTGAGTCAGAACTAATCATACTGAATACGCCCATATCTTGAAGTACGTCTTCGGCCGCAATCGTTTCTTTACGAATTCTTGAATCTGCGAAAGCAATATCTTCAGGTATAGAAGCATTTAAATGATGGGTAATCATTACCATATCTAAGTGTTCATCTACAGTATTATGTGTATAAGGTAGGGTAGGATTCGTAGAGGACGGTAAAATATTTGGATAAGCAGCGGATTTAATTAAGTCTGGAGCATGTCCGCCACCAGCACCTTCAGTATGGTACATGTGTAACACTCTATTTTTAACAGCTGCCATCGTATCTTCCATAAAGCCAGCTTCGTTTAACGTATCCGCATGAAGTGCGATTTGGATATCAAATTCGTCTGCGACATCTAATGCATGACTTAATGCTGAAGGCGTAGCACCCCAGTCTTCGTGTACTTTTAGACCGATTACACCAGCATGAATTTGTTCAATCAGCGCTGTATGATTTACGGCCTGACCTTTACCAGTAAATCCTACATTAATAGGGAGTTCTTCTGCGGCTTCTAACATACGATGTATATGCCATGGGCCTGGAGTCACAGTAGTTGCTTTAGTACCTTCAGATGCACCAGTACCACCACCAATATGTGTAGTAATACCGCTCTCAAGGGCTACTTCAGCTTGTTCCGGATTGATAAAGTGTACGTGTGTATCTATACCTCCGGCTGTAACGATTTTACCTTCTGCAGCGATAATGTCAGTGTTTGAACCAATAATAATATCTACATTATCCATAATATCAGGATTACCTGCTTTACCAATTTTGAAAATGTAGCCATTTTTAACGCCAATATCTGCTTTGACAACTTTGTCATAATCGATAATTAGGGCATTCGTTAATACAAGATCTGCTACGTTTCTATCATCTCGGGTTACATTCGGATTTTGTGCCATGCCATCGCGAATTGATTTACCACCACCGAAAGTAGCTTCATCACCGAAATTAGCATAGTCTTTTTCAACTTGTGCGAAAAGGTTTGTGTCTCCTAATCTCACTGAATCACCAACGGTAGGACCGTATAAGCTTGTATACTGAGATTGTGTCATTTTAAAACTCATTATTGCTTACCACCTTTTTTATTCGCATTTTGTTCGCCTTCATCACCGAAAATGCCAGCATTTTCATCATTTTTACCAGTTGGACGATAGACGCGTTCTTCGTCTATATCACCATTGACCAAACCGCGGAAACCAAAGATTTTACGATGACCAGCATATTCAACAAGTTGAACTTCCTTTTCGTCACCAGGTTCAAATCTAACAGCAGCTCCAGCAGGGATATCTAAATGCTTTCCATAAGCTTTTTCGCGATCAAATGCTAAAGCTTTATTAGCTTCAAAGAAATGAAAATGAGAACCAACTTGGATAGGTCTGTCACCTGTGTTCTTTACTTCAATAACAGTTTCAGGATGATGTTTATTGATTTCTATTTCTGTACTTTTAACTTTTATTTCACCAGGAATCATTATATAGTCCTCCTTAAACTATCGGATGATGGACAGTAATTAATTTAGTTCCATCTGGAAATGTTGCTTCGATTTCAATTTCTTTTATCATACTTGCAACACCGTCCATGACATCGTCTTCATTTAAAATCGTTTTGCCATAGCTCATTAGTTCAGCAACAGTTTTACCATCTCTTGCTCCTTCAAGTAGTTCATCACTAATCAAAGCAAGTGCTTCAGGATGATTGAGTTTAAGGCCTCGTGCTTTACGGCGACGAGCAACTTCTGCAGCCACAACTATCATTAACTTATCTTGCTCTCGTTGTGTGAAATGCAAAAATAATCCCTTCTTTCAAAAAAATTTGCCTTGCAAAATTAATCTTAGAACGATTTAATTGAATAAACAAGTAATGCGGTAAGATAATTTTGTTATTTTAATAAAGATGTTTTACAATTAGTGTACAAATAACATCGAATATAATTTTTATCTAATATTTAAAAATATTCTATTAGAAAAAGGATTATTAATATTTAAGATATTTTATTTTAGCACTAGAATATACTTAAAATTTTTAAGAATTAAGGTGAAAGAATTGAAAACAATTGAAGTAATATTGAAAAATATCGCTCAGGTATTATTGATTAATAGTAAATGGACTGGTTTATTAGTATTGATTGGTTTATTTGTTGCGAATTGGAAAGTGGGTTTAAGTGCACTTCTTGCTAGTAGTATTGCTTACTTACTTGCACCGTATATGAACTACTCACAAGAAGAAATTGACAATGGGTTAGCAGGATTTAGTCCGGTACTAACTGCTATAGCATTAATATTATTCATAGACAATAATTGGAGTGGTGTATTAATTACGTTAATTGCAACAATATTAACACTACCTATGGGTTCAGCAATTAGAGAATTTCTGAAATCATATGGTGTATCTATGCTAACTTCACCTTTTGTCATTATGACTTGGATTACTGTATTAATACCTGGACAAGTTAAACATTTAACTACTGAACTAGATATCATTCCTGGTCATATTAAAAAAGCGTCATTTGATCTTGGGAATGAACATATCCAATTTTTTAAATCTCTTATAGAAGGGTTTAGCCAAGTATTTCTTGTACCAAATTTTATAGGTGGTTTATTTATCCTAGTTGGTATATTTATAGGTTCTAGGAAGGCTGGCATTTACGCAGTTATTGCTAATCTTGTGGGTTTCGTCATCGTTGGATTATTAGGTGGTAATTATACAGACATCAATGAAGGTTTATTCGGCTATAATTTAGTTTTAACGGCAATTGCACTAGGTGTTACTTTTAAAACAACGATGAATAGCTATTTGGTTACAGGTTGTGGTGTATTGTTAACAGTATTTATACATCTCGGATTAAATACGTTGCTTGAACCTTTTGGTTTGCCTGCATTAACCATGCCGTTTATTTTAGCAACGTGGTTGATGCTGTTTGCAGGAGGGAAACATCGCACTTAAATTATTTTGCTGAAGATGTAGTTCGATTTAGGAAAGTTGTTCGCTAAGTTAAGTGTTAAATATTAATTACGTAATGTAGAAAATAAAGCCTTGGATGATACAATTTGGAGATCATTCAAGGGTTTTTTAGAGGGTTCGGAAATATATTTTAATCGTGAGAAACATTTTCAAAAAGGAGACTTTCAAATATAAAAGTCGAGTGTTAAACTAGGATTAATTAAAAGGGAATGTATTTGAGGTGAGAGAAGTGGTACAGTCGTTTCTAGTACGCACAGAAATTCAAAAAAGATGGATCGCAAAGTTTAAACAAGTGGAAGATATATTTAAACAACGAGCTGCGGAAAATGATATTCAAGGTCAATTTCCATTTGAAAATATAAAATGGTTAGTCGATGAGGGATATACTAAATTGACTTTACCTAAAGAGTACGGTGGAGAAGGTGCAACAATAGAAGATATGGTCATCTTACAAAGTTATTTAGGTGCAATAGATGGCGCAACGGCTTTATCAATTGGATGGCATCTCAGTGTGGTTGGTCAATTATATGAACAAAATATGTGGGAGCAAAGTATGCTCAATACATTCGCGAATGAGATTGTAAATGGAGCGCTAGTTAATCGTGCTGTTAGCGAAGCAGAAACCGGTAGTCCTACTAGAGGTGGGCGGCCAGGTACACATGCTGTTAAAGAAGACAATGGTTATGTGCTAAATGGAGTTAAAACATTTACCTCAATGAGTAAAGCATTAACGCATTACATTGTTGGAGCTTATGTAGAAGAGCTCGATACAGTTGGATTCTTCTTAGTACCTCGAGAATTTGATGGCGTTGAAGTTGCTGATAATTGGAATATGGTAGGAATGCGTGCCACTGAAAGTCATGACTTAGTTCTTAATGATGTTCATATACCATACGAGTATTTTGTTGAAGCTAGTCGTAAACCTCAACCGAATGGGTGGATTCTTCATATACCAAGTTGTTATTTGGGTATTGCGCAAGCTGCTCGAGATTATGCAGTTCATTTTGCGGAAAATTATAGCCCCAATAGCATCGAAGGAACAATAGCAGATTTGCCGACCGTTCAACAGAATTTAGGTAAAATGGAAAGTTTATTATTGTCGGCGCGCCATTTCTTATGGAGTACTGCACAAGGTTACCAAATATATGAAGAAGATGCACAAATTTGGAATGTAACTTCAGCTAGTAAGGTAATGGTGATGAATCAAGGGATGGAAGTCATAGATTTAGCAATGAGAATCGTTGGAGCTAAAAGTTTAGAGATGGATCGGCCGTTGCAACGTTATTATAGAGATATGAGGGCTGGATTGCATAATCCTCCTATGGAAGACATGGCTTATACGAATATTGCTAAAAGTATTACAGGTAAGATGTAAGGGGTGTCTTAATACAACATGTTATCGTTCTCGGATAACATGTTGTTTTTTTAATTTTTAAAAATACGAATTTAATAAACTATTGTAAAACTACAATGATTTTCGTATAATTAATATCGAAATTGATAATCGTTATCACTTAGGAGGGAACTATGAGAAAATTATTATTACCTTTATTTGTCTTAGTCCTAGTATTAGCAGCATGCGGAAACAACTCAGGAAACAGCTCAAAGGACTCAGATAAAAAGGCAGAAACTAAGTCATATAAAACAGATGATGGTAAAACAATTAAAATACCTAAAGATCCAAAACGTATTGCAGTTGTTGCACCTTCATACGCAGGTGGAATTAAAAAATTAGGTGGAAATATCGTTGCAGTAAGTAATCAAGTTGATCAAAGTCATATTTTAAAAGATAAATTTAAAGGTGTTACTAAAGTGGGAGACGACGATGTTGAAAAAGTTGCCAAGCAAAAACCAGATTTAATCATCGTTTTAGATCAAAATAAAAATATTAAAAAATATAAAAAAATTGCAGCTACTGTACCTTTCAATTACCAAAAGCATAAATACCTAGAGCAACAAGAGGAATTAGGTAAATTACTTGGTAAAGAAGACGAAGTTAAAAAATGGGAAAAACAGTGGAAAGAAAAAACAGCTAAAGACGGTAAAGAAATCAAGAACAAGATAGGTAAAGATGCTACAGTTTCAATCTTCGATGAATTTGATAAAAAATTATATACATACGGTGATAACTGGGGCCGTGGTGGCGAAGTATTATATCAAGCATTCGGATTAAAGATGTCTAAAGGTCAAAATGATTTAACTAAAAAAGCAGGTTGGGCAGAAGTAAATCAAGAGCAAATTGAGAAAGTTGCAGGGGATTATATCGTGTCAACAAGTGCCGGTAAATCTACTCCAGGTTATGAAAAAACAAATATCTGGAAAAATTTACCTGCAGTTAAAAAAGGCCACGTTGTTAAGGTAAAAGCTGAAACTTATTGGTATAATGATCCTTATACGTTAGACTTTATGCGTAAAGACTTGAAGAAAAAATTAATGGATGCAAAATAATATTCAAAAAAGGGAATTAACGAATATCAATTGGTTATATTGCAGGTTGCTACAATAGTGGCAACCTGTTTTTAATACACTATGAGAATTTTGATAAAATAATAATTAAGAATGGAGGAGAGATAATTATGACTAAAGTTTATTTTAACCATGATGGTGGAGTTGATGATTTAATTTCTTTATTTTTATTACTGCAAATGGAAGATGTTGAATTAATTGGTGTGAGTACAATTGGAGCCGACTGTTATCTTGAACCTTCATTGAGTGCATCAGTAAAAGTTATTAATCGATTTTCTAATCAATCGATACAAGTTGCACCATCTTACGAAAGAGGTAAAAATCCATTTCCTAAAGAATGGAGAATGCACGCCTTCTTTATGGATGCATTACCAATTTTAAATGAAAGCCAAACGCCTAAACGAGCTAATGAAAGTAACTATGAAGCTTATGAAGATATAATCCGAAAAGTAAACGCAAGTACTGAAAAGGTGACATTACTCTTTACTGGTCCACTTACCGACTTAGCTAAAGCGATGCGTCATGATCAATCATTCCTATCAAATGTAGAAAAATTAGTATGGATGGGTGGAACTTTTCTAGATAAAGGCAATGTTGAAGAACCAGAACACGATGGCACTGCAGAATGGAATGCGTTCTGGGACCCTGAAGCGGTTAAAACGGTGTTCGATAGTAATCTTAAGATTGATATGGTAGCTTTGGAAAGTACAAATCAAGTGCCTTTGACATTAGATGTGCGCCAAAAATGGGCGGACGAGAGAGAATTTGTAGGGATTGATTTTTTAGGAGTAAGTTATGCTGCAGTACCACCATTAACGCATTTCTTTACAAATTCTACATACTTTTTATGGGATGTTCTAACAACTGCATATGTTGGTATGCCTAAACTAGTAAAATCAGTAAAAATGAATGTGAATGTAATAAGTCATGGGCCGAGTCAAGGAAAGACATACAAAGATGATAACGGGCGTAAAGTGAATGTAGTTAATTATGTTGAACATAATGCGTTTTTCGATTATATTTCTTATTTAGCGAAAAAAGCTTAATAAGTAGAATTAATAATTTCAGGATATGTAAACTTTTTATTTATTAAAGTTTACATTGGTGTTATAATCATTCTCATGTAAGGAGGATGAACAAGTGAGTACAAAGAATTTAGTTTTTACAGCTTTGATGACTGCCATTATTTGCATTTTAGGATTAGTACCTGGTGTGCCTTTACCGTTTATGCCGGTACCAATTGTGTTACAGAACATTGGTATCTTTTTAGCTGGGATCATATTAGGGCGTAAAATGGGCGCATTGAGTGTGATTGTCTTTTTATTGTTAGCTGCCACAGGTTTACCAGTTTTATCCGGAGGACGTGGAGGAATAGGTGTATTTGTTGGCCCATCAGCAGGATTCCTATTTTTATATCCATTTATAGCTTACTTTATTGGATTAATTAGAGACCGTTATTATGGGAAAATTAATTTCCTTATACTCTTCGTCACTACATTAATTATCGGGGTTCTAGCTTTAGATATCATCGGTACTATCATTATGGGATTCATTATACATATACCGATTTCTAAGGCATTTTTACTATCATTTACATTTATGCCTGGAGATATTATTAAAGCTATTATATCTAGCTTGATTGGTGCGACCATCTTAAATCACACTCGTTTTAAAAGTTTGATACAATAACATTAATATATATCAAACTTTGCGAGGTAGAAATCTATGAATCACATCACGTTAAATGATATCTATGTCGATGGTGTGAAATATTCAGAAGACAACCGTAAAATCATTTATTTAACGCCGGGACATCCACTTAAATTTGATAGTAATACATGGATCTATAAAAAAATGCCCACAATAAGTCAATGGACAGAAGATTTGAAAGAACAACAGGAATATCATCTTAAACAAGGTTCAAATCATTTGTCGTTTTATTTTCCTGAAAATGAAGTTCTTAGTAAACAATGGTTAGATATTATTAGACAACAAGGTTTTGAACTAGGTATTTTGGAATTGTATGCAATAGAGGCTAATGAACTAAGGCAATTGCCTCAAAATAATCAAGTGATAATTCAGCAAGTGACAAAGCAAAACATTGATGATTATGTATATATTCATAACTACTTTGCTCTGCCTTTTGGAGAACAGTATGCCAAAGAAAGTGCAAAGCAAATCAAGGAATGCTTCTTGTCAGATGGAAAAAATAGGTTAATTGCGTACTTAGGGAAAAAGCCTGTTGGAATTGTTGATTTAATTATTACATCACATACGTTGGAAATAGATGGATTAGGTGTGATGGAGCAATACAGACATAACGCTATTGGTTCATCAATTCAATCGCACGTCGGTAAATTAGCTAAAACCAAGCCAGTAATTCTTGTCGCAGATGGTGAAGATACAGCTAAGGATATGTACATAAAGCAAGGTTATACATATTTGGGTTTTAGGTATCAAATTTTAAAAGAAAACATCTAATAAAAAGGCTAGTGAATTTAGGAAAAACAAATTTCCTATATTTCACTAGCCTTTTATACGTTCTGGATGGCTATAAATATTAAAGTTACCATCTCTAATAAATCCAATTGCTGTAATGTTTAAGTCTTTCGCTAATTGCACAGCTAATGTTGTTGGGGCTGATTTAGAAAGTATCACACCTACGCCAATTTTTGCTGCTTTAATTAATATTTCAGAAGAAATACGACCGCTAAATATTAATACCTTATCTCTTACCGAAATATGTCTTTGTATACAATAACCATATAACTTATCAAGTGCATTATGACGTCCAATATCTTGTCTATGTTCAAAAAAGGTATTACCATCACTAATTGCTGCGTTGTGTAAGCCGCCGGTTTGTTTGAAGATCACACTAGCACTTTGAAGTTGAGTCATCATCCTTAAAATCTGTTGAGGATGTAATTCGATTTTAGACATCGAAGTTTTAGCAATGGCGGCATCATTATGAAAGTAAAACTCACGACTTTTCCCACAACATGAGGCAATCATACGTTTCGTAGAATATTCAAAACGATCTCCCAATGATTTAGTTAATTCTACATGAGCAAACCCTTTACTATCATCAATTTGAATTGATTTTAATTCGTCTCTCTTTAGAATGGCTCCCTCTGAAGCGAGAAATCCTAGTACAAGTTCTTCCATATTGGTTGGGCTACAAATAATAGTAGCAAATTCTTCGCCGTTGACCATGATAGTTAAAGGGAATTCTGTAACATAAAAGTCTTCGGTTGCAAATAATTGCCCGTTTTCATATCTTATAATTGATTGATTACTCGAAACATCATTATTCATCTTGTTTTGCTCCCCATTTTAGTCATAATACAATCATAATGCTAAATATTAAAAATTTAAATGCTTTTGTTTATGTAAACTTTTTAATAATTAATGTAAGAACTATAAAAGAAAATGCTCATTCAAATGTTCTATTAATTGTAATTATTTTTCAAAAAAAGGACTTTTCAAGGTTCTCCTTCAGAGTATAATGTAAATAGAGTGGAGGGATTAGTTTATGAAAATAAAACATTTTTTAGTTGCTATGTTAGTTCTGTGTCTAGTGTTAGCAGGATGTTCGAACTCTAGCAATAGTAGTAAAGATAGTGATAAAAAAGATGAAAGCTCGTCTGATAATAGTAAAAAGCAAGAATTACAAATCTCTGCTGCAGCGAGTTTAACTGATGTTAGTAAAGCGCTTGCGAAAGAATTTAAAAAGGATCACAAAAACGCTGATATTAAATTTAATTACGGTGGTTCTGGTGCGTTAAGACAACAAATTGAAACAGGTGCTCCTGTAGATGTATTTATGTCTGCAAACACTAAAGATGTGGATCAATTAAAAGACAAGAAGAAAGCGCATGATACATATAATTATGCTAAAAATAAACTTGTATTAATTGGTGACAAGGATAAGAATTATAAATCAGTTAAAGATTTAAAAGATGGTGATAAACTTGCTTTAGGTGAAGTGAAAACTGTACCAGCAGGTAAGTACGCTAAACAATATTTAGAAGATAATAATTTATATAATTCAGTAAAAGATAAAATCATTAATGCCAAAGACGTTAAACAAGTATTGAATTATGTTGAAAAAGGTAATGCACAAGAAGGTTTTGTATATAAAACTGACTTATACAATCAAAAGAAAAAGACCGATAAAGTAAAAGAGATTGAACAAGTTAAATTAAGTAAACCAATCACTTATAAAGCTGGTGCAACTTCTGAGAAGAAACTAGCTAAAGAATGGATGAAATTCTTAAAATCTGATAAAGCTAAAAAAATTCTTAAAGAATACCAATTCTCGGCTTAAGGAGTATTAAACTATGCCTGATTTAACATCATTTTGGATATCATTACGTGTCGCGATTACAAGTACAATTATTGTAACAATTTTAGGAATATTTGTTTCCAAATGGTTATATAATAAAAAAGGGCATTGGGTAAAAATCCTTGAAAGTTTTATAATATTACCAATAGTACTTCCACCTACAGTACTTGGTTTTATATTATTAATAGTTTTTTCAACAAGAGGACCTATAGGTCAGTTCTTCACCAATATTCTACACTTACCAGTAGTTTTTACTTTGACAGGTGCAGTACTTGCATCTGTCATTGTTAGTTTTCCTCTAATGTATCAACATACAATTGGTGGATTTAGAATGATAGATAAGAAAATGCTAAATACTGCGCGTACAATGGGTGCAAGCGAAACTAAAATATTTTTCAAATTGATATTACCTTTATCCAAACGTTCTATATTAGCAGGCATTATGATGAGCTTTGCTCGCGCGATTGGTGAGTTCGGTGCGACGTTAATGGTGGCTGGATATATTCCTAATAAGACAAATACGTTGCCGCTTGAAATTTATTTCTTAGTTGAACAAGGTAAGGAAAATGAAGCTTGGCTATGGGTACTCGTTCTAGTCGCCTTTTCTGTAGTCGTTATTACTACGATTAATTTAATCAATCATGATAAATATAGGGAGGTCGATTAGATGTTGAAGATTCAATTAGAATACTTATTAAAAGATATCAATATCCGTGTCGACATTAATGATGAAATCCCTAAAATATATGCCATTCGAGGTCCGTCGGGAATAGGTAAAACTACTGTACTAAATATCATAGCTGGTTTAAAGAAAGCTGACCGAGCACTAATTAAAGTGAATAATCGTATCTTGACTGATACGGAAAATAAAATTAATGTCAAAATTCAACAACGTAATGTTGGATATCTATTTCAAGATTATCAGCTTTTTCCAAATATGAACGTGTATAAAAATATCACTTTTATGACTGAACCATCTGAGCATATAAATAATTTAATTCAGACACTAAACATTTCTCACTTAGTTACTCAATATCCAATGACTTTATCTGGTGGAGAAGCGCAACGTGTTGCATTAGCACGTTCATTAAGTACGAAGCCTGATTTGATATTACTTGATGAGCCTTTCTCAAGTTTAGATGATGCGACGAAGGATGAGAGTATTGCACTAGTGCAAAAGATATTTGATGAGTGGAAGATACCTATTATTTTTGTTACACATTCAAATTATGAAGCTAAGAAGATGGCACACGAAATTGTAAATATTGGCAATGAATAAATGATCATTAGCACCTCTTTCTATAATGGGAGAGGTGTTTGTGTGTATAAATTTTGTTACTTATAAAAATAGACATTATAATAGAAACAAATATTGATGAGAGGATATCCAATATGAATCAAGAACGTTATTCTAGGCAAATGTTATTTAAACATATTGGGCAAGAAGGACAAAGAAAGATTGAAAATCAACATGGCCTTATTATTGGAATGGGCGCATTGGGTACGCACTTGGCAGAAGGGTTAGTTAGAGCAGGCATTGGTAAATTAACTATAGTTGATAGAGATTATATTGAATATAGTAACTTGCAAAGACAAACACTTTACACAGAAAATGATGCACATGAAGCATTACCTAAAGTGATAGCTGCAAAGCACAGGCTAATTCAAATACGTAATGATGTCGTTATTGAGACATGGATAGAACATGTGGATTATCCTTTTTTAGAACAACATGGTAAAGAAGTAGATTTAATACTTGATGCGACTGATAATTTCGATACAAGACAATTAATCAATGATTTCTCTTATAAGCATCATATTCCTTGGATATATGGTGGGGTAGTTCAAAGTACTTACGCCGAGGCTACATTTATCCCAAAACAAACACCTTGTTTTAATTGTCTTATGCCTCAATTGCCTTCAGTAAATTTAACATGTGATACTGTAGGCGTGATTCAACCTGCGGTGACTATGACTACAAGTCTTCAATTAAAAGACGCATTAAAGTTGCTAACAGGTCATGATATTAAGCCTCAGTTGACTTATGGAGATATATGGGAAGGTGATCATTATAGGATTGGGTTTAGTAAAATGCATCAAGATCAATGTCCGACATGCGGTAGTCGCCCTCATTTTCCATATTTAAATCAGGAACGCCAAAATTATGCCACACTTTGTGGGCGAGATACAGTACAGTATAAGAATAAAAATATTTCTCAGGAAATACTTACTACCTTTCTAGAACAGCATCATATACATTATCGCACGAATCATTATATGACTATTTTCAAATTTAGGGGTCATCGTATTGTTGCATTCAATGGGGGCAGGTTCCTTATTCATAATATGACTCAACCTCAACAAGCGATACAATTAATTAATCAATTGTTTGGATAATAAAGGAGGGAATTATCATGAACAATCATCAACATGAACATGTTCAATTAGAAAGAAATATTAATGTAGCAATACTAACTGTTTCTGACACAAGGGATTTCGATAGTGATAAAGGCGGGCAATTAGTTCAATCACTTCTAAAAGAGATTAATGTAAGTATAGAAGAACACCATTATAAGATTGTTAAAGATGATAAAAATGCAATTACATTACAGATAAAACAATGGTTAGAAGACAATGAAAATATAGATGTCATTATTACAACAGGTGGTACTGGTATTTCTCAAAGAGATGTTACGATTGAAGCGGTAAGACCACTATTAACTAAAGAAATAGAAGGATTTGGAGAATTATTTCGTTATTTAAGTTACACAGAGGATGTGGGTACACGCGCATTATTATCACGCGCTATTGGAGGCACAGCAAAAGATAAATTAATCTTTGCTTTACCTGGATCAACTGGGGCAGTCAAACTTGCAATTGAAAAACTAATTAAACCTGAATTAAATCACCTTGTTCATGAATTAACGAAATAATAGTGAATAAAGATTTAGGGATAGCAGGTAAACTACATTGATTTACATTACCATCCCTTATTTCAATCAACAATCAAGACATGAAAGTATTTCTCATACTTTTCTTTGATAGTCACCAGACTTACCACCAGACTTAGATTCTAAATAGGTTTGACCAATGACCATCCCTTTATCGACTGCTTTAGTCATATCATAAACAGTTAAAGCTGTTGCTGATGCGGCAGTGAGTGCTTCCATTTCAACGCCCGTTTTACCAGTTGTTGAAACAATTGCAGTGATATTCAATATATAGTGAGGTGATTGAGATGTATCCCATTCAAAATTGACATCTATACCTGTTAGAGGTAAAGGATGGCACATAGGTATAATTGTAGATGTGTTTTTAGCAGCCATAATTCCTGCTATTTGTGCAGTATTGAGTACATTACCTTTTTTATTAGTATTATCGATAATTTGCCTATAAATCGTTTCATTTACAGTAATACTTGAATGGGCACGTGCTTGACGTTTAGTTACTTCTTTGTCAGAAACATCAACCATCTTAGCGTTCCCTTGTTCGTTTATATGTGTAAAGTTATTCATACTATTCCTCCTAGCAGGATTTAGTATATCATGAAAATAATTTATTTTTGGAGATGAAAATATGCCAGTTGAAAAAAGAAATCCTATTCCAGTAAAAGAAGCGATTTCTCGCATAATGAAACAAAATGTGTCGATTCGTACTACGAAAGTGGATTTAGATGAAAGTTTGGGGCATGTTCTTGCAGAAGATATTGTTGCAACGTATGATATTCCACGTTTTAATAAGTCACCATATGATGGGTTCGCCATACGTAGTGAAGATTCTAAAGATGCTAGCGGTGAACATCGCATTGAATTTGAGGTTATCGATCATATAGGAGCGGGTTCAGTCTCAACTAAGACTTTAGGGAAAAATCAAGCGGTTCGTATTATGACTGGTGCGCAAATACCAGAGGGTGCTGATGCAGTTGTGATGTTTGAACAAACTATTGAATCTGAATCAACTTTTACTATACGTAAGCCGTTTGATCATCTTGAAAATATATCACTAAAAGGCGAAGAAACGACAACTGGAGATATCGTACTTAAAAAAGGACAACATATTAATCCTGGTGCGATTGCAGTATTAGCAACGTATGGCTATACACAAGTTCCTGTAACGATTAAACCAAGTGTAGCAATTATAGCGACAGGTAGTGAGTTGTTAGATGTAGAAGATGAATTAGAACCTGGTAAGATTAGAAATTCAAACGGACCTATGATTAAAGCGTTAGCTAAAAAAATTGGTTTAGAAGTAGGCACATATCAATTACAACAGGATAATTTGGAAAGTAGCATTCAAGTAGTTAAAGATGCTTTATCTCAACATGATATCGTCATTACTACAGGTGGTGTGTCAGTAGGTGATTTCGATTATCTACCAGAAATATATAAAGCGATAGATGCAAATGTCTTATTTAATAAGGTTGCTCAAAGACCAGGAAGTGTTACAACAGTCGCATTTAGTAATGGACAATATTTATTTGGTTTATCTGGGAATCCTTCAGCTTGTTTTACTGGTTTTGAATTATACGTTAAACCAGCTGTTAATAAATTGATAGGCGCAAGTGAGTGTTATCCTCAAATAATCAAAGCAACACTTATGGAAGATTTTACTAAGCCTAATCCTTTTACTCGTTTTATCAGAGCTAAAGCGACTTTAACACCTTCAGGTACTACAGTTGTCCCTTCAGGTTTTAATAAATCAGGTGCTGTTGTAGCGATTGCACATGCCAATGCGATGATTATGTTACCTAGTGGAACACGAGGATTCAAAGCAGGGCACACGGTGGATGTAATACTTACAGAATCCAATGCGTTTGAAGAGGAATTGTTGTTGTGATTATACAAATTGTAGGATATAAAAATTCAGGAAAGACAACTTTAATGGCACATGCGGTTTCATTTCTAAAAGAAAAGGGATTTACTGTAGCGACAATTAAACATCATGGCCATTTGGGTAATGATATTACACTGCAAAATGATGACGTTGATCATATGAAACATTTTAATGCAGGCGCTGATCAAAGCATTGTACAAGGTGAAACATTTCAACAAACAGTAACACGTATAAGTAAACAGAATCTTACTGATATTATTAAAGAATCTGTTACAATTGATTGTAATATCATCTTGGTAGAAGGTTTTAAAGAAGAACCGTTCAAAAAAGTTGTTGTATATAGAGATGATAGCGACTTAGAAATGTTATCTAAGCTAACCAATGTATGTTTCACTATCAATTTGAACGAATCAAATGTTTATGAAAAATTTGAGATTGCATTGTTAGAATTGATTAAGATAGAAGGATTGAAAAATTAATGAAGCAATTTGAAATCGTGACTGAACCGATTCAAACTGAGCTATACAGAGATTACACACTTAATGAACATCAAGGTGCAGTTGTGGTTTTTACTGGTCATGTTAGAGAATGGACAAAGGGAGTTCGAACAGAATATCTAGAATATGAAGCTTATACTCCTATGGCAGAGAAGAAACTAGCCCAAATTGGCGATGAAATTAAGCAACGTTGGCCCGGCACGATAACTACAATTGTGCATCGTATCGGACCGTTACAAATTTCTGATATCGCAGTGCTTATAGCGGTATCTTCACCACATAGAAAAGATGCTTATCAAGCAAATGAGTATGCAATTGAACGCATAAAAGAAATTGTTCCTATATGGAAAAAAGAAATTTGGGAAGATGGTGAAGAGTGGCAAGGCCACCAAAAGGGTACCCATCAAGAAGCGAAGAGGGGGAGAACATTATGAAAGTACTTTACTTCGCAGAATTGAAAGAAATTTTGAATCAATCATCTGAAGAGATAGATACTCAAAAAACGATGACAGTTCAAGAATTTGAAGCATATCTGTTTGAACAACATCCGGAAATTGAAAGTAAAAAATTTCAAGTCGCAGTGAATGAGGAGTTTGTCAGAAAAGATGATATTGTACAACCTCAAGATACTGTAGCACTTATTCCACCAGTTAGTGGAGGTTAAGTTTAGTGAAAGCAATGATATTAGCAGGTGGTCATTCTGAACGCTTTGGTAAACCTAAAGCATTTGCAGAAATAGAAGGGCAACCATTTTATAAAAAAATCATAAACACTTTGACTTCAACAAATATGTTTAACGAGGTTATTATTAGCACCAATGAACAATTAGCGCCTTTATTTGAACATCAAAACGTTGTTATTGACGATAATAATAGTAGAAATAAGGGCCCATTAGCAGGAATTTATTCAGTAATGAAACAATATTCTAATGAGGAATTATTTTTTGTAGTTTCAGTTGATACACCTATGATTACAAGTAAAGCTATAAGTGGATTATATCAGTTTATGATTTCTCATCTCATTGAGGATCACTTAGATATTGCGGCTTTTAAAGACGCAGAAACAAAAATACCCACGATTGCCTTTTATAGTCCGCATGCATTGAAAACGATAGAGGCAGCTTTGCAATCAGATGACTATAGTTTGCGACATGTGTACAATCAATTATCCACTGACTGGTTAGACGTTTCTGAAATTCATTCTCCTCATTATTGGTACGATAATATTAACTATCAGCAAGACTTGGACTCTCTAAAAACGAAGATAAGAAATTAAGGAGGCCCAAATATGGTAGTAGAGCAAATTAAAGATAAATTAGGCCGCCCTATACGTGATTTAAGGTTATCTGTCACAGATAGATGTAACTTTAGGTGTGATTATTGTATGCCTAAAGAGATATTTGGAGATGATTTTGTCTTTTTACCTAAAGAAGAGCTACTAACTTTTGAAGAAATGACTCGTATATCACGTATTTATGCTGAATTAGGTGTCAAAAAGATTAGAATTACTGGAGGCGAACCTTTATTACGTCGTAATTTATATCAATTGATTGAACAGCTCAATGAGATTGAGGGTATTGAGGATATTGGCTTAACGACAAATGGCTTGCTTTTAAAGAAACATGGCCAAAATCTCTATAATGCAGGACTCCGTCGCATCAATGTAAGTTTAGATGCGATTGACGATGAGGTTTTCCAAGCAATTAATAACCGTAATATTAAAGCTTCTACTATTTTAGAACAAATAGACTATGCAGTTTCAATCGGATTTCACGTTAAAGTGAATGTCGTCATACAAAAAGGTGTGAATGATGACCAAATCATACCAATGATAGACTATTTTAAAGATAAGCAGATTGAAATTCGATTTATAGAATTTATGGATGTTGGTAATGACAATGGCTGGGATTTTAGTAAAGTTGTTACCAAAGATGAAATGCTAAATATGATTGAAGAACATTTTAATATTGAGCCACTAGAACCTAAATATTTTGGAGAAGTTGCTAAATATTATAGGCATAATGATAACGGAGCGAAGTTTGGTTTGATAACTAGTGTGTCTCAATCATTCTGTTCTACATGTACTCGAGCACGACTCTCATCAGATGGTAAATTTTACGGATGTTTATTTGCTACTGTGGATGGATTTAACGTTAAATCATTCATGAGATCTGGAGCAACAGATGAAGAATTAAAAGAACAATTCAAAGCGCTGTGGCATATTCGAGATGACCGATATTCTGATGAACGAACAGAACAAACTGTTGCTAATCGCAAACGTAAAAAAATAAATATGAATTATATCGGAGGATAGTAGCCAGACCAACAGAGTATTTCATAGAAAACTGTATCTAGTCAAAAAAGATTGGAATTCCTTATTAACTCCTCATTTTATGTCGCCAAACTTTTTAGAGTCTGGCGATTTTCGCTTTATAGCTTCAAATTAACTATTGTGTGTTGTTTTAATTTTAAATGTTTATATTTTAAAGCGTTTAATTATGTAACATAGCTATAGCAAAATCTATTTAGATATTTTATATGCCTTTCAATATATAACTGATTGTTTAAAATGTTTAAATTCTTAACAAGATTTAGACGCTATTTTAATATTTGTAATAGATTAAATGCAAACTTTGTTATATAATAAAGTTAAGCAATTGAATTTTATAATGCAAACATAACATCTAAGAATCAACATTAGGAGGCATTTTATTATGAGTAACAAAGTACAACGTTTTATCGCATCTGAAAGAGAATTAAGTCAACTTAAACATTGGTTAAAGACGACTTATCGCATTTCGATTGAAGAATTTGTGGTTTTATACAAAGTTTATGCAGATACTAAGATTAGTGGTAAAGAACTCCGTGATACATTACATTTTGAAATGTTATGGGATACAAGTAAAATTGATGTAATTATAAGAAAGATTTACAAAAAAGAGTTAATTTCTAAATTACGTTCTGAAACAGATGAAAGACAAGTATTCTATTTCTTTGATGCTAAACAAAAGAAATTATTAGATAAAATGACTGGTGAAATTGAAACAATTAGTATTGCTAATTAATAGATTAAGCGCCTATCCCAAAATATAAGGGATAGGCGCTTTTATAGTTTAAAACCTATTAAATCGATTGATGCTTAACATTACGACCATGAACTACAAAATAAATAAATAACGTAATTATGCCTAATATTGCCATAATGCCATATAATTGACTATAAGTAATCATATGTGTGAAAAGGCCTAGGAATGATGGTCCGAAGCCAATACCGATATCTAAACCGATAAAATAAGTTGATGTAGCTAAACCGTACTTCGTTGAAGGTGATACTTTAATTGCAATGGCTTGCATTGAGGAAGATAAGTTACCATACCCGATACCTAATGCAATACCAGCAATGAGTAATACCCAGCCATCAAAACTAAACATTAACATTGCAAAACTTATGATTAAGAAAATAAATGCAGGATAAACAACTACATTTTCATTTTTATCATCCATTAATCGACCTGCAATTGGGCGTGTCACAAGTGAGGCCACTGCATAAAATATAAAGAAGTAACTTGCGGCAGTTACTAAGTTTCTCTCAACTGCAAATGCTTGTAAGTAAGTGAGAATCGCAGCGTATGTGACACCAATTAACATCATGACAATCGCAACAGGAATTGCTTCTTTTGCGATAAAATTCCCCAAACTAAATGTTTTTCGATTAGACGTATCATTTTTAGATGCAACATTTTTAAAATCAATTTTTATAAAGAGTGATAGTAAACCACTCAATACTCCTAATATTACACAAATCATAAATAGAATTTGAATTGAAAATGAATTCATTAGCAACATGCCGAAGAAAGGACCAATCGCTGTACCCAAAACTAAGCTTAAAGAAAATAAACTAATTCCTTCACTTTTACGTGTAGTTGGTGTCACGTAAGCAGCAATGGTACCTGTTGCGGTAGTAGCGATTGCAGTAGCAATACCGTTAAGTAATCTTACTATCATCAAGAACCACACTGAACCCGGAATGAAGTAAAGTAATTGAGTAATGATTAAACAAATTAATCCGAAAATGAGTATCTTTTTTGGCCCAAAAGAGTTAACGTATTTTCCTGTGATAAATCGTCCAATAAGTGAGCCAACTATGAATAAACCTACGACCAGCCCAGCAAGTGAATCAGAAGCATGAAATTCTGTTTTACTATAACCAGCTATGACTACTATCAAAAGATACATACATAAATAAACGAAAAAGTTAATTACAAAATTGAGATTAAAGCTTTTAGTAAATATGGGATCTTTAGTAGGTATCGCTTCGTTCATTATTTTTCCTCCTTAATAAGTGTCTCATGTATTTGAGACATAACTTTTGTAATTTCTGTTAGTTGTGCTTCTGTTAAGCCTACTTTCTTTATAATATCTTTTTGTATTACCGAAATTTCTTTATTTATAGTTTCAAACAGGGCTTGTCCTTCAGTGGTTAGTCTTAGTAATTTCTCTCTCTTATCACTACCTTGTTCTGTACTAATCCATTTGTTATCAAGGAGTACTTTAACTATTTTACGAGTAGTTGGTTTTTCGATAGAACGTCGATTAGAAATTTTTACTAATGTGGTTGGTTGAAAATTTGCTATGTCTCTTAAAACAAGCCATTGCCCAGTATGAATATCATGTTTATCTAAAATCGGTTGAGTTAATTTTGTGTATGGTCTGTATACACCTATAAAACTATTGAAGAAAGCATTGTTTAACATTAATAGCACCTCATTCATGATATTTAGTTAGCTTGGCTAACCTTTTTGAACGCAAGAAATATTATATAACTAATATATGAATATTGCAATACCTTTTTATTCTTTTAGATATTTAAAGTAAAATGGCACGCTTTTTGTTAAAATAAAAATTAATTATAGGTAGAGGGGGAAGGTTGATGGAGCTTAAGTTTGATCACATTATTCATTACATTAATCAACTCAATCAATTTGAATTTCCTGGGAAATTATTAAAGTTACATAATGGTGGGAAACATCATCAATTTGGTACGTATAACCAGTTATCTTATATTAATGGTAATTATATTGAATTGTTAGATGTTGAAGATAAAGAAAAACTTAAGAAAGTAGCTAAAACAGAAGAGGGACGTGTCTCATTTGCTACTAAAATAGCCCAAGATGACTTTAATCAAGGGTTCAAGACAATTTGTTTGCGAACTAAAGACATAGAAGAAGTTAAAGCAACTTTACAAAAGAAAAATATTGATGTCATAGGACCTATTCGTATGGAAAGGGAAAATAAAAAAGGGGATAAAGTAGGATGGCAACTTTTATATATAGCAGATCCTAGCTATAATGTTAAACCTCCATTTTTCATTCAATGGGATGAGAGTGAAGCATATAAAAATGAAAGTTTAAAAGACTTGTATCAGAAGCAATTTTCAATAGAAACGCTTGTTGTGAGTAGTGAAAAACGCAACTTAACAGTAGACAATTGGATCAAATGGTATGACATGAAAGTTGTAGATGAAACTGATACGTATACTGACCTCATTTTAGCGGATGATGATATCCTTTTTAGAATTGAAGATGGAAAAGACCCAGGCTATCACACTCTAGTAATTAAAGATTCAGAAGCCACATCACCATATTCTATAATAATTAGAGGTGCAAAATATCGCTTTGAACCTATAAATTAATATAGGTATTCATAAGTACTTTGAGCAATGATTGCAATGTGAATGAATGCAATGATTACTGAAATCATACTTAAAATAGTGTCAAAACGAGATGTTCTTATAAGTGAGAAGAAAATAGATAAAACAAATGATAATGCTACAAACATTACTCTCAAACTAAAATTTGATACAGTGAGCGGTTGAGCTAACGATGTTATAATAGCTAATAAGTTTAAAATGATAAATAAGAATAGAATGACTTTTCTCATTAAGAAAACCTCTTTATCTAATAATAATCATCATTATAACAAGCAACACTGTATAGACATAACTAAAAGGTTTATAACGTCCTTAATCGACAGTATCAAGGTTAGGATGTATAATTAAAATTACTGTAAAATAAAGGAGATATTATAAAGCATGGAAAAGATGAATATCACTAATCAAGAACATGACGCATTTGTAAAATCTCATCCAAATGGCGACTTACTGCAATTATCTAAATGGGCAGATACTAAGAAATTAACTGGATGGTACTCAAGACGAATTGCGGTTGGTGAAAATGGTGAAATTAAAGGTGTAGGACAATTACTATTCAAAAAAATACCTAAATTACCATTCACTTTATGCTATATATCAAGAGGTTTTGTAACTGATTATAATAATAAAGAAGCTTTAGAGACACTGTTGGAAATTGCTAAACAGGTAGCTAAAGAAGAGAAAGCTTATGCAATCAAAATTGATCCTGACGTTGAGGTTGATAAAGGCGCAGAGGCTTTAAAAAACCTTCGTGATTTAGGATTTAAACATAAAGGGTTCAAAGAAGGATTATCAAAGGATTATATCCAACCTAGAATGACAATGATTACGCCTATCGATAAATCTGACGATGAACTTATCCAAAGTTTTGAACGACGCAATCGTTCTAAAGTACGTTTAGCACTTAAACGAGGTACTAAAGTTGAACGTACTGGACGTGAGGGCTTAAAAACTTTCGCTAATTTGATGAAAATTACAGGTGAACGAGATGGGTTCTTAACGCGTGATATTAGTTACTTTGAAAATATTTATGATGCATTACATGAAGATGGAGATGCAGAACTTTTCTTAGTGAAATTAGAACCTAAGCCAGTTTTAGAACAAGTTAATAAAGACTTAGATAATCTTTCAAAAGAAAAAGAAAAGCTACAACAGAAAAAGCAAGACAAAAAAACATTAAATAAAATAAACGATGCTGAAAATAAAATTAAGAAAACGCATGAACTAAAAGTGAATTTAACAGAGCTTGAAAAAGAACATCCAAATGGCATCTATTTATCGGGTGCATTATTGATGTTCGCAGGTAATAAGTCATATTATCTATATGGTGCCTCTTCAAATGATTTCCGTGATTTCTTACCAAATCATCATATGCAATTCGAAATGATGAAGTATGCTCGAGAGCACGGTGCTACCACGTATGATTTTGGTGGAACTGATAATAATCCAGATAAAGATTCAGAACATTATGGATTATGGGCATTTAAGCGTGTTTGGGGCACATACTTAAGTGAAAAAATAGGTGAATTTGATTATGTCCTTAATCAACCGCTATATCAATTGATTGAACAAGTAAAACCTCGTTTAACTAAGGCTAAGATTAAATTATCACGTAAACTAAAAGGTAAATAATGCAACAAAAATCTGAACGCTTCTGTGACTCAACTAGATCGTTCAGATTTTTTTACTAAATATAATTTTTAATATAGAAGGGAATACTAGAATGATTAAAAAATTATTACAGTTCTCGCTAGGTAATAAATTCGCTATATTTTTAATGGTTGTTTTAGTCATCTTAGGCGGGATTTATTCGAGTGCAAAATTAAAACTCGAACTTTTACCAGATGTTGAGAATCCGATGATTTCTGTTCAAACTACTATGCCTGGTGCTACCCCTCAATCAACTGAAGATGAAATTAGTAGGAAAATAGATAATCAAGTACGTTCCTTGGCTTATGTAAAGAGTGTGAAGACAGAATCCATACAGAATGCATCAATTGTAACAGTTGAATATAATGATGGCACAGATATGGATAAAGCTGAAGAACAACTAAAAAAAGAAATTGATAAAATTAAATTTAAAGACGGAGTGGGAGATCCGGAATTAACTCGAAACTCTATGGATGCCTTTCCAATCGTTGCATATTCATTTACAAGTAATAAACATGACTTAAAAGATGTAACTAAAGAGCTTAATCAACAACTTATCCCTAAATTACAAACGATTAATGGTGTTCAAAATGCTCAATTAAATGGTCAAACTAATCGTGAAGTAACACTTAAATTTAAGCAAGATGCTCTAGATGATAAAGGGTTAACTGCTGATGATGTCGAAAATTACATAAAAACTGCTACTCGTGAAACACCGTTAGGGTTATTCCAATTTGGTAAAACTGATAAATCGCTTGTCGTTGACGGTCAATTTAAATCAGTTAATGCTTTAAAAAATCTAAAGATTCCTTTATCTATAGCAGGACAAGGCAATCAAAGTAGTGATGATTCTAATAATAGTAGCGATTCTGATAATGAGAGCTTAATGCCTAAAGAAAATTCCAACTCTTCGCAATCAGGATCAAAAATGGCAAGTAGTAATGGGAAAATGCCATCAGTAAGCTTAAAAGACTTAGCTGACATTTCTGTAGGAGATAATCGAACTTCAATATCTAAAACGAATGGTAAAGACGCAGTTAACTTACAAATTATGAAATCTCAAGATGCTAATACTGTTCAAGTTGCCAAAGAAGTCCAGAAAAAAGTAGATGAATTTGTTAAGAATAATAAGGTTATGACATCAACGAAGACGATGGATACAGCTAAACCCATTGAAGATTCCCTTTATACCATGGTAGAAAAAGCAGCTCTAGGTACGATTGTAGCTATTATAGTAATTCTTCTATTCTTACGTAATATTAGAACAACAGCTATTTCAGTAGTATCAATCCCATTGTCCATTCTAATAGCCATGGTGGCTTTAAAGTTAAGTAATGTATCATTAAATATTCTGACATTAGGTGCATTAACTGTCGCAATAGGACGTGTGATTGATGACTCTATCGTCGTAGTTGAAAATATTTATCGTAGACTATCAGATTCCAATGAGACAATGCAAGGTGAAAATTTAATAATAAATGCGACAACTGAAGTATTTAAACCTATCATGTCCTCTACTTTAGTGACAATTGTCGTATTTTTACCACTTGTCTTTGTATCAGGTTCCGTCGGTGAAATGTTTAGACCATTTGCGCTGGCAATCACATTTAGTCTTTTAGCGTCACTCCTTGTTTCCATTACAGTTGTGCCGGCTTTAGGTTCTACACTTTTCAGAAAAGGTGTGAAAACGAAGCGTCAGCGTGAAGGTTTAGGTGTGATTAGCAAAGAATATAGACGAATACTAAAATGGTCACTCAATCATAAATGGATAGTCATTGTGATTAGTATAGTGATTCTGATTGGTAGTATTGGGTTAGGTGCGACAACATTAGGAACAAGCTATATTTCATCGGGAGATAATAAATTCTTAGCATTAACTTATACGCCCAAACCCGGCGAAACTGAAAAGTCAGTTTTAAATCATGCGAAGGAAGTACAAAAATACTTAGATAGTAAAGATAAAGTTCAAACCGTACAATATTCTGTTGGAGGACCGACACCTCAAGATCCAACAGGTAGCACAAATAGTATGGCAATTATGGTTAAATATGATTCAAATACACCTCACTTTGATGAGGAACCAGATAAAGTGCTTAAACACATTGAGACGTTTAAGCAACCAGGAGATTGGAAAAATCAGGATTTAGGAACTGGTGCAGGTAATGATTCAATAGAAGTGACTGTAAAAGGTCCTTCACCAGAAGCAATTAAAGATACGGTTGAAAATATCGAGAAGAAAATGAAAAATATTGATGGTATCGTAAATGTTAAATCCGATTTATCACAAACATATGATCAATATGAAATTAAAGTAGATCAGAATAAGGCTGCAGATAATGGTATTTCGGCAAGTCAATTAGCTATGAATCTTAATGAGAACTTGCCTGAAAAGACAATTACTACAGTTAAAGATAAAGGCAAGAAAATTGATGTTAAAGTTAAACAGAATAAGCAAACTGATTGGTCTCCGAAGAAACTGAATAATATAGAATTGAAAAAACCAACAGGTGGAACAATTAAATTAAGTAAAATAGCTTCATTACAGAAAACTACGACACCAAGTAAGTTAACGCAAGAAGATGGAGACTATGCAACGACTGTGACAGGTAAAGTTTCTGATAAAGATGTCGGAGGTAAGTCTCGCGAAGTCATGTCTCAACTAAATGATATTCATAAACCGAACAACGTTAAAATGAATGTTGGTGGTGCGACAGATGATATTAATACGGCGATGTCTCAATTAGCTATAGCTATGTTAGCTGCTATTATTATTGTTTATTTAATACTTGTCATTACTTTCAAAGGTGGCCTAGCTCCATTTACAATACTCTTCTCATTACCATTTACTGTTGTAGGTGTTGTATTGGCTCTTGTTATAACTGGCGAAACAATTTCCGTACCAAGTTTAATTGGTATGTTGATGCTTATAGGTATTGTGGTAACTAACGCAATAGTCTTAATTGACCGAGTAATAAACAATGAGAAGAATGGTTTGGAAATGAAAGAAGCATTGATTGAAGCGGGTGGCACTCGTATCAGACCTATTTTAATGACTGCAATAGCAACAATTGGTGCATTAATTCCATTATTATTTGGTCAAGATAGTTCAATTCTTATTTCAAAAGGATTGGCAGCTACTGTAATAGGCGGTTTAGTTTCTTCAACAATATTGACACTCATCGTCGTTCCAGTTATTTACGAAATCTTGTTCACCCTAAAGAATAAACTTTCTAGAAAATGGAATAATAAATAGAAAAAATCGACTTAGGCATCCTCATATTATAGCCTAAGTCGATTTTCATATTTTTTAATATAAAAATAGCGTTAAAATTACATAAATTACTATCAAAATAATTGAAATGATATTTAAAATGTTAACACCTTTTTTATCGCCTTTAAGTTCTTTAAAGCCTGTAACCTCAATGTTACCAACTAGGAGTAATAACACGATAAATACCCACCAATTTTCTTTCGGAAATTGTAGCGTCGTAATCGCAACGACGAACAATAATAAAATACCCATAATAATTCTTAAAATTCTCGTGAAAATCGAGTGCATTTTAAAAATACTAATATATGCGACAATTAAGTATAAAATGGGCAACAAAATTAGATAAAATTGCATCTGGGACATCCTTTCTTTTACGAATTATATATTAGCACGTTCAAAAATTGATGACTAGGATGTTTAATAATTCATATGTAAGTTAATTTGAATATGCTCATTGTCAATAAATGATTAAAGAAAAGTCTTGTTCTCATTTATGTCTAACATTTAATTTGTAATAACTAAATTTTAAATTTCTGTCTACCATTAAATTACTCATTCATTTTAGCTCGAATGTCAGAAATTTGTTGTTCAATATCTTCTAGCTGTTTTAGTAGTGGATCAACATTTTGATTAAGCGATTCCTTTTTATCTAAATCATTTTGTAATCGTACATAATCATATTTTAGTTCTGTTAATTTAGATTCTAAATCCATAGAAACAAATCTCCTTTTATCATTGAAATTGTTTAGTAACTATATTTAAATTAGATTATATCACGAAACAAGACGCTTCTAAAAATTGTGAGAAATATGTTAAAGTTATCAACTGTAAAAATGAAAATCCAGAGAAAGAAGGTATAGATGTGACTGAACAATTTGTCATGATTATATTACTTATTGCGCTCGGTTATTTTCTTAAGCGCATTAATTATTTAAAAGCAACTGATAGTCAAGTTCTTTCAACGCTTGTATTAAACGTCACATTACCTTCTCTTGTCATCGTTAACTTAAATAGTGCTGACCTAAATATGTCATTCTCAATCTTACCAATCATGATGATAGTCTATGGTATTGTTGCCAAAATCATTGTGATATGGTTCTTTAGGAAGTATAGTAACCAAATGCGTGGTTCTGTAGGAATGATGACAGGTTCAATGAATATCGGTCTGTTCGCGTATCCTTTAGTTAATGCTATTTGGCCAGAAAAAGGTATGGTATATTTTGGAATGGCTGATATTGGTGGGGCAATGATTATGTTCGGTTTGACATACTTTGTGGGAAGTTATTTCAGTGAAGGTGGAGACCAATTCAATTTTAAATTTTTAGGGAAGAAATTGATTCAGTCTGTACCATTAGTAACATATATCGTTATGTTTACACTAAATATGTCTAATATTCATATATGGAAGCCAGCTATAGACTTCTTCAGCATTCTTTCTAAAGCTAATATGCCATTATCTATGATATTACTAGGTGTTATGTTGAGCTTTAGCATTGATAGAGAATACTTACCTGTAACCATTAAGTATCTTTGCTTACATTATGGTTTAGCTATTGTAGCAGGAACACTTGTACATTTCTTTTTACCGGTATCAGATCCAATGATTAAGACGACGTTATTAATTACGTGGCTCTTACCAGTAGGTGTAGCTATCATACCTTACTCCATTCAATTTAAGTATAAGACGTTGCCATTTGTTGGGATGGTCACTAACTTAACTATAATAATTAGTATTGTTATTCTATATGTTTATCAAGCACTTTTTGTTTAGTTGTTTGTTCATTCATTTTTGAAAAATAAAATCTAATAGCAATGTATGAAAAAAGCACGCGAATGACTTATAAAAAAGTCTTCGCATGCTTTTTTGAGTGTGAATTTTAAAAGGGGTTATCCTTTACCACCCATAAATGCTGGATAATTAGTCATACCACCGTCAACATAAATAGTTGTACCATGAATATAGCTTGCTAAATCAGAGGCTAAAAATAATGCGACGTTTGAAATATCTTGAGCTTCACCAATTTCACGTGCTGGGATCATTTCTAACGTTTCTTCACGTGTTTTAGGATCAGAAAATTTTTCTCGAGTATGTTCAGTGACAATGGCGCCTGGAGAAATATTATTGATACGAATACCATACTGAGCATATTCCATTGACATAGTTTCCATCATTAACTTTAATCCGCCTTTACTTGCAGCGTAATTGACATAGTTAGGCCAAGGAATTGTGTCATGAACGCTTGAGGTATTGATTATGACACCTTTTTTATTTTCTTTAAGAAATTGATTAATCGCCTCACGAGAACCTGTAAATGCACCTGTTAAGTTAATATCTATGACTTTTTGCCATTCAGCATTAGACATTTCATGTGTTGGGATTGGTTTTTCAAAACCAGCATTGTTAATCATAATATCTAATGTACCAAATTGATCAACTGCTGATTGAACAAGATTTTTAACATCTTCTTCTACAGCAACATCACCTTGAACTGCAATAGCTTGTCCGCCAGCATTTTGAATCGTATTTTTTAGTTCATCTATTTCATCTAAATGACGATCAGAGCGATAGTTTAATACTACTTTAGATTTAGCTTTCCCAAAGTTTTCGGCAAATGATTTACCAATGCCACTACCAGCTCCAGTAATAACAACTACTTTGTTTTCTAATTCTTTAAACATTTTACGTCCCCCTAACGTTTTATTTCAAGTTACCTAGAATAATTGATGCGATGATTATCACAATGATACCTGACCATATACCAATCATTTGGCGACGATCTTTTTTCTCACCTAAAATAAAGATACCACCTAAAGTAGAAACGATAACAAGTAATTGTGATAATGAGAAGCTTGTGGCTACACCAACTTTAGGTTGTGAGTAGAACATAAATAAGTTACCAATACCCCATACTACACCAGGTATTAAATTCAATGCAGTAGATTTAATAGAAGTTTGATGATTCATAGAGAGAATAAATCCACCGATGGCCATACCGATTGATTGGAAGAATAGGGCATCAGTACCACTGACTCCGAAAATATCTCCAAGAACAACATAGCCTACGTAACCAATAGTTGAAATAAGCAAGATACCCATTGCTTTTTTGAATTCTGGATTATTGGATGTGCCTTCATTTTTAGCTTTAAGTGATGTTAGAGCAATACCAACCACTAGTAAAACCATTGCGATGAGGCCCATTACAACTTGAACCATGGTACTCCATTCTCCTAAGAAAATGGCACTAAATAGAGTAGTACCAACAAGTTGCATTCCTGTAGAAATAGGCATCGTCTTTGAAACGCCTATTAAGTTGACAGATTTTAACTGATTACCTTGACCAAAGGCCCAAAGCGCACCAGAGATTAAACCTACAATAATAACTGTTAAATTATCAAAAGCAGCATTACCAGTTAGTAGTAAACCGATACCGACAATTAGAGTACCTAAAGTCGTTCCACGGATTTGATTGTAGGGTCCACCACCTACAAACACATTTATAATTACAACACTACCCCAAAACAGGGCTGGTAATAGTGCGATGAGAAAGTCTAAAAATTGCACTTATTACTCACTCTCCTAAAAAACTTTATTAAGTGTACTCTTTAACACTTGAAATTATTCTAAATCAAAAAATTTGATAAGTAAAAAACAAAAACTTACGAATGACAACTCAGAGTAAAAGTTTGAGAAATGTCTAATAAAAAAACCGTAAACTAAGTTAAGTCTATAAACACTCTATGTATACAAGATATTTATAAACAGTCGTTTACGGTTAAAGTATAAAATTAATTATGTGAAAGTGTACTAATCAACTTGAGAAATCCTGGTGCAAATGTCTAGGTTCAAATTTATATTTCTTATATTCATAGTTAATTTGGAAGCCCAACTCGTTGAAACGTTCAACCAATTTGCTATTTTTATTACGTATTTTAAAGTAGACTTTGTGAATAGTATAATGCTCGAAAGCGTATTTCAAAGCATACTCAAGTAAATCAAAAGCAATCCCTTTGAGTCGATAATCCATATGGGAACTAAAGTACTTAATTTCGGCATTGTTGCGTTCAGTATCGACTTGTAAGTATAAATACCCCTTCAATAGACCTTCACTTACAAATATAAATAATCGATTATGTTCATCTAGTGATTCTATAATTTCATCCGGAGTCATTGCGTTATGTTTAAAGGTCATCATATGTAATTTGCTAAATGCACGATAAAAACCTTTTTGATATTCGATGATATTTTGATTATTAAAATGATCTCCAAGGTCTTTTTGTGCTTCCAAATAATAATCAGTAAAATTATAACTAGCATGGATTGTCTTCATATAGGTTTTATATTCTTGTGCACCTTCTTCAAATGAAAAGTTGAATATGGATTCATCCGGTTGTTGTTCTATCAATTTATCAAACAGTAATTTGAATTGATTATCAGTCAAAGTAAAGTCTTGTGCAATAAATGGTCCTATTATTTTGTACCGATGATTATCATATGAGAAAGCAAGTATCAACGCTTGAATTTGATTATTTTCAGTCATTGCAATCACGCCTGGATGAGTAATAGCTTCATTTAATAATGTGTCAAAATCCTCATATTCTTGAGGTAGTTTATATAAATAAGATGTTGATAGGTAACGAGATGAGTCTATAAATGCTTTTATTTCTTGTGGTTCACGCAATTGAACGATATTCATTATTCTACCTCCGCCTCTTATAGTCTTTCTTCAATTATATTATATTTATAGAGAAATGAAAGTTTATCGATAGATACACATGTTACAATATGACTAATACTATTCAATGAATAAGTTTAATTTTGAAAAAATATTTTGAGAGAGTTCTTCTTTACGATTCAAAAATTATTATTGTAAAAATTAAGCTAACGTCAAATTCATTTTCAGAAAGGGAAGTTATCATGAAATCCTTAATATTAGCTGAAAAGCCTTCGGTAGCTCGAGATATAGCTGAGGCATTAAATATCAAGCAGAAAAAGAATGGATATATTGAGAATGAAAAGTATATCGTGACTTGGGCATTAGGCCATTTAGTCACAAATGCAACACCAGAACAATATGATGTTTCATATAAAGAATGGAAACTTGAGGATTTACCTATTATACCTAAACATATGAAGACTATTGTTATTGGTAAAACGAGTAAGCAATTTAAAACTGTAAAATCATTAATAATGGATAAAAAGGTGAACAACATCATTATAGCAACTGATGCGGGGCGAGAAGGGGAACTTGTCGCAAGGCTCATACTTGATAAAGTTGGCAACAAGAAACCAATTCAACGGTTATGGATTAGTTCGGTAACTAAGAAGGCCATTCAGAACGGTTTTAAACATTTAAAAGATGGACGTGCATATCATAGTCTTTATCAGGCAGCATTAGCGAGGAGTGAAGCGGATTGGATTGTAGGAATTAATGCCACACGTGCGCTGACAACAAAGTATGATGCACAATTATCACTAGGACGTGTTCAAACACCAACTATACAATTAGTGCAATCTAGACAGGAAGAAATTAATCATTTCCAACCTGAGAAGTACTATACATTATCAATTAAGGTAGATGGGTACGACTTTCAATTAGATTCAAATAAACGTTATAAAAATAAAGAAGGTTTAGAAGCACTTGCACAACAAGTAAAAAACCAAGAAGGCAAAATATTAGATATAAAAACTAAGCATAAGAAAATGTACCCACAAATGTTATATAATTTAACGGATTTACAACAAGACGCGTATCGACGTTTTAAAATGGGACCGAAGGACACGTTAAATACATTACAAAACTTATATGAAAGACATAAAATTGTGACGTATCCACGTACTGACTCTAATTATTTAACGAATGATATGGTGGATACGATTAAGGAACGTTTACAAGCCTTACTCGCTACTGAATATAAAGCCCATGTGCGAGAACTTATGAGTCAGTCATTTTCACCTAAAATGAATATATTTAATGATGGAAAAGTATCAGATCACCATGCCATTATACCTACGGAAGTAAGACCATCACTTGATCAACTCAGTCAACGAGAATTAAAAATTTATACAATTATTGTTCAAAGATTTTTAGAAACTTTAATGAAACCTTACGAATATGAAAATGTTGTGATTAACTTTGGTATAAAAGATTTAATCTTTACATTGAAAGAAAACATTCCTAAACAATTAGGTTTTAAGGCACTTAAAGAAGAGGAATTACGTCAAACATCATCACATCGATTTACTAAAAATCTTAAGTTCAAAGTTCAAAAAGTGAATATTCATGAACATGAAACGAAAGCACCTGATTATTTTAATGAAGGTTCTCTATTAAAAGCGATGGAAAATCCACAAAATTATATTAATTTTAGTAATAAAAAGTATGCTCAAACTCTTAAACAAACTGGAGGAATAGGGACAGTTGCAACTCGTGCAGACATTATTGATAAGCTTTTTAATATGAATGCACTTGAATCAAGAGATGGTAAAATCAAAGTTACATCTAAAGGTAAACAAATTTTAGAGTTATCGCCTGATCAATTAACATCACCTCTTTTAACTGCTCAGTGGGAAGAAAAGTTGATTCTTATTGAACAAGGGAAATATAACTCTCAGAAATTCATGAACGAAATGAGAGACTTCACTAAACAAATTGTAGACAAAATTAAAAATAGTGAACAAAAATATAAACATGATAATTTAACTACGACCGAATGTCCTACATGTGGTAAGTTCATGATCAAAGTAAAAACTAAAAATGGTCAAATGCTTGTATGCCAAGACCCCTCTTGTAAAACTAAGAAAAATGTTCAACGTAAAACGAATGCGCGTTGTCCTAATTGTAAGAAGAAAATGACTTTATTTGGAAGAGGGAAAGAGGCAGTATACAGATGTGTTTGTGGTCATTCTGAAACACAAGCTCAAATGAATAAGCGTATGAAAGAGAAAACTAACGGTAAAGTTTCACGTAAAGAAATGAAGAAATATATGAATAATACAGAAGAGATAGATAATAATCCATTTAAAGACGCTTTAAAAAATTTAAAACTTTAAAAAATAGCGAACGAAAAAATATAAATATAACCAAAGGTTCGTTTTTGGTATTGTTTTTTGTGAATTTAGGTATTAAAATATTAAAGTATTTCAAATAAAGGAGCATTTACCGTGAAAAAATACTTTCAGTTCGATAAGCATGGAACAAATTATAGAAATGAAATTTTAGGTGGTATCACGACGTTTTTATCTATGGCTTATATCCTTGCCGTAAATCCTCAAGTTTTAAGTTTGGCTGGGGTAAAAGGTGTTTCTAGCGATATGAAAATGGACCAAGGAGCAATTTTTGTTGCCACTGCATTAGCTGCTTTCGTTGGTTCTTTATTTATGGGACTTATCGCTAAATATCCAATAGCCTTAGCGCCAGGAATGGGATTAAATGCTTTCTTCGCATTTACTGTTGTGCTTACAATGGGAATTCCATGGAAAGTAGGTTTAACCGGCGTACTTTTCTCTGGGGTGTTCTTTGCTATCTTAACTGCCACAGGATTAAGGGAAATCATTATTAATGCTATACCTTATCAGATGAAAATGGCTGTTTCAGCAGGTATAGGATTGTTTATCACCTTTGTAGGACTTCAAAGTTCTGGAATCATTATTAAAAATGATTCAACACTTGTTACACTTGGTCACTTAACTAAAGCGCCAGTATTATTAGCGATATTTGGAATTATAATTACTGTTATTTTATACGCTAAAAAAGTACCAGGTTCTATATTTATAGGGATGATTATTACAGCGATTGTAGGTATGATTACAGGTCAAATCCATACTCCATCAGGAATTGTAGGTCATATTCCTAGTATTAAACCAACTTTTGGTGTAGCGTTTGAATCATTTAAAGATCCTGGTCAATTATTCACAGTTCAATTTTTAATCGTCATTTTAACATTTTTATTCATTGACTTCTTTGATACGGCAGGTACACTTGTAGCTGTTGCAACACAAGCTGGTATCATGAAAGATAATAAATTACCTAGAGCAGGAAGAGCGCTTTTCTCAGATTCACTTGCTACGATTGTGGGAGCAATTTTTGGTACAACAACTACTACTTCATACATAGAATCTACATCAGGTGTAGCGGTAGGTGCCCGTACAGGTTTTGCTAGTATTGTAACTGGTATTTGTTTCTTACTTGCACTATTCTTTAGTCCACTTATCGAAGTGGTTACAAGTGCTGTGACTACGCCTGCTTTAGTAGTTGTAGGTGTGTTAATGGCTTCTAACTTTGCTGAAATCAATTGGAAGCGATTTGAAGTTGCGGTTCCTGCATTTATTACCATTATTATGATGCCTTTATCATATTCAATTGCTACAGGTATTGCGTGTGGATTTATATTCTATCCACTTACAATGGTTATCACCAAAAGACATAAAGAAGTACATCCTATTATGTATGTACTCATGGCATTATTTATACTTTACTTTGTGTTTGTTCATAAATAATAAAAAAGGTCGACCCATATATGGGCCGACCTTTTTCTACTATTATAAGTGATATTTATCTATGAATTTCTTCTTTTTCTCTATTATCGTTCTTATATTGAGTGTAGATTACTCGAGCATCTTTATTTGGTAGATAAGTTGGAGCAGATAAAACAATGAATACAAAAAATATCATTAAGAAGAATAAAATCCAATGTACTACCATACCAACTACTGGGATAAATGCAATAAATGATCCTACGATACCTAAAATCGGTATAATAACCATTGGTTTAATAGAATTTTGAGTATCTACAAGTAAGATAATTGTAATAATAAGATAGAGAAAAGCATTAAGTAATAATGGTTGCCAACCAAAACTTAAAATGACACTACCACCTAAAAAAGGAATCCCATAGAAAAATTCACAAACGATAAGGAAAACCCCTGAAATTGCTAAAGTCATTTTAACTCCGTTTTTCATCTAATCACTCCTATTCTCTTCCTATTATATTAAAGCTAACGTTATAAATATATTAATATGTTTCCGTTTAGGAAATGAACTAAAATAAAAGTAAAAAATTTCAATAAAACGGTTGAACATGCTCTTTATTTCAAGTACAATAATCAAGTATGTGTTAGACAGATATATAGAAAGTTGCTGAAAAACCTTGATTTATCGGTGTTTTTCATGTAACATATCTAATGTTGGACTTTATGAAAAGCGATGAAGCGAAAGGTTACTGACACACCCGGCCGCTTTGCCATGGCGTTGTGTGAGATAGTTTTCGTGGAGAAGTCTATCACTTAAATGTAGACGAACAAGGAGGGAAAATTATGGCAAAACAAAAAATCAGAATCAGATTAAAAGCTTATGATCACCGTGTGATTGATCAATCAGCAGAGAAAATTGTTGAAACTGCAAAACGTTCTGGTGCAGATGTTTCTGGACCAATTCCGTTACCAACTGAAAAATCAGTTTATACAATCATTCGTGCCGTGCATAAGTACAAAGATTCTCGTGAACAATTCGAACAACGTACTCACAAACGTTTAATCGATATTGTTAACCCAACACCTAAAACAGTTGATGCTCTTATGGGCTTAAACTTACCTTCAGGTGTAGACATCGAAATTAAATTATAATAGAAATTTTTAGGAGGTGGACTTTCGATGACCAAAGGAATCTTAGGAAGAAAAATCGGGATGACACAAGTTTTCGGTGAAAACGGTGAATTAATCCCAGTAACAGTAGTAGAAGCAAGCCAAAACGTTGTATTACAAAAGAAAACTGAAGAAGTTGACGGTTACAACGCAATCCAAGTTGGATTTGAAGACAAACAAGCATATAAAAAAGGTTCTAAATCTAATAAATATGCAAATAAGCCAGCTGAAGGTCACGCTAAAAAAGCTGACACAGCACCTAAGCGCTTCATTCGTGAATTCCGCAACGTTAACGTTGACGAATACGAAGTAGGTCAAGAAGTCTCAGTTGATACATTTGAAACTGGTGACATCATTGATGTTACAGGTGTTTCAAAAGGTAAAGGTTTCCAAGGTGCTATCAAACGTCATGGTCAAGCACGTGGACCAATGGGTCACGGTTCTCATTTCCACAGAGCGCCAGGTTCTGTAGGTATGGCTTCAGACGCTTCAAGAGTATTTAAAGGACAAAAAATGCCAGGTCGCATGGGTGGAAACACTGTAACTGTTCAAAACTTAGAAGTCGTTCAAGTAGACACTGACAATAGCGTAATTTTAGTTAAAGGTAACGTACCTGGACCTAAAAAAGGCTTAGTAGAAATCACAACTTCAATTAAAAAAGGTAATAAATAATTCAAGAAGCGAAAGGAGGAAATTGCATAATGGCTAATTATGATGTTTTAAAAGTAGACGGATCTAAATCTGGTTCAGTTGAATTAAGCGATTCAGTATTCGCTATTGAACCTAATAATAGCGTTCTTTTCGAAGCTATTAACTTACAACGTGCGTCATTACGCCAAGGTACACACGCTGTTAAAAATCGTTCAGCTGTACGTGGTGGCGGACGTAAACCATGGAGACAAAAAGGAACAGGTCGTGCACGTCAAGGTACAATCCGTGCTCCACAATGGCGCGGTGGTGGTATCGTATTCGGACCAACTCCAAGAAGTTATTCATACAAAATGCCTAAGAAAATGCGTCGTTTAGCTTTACGTTCTGCATTATCTTTCAAAGTTCAAGAAAATGGATTTACAGTTGTTGATTCTTTCGGTTTTGACGCTCCAAAAACAAAAGAATTCAAAAATGTTTTATCTACTCTTGAACAACCAAAAAAAGTTTTAGTTGTTACTGAAGACGAAGATGTAAATGTTGAATTATCAGCACGCAACATCCCTGGAGTACAAGTTTCAACTGCACAAGGATTAAACGTTTTAGATATTACAAGCGCTGACAGTGTAGTAATCACTGAAGCTGCTGCTAAAAAAGTTGAGGAGGTGCTCGGATAATGGAAGCAAGAGATATTCTTAAGCGCCCCGTAATCACTGAGAAATCTTCAGAAGCTATGGCAGAAGATAAATATACTTTCGACGTTGATACTCGTGTTAATAAAACACAAGTCAAAATTGCTGTAGAAGAAATCTTCGATGTAAAAGTTGAAAGTGTTAATATCATGAACTATAAACCTAAGAAAAAACGTATGGGCCGTTATCAAGGCTATACAAATAAAAGAAGAAAAGCGATTGTTAAATTAAAAGAAGGTTCAATCGACTTATTTAACTAAAAATAAATTACCAATAAGGAGGTAAGCGACAATGGCTCTTAAAAAATATAAGCCAATAACAAATGGTCGTCGTAATATGACTACTTTGGATTTCGCAGAAATCACAAAGACAACACCTGAAAAGTCATTATTACAACCGCTACCGAAAAGAGCGGGACGTAACAACCAAGGTAAATTGACTGTTCGCCATCATGGTGGAGGACATAAACGTCAATACCGTGTTATCGATTTCAAACGTAATAAAGATGGAATCACTGCTAAAGTAGATTCAATTCAATATGATCCAAACCGTTCAGCAAACATTGCTTTATTAGTATATGCTGATGGTGAAAAACGCTATATCATCGCACCTAAAGGATTACAAGTAGGTCAAACTGTTGAAAGTGGTTCAGAAGCTGATATTAAAGTAGGTAATGCTTTACCACTACAAGACATTCCAGTTGGTACTGTAATTCATAACATTGAGTTAAAACCAGGAAAAGGTGGACAACTTGCTCGTTCAGCTGGTGCTAGCTCACAAGTATTAGGTAAAGAAGGTAAATATGTATTAATCAGATTAAGATCTGGTGAAGTACGTATGATCTTATCTACTTGCCGTGCTACTATCGGTCAAGTTGGTAACTTACAACATGAACTTGTTAACGTTGGTAAAGCTGGACGTTCTAGATGGAAAGGCGTTCGCCCAACAGTTCGTGGTTCTGTTATGAACCCTAACGATCACCCACACGGTGGTGGTGAAGGTCGTGCACCAATCGGTAGACCATCTCCAATGTCACCATGGGGTAAACCAACTCTTGGTAAGAAAACACGTCGTGGTAAAAAATCATCAGACAAACTTATCGTTCGTGGACGTAAGAGAAAATAATAATAACAACTTATTTGGGTGTGCGGCTTAAAAGCTGCACGCACACAATAAGAAGGGAGGCGCCCAAATGGCTCGTAGTATTAAAAAAGGACCTTTCGTCGATGATCACTTAATGAAAAAAGTAGAAGCACAAGACGGAAGTGAAAAGAAACAAGTAATTAAAACATGGTCTCGTCGTTCTACAATTTTCCCTAACTTCATCGGTCATACTTTTGCAGTATACGATGGACGTAAACATGTACCTGTATATGTAACAGAAGATATGGTAGGTCACAAATTAGGTGAATTTGCTCCTACTCGTACATTTAAAGGACATGCTGCAGACGACAAGAAAACTAGAAGATAATTTTAATAAGTAGAGGAGGAAATCCTAATGGAAGCAAAAGCGGTTGCTAGAACAATAAGAATCGCACCTCGTAAAGTAAGATTAGTTCTTGACTTAATCAGAGGTAAAAATGCTGCTGAAGCTATTGCTATTTTAAAATTAACTAACAAAGCTTCATCACCAGTAATCGAAAAAGTATTAATGTCCGCTTTAGCAAATGCAGAGCATAACTATGACATGAACACTGATGAATTAGTTATCAAAGAGGCATATGCAAATGAAGGACCAACTTTAAAACGTTTCCGCCCACGTGCACAAGGTCGTGCAAGTGCAATTAATAAACGTACAAGCCACATTACAATCGTCGTAAGTGACGGTAAAGAAGAAGCTAAAGAAGCTTAATAACTTTCTAAGGAGGGAATACTGTGGGTCAAAAAATTAATCCAATCGGACTTCGTGTCGGAGTTATCCGTGACTGGGAAGCGAAATGGTATGCTGAAAAAGACTTCGCTTCATTATTACACGAAGATTTAAAAATCCGTAAATTTATTGATAAAGAACTTAAAGAAGCATCAGTTTCTCATGTAGACATTGAACGTGCTGCTAACCGTATCAACATTGCTATTCACACTGGTAAACCAGGTATGGTAATTGGTAAAGGCGGTTCAGAAATTGAAAAACTTCGTAATAAATTAAACGCTTTAACAGATAAAAAAGTACACATTAACGTAATTGAAATCAAAAAAGTTGATATTGATGCTCGTTTAGTAGCTGAAAATATCGCACGTCAATTAGAAAATCGTGCTTCATTCCGTCGTGTACAAAAACAAGCTATAACAAGAGCTATGAAACTTGGTGCTAAAGGTATCAAAACTCAAGTATCAGGTCGTTTAGGCGGAGCTGACATCGCTCGTGCTGAACAATATTCAGAAGGAACTGTTCCACTTCATACTTTACGTGCTGACATCGATTACGCACACGCTGAAGCCGACACTACTTATGGTAAATTAGGCGTTAAAGTATGGATTTATCGTGGAGAAGTTCTTCCTACTAAGAACACTAGTGAAGGAGGAAAATAATAATGTTACTACCAAAACGTGTAAAATATCGTCGTCAACATCGTCCAAAAACAACTGGTCGTTCTAAAGGCGGTAACTACGTAACATTTGGTGAGTATGGTTTACAAGCAACTACAACGTCTTGGATCACATCTCGTCAAATCGAATCTGCTCGTATTGCAATGACACGTTACATGAAACGTGGCGGGAAAGTTTGGATTAAAATCTTCCCTCATACACCGTATACTAAAAAACCTTTAGAAGTACGTATGGGTGCCGGTAAAGGTGCGGTTGAAGGCTGGATTGCAGTCGTTAAACCTGGTAGAATCTTATTCGAAGTAGCTGGTGTATCTGAAGAAGTTGCACGTGAAGCATTACGTTTAGCAAGTCACAAACTTCCAGTAAAAACTAAGTTTGTAAAACGTGAAGAATTGGGTGGTGAAACAAATGAAAGCTAAGGAAATTAGAGACTTAACCACTTCAGAAATCGAAGAACAAATCAAATCTTCAAAAGAAGAGCTTTTTAACCTACGCTTTCAGTTAGCTACAGGTCAATTAGAAGAAACTGCACGTATTCGCACAGTAAGAAAAACGATTGCACGTCTAAAAACTGTTGCTCGTGAAAGAGAAATTGAACAAAGTAAGGCTAATCAATAATAATTGAAAGAGGAGGTTACGAAAGTGAGCGAAAGAAACGATCGTAAAGTTTATGTAGGTAGAGTTGTTTCAGACAAAATGGACAAAACTATTACAGTTCTTGTAGAAACTTACAAAACTCACAAATTATACGGTAAACGAGTAAAATACTCTAAAAAATACAAAACTCATGATGAAAACAATTCAGCTAAATTAGGAGACATTGTTAAAATTCAAGAAACTCGTCCTTTATCAGCAACAAAACGTTTTCGTTTAGTAGAAATTGTTGAAGAGTCAGTAATTATTTAATCAAGATTAGAGATAAGGGAGGTTTAACGAATGATCCAACAAGAAACACGTTTAAAAGTAGCAGACAACTCTGGTGCTCGTGAAGTTCTTACAATTAAAGTATTAGGTGGATCTGGTCGCAAAACAGCGAATATCGGTGATATCATCGTATGTACTGTTAAAAATGCAACACCAGGTGGCGTTGTTAAAAAAGGCGACGTTGTAAAAGCTGTTGTAGTTCGTACTAAATCAGGTGTTCGCCGTAACGACGGTTCATATATCAAATTTGATGAAAATGCATGTGTTATCATCCGTGATGACAAAGGCCCACGTGGTACTCGTATCTTTGGTCCTGTTGCTCGTGAACTACGTGAAGGTAACTTCATGAAAATCGTATCATTAGCACCAGAAGTACTATAATACAAAAATTACCAATCATACTATTTAAGGAGGTGCCCACATGCATATCAAAAAAGGTGACAACGTAAAAGTTATCGCAGGTAAAGACAAAGGTAAAGAAGGTAAAGTTGTAGCGACTGAACCTAAAAAAGACCGTGTCGTTGTGGAAGGTGTTAACGTAATTAAAAAACACCAAAAACCAACTCAATTAAATCCTGAAGGTGGAATCTTAGAAACAGAGGCAGCAATCCATGTTTCTAACGTACAATTATTAGACCCTAAAACAAACGAACCTACAAGAGTAGGATACAAAATTGTTGATGGTAAAAAAGTTCGCGTCGCTAAAAAATCAGGCGAAGAAATCAAATCTAATAATTAATAACTAGTTGAAAGGAGGATCCACTTTGAACCGTTTAAAAGAAAAGTATAACTCTGAAGTTACTGAGAACTTAGTAAAAAAATTCAACTATAGTTCAGTAATGGAAGTACCTAAAATCGAAAAAATCGTAGTGAACATGGGTGTAGGTGACGCAGTTCAAAACTCTAAAGTATTAGATAATGCTGTAGAAGAGTTAGAATTAATTACTGGTCAAAAACCATTAGTAACTAAAGCAAAAAAATCAGTTGCAACATTCCGTTTACGTGAAGGTATGCCAATCGGTGCTAAAGTAACACTTCGCGGTGAAAGAATGTATGAATTCTTAGATAAACTTATTGCAGTATCATTACCTCGTGTACGTGACTTCCAAGGCGTTTCTAAAACAGCTTTTGATGGACGCGGTAACTACACTTTAGGTGTTAAAGAACAATTAATTTTCCCTGAAATTGATTATGATAAAGTAAGTAAAGTTAGAGGAATGGATATTGTTATCGTAACAACTGCTAATACTGACGAGGAAGCTCGTGAGTTATTATCAAACTTCGGTATGCCATTTCGTAAATAATCTCTAAAAAGGAGGCTAATTAAGTGGCTAAAACTTCAATGGTTGCTAAGCAACAAAAAAAACAAAAATTCGCTGTACGTGAATATACTCGTTGTGAACGCTGTGGTCGTCCACATTCTGTATATCGTAAATTTAAATTATGCCGTATTTGTTTCCGTGAATTAGCTTACAAAGGCCAAATTCCTGGCGTACGTAAAGCTAGCTGGTAATAATTAAGAGTCTGAAAGGAGGCAACAATCAATGACAATGACAGATCCAATCGCAGATATGCTTACTCGTGTTAGAAATGCAAACATGGTTCGTCACGAGAAGTTAGAATTACCTGCATCTAATATTAAAAAAGAAATCGCTGAAATCTTAAAAAATGAAGGTTTCATTAAAAACGTTGAATACGTAGAAGACGATAAACAAGGTGTTATTCGTTTATTCTTAAAATATGGTCAAAACAATGAACGTGTTATCACAGGATTAAAACGTATCTCTAAACCTGGTTTACGTGTATATGCTAAAGCTAACGAAGTACCTAAAGTATTAAACGGTTTAGGTATTGCATTAGTCTCAACTTCTGAAGGTGTTATCACTGATAAAGAAGCTAGAAAACGTAACGTAGGTGGAGAAATTATCGCGTACGTTTGGTAATTAATTAATAAGGAGGTGCCATAACATGAGTCGTGTTGGTAAGAAAATTATTAACATTCCTAGTGACGTAACAGTAACTTTTGATAATAATCATGTAACTGTTAAAGGTCCAAAAGGTGAATTAGAAAGAACTTTAAATGAAAGAATGACATTCAAACAAGAAGAAAACACAATCGAAGTTGTAAGACCTTCTGATTCTAAAGAAGATAGAACAGACCATGGTACAACTCGTGCTTTATTAAATAATATGGTACTAGGTGTTTCTCAAGGTTTCGAAAAATCACTTGAACTTGTTGGTGTCGGTTACCGTGCGCAAATGCAAGGTAATGACTTAGTACTAAATGTTGGTTATTCTCACCCAGTTGAAATTAAAGCTGAAGACGGTATTACTTTTGCTGTTGAGAAAAACACAACTGTTAAAGTATCTGGTGTTTCTAAAGAACAAGTTGGTGCGATTGCATCTAACATCCGTTCAGTAAGACCTCCAGAACCTTATAAAGGTAAAGGTATTCGTTACCAAGGTGAATATGTTCGCCGTAAAGAAGGTAAAACTGGTAAATAATAGATAACACTCTAAAGAAAGGAGTATTGAAATGATCAGTAAAATTGATAAAAATAAAGTACGTTTGAAAAGACATGCTCGTGTTCGTACTAAATTATCAGGTACAGCTGAAAAGCCACGTTTAAATGTGTATCGTTCAAACAAACACATCTACGCTCAAATTATTGATGATGTTAAAGGCGAAACTTTAGCTCAAGCTTCATCACAAGATAAAGACATTGCAAACGAATCTGCGTCTAAAGTTGATTTATCAACTAAAGTAGGTCAAACAATTGCTAAAAAAGCAAACGATAAAGGTATTAAAGAAATCGTATTCGACCGTGGAGGTTATTTATACCACGGACGTGTTAAAGCATTAGCAGATGCTGCTAGAGAAAGCGGATTAGAATTTTAATTTAAAGGAGGGACACATTCATGGCTCGTAGAGAAGAAGAAACTAAAGAATTTGAAGAACGCGTTGTTACGATAAACCGTGTTGCTAAAGTAGTAAAAGGTGGTCGTCGTTTCCGTTTCACTGCATTAGTAGTTGTAGGTGATAAAAATGGTCGTGTAGGTTTCGGTACTGGTAAAGCTCAAGAGGTACCTGAAGCTATCAAAAAAGCTGTAGAATCAGCTAAAAAAGATTTAGTAGTTGTTCCACGTGTTGAAGGTACAACTCCTCACACTATTACTGGTCACTATGGTTCAGGTAGCGTATTAATGAAACCAGCTGCACCTGGTACTGGGGTAATCGCTGGTGGACCTGTTCGTGCGGTATTAGAGTTAGCTGGAATCACTGATATCTTAAGTAAATCATTAGGATCAAATACTCCAATTAACATGGTTCGTGCGACAATCAATGGTTTACAAAACTTAAAAAATGCAGAAGATGTTGCTAAATTACGTGGCAAATCTGTAGAAGAATTATACAATTAAGGAGGGAAAATAAGTTATGGCTAAATTACAAATTACCCTCACTCGTAGTGTTATTGGTCGTCCTGAAACACAACGTAAAACTGTTGAAGCATTAGGTCTTAAAAAAACTAATAGTTCAGTAGTTGTTGAAGATAACCCTGCTATCCGTGGGCAAATCAACAAAGTTAAACATTTATTAACAATTGAAGAAAAATAATTAAGGAGGTGCCGAAATGAAATTACATGAGTTAAAAGCAGCTGAAGGATCACGTCGTGTACGTAACCGTGTAGGTCGTGGTGCTGCAACTGGTAACGGTAAAACTAGTGGCCGTGGTCAAAAAGGTCAAAAAGCACGTTCAGGTGGTAAAGTAAGACCAGGATTTGAAGGTGGACAATTACCTCTATTCCGTCGTTTACCTAAACGTGGTTTCACTAACATTAACCGTAAAGAATATGCTATTGTTAACTTAGACCAACTTAATAAATTTGAAGATGGTACTGAAGTAACTCCAGCTTTATTGGTAGAATCTGGTGTAGTTAAGAATGAAAAATCTGGTATTAAAGTACTAGGTAATGGTTCACTTGATAAGAAATTAACAGTGAAAGCTCATAAATTCTCAGCTTCAGCAGCAGAAGCTATTGATGCTAAAGGTGGAGCACACGAGGTGATCTAATGTTTCAAACGCTTGTGCGTTTCTTTACAACTAAAGAAGTGCGTAACAAGATTTTCTTCACTCTAGCAATGTTAGTAATTTTTAAAATAGGAACGTATATTCCTGCTCCAGGTGTAAATCCTGAAGCATTTAACCATCCACAGGGTTCTCAAGGTGCCACTGAGTTATTAAATACTTTTGGTGGCGGTGCCTTGAAACGTTTCTCTATCTTTGCGATGGGTATTATGCCCTATATCACCGCATCCATTGTAATGCAATTATTGCAAATGGATATTGTGCCTAAGTTCTCTGAATGGGCTAAGCAAGGTGAAATGGGTCGAAGAAAAATTAATAATGTAACACGTTATTTCGCTATTATTCTAGCTTTTATCCAATCAATAGGCATGGCTTTCCAATTTAACAATTATCTTGGTGGCAAATTGATTATGGATAAATCAATTATGAGTTATTTATTGATTGCAGTTGTTTTAACAGCAGGAACAGCTTTCTTAATTTGGCTTGGTGACCAAATCACTCAGTTTGGTGTTGGTAATGGTATTTCTCTTATCATCTTTGCTGGGATTTTATCTACATTGCCATCTAGTATAGAACAATTTGGCCAATCTTTATTTGTTGGTCAAGATGATACTTCACTAGCATGGTTAAAAATTGCTGGCTTAATCGTAGCATTAATCTTACTAACGGTTGGTGCTATATTCGTACTTGAAGCTAAGCGTAAAATTCCAATTCAATATGCAAAGAAACAATCTACTCAACGATTAGGTACACAAGCAACTTATCTACCTTTAAAAGTTAACTCAGCCGGGGTTATTCCAGTAATCTTTGCGATGGCGTTTTTCTTATTACCAAGAACGTTGACTTTATTCTTCCCTAAAGCTGAATGGGCACAGAATATTGCGGACACTGCTAATCCATCAAGTAATATTGGAATGATCGTTTATATTGTATTAATTATTGCTTTTGCATATTTTTATGCATTTGTTCAAGTTAATCCTGAAAAGATGGCTGATAACCTTAAAAAGCAAGGTAGTTATGTCCCAGGTATAAGACCTGGTGAACAAACCAAAAAATATATTACTAAAGTTCTTTACAGACTGACATTTGTAGGTTCTATATTCCTAGCAGTTATAGCTATTTTACCTATAGTAGCAACTAAATTTATGGGCTTACCACAATCAATTCAAATTGGTGGTACGAGCTTATTAATTGTTATCGGGGTAGCTATTGAAACTATGAAGACATTAGAAGCTCAAGTGACTCAAAAAGAGTACAAAGGCTTTGGTGGTAGATAATTTGTAGGAGGGCACTTATGAATATCATTTTAATGGGTTTACCTGGCGCAGGTAAAGGAACTCAAGCGAGTGAAATTGTTAAGAAATTCCCAATACCACATATTTCTACTGGTGACATGTTCAGAAAAGCGATTAAAGATGAAACTGATTTAGGTAAAGAAGCTAAATCATATATGGATCGTGGAGAATTAGTTCCTGATGAAGTTACTGTAGGTATCGTTAAAGAAAGAATTTCTGAAGACGATGCAAAAAAAGGATTCTTACTAGATGGATTCCCTCGAACTATCGAACAAGCTGAGGCATTAAATAGTATTATGTCTGAGCTTGATAGAGAAATTGATGCAGTTATCAATATCGAAGTTCCTGAGGAAGAACTTATGAATCGTCTTACAGGTCGTCGTATTTGTGAGAAATGTGGTACAACTTATCATCTTGTATTTAATCCTCCAAAAGTTGACGGTATTTGCGATATCGATGGTGGAAAGTTATATCAACGAGAAGATGACAATCCAGAAACAGTATCAAATCGTTTGAGCGTTAATGTAAAACAATCTAAACCTATTTTAGAGTATTACAATGAAAAAGGTGTCTTGAAAAACATTGATGGTTCAAAAGATATTGAAGAAGTAACCAACGATGTCATTGATATCTTAGATCATTTATAATAGATCAACACTATACGGTCTATTGCTTAGTGAATATTTGAGTAAAATTTAATAGAATGAGTGACAAATAACGATTTTTAATTCCCGTATTTTTGTTAAACTTATATTAATTAGTCACGAATAGATTCGTATCGTTAAGTTGTCTATTGACGATTACCTTACTATTGCAAAAAGGGGGAAGTTAATCAATGGCTAAACAAGATGTAATTGAATTAGAAGGTACTGTATTAGATACTTTACCAAATGCAATGTTTAAAGTAGAATTAGAAAATGGTCATGAGATTTTAGCGCACGTAAGTGGTAAAATCAGAATGAATTACATTCGTATTCTACCTGGCGACAAAGTAACTGTTGAGATGTCTCCGTATGATTTATCACGCGGTAGAATTACTTATCGTTATAAATAATCGTCACTCCATAATATAGGGAGGTATAAAAATGAAAGTAAGACCATCAGTAAAACCAATTTGCGAAAAATGCAAAGTCATTAAACGTAAAGGTAAAGTAATGGTAATTTGTGATAATCCTAAGCACAAACAAAGACAAGGTTAATAAAAGAGAGGTGTAAATTAATATGGCACGTATTGCAGGAGTGGATATCCCACGTGAAAAACGCATTGTTATCTCATTAACATACGTTTATGGTATCGGCACTTCAACTGCTAACAAAATTGTTGAAGAAGCTAACGTATCAGCAGATACTCGCGTTAAAGATTTAACTGATGACGAATTAGGTCGTATCCGTGAAGTTGTAGATAGCTACAAAGTAGAAGGTGACTTACGTCGTGAACAAAACTTAAACATCAAACGTTTAATGGAAATTTCATCATACCGTGGAATTCGTCACCGTCGTGGCTTACCAGTTCGTGGTCAAAAAACTAAAAACAACGCACGTACTCGTAAAGGCCCAGTTAAAACAGTAGCTAATAAGAAAAAATAATAGGTAAAGGAGGCAAAAAATAATGGCACGTAAACAAGTATCTCGTAAACGTAGAGTGAAAAAGAATATTGAAAACGGTGTAGCTCATATCCGTTCAACATTCAATAATACTATCGTAACTATCACTGATGAATTCGGTAATGCATTATCTTGGTCATCAGCTGGTGCATTAGGATTCAAAGGATCAAAAAAATCAACACCATTCGCAGCACAAATGGCTTCAGAAACAGCTTCTAAATCAGCTATGGAGCATGGTTTAAAAACTGTTGAAGTAACAGTTAAAGGACCTGGCCCTGGCCGTGAATCAGCTATCCGTGCATTACAATCTGCAGGATTAGAAGTAACTGCAATTAGAGACGTTACTCCAGTACCTCACAACGGTTGTCGTCCACCAAAACGTCGTCGCGTCTAATTTATGATTGTATTGTTACAGGTCACTGAGCAAACAGTTTAAATCTAGTCGACGTATTTAAGGAGGATATTTGTAAATGATAGAAATTGAAAAACCTAGAATTGAGACAATTGAAATTAGTGAAGATGCTAAATTCGGTAAGTTCGTTGTTGAACCACTTGAGCGTGGCTACGGTACTACACTAGGAAACTCCTTACGTCGTATCCTACTATCTTCATTACCAGGTGCAGCCGTTAAGTACATCGAAATTGAAGGAGTTTTACACGAATTTTCAGCAGTAGACAATGTTGTAGAAGATGTTTCAACAATTATTATGAACATTAAAAAATTAGCATTAAAAATTTACTCTGAAGAAGACAAAACTCTTGAAATTGATGTTAAAGATGAAGGCGAAGTAACTGCAAGTGACATTACTCACGACAGCGATGTTGAGATTTTAAATCCAGAACTTAAAATCGCAACAGTGTCTAAAGGTGGACATCTTAAAGTGCGTCTTGTTGCTAATAAGGGTAGAGGTTACGCATTAGCTGAACAGAATAATACTAGTGATTTACCAATTGGTGTAATTCCTGTTGATTCACTATATTCACCTGTAGAACGTGTTAACTACACTGTAGAAAATACACGCGTAGGTCAAAGTAGTGATTTTGATAAATTAACTTTAGATGTTTGGACTAACGGTTCAATCACTCCACAAGAGTCAGTATCATTAGCAGCTAAAATAATGACTGAACACTTGAATATCTTTGTAGGTCTAACTGATGAAGCTCAAAATGCTGAAATCATGATTGAAAAAGAAGAAGATCAAAAAGAAAAAGTACTTGAAATGTCTATCGAAGAATTAGACTTATCAGTACGTTCATATAACTGCTTAAAACGCGCAGGAATCAATTCTGTACAAGAGTTAGCTGATAAATCTGAAGCTGACATGATGAAAGTGCGTAATTTAGGTCGTAAATCTCTAGAAGAAGTTAAATATAAATTAGAAGATTTAGGATTAGGATTAAGAAAAGAAGATTGATAAAGGAGGTTAACTCATGGGTTACAGAAAATTAGGTCGTACTTCTGATCAACGTAAAGCAATGTTACGTGACTTAGCGACATCTCTTATCGTAAGTGAACGTATCGAAACTACAGAAGCTCGTGCTAAAGAAGTTCGCAGTGTTGTAGAGAAATTAATCACTTTAGGTAAAAAAGGAGATTTAGCTTCTCGTCGTAATGCAGCTAAAACTTTACGTAATGTTGAAATCTTAAATGAAGATGAATCAACACAAACTGCTCTTCAAAAATTATTCGGTGAAATCGCTGAACGTTATAATGAACGTCAAGGTGGTTACACTCGTATCCTTAAAGTAGGCCCACGTCGCGGTGACGGTGCTGAATCAGTAATTATCGAATTAGTATAATTTAAATAGGGTAGGATAATTTACAATTAGATTTCATTATCCTTACCCTTACCTTAATAAATACACTTACTACTTATATATAAAGCAAATGAGTGCAACGATAATGTTTGCCACATACAAATATTGTCTAGCTCAGAGTACCCCATCTAACTAAATATTTTCTATAAGCGTGAACTCAACAATTTGATGGGGTGCGCGCTTTTTTATTTGAATTGGACTAAAATTCAGTTTTAACCTCTATTTCGTTGTCCAATTTTAGTAAATAAGACTGATATTATATAGAGGTTATAGTCATTCGGACTTAATATCAGTCACTTATTTTTTTATTTAAGCTGAGACATTTTTAATGCTATATGTCCCAGCTTTTTATTTTTATCTAATACCTATTTAGTTCGATGTAAATAACTCATATGTGATATACAGATAAATTGAATTATTGTAAAATATTTAAAGTAATATTCAATATTCGAGTTTAAGGAGTTGTTTAATGTGAAAAGTCTTGATAATATCATTGAATTTAATAATGTATCATTTCAGTATCAAAGTGATGCGGCTTTTACATTAAATAACGTTAGTTTTACAATTCCTTCTGGAAAATGGACTTCAATTGTTGGACACAATGGGTCAGGTAAATCAACTATTGCTAAATTAATAGTCGGAATTGAGAAAGCTAATGAAGGACATATACTATTTAAAAATAAAAAAATTGATATTAATAGTATTCAAGAAGTTAGAAATCACATAGGTATTGTATTTCAAAATCCTGATAATCAATTTGTTGGTTCTACAGTAAAGTTTGATGTGGCATTTGGCCTTGAAAATCATGCCGTACCTCATGATGAGATGCAAAAGATTGTCGATCGTTCCTTATCGGAAGTAGATATGTTAGATAAAGCTGATTATGAACCACATTCGCTCTCAGGAGGGCAGAAGCAACGCGTTGCTATAGCTGGAGTTCTAGCACTAAACCCGTCTGTTATAATTTTAGATGAGGCGACGACAATGCTTGATCCTAATGCAAAGGCATCACTTTTAAAACTCGTTCATGAAGTTAAAGAGGATAATGACGTTACGATAATTTCAATCACGCATGATTTAGATGAAGTTATTGAAGCAGATAATGTTATCGTGATGAATAATGGAACGGTATTCAAACAGGGGTCCCCTCAAGAAATATTTAAATATACAGATGAACTTACTGCTATAGGTTTGGATTTACCTTTCTCTATGAAAATAAATCAACGATTAGGTTTCGATTCGTCATTTGTTACTTACGAAGGGTTGGTCAAAAAGTTATGACTATACAGATGAATAATGTCAGCTACACTTATCAAAAAGGAACGCCATATGAGTATAATGCAATAGAAGATGTCAATTTAACATTTGAACAAGGTAATTATTACGCTATAGTCGGTCAAACAGGTAGTGGCAAATCTACTTTAATTCAGCATATTAATGCACTTTTAAAACCAACAAAAGGGTCTATTACATTTGATGAAATAGAAATATCTCATAAAACTAAAGATAAATACTTAAGACCTATTCGTAAAAAGGTAGGAATGGTCTTCCAATTTCCTGAATCTCAATTATTTGAAGATAGTGTAGAAAAAGAAATAGAGTTTGGCCCTAAAAATTTTAAATTGGACTTAGAAAAGGTAAAGGAAAAGTCTTATCAATTATTATTAGATTTAGGTTTTTCTAGAGATATTATGTCTCTTTCTCCTTTTCAAATGTCTGGCGGGCAAATGAGAAAAATAGCAATCGTATCTATATTATCTATGAATCCTGAAGTTATTATTTTAGATGAGCCGACAGCAGGTTTAGATCCACAAAGTAAAAAACAAATCATGTCTTTAATTAAACGCATACAAATAGAAGAAAACAAGACAATCATTCTTGTTTCACATGACATGAATGATGTCGCACGTTATGCTGACGAGGTCATAGTCCTAAATAAAGGGCGAGTGGTAGAAACTAAAGAGCCGAGAGCGTTATTTAGGTCTACAAGCCAAATAGAAGATTGGCATATTACTTTGCCCAACATAGTAAAATTACAAAAAGACTTTGAATATAAGTATAATACTACTTTACCTAAATTAGCGTTAAACGAAGAAGAATTTGCGAGTTTATATAGGGAGTGGCAGAATGAAAAATAAATTAATCATTGGACGTTATCTCCCAAATCATTCGACTGTACATCATCTCGATCCTAGAGCAAAACTTATCTTTGTTTTTGTGTTTATAGTCTATATTTTCTTTTGCCATTCGTTTGGAACTTACGCATGGATATTTTTACTGATAATTGTTTTTATGAAATTGGCTAAAATACCATTCGGATTTTTAATGAAAGGTCTCACGCCTATATTTTTCTTTTTAATATTTACTTTTTTAATGCATATTTTCTTTACCAATGGGGGTAAGATACTTTTTCATTGGGGAATCCTTACAATAGAGTCCGATGGTGTTCTTGAAGGTATCTATATCTCTCTAAGACTTATATTTATTGTTATGATTGCGACAATAATGACATTATCTACTAGCCCTATAGATTTGACTGATGCATTTGAAAGATTATTATCACCTCTAAAGCTAGTTAAGGTGCCAGTGCATCAATTAAGCATGATGATGTCCATTGCATTAAGATTTATTCCTACGTTAATGGATGAATTAGAAAAAATTATCTTAGCTCAGAAATCAAGAGGTTCCGAAATAAGTTCAGGTAGCATAGTAACTAGAATAAAAGCATTCATCCCTTTAATGATTCCATTATTTATTTCTGCTTTCCAAAGAGCCGAAGAATTAGCAATAGCGATGGAAGTTAGAGGATATGATATGAATGTTAAACGTACGAGTTATAGGTTATTACATTGGCGTCTAAGAGATACATTTGCTTTATTAACATTAATACCAATTGCAATTATCCTATTTATTATTAAATTCTCAGGAGTGTAGACATTGCGAATTTTAGTAGAAATAGCATACCAGGGTAATCAATTTTTAGGATTTCAAATCCAACAACAAGGAAGAACTGTACAGCAACAATTTGAAAAGATTTTAAAACGTATGCATAAACGGCATGTACGAATTCATCCTACCAGTCGTACAGATAGAGGGGTGCATGCGTATCAACAATTTTTCCATTTTGATACTGAGTTAAATATAGATAATCAACAATGGCAATATGCGATGAATCGTTTTTTACCTGATGATATTTACGTCAAAAACGTTCAAACAGTAGAAGAAAACTTTCATTGTAGATATGATTGTGTCGGCAAGAGATATCGCTATAAAGTTTATCAAGGTGAACATCGTAATCCCTTTAAAAGTGGTCTCGAAACATTTATAAATAGTGATTTAGATTTATCAAAAATGAATGAAGCTGCGCATCATTTTATTGGTACACATGACTTTACGGGGTTTTGTTCTCAGAAAACGGAAGTGGAAAGTAAAGTAAGAACGTTATACCAAAGTGAAGTGGTTCAAACTGAGACAGGTTTTGATTATGTGGTTACTGGTTCTGGATTTCTTTATAACATGGTTCGTGTTCTTGTAGCATTTTTAATAGAGGTGGGAAAAGGGAAGCGACAACCCGACGAAGTTCCGCAACTACTTGAAGAAAAAAATAGAAACAATGTGCCTTTTACTGCTCCGGCAGAAGGACTTTACTTAGAAAAGATTTATTTGTCGCCAGAATCACTAACAGAAGAGTTTGGAAATGATATTAAAATACATCTTAAAAAATCATTGGAAAATGACTGAATGTCATTGACAAAAGCATTGTGAAATTATAAGATTATTAACGGTATTGTTTTATATCACCCCACGATAAGCCCCGGAAACTTATTGTGTTACTAGATATATAAGCAAAGTAGAACTACAGTTAATAAAATAAATGAAATCTTACGCTTTTAAATCGTAACAAATATTAAAATTGTGCGTTTTTTGATCATAGGTTCGAATGTGATCGATTGACAAAACAATTAAGAATGAAGCATTTATTTTTAGGAGGACAATTATTATGCGTCAAACATTTATGGCAAATGAATCAAACATTGAGCGCAAATGGTATGTTATTGATGCTGAAGGCCAAACATTAGGTCGTTTATCATCTGAAGTAGCTGCTATCTTACGCGGTAAAAATAAAGTAACTTATACACCACACGTTGATACTGGTGACTATGTAATCATCATCAACGCTTCAAAAATCGAATTCACTGGTAATAAAGAACAAGATAAAATGTACCACCGTCATTCAAATCACCCAGGTGGTTTAAAATCAATCACAGCAGGTGAATTAAGAAGAACAAACCCAGAACGTTTATTAGAAACTTCTATCAAAGGTATGTTACCAAGTTCACGCTTAGGTGAAAAACAAGGTAAAAAATTATTTGTATATGGTGGCGCTGAACATCCACACGCTGCACAACAACCAGAAAACTACGAGTTACGTGGTTAATTAGAAGGAGGAAATTACATTGGCACAAGTTGAATATAAAGGTACAGGCCGTCGTAAAAACTCAGTAGCACGTGTACGTTTAGTACCAGGTGAAGGTAACATTACAGTTAATAACCGTGACGTACGTGACTACTTACCATTCGAATCATTAATCTTAGACTTAAATCAACCATTCGATGTTACTGAAACTAAAGGTAACTATGACGTTTTAGTAAACGTTCACGGTGGTGGTTTCACTGGACAAGCTCAAGCTATCCGTCACGGAATCGCTCGTGCTTTATTAGAAGCTGACCCTGAATACAGAGGTTCTTTAAAACGCGCTGGATTACTTACTCGTGACCCACGTATGAAAGAACGTAAAAAACCAGGTCTTAAAAAAGCTCGTCGTTCTCCTCAATTCTCAAAACGTTAATTTTGGCGAACGCGCAAAAACACTTCCCATTATATGGGAAGTGTTTTTTTATTTTCAATTATCATTAGTTATAGAAATAAGTAATTAGAATCCGAGTGTTGTCGTTTATAACTTTTTATTTTATATATTCATTTTTAAGCGAGCTTTTCTATATTTTTAGTTACTAATTATTAAATTAAAAAGGTAGCATGATTGTTTCACGCTACTTGTATACGGTCTATTTTTTCATGATCTTTTCGACGACTTCTGTCATATCATCATGTATGACTAAGTCAGCACTTTGATCATATGGCGTGCGATCCCTATTGATTATTATTAAATTGTCACCTTTAAATTCTGAAACAAAGCCGGCTGCTGGTTGTACTACGAGTGAAGACCCTAGAACAACTAGCGTGTCAGCTTTTTGTAATTTTTCTAAAGCTCTAAATACTGTGTTTTGATTTAACATTTCTCCGTATAATACAATATCTGGTCTTATAATCTGCCCACATTTTTCACAATATCTTATGTGATTTTCCATCACTTGAGATTTTGAGTATTCATTGTAGCATTTGATACAGTAAAAGCGATTTAAAGTGCCGTGCAACTCATCGACATGACGACTTCCTGCATCTGAATGCAAGCCATCAATATTTTGAGTAATAACACCTAAAGATTTGTGTTCACGTTCTAAAGCAGCAATCCACTGATGTACAATATTTGGCTTTTTATCAGCTATTAATAATCTTTTATGATAAAAATCAATAAAACTCTCTTTATCATCATTTAAATGATCTACGCTTAGTAAATACTCAGGAGATTGACCATCCTTTGATATCTCATCAAATAGACCTCCCATCGAGCGGAAATCTGGAATACCACTTGCTACTGAAACACCCGCGCCTGTAAAAAACACAATGTTATTGGATCTTTCTAAAATACTTTTTAATAGTTGAATTTCCTTTTCCATTGAATCACCTCAGTTTTTGATTTATTTATAATTAATGGAAATCTGTAATTCTTATCTCAAATAACAGCAGGGATATTATTATAGATTCCATGTTATGATTTTTTAGTAGCAACAACTTCACATAAAATATTACTTTATCATTTTAAAGTATTTAAAGTATGTTATAAAATTATATTAAGACATAAGAAAAGTAATTTAAAGTTTAAACAAATTAAGATTGTAAATGATGTAATCGTAGGAAGTGGATATAGATATGAATAAATATGATAGACTCGACGAAATTACAAAACTCATCAACAAAAGAGGAACGGTTAGAACAAATGAAATTGTAGAAGGTCTTAATGTATCAGATATGACTGTTCGACGTGATTTAGCAGAGTTAGAAGAGAAAGGCGTTCTCACTAAGATACATGGTGGAGCTCGTAGTAATTCTGCATTTCAATATAAAGAAATGTCTCACCAAGAAAAACATACGCACTACATTGAGGAGAAACGCTATATCGCCAAAAAAGCAGTAGAGCTTATAGAAAATGGTGACACAATATTCTTAGGGCCAGGTACTACTGTGCAAAAATTGGCAGAAGAAATTCACCACCATTCACTTACTGTTATCACCAATTGTTTACCAGTTTTTAAAATTCTCATGAATAAACAGAGCTTACATTTTAGAGTGTATCTGCTAGGTGGAGAAATGAGAGATTTAACTGAAGCTTTCGTAGGAGAAATGACGAATCAATTATTGAATAACTTGAGATTTAGTAAGATGTTTTTTAGTAGTAATGGAGTTAAAGATGGTGTAGCGATGACATCTTCAATAGATGAAGCTTACACCCAACAACTTGCTTTAAAACATTCAATAGAGAAATATTTACTTATTGATTCTTCAAAAATTGGAAAAGATGATTTTTCATCTTTCTGTGAATTAAAAGAATTAAATGCGGTATTAATGGATAATAATAATTCGGAAAAGACAGAACAAGTTGAAAAATATGTTGAGGTCATTGACTAAAATATAGAATTTAATATCTATTAATTAATTATCCTTTATAGAGCGGTAAATGAATTCATTCTTTGAGAATGAGATTTCATTTCCGCTCTTTTTTGTTGATTTACAAAGCCAGTATAAACACTAAGTTCACTAAATGTTTGAAAACAAACATTAAATAAACAAAGTTCAAACAATATATGTTGAATTATTGTTGTATAGTGTTTATAATTTAAACATAGGTAATTGAAAGCGCTTTTCTTAATTGATATGTGTTTGCTTTCAAAATCATTTTAAAAGGAGACTTAAAATGACAATTATTATTGGTTCTGATGTAGATGGTAAACGTCTTAAAGATTTAATTAAAGTTTATTTGAAAGAGAACGATTTCGAAGTATTAGATGTAACAGAGGGTAAAGATTTAGATTTTGTAGATTCAACAGTATCTGTTGCACGTGAAGTTCAAAAGTCTGACGACAATTTGGGTATTGCCATCGACGCTTATGGTGCAGGTAGTTTTATAGTTGCTACAAAAATTAAAGGGATGATTGCAGCTGAAGTTTCAGACGAACGTTCAGCATATATGACTAGAGGTCATAATAATTCAAAAATGATTACTCTAGGTTCAGAAATTGTTGGGGACACATTAGCTAAGAATGTAGTTAAAGGTTTCGTTAATGGACACTACGATGGTGGGCGTCACCAAATTCGCGTAGATATGCTCAATAAAATGTGCTAATAGGAGGAGAATAAATGAAAATTGCTTTAGGTTGTGACCATATTGTCACTGATACAAAAATGGAAGTATCTCAGTTTTTAAAGTCAAAAGGACACGAAGTTATTGATGTTGGAACATATGACTTCACACGTACGCATTATCCTATTTTCGGTAAAAAAGTAGGAGAAGAAGTTGTAAACGGTAATGCTGACTTAGGTGTATGTATTTGCGGTACTGGTGTTGGTATTAATAATGCGGTTAACAAAGTTGCTGGCGTTCGTTCTGCACTTGTACGTGATATGACTTCAGCTTTATATGCGAAAGAGGAATTAAATGCAAATGTTATTGGTTTTGGTGGTAAAATCATCGGCGAACTTTTAATGTGCGACATTATTGAAGCATTTATCAATGCTGAGTATAAACCAACAGAAGAAAATAAAAAATTAATTGCAAAAATTAATCATCTTGAAAGTCATAATGCTAAACAAGAAGATCCACATTTCTTTGATGAATTTTTAGAAAAGTGGGATAAAGGCGAATATCACGATTAAGGAAGTACAACATGATTTTAACTTTAACATTAAATCCTTCGGTAGATATCTCTTATCCATTGGATGAATTACATATTGATACAGTTAATAGAGTTCAAAACGTTAGTAAGACAGCTGGTGGAAAGGGACTCAATGTAACTAGGGTGTTATCACAACTCAATGAACAAGTTGTTGCCACTGGCTTTTTGGGTGGTAAAATAGGCGATTTTATAGCAGAAAAGTTGAATCACAATCAAGTGAAACATTCATTTTTCAAAATTAAAGGTGAAACTAGGAATTGTATTGCTATATTGCATAATGGCAACCAAACAGAGATTTTGGAGCAAGGACCAACAATAACTGTGGATGAATCAACCGGGTTTTTGAAGCATTTAAAAGATCTAATACCAAAAGCTAAATCGGTTGTTATTTCTGGGAGCTTACCAAAAGGTGTAGATTCAAATTATTATTCAAAAATTATTGATATATGTAATGAAAATGATAAACCAGTCGTGCTGGATTGTGCTGGAGAAACATTAAAGGAAGCGTTACAAAATAATCACAAACCGACAGTGATAAAGCCAAATATTGAAGAATTATCACAATTGATTTCTACAGAACTTAATGAATCAACTGAAGAGCTGAAAAAAGCTTTAAATCATCAATTATTTAAAGGTATTGAGTGGATTATTGTTTCTTTAGGTGCGAATGGTGCGTTTGCTAAACATAATAATCAATTTTATAAAGTAAACATTCCTTCGATTAAAGTACTTAATCCAGTGGGTTCTGGAGATTCAACAGTTGCAGGAATAGCTTCAGCAATTGTTCATCATGAAAGTGATGAGAATCTACTTAAGAAGTCGAACACTTTAGGAATGTTAAATGCTCAAGAGGCACAAACAGGTTATGTAAATATGTCTAATTATTCTCAGCTCTTTGACCAAATTGAAATTATAGAGGTGTAAAACATGGTAAAAACAACTCAAAAAACGGCATCAATTGAACATCTAAGTAATGATAAAGGTGTCATCTCAGCTTTAGCTTTTGACCAACGTGGTGCGTTAAAACGTATGATGGCAAAACATCAAACAGATGAACCTACAATTGAGCAAATTGAACAATTAAAAGTTTTAGTATCAGAAGAGTTAACGCAATACGCGTCATCTATTCTTTTGGACCCTGAATATGGTTTACCTGCATCAGAAGCTCGTAATAAAGAGTGTGGTTTATTACTTGCCTATGAAAAAACAGGATATGACGTTAACGCAAAAGGTCGATTACCTGACTGTTTAGTAGAATGGTCAGCTAAACGACTTAAAGAGCAAGGTGCAAATGCCGTTAAATTCTTGCTTTATTATGACGTCGACGATGCAGAAGAAATTAATATTCAGAAGAAAGCTTACATTGAACGAATTGGATCTGAATGTGTAGCTGAAGATATTCCATTTTTCTTAGAAGTTCTCACTTATGACGATAATATTCCAGATAATAGTAGTCTAGAATTTGCGAAAGTGAAACCAAGAAAAGTAAATGAAGCGATGAAACTATTCTCAGAAGATCGCTTTAATGTTGATGTCTTAAAAGTAGAAGTACCAGTAAATATGAAATATGTTGAAGGATTCACTGATGGAGAAGTAGCTTATTCTAAAGAAGAAGCAGCACAATATTTTAAAGACCAAGACGCTTCAACAAAATTACCATATATTTACTTAAGTGCAGGCGTTTCTGCTGAACTTTTCCAAGAGACTTTAAAATTTGCACATGACGCAGGAGCTCAATTCAATGGAGTACTTTGTGGTAGAGCTACTTGGGCAGGCGCAGTTCAAGTATATATCGAAAAAGGTGAAGAAGCGGCTAGACAATGGCTTCGTACTACAGGATTCAAAAACATTGACGAGTTGAATAAAGTTTTAGAAACGACTGCAACATCATGGAAAGAGAGAGTTTAATTCTCGAAAGGGGACAGACACATCATGAATAGAGAAGAAGTACAATTATTAGGTTTTGAAATTGTTGCTTACGCTGGAGATGCACGGTCTAAGTTTTTAGAGGCATTAACAGCCGCACAAGAGGGAGAGTATGATAAAGCCGAATCTTTAATAGAAGAGGGTAATCAGTGCATTGCTGATGCACATCGTGCTCAAACTAGTTTATTACAAAAAGAAGCTCAAGGAGACGACATTGCTTATAGTGTAACGATGATGCATGGTCAAGATCATTTAATGACTACTATTTTATTAAAAGATCTAATGAAGCATTTAATCGAATTATATAAAAGAAAGAGTTGACCTTTATGAATAAGTTAATAGCATGGATAGAAAAAGGAAAGCCGTTCTTTGAAAAAATATCTCGTAATATTTATTTAAGAGCGATTCGTGATGGATTTATTGCAGCAATTCCTATTATCTTGTTCTCAAGTATATTTATTTTAGTCACTTATGTACCGAATGTATTTGGATTTACTTGGAGTAAAACAATGGAAGGTATATTAATGAAACCCTATAACTTTACGATGGGAATTGTTGGTTTCATTGTAGCAGGGACAACAGCCAAATCACTGACTGATTCATTTAATCGACGATTGGAAAGCACGAATCAAATTAACTTTATTTCAACAATGATGGCTGCAATGTGTGGTTTCTTGTTCTTAGCAGCCGATCCTGTAAAAGATGGAGGGTTTTTAAGTGCTTTCATGGGAACAAAAGGCTTATTAACAGCCTTCTTATCAGCGTTTATAACTGTTAATGTTTATAGTTTCTTTATCAAACATAATATTACAATAAAAATGCCTAAAGAAGTGCCACCTAATATATCACAAGTTTTCAAAGATATATTCCCATTATCAGCAGTAATCATTATTCTTTATGCGTTAGATTTAATTGCTAGAGCCTTTATTCATACCAATGTAGCTAACGCAGTATTAAAAATCTTTGAACCATTATTTACAGCAGCTGATGGTTGGGTCGGAGTGACAATTATCTTTGGTGCATTCGCTTTCTTCTGGTTTGTAGGTATTCATGGACCATCAATCGTTGAACCAGCCATTGCAGCAATTACTTACGCTAACCTTGAAGCGAACTTACATTTAATTCAAGCAGGCGAACATGCTGATAAAGTCATTACACCTGGTACTCAAATGTTTGTTGTAACTATGGGAGGTACTGGTGCAACATTAGTCGTACCTTTCATGTTTATGTGGCTAACTAAGTCTAAACGTAATAAAGCAATTGGACGTGCCTCAGTAGTTCCTACTTTCTTTGGTGTAAATGAACCTATCTTGTTTGGTGCGCCTTTAGTATTAAACCCAGTGTTCTTTATTCCATTTATTTTAGCGCCAATTGTCAATGTATGGATATTTAAATTTTTTGTTGATGTTCTGAATATGAATAGTTTTAGTATCTTCTTACCTTGGACTACTCCAGGTCCTCTAGGTATCGTGATGGGTACTGGTTTTGCGTTTTGGTCATTTGTATTAGCCATTGTCTTAATCGTAGTAGATGTCATTATTTATTATCCATTCGTTAAGGTTTATGATGAGCAGATTTTGGAAGAAGAGTTAGGTAATAAAGAAGTTAATAATGAATTAAAAGAAAAAGTTTCAGCTAACTTTGATACTAAAAAAGCTGATGCTATTTTAGCAACTGCCGGAGCGAATGAAGCTTCGCAAAGTCATGATTCACAACCAGAAGTGAATCAAGATCATTCTGACAGCAATATAACTGAACAAACAAATGTCTTAGTATTATGCGCAGGAGGAGGTACAAGTGGTTTATTAGCTAATGCTTTGAATAAAGCAGCAGATGAATACGGTGTACCTGTTACAGCAGCGGCTGGTGGTTATGGTGCACATATGGATATTATGAAAGAATATCAATTAATTATATTAGCACCACAAGTAGCCTCAAATTATGAAGATATTAAACAAGACACTGACAAATTAGGTATAAAATTAGCTAAAACACAAGGCGCTGAATACATTAAGTTAACTAGAGATGGTCAAGCAGCACTCGAATTTGTAAAACAACAATTTAAAAATTAGATAGGAGTTTTATTCATGACTAAGAAATTACCTGAAGATTTTATTTTTGGTGGAGCAACAGCAGCTTATCAAGCAGAAGGAGCAACTCAAACTGATGGTAAGGGGCGTGTCGCTTGGGATACATATCTTGAGGAAAATTATTGGTATACAGCAGAACCAGCAAGTGATTTCTATAATAAATATCCAATCGATTTAGAATTAAGTGAGAAATTCGGAGTTAACGGTATAAGAATTTCAATTGCATGGTCAAGAATTTTTCCGAAAGGGTATGGAGAAGTAAACCCTAAAGGGGTAGAGTACTATCATAAGCTATTTAAAGAATGTCATAAACGTCATGTTGAACCATTCGTTACTTTACACCATTTTGATACACCAGAAGTACTTCATAAAGATGGAGATTTCTTAAATCGTAAAACCATTGATTATTTCGTAGATTATGCAGAATTTTGCTTTAAAGAATTCCCAGAAGTTAATTTCTGGACTACTTTCAATGAGATAGGGCCAATCGGTGATGGTCAATATTTAGTAGGTAAATTCCCTCCAGGTATTAAATATGACTTTGAAAAGGTTTTTCAATCTCACCATAACATGATGGTTGCACATGCTCGAGCTGTAAAGTTATTTAAAGATGGGCAATATTCAGGTGAAATAGGGGTAGTTCATGCCTTACCTACAAAATATCCATTTGATTCTTCTAATCCTGAAGATGTTAAAGCAGCAGAACTAGAGGACATTATCCATAATAAATTTATTTTAGATGCCACATACTTAGGTAAGTATTCTCGTGAAACAATGGAAGGTGTTCAACATATCTTATCTGTTAATGGTGGTAAATTGAATATCCCTGACGAAGATTATAAAATTTTAGATGCTGCTAAAGATTTAAATGACTTCTTAGGTATCAATTATTACATGAGTGATTGGATGAGAGGTTATGAAGGTGAATCTGAGATTACGCACAATGCGACTGGAGATAAAGGTGGTTCTAAATACCAACTTAAAGGTGTCGGTCAAAGAGAATTTGATGTAGATGTACCTAGAACAGATTGGGATTGGATGATTTATCCTCAAGGATTATACGATCAAATTATGAGGGTTGTGAAAGATTATCCAAATTATCATAAAATCTATGTTACTGAAAATGGTTTAGGATACAAAGATGAATTTGATGAAAAAGAGAAAACTGTACATGACGATGCCCGTATTGATTATGTTAAGAAACATTTAAACGTGATTGCTGATGCAATTGCAGATGGTGCTAATGTGAAAGGATACTTCTTATGGTCATTGATGGACGTATTCTCATGGTCAAATGGTTATGAAAAACGTTACGGTCTTTTCTACGTCGATTTTGATACACATGAAAGATATCCTAAGAAAAGTGCTTATTGGTACAAAGAATTAGCTAAAACAAAAGAAATCAAATAATTTCCTTTTAAAAATTTATCATTTAAATACAGCTTGTATGTTCCAAAGACTCATTACATTAGATGTAGTGAGTCTTTAAATATGAGCAAATACCTCTCTAATCGTATATAATATATAAAATAAACAAAATGAGGTAAGATGATGAAATCAAAATCTTCTGCGATGGTCTTTATACTTATTATTATTGTTACTTTGATATTATTTACTGTACTTTGTAGCCGTCAATCGGGCAAACATATTCCGTCTTCAGTTACTCAACATCAACATAAACTTGTGGCCACTCTATTTATGCATGGATATGGAGGAAGCGAAAAATCAGAAAGTTTCATGGTTAATCAAGCAGTTAAAAAGGGCGTTACAAAGGATGTGATGATAGCAAAAGTATCTCGCAATGGTAATGTGACTTTTATTGGTTCTATAGATAAAAATGTAAAAAATCCAATTATAAAAATCGAATTTGAAAATAATCGCAATGGTGATTTTAATGAAAATGCACGATGGATTAAAAATGTCTTGTCTCAATTGAAATCCCAATATAATATCAATAAATTTAATTTTGTAGCACACTCAATGGGGAATATGTCATTTGCTTATTATATGAATAACTATGGAAATGATAAATATTTGCCACACCTTCAAAAAGAAGTAAATATTGCAGGTACTTATAATGGCGTACTAAATCTTAATGAAAAGATAAATGAAATAAACTTAGATCGAAATGGTAAGCCAAATAAAATGAACGATGATTTCAAAAAGTTATTATCTTTAAAAGAAGTTTATAAAGATAAAAACATTGATGTACTCAATATTTATGGAGATATTCAAGATGGCACACATTCTGATGGTCGTGTATCAAATAGTTCATCAAAATCTTTGAAATATTTACTAGGAAATAGTCCAAAATCTTACACGGAAAATAAATTTACCGGTAAAACAGCTCAACATAGCCAATTACACGAAAATAAAAATATAGCAAACGACATCATTCAATTTCTATGGAGCAAATAATTCATATAGTTGAAGCGCACTCATGCATTTGGCTCCTCACAATTTTAATGCATCAGTGCGCCTCTCTATTAAAACCATATCTTCTTAAACACCATCATGTTGAATCAACAGCCCACACTCCATACAGTTATCTAGTCCTACTCTATTCAACGAATAAAATGATTCAATATTGTGCCTAATAATGCAAACACACTAAATATCTAATTCTCGTGCCAATAATTCAATTAACTCAAAACGCGCATCTTCTCCATAAACATTTGGCAATATCATTAACTCATCTACTCCAAACAAACTTTTAATATCCTTTAACTGACGTGATACTTCGCGAGGCGAGCCATAAATAATTCTACGCTTATTCTGTTCAAGTTTCTCTTTCTCGCGCTCGCTATAAACTCGATTCTTAGCGGTTTCAATAGATGGGTAAAACTGAGGTTGATCTAAATAATTAATACGTAACAACCAAAGTTGTAATGCGCTTAAAAGCTCTTCAACTTCAACCTCATTATCACCCGTTACTACAAATGTAGCTAATATCACATACGGTTTCACACCACCAGAAAGTTCTTTAAAAGCTTCATGCACATGGCCTCTAGAATCTTCCTCAGAAGCTTCATGCACATGGTCTCTAGATTCTTCTTCAAAAGCCTCATGCACATGTTCGCCAGAATAATCCTTAACACCTCTATGTGAATCCCCAGCAAAATCTTCCTCTGAACTTCCATGAGATGTCCTACCAAAAGCACGATTATCGCCATCGCCAGACGATTTCCAATATCTACCATGCCAACGTGCAAACTCATTTTTGTAGACATTTATAACTTCTTCAATAGCACTTGACGATTGTCCCATTTTAGCAATAACAAATGGCAAACCGCGTCTGCCAGCTAACTTTGCACTTCGTTCACTCATACCTAAAATATACATTTCAGGCTTGGTCGGGATTAACGGGGTAGCTAATAACGTCTTGAAGCGGTGCGCTTTATCAATGTCATCATTCAAGTATTTATTCAAATCATCTAACTGTGTATCAAAATCTAGTTTTCTTTCTTTATTCTCATTTAATGCAGCGTTCACGTTGTTGAAACTTGGAGAGCGTCCTATCGCCATATCTACACGATGAGGATGGCGTGCTTCCATCATCTTAAATTGTTCAGCTACTTTATACGGGCTGTAGTGTGGCAACATGACACCACCACTTCCAATCTTGATATTACTCGTCTGTTCCAATAATGTCATCATGACCATTTCAGGGGCGCTTGATGCCACAGAACGAACTTGATGATGCTCAGCCACCCAATATCTCACATAACCTAATTGTTCAGCTCGTTGTGCTAACTCTACACTATGCTGAAATGCTTCGTGTGCACTTCTACCTTCAAATATCGGTACATAATCTAATATGCTTAATTTCATTTTAGGAAAATTAAACCTCCCATACGTCATGATTCAACCAATTTCTCAATGCTTGCTCTTATTATACAAGTGATTTTCTATGATTGCGATGACCTTGTTCGAGGTATGATATTTACAGAATTAATATTCAAAAAAGGGTGATATCATATGAAAAATGAACAAATCGTATTTAACAAAGTTCCAGATGGAATGCCACAAGATGATACATTCAAATATGAAGAAACTGATGTACAAGAACCTAAAAATAATGAAGTTCAATTAGAAACATTATATATTTCAGTGGATCCATATATGAGAGGCCGTATGACGAATGCAGATTCCTATGTCCAGCCTTTTAAAAAAGGAGAGCCATTCAATGGACATATCGTAGCTAAAGTTATTCAATCAAATGCTAAAGATTATAATGAAGGTGACATTGTCGTGGGCATGCTTCCGTGGAAGAAAATAAACACTGTATCAACAGAGCATATCGATAAAGTACCTTCAACAGATGTGCCACTTGACTTATATTTAAGCGTCCTAGGAATGCCAGGGCAAACTGCTTATCATGGCCTTTTAGACATTGGACAGCCTAAAGAAGGTGAAACCGTAGTTGTTTCAGCAGCTTCAGGTGCAGTAGGTTCAGTTGTCGGCCAAATTGCTAAAATTAAAGGATGTAGAGTTGTAGGTATCGCAGGAGGAGATAAGAAAGTAAATTATCTTACTAAAGAATTAGATTTTGATGCAGGTGTAGATTATAAGAAAGATGATTTCGCCCAAACATTAGCAGATGCTGTTCCAGATGGCATCGATGTCTATTATGAAAATGTAGGCGGTGAAATAGGTGATGAAGTATTTAAACACCTAAACACACATGCACGTATTCCTGTTTGCGGTGCCATTTCTTCTTATAACCATCCTGAAGAAGATATTGGTCCACGTATTCAAGGGACACTCATCAAGAAACAAGCGATGATGAGAGGTTTCTTAGTTGCCGAATTCGCTGATGACTTTAAAAATGCAAGCGAACAACTCGCTAAATGGGTACAAGAGGGTAAGATTAAGACTCAAGTATCTGTAGAAGAGGGTTTCGATAAAGTACCTCAAGCATTTAGAAATTTACTCACTGGTGATAATTTTGGTAAACAAGTAATTAAAGTCTCTGACGTTTAGTATCTTCATCTTCAAAAAAACTGTTTAAATGAGTGAATTGAATTAAATGCTATAATTAATTTAATAAAATCAACATAGAGGTGGAATCATGAAAGCAATAGGATTTAATGCACCGTTCAATCTAGAAGATGGTAATCAATTTCAAGAAATTGAATTTAATATTCCAAATCCAACTAGGAATCAGTTATTAATAAAGGTTCAAAGTATAAGTGTCAATCCGGTTGATACGAAACAACGCATCTTACCAGTTAACCATGCACCACGTATATTAGGATTTGATGCGGCAGGTATTGTCGAACAAGTTGGAGAAGATGTCACAATGTTTGAGCCAGGAGACTATGTGTTTTATTCAGGTTCTCCAAATCAGCATGGCTCTAATGAAGAATATCAGTTAATTGAGGAAGAATTAGTAGCGAAAGCACCATCTAATCTTAAGCCTGAACAAGCGGCAAGTTTACCTCTCACTGGTCTCACAGCATCTGAAACATTATTTGATGTGTTTCAAATATCTCATGACCCTGAAAAGAACAAAGGTAAATCTCTTCTTATCATTAACGGGGCCGGTGGGGTAGGTAGTATTGCTACACAAATTGCTAAAGCACATGGCTTAAAGGTTATTACCACTGCATCTCGTGAGGAAACGATTGAATGGACGAAGTCTATGGGTGCTGATATTGTAATCAATCATAAAGAAGATTTAAAGACACAACTTGAGCATCACGATATTAATGAAGTAGATTACATTTTCTGCACATTTGATACAGATTTATATTATGAGAAAATGATTGAACTTATTAAACCATTAGGTCATATCGCAACGATTGTTGCATTTAAAGAAAAGCAAGACTTAAATCTACTCAAACCTAAGAGTGTTAACTTTACTCATGAATTTATGTTCGCCAGACCAGTCAATCGCACGAATGACATGATTAAACATCATGAGTATTTGAAAGATATTTCTGAAAGGGTTGAACAAGGGCAATATCACCATACAACTACGAAGGTGATTAATGGTTTAACCACCGAGACACTTTACCAAGCTCATCAAATTTTAGAGTCAAATACGATGATAGGTAAATTAGTTATTAATGTGGAAAAATAATTATCGACATATTTCCTAGAAAGAATAGCAGTAAGATGATTTCAATTATGAATCATCTTACTGCTAATTTTATATTCAATCTTGTCGCCATCATAACTATACAATTAAAAAGTTATATATTTTAAAAATACAAAGTATAAATGATTGATAATACTTGGGATGGGTAATAAACATAGGAAAGAGGTGATTGTTTTATTTATGAAATCAACAAATACAAGTAAAATCAGCATTGTATTTTGGGTAGCATTAGCAATTTGTACAGCATTTGTTATTTATGGTGCGATTCTACCTAAACAACTTGAACAAGTTACGCAAACTGTAACTTCATTTATAGCAGTTCATTTTTCATGGTATTATCTTCTACTTGTCCTACTCATACTTATAGTAAGTGTTTATTTATTATTCTCTAGATATGCATCAATTACATTAGGTAAAGAAGGAGAAGATCCTGAATTCTCACTTCCTTCATGGTTTGCTATGTTATTTAGTGCAGGTATGGGTATCGGATTAGTATTCTGGACCACTGCGGAGCCTATAAGTCACGCGTTTACTTTAACTCCAATACATAAAGCTGGAACGCAGTCAGCCATTAATGACGCCATGCAATTTTCTTTCTTCCATTGGGGTATACATGCCTGGGCAGTTTACGGCATTGTAGCGCTCGTCTTTGCGTATTTTAGTTTCCATAAGGGATATCCCGGTCTTGTAAGTGCAACATTAACGCCCATTTTCGGTGAAAAAGCTATGCGAGGTCCGATAGGTGGTGCGATAGATGTATTAGCAGTCATAGCGACTGTAACAGGTGTTGCAGCAACATTAGGATTTGGAGCATTACAAATTAATGAAGGCCTTAACTTCTTGTTTAAAGTGCCAAATAACTTTGGAACACAAGTTATCCTTATTATCGTTGCTACTATATTATTTACTTGGTCAGCATGGTCAGGTATTGATAAAGGTATTAAAACTTTAAGTAACATCAATATGGGGTTAGCATTTCTAGTTTTAGTCGAATTATTCATTGTTGGACCGACACTTTATATTTTGAACACATTTACGAATGGTTTAGGGAATTACATAGCCAATTTCTTTAAAATGAGTTTGAGAATTCCATCAGGTGGAGAGAAATTTAAATGGTTACAACAATGGACAATTTTCTATTGGGCATGGTGGATTTCATGGGCGCCATTTGTTGGAATCTTTATCGCACGTGTCTCAAGAGGTAGAACAATCAAATAATTTATTTTAGGCGTACTATTTGTTCCAGCACTAGTATGTTTCTTATTCTTTGCAGTCTTCGGTGCTTCAGCAATTTATTTACAAGATCATCATATAGCTAATATTGCTAAAGCAGCTACAGAGACAGCTACATTTGCAACGTTAGAACAATATCCGCTTGGATTTATATTAAGTATTATTACTCTAGTAGTGATTATGATTTTCTTTGTGACTTCAGCCGACTCCGCTACTTATGTACTGGGTATGTTAAGTGCTCGTGGAGATATAAATCCTGCTTCATTTGTAAAGGTAAGCTGGGGTATTATCATGGCACTATTTGCAATAATTATGATTTACACTGGTGGCACACAAGCAATACAAAACTTACTTATCATAGCTGCATTACCATTTTCACTCGTAATCATAGTTATGATTTGGTCGCTCTTTAAGTCGCTTAGTGATGAAAAGCCACGTCCTAGCAATAAGGTATTAGTTAAGGATAAGAATTCTGACATTCTAGAATACCGTAGTTCTAAAAACGAAAAAAATTTAACATAATAATAAAAATATACGTTTTTCATCTAATTAGAATGGGAATAATGTATTATAAGTAGTGCTTCTTTAAATATTTTTAAAAATAGAATAAAAAATTGTTTTATTTATGTTTCAAAAAAATATTTATAGGGTACTCATTTAAAATGTAAACAAATTCAACAATGACATAAGGAGGTGCCGTGCGAGGTGAAAAGACTAAAAAATTTCATCCTCGGCCTTTTAATAGTCGCAATTGTTGGGTTCCTATTGTTTATGTACATAAAGGATAGTCGTATTAAAAGCTATCAAGACTACTTCCTTCATTTCAATTGGTTCCAACCACTATTAATTGGACTTGCGGGATTACTAATATTGATTGGACTCATATTAGTATTAAGCATATTCAAACCTACGTATCGTAAACCTGGACTTTATAAAACTTTTGATGATGGTCATATTTATGTATCAAGAAAAGCAGTTGAAAAATCTGCGTACGATACATTAACTAAATATGATCAAGTAAGACAACCTAATGTAGTAAGTAAGCTTTATAGTAAGAAAAAGAAATCATTTATCGACATTAAAGCAGATTTCTTCGTACCAAATGATGTTCAAGTGAAATCATTAACTGAAAGTATTCGCTCTGACATTAAGAAAAATGTTGAACATTTCACAGAAATTCCAGTACGAAAATTAGAAGTTAATGTTCGTGACCAGAAAACGTCTGGTCCACGTGTGTTGTAAGGGAGGGATATCATGGCTGAAAATAATAATCAAAACGGACAAGACTCTACACAACAATTAATCAATATATTTAAAGCATTTAAGTGGCGTATTATTGGATTTTTAGCATTTTTACTTATAGCTATATTATTCCTAACTCTTGGATTTTGGAAAACAATTTTAATCATTGTCTTGTGTTTAATTGGAATTGGTATCGGGTATATTAAAGACCGTACGCAAGACTTTATGAATTTCCTCAATAGATGGAGCTAGTCCAGTTCTAAAGGAATTAATTAAATCTAATTATTAATAATAACTAAATTTTGAAAGTAAAGGAGAATTTACTATGGCAGTAGATAATAACAAAGCAAAACAAGCATACGATAACCAAACTGGTGTAAATGAAAAAGAAAGACAAGAACAACAAAAAGAAGTTCAAGAAAATCAACAACCACAATTCGAAAACAAATTAACTTTCTCTGATGAAGTAGTTGAAAAAATTGCTGGTATTGCTGCTCGTGAAGTTAAAGGTATCTTAGATATGAAAGGCGGATTCACTGACAACTTCACTAATGCATTCTCAAGTGGTAATAACGTGACTACTGGCGTGTCAGTTGAAGTTGGCGAAAAACAAGCTGCTATCGACTTAAAAGTTATTTTAGAATATGGTGAATCAGCACCAAAAATCTTCCGTAAAGTAACTGACTTAGTTAAAGAACAAGTGAAATACATCACTGGCTTAGAAGTTGTTGAAGTGAACATGCAAGTTGACGATGTAATGACTAAAAAAGAATGGCAACAAAAAAATGAAAAAGACAACAAAGACAACAACCACAGTGATAGACAAGGTTTACAATAATTCATAATTGCAATTTGATAAATCATTTAAGTTGAAACTTATATGATATTAGCCTATAAATGGAAAGTGTTCTCACACCATTTATAGGCTTTTTGTTTATTAATAATTAATTTTCCTCAAAAAATAAGCAGTCTGCGTAAAAGATGACTTTCTTAAACATAGACTGCTTATTATAAGCTACAATTACATTAATATTTTAATTAGTGAAGTGGATTGTTTACTTTAATATACGTATATTCATGTGCTTGATCTTCTAATCGCATAGTCGTCACGCATTTATAATCAATTGTTGGGGCAAAGATAACTTCTTCGATTTTACTACGACGACCTTCAGATAATTCTGTGATATTACTTAAAATATCCTTTAATATGAGTGCCATATCCTTCCAGATTTCATTTTCAAGTGAAGAAGAATGAGATGACTTAGCTATTGTAAGCACAAGCTCTCCTAAGTGATTCTGAACTGTAGAATAAAATGCTTTATTAAAAACGGAAGTCTTAGAATTTGTTAAAATTCTAGATTTCTCATGAAAATGGTTCGTCTCATAACCCGATTGATTTAAGCGCTCAGTATCAATACGTAAACCTTCGAAATCTCTAATATATAGTTTATTAAGTGAACCGTCTTCGTTAAAGGTTGCAACAGAATTCTGTAGGTGTGCCTCTAAAGCAATACCATATTTAGAATATAAAGGAATGACTAAACCTAGTAACGCTTTACTATATTCATTCATCCAAGTTTTAGCTGCTTCTTCAAATGACTGAAATCCCTTAGAAACTTGATATGTTTGAATTAATGTTTGAATAGGCGTTTCAGAGTTGTAAGGATACGTTGCAACTAAACTTGATGGAATGACAGGTACCACATCATTCGTTATAGAATGATAGAAATTATTTCTAAATAACGTACCTAGTTGTTCACTACGATCCGTTTGTATCTCATCACTATCATTAGAATTATAAAAATGAATTCCTGCCACTTCATCAATTACAGTAGAAGCATACTGTTTAAATGTTGAATCTTTAGTCAAGATATCGTTTAAGATGTGTGTAACTAAAGGTCCATTATGAGTTGTTTGTTCTGAAAGTGTACGAATTTCGCCAGTAATATGTACATTTGTTGATAATTTAATATGTGGCGCTTTATTAGGTAATTCAGGAACCAACGTTCTAAATGATAAACCAGCATAATATGGGATAGAATATTCACTCACAATCATAAGTCGTTGATCAAGTTCTTCCATGTAATCTTGATGTAGGACATGGTCGTATTGCCATGGATGCATAATCATCAATTGATAGTCGTCTAAATTGACTTGTCCGCTAAATTCTTTTTCTAAGTGTGAGTATATATCAGGAAACATATGTTTCATCGTATCATTGTAATTTGCATCTAAAGCTTGAATACGAGCCACTGAATGATGCAATAATACAATTTTTAATTCGATGGGCTGAGTAAATTCAGAAGAGTATCTAAATGTTTCAAACGCATCCATACCTTTACGCAGTTTTGCTCCCGGATGAAGAGGGTGGCCTTCTACTACGGCTTGCTCAGACCTTAGATAACTATCTTGATGATTTTTAATAATATCGTATAGAGGTGCTCGATCATCCTTCATTTTAAAATATTGATAGCTCAGCGCAAATGTCATATTGGCTGCACTGTTCGTTTGGTCATCTCTGAATTGTTGGCTCGCTTCATTGTCCAACTCTGGTGATTCAGTAAGAATCCAGTCTAATATGTCATTAGGATGTAAAATACGCTTAAATTCATCTTGATATTGTTCACGTTTATAATAAAAGGGGCCTTCAACATCTATACGATTAAATGCATGCTGACCAGTTACTGGTGCGTATAAGTATAGCTTTGATTTAGGAAAATGAATTTCTAAAATGTCAGTTACATGAGTGTCATAACCAGCAAATTTACGTCTATTAAGTAACTGACTATGATCATTACCATGAACTAAATTCTCTCTATGTATAGAAGTAACTAAACGCTTTGTTACTTTATCTCGACCAGTTAATAATTTATCTTGGAAAATAGATGCCCATTGTTCATCATATTGTTGTAAAAACTGAAAAACATTTTGCTCATCTTGGGTCATCTCAATGTCTTGTTTGTTAATAAATTGATTGAAATTCATAATTCACCTCTAAAAAAATATTTTACAAAAATAAATAAGATTTGTATAATCCATATTAATGATAATGATAATTATTATCAATAAAAAAGACAGGTGGAAATTAAATGGCAAAATTTTTCTTTTCCAGTTCTTTTCTTCTGTTTTTGGGGAATTGGATTGGGCAAATAGGATTAAACTGGTTTGTACTTACTACATATCATAACGCAGTTTATCTGGGATTAGTTAATTTTTGCCGACTCGTACCAATTTTATTGCTAAGTGTATGGGCAGGCTCAATTGCTGATAAATATGATAAAGGAAATTTACTTAGAATAACGATTTACTCTTCATTTATAGTCACTGCGGTATTATGTGTTTTGACATTTACTATTGATTCTATCCCAATCGCTGTAATACTCATTTATGCATCGTTAAGAGGTATTCTAAGTGCAGTAGAAACACCAGTAAGACAAGCGGTGTTACCTGATTTATCAGATAAAATTTCTACAACACAGGCAGTATCGTTTCATTCGTTTATCATTAACATCTGTCGTTCGATAGGTCCCGCAATCGCTGGAGTCATTCTAGCAGCTTATCATGCGCCTTCAACTTTCTTAGCACAAGCGATATGTTATTTAGTTGCTGTACTTTTTAGTCTGCCTCTTCACTTTGAAGTTGTTTCAAATCAACTCGAAAATAAAGAATTCTCATTAAAGATAGTTATGAATTATTTCAAACGTAATCTAGAGGGGAGTAAGATATTTGTTACTTCTCTATTAATCATGGCTACAGGATTCTCTTATACAACAGTATTACCCGTACTTACGAATCATATTTTTCCAGGAAAATCAGAAGTATTTGGTATAGCGATGACCTTCTGTGCTATTGGTGGTATCGTAGCAACAATTATTTTACCTACCATTTTAAATCATCTAAGCGCAGTTAAAATGTATTATTTAAGTTCTTTGCTATTTGGGTTAGCTTTACTAGGCGTCGTTATACATAATTTGGTTATTATGTTCATTTGTATCACTTTAATTGGACTATTTAGCCAATGGGCAAGAACAACGAATAGAGTTTATTTTCAACATAGTGTTAAAGACTATGAGAGAGGGAAGGTATTAAGTATTATTATGATGGACCGTGGTATGATACCTCTCGGTAGTTTAGTTATGAGTTTCTTTGCAGATGTATTCGGAATACTGACGACATTCATGATCATGGGTATAACTACCGTAGCCATTTCAGTAATATTTTACCTAATACAGCGTATGACGAAGTTGGAGGAAAGTAATAATGGAGCGTAATGAATGGCTGTTAGCAGATAAAAATATACAATACCGTATCATGAACGCAATAATTAAGGAACGTATTTCACCAGAGGGCATGAAAATAACGAAAGATGATAGTGTGGTGGAAATTCAGTACCAAGGCAAAAGATTAACTGTTCAAGTAAAACGTAAAAGTGCTATGGAAAGATATGTGTTTAAAGGCGATATTATGTATGGTTGTGGTCAAAAGTCACAACCTATTGAAAGCTTAGAAGATCTGCTCGAAACATTAACACAGGATTTTAATATTGAAATTTCAGAACGTTTGAATGAAGAATTGATTCATAGTAGAGACAGTTTTATTGAAACATATAAACATTTTAACAACAGACAATCACTCATACATCAAAGTATGAAATTTTCAAGATTGCCTGAATCATTAAACTTTATATCCTGGCTACAACATTTACAAGATAGTGGCATTATAGATGATTTAAGTTATTCGGAGAGTTTGATTGTTGAAGGACATCCTACCCATCCTTTAACTAAAACAAAACTTCCGTTAAATAAAAGCGAGTTGAAAGCGTATGCTCCAGAGTTTGAAAAGGTTATTCCTCTAAAAATTATGCTTATTGAAAAGAATCACATTGTCACTACGTCAATGGAAGACGATGACCAATATATTTTAAATCGTGTCATTCCGGAATATCGTCATCAACTCAATTCATTTTTGGAGCCTTTAAATTTAAATATAGAGGATTATAGAGTCATGATTGTTCATCCTTGGCAATACGATCACACTATAGGCGGAAAATTTAGTCAGTGGATTGCTAGTAAAATACTAATACCAACACCATTCACAGTAGAATCTAAAGCAACGTTATCATTTAGAACGATGGATTTAATTCATAAACCTTATCACGTTAAACTTCCTGTGAATGTTCAAGCAACTAGTGCAGTAAGAACTGTTTCTACGGTTACTACGGTAGATGGACCTAAATTAAGTTATGCATTACAAGGACTTCTTGATCAATATCCAGGACTCCAAGTGGCGATGGAACCCTTTGGTGCATATGCCGACGTGGATTCTGATTTGGCAAGACAACTTGCATGCATTATTCGTCAGAAACCCGTTATCTTTGAAAATGGCTCAACAGTGGTCACAGCAAGTTTAGTTAATCCTAATCCAATTGATCGTAAAGCGATTGTAGATAGCTATTTAGAATGGCTTGAAACTGAAATAACAATTGACCACATTAAACATTTTATTGCAACTTACACACAAACATTAGTCCAACCACTCATTGCATACATTCAAGATTATGGAATTGCATTAGAAGCACATATGCAAAATACGATTGTCAATCTAGGTCCTAACTATCAAATGAAATTCTTAGTACGTGATTTAGGTGGTTCACGTATAGATTTAGATACTTTACAACAGAAGGTAACAAATATTGAAGTAACGAATGAAAGTTTATTAGCTCAATCCATTGAGGAAGTTATTGCGAAGTTTCAACATGCTGTTGTACAAAATCAATTAGCAGAGTTGATTCATCACTTTAATCAATATGAAGATGTTAAAGAAAAAGAGTTATTTGATATCGTTCGTGAAGAGATTGATCTAGCGATTGATGATGATAAATCCCATGCCGACATTTTGAGGAAAGTATTATTTGGTCCGACAATAACAGTTAAAGCGTTATTAAGTATGAGGATGGAAAATAAAGTTAAAAAATATTTAAACACTGAATTAGAAAATCCTATTAAAAAAGAGGTGTAGTACATGGCTAGAATCAAAGTTAACTTATCAAAAATACAATACAATGCCAAAGTACTTCAGACATTACTTGAACGTAGACAGATTCACTTTACCCCTGTAGTAAAATGTGTTGCCGGAGATGAACGCATCGTTTCTACAATAAAATCTCTTGGAATTACACACTTTGCTGAATCAAGAATTGATAATATTGAAAGACTAAGAGATTTAAATATCACCTTTACACTATTACGCCCCACGACAGAATTTGAAACTATGGTTTCTACTGTAAAACTGAGTATTCAAACAGAACTTGATACGATTAAACAATTGAATGTAATTGCAAAAAGAATGAATGTAAAGCATCAAATCATGTTAATGGTAGATTGGAAAGACGGCCGTGAAGGTGTCTTAACTTATGATGTATTAGATTATATTAAAGAAATTATGAGTATGAGTCATATACAACTAGTAGGATTAGCATTTAATTTTATGTGCTTTAAATCCAAAGCTCCAGAAGAAAATGATGTCTTTATGATTAATAAGTTCATTAGTGCCGTTGAAAAGGAAATAGGTTACAAGTTTAAAATTATTTCAGGAGGTAACTCAAGCATGTTACCTCAAACAATGTACAATGATCTTGGCAAGATTAATGAATTAAGAATAGGAGAAGCACTCTTTAGAGGAATAGATACTACCACGAATGAACCTATTGCAAGTCTCTATCAAGATGCGATTGTACTTGAAGCGGAAATTATTGAAATTAAACCACGTATTAATCAAGTGACACACCAATCCTATTTACAAGCAATAGTGGATATAGGTTATTTAGATACATTTACAGATGGTATCAAGCCTATCGCCAATGATCTGAAAATGGTTGGCGCCTCAAGCGATCATTTAATGATTGATTTGAATAATCAAGATCACTATCAAATTGGGGATAGAATTCAATTTAGTTTAAATTATGAAGCTTTGTCACAGAGTATGTATATGAAAAATTTAACTAAATCATATTACGACGATTCAAAGATTCAAACTTTGATTGAAAATTTTAACACAACCATATTTGCCAATACGTAATGAAGACTCAATTTTATTCATTAAATTATATTTCACTTTAAACTGCTCTTTAATTTTCTATTTAAAAGAGCAGTTTTATTTATTTTAGTTAGTTATTGTTCTCTAAATTGTATATAAGGCAAATATAAAGTGATATTCAGATTTATCTTTCATAGTAGTTAGTCTGACTTATGAATTAAATTATATTTGAGTAAAATATATTCATAAAACAATACAAAATGATATTGACAATGAGAATCGTTATCAATAAACTGTATATGTAAGCATATACATATTAAGGAGTGGAACAATGAGAGGTCTAAAATTTTTTAGTGCTGTTGGCTTAATGCTAGTATTAGTTCTTGTTGCGGCCTGTGGAAGTAATGGTTCTAATAATTCAAGTAATAAATCTGCATCTAAAGATGGTGTAGAAATTAAACACGAAGAAGGAAGAACTAAAGTACCTAAGCACCCTAAACGTGTCGTTGTACTTGAATATTCATTCGTAGATGCATTAGCTTCACTTGATGTAAAACCTGTAGGTATAGCAGATGATAAGAAAAAGGAACGTATCATCAAACCATTAAGAGATAAAATTGGTAACTATACGTCTGTAGGTGCACGTAAACAACCTAACTTAGAGGAAATTAGTAAACTAAAACCAGACTTAATTATTGCAGATAGTAATAGACATAAAGGAATTTATAAAGATTTAAGTAAAATTGCTCCAACAATTGAACTTAAGAGTTTTGATGGAAACTATAATCAAAACATTGATGCCTTCAAAACAATTTCTAAAGCATTAGGTAAAGAAGATGAAGGTAAAAAACGTCTAAAAGAACATGATGAAAAGATTGAAAAATATAAAAAAGAAATTACAATGAATAAAGATGAGAAAGTGTTACCTGCAGTTGCATCTAAATCAGGTTTATTAGCACACCCTAGTTATTCATATGTAGGACAATTCTTAAATCAACTTGGATTCAAAGAAGCATTAACTGATGATGTGACAAAAGGTTTAAGTAAGTATCTTAAAGGACCTTACTTACAAATGAACACTGAAACATTATCTAAAGTAAATCCAGGCCGTATGTTCATCATGACTGATAAAGCAAGTCCTAATGAGCCTTCTCTTAAAGAATTAGAAAAAGATGCTGTATGGAAAAAATTAGACGCTGTTAAACATAATCGTGTAGATGTGTTAGATCGTGACCTATGGGCTAGATCACGTGGTTTAATTTCTTCTGAAGAGATGGCAAAAGAACTTGTAGAACTTTCAAAGAAAGATAGTAATAAAGATAATAAGTAAGGTGGAAAATAATGACTATGGGTATTAAAAATAGTCAATCCGCTATTGAACAAAAAAAGAGAAAGCGCACTACACTCACTTATATAGTGGGTGTGTGCTTTCTTTTTATTTCAATCTATTTGAATTTAGCGATTGGTTCTTCAAAAATACAATTTCATGATATTTTAAGTTACTTCACTGGACATATTGAATCAGAACAAACATTTTTAATTCATAACGTACGCATGCCTCGAATGCTTGCAGGGTTAGTGATAGGTGGTGCATTGGGGATAGCCGGTCTACTTATGCAAGCAATAACTAGAAATCCACTTGCTTCACCTCAAATATTTGGTGTAAATGCTGGAGCGTCCTTCGTCATTGTTTTAATTACAGTTTTAATTCCATCCCTAGGTTCTTATTCAACTATCCTAGCAATTATTGGAGCCTTTTTTGGTGGATTTACTGTTTATACGTTGTCAGGATCTACGAAATCAATTACGCCAGTGAAACTTGCTTTAGCAGGTATGGCGATACATCTATTCTTTAGTAGCATGACCCAAGGAATCATTCTTTTAAATGAGGATTCTAATGATACTGTCATGTTTTGGTTAGTAGGATCATTAGCTGGGATAAAATGGAATCAAATTATGATGATTTTACCTTGTATAGTCATTGCTGTAATTGTAACTATTTTTATGGGAAGACAGCTTACAATTATGGAACTCGGAGACGACATTGCAAGAAGCCTTGGTCAACGTACTGAAATTGTAAGAATGATTATTGGATTGCTAGTGATAGTATTAGCAGGGATGTCTGTTTCAATTGCAGGCCCCATCGGTTTTGTGGGCCTCATTGTTCCTCATATAGTTAAACGTTATGTAAGTAAAAATTATCTAATTATGCTACCTCTCACGTTTATTTTTGGTGCAGATTTATTGTTAATATCTGACGTTCTATGTCGTTTAATCACTTATCCATTTGAATCTCCAGTTGGTATAGTGACTTCATTTGTCAGCGCCTTTTACTTCTTATTCATTACTGTAAGAGGGGTGAATCGCGTATGATTAAGAGTAGCAATAGTATACGTTATGGAATCGTGATTATTTTATTAGTCGTCAGTACAATATTTAGTTTATGTATAGGTTCAGTTATGATAGACCCTATACACGCTATTGTTGGTTTTTTCACACAAGATGACTTTATTTTAAATGAATATCGTATACCTCGAACATTATTGGGATTAGTAATAGGTAGCAGTTTAGCTATATCTGGTGCTGTTATTCAAGGTGTAATTAGAAATCCGCTTGCATCTCCGGATGTTATTGGAATTACTAAAGGAGCAAGTCTAGCAGCGGTGATTATTATTATGATATTTCCGTCGGCACCTTTATTTGTATTACCTTTAGGATCGTTTGTTGGAGCATTGGTGATTAGTTTAATATTGTCCTTCCTTATTTCCAAATTTGATGTAAAAGGATCGAAACTTGCTCTTATAGGTTTAGCCATTGGCGCAATTTGTACGGCTATCGTACAGTTCTTACTTATTCGTAATCCTATGGATGCAAATAATGCATTAGTTTGGTTAACTGGTAGTTTATATGGACATAATATTTCTAACTTCTATAGTGTCTTACCTTGGTTTATTATCACTGTACCGGTAGTATTATTACTCGGTTACCAGCTAGATATTTTAAACTTGGGAGATAATGTCGCTACAGCTCTTGGTGCACGTGTTCGATTTTTAAAAATGATATTACTCATCTTGGCTGTAATGTTAGCTGGAGCTTCTATTGCAGTTGTCGGTGGTATTAGTTTCTTAGGACTTATAGCACCTCATATAGCAAGACAACTCGTCGGACACAAAAATATACATGTCATTATCATGTCAGGTTTAATAGGCGCTATACTATTAACGCTTGGTGATGGGTTAGCTAGGGGAATTCAACCGCCACTTGATATTCCAGTAGGTGTAGTTATTGCAGTTATTGGAGCACCATATTTCTTATTCTTACTACGTAGAATGAAATGATTTATTCATTAAATATGAATTTGAGCGCTCTTAGGTATGCTATGGCCGATTTCAATTTATAGTTTATTGAAATCGGCCTTTTTTAAATTTTTAATTGCGAAAAGTGATAGATTAGCGTATAGTATTTATACGTAATTATTCATATTTTTGTATATATAAACATTTGTGAAGATGAATCTTGATTACTTCAAGTTGATATAAATAGATAGAAACGGATTGAAAAGTAATGAACGGATATACTAAAAGCGAAATTATAAAAGGTAGAATTAAATTTATAACAATGTCCATTCTAGGTATCATATTATTTTTAATTCCTATACCAGTTGTTCAAGATGGACAAAAACAAACAACATTACCTGTGGCATTTCTTGCAAATTGTTTAAAAGATCTGTTAGGGAATATTATGCCCATATTAATTGTATTAATTATTACAATTTCAGGTGTATTAACTCTTTTGTGCTCAACAATTTATAAACACAAGTTAAATCCACAAGGCCTAATGTATAATGCATTTAATGTCAAACTAGGTTGGCTAATATTAAGAGTATTATCAGTTGTATTTGTATGGCTTACTTATTTGAAGGTAGGGCCTAAAATGATTTATTCAGAAGATACGGGGGGGCTAGTCTTTTATAGTCTATTACCAACTCTTGTGGCCGTATTTTTATTTGCGGCACTATTTTTACCGTTATTGATGGAATACGGACTATTAGAATTATTAGGACCTGTGTTTAGACCAGTAATGAGACCGCTATTTACTCTACCTGGTCGATCAACTGTAGATAATCTAGCATCATTTATTGGTGATGGAACGGTAGGCGTCTTAATTACAAGTAGACAGTATGAGGAAGGCTATTATTCTAGAAGAGAAGCAACAGTCATTTCTACTACGTTTAGTGTAGTATCTATTACTTTCGCTATAGTTATTGCTTCAACTATTAAAATGCAAGATCAATTCTTTTATTTTTATATCACTGTAATTGTTTCTTGTTTAATTGCAGCAATGATAATGCCAAGAATTTGGCCTTTAAAAAATATTCCAGATGAATATGCTAAAGATGTTTCAGAGGATGCAAGAACGGAGCAATTACCAGAAGGAAAAACGGCATTAAGACATGGATATGACATGGCGACAGAGGTTGGTATAAAAGCTCCAGGATTCAAAAAGTTCTTTATTTCTGGATTTAAAACCGTTGTAGATATGTGGTTTGTCATTTTACCAGTAGTAATGAGTATAGGAACAATCGCAACAATTATCGCGAATTATACACCTATTTTTGAAGTTATTGGAAAACCATTCGTTCCACTACTAGAATTATTGCAAATTCCAGAAGCTTCACACGCTTCTCAAACTATTCTCATAGGTTTTGCCGATATGTTTTTACCATCTATATTAATTGAGGGGGTCAAAAGTGACATAACACGTTTTGTTATTGGAGCATTAAGTATATCCCAATTAATATACTTGTCAGAAGTAGGTGGTGTTATTTTAGGTTCAAAAATTCCTGTCAGCATAGGTAAACTATTTATGATTTTCTTAATACGTACTTTAATCACGCTTCCTATTATTGCATTACTTGCGCATTTATTTATCCATTAAAAAGATTGCTTATTAATATACTTTATTATAATAAGCAATCCTCTATTAAAAAATTATTTATCTAATTTCGACAATACATTTGCTTTAACAATTTCACTTTTAATTACTGGAGAGTCTTCGGATTTTCCAGTATTTTTATGAGCTTCTTTAAAAGCATCACTATTTACCCAATTTTTAAAATCTTTTTCAGTATTCCACCATGTATTTACATACATATCTTCACTATAATCATCTCTATCAATTTGCCAAACTTCAATACCATTAAAACCTTGTAAGGATTGGATTTGACCACCTTTTGTAAATCTAGGTGCCATTTTTTCTGCAAAACCTTTTTTCACGGTTATTCTATTTGTTACGACGAACAATAACTTCACCTCCATAATCATTATTGATTCCAATATAATAGGATTGTTTATACTTATCAATTTTCATATATCGAAAATGAGAGCCACCAACCGTAATAGATACATGGTTGGTGGCTTTTGTATGGATTATTAATTATATATATTTTAATTACTTAGTCAGTTCATTGTAAACTTTTTGATCATTTTGAGTATAAATAATGTATTCATGGTCATCAGTATCGATAATTACGCGGTTTGTTTTTCCAAATGTAGAACCAATACGAGAGATTTCTTTTCCATTTTTTTCAGGTACTGCATGGATATCTTGGTCTTGTGAGATATTTTTAATTTCATTATTAGGTATTTTAATATCTGCTACTCTCCATTGAATACGTACTTCATTATCGTTTTTCTTTACTGTCATTGCCATTAAAAACACATCCTTTAAATAATTTGTATATTCATCATAAATTATTTTGAAATCGTTTTCAAGGATTTATGTGATACTTTTGAATATAATATGTCATACTAATAAAATGTTAATACGAAAGTATGTTCGCTTTATATGTAATTGTGTGTTAAAATGTTTTGAAAAGGAGAACTAGAAATGACAGGTAAAACACATGCCTCCTGTGGGGCTTTAACAGGAGCTTTGACAACTCAATATTTTCATACTGATTTATTTACTTCAGTCACTATATTGGTATTATCAACTCTAGCAAGCCTATTGCCAGACATATGTCATACCCAAAGTAAAATTGGAAGACGTTTCAGAGTTTTAAGTTTTGTTATTAGGCTTCTATTTGGCCATAGGACATTTACTCACTCTCTTGCTTTCATCATTATCATTGGTTTTTTACTGTACTTAATTCAAACACCCATGTATTATATGGTTGCAATTGTTATTGGAATAGCTTCACATGTTATACTAGATATATTAACACCTAAAGGGGTTAAATTATTCTATCCCTTACCATTGAATGTTGTATCGCCGCTTCATTTTAAAACAGGCGGATTAGTTGATTTATCTTTAGCTACAGCTTTTAGCTTTGGAACAGTATACACGTTGTTTCAACCCTTTTTTAATGAATTTATGTTACAGTGGCTAAATTAATTCTTTGAATCATTTATACATAAGGAGAGTAATCATGTTAGATAAAAACCAATTGGAGAAATATAACCAAGAGCATTTGTATGAATATGAAAAATTAATGAGTAATAATGAAAAAGATGCACTTGAAAATAAAGTTGATGAGCTTGATTTAGAAGGAATTCAAAAACTATATCATGATTTATATGTTAATAGAAAATCAATAGATGATGTATCATCGGTATCAGAAGTTAAGTATGAAGTGAAATCTCAACTTTCTGATGAAGATAAGCATACATATGAACAAAAGGGTTATGAAGCGATTAGAAATGGTGAATTCGCGGTACTTCTTATGGCTGGCGGTCAAGGAACGCGATTAGGTTATAAAGGGCCTAAAGGTTCTTTTGAAATTGAGGGTGTAAGTTTATTTGAGTTACAGGCTCGCCAACTCATTAATTTAAAGAATCAAACGGGTCATACAATTAATTGGTATATAATGACTAGTGATATAAATCATAATGAAACAATAGAGTATTTTAAGAAACATCAATATTTTGATTATGATCCAGAACATGTACATTTCTTTAAACAAGCAAATATTGTAGCCTTAGGTGAAGACGGCAAACTTGTACTTAACAGAGATGGTCATATTATGGAAACACCAAATGGTAATGGTGGAGTATTTAAATCTCTTAAAGAGGCTGGATACTTAGATAAAATGGAAAAGGATCATGTAAAATATATCTTCTTAAATAATATTGACAATGTTCTTGTGAAAGTCTTAGATCCATTATTTGCTGGTTACACTGTAAGTAATAATAAAGATGTTACATCTAAAACAATTCAACCTAAACATGGAGAGAGTGTTGGACGTTTAGTCAACATTGATAGTAAAGATACAGTTCTTGAGTATTCAGAATTGGATCCCGAAGTAGCCAATGATTTTGATAATGCTAATATTGGTATCCATGCATTTAAACTGGCCTATATTAAAAGTGCAGTAGATAGGGAACTACCATATCATTTAGCTATTAAAAAATTAAAACAACTAGATGAAGACTTTGGCGTTGTAGAGCTACCAACATTAAAATTTGAATTGTTTTATTTCGATATTTTCAAATATGGAACAAGTTTTGTTACATTACAAGTTCCTAGAGAAGAGGAGTTTTCACCACTGAAAAATAAAGTAGGTAAAGATAGTGTGGAAACTGCTACAGAAGATTTAAAACGTATGAGTTTGATTTAAATAAAAGGTGGTGGAATAGATGTCTCATACATCTAAGCATAAAAAAGCATCGGTAGTTGAATCATTTAAGGACATCATTCCCTTATCTTTTGGCGAGGAAATAGGTAATGCAGCCTCACATGGTGCGGCTGCATTATTAACATTGTTTGTATTACCTTATGCAGCTGTTCATAGCTACAATCATGGTGGCACATTGGAATCGGTAAGTGTGTCTATTTATATTATTAGTATTTTTATGATGTTTATTTCTTCAACTATTTATCATTCTATGCAGAATTATACAGCTCATAAGTATATTTTACGTATTATCGATCATAGCATGATTTACGTAGCTATTTCAGGTACTTATACGCCAGTATTACTTACTATAGTAGGTGGATGGATAGGATGGGTAGTGACCCTATTTTTATGGGGGACTACATTATGGGGAATATTATATAAATCCATTGCTACGAAAGTTAATCATAAGCTCAGTCTTATTGTTTACCTAGTGATGGGATGGGTTGGTGTGATATTTATACCAGTGATTATCATGCGCACCTCTTGGTTATTTATTTTATTTATATTCCTGGGTGGCCTTTCTTATACAATAGGAGCCTGGTTTTACGCGCAAAAGAATAGACCTTATTTTCATATGATATGGCATATTTTTATTGTGATTGCATCGGTTTTACACATGATAGGGATATTATATTTTATGTAAAGTAAGTTTACGGTAGAGTTTAAATGGCTCTGCCGTTTTATTTTAACCTAGAAAATTAATACTATTGCATGATTGCGAACTAAACATCATCGTATTAATATTTTAAGGGTTCGAAATAGATAGAACAAAAGGAGTAAATATAAATGAAGTTTAGGTCGATATTAACAGTAACCGCATTGATACTAATCATGTTTATGGCTGCAATTGAGACATCTATTATATCTCTAGCCTTACCAACAATTAAGATAAATTTACATGCAGGTAATTTAGTATCTTTAGTTTTTACTGTTTATTTTATTGCTTTGGTCATAGCTAACCCTATTGTAGGTGAGCTGTTATCTCGTTTTAAGATATTATATATTGCCGTTGCAGGTGTTTCTTTATTTGCAATTGGTAGTTTGATGTCAGGTTTAAGTGAAACATTTACTTTTTTAATTATCTCAAGAATGATTCAAGGTTTTGGGGCAGGGGTCATGATGTCTTTATCTCAGATAGTCCCTAAACTAGCGTTTGAAATTCCTTTAAGATATAAAATTATGGGAATTGTAGGTAGTGTTTGGGGAATTTCCAGTATCATTGGACCCATACTCGGTGGTGCGATTTTAGAATTTGCGACATGGCACTGGCTGTTCTTTATTAATATACCTATAGCAATTATTGCTATTGTATTAGTACTAATGACATTTCATTTTCCAGAGGAAGAACATGGTAATCAAACACACTTTGATGTGAAAGGATTATCAATCTTTTATATATTTATAGCATTGCTTATGTTTGGATTATTAAATCAACAACATTTATATCTCAATATTATTGCAATCATCTTGGCTTTATTAGTATTGATTGGCTTGTTTAAAATAGAACAAAAACAAAATAATCCATTTCTTCCGACTAATGAGTTTAATAGATCGATAATGCTTGCTTTCATTACTGATTTATTTATAGCTATGTCATTAATAGGATATAACCTGTATATACCAGTATATTTACAAGAACAATTAGGTTTATCACCTCTTCAAAGTGGGTTTGTTATTTTACCACTATCAGTTGCATGGATTATATTAAATTTTAATTTAGCGAAGATTGAAGCAAACTTTACTAGAAAAGCATTATATATTAGTGCGTTTACAGTTCTCTTAATTTGCAGTGTTATTATTTTATTTGGCATGAAAGTGCCATTGTTGATAGCATTTTCAGTTATCTTTGCTGGACTTAGTTTTGGATATGTATACACTAAAGATAGCGTGATTGTACAAGAGGAAAGCTCTCCTAGAAATATGAAGAAGATGATGTCATTTTATGCATTAACTAAAAACTTAGGTTCATCTGTAGGTTCTACAATTATGGGATATATGTATACTTTAAAATCAGGTTTATTCGGCACTCATCTACACAATGTATTAGGTTTGATTGCCGTCATTTCAATTTGCTTGTCAATGATGTGGATTTTATTTTATAAATCTAATAAAACTTCAAATTTTAATAATTAAAAAGGTTTTCAAATACAAAAAACGTCTACTATAAGAGTAGGCGTTTTTAAATTTTATAAGGTGATGAATACGTGATACTATAAATATGTATTAAAAAAGAGGGGAGGACAATGAGTGATGAAATTCTTTAAAAATAAATTTTATAATTTAGCTGTAACACTTATTGTTCTCGCTATTTTTGTATTATCCGGGGCGATATTCTTAACATTTCTTGGTTTTGGATTATATGGGTTAAGTAGGATTTTAATATTTTTTCATTTAGGTTATTTTGGCTACAATAAAGGATTTTATGACAATTTGTTTTACTATGGTAGTTATATAGTATTGGGATATTTTACTCTTTTTGCTGTTGAGCATTTAATGGACTACTTTAAGAAGAAATTGCCTAACAATCCTTATTTTCAGGGTATTACATTTCATCTTATTTCTTATATAGTAACGACAGTGATGTTTTATTTTATAGTACATATTCACTATGTATATATTAATATTCAATTTTGGGTAATTATGTTAATCATAGGATTTCTATTTATTTGTAAGGAGATATTTTATCCTGAAAGTGAAAACTTGAATAACAAGAAATAGTAATTAAGCATTTATTTTGCTTTGCTAATTATAATTTGATTGAATATAACACTGTTATAAAAATAATAAAGGAGTAAACGTTCATGTCTAGTATCGATTTACCCAAAACGAAGCGGAATTTAATTGTAGCAGTGATGTTAGTGAGTGCGTTTGTAGCAATTTTAAATCAAACTTTACTCAACACTGCTTTACCTCACATTATGCGAGAATTAAAAATTGATGAAAGCACTTCCCAATGGCTAATTACTGGATTTATGCTTGTAAATGGTGTCATGATACCACTTACAGCTTTCCTAATGGATAGAGTTAAAACTAGACCTTTATATTTAGGAGCTATGGGTACATTTTTATTAGGGTCAATTGTAGCTGCGGTTGCGCCTAATTTTGGTGTGTTGATGACAGCAAGAGTTATTCAAGCAATAGGCGCCGGTGTGTTGATGCCTTTAATGCAATTTACACTTTTCACTTTATTCTCCAAAGAACATCGTGGCTTTGCTATGGGACTAGCTGGTTTAGTCATACAGTTCGCTCCAGCTATTGGACCTACATTCACAGGCTTAATCATTGATAATGCAAGTTGGAGAGTGCCATTTATTATTATAGTCGGTATCGCCTTAATTGCTTTTATCTTTGGTTTAATTTCTATTTCTAGTTATAACGAAACGAAGGATTCAAAATTAGATAAACGCTCTGTTGTATACTCGACTATAGGTTTTGGTATTATGCTGTATGCATTTAGTAGTGCTGGAAATTTAGGTTTTTCTAATCCGATAGTTATAGGATCGTTAATCATAAGTATTATTATTATCTCAATATTTGTTAGAAGACAACTAACGATTTCCAACCCATTACTTAACCTCAATGTATTTAAAGGTAGAATCTTTTGTTTCAGTACAATTACATCAATGATTATTATGTTATCTATGGTTGGACCTGCACTACTTATCCCTCTATATGTACAAAACGCTTTAGGTTTATCTGCGTTGTTATCAGGTTTAGTGATTATGCCTGGTGCGATTATAAATGGAATAATGTCAGTATTTACTGGACGTTTTTATGATAAATATGGACCGAGACCATTAATATATGCTGGTTTTAGCTTATTAACGATTTGCACATTATTGCTTTGTTTCTTAAAAGCAGACACATCTTATATTTATCTTATTGTCATTTATGCGATTAGGATGTTTGCTGTTTCTCTACTAATGATGCCTATTAATACAACTGGTATTAATGCATTAGACAATAAAGATATTTCACACGGTACTGCTATTATGAACTTTGGTCGTGTGATGGCTGGTTCATTAGGAACTGCATTAATGGTAACGTTTATGAGTATTGGTTCGAAATGGATTGGGCCATCCTCGTCTGCACATGCTAGTAAAGAATTATTACATAGACAAAGTGTTGCTGCCGGAGTTGATGTTTCATTCGCTCTAGTTACAGGTTTTGTTGTTGTTGCATTCTTATTTGCGTTATTTATTAAAGAACCTAATAGAAAATCTCAAAATATGAGAGAAGTCTAAATTATATATGAAGTTAGCCTATTATTATGGGCTAACTTCTTTTTTTATAATAAAAAAAGACTTATAATAAAAAAGATAAACTACGTAATCGAATAACTTTTGTTATTATGTAGATAAATTATTATATTTAAGGGGGATTTACTTTGTTAACGGTAAATCAAGTTGAAGAAATAGTAGGTGCATTAAAAGACCCAATTATTGATGTACCTTTGAAAGAAACTGATGGTATAGTTAACGTTACCATCAAAGAAGATATTGAGCACGTTAGTGTTAAAGTTGCAATGGCTCAATTAGGGGGACAACCACAATTAGATTTACAAATGGCAATTGTAAAAGCTCTAAAAGAAAACGGTGCTAATACAGTAGGTATTCGTTTTGAAGAATTACCACCGGAGACAGTAGAAAAGTATCGTGGTAAAGGAACAGAAAAACCTAAAACAATTGAAGGTTTACTTTCTCAAAATAATCCAGTTGAATTTATTGCAATTGCTTCCGGTAAAGGTGGCGTAGGTAAATCAACTGTAGCTGTTAATCTAGCTGTAGCTTTGGCAAGAGAAGGTAAAAAAGTTGGACTCGTAGATGCTGATATTTATGGTTTCAGCGTTCCAGATATGATGGGGATTGATGAAAGACCGGGAGTAGATGGCAAAGAAATTATTCCGGTTGAACGTCATGGCGTTAAAGTTATTTCAATGGCTTTCTTTGTAGAGGAAAACGCACCTGTTATTTGGAGAGGTCCAATGTTAGGAAAAATGCTTACTAATTTCTTTACAGAGGTTCAATGGGGAGATTTAGATTATCTTTTACTTGATTTACCACCTGGCACTGGAGATGTAGCCTTAGATGTACATTCAATGCTACCTTCTAGTAAAGAGATCATAGTTACTACTCCGCACCCTACAGCAGCGTTTGTAGCAGCTAGAGCTGGAGCTATGGCTAAACATACAGAACACTCTATTTTAGGTGTAATCGAAAATATGAGTTATTTCGAAAGTAAAGAAACTGGTAATAAGGAATATGTATTTGGTAAAGGTGGAGGTACTAAACTTGCTGATGAATTAGAAACACAGCTATTTGGAGAGTTGCCTCTTGAACAACCTACGTGGAACCCTAAAGATTTTTCACCATCTATTTATCAGCCTGAAGATCGTTTAGGAGAAATTTATACATCAATCGCCAGAAAAGTTATAGCCAGTACTCAAAAATAGTATCTCAATGTAATTTAACCAAAGGTATACTGATCACACAGAAACAAATTTTGTTTTTGTGTGATTTTTCTATTGCAAAATTTAGAAATCGTGCTAGAATATTTCTTTGTGAGCTACGAATTAGCTGTTCACAAAATTAAAAAATAATTCAATTTAAATGTTGACTTAAAAACATGAAATTGATATTATATAAAAGTCGCTGAAAAGCGATTGTAAAGTATTTAATTTAATTGTTAAGCGAGTGTAAAAATTACCCTTGCAAACATTATAAAAACACTTTAAAATAAATAAAGTAATCTTAAGAAATCATTGACATTTCTTCTCAGAAAAGATATGATTGAAAAGATTGATTTTATTGAGATGAACATTGAAAACTGAATGACAATATGTCA
>NZ_KV798350.1:0-1522 GCF_001809655.1 Staphylococcus sp. HMSC055A09
TAGCTATATTTTTTACTTTGCAACAGAACCAAGAAATTGATCCAACAGAATATGTATATCAGATTTTTTACATGTGGAATCAAAAAGAATATTTGGCAAGCGAAATTTTTGATTTAACGGATGAAGAAAAACGAGAAGTGAATCAAAAAATGATAAATGAAATTGAAGAAGAAAAATAAAAAACAAAACGCTACTCGAAAAAAGAGTGAGCGTTTTTTGTTTTGTTAGAAAAAATTAAAGATGTTTTTCTGAAAAAAGTTTGAGATTTTGAAATGAAAAATATGAGGGTATACAGGTGTAATATTGCAACTATTGCCATTCAAGAGCATAAGGGAATCCTGCATCAAATTGGTACGTTTCACGTACCAATATAATGCAAAAGTATTGATTTGACAGTGTCAAATAGGATTCCTAAATGTGATGTAAAAAATTATGCAAACGTACGTAAAAGGTACGTGAAAAGTACCCTAAAATCTCAATACGTACGTAAAAGGTACGTAAAAGGTACGTAAAACGTACCAAAAAATTGGTACGTTGAAAATCTTGTTTTGTCTATACTAGTGAGTAATTACTAAAACCTAAATGCTCAAAAAAGTGAGCATTATAATTGAGTAATTACTCATCAATATAAATATATTTAAATTGAGTAATTACTCATAATTATATGTTAAAATTTATTGAGTAATTACTAATACATAAAGGTGGTTATTTTATGCCTAGTTCATTTAACAAAAAAGCAAAAACTATAAACGTTAACTTAACTCAAGATGAGTACAATAAAATTCAAAAATTAGCAGAAATTCGTCATCTAAACCCAACCAGCTATACAAAACTTGTTGCTTTAGGTAATCGTATTAAGCCAACAGTTATTAAAAGTGAAGATGATACGAATGATTTGCATGAAATCATAGAGCAACTCAAAAGTAGTAATAACACTTTAAAGAATGAGCAAGATGCATTCAGAGAGAAAGCTCATATGTTTGATCTTCTTCTTGAACATGTAAACGAAAATGCCTTTATTGACTTTGATAGTTTTAAACATGACACAGAATTAAGAAAAGCTATTATGAATTTTAAAAAAGACAGGGAAACCTTTTAATTAGGTTACTCTGTCTTTTTCTTACGTTTTCTGAAATCATTTTACGTTTAGAAATAAATTCTAAAGTGATTTATAGCCTCTCTGTTGAACGAAAAAAATTTTAGGTGTTTTTTTATACGTGGAATAATAAAATGTCCTAGAAAGGGCTTAAAATGCAAAATAAAAAGACTACTCATTTTTTGAGTAGCCAGGGAATTGTTTTTGATATATTAAATGAAAGGAGTAATACATTAATCATATCACACGCATTTATGCCGAGAAAATTTTTGGTTGGAATGAGCTATGTGTTAGCTAACTATGTTAGCGAGTTGGTTGGTGGTTTGTTGGGATTAATCCCAACGAAGTACCAACTCAACAACACATTATGCTCCGTTGGTTCCAACCAAAAAGCAATTGGAATAAAGCATTAAAAATAGCCACTCA
>NZ_KV798351.1:0-31707 GCF_001809655.1 Staphylococcus sp. HMSC055A09
AGACGCAAATGAAGAAAGATGCGAGCGCTTGTCTCGAAGCAGAGGAAGGGCCTTAGCGCTGATGGTAGCCGGCTTACGTTCTAAAGTAAAATAAGTATTTTTAATACTTAATTTTACTTACTTAATGGCCAAAGCCATTAAGAACCAAAGAACCAAATGCCAGATAGTAATATACCGCAAGCTTTTTTTATTTAAGAACTAATAGAAAACAGATGAAATTGGGTCATACGAAAAAGCTTGAAAATAATACTTACAATAGTAAGATTATTTTCAAGCTTTCCTTGTACCTTTTAAATTAATAAAGAGTATAACATTTTATTTTCATTAATATATATATTTGATGGATCAAATTGATTTACGCGTTCTTTTAATTGAATGAGATCGTTATGGTGCTTAAGTTGAATACCAATGATAACAGTACCTGTTGTTTGAGAGGACTTTTTAAGATATTCAAATTTAGTAATATCATCTTGAGGACCTAGTACATCATTAACAAACTCTCTTAAAGCCCCTGGTCTTTGAGGAAAATTAAGGATGAAGTAATGTTTCATCTCTTCAAATAATAATGAACGCTCTTCAATTTCTTTCATTCTATTAATATCATTATTACCACCGCTTACAACACATACAACAGTTTTACCTTTAATTTTTGCTCTATAGTTTTCAAGAGCAGCTACACTTAAAGCGCCTGCGGGTTCAGCTACTATAGCTTGTTTAGAGTACATATCTAGTATAGTAGAACATACTGCTCCTTCATCTACTTGTACATAATCATCTACATTATGCTTAGCTATATCAAATGTAATATCTCCAACTCTGGCTACTGAAGCACCATCAACAAATTTATCAATGTGATCTAAAGTGATGACCCGTTTGTTTACGACTACAGATTCATACATACTGCAGGCGCCTGCAGGTTCAACACCAATAATTTGTGTGTTTGGGGAATAAGCCTTGAAATATGTGCTAATACCAGATATTAAGCCTCCACCGCCTATAGCAGAAAATAAATAATCAAATTTTACTCCATCTGCTTCGGATTGTTCAATAATTTCTTTGGCAAGTGTTCCTTGGCCTGAAATTGTAAATACATTATTAAATGGATCAATAAAATTCATTTCATTTTCTTTAGTATAAGCTAAAGCTTCTTCTAAGCAATGATCAAATGTATCACCAGTTAGCACGACTTCAACATTATCGCTACCAAAAAATTGAACTTGGTTTATTTTCTGAAGAGGTGTAGTAACTGGCATAAAAATTACAGCTCTAAGATTTAATTTCTTAGCAGTGTATGCCACGCCTTGAGCATGGTTACCAGCACTAGCACAAGTGATACCTCGATTTTTAGCTTCTTCAGATAATACTGAAATAGCATTATATGCGCCTCTTAATTTGAAAGAACGAACCCACTGTAAGTCTTCTCTTTTTAAATATACTTTACAATCATATTTTTGAGAAAGATAGTGGTCAAGCTGTAATGGCGTTTCTTTCACGATATCTTTGAGGCGTAAAAAAGCTTCATCTATATCTTGTGTCGAAACGGTTGTTTTAACTGTCATAATATTCCACACCCTTAAAATGTTTTTTCATATTTTTCTATTAGATCTTCATATTGTAAAGTAATGGCAATATCATCAAGTCCATTTACTAATTTATTCTTCCATGTTTCATCTATTTTAAATTCAAAAGTTTGTTCTGAAGATGATACGGTTTGCGAAGGTAGATCTACCGTAATTTCTTCAAATTGAGCCAGATGTTCTCGTGCTTCCTTATCAAGTGTAATAGGGAGCATTGCATTCTTCGTACAATTCATATAGAAGATATCACTAAAACTACCTGCGATAATAATATTAAAACCATAGTCTTTTAAAGCCCAAGCGGCATGTTCACGACTTGAACCACACCCAAAGTTGTCTCCCGTTATTAAAATAGAAGCATCTTTATATTCTGGCTTATTAGGGTTAAATTCTGGATTATCAGAACCATCAGGTAAATAACGCCATTCATCAAAGGCGAAGGGACCAAAGCCGGTTTTTGAAATACGTTTGAGATGAACTTTGGGTATAATTTGATCTGTATCTATATTGTCGTAGAAAAGGGGAACAACTTTACCTGTGTATGTTGTAATAGGTTGAATTTCCATCTATACGACCACCTTTCTTACGTCTACAAATTTACCGTTAATAGCAGCAGCTGCTGCCATAGCAGGAGATACAAGATGGGTTCGTGCACCTTTACCTTGACGTCCTTCGAAATTACGATTACTTGTGGAAGCACAGTGCACACCTTCAGGAACTTGATCGGGATTCATACCTAAACACATTGAACAACCTGGTTCTCTCCATTCAAAACCAGCTTCTTTAAAAATGACATCTAGACCTAGTGCTTCAGCTTCCTTCTTAACTGTTCTGGAGCCAGGCACTACAATAGCTGTGATATTAGGATGAACTTTATTACCTTTAACAATATGACTTGCTTCTACTAAATCAGAGAGTCTTGCATTCGTACATGAACCTAAGAATACATAGCCTAATTCAATATCTTCGGCTTTTTGACCTGGTTTGAGTCCCATGTAGTTATAGGCACGTTCATCATTAGAATCTTTAATTTCTGGGAAAGGAGAGCTAAAATTAACTCCCATTTCTGGATTTGTTCCCCATGTCACCTGAGGTTCTAAGTTTGAAACATCTAATTCAATAACTTTATCGAAGTACGCATCCTCATCGGAATATAAAGTTTGCCACCAATCAATAGATTGATCAAAATTAGTAGCGTAAGGACGACCTTTAACATATTCAAAAGTCGTCTTATCAGGTTGCATCATACCGTATTTTGCGCCTGCTTCAATTGCCATATTACAAATTGTCATTCGAGCTTCCATAGACAAACTCTTAATCGTTTCTCCTGTAAATTCAAGGGCATATCCTGTACCAAAATCAACGCCATATTGGTTAATTAAATAGAGTATTATATCCTTGGCATAAACGCCGGTAGGTAATTTACCATTTATATCGATTTTTAAATTCTTAGGTTTAGTTTGCCAAAGTGTTTGAGCAGCAAAGACATGTTCAACTTCACTTGTACCAATTCCAAATGCGATTGCACCAAAAGCACCATGTGTCGCGGTGTGAGAATCGCCACAAACAATTGTCTTTCCTGGTTGAGTTAAACCTGTTTCAGGTCCTACCATATGAACGATACCTTGTTCATCAGATCCCATATCAAAGATATGGACGCCAAAGTCTTTGGCATTCTTTTGTAGGGTAGTAATCTGTTTATTTGCTATTTCATCTTTTATGTTAAAAATGTCGATAGTCGGTACATTATGGTCTAAAGTAGCAAACGTGAGATCAGGTCTTCTTAATGAACGATTCTGAATTCTGAGTCCCTCAAAAGCTTGAGGAGAAGTAACTTCATGTATGAGATGTAGGTCTATATATAATAATTGTGGTTCACCTTCATTCCCATGTAGAACATGTTTATTCCATACTTTATCGAATAGTGTTCGTCCCATAATACTTCTCCTCCCTTTTATAAATAATTATTCTTTAGTAGTTTAAATATTTCAGAAGTTTTGTAACTTCCACCTAAATCTGCTGTAGTATGGCCAGACTTAATGAGTTTAAATACATGTTTTTCAAGTTCTATTGCGGCTTGTTCTTGATTTAGACTTTCTTTTAAACAAAGTGCCAAAGATAGCACCATACCAAATGGATTAGCTTTATCTTGGTTAGCGATATCAGGTGCCGAGCCATGAATAGGCTCATATAATCGTGTCCCTTGTTCCCCAAAACTTGCGGAAGGGGATAAACCAAGTGAGCCTGGTATTACTGATGCTTCATCACTCAAAATGTCTCCAAATAAATTTTCGGTAACAATAACATCAAATTGAGTAGGGTGTGTGATTAAATGCATGCTACAGGCATCTACTAACAAGTGGTTGACTTCAACATCTGGATAATCCGCTTTAACTTCATTCACCACTTGACGCCAAAGTTTACTTGAAGATAATACATTTTCTTTATCAACGGATGTTAGTTTTTTTCTTCTATTTTGAGCTAAATTAAATGCAACTCTAACGATTCTCTCTATTTCTTCACGAGTATAAGTAAGTGAATCTAGAGCTGAATGATTATCATAGTGACTTGGTTCACCAAAATAAATACCGCTAGTTAGTTCTCTGACAATCACTAAATCAGTACCTTCAACTCGCTCTTGTTTTAATGGAGATAAATGACTGGTACCCTCACTTACAATGGTTGGACGTATATTTACATATAAATTTAAAGCCTTTCTAAGTTTTAATAGCCCATGTTCTGGACGATTTTTAGGATTTGACCATTTGGGACCACCAATTGCACCAAGTAAAATGGCATCTGAACATTTACATGCTTCTAATGTTTCATCAGTAAGAGGTGTACCATAGTTATCGATTGCCGCACCTCCAAAATGATGATGTTCTATTTGATACTGGAAGTCATATTTATGACTGATTAGTTCGAGAAGCTCTAATGTACCATTTATAATTTCTGGTCCTATACCATCGCCAGGTAAAGCTACGATTTTGTAACTCATGAATGAATACCTTCTTTCTTTTGTGTTTCAGAAATATATTTCGCATGAGCTTCTATATAGGCTTTACAAGAAGCCTGTAAAATATCATGATCAATTCCTATACCGTTGACTGGTGTACCTTCGATGATTAAACTAACGTGAACTTCTGCTTGCGCATCTGCACCTTCAGTGATTGAGTCAATCCTATAATCGATAAGTTCTGTCTTTCTTTGGAAAATACGATCAACAGCATTATATATAGATACGATTGAACCTGTTCCAATACTTGAATCTTGATAAGTTTTTCCATTTTTATCTTTAATCACGACCACAGCACTTTGTAGCCCTTTAGATACATATTGCAGTTGTAAATTTTCTAATTGATAAATCGCTCGTTGCTCATGCTCAGATCCTTGAATGATTGCATGGATGTCGCGATCAGAAACTGATTTTTTCTTATCAGCAACTTCTTTAAATTGTTTAAATAAGTTGATTTGATCCTCAGTGCTAATGTCATAGCCTAATGATTTTAGTTTCTCAGCAAAAGCATGCTTTCCAGACAATTTACCAAGAGGTAATTCAGTTGTACTTACTCCGACTAATTGAGGCGTCATAATTTCATATGTTTCACGATGTTTGAGTACACCATCTTGATGTATCCCCGATTCATGACTAAACGCATTTTGACCGACGATTGCTTTGTTTTTTGGAACTCGAATTCCTGCGTATCGTGATATGAGGTCTGATGTTTTCTTAGTTTCATCAAGTTTAATTTGGGATTCAATACCATAATGATCACGTCGAACATAAAGTGCTAATGCAACTTCTTCAAGCGCAGCATTACCCGCACGTTCACCAATTCCATTCACAGTACCTTCGATGCGTCGTGCACCACCTTCAATGGCTGCCAGACTATTAGATACAGCCATACCCAGGTCATCATGACAATGGGCACTGAAAACGATTGATTGTTCAGAATGGATGGATTTGGTTAATGTTTTGAAAATTTGTTCATATTCTGTAGGATAACTGAATCCTACAGTATCTGGGATGTTAATAATGGTAGCGCCAGCATCAATAGCAGTTTGCACACAATCAATTAAGAACGGAATTTCGGTTCTAGTCGCATCTTCAGGGGAAAATTGTACTACTTCAAAAAATTGTTTAGCGTATGATACATGTTCTTTGATAGATGCTAATACTTCCTCTTGAGACATTTTTAATTTATGCTCTAAATGAATAGGGGATGTTGCAATAAACACATGTACTTGCGGTTTAGCAGCTAACTTTGTTGATTCATATACAGCGTCTATATCTGACTTTTTACATCTAGCTAAGCCACAAACTGCTGTAGTAGTTAATGCCTTTGCAATTGATTCAACTGATTTAAAACTTCCAGAGCTTGAAGCGGGGAATCCAGCTTCTATGACATCGACTCCCCATTTTTCTAATTGCTTAGCAATTTTCAATCTTTCGTCAAAGGTAAAGTTGACTCCCGGTGTTTGTTCTCCGTCTCTTAGTGTTGTATCAAAAATTTGAATATGGCTTTCCATTTTTAACATCTCCTTATTATTTTTGAATACTTTTAGCTTTAATAAATGGCATCATTTTTCTTAATTCACGACCAACCGCTTCGATTTCATGACCATGTTGTTGTTCACGTAATTGGTAAAATTCTTTAAAGCCATTTTCATTATCTTTAACAAAACGATTAGCAAAGTTACCGTTTTGAATATCTTCTAATACAGTTTTCATGTTGTTTTTAACTTCTGGAGTGATAACACGTGGTCCAGATACATAATCACCAAATTCAGCTGTATTTGAAATAGAGTAGCGAACGTTTTCCATACCGCCTTCGTACATTAAATCAACGATTAATTTCATTTCATGTAATACTTCGAAGTATGCTAATTCTTTTTGATATCCAGCTTCTACTAGAGTTTCAAAACCACTTTGAATTAATTTATGGATACCCCCGCAAAGTACAGCTTGTTCACCGAATAAATCAGTTTCAGTTTCTTCTTTGAATGAAGTTTCAATAACACCAGCACGTGTTGCGCCAATACCTTTGGCATAACTTAGTGCGATATCACGTGCATGACCTGAAGCATCTTGTTGTACACCGAATAATGCTGGTACAGCAGTACCTTCTACAAAGGTACGTCTTACTAAATGACCAGGACCTTTAGGTGCTACTAAGAATACATCTACATCAGCAGGGGGTTGAATAACTCCAAAGTGAATGTTAAATCCGTGCGCAAAAGCTAATGCATTGCCTGCTTCTAAGTTAGGTTCAATTTCATTTTTATATACATTACCTTGGATTTCATCAGGTAATAAAATCATTACTACATCTGCTTGTTTAGTAGCCTCATTCACTGGATAAACATCAAATCCATCTTCTTTAGCTCTATCGAAAGAATGACCAGGTCGAATACCAACGACTACATCATAACCATTGTCTTTTAAATTTTGAGCGTGTGCATGTCCTTGTGAACCGTAACCAATTACTGCAATTTTTTTACCTTGTAAAGCATCTTTTTCAACTGATTGATCATAATAAACTTTTGTCATAGTGAATTCCTCCAATTACTTCCTAAAAATTCTTAATTTTCAAAATATTTATGTTATAAAAATATGTAAGATGATAGTTATGTCTCAATCATCAATTTTTTTACATCGCTAGCGCATCAAACAATTTTTTAAACACTCGTAACACTTAATACATTGATTTGTTGTTCTAACTTTTTTAATACAATATTGAAAGCAGCTTCGTCTTCAATATGTACTTTCAGTTCTAGATTAGAAATACCTTCATTATCTGACCTCTTAACATGCAGCTCATCAATGTTACATTGTAATCGAACAAATGCACTTGTAATACGATGTAATGTACTCACTTGGTCGGCGACCACAAATTGAATTGTACGTTTCATTATAATCCCTCCATCTCGTGATTAGATTTACCACTAGGTACCATAGGATTGACAGGTTCTACAGGAGAGATGCGAACTTCAATTAATGCTGGACCATTATGATTGAAAGCTGCATCGATTTGTGATTCAAGTTTGTCCGGTGAATCAATTAGATATCCATTGATACCATATGCTTCAGCCATTTTAATAAAATCAGGTTGATCATTAAATACTGAATGAGAGAAGCGCTGGTTAAAGAATTTGTCTTGCCATTGTTTAACCATACCTAACGTACCATTATTGATTAACACTATTTTCACGTTCAGGTTGTATTCAGGCAATAGCGCCATTTCTTGATTAGTCATTTGGAAACCACCATCTCCGACGAAGCATACGACAGTTTTATCAGGGGAAGCGAGTTGTGCACCAATCGCAGAAGGAATACCAAATCCCATCGTACCTAATCCGCCACTAGTTACCCATTGACCATGGTCTTTGAAAGGGTAGAACTGAGCAGCCCACATTTGATGTTGACCTACATCAGTAGTGACGATTGCATCGCCATTTGTAATTTTTCCGATGTATTCAATTGCCTTTTGAGGTTTACTAAATGTATCATCTTCATTTTTATCGTATTTAAATGGATGTTTTTGCTTATTCTGTTTACAATAATGAATCCATTCTTCATGATGAGCTGTTGTGACATTCTCAGAAGATAAAGCTTCTAAAACGAGTTTACAATCGGCAACAATACCTAAATCTGTTTGAATGACTTTATTGATTTCTGAAGGATCAATGTCTACGTGAACTATCTTAGCGTTTGGTGCAAATGCATCAGGTTTGCTAGCTAGTCGGTCATCAAAACGACTACCTAAATTAATGAGTAAATCACATTCAGTGAGTGCCATATTACTTGCATATGAACCATGCATGCCTCCCATTCCTAAGAACAGGGGATGTTCGTAAGGTATTGCACCAAGACCTAATAGTGTGGTTACGGTAGGGATTTGATGTTTAGTGACAAATTCTGTTAATAATTGATTTGATTTAGAATGATTGATACCTGAACCTGCGAGAATAATAGGCTTTTTAGATTTACTAATATATGAAACTAATGTCTTAATGTCTATATCTTCTGGTTCACTTTTAACTTGATAATGAGGCAAATTGATTTCATTTGATAAACCAACGTTTGTTGATGAAATTCCCATGTCTTTCGGGAAATCAATGACGACAGGACCTTTTCTTCCTGAATTAGCCACATGAAATGCTTCATGAACTATTTTTGGAATATCCTCAACATTTTTAATTTGATAATTTTGTTTAGTAATTGGTGTTGTCATAGAAAGTAAATCTGCTTCTTGGAAAGCGTCTTTTCCTATTCCTGGTGTTGCTACTTGACCTGTAAAAACGACTAAAGGTAAAGAATCACTATGTGCATCTGTGATACCAGTAATTGCATTTGTAGCTCCTGGGCCACTAGTGACAACAACTACACCAGTTTTACCTGAGACACGTGCATATCCTTCTGCGGCATGGGTTGCACCTTGTTCATGTCTTGCTAAGATATGCTTGATTTGCCCATCATAAAATGTGTCATAAAGTGGCAATACAGCACCGCCTGGGTAACCAAAAATAAAATCAACGTCCTCATGTTGTAAAGCTTCGACTAAAAGTTGAGAACCACTACGCATTTGATTAACAGTTTGTTGTTGAAGATATTCTGGTTCTTGTGATTCAGAAACATTAAATGTATCAGTATTTTCTTTACTAATCGCGGTTACCGTTGTAAAAGAGGGGCTTTCTTTTTGATTAGACATCGTAATCATCTCCTAATTAAATAAGGTTTTCTGGAACTTGCATAATACCACCTGTATTAGCACTTGTGACTAAAGAGGTGTATCTAGCCAGATATCCTGTTTTTACTTTTGCTTTAAATGGTTGTAGCTCTTCACGTCTGCGATAAAGTTCTTCTTGTGGCTGGTCAACATCTAACTTTCTATTTGTTAAATCAATTGTAATTTCATCTCCATCTCTAATTAATCCGATAGGGCCACCAGATGCTGCTTCTGGGGAAATGTGTCCCACAGCAATACCTCTTGTAGCACCTGAAAATCTACCATCAGTAATTAAAGCCACATCTTTTCCTAATCCTCGGCCAACAATAGAGGAAGTAGGAGCTAACATTTCAGGCATTCCCGGACCGCCTTTAGGACCTTCATAGCGAATAACTACAACATGACCTTCACGTACAGTATGATTGTCAATTGCTTCAACAGCTTCATCATGAGAGTTAAAACAAATAGCTTTCCCTTTAAAGACTTTAATAGAGGGATCTACACCACCTACTTTAATCACTGCACCTTTGGGAGCTATATTACCGAAAAGTACTGAAAGTCCACCTTCGTGATCATAGGGACTATCGAGAGGATGTATAACATCGAAGTTTGAAATTTCCTTTCCTTTATTATTTTCTTTTAATGTTTTACCAGTGACTGTAATTCTTTCTGGGTGTAACGTACCATCTTTTTTCATTAACTCATTGATAATAGCTGGAACACCACCAGCTTCATGTACATCGTGCATAGAGTAAGAAGAGCTAGGGGCGATTTTTGAAAGGTAGGGTGTTCTTTTCGCAATTTCATTAATACGTTCTAAGTCATAATCAATGCCTGCTTCATTTGCGATTGCTAATGTATGCAACACAGTATTAGTTGAGCCGCCCATTGCCATGTCTAATGCAAAAGCATCATCAATTGCCTCTCGTGTAACGATGTCTCTTGGTTTTATATCATTTTTAATATTATCTACTAATCGAAAAGCAGCTTGACGAATCATTTCACGACGTTGGTCACTAACTGCTAAAGCTGTTCCATTGTAAGGTAAGGCGAGTCCTAAAACCTCCATCAAACAGTTCATAGAATTTGCTGTGAACATACCAGCACATGAACCACAAGTAGGGCAGGCATTTTGCTCCATATCTAAAAATTCTTCTTTAGAAATAGACCCCTCTTTAAAAGCGCCGACTGCTTCAAACATTGAAGATAAAGTAAGTGCTTTACCGTGAGCAGATAGACCAGCTTTCATTGGGCCACCTGAACAAAAAATTGCAGGGACATTTGTACGTACCGCAGCGAGTATCATGCCCGGAGTGATTTTATCGCAGTTAGGAATATAAAACACACCATCGAACCAATGTGCATTAATTACTGTTTCAGCTGCATCTGCAATAATTTCTCTCGAAGGTAATGAATATCTCATTCCAATGTGTCCCATTGCGATGCCATCATCTACACCAATCGTATTAAATTCGAAAGGGATTGCACCCGCTTCACGAATAGCTTCTTTCGCGATATCAGCAAGTTCACTTAAGTGAACATGTCCTGGTACGATATCGATATAAGAATTACAAATTGCCACAAAAGGCTTATTCATATCTGTAGGTTTTTGAAGAGCGCCCGTCGCATGTAAAAGACTTCTTGCTGGAGCCTGTTGATCTCCTTTTTTGATCATGTCGCTTCGCATATTTGATTCCCCCGTATGAGTATTAAGAACAATAAAAAACGTCCCAATAATAATTGGGACGTTTGAAAGTCCCATTCAACTAGAAATAGGACTTAAACATTTAGTAGTTCAACTAACTAAAGTTCGAGTCCTAACGAGTATAATAAAATGATAATAATGTTTTGAGTTGTCGGTAGATAATGTGATGTATGATAAGTCATTTTATTATACTCCTTTCGTTGAATGGTAAAGTATTCTCAATAATTTGAATTGTCTTAAAATTTGATAAACTTAATTTACTACATGTGAAATAGCGTGTCAATAAAAATATAGAATTTTCTAACAATTATTTTAAGGATGTTTCTAGAATTTTCACAAAGAAATTTATAATAAAATTTGTTACAATGAATGAGTTAATAAAGGACGAAATAATAATGTATCTTCGTAAATAGGAGAATGAATGTTGATTACTATACACAATTTAGATGAGATGAAAGAATTTGCTGATGTTTTAGTGAAAAATTTAAAATCAGGAGATTTAATTTTATTGAACGGCGATTTAGGTGCTGGTAAAACGACTTTAACACAGTTTATAGGAAAAGCTTTAGGTGTGAAACGAACTATTAATTCACCAACATTTAATATTATTAAATCTTATAAAGGGAATGAACTCAAACTTCATCATATGGATTGCTATCGTTTGGAAGACCATGAAGAAGATTTAGGATTTGAGGAATATTTCGAAGACCATGCTGTTACGGTCGTTGAATGGAGTCAGTTTATTTCTGATTTATTACCTTATCAACATTTGACAATCAACATTAATGTTATAAATGAAAATGAACGTACAATAATGATTGAAGCACAAGGTGCACATTACGAAATGTTAAGGGAGGTTGTTATCAATGAATTATCTGCTCATTGATACATCTAATCAGCCGTTATCAGTTGCACTCATGCAGGATGAAAAAGTGTTAATTGAACAAACTACAAATATTAAACAAAATCATTCAGTTCAATTGATGCCTGAGATTCAAAAGTTATTTGAACAGTCTCTAGTTGATAAACAAGAAATCACAGACATAGTTGTTGCAGAAGGACCGGGTTCATACACAGGTTTAAGAATCGGTGTGACTGTGGCTAAAACGTTAGCTTACGCTTTACAAACTCGATTATATGGTGTGTCATCACTTAAAGCTCTTGCTGCAACTATTAAAGATGAGCATAGATTATTAGTACCTATCTTTGACGCAAGAAGAGAAGCGGTTTATACAGGTGTTTATCAATACGTTAATGGTGAATTAACTACAATCATTGAGGATGGATATTTATCAATTAATGATTTAAAAGATAAACTTCATGCGCTAAATCAAGAATATGTTTTTATTGGGTTTAATTTAGAAAATATAAAGCATTTATTAGATAGCGAAGTGATTGAAAGTTTACCTAAAGCTTCAGTTATGAAATCCTTAATTCAACAACCTGAAAATATCCATTCATTTACACCGAAATATCATAAATTATCAGAGGCGGAAAGAAATTGGTTAGACCAACAGAAGAACAATTAAATATTAGGAAAATGAGTGTTGAAGATGTTCCTCAAGTCTTTGATATAGAGCGCGAAAGCTTCAATGATAGTTCATGGACGATTGATGCCTTTTATCATGAAATAGAACAGAATCAATTTGCAACATATTTTGTAATTGAATATGATGATAAAATTATTGGATATTTAGGTATGTGGATTGTTATAGATCAAGCTCAAATTACAACAGTCGCCATTAAAAAACAGTATAGAGGGTACGGACTAGGTCAATTATTACTTAAATATGTTAAAAATTACGCAAGTCATACCTGTGAAGTAATGAGTTTAGAAGTTCATTTAGATAATGTAGTGGCGCAACATGTATATCAGAATTTAGGATTTGAATATGGTGGAAAAAGAAAAAATTATTATGGTGAAGGTGAGGATGCACTAGTGATGTGGGTGAATTTAAAATGACACAACAAACTTTAATTCTAGGGATGGAAACCAGTTGTGATGAAACAAGTGTAAGTGTGATTAGAAATGGTCAAGAAATACTTTCTAATACAGTATTAAGTCAAATTGATAGTCATAAACGATTTGGTGGAGTTGTTCCTGAAGTCGCAAGTAGACATCATGTTGAAGGTGTAACAGCTACGATTGAAGAGGCACTTGACTCAGCAAACGTGACTATGCACGAGATTGATGCTATAGCAGTGACGCAAGGTCCAGGATTAATAGGTGCATTATTAATAGGAATAAATGCTGCAAAGACGCTCGCTTTCGCTTATGATAAACCTATTATTCCTGTTCACCATATTGCTGGCCATATTTATGCAAATCATTTAGAGCAACCACTTACATTTCCATTAATGGCTTTAATCGTTTCCGGTGGTCATACAGAGTTAGTCTATATGAAAGATCACCTGAATTTTGAAGTTATTGGTGAGACGAGAGATGATGCTGTTGGAGAAGCTTATGATAAAGTGGCTCGTACGATTAACTTACCTTATCCTGGAGGACCACAAATCGATCAGCTAGCTACTCAAGGTCAAGATGTTTATGATTTTCCAAGGGTTTGGCTTGAAAAGGATAGCTACGATTTTAGCTTCAGTGGATTAAAAAGTGCAGTCATTAATAAATTGCATAATCTAAGACAAAAAAATGAAGAAATTGTAGAAGAAAATGTTGCTACAAGTTTTCAAAACAGCGTTGTTGAAGTATTAACTTATAAAGCTATTCATGCTTGTAAATCTTATGACGTTAAACGACTTATTGTGGCAGGGGGTGTAGCAAGCAATAAAGGATTAAGAACATCACTCAAAGAAGCTTGTGATAATGAAGGCATTACTTTAACGATCCCAAGTCCATCCTTATGTACAGACAATGCTGCAATGATTGGAGCTGCGGGTCATTATCTTTATCAGGCTGGATTACGAGGTGATTTAGCTTTAAACGGTGAAAATAATATAGACATAGAAGATTTTACGATGAGTAAATAAACAAAAGAGCACTATAAAACGTATAAACTTAACTGTTAATATTACGTTATATAGTGCTTTTATTATTGTATAAATATTTCAATAGTTATTACTGTCAAAAGTCAACTTATTCATCTACTTGTGTTTTAGCGCGGTGATAAATATCATCTGGAAAATGAGTAATTCTAAGCAATTCAATCGCATTGCGCGTATTTGCTTTGCCTGGTTTGATTTTATAGTCAAAATAAATTTCATTGTTTTGAATAGACTCATTAAAGTGATAATTATGGTAATCCTTTTCTAATAGGGTGGACAATTCAATATCATGCGTAGCTGCAACAACTTGATAATTTGGCAGTTCATTTAAATAGCTGAGTACTGATTCAGAAGCAGCAATACGTTCAGTTGTATTAGTTCCTTTAAAAATCTCATCTATGAAACAGTAAATTTTAGCTTGTGTATGAATATTAAAAAGTCGTCTAATTGACTTTAATTCAGCCATAAAATAGCTGTCCCCTGAGAGTACATCATCTGCGTTAGCCATTGAAGTAAAAACGTAACCTGGTTGGTAGTTAAATGATTCAGCAGTAGCAATATTAAGGGATTGAGCCATAATAACATTCAGTGCTACAGCCTTCATGAAAGTCGATTTACCAGAAGCGTTCGAACCTGTAAGTAGAAGGTTGGTATCCAAGTTTAAATCATTAGGAACGGCCACTTCTTCATCTATTAGTGGATGAATTAAACTTTGAAAATGCATACCCTCCATGTATTGATCAGCATGAGGTATACAATAATGAGTTAACGTACGTCTATACATAGCTAAAGAGTAGTGATTATCTAGTGTACTAATATAGTCGTAACATTCTTCGACTTCATTTTGATATTTAAAATAACTATGTTGTATTAGATGAAATAAAACATAATCAACCATAAACATTAATTTGACAAGCATTATCGTACTGCCTACAACATCATTGGATTCTAATTGAGCTAGCAATCCACTAAAACGTCGAGAATTTTTAAAGTGATTAAAATTAATATTTATGTCAGGTGTTCCCTCTATCTTAGACAAAGCCTTACATTGTTTGATTACATTAGCAGTATAAAAGATTGATTTTAAATCCTGTTCATAAATTTTCTTTAAATTTAAAGAAAGCACAATATTTAAGAAGAAGCTTCCAATAAATAAAAAGACTCCTATTTCTGGTGAAATAAATATAGATAAAAATGCAATTAAAGGTAATAAAGGACAAAACATTAAGAGATTGTTCTTAGGAATTGGTGTTAATTGATCTGGGAATAATGGGTATACAGTTTTGCCTATTTTAGAAAGTATGTAAGATACATTTAAACGAAAAGATTTATCCTCGCTATAACGCTTGATGAGTGATTGATTTTCAATCGAGAACATTCCTCTTAATGTAGCATATAATTTCATTTCTCCAATAGCGGTAAAATTAAAGTTTATTTTATGAAATAGAGCTTCAATATTTAAATCTGACCAAGTTTTATCATCTATAAGAGGATGTTGTTCAGTGTAATTATCCTTATACTCTTGGTATTGAGCATCAAACCTAGAATTAGGCCTTATAAATGTCTCTAATTTAGCTTTCCTATCCCAAAGCGTATTAATTTTAGCGATTGTTTTTCTCCTTTCGATAAATGAAACGGTGATATTTACAATCGCTATTAAAATAATAAAGATAAGAACGATGAGTCCAAACGTCTGATTATTAGTCATAAATGTCTCCTCAATATAGTTATAGTTAAATTATTTCATAAATAAATTTTAGACTCAAATCTTCATACTAAATATAAGATGTCAATAGGGAACGTGCGTACTTATCAACAAAATGTGTGTAAACTGTGGATAAACACTGTTGAAAAGTGTGGATATTACCGTGTATAACTCGAATAATTTTTAGCGAAAGTGTTAATTTACTTGTGGATAACTAGGATAAGTATGTGGATAGCTATCAAATTAACAATATAGCGTGTGAATAAAATTTGTGTAATAACATACTAAAAGACACTAAAAAGTAAGAAATTCTACCTTTAAGTGTCTCAATAATAAATGGATATTTATAATTTTTCTTGTAATTCTTCCCATTCTAACATTACTTGTTCTAATTTTTGTTCGGTATTATTTTTTTCCTCAGCTAATTCTGCAGCTTTCATTGGATCATTAAATACTTCTGGCTGAGTTAATTGTGTTTCAATATAAGAAATATGAGTTTCAAATTCTTCAATCTTAGTTTCACATTGTTCAATCTGACGTTCGATTTTACGTTGATGACTTTTCTGTTGTTTTTGACTTGAATATGCTGAAGAAGAAATAGAAGTGTCATTATTGTTATTGGTTTTTGAAGAAGAATTCTTCAATTCTTCTTGAGCTTTTAGTGCAGCAGCTTCTTCAGTTTTCTCAATATAGTATTGATAGTCCCCGAGATATATCTGTCCACCTTCATGATTCAAATCAAATACTTTATTTGCAAGCTGATTAATAAAATATCTATCATGAGAAACAAATATTATTGTACCCTCAAAATGATTTAACGCTTGTTCTAACATTTCTTTTGAATCGATATCTAAGTGGTTGGTAGGTTCGTCTAAAATCAGCACATTGTCTTTTTGCAACATTAATAAAGCTAATTGCAAACGAGCTTTTTCACCGCCAGATAGGTCATTAATTATTTTTTTAACATCTTCTTGTACAAATAAGAAACGACCTAGTACAGCACGTACATCTTTCTCATTCATAGTAGGGTACTGGTCCCAAACGTAATCTAAAATTGTTTTATTTGATTTAAATTCAGCTTGTTTTTGGTCATAGTAGCCTATTTGAAGATTTGCTCCAAAAGTAATTTCTCCACCAAGTTTGTTTTGCTTATCGGCAATTGTTTTGATAAGTGTCGTTTTTCCTACGCCGTTTGGTCCTATCACTGCGATATGATCCCCCTTGAATACTTCGATATTAATAGGTTGAGTGATAGGTGAATCATAACCAATTTTTAGGTCACGAATATGCATGACATCATTACCTGTATTTCTTTCAAAGCCAAATTGAATATTTGCGCATCTAGCGTCAATCATAGGCTTATCTATACGTTCCATTTTTTCTAACGTTTTACGTCGACTTTTAGCCATGCCACTTGTTGAAGCGCGTGTAATATTCTTATCAACAAATGTTTCTAATTTTTGAATTTCTTCTTGTTGCTTTTCATACTCTTGCATACGTTTTTCATAGTATTGGTCACGTTGCTCAATAAATTGTTCATAATTACCTACATAACGTTTAACGTCTCCAAGGGCAACATCATAAATTTGAGTAACTATTTTGTCTAGGAAATATCTATCGTGACTAATTATGATAATGGCGCCTTTGAAATATTTTAAATAATCTTCTAACCATTTAGTAGTCTCTAAATCTAAGTGGTTTGTTGGCTCATCTAGCAATAGTAAGTCGGGTTCATTCAATAACATTTGAGCAAGAGAAAGTCGTGTTTTTTGACCACCACTAAAATCATTAATGGGTTTATTAAAATCACTTTCAGTAAAATTAAGCCCGTGAAGAACTGTTTTTATTTTACTTTCATACTGATAACCTTCAAGTTGTTCAAACCGGTTTGTTAATGATTCATAACGTTCCATATGCTCTTGATAAGTTTTGGTTTCATATTCATTTGTATGTTGTGCCAACCAATCTGTTTCCTCTTTAATTAAGTTTTCCATATTTTTTATATGTTCAAATGGTTTTGACATCTCTTCGAAGACAGTAGCCGTGGAGTTAAGTGTCATTTGTTGCGTGAGGTAACCCATTTTTAAATTTTTTATTTTCGATATATGACCACTATCGTAACCTTCTACGCCGGCTATGATTTTCATTAATGTAGATTTACCTGCACCGTTTCGACCAACGACACCAATTCTTTCACCAGTTTTAACTTCAAAGTCTACATCAGTAAAAATATCTTCACCATCGAACGATTTCGAGATGTCATTAAGTTGTAAAAGTATCATTCGATTCTCACCTTTCTAATTCTATTAAATAGTTATAGACTATATGTAATCAATAAGATTTAAAAAATTTTAATTTTATGTGAATTTTAAATAGTTAAGCATTATTTTTTAATAATAGGGTACATCTACCTCATAAGGTATGACGATTAAGCTATTTATTGACTCAATTATCTTTATTTTACAGCATTCGCGCATTACATGAAACTGAGATATTTATTTTTAAAAATCAATAATGTATAATATTTAAGTATTCATTGAAGGCAATTATTTGTTTATTTAAACGCCTTACAACTTGCCCGATAAAACGTTTGAATACATAAATATAATTCATTCAAACTTTAAGGGGGACATATTGGATGCCAGAAAATATTAAAATTCCTCGTGCTACATTAAAGCGTTTACCTTTATATTATAGATTTGTGAGTACATTAAAATCTAAGGGTATCGACCGTGTGAATTCTAAAGCAATCAGTGAAGCTTTACAAATAGATTCGGCAACGATTCGTCGTGATTTTTCATATTTTGGTGAATTAGGTAAAAAAGGCTATGGTTACAACATCGATAGTATGCTTGAATTTTTCAAGTCTGAACTAAGTGAAAGTGATGAAATTAAAATTGCGATAGTAGGTGTTGGTAATCTAGGTCGCGCGTTACTTACTTATAATTTTTCAATACACGCTGAGATGACAATTACTGAAGCTTTCGATATTAGAGAAGATCTAATTGGAGAGAAAGTGGGTAAAGTCGTTGTTAAAAATATCAATGAAATTCAATCTACATTAGCAGCAGAAGAAATTGACGTTGTGATATTAACGACTCCTGAAAGTGTAGCACAACAGGTTGCTGATCAACTCGTTGAAGCGGGTGTGAAAGGTATACTTAACTTTACGCCAAGCAGAGTTAAAACACCACAAGATGTACAAGTTCACCATATTGATTTGGGTATTGAACTACAATCACTATTGTTCTTTATGAAGAACTATAGTAATAATAATTAATAACTTTTAGCATCCTAATTTAGGATGCTACTTTATTATGTAAAAATGATATAGTATACGTAATAAAATAAAGGGGGCACAAGCCATAATGAAATTTGAAGCAAACTGTACATTTAAAGCACATATCCCTCAAATGATAAGGGTTCCTGGAAAATTAGTAATCAATGAGAATACTTTACAATTCAAAGCTTATGGCAAAGAATATACTCCATTTGATATAGAGTTAGATATTAATAAAGTTGTGAGATATAAGTGCTCGAAAGGACTGCTGGGAAGTAAATTATTTGTTTACTATAACAATCATGAGTGGTATAAATTTAGTCATTTTTCAAAAGAGGATTTAAAATCATTGAGTAAAGAATTGAAAATACATTAGGTTTCAAAAAATATTGAACTTGCAATTTTTCATTTTTTCTAATATAATACATTAGTATTTATATCGGAAATAGGTGATTAAATGACATGGATGATAATTAGTGGACTTATTGTCGGAGCGTTATTAGGGTTCGTAATGCAACGAACAAGATTCTGTCTAGCGGGCGGTTTCAGAGACATGTATGTCCAAAAAAGTCATAAAATGTTTTATGCATTGCTCGTAGCTATAACAGTTCAGAGTTTGGGATTACTCATATTAACGAGCTTAGGTATTATTGAAGTGCCTACGCATACATTTCCAGTATTAGGGACGATTATAGGATCATTTATATTTGGCGTTGGTATTGTATTAGCTGGTGGCTGTGCCACAGGTACGTGGTATCGTGCTGGCGAAGGTTTAATTGGAAGTTGGGTGGCATTAATTTTATATGCTATAACTTCTGCAATTACTAAAACAGGAGTACTCCTTCCTGTTATGAATATGATTAATAAGCCTACGAACGTGAATGCGAGTGTAAGTCATTCAACAGGGCTTCCTAATTGGGTACTTGTTTTAATTTTAGCAATTATTACAATTACAATGGTTGTGAAAACTTTACGTAAACCGAAAGTGATGGTGCCTAAGTTAAAACAAAAATATACAGGTATTAGACACTATTTATTTGAAAGAAAATACCATCCATTTATAGCTGGTATTGCCGTAGGACTTATTGCTTTACTAGCATGGCCCATGAGTGAATCAACTGGTCGACCTTATGGACTTGGGATTACGACTCCATCTGCTAATTTGATTAACTTTCTAATATCCGGTGACACTAAGTTCATCGATTGGGGCGTTTTATTAGTGCTCGGTATCTTTATTGGTTCATATATTGCTGCTAGAGGGTCTAAAGAATTTAAATGGAGACTTCCAGATAAGAAGACGATTCGTAACAGTGCTATTGGTGGCATATTGATGGGATTTGGTGCTTCAGTAGCTGGTGGATGTTCAATTGGTAATGGGTTAGTAGAAACCGCAACAATGAGCTGGCAAGGATGGTTAGGTTTAGCATCAATGATAGTTGGTGTATGGTTCATGAGTTATTTTATTTTTATTAAACCAATGAAAAAGTTTCAACAATCATCTAATGAAAAATCTAAACGTAAACAAGTGAGTCAACAAACTCAGACAACATAAGGTAAGGAGGATAAGAAATTGGTACATGAATTAGGTACTGTAGGAATGGTGTGTCCATTTCCACTTATTGAAGCGCAAAAGAAAATGGAAGAGTTAGAGCAAGGCGATGAATTAAAAATAGACTTTGATTGTACGCAGGCAACAGAAGCCTTACCAAACTGGGCAGCTGAAAATGGATATCCAGTCACTAATTATGAACAATTAGATGATGCTTCTTGGACGATAACTATTCAAAAATCTTAAATTTACTTTAGACGCAAGCTAGTGATATCATACGATGTCACTGGCTTTTTTATTTTAATATATTCAAATACTCAAGTTATGATGTCACTTAATCTTACGCTTAGTGTAATTTTATCTTACCGATTTTTGCACTTCTACTAAACACTCTTTATGATGTTGCTAAAGGAAGTGGTAAGAATGAATATGGATGATACAATTTTCTTATTTCTATGTACATTATTAGTTTGGTTAATGACTCCAGGATTAAGTTTATTTTATGGAGGTCTAGTCCAATCTAAGAATGCATTAAATACAGTAATGCAAAGTATGGCTGCAATAGTTATCGTTACCTTTGCGTGGATGATTATTGGTTTTTCTATTAGTTTTGATCAAGGTAATGATTGGTTAGGTGGCTTAAAATTTCTAGGTCTAAACCATGTAGGCTTTGCTATTTCTAAAACTATTAGCCCTCATGTCCCTCTCGCACTCTTCATGTTATTCCAAATGATGTTCTGTACTATAGCAGTTTCTATTTTATCAGGTTCAATTGCTGAAAAAATGAGATTCATCCCTTATCTTATTTTTGTCGGTTTATGGGTTGTGTTTATCTATAGTCCAGTAGCTCACTGGGTGTGGGGCGGTGGATGGATTAGTAAACTCGGTGCTATTGATTATGCCGGGGGTACAGTTGTACATATTACCTCAGGGGTGTCTGGTCTTATATTAGGGATAATGATTGGTGTAGGTAAAAAGCAAGAGAAACATACCCCACATAACTTACTAATAACTCTCATCGGAGGTATTTTAGTATGGTTGGGGTGGTATGGCTTTAATGTAGGTAGTGCATTTACTTTCGACCAAATCGCAATGATTTCATTTGTTAACACAGTCATCGCTGCAAGTGCAGGTGCGCTAGGATGGTTAATTTTAGAGTATGCTTTGAAAAAAACGACAAGTCTTTTAGGATTATTATCAGGCGCTTTATCAGGTCTCGTTGCTATTACTCCAGCAGCAGGTTATGTTAACTATTTAAGTGCCATGATCATAGCTATAATTGGTGGTATCGGTTGTTATGTCGTTATTAATTTAATTAAAGTGAAGTTACAGTATAATGATGCTCTAGATGCATTTGGTATTCATGGTGTAGGGGGAGTATTAGGCGCAGTTTTAACAGGTGTGTTCCAGTCTCATAAAGTAAATGATGCTATTGAAAATGGACTCATATATACAGGTAACTTTAAAGTCATTTGCATTCAATTAGCAGCAGCAATAGCAACTGTCGTATTTAGTGCAATAGTTACATACATGATAGCTAGAGTAATTAAATCATTCACTCCTTTAGCAACTACTGAAGAGGAGGATAAAACAGGTCTTGATGCAATCGTTCATGGAGAAAAGGCCTACTTCTATGGCGAATTGAACAAATTCAATCGCCGAATGAAATTTTAAAAATTATTTTCAAAAAAAATACACTCACCTTCATATCAATTAAACTTTAGTATTTAAAATGGAATTGATTTAAGTATTTAAAGCGATTACATATGTGATAGAATAAGTTTAAGTTATTGAATATATGATAGGTGAGTTTTCTTATGAAAAATATTTCTGATATCGCCAAGCTAGCGGGTGTATCAAAAAGTACTGTTTCAAGGTTTTTAAACAATGGATCCGTTAGTAATAAAACAAAAGAAAAGCTGACAAAAATTATTAAAGAGTATGATTATCAACCTAATCAATTTGCTCAAAGTTTAAGAGCAAGACGTACCAATCTTATAGGAGCAATTATTCCACGTATGAATTCATTCGCAGTTGATGAAACTATTAAAGGTGTCATCAACCAATGTCATTTACATAACTATCAACTCTTATTAAATTATACTGGACTTGAACTAGAAGCAGAACTTGCAGCATTAGAAACATTATCAAGAAGTAAAGTAGATGGTATTGTTTTAATGGCTACAAACATTACTGAACAACATATCCAAATTATAGAAAAGATTAACGTACCGGTTATTATTGTAGGGCAAGAACATGCACAATTGCATAGTATATATCATGATGATTACCAAGCTGGATTTGAAATAGGTATGAGAATAGGTCAAAAAGGACTACACGAAGTCACTTTATTTAGCGTTAGTGAACGTGATGTTGCTGTTGGTATTAAACGTAAAAAGGGACTAATAGATGCTCTAAAACAATATAATATTGAACCTAAGATTTATGAAACTACATTTAAATATGAAGAAGCTCTGGTAGATGTTGAGAGATATTTATCCAATATAACGGAAGTTGATGCAATTGTCGGTGCAACGGATTCAATTGCCTTAGCAATTCACAAATTTTGTGCGGATCATAAGAAAGATCTATCTCCTCATGCAATTTTTGGATTTGGTGGTGATCCAATGACACAAGTAGTGTCTCCGATAATTGAAACAATTCACTTAAATTATAAAGAAGCAGGAGAGCAAGCACTTAAAGAAATTAATCAATTATTAAATCATCAAACTACAGAACTTAAAATAAAAATTCCTGTCATTAAGTAAAAGGTGAGGGATTTTTATTTTATAATAATTTGGAACCGATACCACTACGATGATTAAATTTGTTAAGATATATACTTAAGAAAATTTATTTATCATAAAAGTATTGTGGTTTTCATTTCATAAATAAGCGTTCTTAACAAAAATTCTACATCGTAGTGTTAAGCTAATATGTTAAAATAATAAAGTTAAGTAAAAGTCAAATCAGTCGAGATTAGGAGTGAAAACATGGCGGAATGGACACGTGAAGCACGTTATCAACGAATAGAGGATGTTGATACAGAGACATTTAAAAATTTAAAACAACGAGTCGATGCTTCTCCTTATAGACAGACATACCATATTCAGCCTGAAACAGGATTGCTCAATGATCCAAATGGTCTCATTTATTATGACGGCTATTATTACATATCACATCAATGGTTCCCTCTAGGGGCGGTTCATGGTTTGAAATATTGGTTTAATTATAAAAGTGATGATTTAGTACATTTCAAAGCACAAGGTCCTATATTAGAGCCTGACACAAAATATGATAGTCATGGTGTCTATAGTGGTAGTGCATTTGAGTTTAATGGTCATCTTTATTACATTTATACCGGTAATCATAGAGACAATCATTGGAAACGTACCTCCAGTCAAATGATTGCTCGCGTTAAAGAAGATGGTTCAGTTGAGAAGTTTCCTAAATCTGTAATTCATGGACAACCTGATGGATACACAAGTCATTTTAGAGATCCTAAAGTGTTTAAAAAAGATGATCAATTATATGCAATTATAGGAGCCCAAAATAATAATGAACAAGGGCGGTTACTACTATATCAAAGTGATGATGTTGTTAACTGGACATTTCTTGGTGAAATTCAAACGAATTTAAATCATTTTGGTTACATGTGGGAATGCCCTGATTATTTCGAATTAGATGGACAGGGTGTTATTTTATTTTGTCCGCAAGGGATTGAAGCGGATGGAAATAAATATCGCAATATTTATCAATCTGGCTACATGATCGGTCATTTAAATATTGAAAATATGACATTTGATCATCAAGAGTTTCAAGAGTTAGATAGAGGCTTTGATTTTTATGCACCGCAAACATTTATAGATAAAGATGGAAAACGCATATTAATTGGTTGGATGGGCTTACCAGAAAGTGATTATCCGACAGATAGTGAAGGTTGGGCACATTGTTTAACGATTCCACGAGAACTTACTCTCGAAAATGGTAAATTAAAGCAACGACCATTAAAAGCTCTAGAAACTTTAAGAACGAACAAAGAGACTGCATTAGGGTATGCAAATAAATTTAACCGCAAATTGCACCCCTATGAAGGCAAACAATATGAAATGATTATTGATATTTTAGAAAATGATGCAACTGAAATTTATTTTGAGCTTAGAAGTTCTAGAAATGAGTCTACGTTGATTACCTATAATCAACGTGAGAATTCGCTCACATTAGATCGGTCAGAAAGTGGTTTATTACCTACAAATGTGGATGGCACAACGCGTTCAACTATTTTAGATACACCTTTAAGCCAGTTACACATTTTTGTAGATACGTCGAGTATAGAAATATTTTGTAATAATGGTGAACGTGTACTTACATCCCGTATTTTCCCAAGTGAAGCTTCTACGGGTATCAAAGCATCTACTGAGTCAGGACAAGTATATTTACAATTTACGAAATTTGAACTAAAGGGATGATATATAATGAGAAGGTTGTTTGCAATAGGTGAAGCACTTATCGATTTTATACCACATGTCACAAATTCAGAACTTAAAGACGTAGAACAATTTAGTCGTCAGGTAGGTGGGGCACCTTGTAACGTAGCAGCAACAGTGAGTAAACTAGGTGGTCATTCCGAAATGGTCACTCAATTAGGACATGATGCATTTGGTGACATTATTGTTGAAACCATTGAACGCATTGGTGTAGGTGTAGACTATATTCAACGTACCAATGAAGCAAATACAGCACTAGCTTTTGTAAGTTTAAAAGAAGATGGTCAGCGAGATTTCTCGTTTTATCGTAAGCCTTCTGCTGACATGCTTTATGATCCCTCACATATTGAAGATATAGAGGTTACTGATCAAGACATTCTACATTTCTGTTCTGTGGATTTAGTTGAAAGTTTAATGAAACAAGCACATTCAAAAATGATTGAGAAATTTGAGAAGGCTAATGGAACGATAGTATTTGATCCTAATGTACGCTTACCTTTATGGGAAGACCCAGAAGCATGTCGTCAAGCAATTCATGAATTTATTCCTAAAGCGAATGTAGTAAAAGTTTCAGATGAAGAACTAGAATTTATAACAGGAATGAAAGATGAAACTAAAGCTATACAGTCACTATTTAAAGGTAACGTGGCTGTAGTGATTTATACAAAAGGTCCTAAAGGGGCACAAGCGTTTACTAAGCACCAATTTACTACAGAACATCAAGGTTTCAAAGTTAAAGCTATAGATACTACAGGCGCCGGTGATGCCTTTATAGGAGCCGTTATTAGTCGTATATTATCTTCAGATATTATTGATGTTGCTCAATTATTTGAAAATGAAGGTAATAGCATTCTCGAATTTGGTAATAAAGTGGCAGCTATAACAACTACAAGGTATGGCGCCATTGAAAGTTTACCGACAATAGAAGAAATTGAAAAAGGGTCCTAAACTCATAAAGAAACCCAGCTTATTCACTATAGAGTGATAAATAAGCTGGGTATTTTAAAGTGTGTTAGATTTTTTTAACATTACGCACAGACGCGAAACAATTTTCACCATTTTTGAAATAAACGATACGCTCTTTAGAATCAATCGATTCAATGTTATGTCTATTCACTACAAAGCTGTTATGACATCTAAAGAAACGTTCATCAAGTTGAGCTAACTCTTTAAGATTACCGTAAAATTCAATTTGACGGTTATCTAAGTGTGCGATTAATCTGTGTGACTTAGTTGAAGATTCAAAGAACATAATATCGTCATATTGAACATACACAGAGTTACTACCACGTTTTAACTCAATTGTTTCAACATTACTTTCTTTAGATAGCAACTTAAGACGTGTATGAGCAGTTTCAAGACAGTCAATGATTCTTGTTTTTAGTTCTGAAGGATCATCTTTGAAAATGAAGTCCATAGCAGCCACTTTATAAACAAAAGTGAGATAAGTAAGTTCGCTGTGACTTGTTACAAAAATAATGTTACCCACAGGGTCATGTTTACGAATTTCACTACCAAGTTTAATACCATTCATATCAGCTTCTAATTGAATATCTAAGAAATAACAACCAATATCATTCATTTCTTTTGATTGCTCAAGCACTTCATAAGGATCATCAGTTGCGAGAGCTAGTTCCATAGGTTTTTCTTCTATCATGATGTAATTTTTGATAATTGAAACCATGTTTTCTCTTTGTCTAGGATCGTCTTCGCAAACGAATATCTTCATCTATATTTCACATCCTTATGCTTCCGTATTAATAATTTCTACTTTTTGAACGAAATATCCATTTTCGATAACAGTATCTAATAGGACGTTCTCATTTTGGTCAGTCAGTTCTTTAAGCGTAGATAGACCTAACCCTCTGTTATCGCCTTTAGTTGAAAAGCCTTCTTCAAATAATTCATGTATTTTAGGGGTATCATCGCTACATTTATTCATCACAATGAATGTAACAGATTCTTCATTATTAATAAAAGCAATTTGAATAAGTGGATCATCAAGAACTTCTGAAGCTTCAATGGCATTATCCAAAATAATTCCTGAAATACGGCTGAACTCTATAGTGTTCATTTCGATTTTATCAATTTCATCAGGAACCTCTATACTAATCGGTATTGCTTTCTCTTGAGCTTGAAGAATTTTAGTAGTAATTAACCCTTTAATTTCTCTAACTTTAAGATTTTCAATACCATTTATTTTTATAGAGCGCGTTTTCATATTATCCTTCATGGGAACAATTTGTTCATTGAAATATTTTTTAAGACCTTGCATATCATCTTCACGAATAAACTCTGAAAGCGTAGAAAGAATATTGACGTAATCATGTCGGAACTTACGCATCTCATTATTGATACTTTCGATACGTAGCGTATACTCATAGTACGTTTCAATTTCTTCAAGATTACGCTTATACTTCATTTCACGTAGAGTGAAAGTTGAAAGCACAAATATTAAAATGCTTAAAAATATAATTAAACCTACAAATATAAAAGCATATAAAGTAAGGCTATCATTAGCGCTTAAATCAGTCTGAGAAATTATGTAAAAGAAAACAAATGAAAATAATAAAACTATGGTAATAATGGTAATATATTTCTTATTTAAAGATAAATAGGATCCTTTAAGTTTTTTAAATAAAAATTTAAGTATATAAGCTAATAATATAGCTATTACAACAAAAATTACAAAATGTAAAGAGATGGAAATAGAATTATTATTGATTATTTCTCGCGTGTTTAAATACAAAGTTACCGATAGAAAATTAGTTAGGTATAAAACTATATTACTTATTAATACTGCTAAAAATGAATAAAGCTTAATTTTTTTATAAAAGAAGATGAAAATAACTACAACTAAAATAGGTAATGTTTTACTACCTAAAATAGAAAAAGTATAAACAGAAAGGATTATTATTCCAGAAGTGAATAAATAATCCTTATAGTTGAATTTAATATCTAATATTATTTTAATAATAAGAAATAATAGTAATGTCTGAACACCAGCATATGGAGCGTAGTTTAAAGCATCCATTTATAACACACTTTCTAATTATTTATTCATAAAGCTTTGATAATTCATCAGGTACTTCTGGCTCATCGTAGTATAGAGCACAAGGGTTAGCACCAGCTACAAAACCAATAAATTCAAATATGATAGTAAAAAATTTGAGAACTAAATTGAATAAAGCATCCATAATCATAAATCCTCCTTAGGGGAAAAAATAGATAATAGAGTTACAGACTCTATTATTTCGCCAAATAAAATAAGTTTATTAATTGGCTCAGTAGTTAATAATGATACCGCTAAAATAAAACTATATAGAATAATGGAGAGTATTTTTTTACGCCTTATTAAGCGCTTAGGTATGGGTTGTTTTTTGGTAGCTACAGGCGCATTCTTGATAACTATAGTAAAACCTATTAATGCTAAAAATAATAAAACTACATATTCTACGTCAAATTTTATTATTAAATAAGGGAATATAATAAAAAGAATAATATTCTGAATATGACATAATAGGGATGATTTAGCGTGTGCACCATGAGCATTACTTCTAATTAAAAAATAACTGATATGAGTTAAAAGTGTGTAATAAAAAGTCTGGAATATCAGTGCTAACCCGTATACAACAATAGTCTTTTCAATATTTGAAAATACGACTTGCATACCTAAACGAACTTTCAAAAATTGTATACGATCTAGGTTATTCCTATGCTGTAAATAGTTAGCAAATTCATCAATTTTTCTATCTATTATTTTCACTCGCCTACTACTCTCCTCATAATACATTATACAATTTTGCGCAACTCATTTTAAATATTATGCCTAACTGTTTAAAAAATATACCTAAGTGTTATTTTTAATTCCCAAGTGATATTTTAACATAAATAGAAATACACTTAAGTACATTTTTTGATGAGTTAAGGAATTATCGTACTTTAATGTAAAAACCATGTTTTAATAGACTCATATCACAGAGATGTGATAGAAAGATAGTTGAAAAATTTGCTTAATCTTAATTGAATGATTCTTCCCAAATCATTCAAATCCATTATTTAGTTGGAAGGAGTGAAGTGTAATGGCTGCAGATATCGTATCTACAATCAGTGATTTCATTAAATGGATCATTGATACAATTAAAAAATTCAAAAAATAAGTTTTGAATTCTTTCATTGTAACTTTGTTTTCTTCGTATAGTATGACTAAGTAATGGGTTGTTAAGCCATCCCAACTTAATAACCCAAAGTTAATAGCAAGTGAGCAACATTTGCTATAAAGCTGTAGTTTCCTTGGACTCAGTGTTACGTATTATTCTTAGCTACCTTTAATTAGGTAATTATTTCTAGCATGTAAGCTATCGTAAACAACATTCAATTTATCATTAATAAAATAGATAAATTCACTAAAATTTTTTCATAATTAATAACATCCCCAAAAAATAGATTGAAAAAATAACTGTAAAAACATTCCCTTAATAATAAGTTATCAAAGCCGTGAGTCCCTCCCAAGCTCACGGCTTAATTTTATTTATATAAATTAGGTTTTAGATTTCTAAATACAGGTATAGACTCTCTTTGTTGATCAACCAATTCTAAATCTACATTAGTGGTGAGGACACCTTCATCACTGCCCAATTCTTGAACAATCTCACCATTTGGATTGATAACTGTCGAATATCCAGCGTACTCCGTGTTTCCATCATTACCGCAACCATTAGCTGCAACTACATACATATCATTTTCAATAGCTCTTGCTTTAAGCAATGCCAACCAATGATTAAGTCTAGCACTAGGCCATTGTGCAACGTAAAATGCAATTTTAGCACCATTTTTAGCTGGATATCTTAACAATTCAGGAAACCGTAAATCATAGCATATGATTTGTGTAGCTAGGGTACCATCTGACAATTGAAAAGGTTCAGGTACTTTATTGCCATCAGTCAGAAACTCAGGTTCTCTAAGCATTGGTACAAGATGGACTTTATCGTACTCATTTATTAGCTCACCATCTTTATTCACTGAAAATGCTGTATTATACACGTTATTGTCTTTAATATTTGATACAGAACCTGCAATAATATCAACATTGAATTGTTTAGCCAGTTGAGCTATAAATGAAAAACTTCGTTTTAAATTAGTATCTGCTTTATCCTTTAATTCTTCTAAAGCGTATCCGTTGTTCCACATTTCAGGTAAAACAACGACCTCCGTATCCTCGTTTAAGTATTCTTTAAACCACTTTTGTATTTTGGATTCATTTTCATTAGCATTTCCATAAGTTACATGAAATTGAAAAAGTTGAATTTTCATTTTCTTCACTCCCTATTACGAGTTATTTATAAGATACTAAAGTTAAGTATTAAACGCAAAAAAGCGTCTGTGTAATACCTACACAGACGCAGTTAATTTAATTATTTTTTAATAATAAAACGATCTTCTACAGGTTTGATTTCTTTTTCCTTCGCATTCTCACGTACATCACCGAAAGGCATTTGTGCGATTAATTTCCATGTATTCGGAATATCAAATTGGCTTGCAGTAGATTCGTCTACAATTGGATTATAGTGTTGTAAAGATGCACCGATGCCTTTAGTAGCTAAAGCAGTCCAAATAGCATACTGATGCATCGCGTTAGCTTGGTTTGACCAAATTTCAAAGTTTTCATAGAAGTTAGGCATTTTATCTTGTAATGCATTAATAACACTTTGATCTTCATAATAAAGAATTGTGCCATGAGAATGTTTGAAATTATCAATTTTTTGGCGAGTAGGTTCAAAATCTCTGTCAAAACCCATTGTTTCTTTTAAAATAGATTTTGTATTTTCCCAGAATTGTTCATTTTTGTCATTCAAAAGTAAAACTATTCTTGTTGATTGAGAGTTGAATGCAGAAGGTATATGCTTTACAGCATGTGCGATTAATTCTTCTAGTTCTTCATCACTAATAGATATTGTTTTTTCTAAATTATAAATAGTTCTTCTAGTTTCAATTGCTTCGTTAAATGATTGTTCATTTTCAGTATTATTAAAAATCCCCATTTTTAAAATACTCCTTTGCTTTTGATTTATACATACTATAATAATTATACTTTTCATAATGTACAAATAATTACTATGAAATTTCAACAAGATTAATATTCATTTTCAAAAGTCTTATTTGAATGCAAAAATCTAATATTTTCTATATACTAAAGATGATAAAAGAATTTAAAGAGGAGGTGATTGACTTATGAATAACAATAAAATCAAGCATTCGTTTGTATTAACAGGTTTTGCATTTATGTTGAGTACACCCTTATTTGATGATCATGCACATGCAGCAGAGGAGAATATAAAGCCCATTTCTTCGAATAATGATATCAATAAAGCAGAATCTGAAAATCAGACTTTTAGTGACGACAATTCAATAAGTCATCAGCCTCAATCTAATGAAAATAACATAAATCCACTTGCAACTTCTGAAAATGATGAGAACGGAGAGTCTGATTCGGATGCAATAAATGATTTAAATTCAGACTCAGACAACGACACGGATCCAGATAGCGATTCAGCCTCAGACAGTGGCTTAGATTCAGATAGCGATTCAGATTCAGATAGTGACTCAGACTCAGACAGTGCTTCCGACTCAGATAGCGATTCAGATTCAGATAGTGCTTCTGACTCAGATAG
>NZ_KV798352.1:0-5692 GCF_001809655.1 Staphylococcus sp. HMSC055A09
TTATATTATAAATTCAACTTTGCAACAGAACCAAAGTGAATATGTGAAGTGAAATCAACAACTTCTTTTGTATCTTTAAAAACATCAGTTTGTATTTTCTTACATTGTTTGTGCTCATCAAACCGGAATATTACTTCTCTAACTATTCTCATATTTTCAAGGTCTAAAGTGACTTGAACTTCAATATTTTCTTCTTCTCCAATTGTTGTGTAAGCCAAAGGACATTTCAGATTTGAATCAAATAATCCTTCTTGTATATTCAATGTCTCTTCAAATTCTCGCAATTTATAATTTCTTATATTTTTACATATGAGCAAATAATCATTAATAAACTCCTTAGTATTTGTCATACTCCACACACCTATTACAAAAATATATTAATTATTTTCATGTTCATTAAGTAATGAAAACTCTAATACCAAATTGAATAACGCTAATAAAACACTTACCACTTTTAATAGAGTTATAATCTTTTCTTTCATTGTAAATACTCCTTTATATGATATAATAAAATTAAATTGAAGGAGGAGCCCAATCTCCTCCTTACAGAATTATCTTAGTAATTCTGTAATTAAAGTCACGATAGCTCTTAATAAGTTTATAATACTTATTAGGAGCTTTTTCGTGGAGTTCTTCACGAGAAACCACCTCCTTCAATTTCTCTTTCAATACCCAACCAACCACCACATCTCGTTGGACATCACCTCCTTTACTTTTTTATTATTTATTTAATTTTTTCTGTGTTGCAAAGCCACAACAACAAGTCGTCATGAGAGATGACAAGGAGACAAGCTAAAATATTTTTCGACTGGCGTATGCCTCAAAGAAAAATTTTTGCGCCTTGTCAGATCGAATAGACTTGTTAATAGCATCATCAAAGATGATGCGTGTGAGCGTGCAACACGAAAAAATAAATAATAAAATTCCAAATAAATAGGGAAGTGATTCTTCACTTCCCTTCATTTTCATTAGCATTTTTTTATAGAAAATGCACAAGTGGCTAATGAAGCACATTAGCCACTTGCCAAAAGTATTAATCAAACTTTTTTCTCTTGATTGATCTTACTATATGTATTATGTTTTAGGTGTGCTCCATGTTTGAATTACACTACAAAAGCCTAATGAGGAATTCATTAGGCTTTTTCCTTTGTATATACTGTGGCCAAAACTAACCTATAATACAAAAAGCGTATAGTATGAATTTGTGATGACTATATGCTATATTATCGTTACCAAACAAATTATTTCAACATTTAAGGGGGGGTACAATGATGGCTGAAGATAAGTTTGAACAAGCTAAAGGTAATATTAAAGAAACAGTTGGTAATGCAACGAATAATGAAGATTTAGAACAAGATGGTAAAAAAGATAAAGCGTCTGGCAAAGCAAAAGAGGTTGTTGATAACGCTAAAGATAAAGCATCCGAAGTTATTGATAAGTTCAAAAAGTAGAGCTTTGCAATCTTTTTTAAACTATTAGATATATGGTATAGTGAATTTAGGTAAATCCTAATCCTTTTCTTTTGTTCTGTTTTTCCCTAAGTATAGTTAAATTTTAAGCCACTCTGAACGAGTGGCTTTTCTTATTCAATATTTTGGATGTCCTTCATCGGTATTTCCATTGTTTCATTGCCACCTTCGTTACTTATAATCATCGATTGCTTAAGTATATCTACATTTTTAATGTAGGCTTGGTGAGCGTAAAAATATCCTTGCTTCCAATACGTAATAATAGCTTTTTCTCCACTATGCATTTTCCAATATACTTTTTCATTTAGTACATCAAGTTGATCTTCAAAAAATTCAGGCCGTTCACTTTTGTTTTGATCTTTCATATACTGATCTAATTGCTGGTATTGCTCAGGAATTGTCTTAAAAGCTAGCCATTTAACAAACCCTCTGCCTTTAGGAACATTAGAATCTAAATACTCTCTAGGAATCTTACGATAATCCGTTTCGCCCTCATATTGTTTAGGAATCATATACAAACACCTCAACTATATAACAGAACATACGTTCGTATATGTAAACCATCTCCTTCATATAAAATGGTACTCAAATATCATGGTCACTATGGAATTATGATACTCAACTAGATAATGATCATCCTAACAAAGATTGGTCTCCTATTCATTATAGCGGTTTGGAAATAAATGGTGATAATATTGGAAAAAAAGGATGTTACATGTGATGATGCTATCTATGACGCACTTAAAAATAATAGTTAAAGATAGTATCTACGATTTAACTAACCCCCGATTTATAAAATAATCGGGGGTTTTTGTGGCATTATGTCTTTTTACTGTTCCAAAACGTTGCCTTTACCATAAAATGACTTATAATGTGAATTTATATTGACCATATGCTGTATTGTCGATACGAAACAAATTATTTCAACTTTTAAGAAGGTACAATGATGGCTAAAGATAAGTTTGAACAAGCTAAAGATAATATTAAAAAAACAATTGGTAATGCAACTAATATTGAAATATGAGTATGTCAGACTAACTTTGCATTATAACTATACTTATCGCAAAAAATCCCAGTCTTATAAATAAAAACTGGGACACTTAGATAAACATTCGCTATTAAGTATACGAAATATATTGTAGTATGCTCGCTTATATTCAACTTTACACGGATTGACTTCCAAATTAAAGTGACATTAAGCTCAGATTAAATTAAAGAAGTTTACTTTTTTAATAATATTTTAACACCTTTAATGATATTGAATACATATAATACTAGAGCAATTAAGAAAAATAGAATTGTAATTATTATAAATATAACAGAGATCAATAATTGATGATTAAAAGGTTTATCATAAATCTCTTTCGAAAAGATAAAAGCACCTCTGCCAACAAAAAAGCAAATCCATGCAAATATGTGATTAGTTAATGCTTTTTTTCCGTGTATAGATGTAGGCTCATCAGCTAATATCCATGTAAATAAAGGTAAAACTATAGGTGCAAAAAATATACTTAAATAACTTAAAGCCGACAAAACATAGCTGTTATCAATTTCACTTGTATTATTAATATTTTTCATACATACAACCTCCTTAATCCTTCCATTTATTATAAAAACATTTATTGAGATTGAGTACAATAACGAACTCTATAATATCATAAACGTTCGTTTTTGAAACAAATAAGTAGCTAAGTAATAATGAATCTTTGTTTCATCGATTTTATCTCACATAAATTCATAAAAATAAAGCATTTTAAGACAACTTCTATTTTTTTACTTACAAGTATCATATCTTGTATTATTAACAAAGTCTTATTTTACCTTTACTTCATGAGATATGATACAGTAATAGTGAAACAAATAACAAAATTTAATAAAGCGTGGTGTACAAATGGCTAAAATTGGTTACGCTCGTGTTTCAACACAAGATCAAAGTTTAGATAGCCAAATCGATACTTTAAAAAACTTTGGCTGTTCAAAAATATTTAAAGAAAAAGTGAGTGGTCGAAAAACGAAAAGATCAGAGTTAGACAAATGTCTAGAGTATTTACGTGAAGGAGATACATTAGTTGTTTATAAACTTGATCGTTTAGGTCGAACAACAAAACAGTTAATAGAATTGGCTCAATGGTTAGAAAACAATAACATCGAATTACAGATTATTGATATGAATATCAATACTAAGGATGCAATGGGAAAAATGTTTTTTACGATGATGAGTGCTTTTGCTGAACTTGAAGCCAATCTTTTAAGCGAACGTACTAAAAAGGGGCTTGCTTCTGCAAGAGCGAGAGGGCGCATCGGTGGGCGTCCACCCATGCCTGACCATAAAAAAAGAGAAATTAAGTTTTTATATGATGAACAAAAAATGACCGGAGAACAAATAGCCGAAGCAACTGGCGTCAGTAGATCAACCGTATATCGTGTGGTTAAAAATTAAAAATATTGAAAGGTGTGTTTCCTTATGGATAAAAATTATTCATTAATAAAACGTCTTATTGTTCTTATATCAAGTGTGTTCCTTTTTTATATTTTTTTAACATTTTCACTCTAAAATATAAAAGAATTAAATCACTTACGCATATAATTCGTACACTTAAGAATTAAAATAATTATTCTAATCATACTATGATAATTTTATAGCAAGAATAATTATTGGAGGTAATTTGTATGAATAGTAAAATTCTAAAAATCTCATCTAGTCTGATGGCAGTAGGCATAATGGCTCCAACTATTCTATTTACAACAAATGAAGCAAAGGCTTACGAACAAAATCAACAAGAGATTCAACAGGCTTCTGAACAGCTTCAAAAAATAGGCGAAGGCGCACTTGAAGGCTTACATCAAAACAAAGAAGCTTTCCAAAAAGCTGGCGTATATGACAAAATGGAACGTGACGCTAAACAACTTGCTAACGGTCAATCTGAAAGAGGTAAAGCTACATTAGGAGCTAAAGCAGGTGCTAAAGCAATTAAAGCAACTGCTAAAAAAGTCGGACAAAAAGCATGGGATGGTTACATAAAACAAGTTGAAAAAAGAGCAGGCGTCAAAGTTGCTTTCTTACATTACCAATCAATCTTTAAATTCTGTGACTACATCACAGGCTTTGGTGGAACAATTACAGACGCAATTGCCAAAGGATTACAAAATAAATTAGGCTTTAATAAAACATTAGCTTATTACATAGCTAAAGCCTTTGTATTGATTGTATTATAAGAGGTGATAATATCAGAAAGAAACAAGTTTTTCTCATATTAATTATAATAGTAATGCTTATTTTATTCTTCATACCGTGGGACAACAGCCACGAAACATTAAGACGTTATTTAATGTTAGTACTCGCATTACTAACACCTTTATACTTTTTAGCAACAAGTAAGAAAGATAAAGATAAAAATAAGTAATATTTATTGCAACGTTTCAAACGATTTATCGTCGAGAATAATATATCTATAAAAATATGAAGTGTCTTTCGAGTAGTAACTTTCGAGTTGCTACTCTTTTTTATACTTGTAATGTATTTACATAAGTAAGTATATTTTGATATAATGAATATAAGGAGATGATAATTATGATTAAAACATCTGAACGCATATTCAAAAGTGGAAACAGTAAAGCAATCAGTTTAAGCAAACAAACCATACAACTTGCTGATTTTGAAGTAGGAGATAAGGTTGAAGTATCTGAAATCAATGGTGGTTTGTTTATCAAAAAGAAAGAAGAATCGATTGAAGATGAGATCACAAACTTTTTCAAAAATGGTGGTAGATACACCGAGTCAGAAATTGATTTTGGAGAAAGTGTAGGTCGTGAAATATGAGTATCAAACAATTTGATATATACTATATTGACCTAGACCCCACTCGAGGTCGTGAAAAACAAAAAATTAGACCATGCTTAATCGTGAATAACAATATGACCATTAAAGGAACAGATTTTGTTTGGGTATTACCAATTACAAATCGTGAAAAACGTTATCCATTAGATATCGAAGTGAAAACTAAAAAAGGTTTAGTCACAGGTGTTATAGACACGCTTCAGATACGCTCATTAGACCTTAATGAACGTGAACATAACTATAAAGATGAATTACAAGACAACTTAAAAAACGTCGTTTTACAAGCAATAAAGACATATTTAAAACCATCATCATAAAAATTCCCTCACTATTTGTAATAGTGAGGGAATTAGGGTTCTGTTGCAAAGTTGAATTTATAGTATAA
>NZ_KV798353.1:0-150438 GCF_001809655.1 Staphylococcus sp. HMSC055A09
ACCGACAAGAATTAATTATACGCTTTATTGATAATGAAGTCAATAACTTTTTATAATTAATTTTATTGTCTTTTTTTAGAATTAAGTTGATTTGTTTCGCTCAACAAATAAATACTATACAGGCTTTAGAGAGTTTTAACAACAGTAAAATTTACACTAGCTTAACAAAATCACTACACTATACCTCCAATAACCGAACTTTATGATTTTATATCGAAATAACTATCGTTTTTAGAGACAAAAATGAACTTTGCGATAAATTATACAATCTTACTATAGCCATTTCACAAACTTTAAAGAAATTTTATTTTTTTTGAAGTTAGTTACTTCATTATTGTTTCATAGTCTCAACTACTTTAATAATGTCAGCCGTTTTAGTTATAAAACATAAATGCATTATCCTCTCTACGCTACGTTTAATGAATTATTTCCTCTTATTTAGGAAAAACTCAAGGACATAAAATTTAAACTTATAATATATCTAAAATTTTCACCCCCTTAATTACTAACCAATTACGTATGCTATTTAAAAATCACATATAAGCAACTCTTGGAAAACTTAGCTGAGAATTTACACCAAAAACATGAATCTATAGAATCCCTATTATTAAAATAAAAAGCACAAAGATGATTTCTAATTCACAACATCTTTGCGCTATTACTCCTTTGGGTATTTATAGCCCGTTCTTATTAATTTTAAATCTACATTTCGGTTCTACCAGCAATCGCTTTAGATAACGTAACTTCATCTGCGTATTCTAAATCTCCACCAACCGATAGTCCTTGTGCTAAACGTGTTACTTTAATACCAATTGGCTTCACTAATCTCGAAATATACATTGCTGTAGATTCTCCCTCTAAGTTGGGATTCATTGCTAAAATAAGTTCTTTAACTTCATCACTTTTTAGTCGCTCAACTAATGCTGGGATGTTAATATCTTCTGGCCCTATACCATCCATTGGTGATATCGAACCATGTAGAACATGATATAAACCTTTATACTCGCGCATTTTCTCCATCGCTATAACGTCTTTATCATCTTCAACAACACAAATGACCGAACGATCACGTTGCTTATCTTGGCAAATGTAGCAAGGGTCATTTTCAGTGATATGACCACAAACACTACAATAAGTAAGTTCTCTTTTAACATCTACCAATGCTTTAGCAAATTGAACAACATCGTCTTCCTTCATATCTAAAGTATGAAAAGCCAGACGTTGAGCCGTCTTAGGTCCAATGCCTGGCAGTTTCATAAAACTGTCTATAAGTTTAGAAATTGGTTCTGGATATTGCATGTGTTATCACATTCCAGGGATGTTTAAGCCTTGAGTATGTTTACCTAAACGTTCTTGAGTTAACTCGTCAGCTTTATTCATCGCTTCATTAGTAGCAGCTAATACTAAATCTTGAAGCATTTCAACGTCATCTGGATCTACAGCTTCTTCTTTAATTTCTACATCTACAACTTCTTTATGGCCAGTAACTGTTACAGTAACCATACCGCCGCCAGCTGTTCCAGCAACGCGTTCTTCTTTTAATTTTTCTTGTTCTTGAGCCATTTTCTTTTGCATTTTTTGCATTTGTTTCATCATTTGTTGCATATTTCCGCCACCGCGCATAATATCATTTCCTCCTTGAAATTAAACAGTCTCTATTAAAAATTAGCTTTTATTATATTATACATACGAATATATTGCTTGTCATGTATCAGTCTTCGTCTATCATATGTACTGTTTCTTCACCAAATAAATCTTTAGCCTTTTGGGCCACATCAACTTGTGCTGGCTGTTGTGCCTCTCCTGACTCGCTGTTATTTTCACCATTAGCGTTACGATTTTGAATATATTCAGATCTAACTCTTAACCATTGATCCGAAGGTACACCAACGACTTTTACCGTTTTATTTACTATATTACAAACTACACTCTCTATATTGTTACGCTTTTCATCATCTTTATTTACAATTTCGCAATGAATCTCTTCCTCAAACTTAACTAACACATGATCTTCACTCGCTGCCACTGGTTCTGAGTTTTGGAGTAAACTTACTAATGATTTTTTGTCATTACTTTTAGCATGATCAATCACTTCTTGCCAGTGGTCTTTTAATAATTTTATGTCTTCTTTATTAGCTTTATCTAATACTTTAGCTATTTGTTGCATTGAAAATGCATTTTTAGAGCGTTGAACTGTACGTGTAGGTTTCTTCGGTTGTTGTGTTTGACCACTATTCGAAGCACCTTGCGCTTTCAGTGTTTTTAATTCATTTTCAAGTTGCTCCATACGTTGAAGCAGTACATCATTATCAGGTTCAGTAGCTACAGCTGTTGTAGCCATATTCTGAACAGTCTGTGGTTGCGCTTTAATCATTTCCGCAAGTTTAACTAGTAACACTTCAAAATGAACGTTTTGGTTAACGCTAAAACGAATTGAAACAAGTGTATCATTAATGATATCAATCATACGATATAGTGTGTCTAATTCAAAACTAACTAAAGCATCATATTCAATTGATTCATTTGATGTTTTTATCATTATCGTATCTCTAACGAAGTAAATCATGTCGTTAATAAGTCGATTCACTTCTTTTCCTTCTGAAATAAAGTGATGATATCTACCAAAAGCTTCTTTGACATTCCCCTCAACAACATCTTTGAACAAATCATTTAATGCCGCTTCATCAACGCTACCAGTCACGTTTAACGCATCTTGTAGTGTCAAACGCTCGTCCCCAAAAGCAATCGCTTGATCCATGATACTTAAAGCATCACGCATACCACCTTCTGAAGTTTTAGCAATAAATTCTAATGCTGCATTGTCATACTCTAGTGACTGTGATTCAGCTACGAACTTTAGGCGGTCTACAATTTGATCCATACTAATCGCTTTAAAATCAAAACGTTGTGCTCGAGAGATAATAGTAGGAGGAATTTTATGTGGTTCTGTAGTCGCTAGAATAAATATCGCGTGACTAGGAGGCTCTTCCAAAGTTTTAAGTAAGGCGTTGAACGCCCCCGTCGTTAACATATGTACCTCATCTATAATATATACTTTATATTTGGATTCACTTGGTGCGTATTTCACCTTATCTCTTATATTTCTAATCTCATCCACACCGTTATTACTCGCCGCGTCAATTTCAATCACATCAGAATTTGTACCTTGAGTAATACCTTTACAAATCGCACACTCATTACAAGGTTCTCCATCATCGCTATTAAGGCAATTAATCGCCTTGGCAAACACTTTTGCGATACTTGTCTTCCCAGTTCCTCTGGGTCCACTGAAAATGTAAGCATGTGATTGTTTACCTTTAGAGATGGCATTACGTAACGTTTTCGTGACGTGTGTTTGTCCAACAACATCATCGAAACTTTGCGGTCTATACATTCGATACAAAGCTTGGTAATCCACTGTAACACCTCCATTAACAATTACTCATCATTATATCATGTTCGTAACAATTCTTTTCAATGAAAAAATTAATCAAATACTTCAGGTAACATAACAGTCATACCATGAAGTGATGCTATGTCTGAAGTTAAAAATTTCACACTTAAGGTATCATCGTTACCTAATTCTTCCATAACAATATCGTATTGTTTCGCATCAACGTATCCTATGTGATTGAAAAATTCAGTATAGCAATGAACAAAAATTGCTGGATACCCTTCAGCTTTGGCACGCTCTTCTACTGCTTGCATTAAAGCTTTTCCTAGTCCTTGTTCACGCACATCTGGTTGTACTGATAAAGCTCCAACTGCTAGTGCAGTAGTTTGATGATTATTAGAAACTAATAAAATTTCTCCTAATAAGACATGGCCAATGACATCGTTCGTATCATTTTTAGCAATAACTTCTAATTCAGAATTATAATTCTCGGATTTTCTGAGATTCTTAACTCTGGCACGTTCTTTCCAACTCATCTCTGGGTCTTGATCATAATTTTGTTCAATGCTATCAAGTGATCGTTCATAATCAACTTCAGTTAAAGTACTTAAAAATATTTGCATGTATCCTCCAATTTTTCTATCAACTTTTTAATGATATATCAATACACGTTATATATTATTTGCTTAGTTCGTTATAACCTTAACAAATTATTGAAAATTAATCTATTTAATGAAAGAAGAGTGGGATAGAAATTTAAATTTGTAAAAAATTAATTTCACTATCCCACTCCAACTTGGTTTGTATATAAAATTTTTTATAATTCATCTCTAGTAGAGGCTAGCTGACAAAGTTGTTTAGAAGTATGAGAAGCTCGGTTCAAACATATTTCCAGATCAGTTAACTACTGCCAAAATAAAAAAGGCTACGACAATCTGATATGTCCCAGCCTTTTATCTATGTGATATTTGCTTAAATCTCATAATAATACCGTGCACCTTTGTATCGAACGCATATCATAAACGTTACCGAAGTCGACAGCTAAATCTCGGCTACCCTACGGCACATATGAGGATCCACTTAATGCTGCTTCCGTCAGGACCTGACATGGTTCATGGGTTCATATTGCATAGGACCGAAATCTTCAAACACTACGTGCTTCGGGCAGACTTCACAAAAATGCGCCCTCAACAAAGGAATTAAGTCTCGCATAAAGCGGATTTCGAGTACAGGGAACCGCTACCTCCCCACCTAGCACGGTAAGATTTATAATACTATAATTTCATATCCCTTTGCAAGCGTAAAAATTTCATCAACAACTTATATATGAGTTTAGATTACTCTTTTAATGAACTCAAAATTTCGAAATGATAGGCACATTGCTAATATATAAAAATCGATAAATTTAAAAAAATTCTATTTGTATGTATGAGCAATTCAGTTAGAGGAGGGTAAAAGCAAAATAAAAAAGGCAAATACTCATTAAAATAAGTACTTGCCTTTTATATCTATTAGTCTTGGATTTTAATTCTAATGGCGGAGGAAGAGGGATTCGAACCCCCGCGGCCCGTTAAGGCCCTGTCGGTTTTCAAGACCGATCCCTTCAGCCGGACTTGGGTATTCCTCCAATGAACACAATAACAATCATATAATAGCGTTCATTAAAAGTCAATATAATTATTTTGTGTCTACACCAGAATTTTTTTATTTAAATATTGGTCAACAGATCGTGCTACAGCGCGACCTTCTTTGATTGCCCATACGACTAAACTTTGACCTCTACGAGCATCTCCAGCTGCAAAAAATTTAGGATGATTAGTTCGGAAGTCAATGTCATTAGCAACTATTTTATTACGTTCAGTTTTAATACCAAACGCATGAGGAATAGTTGTTTCTGTTCCTATAAAACCAATTGATAATAAGACTAAATCAGCTGGCCAAAAACGTTCTGGACCATCTGACATTACCATGCCTTCAGATGTCTCTTGCAGCACTTGAGTGTACAATCCTCTCACACGACCAAGACCATCTACATCATAGCGCATTGTTTGTACCCCATAAGCTCTTGGTTCTTTACCAAATTTTGCTTCATATTCTTTATGCGCATAATCCATTTTAAATACAGGCATGGCTAAAGGCCAAGATGTATTACTTTCAAAGGTAATTTCTTCAGGCTGCTTAGTATACTTGTTAAATTGTACGATTGATTTACAGTTTTCACGCAATGCAGTCGCTACACAGTCGGCGCCTGTATCACCTGCACCTATGATAATAACGTTTTTATCTTTAGCAGTAATAGAAACTTCATCAATTTCTCCATTGAGATATTGTGTTTGTTCAGTTAGGTAATCCATTGCAAAATGAATACCAAAGCCCATACGTCCTTCTAAAGGTAAATCTCTCGCATTCTGCGAACCCGTACATAAAACAATTGCATCAAATGCATCTTCAAGCTCTTCTTTACTAATATCAACGCCAATCTCAACACTTGTTTTAAACTCTATACCTGCCTCTTTCATTAACGCTATACGACGACGTACTACATCTTTATCTAATTTCATATTTGGGATACCGTACATTAATAAGCCACCTGGTTCATGTGCTTTTTCAAACACGGTCACTTGGTACCCTTTAATGTTGAGTTCTTCAGCAGCTGTAAGTCCTGCAGGTCCACTTCCTACTATTGCAACTTTTTGCTCTTTACGTTCTTCAGGATACTTTGGTTTAACCCAACCATTATCATAAGCTTCATCTATAATAGTACGCTCAATACCTTTAATTGCAACGGATTCTCTATTGATTTTCATAACACAAGAATTCTCACATGGCGCGGGGCATACACGTCCAGTAAATTCCGGAAAATTATTTGTCTCACTCAATCTTTCATAAGCCGTTTTAAAGTCTTGATGATATACTAAATCGTTCCACTCTGGTATATAATTTCCAATAGGACAGCCGATAGTTTCTCTTCCATATAACTGTCCTGTTTGGCAAAATGGTGTGCCACAATCCATACAGCGTGCACCTTGAACGGAGGCATCTTCCTTAGTAAAGCGTTGTTGAAACGCATCATGACCAGAAAGACGATCTACCAAAGACAATTCTGATAAAGACTGTTTATTATATTTCATAAATCCTTTAAATTCGCCCATGATTATCCCCCACTTTTTTAATAAACTACTGCTGGTTGTAATTCTTCTTCAATACTTTTCCTATCATCATAAAATGCTGCGAGTGTCGCTTCATCTACTTGTTCTATTCGTCGTTTTTGTAAATCAATTTTTTGCATCATCAATTTGTAATCTTTCGGTATGACTTTCACTACATATTGGCTTACATTTTCAAATTGATTCAAAATTTGTCGTGCTTTCGTACTACGTGTATGTTTATAATGCGCTTCAAGCATCTCTTTAATTAATGCTTTTTCCTCATCATAGCGAACCTCACTAAATTCAAGAGTTTCTAGTGCATTGACCTTTTTAAATTCTTCAATACTTGATGGGAAGATATAACTTACGCCGCCACTCATACCTTGGCCAAAGTTTTTACCAACATCTCCTAAAATAATGACATGTCCACCAGTCATGTACTCTAGTCCGTGGTCTCCAATACCTTCTACCACAACATCAGCGCCACTATTTCTAATACAAAAACGTTCTCCCGCCTTACCATTTATATAAGCTTTTCCTCTTGATGCTCCATAAAAACTTACATTACCTGCGATAATTTCTTGTTCTCGCTCTTCATTTGGCGCATTAACAATAACTGTTCCACCTGATAAACCTTTACCTACATAGTCATTCGCATCACCAGTATGATGAATCGTCAAACCGTGTGGCGCATAAGCAGCAAGACTTTGGCCGGCATGCCCTTCTGTATAAGCGAATATTGTATCCTCAGGAAGGCCTTCTTCTCCGTATTGACGTGCAATGGCACTACCTGTGATAACGCCTACATCTCTTTGTTCATTGTTGACCACATAACTTCCTGTGAATGAATGTCCATTTTGAATACTGTGCTTAGCATCTGGATATAGATAATTCAAATCAAAGCCGATATCTAAGTGATGATCTTGCATTATTTGTTTCGTATTAGGTCCTTCAGACTGTTCGATAAGATTCTCTATTTGAATTGCTGCAGCTTTGCTTCCAGAAGTTAACTTAGAAGAACGCTGTAGTAAATCTGTTCTACCTACTAACTCCTCTACTGTCGCTAGACCTAGAGAAGCTAAAATTTCTCGTAGTTCTTCAGCAATGAAATACATAAAGTTGACTACATGTTGCGCCTTACCTGTAAATAGCGCACGTAAATCTTTGTTTTGCGTAGCAACTCCTACTGGACATGTATCGTTGTGACATACACGCATCATGATACATCCCAATACAACAAGTGGGGCTGTCGCAAATCCAAACTCTTCCGCTCCAAGCGCACAAGCGTACGCTACATCTACTCCAGTGAGTAACTTACCATCTGTTTCTAACTTCACTCGACTACGTAAATGATTTAATTTCAATGTTTGATGTGTTTCCGCTAATCCTATTTCCCAAGGAACTCCAGCATGTTGAATACTGGTCTTTGGTGAAGCCCCAGTACCTCCGTCATAACCACTAATGACTATCTTATCGGCGAATGCTTTAGCTACCCCTGAAGCGATGGTTCCTACACCTGTTTTAGAAACTAATTTAACTGCAATATCCGCTTCTTTATTCGCATTTTTTAAATCATGAATAAGTTGAGCTAAATCTTCTATAGAATAAATATCGTGATGTGGTGGAGGAGAAATCAATCCTATACCCGGCGTTGAACCTCTTGTTTCAGCTATCCACGGATAGACCTTTGACCCTGGTAATTGTCCACCTTCCCCTGGTTTAGCGCCTTGTGCTACTTTGATTTGAATCTCTCTTGCATGTTGGAGATAATCACTCGTTACACCAAATCGTCCGGACGCAACTTGTTTAATTGCGCTCGTCTTATTACTTCCATCCTTTTGCAATTCATATCGAGACGGATCTTCTCCGCCTTCACCACTATTGCTTTTACCACCAATTTGATTCATCGCCTGTGCCAAAGTTTCATGCGCTTCAGCTGAAATTGAACCATAACTCATAGCACCAGTATTAAACCTTTTCACAATTTCACTTGCCGGCTCCACACGACTAATATCAATGGCTTTTTGTTTTTTAAACTCTAACAGATGACGTATGTGATCTGTACGTTTATCATTGACTGCCTCTGAAAATTCTTTAAACAGTTCATAATCATTTTCTCTACAAGCATGTTGTAGTAAAAAGATTGTACGAGGGTTAAATGCATGATGTTGACCTTGTTGTCTCCATTGAAATGTACTACCTGATTCTAAGTAATCTGTTGCATTACTTTGTCGCGCTTTATTCTCATTGTCGATTTGTTCAATACTTATTCCAGATATTTTTGACTGTGTTCCAGTAAAATAACGATCTATAACATCTTGAGATAATCCAACTGCTTCAAAAATCTGCGCCCCTTGATAACTTTGCACAGTTGAAATTCCCATTTTCGCCATAACTTTTATGACACCTTCTGATAATACGCGTGTATACGTTTCTACGTTCTCAATTACTGAACCAGATAACTGTCCTTTAAGTGTCAATTGTTCAATCGTACGTTGCGCAAGATAAGGTACGATTGCATTAGCACCATATCCAAGTAGACATGCCACATGATGTACCTCTCTAGTTTCACCTGTTAGAGTTACAAGACTTGTATCCATTCGCAATCCTTCACGTATCAGTAACTGATGAACATGACTAAGAGCAAGTAACATTGGCATCGCATAACCTTCCTGTGAGACAAGTGTTTGATCATCTAGCACAATAATCTTAGCACCGGATTTTACTGCTTCAATTGCTTGTTCTCCAAGTGAGTTTAATGCACTTTCAAGCTCCCCTGTATACACCGTTGATAGATGGGTTACATTGAAGCAACTTGAGTCTATGGAAGCAAGTTGTGCCTCAGTAATAACAGGTTTCTTCAATTGAATACGTTGTAGCGCTGTCTCATCAGGATGAAGTAAATTACCTTCTCCACCTAAATATGACATTTCACTCGTTACAATCTTCTCTCGATAAGCGTCGATAGGAGGGTTAGTGACTTGCGCAAATAATTGTTTAAAATAATTAAATAATGATTCTGGCTTATCATTAAGAACAGCAATTGGTGCGTCATACCCCATCGCTCCAATAGGATCCTTTTTGCTACTAACTAAATCAACCATGTATTTATTTATATCTTCTTTAGTATAGGCAAATTGCTTTTGCAGACGAAATAACGTATGTTCATCCCAATCAGACGGCTCATAATCTATTCGATCAAAGCGATCATCAATTTTAAATGTTTCTAACCATTGTTGATAAGGTAATTCGCTAGCTATATCTGCCTTTAAGTCATTGTTTTCGACTACTTTATTTTGTAAAAAGTCGACGAGTAACAATTTGCCTGGATTAAGTTGTCCTTTAAAAGCGACATTCTCTTCCGGCACATCAACTACACCAACTTCAGAAGAAAATACAATAAAGTTATCTTTAGTAATCGTATAGCGGCCTGGACGTAAACCATTTCTATCTGTAAGCGCACCAATTTTATCGCCGTTACAAAATGAAATCATCGTTGGACCGTCCCATGGTTCCATTAAATAGCTATAATATTCATAAAAAGCACGCACATTTTTGTCATTAGCTTTGTTATATAACCAAGGTTCTGGAATCAATAACATTGCTGCTTTTTCAGGTTCCATAGCCAATGAAAGAAACTCAAGCGCATTATCCACAATAGCTGAATCACTTCCATCTTCATCTACTATGAAATGAACTTTATCTTTTTCATCTCCAAATAACGTCTCAACCAATTTATTTTGGCGTGCTCTCATCCAATTCACATTACCTTTAATTGTATTAATCTCACCATTATGCATGAGCATTCGGTTAGGATGTGCACGTTTCCAGCTGGGAAAAGTATTTGTGCTAAATCTTGAATGCACTAATCCTAATTTAGATTGAAACGTTTCATTCTGAAGATCTAAATATAATTCTTTGATTTGATCAGAGCGTAACCAACCTTTATAAACAATTGTCCTCTTGGATAAACTTGTGAAATATAACTCCAGTGATTGCTCTTCTCCATATCTCTCAATCTGTTTTCTCGCTAAAAATAATTGTTTTTCAACATGTTCAACGCCTCTAATATCTACAAAGATTTGTTGAATGTAAGGCATTGTATCAGCAACATGTTTAGCTATCGCATTAGTATTTACAGGGACATCTCGATAACCAATAACTTTGAAACCTTCATTTTCGAAATATGAGTTAAAAATGGGTTCATGAATCGAATCTTTAACTTTTTCTTTAGAAAAAAATAATCCCACAGCATAGTTACCTTCGCCGGGAATATTAATTTCATCTAATTGATCAAAAAACTTAAATGGAATTTCAGTCATTATGCCCGCACCATCACCAGTGATACCGTCAGCACCAACGCCACCTCGATGGTCTAACCGACGTAACATTTCTAAAGATTTTTCAATAATATCATGAGACCTTTTATTATCCATATTGGCATAAAATCCAATACCACACGCATCATGCTCTTCACGATAATCATATAAACCTTTTTTTAATTTCTCATTGTACATGATGCACACTCCTCTTATTAGAATTTTCTGACAATTTTAGTTTAATAATAATTACTATAATGTAATATATTTATCTGTTCAATATATAAATTAGATATAACTCATCTAAAAAATAGAACAATTACTCAAATTACTGCTATAATACACTTATACCATTTTAAATTTTAGAATTTTTCGTCAATTAATAAGGAGTGGCTATTGTGGAGATTAAACAACTTAAATACTTTGTAGAAGTGGCACGTCGTGAACATATATCAGATGCCGCTTTAGAATTAAACATTGCGCAGTCAGCGGTAAGTCGTCAAATCACACAACTTGAGAAAGAGTTGAACGTAACCCTTTTTAAAAGAAGTGGTAGGAATATCATCCTCACCTCCGAGGGAAAGAAACTCATGTCTCAAGCTACTCAAATTCTCAAACAAATGGACCACACGATTCAATTATTCAAACAGCAAGCTTCTACAGATCAACGGACGATTTATATTGGTTACGAAGAAGGCGACATTTCACAAATGATGTTGCCACTAGTACAATCCTTTGAGCAACAAAGTGAGAGTATTATAACGCCGCAACTCTTGAAACATAATCACATTGTAGATCGAGTAAATTCGGGCCAACTCGATATAGGGCTTATTGAAATGACTAAGGATATAACAACACAGACAGAACTTCATGTCACACCTTTATTCGAAGAGAAATATCATATGTATGCGCCTAAAGACCATCCCATTACTTTGACAACTCAACCCCTTTTAACTCAACTTGAAAATGAATCATTATATTGTCTCATGCCTTTCGCCAACTCAATAAAAAAGAAACTCGAACAATTAATTAAAGCAAATGTGTATACATTATCGAATAAACAACTTGCTCAGTATCTCGTGCGTCAAAATAAAGGATTTATTATTAGCAATGAAAATATTCATCTTAACGAAAGCGAAGATTGGGTCCAAATCCCTCTTTCACATACTGAATTAAAAAGAACAATATGCGCCATCACTAAATATGATAATAAGAAAAAAGATATAGATTTAGTATGGCATTATATTCATACTATGATTAATCAAACGGCTCAATTTTAGTTGAACACATCGTTAATCACACTCGCTTTATTTATAAAATCCGACGAATCATTCAATTAACTCATTTTATAAATTTTTGTAATCATTGATTAATGGGCGTATAATCACTATGTCAATTTAATACACTAAATTGAGAATTGAGGTTCAAATATGCAGTTCAAATCTTTTTTTAAACAGCCTTTCAGTTGGATGATTATAATTTTTTGTTGCATCTTTCTTGGCTTATTTATATTTACGTTTTTTAACGATAAATTTTACAATATGCCGATAGGAAAAATTACAAATGTACATCCTATTCACACTGAAAAAATTACGGATGAACAACACAATAAAGATATTAAATATAAAGAAAAACTCACTTTAGAAATTTTGAATGGTAAATTTAAAGGTCAAACAGCAACGATTGACCACCAATATGTAAAATCTCAAGCGGACTCGGAGTCATTTTCCAAAAATGACAAAGTGTTATTACATATTTCTAAGAAACCTAGTGATGCCAATATTATAGAGAAAAAACGTGATGGTTTGGTTGTGGCAATAACAGGAATCTTCCTACTCACAGTACTCATCGTTGGTAAAAAAGTTGGCTTACAATCAATATTATCACTAATCATCAATACAATTGCCGTCATAGGGGCAATCTATATACACAATCAAAATGGGCAAATCAACTTATTCCTATTAATGACGATCGCGATTATTGTCTCGACAACGTTAACCCTATTACTTGTAACTGGGTGGCACATGCGTACACTCGTCACAATAGTAAGTACACTCATTGGTACATTTCTTTGCGTTGGAATTACAGAATTAGTGATTAAAATGACAGGTGGTAACGGGATTAAGTATGAAACTATGACCTTCCTTACACTACCTCCTAAAGACGTCTTTCTCGCTTCCGTCTTAATTGGAACGCTCGGAGCTATTATGGACGTAGCCATTACGATTTCAAGTGGAATGTATGAAATTCTTCAACGTACTCCAAATATAACAATGGGTCGTTGGGCGCTTGCGGGACGTCACATTGGCCAAGATATTATGGGTACAATGACCAACATCTTACTTTTTTCTTATCTGTCTGGAAGTTTACCAATGTTTCTAATTTATTTGAAAAATGCTAATACAATCACTTACACCATTTCAATGAATTGGTCATTAGAAGTTGCTAGAGCCATGACAGGTGGCATAGGCATTGTGTTAACAATTCCTATTACCATTGCATTAATGGAAGTATTGCTAAAATTGAGAGGTGCTAAACAATGAGTGCGATAACAATTTTAGGCTTATTACTCTTGGTGCTAATGATAATTTTCGGAGGAAAAAAAGGTCTCATTTCTTTCTTCACACTATTTTTAAACTTCATCATACTTATTATTAGTATCATTTTAATAATTTTTGGTGTACCGATTTACTTAGTAACTTTTATCTTCTGCATAGTTATTGCTGCTGTGAACTTATTCGTGTTAAATAGTTATAACGTTAAAACACAAGCAGCATTTATCGGTACAATAATTACGACACTCATATTGATACTAGTTATTTTCCTATCGGTTAAGGTAGGTCATCTTCAAGGGTTTGCGACAGAACAACAAGATGAAACATATGTGTATTCAATGAATATTGGTATTGATATGATAGAGTTTATGGTTTTTACAATCGTTTTGGCTGTTATAGCCGCTGTAATCGATTTAGCCATTACAATTAGCTCACCAATGTATGAATTAAGCGAGACCAATCCGGAACTAAATCAAAGACAACTATTCACTTCTGGCATGCGAGTAGGTAGAGAAATTTTAGCTACTTCTGCCAATACTATTTATTTAGCATATTTTGGGGGTCAATTAACTTTATTTTTCTGGTTCTTTAAATTACATTATTCTTTTGGACATATTATTAATTCTAAAATTTTCGCTCAAGAATTTGTGTCGATATTACTAGGAGGCATTGCAGTTGCACTCAGTATTCCAATAACTGCATGGGTAACTGCTTTGATGATTAAAAATAAAAAACGTAAAAATTCTACTCAATCACAACATCTTAAGAATGATTAATATATTTAAAGACCCCAGTGCCTTATTCTCTTAGCATTGGGGTCTTATTATTATGATTAAATTTTTAGCGACATCACGTAAACAGGTCGCCCTATTAATTCACTATCATGTGTGTGGCGATAACCAGCTTGCTCATATAAATTGATTGCTTTCTCATTATCTGTATTTACTGCTAATGTAATTTCATTAATGCATGGATAATGTTGTTTAATATATGCAGGCAATATTTCAAGGGTCCTCTTACCTATGCCTTGTCCTCTATAACGTTGATCAACACTAAATGATCTAAAGAAAATGGCCTTTGGATTATCAGTGAATGGTTTAGGCCCATTTCCTTCGTGTAAAGTGAAAAACGCGATACACGACTCATTATTCATAACTAACGTAGGATGTCTATCACTATCTTGATTAGCCGATTTGATGTTTTCAACTGGTGATTTCGTAAATTTATAGTCACTTTCTAGAATTTCTAAGTTTTCGACTTGCTCAAATAATTCCGGTTCATATGCTTTTAAATACACATTTTTCACCTAGCCTTTAGCTTTTTTAGAAAATTGGTCTATCCAAGTCAATACGGCAGGTGCTATGTTCTCTGAATCATTGATATTAAACCATCTAATATCAGTAATTTCATTGTCAGCAGTTATACTGGACCAATCAATAGCATTTGTCGTTTTAAATCCGTTTAATTCAGTAAGCGTATCTGGTTGAGGATATGCCTTTCCAACAACGGTGCCTATAAATTCTAAATCAGTTTCAGCCAAATCGAGGCGTAACTCTTCTTTAAGTTCTCGTTGTAACGCCTCAACATAGCTTTCACCTTCATCGATTTTACCACCCGGGAAATAATATTTGTCTCTATTACGAACTTGAACGAGTAAAATTTGATTTTCTTTCTCTTCAACTAAACAAACACATTTAATCATTCGAATAAACACCCTACCCTATTCTTTATTACTTCAAAAAGCTTTTTATATTTAGTATTATGTTATCATAAATTAAATGATGAAGTGATTGAGTTCAAAATGGATAATTTTGAGTATAACAATATATCAATCATTTATGAGCGTATGCTTTTCATGCAAAGATATCATTCGGAGGGAATTTTTTATGGCAAAACAAACTGGCGCTGTACGTTTATCTAACTTATTTAACATGGCAGGTTTCATCGTCGACGGTTATAATGGAATACGTCACGATGCTAAAAATAAACAAATGGTATATTTATCATTGGGTCTAAGTGCTATCGGTACAATCATCGATTTTTATGTATCTATTAAGTCACCATCAAAATTACGTAAATTAGGTGCGCTTACTTCATTCGCGATAAACGGTTTACGCTTATTTACTAGTTTCCGTAAAGTTAAAAATGAATATTAAAGATTATGATTGAGAAAGGAAGACGAAACGTTATTCATTCTTAAAGAATGTACTAATTGTTTCGTCTTTTTATATTCGATTTTCTTGTAATTTTCATAAAAATCTTTAACATGTGTGATAATTAATTTTTGATAGTATTCTAATGCAACAGTATGAAGGTAACTACTAAAGGAGACATTTACATGCTTTACACTGTCACAACAACACTTCCTATTTCTCACGGTGGAAGAACCCAAGCTCTTTTAAGACGTATCAAACTTATAGATGAAGAATTTAACTTACCTACTAAAATTCTTACCACAAACTATTATGGCAACTACCCAAGTGTCTACAAACGTTTTTTAAAAGAAAATAAAATTACTAAAAATATAGAGTTTGAAAATATGTATGAATGGTTGTCTAATTTCAAACTTTATAAGGTTCCCAAAACTTTTATTACTAAAAATCCTAAATACGTTAAAACTAAACGTAAAATTAAAGGTCTAAAATATGAATTAGGCAAAGACCAAAGCGAGGTTCATTACTATAATAAGAAGTCATATGTCCGTTTTCGCAAATATTATGGCCAATCTAATGTTCTTCAATATGAAGACTATATCTCGCCTTCAACTGGTTTAAAGTATGAGCGACATGAATATAATTTATATGGCTTACTTCACAGAAAAATTTTCTATGTAAATAACTCATCAATAAGACACAGTGATGAATTAATAGATGCTGAAGGTACCATGTATTGTAAAAGATATTTTAATAATAATGAGAAAAATAAAATTATCTGCGTCGAGTTATACGAAAATGGCAAAGTTATTAAAACTTTTAAAAATGATAAAGTACTTGCGCAGTATTACTTTCAATCGCGTTTTAAAGACAACGATGTGGTGTTTAGTGATGCAAGATTTTTAGATGCACCATTAATTAAACAAACGCATCAAACTAAAAATATCTTAGTCTTTCATAGTTCGCATTTAAAAGAGGGTAAAACTAAAAAATCTTATAAATATGCTTTAGAACATAGCAATAACGTGGATAAATATATAGTACTTACGCACCAACAAATGCAAGATATTCAAGAGATGTATCCTATTGAAAATGAACGCTTTGAACTCATACCTCATTTTATAGAACTCAATCATAGAAAAGGTGAAAATGAAGTTATACAAGAAGATCGTTTCATTTATATCGGTAGATTTAGTAGTGAAAAACAAATGGATCATTTAATTAAAGCTTATGATAAGTTTGTTAAAAGTGGTCATCAAACAAAATTACATTTATTTGGTAGGGATGAAGATAATCAATTACCTATGATGAGAAGCTTGATTGCTGAGTACCATCTTGAAGATATGGTTAAAATTTCAAAATATACAAAAAAGCCTTTAGTAGAATTTGAAAAATCGAAAGCTTCTATATTAACAAGTAAGTATGAAGGTTTTGGATTGACTATTATGGAGAGCATTGAAATGGGTTGCCCTGTTCTATCATATGACGTTCGATATGGACCTAACGAAATTATCAATCATGGAGAAAATGGTTATTTAATAGAGGAAAACCACATCGAGCAATTAGCTCATCGAATGATAGACATTGTGGAACATCCATTAAGAAATGTAAGAAATCAAGAGAAATTAACATATTCTGCAGCAGTAAAGAATTATCATCACTTACTAAGAAATCTCAATTTAAACATTTAAACACAGTAAAGCTGACGAGGATGAGTGACCTCGTCAGCTTAATTTATTGTTTAAATGATATATCACTTAGTGAATAAATTTATAATTTCTAACTTGATATGAAGGGATAGTTCTATAAGTCATGTAACCTGGTGCTGCACTCCAGTTCATTTCAGAGACTAAAATACTACCATCACTATTCACGCGTTCAACAAAGGCTACATGACCGTAGTAACCAGCGTCAGTTTGAGCAATTGAACCTACTGTCGGATTATAATCAATAGTATAACCATCTGCAGCTGCTGCGTTGTCCCAATTATTTGCATTCCACCAATATGTGCTGATACCTTTTCCGATTTCAGAACGACGGTTAAACACGTGCCAAGTACATTGACCCCATGTATATAAGTTTTGGTGGTAGAAAACTGGCGTATAATAGCCACCACTTGAAGTTGATTTACTAGTAGATGAACTACTTGAACCTCCACTACCTCCACCTGGCACTTTTAATTTTTGACCTGGGTAGATAAAGAAATTAGAAAGTCCATTTAATTGCATGATTTTTTGATATGAAGTACCGTACTTACTTGCAATTAATGATAAAGAGTCACCATATTGAACAGTGTACGTAGATGTACGACCTGAGCTACTTGAAGTCGCTTTTTTAGAGCCACTTGTAGATTTAGACGTTGATACTGATCCAGAAACCTTTAACTTCTGACCAGGTACAATTAAGAAGTTATTTAAACCATTTAACTTCATAATATTTTTATAAGTAGTTCCGTATTTAGCTGCAATAGATGATAATGAGTCTCCCGCTTTTACAGTGTACACTGAACCACTATTAGATGATGTCTTAGATTTTGACGCGCTAGATGATGATCCTGATACTTTAAGTACTTGATTAGGGAAAATTAAGTTTGAAGTTAGGCCATTAAGTGATTTTAATTTAGCAATTGAAATACCGTATTTATGAGAAATTGACCAAACTGATTCTCCACTTTTTACTGTATGTGTCGTTGCTGCATGTGCTTGCGTAGTTGCTAAAGCACTAATTGCTGTTGTTCCGATAAGGGCAGTAATATATTTTTTTTGCACTTGAAATCCTCCTCTACTTGTCTTTTTTTATCCCCGAATTTTTTAATACAAGCACATTATACTCTTTAATTATGTATAGGATGTGTGTTTTAGATGACATTATGATTACAAAATATTATTTCATTTAAAAAATAGCACTCCAGACAAATATCATTTTGCCTATCTAAACTAATACAATTTATCATAAATTACAATGACAATTTTATTACGAATTCACTAATGACAACTACACAGTATTACCCTCACAACTGAATACAATTTTCATTCTATTTAAAAAGTAATATCAAAAGATAAACGAATTAAGTAGAACATTCAATAAAAACAAAGATATTTACATAACTTTCATAATGCCTAAAGCAAGAAAATACTGCCGTCAAAATGATATTTTGTCGGCAGTATTGAAATGAGTATTACGTCTTAAATATAAATTTGTTAATTATTTTTTAACTAAGTCATCTTCAATTTCTTTGATTTCTTTTTTAGATAAATCTACTGCTTTTTCACCATCTTTAGTGTCTTCTTTAAGCGCTTTTTGGGCTTCTTTAGAATGATATAATTCTACAATTTTCTTGTATGTTTTATTATCCATATCTTTAGAATTTACTGCTATAACATTAATGTATGGTTTCACAGCGTCTGAACTTACTTTTTCTAAATAAATTGGGTCCTTCTTAGCATCTTTACCTGCTTTAGTTGCTACACCATTATTAATAACTGAAATGTCTACATCTGATAATGCACGTGCTGTTTGTTGTGCATCTACAGCTTTGATTTTGAGATCTTTGGGATTGCTTTCAATATCTTTAGTAGTTCCATTTAAACCGAAATTCTTTTTCAATTTAATTAATCCAGCAGACTCTAATAATTTAAGCGCACGTGCTTGATTAGATACATCGTTAGGAATGGCTACTTGAGCGCCCTTTTTAACATCTTTAATATTTTTAATTTTATCAGAATAAATACCCAGTGGCGCAAGAACAGTTGTACTTAGCGCTTGAATTTTAGCATCTTTATGCGCTTTTTTATATTGATCTAAAAATGCAAAGTGTTGAAAAGCATTCATATCAATATCACCGTCACTCAAAGCTTTATTAGGTACGTTGTAATCTGAAAAGTGTTTAATTTCTAAATCTATATCATCTTTTTTAGCTAATTCTTTTACTTTCTCCCAAGCTTTTGTATCATTAGAAGCTACACCAATAGTTACTTTTTTGTCATTATTGCCTCCACAAGCAGCTAACACAATAACTGCCGCTATTAATAAACCAAGAATTTTCTTCATCTAGAAAATGCCCCCTAACAATTGTAATTTTCAATATATAATTAAGTACTTAATTTCTACGAATAACCCTTGAAATAAAGTTACCTAATGACTGAATAACTTGTACGATAATAATTAACACAATGACAGTAATAATGATTACCATAGTATCGAAACGTTGATAACCGTATACTAATGCAAGATCACCTATACCGCCGCCACCTACAGCACCTGCCATAGCCGTACTACCAATAAGACCTATAATTGCTGTAGTTATAGCTAAAATCAGTGAACCTAATGCTTCAGGTAACAAAAAGTAGCGTATAATTTGAAGAGGTGATGCCCCCATCGCTTTAGCTGCTTCAATAATACCGTCATCTACTTCCAGTAAAGAGTTTTCTACTAAACGCGCTATGTACGGCGCTACATAAACCGTTAGAGGCACAATAGCCGCCGTCGTCCCTATAGATGTACCTACTAACAATTTAGTAAATGGCACGATTGCTATAAGTAAAATTATGAAAGGGATAGATCTTAAAATATTGATTATAGGATTTAAAATTTGATGTAACACTAGGTTTTGCCAAATACCATTTTTACGGGTCACTACTAATAAAATCCCTAAAGGTATACCAATTAACGCACCAATTACTAGTGCTACAGTAACCATATACAATGTTTCATATAATGCTTGAAACAGTTGGGATGCATCTAAACTTGAACCAAACATATTTATTGCACCTCCTCAAATTGAATATGCCGTTCAGTGAAATATGTTTCTGGATTAAATCGTTTAAACTGCGAATCATGCTCAAATCTCAACCACATATAACAAACGGTTTCATCTTGAATATCTGACATAGATAAGAAAAGTACATTCACATTTAGCTGATGACGATAAATCAATTCATTTAATAATGGCCTCTGGATTTGTTTCGCGTCTAAGAATAATTTATAGTCAGAGAAATCATCTTTTCTACTTCGGTTGAACGATTCTCGCAAACGTTTCGAAGGTTCAGTACTAATGACTGTTGATACGAAGTTTTTAGCTGTTATTGTTTGAGGATGACTAAAAACGTCTTTTACTGTCCCCATCTCCACAACTTCACCATTCTCCATCACTGCAACACGATTACAAATCTTTTGAATGACACTCATTTCATGGGTAATCATCATAATCGTTACACCAAATGTCCGATTGACATTGCTTAATAACTTTAATATCGAGCTCGTTGTTGCAGGATCTAAAGCACTTGTAGCTTCGTCACAAAGTAAAATTTTGGGATTTGTTACTAAAGCACGTGCGATTGCTACACGTTGCTTTTGTCCTCCTGATAATTCATCAGGAAACTGATTCTTCTTATCAGCTAGTCCAACAAACTCTAGCATTTCATTAACCTTTTCTTTAATTTCATTTTTATTCTTTTTACTCAAAATAAGGGGCATAGCCACGTTTTTATAAACTGTTTTAGAATTGAGTAAATTGAAATGTTGAAATATCATTCCGATATCTTTTTTAACATTTCTTAAATCTTTTTCTTTATAAGTATCAATTTCATGACCATCTACAACAACTTGGCCATCCGTCACTTTCTCCAGTTGATTAACTAGTCGAACTAGTGTACTTTTACCAGCACCACTATATCCAATGACACCAAATATATCGTGTTTATCTATCGTAAATGAAATATTTTTCAAAGCATGTACAGTCTTATTCTTTTTCTTAAAGACTTTGTTCACATTACGAAATTCAATCAATTCGACTCACCCTCATCAATTCTGATTATACTTATCTGAATATTTGAATTATATTGAATTGTCTTAATACCGTCAATAGTATTTTTTGATTTTTTTAAATCTAATAAATATTCTGAATAATTAATATCGTTTTTCGTCCTATGATGTTGGTGAGCATTCTTTTTGTCCTCTTAAATATCTTGAATTTTAAGCAAATTAATTCATTATACTTATGCTTTTTAATATACTCAGAAGCACCTCATTTCTATAAAGAAAGGAAGAGATTATGAGTTTAAGTGAATTTAAAATACCAACTTCAACGTCAATATTGTCAATGAAGCCTATTGTAGTACCCGCTTCCTATAGAGGAATAGATTTACAGCTAAAGGTCTCTTTCCCTAATGAAGGACATCAACTTCCTATTATTTTGTTAGCACATGGATTTGGTTCATCTATGGAGGGCTATGGACCCTTAGCTGATTTTTACGCGAGTCATGGTTTCATAGTTATTCAACCAACTTTTCTAGATTCAAGAACGATAAATTTAGATAAAGATGATAAAAGACAATCAGAACTCTGGAGATGTAGAGTGCAAGATATGAAAAATATCATCGATCATTTAGATCAAGTCACTGAAGAAATTCCAACATTACATCAACGAATTGATAAAGATAATATTGCAGTAGTGGGTCATTCATTCGGAGGTCAGACTGCCGGCAATCTACTTGGTCTACAAGTCTTTGATCCATTAACAAATTCTTATACCGATTACCTAGATTCAAGAGTGAAAGGCGGTGTACTGTTAGCAACTGCAGGTGAAGGTGGAGATAAATTAACTCAATTCGCCAAAGATAACTTCCCATTCCTTAATCCGACATTTAAACACATGTCCAAACCTGCTCTTATAATTGCTGGGGATAAGGATGATTCTCCATTAACACAGTTAGGGCCTGAATGGATGGAAGAACCTTACTATTTAAGTCCCGGTAAAAAATCATTGCTTAAATTATATGATGCCGAACATTCTCTTGGCGGCATAGCTGGATATGAAGTGAAAGAAACCACAGATGAAAATCCAGAGCGAGTATCATTAGTACAGTATGTTACTTGGGCATATTTACGTTCATTATTGGATATTGAACACGATAGTTGGAATCATGCTCAATCCGTTTTAGATGATAAAAATGCAATGGGAATCATTCAATCTAAAATGCATTAAAATTACAACTGCACACTCTAAAAATTGTTTTATAAAAATAAAAAAAAAACGGTAATGTTTATTCGTCTAAATAAACATTACCGTTTCTTTAAATGATTAACTAATTTAATGTGTCTAATGCATGACTTAAATCATTCACAAGATCATCTGTATCTTCAATACCAATTGATAATCGAATTAAGCCATCAGTAATACCTTCTTTTGCGCGGACATCCGCTGGTATAGAAGCATGTGTCATTAATGCTGGTACTGAAATAAGACTTTCAACTGCACCTAAACTTTCAGCTAAAGTGAAATATTTTGTAGCATGAATCACTTGTTTAGCCGCTTCAGTGTCTTTCACTTCAAATGCAATAACACCAGTGTGTCCACTTGCTTGAGATTGGTGAATATCATGATTCAAATGACCTTCTATACTTGGATGGAAAACTTGTTGAACTGACGAGTGGTCTTGCAACATTTTAACAATACCTTCAACATTGCGATTGATTTGTTCCATACGTAAACCAAGTGTTTTAATACCTCTTACTAATAAATAACTATCTTGAGGTCCAAGAACGCCACCTGTTGAATTAGAAATAAAACCTAAACGCTCACCCAATTCATCATCAGCAGTTGCTACTAAACCAGCGACCACATCACTATGTCCACCAATATATTTAGTTGCCGAGTGTAAAACGATATCAATTCCGAAATCTAGAGGATTTTGATAATAAGGTGTCATAAATGTATTATCAACCACTGAAATAAGATTGTGTTTTTTAGCAATTTCAGCTGATGCTTTTATATCAGTTACACGTAATAATGGATTTGATGGTGTTTCAATGTATAACATTTTAGTTTCTGGCTTAATGTATTTTTCAACATTTTCAATGTGCGTTGTATCTACAAAATCAACTTCTACACCAAATCGTGTAAATACTTTAGTTAATGCACGATATGTTCCTCCATAGACATCAGAGTTTAAAATTAAATGATCACCTTTATCTAACAACATTATAACTGCACTAATCGCAGCCATGCCTGAACCAAACGCGAACCCATGCTTACCATGTTCTAAATCCGCAATAACACTCTCTAGTGACGCACGTGTTGGATTAGCTGTACGTGAATATTCATACCCTTGTCTTAAATCACCGATATCATCTTGTAAATACGTACTTGTTTGATAAATTGGCGTTGTTACTGCTCCAGTATAATCGTCAGTTGTATGTCCACCATGAATCATTTGCGTTTTTTTATTCATTGTCATTACTCTCCTTATAATTGAAAATTTGTTTCGACATATAACGGTCACTACCATCAGGGAATATCGTTACGATTACGCCTTTTTTAATGTGTTTTTTTAATTCTAAGGCACCTTGCAATGCAGCACCAGATGAACTTCCTACTAGTAATCCCTCTTTATTAGCGATGAGTTTGACGTTATTAAAGGCATCCTTATCTGAAATAGTAAATATGCCATCCACTAAATCTCTGTCTAAGAATGTAGGCCACTTTTCAGAACCTATGCCCTCTGTCGCATGCGCGTGTATTGGGCCTCCATTCAAAATAGATCCTTGAGGCTCAACTATATAATTCTTAACTCCCAGTGTTGTCATATGTTTCGCAACACCAGTAAATGTACCGCCTGAACCTACACCTGCTACGAAATAATCAATATGGTCTAATTGATGAGTGATCTGTTTGGCTAAGGTATTCGTATATGCACCAGGATTGTCTTCAGTACCAAATTGATTCATATACAACGCATTGTATTTTTTAGCATAAGACTTCGCTTCTTCTTGCGCCCCGATCATACCGTCAACTTTTGGTGTTCGCCTAACATCTGCACCTAACGCTTTCATAATTGAGATCTTCTCCTCTGAAAAGCCCTCCGGTGCAAAAATAACGCATTTGACTCTGAAACGGTTCGCAGCTATGGCAAGTCCTATACCAGTGTTTCCAGCTGTCGCCTCAACAATTGTGCCACCTTCTTTGAGACGCCCATCCTCAATTGCCGTTTCAACTAAATATTTTCCTAGACGATCCTTTACACTGCCTCCAGGGTTGAATTGCTCTAGTTTCGCATATATTTTTACATTTTCATCACTAAAACTTTCCAATAACACCAGTGGTGTCTGCCCAATTAAATCATAAGCTATCATATTCCATCTTGTCCGATTAACGCTCTACACGTCTCACGAACGTAACCTACTTTCTAATTTATGTTTTTTAAATTCTTACTTATCAGGTATGAATTATAAACGAAACCTTCCCTTTTTGCAATTTTCGAAAATGAAGAACACATACTAAGCGAAGAAATCAAATTACTTTTGCGAAATATAAAATCCTTAGAAATTAATTAAAAGTCAATCATATGTGATTATATGTGCAACATGTTATCATTAAAGTGAATAGAGCTAAGTTAAAGATGTATATACACATCTAAATATATGAATCCAAAATTGAGAGAAATTATAAACTAAAGGAGATAACAAATTATGACGAAACGTGACTTGTCCTTATCAGTATTTACGAAAGAAAATTTTAAAAATCTACGTTATACATCGTCTAATTTTAGAAATTCAATGTATGATGAATTAGAAGTTAATAAAAGTCGTTTTAAAAACTGCAACTTTAATGAAGGTATTTTTAAAAATATAAAAGCGATTTCTAATAGTAAGTTCACTACATGTGGTTTTAATAATTGCATCTTTGAGAGTGTTCATTTTTATAAGAATCAATATAAAGACACAACATTTGTGAATACATCATTTGATGAAACTGTTCTTAATAACATGGTCTTCCAAGATATCTTGTTCGACGAAAATCTCGCTCGTAATGTTAAAATGACGGATACTACATTCAAAAACGTTAACTTTAAAAATGTTGAAGTTGATAATGCTTCATTTGAAAATGTTAAATTCAAAAATTGTGCGTTCGATAATGTAGTCATTAAAAATGCTACAATGTCTCAAAAACTTATAAATGAATTACAAAAGCAACACGTCGAATTAGAGAATGTTCAACCTTCAAAGTAGATTTAATATAATTATGTTTAAGATAGGTCTAAGCTAGGTAAATTAAACCTAAATTAAAACTTTTGAGGAGGCCTTTATATGAATGTCACTGGCCATTATGAAGAATTTGATAAAAGTAATTTAAATAAAGAAGATTTAACATCTTTTGATAAAATTAAGCAAAATATAGAGAAAATTAAACAACTTAATGATTCAAATTCGGAAGATAGTAAAAAGCTTGAACAACAAATACAAAAAGATTTAAATGATTGGAAAGAATATTTAAAAGATGAGTTTAGACCTGATAACGAACCAGAAAAAGAACGTTTATCCAATATTAATGATAAGGTTAAAAGTGATTTAGATGCAGCTTTTAATTATAAAAATGGCGCTAAAGTAATGAGTTTATTAGAACCTGCTTATCAACGTAGTAAACGTGACTTACCTTATGGTAGAGCGCTCATCATTTATAGCGATAGTAGCATTGTAGAAAATGCTAAAACGTTCTTCGAGTCTAATGAAGAAAATGAAAAATTAGCACATTTTATTTTAGATAAAAATATTGAATTAAGCGAAGAAATTATGTCTGATGATTTTGTAGAGTTACTTAAACTAGATAAAGCATATCTTGAAGCATACTTTAACTAAAAAATAAGGGATCGTTACCAATGAATTATTTTTCTGGTAACGATCCCTTTTATACTAATTGAACGATAAAGACTAATATAATCACCACTGGCATTACAAATTTAATTAAATAATACCAAGGTAAGAATAATTTGAACTTGTCTTTACCAAAGCTCTCTTGTAATAACTTTTTATCTAACAATTGACCTACAACTAATGTGGTACCTAAAGCACCTATTGGCATTAAAATGTTTGAAACAATAAAATCCATGTTATCGAAGATGGTGCCCGCACCTATTTTCACATCACTTAAACTACTAAATGAAAGGGTAGCCGGAATGCTAATCACAAATACTAATACACTGCCGATGAATGCTACTCGTTTACGTTTGCGATTATCATTTTTAGTAAAGTTAGATACATTTAACTCTAACAATGAAATAGAAGATGTCAATGCTGCAAATAAAAACAATACTAAAAAGATAAAGTAGAAAATCGCTCCAAAGTGCATTTGATTAAACACTAATGGTAAAACTTTAAATAATAAACCAGGACCTTCTTGAGGTTGGTAACCAAACGCTTTTAAAGCTGGGAAAATGGCTAAACCTGCTAAGATAGACACTAGAATATTCATAACTACAATTGAAATTGCTGAAGATTTAATAGTCATTTCTTTTGGTGCGTAGCTTGCATAAGTAATCATTCCTGTTGTACCAAGTGATAAAGTAAAGAAAGATTGCCCTAGTGCAAAGAGCACACCTTCCATTGAGACATCATGAAGTCTTGGTTGTAAAATATAGCGCACGCCCTCTAGCGCACCGTCTAAAGTTAAAGATTTTACTACAATAATTAATAAAAAGATAAATAATAATGGCATCATAATTTTAGATGCTTTTTCCAAACCTTTTTCAACACCGAGCATAACAATAATCATCGTTAGAAAAATAAATATCCCCTGTCCGAGTACTGTTAGCCAAGGATTACTAATAATATCTTCAAATTTGATACTAGTTAGAGAAATGGGCTTGAAAGATAGTGCTTGTACAATAACATTGCCCATATAGATGATAATCCAACCACCTATAACACTATAAAATCCAAATAATATTAATACGGCTAAATTCCCGTTCCATCCAATGAGATTTAACCATTTCTTACCAGTTAATTTACTATAAATTTGAGTCGTATATGTACGCCCCATCTTGCCTACAGTAAATTCCATTATGAGTAACGGAAGTCCTACAAAAATAGTGAAAATCAAAAACATTAATAAGAATGCGCCACCGCCGTATATTCCGGCCATGTATGGGAATTTCCACATTGCGCCTAAGCCAATTGCAGAACCTGCGCTAGCTAGGATAAAACCGGTAGATGTCTTCCACTGCGATTGGTTGCTCATTTTACCAACTCCCTTTAAAGCGCTAAAGTGTTTTTGTGCTTAAATACCACTGTATCACGAGTTGATTTTAAGTGCAATGTACCTATATATTGTCAGAATAATTAGATTTAACATTTTTGAATTTTAACTTTTACTCATCATCTAATCCATAAACAATATTTTGCCCCTCAGATACTTCCTCAATATCTAAACTCTCAATATGATTTACATTAATATAACGAACAATATCTTTTTTGATATATAGATACGGGAGTTCATCAAACTCATCTATAATACGTCTCACACAAGTGTCATAGTCGGGACCATTTTCAAAAGTTTTAAATTCTGTATAAGTTTTACCTGAAATAGTTGTATAAGTAAGTAAGAATGTGCGTTTCATAAACTATTAGTCTCCTTTAATATTTTATAGCTCTTACTCGTTATCGTTAAAAAATTCAACAATAGCTTGCTCTAATGCTTCTCGTCCCTCTCCATATGTCATTAAATGACCGCTTCTTTCAAAAGAATTCAATTCTTTATCCTCACTAGCAATATGGTCAAAAATAAATTGCGCACTATGGGAATACGCCTTATCATCTTGCTCGCCATACATTACCTTAGTTGGAATTGTAATTCTATCAAGATGAGACATGATATCATCAATGATATTTTGAAAAACCTCAATTTGTTTATTATACTTTTGAATATTTTCCAATTGATCAAAGCTTTCTGCGTCATCGAAGTTTAAAATTTGATTCATTCTTCGCCCGTAAGTTTCAAGTCTTTTAGCAATACCACTCTCACCTTTTTTATGAGGTGCTGACATGACAGCTATTCGCTCTAAATCAAATTGCTCAGCTAGCCTAAGCGTAAACAATCCTCCTAAAGAAACACCTGTAGCATAAATATGTTGATAACCTTCGTCCTCTAAGAAGTGATAGGCATCTTTAACTTCATTCCACCAATCATTAATATTAAATTGTGTAAATTGATCTAATGGTAAACCATGACCTGGATAGTTTGGCACATAACAGGTAAAACCTTGGTCATTTAAAGTTGTCGCTAAGTGCTTGACGTCGCGCACTGTACCTGTAAAAGAGTGTAATAAGAGAATCGCTTGGTCACGATTTCCCTTTAAATAAATTGGTTGAGGTGCTTTAATCTTCATTTCTTAATGTCACTCCTAATATAATTACGTTTTCTCAATTTTAGACGGCTCGCATGATACAGATAGACTGAATCATTTAAAAACACATTATTACTGAGCTATTCTATTTATTTTAACAAATGGATGATGGTATCTATGACATCCATACATGATGATGTTGTTTGATTTCTTCAGCTATTGATATGCCCTGCTCATAACCAGCATGTCCAATATTAATTAAATTATCAGGACTATAAATGTTCTCACCAATAGCTTTTTGACTATCATTATTTGGTGTGACAGTAATTACATTACTATTTTTATTTAATTTATTTGCATCATCGTTTACACTAGGTAGATTTCCATAACCATCAGCTAACGGGGCTATGATAATGATATTTTTAAAATCTTTAGCTGCCATTGCATTTGCTGGAGAAGTCATTCCTCCATCAATCCAATCTTGATTTAATAGGCGTATATGAGGCCATAAACCTGGTACAGCACCACTTGCTGCTACCGCTTCTTCTAACGGTATGTTGCTCTCTTTATTGAAAGTGGCTAGCTGTCCAGATTTGGCATTAATAGCGGTTATAAAAAGATTACCTGTCCAATCCACATTACCTAAGCGCTGACGGACTGCATGCATACGTTGGTTTAATGGCATTTTAGATGGATGCGTATAAACAATATCTCCAAGCATTTGACCTACTTTAATTGGATCATCTTTGCCTACAACAAATGCATTTTGCCAAAGACGATATAAATCCGAATTTAATGAACCTCTATCATTCGAACTAATTTGAGATGGTAATTCTAAATAATAGGATTTCATATCCACTTGATTTGCTAATATAGCACCAATAAATGAACCAGCTGATGTCCCAATAATCGCATCGGCACTAGATACATTTATATCATTTTCAATTAATCCTGCTAGAACACCTGCTTCCCATGCCATTCCTGTGATTCCACCGCCGCCTAGTACAAGTGCTTTATCATTTCCCATATTATCTAAACTCCTTATATCACTCTAGTTTTTCTTATTATTCCGTAAAGTAAACAAAGGGTAAGCCATTATAAATAGTAATACCCATACAACTGCTAATGTTCCACCGCCAATAACATCAGTAAGATAGTGTGCATGAAAATATAATCTGCAAAACAAAATGCTTATCCAGAGTATGCTTGTTACAATTATAATAATGATTCGAATCACTTTTACTTTTATAACAGGTACAATTGTAAGCATAATCACTAAAAAGAGTAAGGTACTCGCATTAGAGTGACCACTAGGAAAGGACCATCCAGAATCAATAGCTAAATGACTAAATGGACGCTGTCTTTCCACAGTTTGCTTAATAAGATAATTAATCCATGTACCTGTAGTCATTAATAATAATACCCATATCGCTTGATGTTTATTTTTGAAAATAAACAAACATATAACGAGTATTGATGCTAATTTAAGAACGGCACTTACATCGCCAACTGTAGCACAAAAAGTCATATATAAATTTAAAATATCACCTTCATATACTCTTGGTGGGTGACCAAAGCATTGTGTAAACCACTCTAAAGATGATTTATCTATAACTTTGAGTAAGTGACAGTTTGTCATTACACCATACATCATAAAACTAAAAATAATAAGCAACATGATAAGCAAAGGAATTGTTACTTTTATTAAATTCAACCTTTCAATCTTCATTTAAACACCTATTTCTCTTAGTTGTGATAGAAGATAAATCATATTCTTGTTCTTCTTAAAACTAACTTTTTACAACTTATTAACTTGATTGCCTTTTTCATCAAAATTTTGAGGTTTTAGCCAAATTTCATATCTCTTTTTTATTTGAGGCCACTCTTTATCGATCATAGAAAACCATGCAGTATCACGATTTCTATTTTTATAAATAACTGCCTGTCTAAACACACCTTCAAAGGTAAATCCTAAGCGTTGTGCAGCTTTTTTAGAAGGCTCATTTAAATGATCACATTTCCATTCATATCTCAGATAACCTAAACCTTCAAAGACATATTGTGCTAATAAAAATTGGATTTCAGTAGCAACTCTTGTACGTTTTAACTGATTAGAATAATGTACATTACCTATCTCAATTGAGCCATGATTTTGATTTATCCTCATTAGTGAGACATAGCCTAATGCACGTTGCTGGTTGCGATCGATAATTGCGTAAAATACTGAGTCCTCCTTGTGTATTAAACGTTGGATGTACTTATTAAATTCCTCTTTGTGTAGAATTGGATTCTCAAATAAATATGTCCAACTAGGCCGACTATCTTCCTTACCTAAAACTTGAAACAAATCGTCAATATGAGATTCATTTAATTTAACTAATGAACTATACCTTCCGTCTAATTGTTCTTTTTTAGGAAATTGGAATTGATAATTATGAGATACTTCATCCCCTATAGGCTGATTAAATTGATTTATTCTCATTGAATACGCCTCACTTTAACCACAAATTCACTTGCTAAATGATTTATTATTTCTCATTCTACCTCAAATTCTAATCAATTACTTTTTCAAACAATCTCTTGTATTAATTTATGCACTAAGCTATCATTTATCATTAAGATTTTATACTTATTACATGAATATTAATGTATAATAAGTTTTATCTATTTTATATATGTTAGGAAGGAATATTTTGAAGGATAAGCGAATACTCATTTACATTGCTCTCATTATTACACTTATACGCTTTTTTATACCATTCCATCCCAACTTTGACACGTTATTATTATGGTTATTTATACTTTATATAATCCCTATTATTTTAAGTTTAATTGCATTTAAATCTGAAAAGTTAATCGCCACAATGGTTATTATTCCTAATTTAATGGGAATCATCTATCGTTTAGTTGTATACGTCAATGATTTATTTCATCTAAAATAAAAAACAGCACTATCTCTTCGATAGTACTGTCTTCATTCCGTTTATTGATTTATTCTTTTTTCAAAATTATCTTCTAATTTAAAAACAATCACGCGCTCACCAGTAACTGTGCTTAAATCACTATGAAATGTCACAACTTTTACGCCTGTCAAATCATAAATAATCGCATTTAAATCATCTTCTCCTGATTCGACAAGTTCTGAACGTGTACGCTTAATATTTAATAAGCCTTCGTTCGTCTTACATACACGATATTCAGCAGGTGTTAATATACCTTGTAAATTAACAATTATCATATCGCGTAATATGTCAGTTTTTACAGATAATGACCCTCTACCTAGAAAGTCCTTTTCCCATTGCGTAATAGCTTTACTTATTTCGGATTCATAAATACCTTTAGTCTTTTTCATAACTAGACTACTCCTATATCTTGATTAACTATAGTTTAACATTAATCTAGATATTTCCGAAATCGCGTTAATTTAGATCACAATTCTTTATCACACTAATTAACAATTACCAATCTTTCCAGCTATTATTTTCATCAATACTAGCAAGTCTGACCCAACGATGATCAACTTTACGACGAAAATGATCATTTTCATTTAGCAGGCGTTGAATATGCGCATCAGGCGCTTGGATAACTACAAGGAGGCGTATTGGCGAATGATACATTTCATTATCTCCTGCCATAACAGACTGCCACGGCAGCCCGTACATTAAATCACTTGAGTTCCCTTGCATCACACCTACACCTGAAGTCACAGATTGTGTCGTCTTATTTCCACTACCATAAAAGTGTGGTGCCACTGTAGACGCATAATATTGTAAGTTAATCCATTGAGCAACAAGGGCAGGGCCTGAGATAATCGTGTTTAAAATTTGGCCATCTTCATCTTTCGCCCAATCATAATTGTGTAAGAATGCTCGCCCCTCTAGATCACTATTCTCAGTAATTTCACGTTTACCAATTATAAATTCTGCATTTTTAGCTAATCCCCATTCAGGTCGAACTTCGCTCCAATCACTTGCATAACGATGCGCTTCACCAATAGGGTCCTTGTGATGTTCATCAATACTCGGTAATTCACCTAGACGTTCTAAATTAGCTTTATAGCTTACCTTAGGCATTGCTGCTTCTAATTGATCAAAAGCATGTTGTGCGGCTTCACTTAAGTGTGGCATGTAAATGTACTCTAAATAATCTACTGATGTTTTATGTTCTGCAGCTATAAAAACAGTGTCCTCAGGAATGTGAATTCCTTCTTGGGCTAACCCTTCTCTTACAGATGGCATATTACACATGGTAGCTAATAATTTAGCGTTAAATCCACTCGATGCCCCCCCACAAGCGCCACACTCTAATGTGGCATGATAAGGATTATTATGAGACTCACTACCATGACCGCCTAAAACTACAAGTGGTGCAAAGTCTTTTGTTAAATCCATTAATTGTAAAGCATTTTTAGAAAATTGAACTTGCTCTTCCTCAGTAAACCCTATCGGTAATTCAGAGTATTGACCGTGTTCTCTTTCAATTGTTAATTTGGCATCAGGTTTACGAAGCCATTTTTTTGTAAGACGATTCACAAATTGATGTGCTTTCTTCGGTAAAATGGTATTAGCAATAGTATTAATACTGAGAAATGGCCCACTTAGTTCGGGTAATAATAGACTAGGTAATACATTATGCTTCATTAGTTTAAATGTATAAAACATCGAAGTTACAGAACGTTGTTGTTGATTATACATATTTAACTCTTGTCGATCAGCATATTCCTTAATTTTATATGCAGGTTCTACCATGACCGGTAATGAATTATGCGTAAATTGCTCATCTAGCACTTCTTTTTGAATAGGTAAACCAAAGAATCCTGCTATACCTATCGTTTCAAAAGGACCTTCACTCTCTAAATGACGTCTAAACGGTTCAGAACGTACATCAATACAGAATGCTAGTTGTACTTGTGTTCTTTGTTTATCATGTATCTTACGTGGTGAATCATAGATTTTTTCAACTAATTCATTTTCATGCGTTTCTTCCCACGCATAAAGCCACAGTTTCTGGAAATATGCCGGACTAAAAGTTTCTACTAATTTTAAATAATCACTCTGTTTAGACGCCGGTAACTCTAACCATTCACTCACAGACATGTTGCTGTGATAAAGTAACGTATGAACTTGCTCCAAACCTTTTTTTATATGAAAAGGCAGTCCATTAGAGGTATCAAATTGACTATTAATCAGCAATGCTTCCATAGACAAGCGTATAGCTACATATTCAGTAAGTAAGTCTTTTTCAAATTCATTTTTTTCTGCACGGTAATACATCATTCCAGCCCAACCAGGTAATGATAATAAATGACTTTCTACATATGCTTGCTGGTTTTCTTCCTTAATGTTCAAATATTTAAAAGCTTGATAAATCGCTTCATTGACGTCATGAGATAGCATTTTAATTTTTTGACGTTGTTCTTTCTGTAACATTGGGTCGTGTTGTGCTAAATGTAACCATGCTGTATAAAAACCTTTATCACGTTGTGGCATTGTCCAACTTGATTGAAAATCGTCTAAATATAATTTTGACCATTTAATCATGTGTGCGTCTAAAATATCGATAAGTTTTTCTCCGTTTGAACTAAGACGGTCAGCACTCTTAGCTCTAACACGTGTTTGACTCACAGAATCTTTAAAATGATCTTTCACCCATTCTTCTAATTTTGTTTGATCATTTTCATTAAAATATTCCTCATCAATGTGAGATAAATGTTTAGCATTATCCATATATGCGTGAACTTCATTTTCAGAGAGAGGCGTATCAAAAGCGTTTATATCTTCTTGAAGAACGTCTTCAAACACCTTCTTATCAATCTCTCCATTTTTAATTCCTGCATGAATAGAAGCATGGTTAGGATACATATCAATATCTCTTACCTCTCTAATCCACTTTGCAACTTGATCAAAGGTACGATCTTCTAAACTTTCCCATGGATTGCGTGCAGCAAATATAGAAATAGGTGATAAGGGTGTAATGACACGTTTTGCACGTGATACCAATTCATTCATATCTTGTTGATATTGAGTCATAACCTTTCTCTCCTCTTTTATAAATATTTCTTCAGATAAGTTGGGTGACTTTCGATTGATTTCGTCTTGGCTTCACCTAATTTAACCAGCCACAAATACAAAACAGCAAACGCTTTTGAATCTCTCTGACGTGCAACCCAAATACTAAGAACGCTTCCAAACACTAAAATTAAAATACCAATGATCACACTCATTAATGGTGGATGAGCAACATTCATATAAACATGACTTAATGTATTGTAGAAATAATGATGTGTAACAATATAAACAAGAGCAACAATAACAATCATTATAATACCTATCACTCTACCGATTAGTCCTCTACTAAATGCCACCATTTGATTCCATGATACCATTAGCGACCACGCCAATATTAAAGCACTTAAAATTTCATATGCACTGCGGTCACTACCTAACCAAAATAAAATAGCAATAATAATTGCTAAGCAACGACCTAATACTACCCAACTATAAGAACGCTTAGCGCTAGGTGGTATTGGTATATTAAATCGTTTCACAACCGAACCTGATTGTAAGAATAGCGTTGCTTTAAATACACCATGTAAAATTAAATGAATAATCGCTGCTGAGTAAACTCCTAAGGCACATTGAACAAGCATAAAGCCCATTTGGCTCATCGTAGAACCAACTAATTGTCTTTTATAATCCACATGTACCAAGCTGATGCCAGACCCTAGTAATACAGAAATACTTGCGATAATTAACAAGATAGTAATTGCTAATGGGTCATTAAAGACAGGTGAAAACCGTGTTAGTATTATGCCTCCCGCATTCACAATGCCCGCGTGCATAATTGCAGAAACAGGCGTAGGTGCAGCTACTGATTCAATTAACCAACTTTGGAATGGAAATTGAGCAGCAGGTACGATTACTGCTAAAACGATGAGCATATCAATGATGAATCTCATACCACTAGTTATTACGTCATCGTTTGCTAAAGTGACATTAATATGCCAGTTTCCTGTAGCTACATATAATAAGATGACAGCAACAAGTAATGAGAGCCATCCCAAAGCAAATGACTTTCCAGATACTTTAGCCGCCTCGTAAGGTATCTTCCAAGAACGATTTACTCTTATGAGTAGCGTTAAAGAAAGTAACGTTGCTCCCCAAAATAAAACCATCAATCTCAAATCTCCACTTAACCATGCAATAGATGCAAAAGATGTGATTAACGTAAATAATGGAAAATACTTGCGGTAATTACGGTCACCTATTAAATAACGAACTGAGAACTTTTGAATAATAAAACCTAAAATAAGTATGAAACTTCCCATTAACCACGCGAGATGATCCATTGTAAAAGGCCCAATTTGTTCTCTATCACTAACATTCAATAGTCCTATAACACTTATAATAATTGGTAGAACAATGAGATAAAGGTGTATTTTAATGTATTTAATTGGTACTGATGGAATGAGAAATATTAATCCACTCAGTATAGCAATGACAAGTGTTATAAAAAATACTATTAAAATGATGCTCATACTTAACATTGCACGTCCCCCACTTTTCAAAAATGACTTCTATTTCACTTAATTTCCATAATAAAAAAGCCTACAATAGTTAATCCCTTCACCACCATTGAATACAATGATGGTTTAAAAGAATTTATAACTACTGTAGGCTTCAATTCAACTCAAGTATGTATAGAGTAAACATGTTAATCAATTAAACATGTACTATTATTAACTTTATTTAAATAAGCTGCCTATATATCATTTATAGCAAAGTAAAAACTCTTTCTTCTTCATCAATTTGGATGTCGAAATCCATAATCGCTAAAGTAAGACTTAGCTGTTACTTTTGCGCACATTAGTATAAATGTAATTCATTTTAATACTAATGTCAATTTAAATTGGCTTGTCACACCAATTTTTCTACCTAAAATAAGGTTAAATTGTGAAGTGAAGAACAAGCTCAAAATATGAATGTAAAGGTTTTGTAAAGGTTTACACTACTTAACTACATCTAGGAATAATTGTGTGTAACTTAATGACCTAAAAATTTCACTTAGGCTATTTAATAAACGAGTTAGGGAATATCACACCCAAAACATCACTTTCTCGTTAAACTATACATATCAACTAAGCAAAGGAGGTAATTTTAATGAGTGATATCATCAATCAAATCGTTAAAGTTGTCAAAGGCTTAATTGAAAAATTCACTAACAAATAAGTTTATTGATTCATTTAGCTATTACTCATAGCTTATGAATATTCAATAAAAATTCTCTAACATACAATGTTGTGAAGGGAGGCAACAAACATGGGTATCGTTACAACTATCATCGAAATCGTTAAAACTATCGTAGACTTAGTTAAAAAATTCAAAAAATAGTCTATAATTTTTATCCAAACCACTACCTAATAAGGTAGTGGTTTTTTTATTTGCAAATCACTTACTACTTGAATAATAGATCTCCCCACTATCTAATCGCCCTTTCTTTTTGTTTATTTATATTAAAAATTAAAATAACTATTGTAATAAACATATTTATACATATAATAGAATATACAGCATGAAATTTGCTAACTCTTAACTATGATTTCAATGCTAAAAATTTAATTATTACTACGACATCGAAAGGAACGACATACATGAGAAATCTATCAATTTTAGATATTTTATCAATCTTATTCACACTAATTAGCGTGTTTATTTGCTATACAACAATGTTCACTAATCTATATAACGAAAGTGGATTTAGTTTTTGGTATTTCCCAGGTGCAACATTTTTCGTTATATCTATCATTGTTAACATTTTAGGAATGTTTAGAAATAATAAATCACTTAATATTTCTCTATTCTTCGTTAACTTTTTTGTGTTACTCATTTTCACTACGCCATTCGCTATTGTCTAATTAGATCATTTATTTTCATTAACAAAGGGAGAGCTAATTATGAAAATATCTCAAATCATTAAAACTGTTATTGCTGGTACACTGATTTCAACATCCACTATTACATTTAGTTTGTACCACAGTGAAAAAGCTAAAGCTGAAGTTGATCATTATTATCGAGACGGGTTTCAGTATCCAACATATGTTACAGCTTTGAATAAAGCTAAAAAAATCAGTAATAAGAAACTTAGTATCTCGCATTACACAACTACTAAACAAAGTAAATTAAAAGCAATTGGTAGAGTATCTAATAAGAATGGCTGGAAAAAAGGAAGCAACGACCCAAAAGTAAGAAAACAAGATTCAATGGGAACAGGAACAGTGATAGGTTCGCATACATTTATTACGAATGCCCATGTCATTGATGACAGATATGGTAAAGCTGCAGCTGCTAAATACATTTCATTCGATATGAATCGAGATGGCAAGTCTATCCCATATCATTTTCATGCCTCAAAGGTGATTAAAGTACCTCAAAGCGATATTGCGGTAGTACATACTAAAGAAAATATGGGCAAGTATGTTAAACCTATACGAATCGCTACGGACAAAGAAATTAAAAGTTTAAAATTCAACTCGACACTTTACTCATTAGGTTATCCATGGCAACATAATGATAATACTAAGGCATATTTTAATCGTTTACGCTTTGTACAATTTTCTGGAAATGGTTCAGAAATACTAACAAAAGATATTTTCAGATCAGGCGCTTCAGGTTCACCGATGTTAGATTCCAAATTCAGCAAAATTTATGGCTTGAGAACATATGGATATAATTTAGATGGAAAATCAACAGACCAATATGCGAAACAAGAAATGGCTGGTGGCGAATCATTTAAAGGTTCGGCAGGTCAATTTGTTAGAAAGAATATTAAATAAATTAAAACAGGTTATTGCAGGAGTGCTTAATTACATTCACTTTTACAATAACCTGTATTTTTAATGTATTTTTCACGTGGAACAATCACTTATTTTCTTGAAACTCAAGACTCTAAGTTCACCCAGAATAGTAAATGATACGCATCAACTCCTCACTACATTCTTTTATCATATTTCCATTGATAAGGATCGTAAAGTAATCGCCAATCTTGATTAATTTCTGAAGTATTTATTAAACAAGCATCTAGCTGTCTAGTTATTTCCTCTTGGTCTAAGTCAGTTCCTATAACAACAAATTGCGTATGACGATCCCCATATTCTAAATCCCATTCAGCAGCTACTTCCGCACGTGCTTGAAGTATTTCTTTCTGCTTTTGTTCAGGCATGGTAGCAACCCAATATGTTACAGGATGAACATCACATGACGAGCCTGCTTGCGACAATAAACAAGCTACACTATTATGTTGTGCAAACCAAACGATTCCCTTTGCTCTCACGATATTGCTAGGTAAATGATCGAACCAATCTTTAAAACGTTCTGCGTTAAATGGGAGTTTTCTGCGATAAACAAATGATGAAATTCCATACTCCTCTGTTTCAGGCGTATGATGTTCATGACCACCTTCTGTAAGCTCTTTGATCCATCCCGCAGACTCACTTGCCTTCTCAAAGTCAAATAACTGTGTATTTAATACTTCTGATAAATCAACTTCTGAATTTACTGTTTTAATCATCTTTGCTTCAGGTTGTAACGCTCTAAGAGTCTGTTCTAAACGACCTAATGCCTCTTTACTTACTAAATCAGTTTTATTGATAATCATCACATCACAGAATTCAACCTGGTCAATCAGTAAATCTGCTATTGTGCGTTCATCAGCATCCCCTATACTTTCATCTCTATCAGCTAATAAATCTTCAGATTGTATATCGTTAACAAAACGATTCGCATCCACTACAGTTACCATAGTATCTAACCTACATAAAGCGGTTAAATCAATCCCCAATTCTTCATCTATATAGGAAAATGTTTGCGCAACCGGTACAGGTTCTGAAATTCCTGTAGACTCAATGACAATTTGGTCAATACCGCCCTTTTTAACTAAACGTTCAACTTCTTTAAGTAAATCATCTCTTAAAGTACAACAGATACACCCATTTGATAGTTCGACAAGTTTTTCATCCGTTCTAGATAACCCTCCGCCTTGAGCGACTAAGTCTTTATCAATATTGACCTCACTCATATCATTGACTATGACAGCAATTCGACGCCCCTCTCTATTTTTAAGAATATGATTAAGCAATGTTGTCTTTCCAGCACCTAAATATCCACTTAGCACTGTCACTGGTATCTTAGCCATTCATATAACCTCTCTTTATGTAAATAATAATTATTACGTTTTACATTTTATAGAAAGTTGGTTTAAGTATCAACCTATTCTTTTGAAAATGAGTTTAGCAATAGCACAAATAAAAAAAGTTAGTTAAAAACGTTTCTCGTTTTTAACTAACCCATAACGAATTGTTTAATTTTAAAATGTGCCATTAATGAAGTAATTTAATACCCATGTAATACCATTTAGGCGGTCTTTAACTTCAGCATGATACGCATTAAAGAACGTCTTCTCTAATTTCACTTTAATTTGACCACCGTCATCTACTAATCGTTGATACACACGTTCCAATTCTTCTTGCGAATCACATTCGATAATGAGGTGAGGATTTTTAGAAATCGGATGTTTATGGAAAGTATCTGCGAAATGAACAAAAGTACTCTCTCCAATAATCAATTGGGCATGATACGTTTTACCATCTTTACCCATCAGAATTTCAGTATTTGCCTGAAATACATCTTTATAATAACTTAATGATTTATCTACGTCTTTTACATAAATAAATGGACTGACAGTCTTCATATACCCCTCCATAATTTTAGTCTTAAAGTTTGTTTAACAAATATATATTAAACTTTCGAAAATTTCAAAAATCTTAATGTTTAATTTTTTACGTTGTACTACAATTCAATACAACAAAGCCACTCCTTAATGGAGTGGCAATTTATTTAAAACTTAGGTCCACCATGTACTAGAATACTTCTTAAGAAGTCGAAGACTTTTTTCGCGAATTGAATTAAATCACTCATGAAATTCATCTCCTCTCAATTATTTCTTTACATTATTATTATAAAACCTTTAAGATATAATGAATAAATTTTGCTTAACTGACAGACTTGAATACTTAGACGTTGAAATCATCACAATATATAACATTTAAATCTATATTTATACACTTATGAATTTAAATATACAATTCCAATCTTGATGATTATGCAATTTTATTACTTTTATAGAAAAATAATATACTGAAAGAGGTTATAATTGATAACAATCCGAATATTATCCAACTTTGCTGAATAATGTCTAAACACACACCACCTATGATTGGCGCTAACAAAGCTCCCAGGTTTTGCAACCCAGCTAACGAATAATATGTCCCTTTAAAATTATCATTAGATAATGCATCAATACGTATATCCATCATTGTAAAAACCAACATTTCGCCTAAAGTAAACACGACCATTGATATACATTTTAAGATAACATCATCAATTATCCCTAGAGCAAATAAACTCACAGGTAATAAGAAGGCCCCCGTAATCATTGCTGTTTTAATGGATGCGCGTTTGCTAAAAACATAAACGAAGAATTGACATGTGATAACAGTAATTCCATTTACTGAAAGTAACAACGCAAATAACTTTGAGGCATTAAGATTTTTATAATATATAGCAAAATATTGGGGTAATATGCTAGTCATAACGGTATAACCAAACACAAACAGGATCAATCCAATGATTAAATATGAATATGCTCTATCATCACGAAATGTAGTATACATACGACTAATATCAACTTTCAAAGTATTATTTTTATTTTGTAAATCTATTTTAAGTACGTAAAATGCATATATAAACGCATTGAAATTGATACAATAAGCCATAAAAATGATGTAACAAATAATATGTACACCTAAGAATTGTAATTGTACTGACACCAATGGAGCTAATGTAGCTGAAATGTTAACAAGATAATAGCGTATATTAAATACAAATTCCTTATTCATTTTATCAGTGGATAATGCCAAAATTGTTTTATATGTCGGCGAAAGAAGACTACTTCCAATACTATTAACTAAAGCAAATATAACGAAAAATAGACATTTACTGATTAGAGGGAAACATAGGAAACTCATTGCCGATAGAAATAAACCAACAAAAATAATGACTTTTTTATCGATTTTGTCTATAAAAGGCGCCGCTATAAAACTCATAAATAGAGATGTAATCGCAAATGTCGAAACTACCAAACCTATTTCCAAACCACTTAAATGATAATTTTGAGCTAAATAAATAGATAAAAAAGGTATAATCAGAAAATAGCTAAATCTTTCAAGAAATGTAGCTAAAAATAATATATATATGATTTCAGGTAAATTTTTCAATAAAAACTCCTTTATTCTATTGATGATGTTCCCATATAACATTTTTTTCATACCATTCATTGACAATATTAATTCTAGAAATAAGTTCATTTTCACTGTTGCCTTCTATTACAACAGATATGATATGATCAACACTTAATTGCGCATCGTTATATGTTTTATTTTTTTTAGCAAAAATTTTAGTCGCTACTACCCAGTCAAAATCTAAATTTTTCTTAATTCCTTTATAGACGCCACGTTGAGGTGGAATCAAAACAAAACCAGAGTATCGTTCAACTGGTTCTTGTGGAATTGAAATAGTATGTTCCTCAAACATTTGCAAATATAAACTTTCTTTATTTAAGTGTATATACGTCGAATTTTGAATCACTTTTCCTATTTCTGCGCCTCCAGTTCTACTGCCTATTTCACAAAAATAAACTTCGCCACTGTTAGTTACGAAAAATTCAGCATGAAATGAGCCGTTTGGAAAGCTAGGTAATATATCTATGACTTTTTCAGCTTGTGCTTTTAAAATTTTATTGATCGAATTTTTTTCTTCAATCATAAAACTCGATAAAGGTTGATTTTCTTGAAATTCTAAACAGCCTTTATAGTATTTAGAAACATAAGAAACGATGACTTCATGATTTTGAATTAATCCATCAACATGATACATTTCTCCATTGATAAATTCTTCGATTTCATAATTATTTATATTTAGATTTTTTTCAAAAAAGGCGTCTATGTCTTGTTGATTCTTAATAATATATACATCCATGGATCCTGAACCATAGATTGGTTTTAAAACCACAGGATAGCTCGTTTGTTGAATAAACTTTTCAACTTGTGTTTTAGAAATTACTTTTTCAAATTTAGGAATATTTACAGATGAATCATATAGTAATTGTTTCATCAATATTTTATTTCTATATGATTCCGCACTCATCAATAACTGACCGGGACAATGTAGTATCTCTCTTAACCGCGCACTCCGTACAACGTCAAATTCCGATATGGATAATACATTTGTGATATTGTACTTTTTGCTTAGCTGTATCGCTTTAGTTTCAACCTCCACGTTATCCATGTAATTTTCAAATGCTTCAATTAATAAAAAATGCTGTGAATTGAATGTATGTTCTTTTTCTACTGGACAAAAAAGAATAATATTTTCTTTAGCATTAGGAAACCATAAATCGTAAGGCGTTTTGTTTCCATCGGTACTAGACAATATAATTACAGTCATTGTATCTCAACCTTTATAAACGATTCGATTTCATCGATAGTATTTTCAATATCTTCAGTGCTTTCTCCTTCTAAAATAATATTTGCAATGAAGCAACTAGAGAAATGTTGTGGTGGCATAATGACTTCATCGCCTTCTTCTTTCAAAGGTATGACGGCAATGACTCCGGGAATTTCCATAATAAAATCTAGACCTGCAATTTTTTTGAACAGTCCACTTTGATGTGCACGTATACTATAAAAGCATAATTTTTTATTACCATTTTCATAATCTGGCCAGCTATCTTTAACATTATTTCCAATAGCAACATCAATGATTTTTTCGATAAATGAGTGACCCGAAGAGAGTCTAATAAGATGCGACGTTATGAAGCCACCAGCTGGTCTCGCTGCAATCTCTATCACTTTAAAACCAGATTCCGTCAACCGACCTTCTAAATGAAATGCACAGTGATCAATTTTTAAACTTTGAATCGCTAATTTCGTTTTCTTTTTAATTTCATCTTTCACCTTTTCAGGCTTATCAGAAGGGAAAAATGCAATATATTCTAAAGAAAATTTAGGTGTTACCCTTTTATCAGTAATTCCAGCAATAAATACTTCTTTATTTTGCACAACACCTTCGACAGAGAACTCTTCTCCTTCAATGTATTCTTCATAAATATATAGATTAGGGTAGTAACTATAAACCTTATCTTTATTTGGGGAGGTAGAATCCAATAATAAATTAAAAGTATCTTCCAAATGTGCTTTACTTTCAATTTTAAAAATACCTTTGCTACCAGAGGCACCAACTGGTTTTAATATACCTGGCATTCCAATATTAGCTACTGCCTCTTTTAAATCATTCAAGCTTTTAACCTCTTGAAAATTTGGGCAAAGCCCCTTAACACTCGACATAGCTTGTCTCATAAAATATTTATTTCTCACATTTTGTACTATTTCTGGATTAATACCAGGCAAACCCAATTCTTTGTTTAAAAATGACACAAGCTCTACATCTTTATCTGACCAAGTAAAAACACCACTAATTTTTATATTTTTGTTGTATTCAATAACTGTATTAATCGTTTTTTGAATATCATAAGAATCTATAATAATTAATTCATCTACTAATTTTCCGATTAACTTAGGATTTTTATCTGCCATTAAGGCAACACGATACCCTAAATTTTTAGCTTCTATAATAGGTTGAACTCTTTCTACCTTATGGCTTCTTATATTTATAAACAATAAGGTTTCCATATCCTAACCACCCACTTTATCTTTAGTATATTTATTTTGGTACCATTCTCTACTATAAATATTGATATTTATTTCTTTCTTGGTTTTTTTACATATATCAAACCAAGATTGAAATAATGACTTCAATATTTCTTTATAATATATAGCGATGACTAGGTCATTCTTACTGTAATCACTTCCGCTTTGCTTCATTAATCTTAGATCAAAAAATGCGTTATATATTGTTGCCCCATTTTCAATAAATCCCGGACAACGTATGGCATGTTTAACTTTAGCGAACACATGTCCTTTATGATGCTGATCACTCCACATAGTTATGTCAGCCATAACAGGTGGAAAATAAAAATGACGAGTGATCCTTGTTTGATTATTCAAAAAATTTCCCGGGGTATAATGCCAACTGTTATATTCCATTCTTTTACTTATAGCGGTAAGTATTCCTGCTAATATTTTAGAATTATCTTGAAATGCATCTTTCATGAGTGAACTTGGGATAACACAACAAAAATATTGATTTTGTCCCCAGTTAAAAATTTCTTCTAACTTATCTTTTTGATGGGCTTCATAAAATTTGAGTGGCGCTCTAAAACCTCTAGCCATACCTATATCGGATGAAGTTCGGTCAATTGCTTTATTGATAATCATATCCATAATTTTTTCAATCATTTGATATGGTTCTTTATCAATATTTTTCTCTATAATTTGGCAAAAATAATGATAATAATCTTTTTTGAATTTAATTGAGGTAAATTTTTCTAAATCAGTTTTTAAGCTACCGTCATTTAGTTTAGCTAGTTCGCTTTTATCGATATATCTTTCCTCTTTATGTAAATTCAGACCATTGATATACCTGTAGATTAAATAGCTATTTTCAATTTCTTTTCTCAACGAATATATACGTGCCGCTTGTTTTTCTAGGCTAAGACTACTATTCGTCTCTCTTTTCAAAATATGACTATATTCTTTGATTTTTTCATTAAAATAATCTTTTAAAAATGACAGCGAGAAATGTATACCATTTACTTCCTCTCCACGTGAGGGAGGTCCAGATTTAAGTAATAGATACATATTAAAAACAAAAATTTTTTCTGCTTTATCCCATTTTTCAGCACTTTTATAGGGCAAATCATTTAATAAAAAGTCCTCTGTATCTCCATCGAATTCTTTTATCAAATTATTATAATTATAAAATGTACTAAAAGTTTTATCTTTAACATAAAGCAATATGGGTGCCATGTGATAGATATTAAACTTAATAAATTTTATTATTTCGTTAATCTCATCTTTGCTTTTACCTTTGAAAAAGTTCTTTACTTCTTTATTGTATATTTCTTCTATCTCTAACGCTTTTCTTATCTTTTCATTTATGATTTTTATCACTTGTTCATTTACAACGAAGTAACCTAATACAAGTGCATAATCATCAAAAAAGTTATCCGCACCCAAGAGTATTCTTCCATATTCAGTTATACCGAAATAAATTCTATTTTCATCAACATTTTCTAACTCAGAAGTAAAAACGATTCTAGAATTATGTTCGGTTAAACATTGATAAATAGCATTTTGTTCTATATTGAGACTTTTCACTCCAACAGATTCAGCTATTTTCCCATCTAACGTAAAAAGCGTACGAATAATTGTAGATGGATTCTTTAAACGCTTAACTTTATTTTGAACTTCTAACAATAACTTGCCAAAACCATTTTTATTCATATTCATCACTCACCCTTTTCATTAAAAGGATGTTGCGATATTTTAATTGATTCTGTTGGACATCCCTCAAGTGCATTTTTCAAATGTTCAATTTCATTAGATGGCACCGATTCACATCCGCGGTTATTATCTAAGCACGCATATGCAATATCTTCTACATCATATTTAAATAAATTAGGAGCAGCTACTCCACAGGCAGCACATGAAATACAATTTTCTCTATCTACATAAGTATAATAGTTCATATAGAATCCCCCTTATATTCAATTCTCAATGTGCAAGTGGAAATATTGATATATTAATCATGATTTTCTAAAAGAATGATAGCTAGAAATACATTGCTTATACAAAAGATAATTTCTCTAAAATCATATTATTTTAATTTTATATAAATCCCCTTTTCCCACAATCCCAAAATAATTTTAACTTTTCGAGTGCAATTTTGCAATAAAGATGAAAATATAAATTAATAAAATAATAGAAGATAGCTTCATTAAACAAAAATATAGAAAGAAATACATATACTTTAAATATTTATGCAACAAAGTTTTTATTTTTTTATATTTCATAATACAAAGCAAATAAATAGTGGTAATAAACTTCAGAGTGGGTTTAAGTTAAATTGTTAAAACGGTAGGCTAATAGTTATAACTTAATAAATCATCATTTCTTTCCTTCTGTTTATTAAAGTGAATAACACACCAAAAAACCTTTAACCACAATGGCTAAAGGTTTAGAAATGCGTAATCATAACGTATTCAATATAAAAATAAATAGGCTAGAGACCCTATTGTTATGATGTCTCTAACCTACTTAGTATGATTATTTCATTATTCCCATTCAATTGTACTTGGGGGCTTAGAAGTAATGTCATAGACGACGCGGTTTACGTGGTCAACTTCATTTACAATACGACTTGAGATCTTTTGTAAAACTTCCCAATCAATACGAGCAAAGTCACTTGTCATTCCATCAATGGATGTCACTGCACGAATACCTACAGTGTGATCGTACGTACGATAGTCACCCATCACACCTACCGATTGAATGCCAGGTAAAACTGTGAAATATTGCCAGATATCTCTTTCAAGACCTTCTTCTCGCACAACTTCACGTAAAATTGCATCAGATTCGCGTACAATTTCTAATTTATCTTCAGTAATTTCTCCAAGTACACGAATACCTAAACCGGGACCTGGGAATGGCTGTCTCCAAACTAAGTGCTCTGGAATGCCTAATTCAATACCTAAAGCACGTACTTCGTCTTTAAATAACGTGTTAATCGGTTCGATAAGCTCAAATTCCATATCTTCAGGTAACCCACCTACGTTATGGTGAGATTTGATTGTTTGAGCCGTTTTAGTACCAGACTCAATCACATCAGTATAAAGCGTACCTTGAGCTAAGAAATCTACATCCGTTAATTTAGCCGCTTCATCGTCGAAAACATAAACAAACTCATTACCTATAATTTTACGTTTTTGTTCTGGATCAGACACGCCTTTTAACTTGTCCATAAAACGGTCTTGCGCATTAACACGAATAATATTCATATCAAAGCCTTCACCGAATTGCTCCATGACCATATCGCCTTCACCTTTTCGAAGTAAACCATGGTCAACAAATATACAAGTTAATTGATCGCCGATTGCTTTATGTAACAACACTGCTACCACTGATGAATCTACGCCACCACTCATAGCACATAAAACTTTACGGTCGCCAACTTGTTCACGAATCTTCTCTATTTCAATTTCAATGAAATTCTCCATTGTCCACTCGCCTGTACAATTACAAACGCGACGTACGAAGTTTCTTAATAAGTCATTACCATATTCAGTATGACGTACTTCTGGATGGAACTGAACGCCATAAATACGACGTGATTTATCTTCAATCGCAGCATAGTTTGTACTAGGACTATCTGCAATCACTTCAAACCCTTCAGGAATCTCAATGACTTTATCAGAGTGGCTCATCCATACAGTTTGTTCTGAAGGTAGTCCAAAGAATAACTCATCAGATTTAGCATTGATAATAGCCTTTCCATATTCACGCTCGTTTGCACGCTCTACCTTACCACCTAGAAGTTTTGTCGTTAATTGCATTCCGTAGCAAATACCTAATACAGGGATACCTAAATTATATATTTCAGGATCAATTGTAAATGAACCTTCTTCATATACAGAATTAGGACCACCCGAAAGTATAATTCCTTTAGGATTCATTCGTTTGATTTCTTCAATTGAAATCTCATGATCATGTAATTCACTGTAGACGCCCATTTCACGAATACGTCGTGTAATTAATTGATTGTATTGGCTACCAAAGTCTAAGACAAGAATTAATTCTTGCTCTTTCGCCATCTCCATAATTGCGAATCTCCTTTATTATTGTGATTTTTATGTATAAAACTTAGAGAAACGCTCCTCCCAGTGCTATACTTCGCTATCATTTTTCATCCGATTATCCGAAAAAGAATTTCAAGCTAACATATAACATAGTCATGAAGAGCGATCTCTAAAATAATGAATGTATTTCAATTCCTAATTAGAAAGAATAATTTGGTGATTCTTTAGTAATTTGAACGTTATGAGGGTGACTTTCCGCTAAACCAGCAGGTCCCATGCGAGTAAATTGGGCTTCTTCACGTAGAGCTTTAAGGTCTTTCGAACCAGTATAACCCATACCTGCTCTTACACCGCCCATAAGTTGATAAACAGTGTCTTGTAAAGGACCTTTGTATGCTGTACGTCCTTCAATACCTTCTGGAACAAATTTTCTAGGAGCTTTATCTTCTTGGAAGTAACGGTCGTTTGAACCTTTTTCCATAGCACCTAATGAGCCCATACCACGATAAACTTTATATTGTCTTCCTTGGAATACTTCAGTAGCACCTGGGCTTTCTTCAGTACCAGCTAATAAGCTACCTAACATAACGGCATGTCCACCTGCTGCTAATGCTTTGATAATATCTCCTGAGAATTTAATACCACCATCGGCAATAATAGCTTTGCCATGTTTACGTGCTTCAGTCGCGCAATCATATACAGCAGTAATTTGAGGAACACCAACACCTGCTACAACACGTGTCGTACAAATAGAACCAGGTCCAATACCTACTTTAACAACGTCAGCGCCTGCTTCAAATAACGCACGTGTAGCTTCAGCAGTGGCAACGTTACCAGCTACAACAGTTACCTCAGGATACGTGTCTTTAATGTGTTTAACTTGATCGATAACACCTTTAGAGTGACCGTGCGCTGTATCAATGATTAATGCATCGACACCCGCTTCAACAAGTTTTTGAGCGCGGATTTCAGTATCTTTAGACGTACCGATAGCAGCTGCTGCTAATAATCTACCGTATTCATCCTTAGCAGCATGTGGGAATTCAAGTACTTTTTCAATATCTTTAATTGTAATTAAACCTTTCAATTTACCATTTTCTACTAAAGGTAGCTTTTCAATTTTGTGTTCTTGTAAAATTGCTTCTGCTTCATCTAAAGTTGTACCTACTGGAGCTGTGATTAAACCTTCTTTCGTCATCACATCTGAAATTTTAATTGAGAAATCTTCAATAAAACGTAGATCACGGTTAGTAATGATGCCTACTAAATTTCTGTCAGAGTCGTTATCAACAATTGGAACACCTGAAATGCGATATTTACCCATTAAAGCTTCTGCTTCGTAAACACTTTCATCAGGAGTTAGGAAGAAAGGATTAGAGATGACACCATTTTCAGAACGTTTTACTTTTTGTACTTCATCAGCTTGTTCTTCAATGCCCATATTTTTATGAATAACACCTAATCCACCTTGGCGTGCCATTGCAATTGCCATTTTTGATTCTGTTACTGTATCCATACCTGCAGAAATTACTGGAATGTTTAATTTAATTTTATCTGATAATTCAACGCTTAAATCTACGTCACTTGGTAAAACATTTGACTCAGCTGGAATGAGTAATACATCGTCGAATGTTAAAGATTCTTTAGCAAACTTATTTTCCCACATTTAAAAACCGCCTCCATTTTTATTTATAATTAGTTACATTATTTCACATTTTCATCACTTTGTTTATAGTTTATACCATTAAAAAAGAAATTTAAGATAATTGCCGAAATAGCACCCAATACAATTCCATTTTGAGTTAACCAAGCGAATTGATCTCCTAAGCTTTTGAACGCTTGGGGAACGGCACTAATACCTGTTCCTAAACCAACAGATACAGCAATGATTAATAGATTGTTTTGATTATTAAAGTTAATATTTCCTAAAATACTTACCCCATACGCCATTACCATTCCAAACATGGCAATCATAGCTCCCCCTAATACAGGGAGTGGGATAATATTCGCTAATGCACCTAACTTAGGAATACAACCACAAATGAGTAGTAAAATAACCATCCCATAAATAACGTTGTTCTTTTTCGCACCTGATAGTGACACAAGACCAACATTTTGTGAATAAGCAGTATATGGGAATGAATTAAATACAGATCCTAAGATGATGGCTAGACCTTCCGCAGTGTAACCCTTACGAAAATCTTTTCTCTCAAGTTTTTTACCAGTTATCTCACTAAGTGCGTGATAGACACCTGTGGATTCAATTAAACTTACGATTGCTACAATAAAGAAGACAAGTGTCGAACTTAGATCAAAGCCAAAACCTGAGAATCTAAATGGTAAAGGTAAGCCTACCCAGTGTGCATCTCCCACTTGTTTAATATCTACAAGGCCAAACACTGCTGCCAAGGCTGTACCTAGAACTAGACCTATTAAAATAGCTATCGATTTTAGGAAACCTTTAGTAAATCTTTGTAATACCAAGATGATAATTAAAGTCACGCCACCTAAAATTAGATTTTTAGGATCCCCATAATTTTTAGCACCTTCTCCACCTGCTAGATAATTCATTGCGACAGGCATAAGATTAATTCCAATTATTGTAACTACACTTCCTGTTACTACAGGTGGAAAGAATTTAACTAAATAGGAAAAGAATGGTGCAATAATAACAACTAAAATTCCTGATACAAATAATGAACCATAAAGTACTCCTAAACCTTTTGTCTGCCCAATTAAAATCATCGGAGCGACTGCTGTAAATGTACAGCCTAAAACAATAGGTAATCCTGTACCTGTTATTTTATTAGCTTGTAAAAATGTTGCTACACCACACATGAAAATATCAACTGTTACTAAATAAGCAATCTGTTCAGAGGAGAACTTCAAACTCGTACCGACTATAATAGGTACTAAGATTGCTCCAGCGTACATAGCTAAGAGATGTTGAAGACTTAAAATGAAATTTTTCATTATTGCTCACCTAAGAGCGTCACTTTATTACCTTTTAAAGAAGCTACTTTACATAGCGACGTTACATTTAGACCTTCGTTCTCAAGTCGTTGACGTCCGTCTTGGAAACTTTTTTCAACCACAATACCAATACCTACAGTTGTTGCTTTAGCTTGTTGCACGATATCATTAAGACCTAATGATGCGTCTCCATTTGCAAGGAAGTCATCAATAATAAGAACTTTGTCGCCCTCTCCAAGAAATTCTTCAGAGACAATAACTGTGCTTGTCTTGTTTTTAGTAAATGAATGAATCTCTGTGCTATAAAATCCATCTTTCAAAGTACTAGGTTTAGCTTTTTTTGCGAATAGACAAGGAACATCAAAATGGAATGCCGCCATAATAGCAGGGGCTATACCGGACGCTTCAATAGTTAAAATCTTTGTTATTCCTGCGTCTTTATACGCGTCATAAAATGTCTGACCTACTTCATTCATTAGCGTTGCATCAATTTGGTGGTTTAGAAATCCATCCACCTTTAAAATCTTCTCATCGATGACTACACCGTCTTCTTTGACTTTACGTCCTAACGACTCCACTCAAAAAACCTCCTCAAATAATTAATAATTTGAATAAATTAGATATAAAAAAATCCTCAAACTAAAATTTAATAGTTTCAGGATCTACGAGTGAACATGCAATACTTTGCATTAAAGCAAAAATAAGAAGAAGTTACGCAAAATTAGTCCTAAAAACGTTTATTAAAATTTGATAAAGCTTAATTACAATTGCGCTAAAGGTATTTATGTACAAATACTCACTTCATAGCTATAAGACATATCAAAAACGTTTTACTTTGTGTTGTTTTACGATCTAAACTGCTCTTAATGTATTGTATTGTTACTCATAGTCATGTCGTTTGAGGCGACACGGTAGAAACTTCTAAAGCCATATTCTCTAGATTATATGAGTCATATAAATTATTTAATGATAATAGCAAACTTTTTGTGTATTTTCAATATGGTTAGAGGTAAGTTAATGATTGCAATATCAACAATTAATTGTGAAATCGCTTTAATTTTCAACTATTAATTCATATTGGAAAAACCTAAATCAAAATTATATAATTATATATGTAAAAGTTTTATATAAAAGGACAAGGGTATAACTTTGTAAAGCAAGTTTTAAGATGAAGGGGCGATAACCATGGCAGAAATTACTGTAGTAAATGACAAAAGTGAATTATATAATGTCATTAACCAAAAGAAATCTGAAGGCTATTTAGAAACTGAATTAGCAGTTATTAGTAAAAGTAAATTACACTTAGATGACCTACACAATTCTCAAATCTCTATGATTGCCACAAGTGGTTCATTTAGTGATCGCATGTCTCGTTTATTAACTGGCGAAGATGGTGAAGAGGCTGTTCTTTCTCGTTACAATTTAACTGAAGATGAATTAGAATCACATAAAAACGACATTTTAAATGACAAATTATTACTTGTAGCAAATCGTGATCGTTCTTCTCACGATGAAGTTGAAGAGAATAATTCAGCTTATGAAGAGATAGATATTACGCATTATGCTGCTGAATCAAAAGGTCCTAAATCATAAGTTCTTATAATTAGAACGTTTCAATTTACGTCACCACAATGTTTACGTTAAAAATCGTAGACCTTGTGGTGCTTTTTTATAAATAAATCACTCACAGGCAGTGAATAGAGCTTATAATTATCCTATAATAGAATAAATAAAATTTGATGGGGGCAGTGTTATGGAGTTTAAAACGATTCAAACCGCTAAAGATCCTTTATTTGAAAAAGCACTCCAATTATATGATGCAAAATTAGATATAAGTTTAAGTGAAGATAGTTCTATATTTAAACGTTCACTTGAAAATAACAAAACTGAAAATGACTATGCATTCGTTGTAGGTATAGAACATGACCAAGTGGTTAGCCTTGCTACAGCTCACTATGAAGCGACAACCAATGCCGCGTTTCTAATCTATTTAATCGCCCAAGATGGACCTAATCATGACGAGCTCATTACTTTAACGTTAGAGGAAGTCGAAAAACAACTTAATCTTTTATCCAACGAAGTTCATGATAGAGACATTAATTTTATTATGCTCGAAGTTCCAAAAGAACCAAAGACTGTTGATGATAAAACTGATAAAATTCTTGAACATCGAAGACAATTTCTTTATGAACATGAATTTGAAAAGCAAGAAGAAATTGACTACATTCATCCAAATTACGCCTTGAATGAAGAATCTAAAAAAGTTGACTTATTTATTAAAGCCAATATCGAACTCACGAAAGACATATACGGTACGAGTGTTAAATCAAATTACATTCTTAAATATGTCTTCGCTAATGGAATTTCACGCGATATTATTTATCCCCTTTTAGAAGAAATGAATTTAAGAACCCCTCTATAGAACAACTTGAAATCACAAGCGAGAAAGAGTAAACTATCATATGAGGTAAGACTGACGTTTCACTGACCGAAGACAAACGTCACTATACATAAACCAAATATGAAGGGACTTTTTCAATGTTAACCAAAGAATTTGCACAACGTGTCGAACTAAGTGAAAAACAAGTCCGTAAAATCGTACAACACTTAGAAGAACGTGGATATCAACTTAGTAAAACTGAATATCGTGGACGTGAAGCTACAGATTTTAAAGAAGAAGATATTGAATTATTTAGAGATATCGCTGATAAAGTAAAGCAAACTAATAGCTATGATTTAGCATTTGATGAACTTGAAAAAGAAAAAGATTTCTTACAAGTAATTGTAAAAGATGAAGATAGCCAATTACCTACTGACCAAAATGTTGCGCAGTTAGTTGAAGATTTACGTAGCGAAATTCAAAAAATGCGCGAAGAACGCCAAATGCTTGGCCAAATGATCAATCAAGTTCATCAACAACAGCAAGAACTTAAAGATTTACAAACTGAAATCACAAACAAAATTGATGCGAACACTGAATCTTTAAAAACTATTCAAACTTCACAAGAAGCTATTCAATCTTCTCAAGAGAAACAAGCAAAAGAAATCAAGAAGGCGAATACGCAATCTAGTGAAACTGTATCCTCACCATCATTAAGTGAGAATAAGGAGAAAGTTATTTCTGAAAGTACATCATCTACTAAAAGTGAAAGCGCAAGCACATCTGACTCTCTCTCTACATCTCAATCAGAAAGCAGTAATTCATTAAACGGAAGTGCATCAAATTCTCAATCACCAAGTACCACTGTAAGTACTTCAGAACAACCAGAGTCAACTCATAGTGAATCTACTATTAACTCTAACTCAACAACATCGTCTCATTCACCTAACGAAATGAACACTCAACCTAGAGAAGAGAAAAAAGGATTCTTTGCGCGTTTATTTAATTTATAAATGAGCATACAACTTCTAAACACTTATCTGAGTATGTGTTAAATACACATATTTAGGTAAGTGTTTTTTAAATCACCGTGTTTCATCGCAACTACCCACACCCTACTCTACACATTCTCTTTTATTTAATTATTCAGAAAATTATTTCTATATTATTTTCATAAAAAATGAATTCAACTACCTTGAATTCTATAATCGCGAGTAATACCCTTATTATATATGTCGGAATACTATATTTTAGAACAAAGGAGTATATACATTATGGAAGCATTCTTCACTATTATTAACGTAGTAGTGTTAATTATTTTCATTATTATGTTAAACATAATGGCTAGAAAACATGTTTCATTTCCTAAACGTGTATTTACCGCTTTAGGTATAGGGATTGTATTAGGAATAGCTTTACATCTTATATTCGGAGCAGAATCGAAGGTATTAAAACAATCCACAGATTGGTTTAGTATCGTGGGCGATGGCTATGTTGCCTTACTTCAAATGATTGTAATGCCACTGATCTTCGTTTCAATTGTGGTAGCTTTCAGTAAAATCCAGATTGGAGATAAATTTGCTAAAATTGGGACATTCATTTTTATGTTTTTAATTGGCACTGTAGCCATTGCAGCTATTGTCGGCATCATTTACGCTTTAATCTTTGGACTTGATGCTTCTTCAATCGACTTAGGTAGTGCAGAACATTCTCGCGGTACTGAAATTAGTAAGCAAGCTAAAGATTTAACTGCAAACACGTTACCTCAACAAGTTCTTGAATTACTGCCAAGTAATCCATTCTTGGACTTTACAGGTCAACGTACGACATCAACTATCGCAGTTGTCATTTTTGCAACTTTCGTCGGTTTTGCATATTTACGTGTTGCACGCAAAGAACCAGAGTATGGAAATCTGTTAAAACGTGGCATTGAAGCTGTATACTCAATCGTTATGGCCATTGTAACTTTCGTTTTAAGATTAACGCCATACGGTATACTAGCAATTATGGCTTCTACATTAGCAACCAGTGACTTTGCGGCAATCTGGACTTTAGGAAAATTCTTACTCGCATCTTATGCTGCTTTAATCACAATGTATCTCATACATTTAATCATTTTAGGAGTATTAGGTGTTAATCCAGTTAGATATGTTAAGAAAACTTTAGAAGTGCTAATCTTTGCTTTTACTTCTCGCTCAAGCGCGGGTTCTCTGCCATTAAATATCCAAACCCAAACACAACGTCTAGGTGTACCTGAAGGTATCGCAAACTTCTCAGCTACATTTGGTTTATCAATAGGACAAAACGGTTGCGCGGGAATTTACCCTGCTATGCTAGCAATCATGGTTGCGCCTGTGGCACATGTACACATTGATTTTCAATTTGTCATTACGCTAATAGCTGTTGTTATCATTAGTTCATTTGGTGTTGCAGGTGTTGGTGGCGGCGCTACATTCGCTTCCATCTTAGTACTATCTACGTTAAACTTACCTGTGGCACTTGCAGGTGTACTCATTTCTATTGAACCGCTCATAGACATGGGGCGTACTGCATTGAACGTGAATGATTCAATCTTAGCTGGTACAGGTACTGCACGCTTAACAAAAAATTGGGATAAACAAACATTTGAATCTAATAATTATGGGGAATTATCTTCAAACTGATTTGAACAATAAGTAAGACGCACTCACAACTAAGTGGGTGCGTCTTTTTTTATTTGCATTAATGTTTTATAAATCCAGCTTTATTAAGTTGGTCTAGCATATCTAGCCTAGTTTTTCTTCCTAAGAAAGATTCAATTTGTTCGGTCCAAGTTTCAGTTCTTTCGCCATTTGTACGTTCTTTATAATAATCACTAACCACTTGGTCATATTCATCTAATTCACGACGTTGTTTATCATTACTTGCATCGTAACTATTTTTATGGAAAATGTGTTCAAATGGTAAACGTGGTTTAGGCTCACCATCTTCATCCTCAGCGGGTTCTCCTACAGCCATACCAAATAGAGGGAAAGTATAGTCAGGTAAGTCTAAAATTTCACGAACACGACCTACATCATTACGTAGGGAACCTAAATAAACGATACCGTAACCCATATCTTCAGCTGCTACAGCCATATTCTCAGATACAAGAGCCACATCAATCGTGCCTACTAATAAGCCTTCAGCTGAACCGTATGAGACTTCCATATCTGAATCCACTTTTTCATTTACTAAACTATGACGGTAATAATCTAGAACGAAGACGAATAAATAACCATTATCTAACACATAAGGTTGCCCTGAAACTTCTTTTAAATTTTCTTTAATTTCGGGATCATCAACACCTATAATTGAGTAAGTCTGAAGATAACTAGAAGTTGATGCGCCTTGTCCAGCCTCAACTAATTTCTTCACAGTATCATCACTAAGAGGACTATCTTTGAACTTTCTTACTGAATGATGCTTACGCATTAAGTCGTATACATAATCTGACACACTAATCACTCCTAATAAATTTATACACATATGATAAATCCTAATTTGTCTTTAAATATTCTATACCCTGAACAAAGGACTTTTAAATTTATTTGCACACAGCTTATTTAAAAGTTATCATAATAGTATTAATTTTCAGATATTTTAAGGAGAGATATCATGACTCAAGCTATTAAAAATATTTCAAATGCCCTTTTCAATTCTTTTAAAAATAAAAAACCTATTGATTTTGTAAGCGAAAATTACAATATCACTGAGGAAGAAGCTTATTTAACTCAAGATGATTTAATTGAACAGCTAAAATTTAAAGATCGTACACATGTTGCTGGATACAAAGTGAGTATGACGAGCGCTACAACACAAGCAATTGCTCATACTAATGAGCCTGCTTATGGCACTATTTTATCAGATAAAATAGTAAATAATGGTGACGCTGTCTCACTTTCTTCATTATTTTCCCCATTATTAGAACCAGAAATTATGTTTATTGCAAAAGAAGACTTACCTTATGATGCAGATTTACAAACAATTATTCTTAATACTGAAATCGCTGCCGGCATTGAGATACCTGACGCAAGATATAAAGATTGGTTCCCGAATTTCACTCTTGGTGATTTAATTTGCGATGATACTGCAACAGGATTGATTGTTGTAGGAAATAAAGTAGATCCTTTAGATATAGACGCATTTGCGCATGTACAATTGAATTTATATAAAGATGAAGAATTAATTGCTACAGGTGACTCATCTGAAGTATTAGGTAACCCTCTCAATGCTGTACTTTGGCTTATTAAAAAGTTACATTCCCACGGTAAACAAATAAAAAAGGGACAAGTCATTTCTTCAGGAACATTCATCTCTCCGCTTAAATTAGAGTATGGTACGTATCGTGCAGAATATAGTGGAATAGGTACCGTAGAGTTTAAGGTTTCTAAATAAAACTAAACCAAATAGAGTTAAATTCAAAATAGTAACAATTATTTTGAATTTAGCTCTATTTTATTTATATAAACTGTCATAAAAGAAAATTGAGGGTACAGATGTTATCATTAATGTATAGATGTAATAAAATTACACTCCATTATCAATGAAACATGTTTAGTTGAGAATGATATGTGTTATTTATGGTATAAGAAGTGGTTGGAAAAGAATATTACATTCGATAAATTAAGCTTCTTATCACTTTATAGTTCGCATTGTTCATCTCTAACATGACGCTATATAAAGGCTATTGTTATTCATTTTCTCAATTAAAAAGTTTCTAAAGTTGACTATTTAGATTGTAGATGTGATAATACTTATCAAGAGATTAGAATTATTATAAACAAACAATTATTGTTAACTAATTCTAATTTATACTTAAAAATTTCAGGAGGTATTTACCTATGTCTTTAATTAACAAAGAAATCTTACCTTTCACAGCGCAAGCTTATGATCCAAAAAATGATGAATTTAAAGAAGTTTCTCAAGAAGATTTTAAAGGTTCTTGGAGTGTAGTATGCTTCTATCCTGCTGACTTCTCTTTCGTATGTCCTACAGAATTAGAAGATTTACAAAACCAATATGATAAATTACAAGAATTAGGTGTCAACGTATTCTCAGTATCAACTGATACTCACTTTGTACACAAAGCTTGGCATGATCATTCAGATGCAATCAGCAAAATCCAATATCAAATGATTGGTGACCCATCTCAAACAATCACTCGTAACTTCGATGTATTAGATGAAGAAGTTGGTTTAGCTCAACGTGGTACATTCATCATCGATCCTGATGGTGTAGTTCAAGCAGCTGAAATCAACGCTGACGGCATCGGTCGTGACGCTAGTACATTAGTTAACAAAATTAAAGCAGCTCAATATGTACGTCAACATCCAGGCGAAGTTTGCCCAGCTAAATGGGAAGAAGGTTCTGAATCATTACAACCTGGTTTAGACTTAGTAGGTAAAATCTAAGGAGGCATTAAAAAATGCTTAATGCTGATTTAAAGCAACAATTAAAACAATTATTAGAGCTAATGGAAGGCGACGTTGAGTTCATCGCTAGCCTTGGCTCAGATGATAAATCTAAAGAACTTAAAGATTTACTAGATGAAATTGCTGATATGTCAGCACGCATCACTGTAACTGAAAAAGATTTAAAACGTACACCAAGTTTCTCTGTAAATCGCCCAGGTGAAGAAACAGGTGTTACATTTGCAGGTATTCCATTAGGTCATGAGTTTAACTCACTTGTATTAGCGATATTACAAGTAAGTGGCCGTGCTCCTAAAGAAAAACAATCTGTGATTGACCAAATTAAAGGTCTTGAAGGGCCATTTCATTTCGAAACTTTCGTTAGTTTAACTTGTCAAAAATGCCCTGACGTTGTTCAAGCATTGAATTTGATGAGTGTTATTAATCCTAACATTACGCATACTATGATTGATGGTGCAGTTTTCCGTGAGGAGTCTGAAGACATCATGGCTGTACCAGCTGTCTTCTTAGATGGTCAAGAGTTCGGTAATGGCCGTATGACTATTCAAGATATTTTAACTAAATTGGGAAGCACTCAAGATGCTTCTGAATTTAATGATAAAGACCCTTATGATGTTCTAATCGTAGGTGGTGGTCCTGCAAGCGGTAGTGCTGCTATCTATACTGCACGTAAAGGACTACGTACAGGTATTGTTGCTGACCGTATTGGTGGTCAAGTTAATGATACTGCTGGAATTGAAAACTTTATTACTGTTAAAGAAACAACAGGTTCTGAGTTTTCTTCTAACCTTGAAGATCATATCTCACAATATGACATTGATACGATGACAGGTATCCGTGCTACTAATATCGAGAAAACTGATTCAGCAATTAAAGTTACTTTAGAAAATGATGCTGTACTAGAAAGTAAAACTGTGATTATTTCTACAGGTGCAAGTTGGCGAAAACTTAATATTCCTGGTGAAGATCGCCTTATTAATAAAGGTGTAGCATTCTGCCCTCACTGTGACGGCCCTCTATTTGAAAATAAAGATGTCGCAGTTATCGGTGGCGGTAACTCTGGCGTTGAAGCAGCTATCGATTTAGCAGGAATTGTTAAGCATGTTACTGTATTTGAATATTCATCTGAATTAAAAGCAGATAATGTCTTACAAGATCGTTTACGTTCTTTATCAAATGTTGATATTAAAACGAACGCTAGAACTACTGAAGTTCTTGGTGAAGACCATGTTACCGGTATTAGTTATGAAGATTTAAATAGCGGTGAAACTCAAGTAGTAAATCTTGATGGTATTTTCGTTCAAATCGGTTTAGTTCCTAACACTGCATGGCTACAAGATGCTATTGAACTAAACGGACGTGGCGAAGTAGTCATCGATCGTGATAACGCGACAAACGTTCCTGGTGTATTCGCAGCAGGTGACGTGACAGATCAGAAGAATAAACAAATTATAATTTCAATGGGTGCTGGCGCTAACGCTGCGTTAAATGCATTCGACTATATTATCAGAAACTAAATGATAATTATTTACCTATCATAATATCTTCACACTAAAAGAGCCTTAATTGTTAAGGCTCTTTTGCTTCAGACTGTTGGCAAAGTATCAGACTTTGTCGGCAGTTTTTTTATATTCAATTAATATTGTAACGATGTAGTTTTATATCATTGGATCAGAATAGTGAAAATGATTTTATACACGACACAAAATAGTCATACATCACTATGAATTGTAGTTCTTAAACATTCAAATATTTTTTCATAAATGATACTCTATAATGTGTGTAATAACTAAAAATAATACTTAATTATAGAGATGTTAAAGGAGTTCCATCATATTATGAAAAAAAGAGTAATTTTAAGTTTACTAATTGTGCTCGCCTTGGTACTTTCAGCTTGTTCAAATCAAAGCGAGGATGATAATGACCAAAATAGTCATAGTAGTACTCATGCACCTAAAAAAGCTAAAAATATGAAAGAAAAAGACATTTTCTCCTCTAATAAAAAGGGACAAAAAATAAGTGAGTCTGAAATGAAAAATGCTCTTAAAACATATTTACAAGCTAATAGCGATATTCTTGATAATAAATACGTAATGCAACATAAGTTAGATAAACAAAGTGATAGTAGCCCTAAAATCACTAAATCTCAGGCAAACAAATTAAGCGAATTATCTAATTTAGCTGTTAAAAATGATTTACGTTTCAAAAAATTTGTTAAAAACAATCACATTCCACAAGAATATAAAGATCCAACACAACGTATTATCAACTATTTCAACGCTTTAAATAGTACAATTGCAAATGTTGATGAAGATATTGAAGAATTAAATTACCAACCTCAAAATTCAATCAATGTCGTTGACGTACCTACTAAATATGCAGGTGACGTCAATAAAAAACAACAAGATAAAATCACTAAATTCCTCGATAAAAAAGGAATTAACACTGAAGTATTTAATAAGTAATCAATTAAAAATACCTCTATTTGATGAGATTTAACATCAAATAGAGGTATTGCTTTTTAACCTTTGACAGCGCTAACAATTTACTTCACACTAATAGTGTCTAATGTATTTATTGTATAGAAACTAAAAATTTTACAAATTTTATTAGGAGTGACTCGATGAAACTACGTGTAAGTTTTATAATTCTAGCGATACTAGGATCAATTGGCGCGATTTTAACACTTGCTAAGTATCCGAGCGGCCCAAATACTATTAATTATGACGAGCCTTGGCAAATATTCACTGCTATCGTTACTCTATTAGTGAGTGCTTTACCAGCTTTAATATTAGGATTCTTCAATAATTTAGTATGTAGAATCGTATCGGCAATAATACAAATTTTTGCATTAATGCTTTGGTTCATCTTAGCCGTAGTCACTTTTTTAACAGGGTATATACAACCTGGTTTAATGAGTGGTTTAACAGTCGTTTTGATACTAGTAAGTACTATTATCACACTTTCTGTGGGCTACAAAAAGACACAGTCTTATGCATAATTATAAACTTTAAATATTGATTATTAAGACACCCATCAGTCTTATTTCCTAAAAAAATAGTGAATGGATATAAGAGGATTTAGCCTACTCATATCCACTCACTATTTTTATTTATGAACTAAATATGGATAACAGTTCTTAATCTCGGCATCTAAAGCATCTTCTTTATTGAGTTCACCTAAATAAACTAATATACATCTTATAACTACTTGATGAGCAATTATAACTATATTTTCATCGTCATGATTTAACTCCTCATTAAAGAAGTGCTCAATACGTTCATAAACATCTTGATAGCTTTCACCCTCAGGTGCTTTTTGACTAAAGCTATGTCGAAAGTCTTTAAACTCTGGGTCATTGAAGTATCTTTCGTATTCTACATCTTCACTAACCTCTTGTTTATTTTTCCCTTCAAATACACCTAATGAACGTTCTCTCAACGATTTAGTGAACGTTGTAGGTATATTATACGGAAAGATACCCTCATATGTTTGTTGTGTTCTCAACAAATCAGAGACATAAACATGTTCAATCTTCTTATTAGTAAAATAAGTGACTAAATCTTGCGCACTTTGCATACCTTTTTCAGTTAAAGGAACGTCTAATTGGCCACAAAAATATGGTTTACCATGTTTATTATCATAATTGGACTGAGATTCACCATGTCTTACAAGATAGATATTCATTTTATAATACTCCTTAAAATTATATGATTAACTACTTTTACTTAGTAGTAAATTAATTGATAAACCAATTAATACGATTCCAACTACATAGTCAAAAACCACTTTGAACTTAGGTTTACTAAATAATAGTTTAATATATTGGAAAATAAACACACAGAATAAAAACCATAAACATGTAACAAGTACTACTGATAAAGATAAAACAGCTACTTCTGATTTTACTTGAATACCTCCATTTGAGAGAAATTGAGGTAAAATACTCACGTAAAATAATAATGCTTTAGGATTTAAACTTGTACTAAGAAAACCTTGTCGATAAGATGTTAAATAGCTTACATTTCTTACATCTGCCAACGCTTCCTTACTAAAATTCATTGTACTATGGGCGCTTCTAATACTTTGAATTCCTAAATAAATAAGATAACAAGCACCTAATATTTTAATAATTAAAAAGACGTAATATAAACTAGTCAATATGTATATAATGCCGAAAATTGCTAAAGAAGAATAAAGAATATGTCCTGTAGTAATTCCTAATGCTGCTACTATCCCATTCATTTTACTAGAATTAATTGTATTTTTCATCACAATTAAAAAATCAGGACCTGGCACAATGATAATCAGTAACGTAATAATAATGAATGAAAATAGTCCTTCCATACGCGTCCCCTCCTTGATGTCGTTTTATACATTAACAATTATTACATACAAAAAATCATAATGTAAGACCTCCCTAAGACATCCCTGAAGTTCTATAATTGTGAAATTTTAGAAAAAACTCCATTTTCAATATCTTATCTCAAATTGCTATTTTGCGAATTTGATTTATAGTTTTAAAAGAATTTAAAAAATTATTATTGTCAGATAAATGTGAATCATGATACTATTAGAGTGTAGTTAGTAGTAACTACAAAGTCTTTTATATTCATGAACATAATACTCCTGGATGGCGTAACCCAGCGCCATCCTCTTTTTTTGTCTAAAATCTAATAAATCATTATTATAAATTTTTTAGAAACTCTTTCACTTTATTTGAATCTGCAAGTCCTTGTTCTCTGGATGCTGCTGCAATTACTTTTCTAATACTTGGGTCAACTGGATTATTACCCATTTCATTAAACTTAGCTACTACACTAGCATTCGGTATTAATGACAATACTTGTTTGCCTTCTTGTATTAATTGATCAACTTGCTGCTTTAAACTTATAGGCGTATCTACTTGGACATTAGGTGAAAGAATAATTACTTTCTCAGTCTCAGTAGCTAAATCTGCATTTTCCATTGAATAGGATCCGCCATCTGAATATTGTTTACCGTCAATCGTAGTAGGAGGCCATACTCCTGGAAGTGAAGAACTTGCACTTAAAGCTTGATGGATATTTATATTATCTTCTTGCTTCCAAGTCTTTCTACGTACAGTTTCAATATCAGTACCAGTAATTATTAAGTTATCTCCCCATTGGATATCACCTATACGTTCTTTTATTCTTTTAATATGTTCATCTTCTGTTACAGCTACTTGGTATGTTTTCGCAAATTCACACAATTTCTCAACCCAGTCATCTCCATTAGTAGCTTCTTTAGTTATACGTTCATATTCATCGAATACTTCTCCCATATTAGGGTTAGGATTAACTTCATTAATTTCTTCATCAATTTGTTCATTCCAAATCTCTTCCCAAGTTTTATTTGATGCGATTACGGCACCAACTTGTGAACCCGCTGAAGTTCCAATAATTTGTTCAGAAAGTCTTAGCTCAATTCCATGATCAGCTAATCCTTTTAGTAAACCAATTTCCCAGGCAATACCATATTGGCCACCGCCACCTAATACTAAAGTGATTTGTTCAGACATTTGAGCAACCTCCTTATTTAATCTTATAGTATATTTTACCCTGGGACACGTCCTATCATTCGAACAATTGTTAATGATGTTAGGTATGCAAGATATATAAATTTAAGCAATAAAAAAGATGACCCCTTAATGAGGTCATCTCATGTAACTTATCTTTATTGTTTATTTCTTTTTGAATAAACGTAAAACTAATGAAATTAAAAAGATTAAAATAATTGAACCAAGTAACGCTGGGAAGATGTGAATTTTACCTAATTGTGGACCCCAATGTCCAAGAATTGCAGTACCTACCCATGAACCTACGATACCTGCGATAATATTACCTAAGATTCCGCCTGGGATATCTTTACCCATAATTAAGCCGGCAATCCAACCAATGATACCACCGACAATGATCATACCTATTAATCCAAACATAATGATTGTCTCCTTTACTTAATAATTATTTATCCAATAGTAATTGATACCCTTCGACAGATTTATTAAACAAATTTACGAAAAAAATTTATTTTAATTTAAAAAAGAAACATTTATTATCTACTTTCAATAGAAAAAAACACTTACTTTTAAAGTATTTATGCATCGTAAAAATACTAAGTATATTTTAATAGTAACATTGTAAAATTGCCTTCATGACAACAATAATTTGTATGTTAAAATATTTGAGTAATATTTGCTTAGCGCTCATAAAACTCTTATTTTAGGAGGTTTACGTCATTTGAATAGTAAATTGAACATACTCAAATTTTTAAATAAATTTTTCCAAATTATAGGTTTCTTATCAGTCATTACAATTTTATTAATCATTACATTTAATTTTTTCATTTATGGCCATCTGGAAGGTAATTTTGAAATAGGATTTAACATTAAAAGTAAACAAATCTATATTATGACTACGTTAATTATCTTAATTATAGTTTGTACTATTGCTTCTCTAATCATTAGAAAAATTGAATATAAAAAAGAAAAAAATCAATGATTACTACTTTGTAATCCTATAAAAATGCATCGCATTTTTGTAAAAGATCTTTTCTTGTTCTTCTTTAGAGAAGTTTTTCTCAATCAGTTCAATGTCTGACTTCTCAAATGGACGTTTTGCTCGAGTAGATGGTAAGTCTGTGCCAAACATAATCGCGTTAGAATTAATTTCCATCAGTGCTTTAAGAGTTTGTAAAGGATCAACCTCTATTCGACCGAAACCTGTCGCTTTTACATAAACCCCATTACGAACTAAATCTTCAAAGCCTTCTTTAGTAAGCCCCAGATGGTCTATTGAAACTTGAGGCAATTCTAAAATAATATCTTTAATTTCACCCAATTTTTTTGATTCAATATAAAGCTCAGTATGCCATCCCACTAAATCATAGACACGCTGTGCAAATGATTTAAGATGTCTTAAATCTTCCGAACCTCCTCTTTTTACATTAAACCTTACTCCTCGTACTCCTAATTCGTTTAATTTTATGATTTTTTCATCAGACGTTTCTACAGGTAGTTGAGTTGTACCTACAAAGTGTCCTTTTAAACTTTTAAGTGCATGTATTAAATAATCTTGATTGAATCCTTGGAATGAGCCAGAGACAATTACACCATCATCGATCCCTAGATCTTTTTGCCATATTTCATAATCTTCTTCTTTAAATTCTGGAGGCATATAACCTTTATTTTCTTTTACAGGATAATCAAAATTAATAATATGAAAATGTGCATCAAAAATTTTCATTCTAGCACCCCCTAATTTTTTATTTTATTAATTTATTACCACAAAAATTAAATATAACGACACATTTAGATTTAATATCACATTGAAAGCTCATTTTTATAATTATAGAATAAAAATACACCAAGATGATATCAGCAAGAATTGGAGTTGTTTCATATGAATTTACATATTCTATATAATTTAAGAACTAAACGCCATTTAGAAATTGAGGAATTAGCCCAACAGTTAAATGAGAAATACGGAACGCACTACGAAGCTCATCAAATTTGGGAGTGGGAAAATCACTACCACGAACCTAAATTTAAAGATGCATTGCATTTAGCTGATTTCTTCAACACTCCATATCAAATGTTTCTTGAAAGTAAAGTTACAGAGTATCAAAAGCATTTAGATGATGTGGATATTAGAATGTAGCACGCGATACAAAAAGAAAAGCTAAGATAGTACGTTTCAGTATAATAAACGTATTACCTTAGCTTTTTTATCATTTCTTTCCTTGATTTAATATTTTAACCCCAGTAACAATGCTTATAATCAAACAGATTAAAGCTAAAATACCAAAGATAATTCCAACAATTAAACTAATAATGAAAACCGCATCAGGATGCGCATGAGCACCATTATGTGCGTATTTAGCATTATTAAAAGCACTTTTCATTATCCAAACAAATATAGTCCATGAAATATGATTAATTAATGAGTTTTTACCATATTTTGACATTGGTTTATCAGCGAATATCCATACGCAAAATGGAAATAGCAACGGCGCGAATAAGATACTAAAATAACTTAAAGCCGCAAGTAATTTTTGATTTTTAGTCATTTCAATATTGTTCATTTCAATCACCTCTACAAAACTTATTAAAACACAAACAATTGCCTTTAATAACCTTCATAGCGATATCTTTCAGTAGTGTAAGTTTATCGATTGGAAAGTTGATTTAAATCAACTGTTTTAAGTTCTGAAATAGGGTAATCTTGTTCAGCTAATATCTTACCTTCATAACCTCGTTTCGCTTGCAGAACAACCTTTTGGGCATTATTAAGGTGATAAATTACCATTCCTTTACGCGTCTCACCTTTTTCTATTTTTTCATCATTCTTAGTAAGCCATTTTCTATAGTGATACAAATGCTTTGTATTCTTTCTCATCCCTAAGGGTTTATCGTTTTGTAAAACTCTAAAACCTTTCTCCCAAGAGTTTTTTACAGTTACACTGTATTTATCAGATTTACTCTTCACTTTGTATTGAATAGCTAAATCAGTAACATTATTACGAGGATCCCTTAGTATGAAAATCCTTTTGATTTTAATTATCTGTTTATCGAGAACCAATTTATTATTCTTAAATTGCACAATATTATTATTTAACATCTTATGTACTAATTTATTTTCACTTTTAACCTCATCTTTTTGAGCTTTACTCTTATCGCAAGAAACACCAAACAGACATAATATTAAAATAGTAGCAAGAATTCTTTTCAATACACTCACCCATAAAAATTAATAATTATATTATACTATAATATTTTACTTCATTTGGTGCAGGCAGGTATTTACTTAGGAGGAAAATTTAAATTCTTACTCCTGGTCTCCATAATCAAATCATTATTTTATTTCTCTATTCATCATCGTCATCATCGAAGAATACATCATAAATAAGTTCAATAATCGTTATAACCAAACCTAAAATAACTATAGCGTTAGCAGTTTTGTTATCAAAAATATGTATAAAATCAATTTTACTTATTATATTAAAAAACCATCCATGTCTATCATTATTTATATTAAAATAATCAAAGACAAAAGCCACAACAAACGTGACCACTAAATTGATAAATAAATTTTTAAGAACTTCCTTTAAATTATATTCCATCGTAAGACTCCTTTGTTTATTTAATACCGTCAATACTTAACTTATCATAAACAAAGTAAATTGATATAAAAAATTAAAAAATTGCCTATACTAATATAAATTACTAATCTAGTTATATATTTAATGAAAAGATATACTTATTACTAAATAGTGGGGCGCATCTGCGCGGAGTGTACTTGAGGTTAACTGTTGTGACGGTTGCCTTTTTTTATGCTCAAAATTTCAAAAACTCTTAAATTATGCCCTTTAACTGCCCTTTTTCTAAAATTTAAAGCACAAAAATAACCCCGTAAGCCTATGCCTACGGGGTTTAACAATAAACTATATATTATTGTTCTTCTTTTACATATGGTAATAAAGCCATATGACGAGCACGTTTAATAGCTGTAGTCAACATACGTTGATATTTGGCTGAAGTGCCTGTTACACGACGTGGTAAGATTTTACCGCGTTCAGAGATAAAACGTTTTAATAATTCAGTGTCTTTATAGTCGATGTGTGTAATACCATTTGCTGTGAAATAGCAAACTTTTTTACGACGACGTCCGCCTCTTCTTGGTCCACCTGCCATGGTTAACTGCCTCCTTTGACTTATTTTTCGTTTTTATACGTTCATTTTAGAATGGTAAATCATCATCACTAATATCGATTGGGCCATTAGCATTTGCAAATGGGTTGTCTGATTGATTAGCGTTTGATGAATTATTGTTATTGTAAGACGTATTTTGTCCTGATTGTTGACCACCGAATCCTTGACCATAGTCTTGGAAATCGTTGTTTTGTGAACGTTGGCCACCTTGTTGTGAATTCTTAGGTTCAAGGAATTGAACACTATCACACACAACTTCAGTAACAAAAATACGACGACCTTCTTGATTTTCATAACTACGCGACTGTATGCGACCATCAACGCCAGCTAAACTACCTTTAGATAAGTAGTTATTAACATTTTCAGCTTGTCTTCTAAAGACAACACAGTTAATGAAATCAGCTTCGCGTTCCCCTTGAGCATTCGTGAAAGTACGATTAACTGCTAGAGTAAATGTCGCTACACTTACGCCTGAGGGAGTGGTTCTGTATTCTGGATCTTTCGTTAAACGACCTACTAATACAACTCTATTTAACATTTAAACGCCCCCGTCTAATTATTACTTATCTTGGTCTTCGCGAATAACGATGTAACGGATGATATCGTCATTGATTTTAGCTAGACGTTGGAATTCGTCTGTAGCTTTATTGTTATCTGTTTTAATACGTACGATGTTATAGAAACCTTCTTTGAAATCATTGATTTCATAAGCTAGGCGACGTTTACCCCAGTCTTTTTCTTCTAAAACTTCTGATCCTTCTGAAGCTAAGATACCGTTAAAACGCTCAACTACAGCTTTTTTAGCATCTTCTTCAATGTTAGGACGTACGATATACATAATTTCATATGTTCTCATAGTTTATTTGCACCTCCTTATGGTCTATGCGGCTTATCAACATTTATGTGATAAGCAAGGAATAATTTTCATTACTCACAATCCAGAATTATAGCACAGAGTATTACTTTTTACAATTCATTTTATAATGATTCTCTCGTTAAGTTCTTTAACTAATGTGATTAAATCCTCCATATTACATCCTAGTCTATCTAATCTCCAAAAGATAATAGTATCTCTTGATCTCGCAATTTCAATTGCTTTATCTAAACTAGGTCTTTTACTTTTTGAACCACTCACAAGTTTTTTTGTGAACATAGATTCTTTGTTGAGTTTTTGAACACACAAATATATATAATTCTTACTTATTTCGATATAGAAAGAGAGTGTATAGAAAATGGTTATTTTCAGTATACTCCTTTTTTATATGATACTAGTTATTAATTGTAAAATCTTTATATTCATCATTAAGGAGCTTTTTTAGTAGAACTTCTATATTATCTTCGCAACCACAAAGACCATTCTTTTTATATAATTCTGTATCTTTATCAGAATTAGTTAACCAAATGGCAGCCATATTAACATCTAATGCTCCCAAGATGTCATTTTTAAAAGAATCTCCTATAAACAAGCACTCTTCAGGATTGACGTTTAGATTAGACGTGACATTTAAAAATGCTTTAGGGTCCGGCTTTTCATAACCTATATTCTGAGATATAAAAATATTCTTTTCGAATATTGATCTAATATCGAGGTTATCAATTTTAGTGTTCTGTTCTTTAAGCTTACCATTGGTAAGGATGGCGATGTTTACATTTTCTTTCAAGGACAAAAGCAAATCATTTATTTTTCTATTAACAGTTATACTAGACAGCAATTTAGTAAAAAAGGATTGGAAATACTTATTAGCTTCTGCATGAGAAATATCTATATCAAAATGTTTTAAAGTTTTAATTAATCTTAACTCTCGCAATTCATCTAAGGTAATAATCCCTTCATCATGCTGTTTCCAAAAATATAAATCATATTTCTTATATAATTTCATAAAGTCACTATACTCTATGTCTTTAAATAACGTATATTCTTCAAAAGTATCTTTATTAGCTTTTATCCATAAATTATTAAAAGAAAATAGCGTATTATCTAAATCAAAAATAACCAATTTCACTTTTCTAGCCATTACTCACACGCCTTTTAAAATGTATGAAGATTGTTTTAAAATATGGTATAAATTACCATTGCCTGCAAAAATATCAAGATCATTAAAGTTGCTTTGAAGGTCTATCCAATAAAGTGATTGTTCATAATTTGCAGGTGGTATATAGTTTTTATTTAGTATACCAGAATAAACATATATCTGCTGTTTGTCTTGATAATATGTTATATCCATTATTGGATGCAATATCACATCATCGCATGTTAGGGATATCTCTTCTAACATTTCCCTATATACACTAGACTTAAGACTTTCACTTTCTTCAACCTTTCCGCCTATCAAATTATACATATTTTTAAAAGGTGGATTAATTCTTTTACACATTAAGATATTTTTGAAGTTTCTATCAAAAATTGGAATTAGATTGGTCTTTTGCAATATCATCCATTCTTTTTATTAATTGAATATTCTTCATATACTAACCAAATGATTGATACTAGAGTAATGATAAGGCCTAAAATTTTCATGAAATTGGGAAGTGGTCCCCAGAGAATCCATGAAATTATCATAGCTACAGGTAACTCTATAGTAGTTAAAGTTGCCATACTAATTGAACTGACTCTTTTTGTTGAAAACATAAGTAATTCAAATGTTATAATCTGACCTAATATAGCTATTGTAGTACCATAAAAAATGACGTTGGTTTTTAAAAGAGAGAGCTCCTGAATATAAAAAATACTACAAAATAAAGCTGTAATTACTGCTATTGCAAATATATATACCTTTATAAATCCATGATTGGTTGTTTTAGGTAATGTAAACATATTTGTTGCAAATGATACTCCAGCAAACAAGCCCCATAAGCACCCTAGGAAACTTATTTGTGTAATATTAGCACCAATTAAAATAAAGGAGCCAATCCAAAGCATTATAATAGAAAGAATGTGTTTATAATTAAATCTTTCTTTGTTAAAGATCACACCTAACAAAAATAATATCCATGGAAATTGGAATAAACCTAGTGATGCTATGCTTGGATTAGTTAATTTGATCGATGAATAATAGCAAATACCTGTTAGCGCTGTAGTAATACCAGCAATATAGTTAAATGGATTTTTTAAAATATTAGGTGTAAAACTTTTATAAGTTGGATTAGAAACTAAATATCGGATTATAAAATATACTAAACCTATTACTAATTGATATAGTATTATATTGATAGTTTCTACACCATTTACATTAGCCATTTTGACTATATTAGAATTAAAACCAAATGAAATTCCAACGAACAAAGCAGCTATTCCACCGATAACAGAAGGTTTTTTAGACATTAAAACTCGCCTCTTAATTTTGGAATTACAAATTTAGCAATGCCACTACCTATTTCAGTGTTACAGTTTGCATGAATAGGTATCCATTTCACATTATGAATCTCATTATCTGGATATGGTTCGCCGTTTATTTCAGTGATATATGTTCTTAAAAATAACTTTTCATTTTCTAACATAGAAATATCTTCATAATCACCAAAAAATTCCATTTTTGAAATAGTTACATTTAGCTCTTCTCTCAATTCCCTTGATAACGCTTCAATGTCATTTTCTGTCCCTTCATATTTACCGCCAGGTAACATATAAAAATTGGGTGCTTTCTTTTTACTAACGGATAAAATACAATCATTTTTTATAATGACAGCAGCAACTTTTTTAATCATAAAAAAGACTCCTTAATATTGGTAATTTTGCATTAAATCTTTTGTTTTTGTCATAAAATGCACGTGTTCTTCACATATATCTAATTTATCTTTAATGTACTCTCCTACTACTTCTTCCGTTGGTTCACTGAAAGCATCACCAAATATAGAAACACCTTCTAAAGATTTAGAAGATAATCCAAATGTCATAAGAGCATATTTAACATCGTCTTGATTTCCAAAGTTATAAATAGGACACTCGTAATCAATACCATATTTAGCTTCAAATTCTCTAAATAATTCTATTGCAACATTCTTTTGCTCAGCTAAATCTTCTTGATAACCTACACAACCATCAACTATTTTTTTAATACCGTGTTCTAAACAATATACTGTCGCAGCTGCATGTATAGCTAATTTATCGCCTAAAAGCACTAGATTTATACCCCATCTTTTGAAATCGGCTTCTAAATTTTTTATTGCAATACTTCTAAACAGTCCATATGTAGGTAAAATTGTTCTCCCTACAATATTATTTGGAAATCTTTCAATCAATTCTTTAACCCTCATTTCTGAAAGTTCACTTTTTATGCCAATACCACTATTACAAGTTATTAAATGTACTTCTTTATCTTGTAGGGATTCCAAACAAGCAACTAAAGAAGAATCTCTTCCACCAGTAAATAAAATAGCAACTTTTTCTCTTTCCATTATTCATTCCTCCATATATTCTTTAATTTTTTTTAGTAAAAATTGAATGTCCTCTTCATTATTTATAAAACTTAAAGATACCCTTATGGCATTAATATCTACGATATCTTTAGTGAAAATAGAAAAAAACTCTAAATGCTCTTTCAATGCCTTACAGTTAATGTTTTCTGGGAAAGTTAAAGTACAAATATTATAATTGTTGTCTGTAACAATACTTATATTAGCAATATCGGAAACTAAACATTTCATATAATTATTTAAACTTTGCGTTTTTATGTAAACGCTTTCAATTTTTCTCGAACCAGTTAAATATTTTAAAACATCGTTCATACCATAAACACTAGGTCTAAACATAGTTCCTAATTCCCATCTTTGTCCATTGTCTTGAATGCTATAATCGTTATAATCATTAAAGTATTCAAAGGTTGAAATTCCAGAAAATATAATATCTAAATCTTTTTGGATATTTTTCCGAACAAATAAAAAACCTAATCCTTCAGGCCCATAAAGCCATTTATGAGCAGGAAAACAATAAAAATCTGCATTAATATTATGTAGATTTACAGGATATGATCCTGCAGCTTGAGCACCATCTACTAGTACTTTCATCCCTCTACTATGTGCAATATCTATAACTTCTTTAATAGGTACTACTTCTCCTGTCTTCCAAAATATGTGAGATATAACTATCATTTTAGTTTTACAGGTAATTAGGTCTTCTAGTTCCTTGATATTAAATCTTTGCTTTACTTTATACTCTTTGATTACTACGCTTTTTTTGTTTTTCAAATTTATTAAAGGAGATATACTTGCAAGATGTTCCATAGAAGTTGTTATTATTTCATCTCCAGTATTAAATTTCATACCATTAAGAACTATATTAAGGCCAAACGTAGTATTATCAGTAATGGTTATTTCCTCACTATAAGCACCAATTAAATCGGCTATCTGTTCTCGTAAATGAGATAATTGTACATTAAACTTTTTTCTTGATCCTTTTCTTGATCGTCCGTAATAAAATTCATTTTTTATTTCTTTTATCATTTTACATTTTAATTCTTTAATTACTATAGATAATTCACCTGTATTAAAATAAAGATTATTTTTTATAAAATTTCCTCCTTTTAAAATAAATAATAACACAAAAAGAAATTTTTTACACATTTTCTAGAAATAGTTCATTTTGTGTTCACTTTTATGTCAACAAGTATTAGAAACATTAATATGATAAATCGATGTATGTAAGAAATTTATTTGTCATTTTACTCATTTATCGCATTATTAACTTTTAAGTATAAAAATTAATTTATAAAGATACTGAAATGAGTAAGAATTTATCTAATTTTAGTGAAGAGGTATGTAAAAAAGCTATGCATAGATATTATAAAATTGAACCTTATTTTAAAAGATTAGAATCAGTGAAAGAAATTAGTGAGTCAACTAAAGTCCCTATTCGTGCGCTTTATAATTGGATTAATAGATACAATAGCGATGGGGTTACAGGTCTCATAGATAAAGCAAGAAGTAATAAGTATCGAATAAATACAGATGAAGATATTAAGAATGAATATTTCAGTACATCCCCTTTACATCCCTGCTCATTTCGAATAATAAATTTTTATAAAATTAAGAACTTTTTATGTTCCGTATAACTTAATATTTAAACATTACAAATCGTACTAAATGCGTTGTTGCGAATTGAGTTTAATTGTTATAGCATAAAAATTACATTTTACATATAATTGTACGTAATTTCTAAATTCTCAATAAAAAAGGAGCACATTTATGTTAAAGAAGGTGACATACTCGATAATTTCATTTTCAATGTTAGCGACAAGTTTGGGCATGGTTAACGCAAATGCAGAGGAATCTTCTAAAAGTCAGTCAACAAGTGAAAAAGGAACAATGGGTTATGGCTACCAACAATATTTAAAGAAACATCCTAATCAAAAAAGTAACGCAACACAAAATCGTTCAACGTTCTCAACTAAATCTAGATCAGCTGTAACTAACACTGGAGAGAGAGTATTAGATATTTCAGAATGGCAAGGTAATTTAACTGACGCTCAAGTTAAAAAACTCAAGAAAAATTATGACTTCATCATTATACGCGGCCAGTATGGTTCAGAATATGTAGATCAATGTTTAGAGCACAATTCAGCTTTATTAGACAAAAATAATATGAAATTCGGTGTTTATTCTTATAGTATGTATGAGAATGCTGATGACGCGCGTTATGAAGCAAGAACTTTATACAATCGTGCTCCAAAAGCTTCATTCTATATTAATGACTATGAACAATCTTCAGTAACGAGCGGCGATGAGAATACAGCTACTCAAGCTTGGGCAAATCAAATGAGACAACTTGCAGGAAACAAAAAAATACTCTTCTATTCTTATGAAAACTTTATGGTAAATCACGTTGCAAATGCAGTGAGTTCGTATGATGGCTACTGGTTAGCATCTTATCAAGCTGAAGAACCTACACGTGAAAAAGTTTTATGGCAATATACTGATAGTTATTATTCACCTGAGTTAGACCAAAATGTAGATGCCAATTACCTTGATAGCAATGTTGATGCTTCTTGGTTCACATCTTAAAATTAATACGAACACAATCGAACAAAAACACTTCACTTTTACGAACATTCGTTCTATAATATAGGTGAGGTGTTTAGCATGAAATTAAATTTAGATTGGAATAAAGATTTCCAAGAATTTCAAGATATCTTAAATTGTGGTATTCACCCTGAATGGCTTTATTGTGCTAAGGCAAATATGGTCCTTGAACCTGCATACACTGGCGAAGGAAAGCAATTCTTTAGCACTCAAGATATAATCGAAGCAAGTGAAGTAATTCCATTTTTTTAAGAATTTGGAAATTCAAATATAAAAGCAATGTAGTTGAGTCACTTAGCCACTTTGAGCATACTAAACTACATTGCTTCTTTTTTATAAAAAAGAGCCATCTCCTAATGAGATAGCTCCATAATATTTATTCAATTATACATTAAAGCGGAAGTGTACGATGTCTCCATCCTTCATAATGTACTCTTTACCTTCTAAGCGTTGTTTACCCGCTTCTTTAGCGCCATTTTCGCCACCGTGTTCAACATAATCTTCATAACTAGTAACTTCGGCACGTATAAATCCACGCTCAAAGTCAGTATGAATAATACCTGCACATTGTGGTGCTGTCATACCTTGTCTAAATGTCCATGCACGAACTTCTTGGACACCAGCTGTAAAGTAAGTAGATAAGCCTAATAAGTCATAAGTAGTTCGAATTAAACGATCTAAACCAGGTTCTTCAATACCTAGATCTTCTAAGAACATTTCTTTATCTTCATCATCTAATGTTGCGATTTCTTCTTCAATTTTGGCACTAATCACAATGACTTCAGAATCTTCTTTTTCAGCATATTCGCGAATTGCTTTAACTTTATCGTTATCTTCATCGCCAATTTCATCTTCACCAACATTAGCGATATATAACATTTTCTTAGAAGTTAATAATTGTGCTTGATTTACCCATTTTTGGTCATCTTCATTGAAATCAATACTTCTAACCGGTTTACCATCTTCTAACGCTTCTTTAATTCTAGTCAAGATGCGCAACTCCATCTCAGCTGTTTTATCCTTTTGACGAGCCATTTTTTCAATTTTAGGTAAGCGTTTATCAACAGATTCTAAATCTGCTAATACCAATTCCATATTGATTACTTCAATGTCATCTAGAGGATTCACTCGACCAGATACATGCGTTACATTTTCATCGTCAAATGCACGAACAACCTGGCATATCGCATCTACTTCACGGATATGGGATAAGAATTTATTTCCTAACCCTTCGCCTTTAGAGGCACCTTTCACGATACCTGCAATATCTGTAAATTCAAATGTAGTAGGAATTGTTTTTTTAGGTTGTACCATTTCTTCTAATTTAAATAAACGTGAATCTGGTACTTCTACGATTCCCACGTTCGGATCAATCGTAGCAAATGGATAGTTTGCTGCTAATGCACCAGCTTTAGTAATTGCATTAAATAGGGTAGATTTACCTACGTTAGGTAAGCCTACGATACCTGCTGTTAAAGCCATTAATCATTCTCCTAACTTTCTTTGTCTTGATGAGATTCAAGAACTTTTTTCAATTTTTTATTAAACGTCTGACGTGGAATCATAATGCTACGCTGACAATTTTCACATTTAATTCTTATATCAGCACCCATTCTTATAATTTTAAAGCGATTTGTTCCACATGCATGTTGTTTTTTCATTTCTACTATATCATTTATTCCGTAATTTGACGTCATAAAATGACCTCCAATGATAATTAGCTTTTACTTTGCTCTTCACTATACTGAGTGAATAGAGGTTGTGGCATGCGTATGCCTTCTTGAATAAACATTTTTTGTGCTTCTTTTCTAATAATACGTGCACCTGAGGCACCTTCGCCAGGAATTGTCTCGGCAGAAATACGAATCGTTGCTTTATTATTCTCTAATGCATCAATACCTTCAACCACTGGATCACTAACAAATAAATAGTACTTACTACGTAATGAAGTAAATAATTTATTTAATTTCTTCTCAACTTGGTCTAAATTCTCATCAACTGAGACTGGAAGTTCCACAATAGATGTGCCGTTAGTAATTGAGAAATTAGTTATCTCTCCCATGCTACCATTTGGCAAAATCGTCAATTCACCAGAAATAGTGTTGATACGCGTAGATCTCAAACCAATAGACTTAACTGTACCTTCTGCTACAGTTGTTCCACCGCTATTGATTTTAACATAATCTCCAACATCAAATTGATTCTCAAATATAATAAAGAAACCTGTAATGATGTCTTTGACAATCGTTTGAGCACCGAAACCTACTGCAACTCCGACCACACCAGCACTGGCGATAATTCCTTCAACACTTATACCAAATTTACTTAAAATGGTAGTAATCACAATAAACCATACGATATATTTTACTACGTTTTGTACTAGTGACACGAGTGTCTTAGAACGTTTCTTGTTTCCTTTTTTACTTTTATTTTGTATTTTAAAAGCTTGTTCAATGACTTTATTTAAAATCGCTATAACGATGAGTGCGACAATGATATAAATCAAAATCATAATAATTTTTATGACAAGATTTTCATAAGTCTCTACTTTAGTTAAAGGTTCAAATAAAGAAGATAAAATATGCTTTACTTGGTTCATAAATGTATTACCTCCTTTTCAAATTTTCCATAATTCCCATATTATAACTTAAAAAAATACAGTTTTAATCAGTCTACAGTTTTAAAAATAACTTTATAACTTCACTACTTTCTATTCAATTGCTGAATAATTCTTTTAAACTCGTCTTCTGATTTAAATTCAAACGTGATTTTTCCAATATTTTTAGACGTGGAAATTTCAACTTTGGAACCATACTGCTCTTTAAGTAACCTTTCCTGTTGTTGAATAAATTTCGGTTTTTTATTGTTCGCTTGCTTTGATTTTGCATTCGACTCGCCTTCTTTTAAATGTGTATTTACATATTGCTCAAGTTGTCGTACGCTCCAAGACTCCCGGACGGCTTCTTTACCTACCTTTTTCATTAAAGCTTCGTCCTTTAAGGATAATAAGGTGCGGCCATGTGCACCAGAGAGCTCTCCCTCTCTAACCATCTTCATAATGGCGGATGGAAGATGGAGTAATCTAAGCATATTCGCAATATAAGGACGTGATTTACCTAATCTACGAGCAACTTCTTGCTGCGTAATCTTTAAATCCGACATTAATTTTTTATAACTTTCAGCCTCCTCAATCGCATTTAAATCTTCACGTTGTAAATTTTCAATAATTGCGAGCTCCATCATATCTTCATCAGATAACTTTTTAACTATCGCAGGAATACTTTCTAACCCAACGATTTGTGAAGCTCTAAAGCGTCGCTCGCCCACTACAATATAATATCCTTGTATGGTTTCTCTTATTACAATAGGTTGAAGGATTCCATGTTGTTGAATGGATTTAGCTAAATCTTGCAATTTATCCTCATCAAAGGTCTTACGCGGTTGGTAAGGATTAGGCTTGATTAAACCTATAGCTACATGTTGAACTTGCTCATCTCTCTCGAGTTGCAAGCGCTGATCATCATTCTGTGTCATATTTTCACATCTTTCTATAAATGATTAACAATTTTTTGCAACACATCATTTCTTAACACTTATTATTTTAAAAATTTCACTCTTGTAGTACAAGCTTTAGTAAATGATTATACTAACTCAAATGAAATTTTTTCAATAACGCGAAACTCTATGTTAAAAGTATTCGTCGCACTTCTAAGTAAACTGTTTAATCTAAATTTTCAGAAAAGTTGTTGACAAATCATTTCCTACTCTGTAATCTAAGTATTAACAATTACAAAACGAAACATTTTACACACTATAAAAAGGAAAGTAGAACTTACACTGCTTTTACAGAGAGTCTTCGTTAGCTGAGAGAAGGTATTGAAAGAAAGTTTGAAAATGGCCTTGGAGTGTTGATGCCAATATGAGGTATCAACGGGTTCGCCCGTTATAGCGATACAGTATTAACATTGTAGTTGAATGGCGTACTGGAATTCATTACCATCGTCACAACATATCGTTAATACTCATTTATTCTTCCTAAGACTAAATGAGTTTTTTATTTGGCTCAATGATTTAACATAACGATAATGCTTGTGATTAAAGTTAAGACTTCCATAAATAGACGTTGTTCAAATATAATGGCGTACTGGTAGAGGTCACTTTAGCAATAAAGTGACAAACAAAGGTGGTACCGCGAAACTTAAGCTTTCGTCCTTTACATCCGAATGAATCGGGTTTAAAGGACGGAAGCTTTTTTTATTTATTTAATTAGGAGGGTCTAGAAATGAAGGATACTGAATTAGCTCAAATTGCTCTAACAAAGGATCATACCGGCGCTATTGCCAATCCAATTTATTTATCTACTGCATATCAACATCCTCATCTAGGTCAATCAACAGGATATGATTATACACGCACTAAGAACCCAACTCGCACAGCGTTCGAAGAATCATTTGCCAAACTGGAAAAAGGCATTGCATCTTTTGCCACTTCTAGTGGAATGGCAGCAATCCAACTCGTTTGTAACATCTTCAAACCTGGGGATGAAGTGCTCGTAGCATTTGATTTATACGGAGGCACTTTCCGTTTATTCGATTTCTACGAACAACAATATGGCGTGAAATTTAAATACGTTGATTTCTTAGATTATGAAGATGTTGAAAAAAATATAACTCCACAAACAAAAGCTTTATTTATTGAACCGATTTCCAATCCACAAATGATAGAAATTGATGTCGAGCCGTATTATGTTCTAAGTAAAAAACACAATTTATTAACAATCATTGATAATACGTTCTTAACGCCCTATCTATCAACACCTCTTGAAGAAGGTGCAGATATCGTTTTACATTCAGCAACGAAATATATTGGTGGACATAACGATGTATTAGCCGGCGTCGTAACTGTGAAAGATGAACGCTTGGCTGAACAACTTGGACAATTCCATAATATGATTGGCGCAACGTTATCACCTTTAGACAGTTATCTACTTCAAAGAGGACTTAAGACATTACATCTTCGTATCGATCGCTCTCAAGAGAATGCACAACGACTGGCTGAACGTTGTCGTCATTCAGAATCCATAGACGAAGTCCTCTATAGTGGCCGTACAGGAATGCTTAGTTTAAGACTCAATAAGGCTTTTAGCGTCGCTAAGTTTTTGGAAAATTTAGACATTTGCATATTCGCAGAAAGTTTAGGAGGTACAGAAACATTTATCACCTTCCCATATACACAAACACATGTAGATATGCCTGATGCTGAAAAAGATAAACGAGGAATAGACGAACACCTGATTCGACTATCAGTTGGCATTGAAGATTATCAAGATATTGAAGCAGATATTATTCAAGCATTAGAAAATTCTAAAGTAGGAGTGATTTCATGAGTTTATCTAGAGAGACAGAAGTAATCTTTGATTCACGTAGAGGACAGGATTATCACTCAGCAAATCCACCCTTATATGATTCTTCAACATTTCACCAAACAGTACTTGGTGGGAATGCACAATACGACTACGCAAGAAGTGGAAACCCAAACCGTACACTTTTGGAAGAAAAATTAGCACGTTTAGAAGGTGGAAAATATGCTTTCGCATATGCCTCAGGTATAGCAGCCATAACTGCTGTCTTACTTACACTCAAATCAGACGATCATGTAATTCTTCCTGATGACGTTTATGGTGGCACATTTCGTCTTACTGAACAAATATTAAATCGTTTTAACATTAAATTTACGACGGTAAATACGACAAACATTCTAGAAATTAAAAATGCAATTCAATCAAATACAAAACTCATATATGTGGAAACGCCATCGAACCCACTTTTCAAAATTACGGATATTCGTGCAGTAGCCAGAATAGCCAAACAAAACAACTTACTCTTAGCGGTAGATAATACCTTTATGACACCCCTTGGTCAATCTCCTTTAGCTCTAGGAGCAGATATTGTAGTACATAGTGCTACTAAATTTTTAGGTGGTCATAGTGATCTTATTGCTGGAGCAGCGATCACTAATCGTAAAGATATTGCAGATGCCCTTTACCTCTTACAAAACGGTACTGGTACGGCGCTTTCAGCTCATGATAGTTGGACGTTAGCAAAGCATCTTAAAACATTACCTGTAAGATTTAAACAATCTGTAGAAAATGCCGAACGTTTAGTTAAGTTCTTAAGTCAAAGTAACGAAATTGCTGAAGTATATTACCCAGGAAATAATCCAACACATTTAAGACAGGCTTCAACCGGTGGTGCTGTCATTGGCTTCAGACTTAAAGACGAATCAAAGGCACAAACCTTTGTAGAGTCTCTAACTTTACCACTTGTGTCTGTCAGTCTTGGCGGAGTTGAAACAATCCTTTCCCACCCAGCCACAATGTCTCACGCAGCTGTTCCTGAGGCAATAAGAAATAAGAGAAGCATTACTTTCGGTTTATTTCGCTTAAGTGTAGGACTAGAGGACCCAGAAGAAATCATTGCAGATATTAACTACGCTTTAAAGGAGGCTTTCAATGAGTCAATTTCTGAACCAATTGCAGAACAACGTTTTGGTAGCTGATGGAGCTATCGGAACAATATTTTATTCAGAAGGGCTCGACACTTGCCCTGAAGCATATAACTTAACCCACCCTGATAAGGTAGAACGTATTCATCGCTCTTATATTGAAGCAGGTGCAAACGTCATTCAAACCAATACGTATGGTGCTAACTTTGAAAAGTTAAAAACTTTCGGCTTAGAACATCGTGTCAAAGAAATTCATAAAGCAGCAGTTCAAATTGCAAAACGTGCAGCGCATCATGACACATTCATCTTAGGAACTGTAGGTGGCTTTAGAGGTGTCAGACAAGATGACATCAGTTTGTCTACGATTCAATATCACACCGAATTACAAATTGATACTTTGATTGACGAGGGCGTAGATGCGCTACTATTTGAAACCTACTACGATTTAGACGAATTAAAAAGTATTGTTGTCGCCACACGTCGAAAGTATGAGATTCCTATCATCGCACAGTTGACCGCTTCAAATACGAACTATCTTGTTGATGGTACTGAAATCAATGACGCTCTTAAACAACTGGTTGCATGTGGGGCTAATGTCGTAGGTCTCAATTGTCACCATGGTCCACACCATATGCAGCGTTCATTTTCACATATAGAACTTCCGGATAATGCCTATTTATCGTGTTATCCAAACGCGAGTCTCTTAGATATTGAAAACAGTGAATTTAAATACAGTGATAATGCCCAATATTTCGGAGATGTAGCACAAAAATTAATTAATGAAGGTGTGAGATTAATTGGCGGATGTTGCGGCACGACACCTGAGCACATTCGTTACATTAAGACTGCTGTTCAAGGTTTAACACCTATAAAAGACAAGAAGGTCGTTCCAATCACGAAGAAATCTAATCACAAACCTACGAAAGTGGTTAAACAGAATCTGACTTCTAAAGTTAAGAATGGTCCAACGGTCATTGTGGAACTTGATACTCCTAAGCACTTAGATACAGATACCTTCTTTGAAAATGTAGGCAAACTCGATGAAGCAGGTATCGATGCCGTCACATTAGCTGACAATTCACTTGCAACGGTTCGAGTAAGCAATATTGCAGCCGCAAGTCTTATTAAACAACAATATGATATCGAACCACTCGTTCACGTGACATGTCGCGACCGAAACCTTATCGGCCTGCAATCTCACCTTCTAGGATTATCACTCATTGGTGTAAACGAAATTCTAGCAATTACAGGAGATCCTTCTAAAGTAGGTCACTTACCAGGAGCAACCAATGTCTACGATGTAAATTCAAAAGGTTTAACGGAACTCGCATTGAGATTTAACCAAGGTATTAATACAGATGGTGATGCGCTGAAGAAACATACAAACTTCAACATCGCAGGTGCGTTCGATCCAAACGTACGTAAACTAGACGGCGCCGTAAAGCGTCTTGAGAAAAAAGTCGCAAGTGGCATGAGCTATTTCATTACACAACCCGTTTACAGCAAAGAAAAAATTAAACAAGTTTATGAAGAAACGAAACATTTAAATACACCGTTCTTCATTGGCATTATGCCTATCGCTAGTTATAATAATGCACTTTTCTTACATAACGAAGTGCCAGGCATAAAGATGTCAGAAGATGTATTGAACCAATTCAAAGCTGTTAAAGATGATAAAGAAAAAACGAAAGAGTTAAGTTTACGACTTTCAAAAGAATTAATCGATACAGTGCATGAATATTTTAATGGTTTATACATTATTACACCATTCCAGAAGGTGGATTACTCACTAGAACTCGCAGCATACTCTAAATCAATTACTGCTAATAAGGAGGCAATATTATGACAACAATTAAAACTTCAAACTTAGGATTCCCAAGATTAGGTAGAAAAAGAGAATGGAAAAAAGCTATCGAAAGTTACTGGGCTAAAAAAATTAATAAAGCTGAATTAGATCAAACACTTACTGATTTACACAAAGAAAACCTATTACTTCAAAAGAATTATCATTTAGATAGTATTCCAGTTGGAGACTTCTCATTATATGACCATATTCTTGATACATCTCTACTATTCAATATTATTCCTAAACGTTTCCAAGGTCGTGAAGTCGATGACGATTTATTGTTTGATATCGCCCGCGGTAATAAGGAACATGTAGCGAGTGCACTAATTAAATGGTTTAATACAAACTATCATTACATCGTACCGGAATGGGACAATGTAGAACCAAAAGTTGAGAAAAATACATTATTAGAACGATTCAAATATGCTCAATCTATTAATGTGAATGCTCACCCTGTGATTGTTGGACCTATCACATTCGTCAAACTCTCTAAAGGTGGCAACCAATCATTTGAAGAAAAAGTTCAAACATTGCTTCCACTTTATAAAGAAGTTTTATCATCATTGATTCAAGCTGGTGCTGAATACATTCAAATTGATGAACCTATTTTAGTAACTGACGATAGCGAGAGCTATGAGGATATTACAAAAGAAGCTTATGAATATTTTGCTCAAGCGGGCTTAGGTGAAAAGTTAGTCATCCAAACTTACTTCGAACGTGTGCATTTAAAATTCTTAAGTTCATTACCAGTTGGCGGATTAGGTTTAGACTTTGTTCATGACAATGGTTATAACTTAAAACAAATTGAATCAGGAGATTTCGACTCAAGCAAGTCACTTTATGCTGGTATTATTGATGGTCGTAACGTGTGGACTGCAGATATTGAAGCTAAAAAGCAATTAATTGAAACGTTGCAACAATATACTAATCAATTAGTAATTCAACCATCGTCCTCTCTCCTACATGTGCCAGTCTCATTAGATGACGAAACGTTAGATGAATCTATTGCCGAAGGTTTGAGTTTTGCTACTGAAAAGTTAGACGAATTAGATGCATTACGTCGTTTATTCAACAATAATGATAGCGCAAAATATGACGAGCTCAAAGCACGTTACGAACGTTTCCAAAGCCAATCATTCAAAAACCTTGAGTATGACTTTGATAGCGTTCCTACAAGTCGTAAATCACCATTCTCAGAACGTAAACAAAAACAATATGCACGTCTAAATTTACCAGATTTACCAACTACAACAATCGGGTCATTCCCTCAAACACGTGAAGTACGTAAATATCGTGCAGATTGGAAGAACCGTCGCATTACAGATGCTGAATATCAAGAGTTCCTACAAAATGAAATTGCACGTTGGATTAAAATCCAAGAAGACATCGGTTTAGACGTCCTCGTGCATGGTGAATTCGAACGTAATGACATGGTTGAATTCTTTGGTGAAAAACTTCAAGGCTTCTTAGTAACTAAGTTTGGTTGGGTGCAATCATATGGCTCTCGTGCAGTTAAACCACCTGTGATTTACGGGGATGTAAAATGGACTGAACCTTTAACTGTTAAAGAAACAGTCTATGCACAAAGCTTAACTGATAAGCCAGTCAAAGGTATGTTAACTGGACCAGTAACAATTCTTAACTGGTCATTCGAACGTGTAGATGTATCACGTAAAGTTGTTCAAGATCAAATTGCATTAGCTATTGATGAAGAAGTCTTAGCGCTTGAAGAAGCAGGCATTAAAGTTATTCAAGTAGACGAACCAGCATTACGTGAAGGCTTACCATTACGTTCTGAATATCATAATCAATACTTGAAAGATGCCGTCAACTCATTCAAGTTAGCAACATCGTCCGTTCATGATGAAACACAAATTCATACACATATGTGCTATTCTCAATTCGGACAAATCATTCATGCTATTCACGACTTAGATGCTGATGTTATATCAATTGAAACATCACGTAGTCATGGTGATTTAATCAAAGACTTTGAAGATATCAATTATGATTTAGGTATCGGATTAGGTGTTTATGATATTCATAGTCCACGTATTCCGACTGAAGAAGAAATTACAACAGCAATTAATCGTTCTTTACAGCAAATCGATCGTTCATTATTCTGGGTAAATCCAGATTGTGGTCTTAAAACGCGTAAAGAAGACGAAGTGAAAGATGCCTTAACAGTTTTAGTTAATGCCGTTAAGAAGAAACGCCAAGACAACGATGCAACAATAGCTTAATATCATTCAGAGGTGATGGTTATGACAAACTATCCTTTATGGGAGCAACTCAATCAACTTAAAGAGGCCCAATGGGTCGACTTAACTCATACGTTCGATCCAGACATTCCTCGCTTTAGTGAGTTTGAAAAAGGCGAAGTTTCAACACTCTTTAACGTCAAAGATCATGGTTTTTACGTTCAACGATGGAATATCGTTACTCAATATGGTACACATATCGATGCGCCTATTCATTTTGTGGAAAATAAGAGATATTTAGAAGAGTTAGACTTGAAAGAACTAGTATTACCACTTATTGTCTTAGATTACTCTAAAGAGGTTGCAGAGAATGCAGATTTCATCGTGACACGACAACACCTTGAAGAATGGGAAAGTCAGCACGGCAAAATTGAAGCCGGTACCTTCGTCGCACTCCGTACAGATTGGTCTAAACGTTGGCCAGATATAGATCAGTTTGAAAATAAGGACTCCGACGGCAACCAACATTTACCTGGTTGGGGTTTAGATGCGTTAAAATTTCTTATTGAAGAACGTGGCGTAAAATCTATAGGCCATGAAACGTTTGATACCGATGCCTCAGTTGATACTGCTAAAAATGGGGATATTGTAGGAGAACGTTATATTCTAGGTAAAGATACATTCCAACTTGAATTATTAACAAACTTAGATCAACTTCCTACAAGAGGGGCCATTATTTACGCAATAAGTCCTAAACCTAAAAATGCACCCGGCTTCCCTGTCAGAGCATTCGCAATCAAACCATAAAAGTAAAAAGATTTGAGCGATTCTATTTAAAACAATCAACTATCGAGTATATCAATCATCTAAAGTAACATACTCAAACACTTTGGTAAGCTTTGAGCCGGCTTGCCAAAGATTCATAACTCAAGGTGCAACACAGCCTTAACAAAAATTAAGATCGCACATCACCTTTTGCCATGAGTTACATGCGCGAATCGTAATGAAAGAGCCATTCATTACGTCATCGCCCAATCTAACCTTCCTATTTTAATAAATATAATAAAGCTTTAAGTGATATCGTAGTAGAGTATCACTTAAAGCTTTTATAATGTAGCTATTAATTTTTCAAATCAGTATTAAAATGATGAAAACCAGAAAGAGAGGCGTCTTAATTAAACTTCCCCTTCACAGTCGCATTTACTTCAAACAATTCACAAAGTGTGCTTCTGTTTTATCTTCAACTTCTTTAAGTGTCACACCATCTTGTAACTCAACCAAACGCATCTGACCATCAATAAAATCAAATACGGCTAAATCGGTAATTAATCTAGATACAACACCCGCACCAGTTAATGGTAAATCACATTGCTTTTTCACCTTTGACGCACCATGTTTATTGGTATGGAACTTAATCACCACAACCTTTTTAGCACCAACAACTAAATCCATTGCGCCTCCCATACCTTTGACGAGTTTGCCAGGAATCATGTAATTCGCTAAATCGCCTGTTTCAGAAACCTCCATGCCGCCTAAAATTGCTAAATCTATATGTCCACCTCGAATCATCGCAAATGACTCCGCATTATCGAAGTAACTCGCCCCTTTTGCGACTGTCACTGTTTCTTTGCCTGCATTGATCAAGTCTGGATCTAGCTCGTCTTCAGTCGGATAAGGGCCTATACCTAGTAAACCATTTTCCGATTGAAAATAAACATTCTCTACACTTTCAGGCATCGCATTCGCTACCAATGTTGGCATACCAATACCTAAATTAATGTACATATCACTTTTAATTTCACGTCCTGCACGTAGCAAGATTTTCTCTTTAGGTGTTAATTCAGTCATGCGTTTAACCCTCCCTTAGCGTTCTTTTTTCGATGCGTTTTTCAAAATTTTCACCTTCGAAAATATAATCTACATAGATACCTGGGAGATGCACCTGATTAGGATCAATTTCACCAACATCAACAATTTTCTCTACTTCAACAACGGTTGTCTGAGCAGCCATCGCACATAATGGATTAAAATTACGTGCTGTTTTATTAAATATTAAATTTCCAGCTGTATCCGCTATATCAGCTTTTACGATGGCAAAGTCTCCTTGAATCGCTTCTTCCATGACATACTCACGGCCATTAAATACGCATGTTTCTTTACCTTCAGCAATCTCAGTACCTACACCTGTGGCAGTGTAAAATGCGGGAATCCCCGCCCCTCCTGCACGTAATTTTTCTGCTAATGTCCCTTGAGGCGTAAGCTCTACGTCTAACTCACCTGAGATAAATTGCTGTTCGAATAATTTATTTTCACCTACATAAGAACTAATCATCTTGTCCACTTGTTTATCCTGAAGTAACACACCAAGGCCAAAGTCGTCTACACCACAATTGTTACTAACAACAGTGAGTCTCTTAGTACCACGTGCTTGAATAGCTGCAATACTGTGTTCGGGAATGCCGCATAGACCAAACCCACCAGCAAGTATAGTCATGCCGTCTTCTAAATGTTCAAAGGCAGATTCAATATTCGTAATGACTTTACCCATGCATTATCCCTCCTCATAGTGAGAGACAACAGTAGCGATACCTTGTCCTCCACCAATACATAATGAAGCGATACCCGTTTTTGTGGTTTCGTTCAATTGATGTAATAACGTTACAAGTATACGCGCACCTGATGCACCGATAGGATGACCTAGCGCAATTGCGCCACCTTTCACATTTACTTTATCTTGTGGTAGTTGAAGTTCGCGATCAACTGCCAATGATTGAGAGGCAAAGGCTTCATTTAATTCGAAAACATCAATATCTGAAACTGATTTATTCGAGCGCTTCAATGCTTGACGAACCGCTTCAACAGGACCAATACCCATGATTGATGGATCCACGCCACTCGTGCCGAAACTATCAAGAATTGCAATCGGCTTAACACCTAAGGCTTTTGCTTTCTCTTCAGTCATCACTAACATCGCAGCCGCACCATCGTTAATACCGGACGCATTACCAGCTGTCACTGAACCATCTTTTTTAAACGCAGGACGTAACTTACCTAACTTATCTGCTGTTGTGCCTTGGCGGATACCTTCATCTTGCGAAACAATAATAGGATCACCTTTACGTTGAGGTACCTCAACCGGTACAATTTCAGCGTCAAATCCACCAGTTTCTTGTGCATGCGCCGCCTTTTGTTGTGATTGGGCTGCGAATTGGTCTTGTTCCTCTCTACTGATGCCATATTTTTCAACTAGATTCTCTGCAGTAATTCCCATATGGTAATCATTGAATTTATCAGTTAAACCATCACTTACCATGCTATCTTCTAATGCTTGATTGCCCATTTTAAAGCCAAAGCGACCATTTTTTAATAACATAGGTGATTGCGACATACTCTCCATGCCACCTGCAATAACAACCTCATTATCACCAGCTACGATAGATTGATATGCAAGTTGAATTGCTTTCAACCCAGAACCACACACTTTATTCAGAGTAAATGCCGGCGTTGCTTCAGATAATCCTCCTTTAATAGAAGCAATACGAGCAGGATTTTGTCCTTGTCCTGCTTGTAAGACATTGCCCATAATCACTTCATTGATTTCATTTGAATCTATACCTGTATTTTTAACGATGTGCTTGATGACTGTTGCACCTAAATCATATGCAGGTACATCTTTGAATGCGCCTCCAAATACGCCAATAGGTGTACGATATGCTTCTGCTAGAACTACTCGTGTCATGTATTATTCATCTCCTTATTATTTATCTTTTTATTCTGAAAATGGGGGTCGAACCACATGTCAGTCTCATGTAATTTTCCCTAATCTATAAAACAGTAAAACGTCTATATATTAAATATGAATTTCACCTGAATTACTGTTCTTTAAGGTACGATTTAAGTATGTATTCATACATCGCGCGTTCCCACTCATTACTGACAATAGTACCAAAATTTAGCTTTAATTTTCCAGAAACAATACATCTCTAAATAGATAAAAATGATTTAACATGATTAAAACGTTTAACTTGTCATTTTAAGACTGACCTTTCATGAAATATTACCTTAATTAATCATCCAATATTATGTATAACACAAAAAATATAAGGGAATTATTTAAAAAGTAGATAAAGGGGGAGAAATATATGGATATTATTGCAAATAGTATATTCGTTGAAAATCAAGAAGAAGCATTACAATTTTATACAAACGTGTTAGGCTTTAAGAAAAAACGCGATGAACCTGTCGGAGAGGGATTTCGCTGGTTAACACTTGTCTCTCCAACACATCAAGATGGTACAGAATTAATTCTAGAACCAAACGGCAATCCCATTTCTAAAGACTATCAAGAGCGCCTATATGAAGCTGGGATTCCAATTACAATGTTTGGTGTTAAAGATGTACAACAAACATATGAAACGTTATTAGAATCAAATGTTAACTTTAAAGTTACACCTACCACGATGGGTAGCGTCAGAATGGCTATCTTTGATGATACTTGTGGTAATTTAATTCAAATTATTGAAAATTAAATAAAAAATTAAGAAGAAATAGCAGAGTTTAACACGGCCGGGTAGACTGACCGCATTATTATAAACTCATATAGCTATTTCTTCTCGATTTTACATATCATGTTATGAATATAAGGTGAGAACTATTGTTGATTATTATGAATTGAGAAGTATATACTTACTTTCCTTTACATTTGCCTTATTACTTATTAATTGAAACATCATCAACTGAATCTTTTAGCTTTTTCATTTCACTATCTAAAAACTCTTGATGAGGTACATCGAAATACTTACTTAAAACAAGTGCATCTTCCATTTTGGGTTCGTTCTTACCATTTTCCCATTCCCAAATATGATGAACTTCATATTTAGTACCAAATTTCTTGTTTAAGTCTTCTACAAGCTCTTTAATTTCTAAATTATTTTTTTCTCGAATATTGTGTAAATTATTCATACTCAACACTCCCTGAAAGTCTTTTATACACATCACTTAAATACTTTGTTAAGTCTCTTTACTTTTAGAGAATTCATTTTCAATAAATATTAATAGTGATGATAAAAACTAATTACTTCTGTTGATACGTTTCAATAGCCTGATGAATTGTATCATGTAAACTTGGTTCTTCAAGCCAATGATGAAATCTTTCAATGATGTCTCTAGGGGTAGAGATATCTTCAGGAAAATCAATATCTTTCATACCTTCAAATAAATCGCCAAAATGACTTTTCTCACCTTCATAGTTTTTCATGAAGTTATAAAAACTCACCACTTGCACCTCCTGCATTTCATAACAATAGATATATATTAACAAAATATATACATTTCCAAAATACATTTGTTTTAATTTATTAGCGAAAAAATGTAAATAAACATTACAATTAATTGAATACATTTTTTAAATTAAATGTAACAGCAATATTCCTTTAACAATCGCTCGTTTAGTTCGAGTAAAGACAATCCCTTTCCCTCTTAAACCTTTAGCAGACATTTAAATTAACTTAAATGTTTTGACATTAATGCGCGTCAATTTGACTAAAGTAATATATGTTATTGATGTAAGGAGTTGATAGAAATTGCGAAATCGACTTAAAGAATTACGTGCAAGAGACGGATATAACCAAACGCAACTTGCTAAGAAAGCAGGGATTTCAAGACAAACCGTTTCTTTAATTGAACGTAATGATTTCACACCTTCTATTTTGACAGCAATCAAAATAGCTAGAATTTTTAATGAACCAGTAGAAAACATTTTTATCATCGAGGAGGGAGATTTATGAAAGTAGGAAGATACATATTATTAACACTTATCGGAGGAATAATTGGAGGATTGATAGGTCTTTCTTTCGGCGGAATTAAAATTTTAAGTCTGACACCATTCACTCATTTTGCCAAAACTAACGTCGTTATCATAATTGCAACTATATCTTCAATAATCAATATACTTCTAACTTTATATTTATTTAAAGTACACAAAGATGCACTCAATTTAAAAGTTAAAACTAGGAATCACATTGATGATGAGTCTGCAGATTTATATGAGAAAAAGGCATATCTAAAATCGATGAAAAGTGACTTTATCTATTCAATACAAATACTAATCAGTCTACTAACTATTTTAATCGTTGTTTTAGGTAATGCGTCAGCAAAAAATATAATGTTTGTGATAATACCTTACGTTATTACAATTATTCCAGCTTTGATGATAGGATTTTTCATCCGAAAATTTGATCCTAGATATCCTAAACTAGGAGAGAAAAACTATATCGAAAAAACATTAAATTTATTCGATGAAGGTGAACGTCATATCACTTTAATTGCTATGTATAAATTGTATAGAGTTAACATCTCATTGATAATTGGAGGGTGTTTAATCGTTGGTCTATTCTCAATTTCCACAGGCATTAACCAAACATTGAGCTTAATCATATTAATTATTCTTTTTGTTTATAACACATTTGGTTACTTAACTAAAATCAATAAATTTTATAAATAATACTAAACATGTTTAATTTTTCAGGAGGATAGTCTTATGGAAAAGTTTTTAGATATTCAAAATCTTAATAAGTCGTATACAAATTCAGAATTTCGACTTTCAAATATTTCTTTTTCAATTGGACAGGGTGAAGTGATTGGCTTAATCGGTAAGAACGGATCAGGGAAGTCTACCCTCATTAATACAATTGTAGGAAATAGACATAAAGATAGTGGTTCAATTCGCTTTTTCGATGAAGAAGTGAGCGAAGAAGACGTTCAATACAAAGAGCATATTGGTGTAGTGTTTGATGATTTAAGAGTACCTAATAAATTGACTTTAACATCTATAGACAAAGTATTCACTAATATTTATAACACTTGGAATAGTGATAAATTCTTTTCATTGGTAAAGGAATTTGAATTACCAACACATAATCAAATCACTACCTTCTCAAGAGGTATGAGAATGAAAACAGCATTATCCATTTCAATGGCACATGACTCAAAGTTACTCATTCTTGACGAAGCAACTGCTGGGATGGATGTATCAGGCCGAGAACAAGTGATTGAAATTCTTGAAGATTTTGTGGCACAAGGTAACAGCATTCTAATTTCTTCTCATATTTCAGAAGATATAGAACAACTCGCTAATCAATTAGTATTTATGAGAGACGGCGAAATCATTTTAAAGGAAAGTAAAGAAGAACTACTCAAAAATTATGGCATTGTTGACCAACCTGTTGAATCATTTAATATTTCTAACGACTATTTGGTCGCGTCACGTCAAAGAAATCATAATAGAATTAGTCTTGTGAACAATCATCATGAGGTTCCCGAAGCCAAACAAATTAACAACATTGATGATGCAACTAAAATTATTATGAGAGGTGATAAATAATGAAAGGTTTAGTATTGAGTACTTTATATGCAACTAAAAAACCATTAATTATATATTTCATTGTTGGAATCATAACAGCTATAATTATGACTTTTTTAAACCCAACTATGAGCGGTTTCATGGTAGTAGTATTATTGGTTTCATCTATTGCAGATAATTTCAAACGCGAAAAAGATTCTAAATGGATGTATTACGTCTCTACATTGCCTGTAAAACGTGCTGATTATGTAAAGAGTTACTATTTACTTTTTGGCGCTATCACAGTCATCTCTTTTGTGATTAGTTTCCCAATTGTATTGATAATTACACACAGCATAAATATGGCGTTGATTGCCTTTTTAGTTTGTGTTGGTTGTACAGGGTTATATTCCGCACTATTCCCATTAACATTTAAATTCGGCCCTGAAAATTCAAACACAATCATCATGATTACCGTTTTCTTTATGATTATTATATATTTCGTATTCTATATTTTAGCACTTGCTCTAGGTGCACATCATGATAGTTCAATGATTAATATGTTAAGTAGTACAAATAGTTTACTTGTGTTTATTGTCTTTGGCATATTGGGGTTAGTGACTTTTGCCTTAACTTATATTTTATCTATAAAAATTTTTAATAAAAAAGAACTATAATAAGTTTCATATATCCCCTCACTATTACAATAGTGAGGGTTTTTTAGTATGGCTAAGATCATCCATTAATAACCTACTTTTTTATTTAATATGATTAAAAGCAATTATGCTTTAGATAATAGACTTTAATAAGGGATAAGAATATTTTTAAAATTAAATTCTAAATCTAAACAAATAGATTTTTCGTACAATTCTGGATATTATCAACATGTTATTATATGATGTGGATAACTTGAAGTTTATCTCTAAATGTTGCTATACAGGTGTTTGGGTTTAGTTATCCATAAAGTTATCCACAATTATTAAATAAATATGTTAGTAATGTTAATAAAATTTTAATCTCAAGTTAATTGTTACTTAATGACACTCAATTACGCTTAAAAAGACAAATAATTTAAGGGAATGATAATATGGAAATCGTAAAAAATAAAAATGATTTATTTAGAATTATCGACCATGCAGACCAGAAACATACATCTAAAATTCTTCTTTTTATGATATTAGGCACGATTTTTTTAGATGCGTATGACATTACCATTTTAGGTACAATGACAGACCAGCTAACGAAAGAATTCCACCTATCTCCAACAATGCTTTCAGTGGTTATGACTTCCTTACCTATTGGAGCACTTTTTGGAGCCATACTAGGGGGTTCACTTGCATATAAATTCGGGCGTAAGCGTATATTATCTGTCTCATTACTTATCCTTGTAATCACTTCTTTAGGCGCAGCACTTGCTCCTCATTTAGCTATTTTACTTATCTGCCGCTTCATTATGGGCTTCGCTATCGGTATGGATAGTCCTGTTGCATTCACTTTCATTGCTGAAATTAGTAATAAATGGCAGAAAGGTCGTAATGTTAACTATTGGCAGGTTGTATGGTATGTAGCAATCGTTGCCTCAGCTTTAGTAGTTATCGCCTTCTTTTTAATGGGTACAGGTGAACACTTATGGAGATTCGCAGTTGGCTTTGGTGCTTTGATTGCTTTAGTACTCTACATTTTACGTATTAATTATTTAAAAGAGAGCCCAACTTGGATGATTAATCACCACTCTCTTAAAGAAGCTACCGAGTATGTACGAAATAATTATGATGTGGATTTAAAACTTGAAGGTACTGGGGAGTCATTTTCCGAGAATAAATCTTCAAAGTCTTCTGGCACTGAAATATTTAAACCTAAATATTTGAAAAGGATTGTACTAGCAACAGCCATTTCAACATTACAGGGAATGCAGTACTATGGAGTAGGATTATATATCCCAATAATTGCAACTTACATAATTAGTAAAGATAAATTAGGCGTGCTATTAGGTACAGCTATCGTGAATATAGCAGGTATTATTGGTGCTTATGTAGGATCGCAACTGACATATAAGGTAGGTACACGCCGACTCACAATGATTGGTTTCAGTCTTGTGTTAATCGCGATGGTTATGACGGGCTTGTTCTATCATAGTCTACCAATGATTATCAATACATTCTTGATCGCATTGTTCTTATTTGGACATTCTGGTGGACCTGGTACACAAGGTAAGACGATTGCGGCTTTATCATTCCCAACATATTTACGCTCACAAGCTACTGGTTTCGTAGAATCAGTAAGTCGTACGGGAAGTATTATCGGTACATTTGTATTTCCGATTATACTTGCAGCTGTGGGATTAACAAATACGATGCTTATCTTAGCCATCGTTCCTTTAGTTGGTCTAATTATCACGACTGCATTGAGATGGGAAGCTGTTGGAAAGAATGTAGAGGACGAGTAAATATTATATAAAGAAAGCCTCTTAGCTAGACCTCCCTTAATTGAGGGTAGTCTAAATTGCTAAGAGGCAATTTTTTATTAATTAGGGAAAGTACCTGGATTAAATCCGCCTTTCCATTTATTTAACGGCCAATATCTAAATAATACTTTACCAACAAGTTGATCTTTATCGACTAATCCTACATCGTAACGACTATCAACACTATTTTGACGATTATCCCCTAATACTAAGTATTTATTTTTAGGGATTTTCATATGTCCATTAGCGCCTCTAACTGTTTTAGATTTAAAATTCTCAGTTAAATACTTTCCGACTTTATGTTTCTTATTATAATTTAAATATGGTTCCGACACTTTCTTATTATTTAAATATAATTGGTCTTTCTTGTACTCTACAGTATCTCCAGGTTTACCTATTAAACGTTTAATATAGTCATCTTTTTTAGTTGCATGAAAAATAACTACGTCGCCAGAATTAATATGATTCAATGTTTTAGAAATACGGCTAACCATCACTCTATCCCTGTCTTCAAAAGTAGGATGCATAGACTCACCTGAGACGGTATAGGAAGTAAACAAGAATTTCTGTACTAATCCAACAATGATAAGCGCTACTGCAATTGCAATAATCCATTCTAATATCTCTTTTTTCATGGTTTAGGCTCCTTGATTCTTTAAATTATTCTTCTTCAGTTGTGTGGATAAGGTAACCAACACCTAACGCTGCAGGTATACCAATAAATGGTGTGAACATTGAACTAAATAATAAACCAAATACTAAGGTACATAAGATACCTAAATATCCACTTTTTTGTTCATTCTCAATAAATTTTTTTATCAAAGATTTAATTCTCCTTTAATGCTCACTATTGTACTATACCATTTTTAATTTTCACATTCTTACCGGTTTTAATTTTATCGTATTGTTTCTTTGGTACAACAATGACGCGTTTACCTTTATTCGTTTGTATAGTAACAGTGTATAATTTTTCATGAGGTTTCATTTGATTTTTTAACATATTCATTTGGTACTTCACACTACTTGTCTTACTCTGATTCTCTTGAGAGGCAATGATATAGAAATACAACCAATTATTATAGTATGACGTCGCCATATATTGTGAAGTATATGGCGCACCTGAGCTGTATCGTCGTCTTGGTGCCATCATTGAACGTGCTTGTTGAGATTTAGTGTGATATGCACCTTGTTTATACTTCGAAGCATTTCTACTAGAAGCTATACTACTTGTTCTAGTTGCTTGTTGCGCAGCACGTTGGCTTGATTGTTGGGCAGCTCGTGACGCATTAGCTGCACTTGAGCGACTCATTGATGAACTAGATGATGTTGAGCCTCTTGCAGCTGACGAGGAAGCACTTGATGATGAACTACTACTTGAACTACTTGAGCTAGAACTACTAGACCCTCCTGATGTTGCAGCGTCTAATTCCGTTGATAACATACCAAGTGAGGCTGTAGTGATAATAATCATTAAACTTATAAATTTTAATATTTTACCTTTCATCAACTCACCTTTTCTTATTTAGATACTTCATCTTTAGAAACTGCTTTACCTTCAACATCATCATCGCCGTATGTCATGTAAGGTGGGCGATAGACATGAATTTTACTACCATCTTTAACTATGTATGGTTTTTTATTTCCATCACTTAAAATATGTTCATAAACATGTTTTAAATCTGTTTTCTCTAAATGTGATTTACCTTTATTGTCTTTATATTTAATCTCTACATTAGGCGTGTCTTCTCCACCATCATTTAGTACTTCATAATATACGTATTCATATTTATCTGATTTTTGACTTTCCTTCGAAGGTTCTTTCTGCTTTCCAGTTCCCCCACAAGCTGTGAGGATAAATGCTAAACTTAACAAACTAATTAATAGTATTAACCTTTTCATAAACATACTCCTTTATAGTCTTTAAAGTTTCATAAAAATTATAACAATTGTTTTTTAAATTCATATTAAGATTTAACCAAACTCAATGATTTACAATGTTATTTAACTGCATCATCTCATAAATTAATTATGTAATACAAATTATTTTTTAATATCCCAAATAATTAAAAAATGTTGAGAATGAACATTAAAAATTCCCAACACTAGTTGATTACATCTATTTACTTTCTTTAAAATCTTTGATGACTATAATATTGATAATTAGCCAAATCAATTGGCAAATCAAAGGCGCAAGAAATATTCCTATAAATAGAAAGGCAAATTTATATCCTTCCATTTCATTGTTTAAGCCATTCATTAAACCTAATACTAGTAAAATAAGTGCCACCACTACCCAAAAAATTGTAGACACCACCATCAAATCCATGAAATTTTCATACTTTTACCTCACTTATAGTTATGAAATATATATTAAGTATGGCTATTGTTTCAACTTTTAAATTGATGTAATCATATCAAACAGTTCTAAAGGTTAAAAACGTTCTTAATTACACATAGAAGGATCAAATTTTATAAACCTTTCAACCGTGTAAGTTTCAATCGTTGATTTGTAAGATTAGATAAAGGCAACGTTACAATAAAGCTCCTACAATGAAATTGTAATCAATTCAAAGGAGTGTTTATTCATGAAAGCATTAAAAATTTCATTAACTACTGTAGTAGTTATTATCTTATTACTAGTAGGATTACTTTTCGGATTAAAAGTTTATGGCGATCATCATCCAAATAACAAAGATGTTAAAAGTTTAAATATGGCTAACCCCTTAGAACCAACAAAAGAATATTATGTGAAAACGACTAAACCAATGAAACATAAACCTAAGCAATATGAAGATGTTGATAACGTTTATAAGACTACTGGTTATGATGATAAAGGCAACAGTAAAAAAATCTTATACACAGGAATGAAAAAACTTAAACCAAATCATTATTTAAAAATTAAAGAAAAATTAAACACAGTGAGAAGCTATGACGAAGTTAAAAAAGATGAAATTCCTAAAAAAGCAATGAGTAAATTAGAGAAATAAATGGTGAAAGATTATGAAAGCTTTGAAGAAACTATCAATTACACTAGGCGTTTTTATTCTTCTAATTGGTGCGCTCATGCTAGTAGGTAAAATTTATAGTGAACATCATCCAAACGACCCCACAGTACGAGATTTAAATAAATATAATTTTATGATACCTAAAGAAGATTATTTTGTTAAAACTGATAAACCTGTTAAAAAAGAAAAATTCGGAACAGACTTCTATAATTATACTTATAAAACTGTTGGTTATGATAAAAAAGGTGATGGCAAGAAAATCACCTATACCGCAACTAAGAAATTAAAAACAAATCATTATCTCAAGTTAACAACAAAACAGGATCAAGTTTTAAGTTATTCAGAAGTTAAAAAAAGAGAGATTCCTGAAGACGCCAATAAAAATTTAAATTAATTTATTTCCACGATCTTTTAAAAGGTCGTGGTTTTATTTTTATAAAGATAATTAAATCTTACATACCTGTAAGTTACAACAAGCAATTTGTAAGGTTAGATAAAGGCAACAGCCATAGATTCTCTCTACAATTTAAGTATAAACACATTGAGGAGTGAGAAGATGACGATATTAAAAGTTAACAAATTATCAAAAGTATATGGAGACAAACAAAAGTACCAAGCACTTAAAGATATCAGTTTTTCAGTTGAAAAAGGAGAATTCGTAGCAATCATGGGACCTTCTGGTTCAGGTAAAACTACATTATTAAATGTTCTTAGTTCTATTGATACTATCTCAGGAGGTTCTGTAGAAGTCGATGGTAATGAAATAAACAAACTAAGTAATAAAAAGCTTGCAAATTTCCGTAAAAAACAACTTGGATTCATCTTCCAAGATTATAGTGTACTGCCTACTTTAACCGTTAAAGAAAATATTATGCTTCCACTTTCAGTCCAAAAAATTCAAAAATACGAAATGGAACAGAATTACAAAGAAGTGACAGAAGCTCTTGGTATTAATGACCTGGGAAATAAATATCCTAGTGAAATTTCAGGTGGACAACAACAACGTACGGCAGCCGCCCGTGCTTTCGTTCATAAACCAAATATTATCTTTGCCGATGAGCCTACGGGTGCTCTAGATTCGAAAAGTGCTCAAGATTTACTTAATCGATTAGAAGATATGAATAAACAATTTAATTCAACGATTATTATGGTTACTCATGACCCATCAGCAGCAAGTTTTGCTGAGAGAGTAATTATGTTGAAGGATGGTAATATTCATTCTGAAATTTATCAAGGAGACGACTCTAAACAAGACTTCTATCAAGAAATCATCAAATTGCAATCGGCATTAGGTGGTGTCACTCATGACGTTTAATCAAATTACGCTTAAAAATTTAAGACAGAACATCAAACACTATGGCATGTTCTTATTCTCTTTATTATTAAGTATCGTACTTTATTTTAGTTTCTCAACTTTGAAGCATTCACACAGTATTAATAATTCAACTTCTATGGCAATAATTCAAAAAGGATCTAGTTTCGGAGCATCAATTTTATTCATTATTATTATTATATTCTTAATGTACGCGAACCACTTATTCGTTAAAAGACGTACAAAAGAGTTTGCATTATTCCAACTTATCGGACTCACAAGAGGAAATATTCTTAGAATGTTAAGTATTGAGCAATTCGCGATATTTGTAATTACAGGTATCTTAGGCGTGCTCATTGGAATTTTCAGTTCACAACTTTTACTTGCCATTGCTTCTAAATTGATGAAGTTAAAAGTTCATCTTTCAATAGGATTTGAACCCCAAGCACTAATCATTACTATCATAATGTTAGTCATTGCTTTTGTTTTAATACTTGTTCAGAATTACCTTTTCCTAAAAAGAAGAAGCATCTTAACAATGATGAAAGATAGTTCTCAATCTGAAGCAACTAAAGCACGTATTTCAGTTCCTGAAATTATTGGTGGTATCCTAGGTATCTTAATGATAGCTTTAGGGTATTATATGGCAACTGAAATGTTTGGTGTATTTAAATCACTTACTATAGCATTAGTTACACCATTCATTATTTTATTCTTAACAATTGTCGGTGCTTACTTATTCTTTAGAAGTTCAGTGTCACTCATTTTTAAAACGATAAAACGTTCAAAGAATGGTCGTGTTTCAATCACAGATGTGGTGTGTACATCTTCTATCATGCATAGAATGAAGAAAAATGCGATGTCATTAACAGTCATCGCCATCATTTCAGCGTTAACTGTTACAATTCTTTGTTTTACAGCTATTACTAAAGCAAATTCGGATTATAATATTGAATCATCAACACCACAAGACTTTGACTTCTCAAAAGGTAAGCAAGCGCATAAATTTGAACAGCAATTAGATAAAAATAATATTAAACACGATAAACATACTTATGAGTCAATTAATCCTAAAACAGTTAAAGATAACGTTATGACATTACAAGATGATTCTGAAGGTTTCTCACAGAATACGTCAATGATTGTTAATAAAGATCTTAAAGGTAGTAACGCTCGATTAACAAACACTAAAACCGCTATCGGAATGATGAAATTTAATATGAATCAAAGTATCACAGTTAAAGGTAAGTCTAAAACAACTGTAAAAGTAACAGATAAAGACGATTCCAAAGTTTATCCATCTGAATTATCATATGCAGCTCCTATAGTAGAAGTAAGTCCTAAAGTATACAACTCATTAAAAACAGATAAAAATACTGCGCACGTTTATGGATTTAATATTAAACATCATAGCGATATGAAAAAAGCTGAACGTATCGCGTCGAAAGTTGATCCAAATGTAACTTCTAAAGATGAATTGAAAAAAGTGGTGGACGCAACAAATGGTATTTTCATATTTGTAACTTCATTCTTAGGATTAGCGTTCTTAATCGCAGCTGGATGTATTATTTACATTAAACAAATGGATGAAACTGAAGATGAAATCGATAATTTTAAAGTCTTACGACGAATCGGATTTACTAATTCTGATATGTCTAAAGGGTTATTATTAAAGATTTTATTCAACTTTGGATTACCTTTAATTATAGCTCTACTACATGCGTTATTTGCGGCACTAGCCTTTATGCATGTTATGGGCAATGTAACAATGGTACCTGTATTCCTAGTAATGATTGTTTACACAGTCATCTACCTCATCTTTGCTCTTATAGCATTTATACACTCAAATCGTGTCATTAAGCGCTCAATTTAAAAAGGATTTTTCAAATAATTAATTAAAAAAGGATGGTATTTATTATGAAAATTAAAGATTTAATCAAACAATCATATGAGGATTTAAAAAATTTAACTATTAACTGGTTCAATATCTTAATGTTAGTTGTCATTGTATTTGTTTTAAGTAATATTATTACGCCTATCGCAGGTATTCCTGTTGGACTATTAGGAGGCGCATATTTCTTAAAACGTCGTGAAGAAAAAGAAGATCAATAACTTAATCATAAAAAAAATAACACCCTCATTGGAGATGTCAGTACAGTTCGACACATCCTTTGAGGGTGTTTTTACTATGTGAAGTTATTATTTTTTAGTTAGACCATCTAATTCCTCAACTCTCATCATATTATTTATCATACCTAAATAATATTTTCCTAATTCAGCACCAGTACGTTTGAAATCAGGGAGATCAAGGCCGATTAAATCTGCATGATCCCAACCGTTTTGTACAGGTCTGACTTGCCAAACCCCTTTACTTGTAGCTGGGTTCAAGAAGCCTACTTTTTTGAATGCTTGAGCAGTAGGATATATTGACGATGATACAGGTACTAGACCGTCATTCACTCTTACATTTTTATTTTTATCTCTACCAATGATACGACTCGTTATATCCATTGCGAATAACTGTCTTACGTCTGGTATTTGAAATCCTAGAGGGCCAGTATGCGTAGCTGCACCTGTATAAGTTGTGTATACAATATTAGGGTTTAAGTTTGTCATTTTATTTAACTTTTCAGCACCAGCAGTTGTTAAATCATTAATTGCTTGGTCTTCAGTATCCCAAATTCTACTATTTGCAACGCGTTCAGCATATTCTATATAGCTTTCATTTGGTTTTTGTTTAAAGCCCCATTGAGAAAAGCCTAAATTTAAATCTAGCAATCTACTACCACTTAGACGTCCTATACGATTCATTGCATCTTTAACAATTTTACGTGTACCTAATTTATCGGCAGCAGGCGTACCATTATGTGGTGTTCCTACAGTAGTGATAGTTGATATCATATTATCTTTTCCACCTTTGAAGAGATCTGATACCGTACCACCATGTTGACGTTGATAGTCTATTTCTTCTTGATTTCCATTTCTTAAGAAATGCTCCATCAAACGAATCGTTTGACCACCCATACTATGACCAACTAAATGAATTTTTTTACCAGGTGCCCAATCCGGCATAATACCTTCATATGTTCTACCATAACGATGATGACCATATTTAGCCGCATGAGCTGCACCGTAGTCTACGCGACCGCCTTTAATGTAGTAGTACAAGTCAACCGCACGATCATAGTTACTGCTAAATGCACCAATATTTGCTTCATGTACACGGTAACCTTGTTTAGTCAATTCACTTTTAATATTATATTTACCTCCACCCCAATAATTTGGGTAAAGTGTAAACGCATCTTCACCGACTAAACCAGCAAAACCATGAACGAACACGACAGGATATTGATTTTTATATTGAGCTTGTAGCGTTTGTTTAGAAAGTTTGTTCGGTTGATGAGATTGTAGTGTTTTTGGTTTTGTGGAAGTCGGTCTTTCTGTTTTATCTGTTTTAACTGATTGTTTCGTAGTATTTTTATTTTCTTGTTTCATGGATGGAGTTTTCTTAGTTGGTTGGTCTACTTCTTTTTCATTATTTTGTTCCCGAGTATCTTGTTCTTTATTTGAAGATTTTAATTGAGTTGAGTCTTTCGGGTCATCATTGTTTTCAGTAGATCGAAGTTGAGTATTTTGTGATGATTGATGGGCACCCTTAGACTGAGGATTATCATTGTCAGTTTCGTCTTTGTTGTTTCGAGACTCTTGCGTTGTTTCTTGAGGTTGTGAAGATGAGGAATTTTGTTTAGATTCTTTTGGGTATGTAGTATCACGAGTTGATAAATTATCCTCAGATTTTTGTGAGTGCTGTGAATCTGGTTTATCTTGAGGGTCTTGTTGATCTTGCGACTTAGTTGATTCTTGAGATTCAGAAGGATTATCGCTTGAGTTACTTTGAGTTACTTTATCATTTTCTGATTTGGTTTCTGTTGGTTTACTTTCTGATTCATATTGCTTGTTATCAGTAGATGTTGCGTTGTCTTGCGTAGAAGTGTTATCAGCTTTTCTTTCACTATTATTTGTTTTTTTAGACGGAAGGACGTCTTGATTATCTAATTCTTCCTTCTTAGTATCAATCGCTTCTGATGTGTCTGGAGTATCGTTATGATTAGTTGCTTCTTTCGTGCTTTCTAATGATTGATTTTGAGAGTTTTCTTTATCTTGAGGATGTTGAGTTGGATTCGTTTGTTGTGTTTGAGTAGATTGAGTTGATTCGGTTTGTTGAGGTTGAGAATGTTGCGTTGATTCGGATTGCTGTGGTTGAGAAGTTTTTGAAGATGATAACTCAGACTCACTTGGCCGTGATTCATTTTCTTTTAAATTCTTTTGAGCAGTTTGAGTTGTTTCATTTGAATGTGAAGGTGTATTAATTTGTTGGTTTGTCTCTTCTGCGGCATGTGCTTGTTGTCCCCCAATAAAAATCGTTATACCTGTGACAATAGACACGACTCCGACAGCGTACTTTCTAATACTAAATCTTTTCTTTTCATTATAATTTTTCAAAATAATCACCTCTATAAGTTTTTTCCCTTATAAAGATTGAAAATATAACTGCTATCTTTAAATTAACATACAAACGTTTAAATTTTTTAACTTTTTTTATTAAAGTTTTGTTAAAATTTATATTTTGCTTTCTTCTATATTTTCAATTTAACAAATAATTATTATAATTCGATAGATTACCTGTAATTTGATATATTAAGTACTAAATAATATGTGTGAGGTTATTTTTAATGGAGAGTTACCAACAATTTCTAAACAGCCCTAATACATTTATATGGATAGCTTTTATTTTATATTTAATTAGTAGTTTAGTCTTTTTTAGTGTCACAGTTTTCGTGGGTTTACGTCATGTGTCTCTTAAAGAAAGAATCATTACTACCTTTGTTTTAAGTATCGTTTTAACACTTACGTTGACTACACTTACTTATTGCATCGTCTCTAAATAAAGAACTGGAAAGTCTGAATTAAATAACAACTTTCCAGCTTCACTATGTTAAACTCTATAATCTTCTACATTTATTATTTCATCACATTGTTTTGCTATTAATTGATCATGTGTGGCTATTATAATAACACGGTCTTTAGCTTTTAGACTGAGGAGTGCTTTAATAATTTTCTGACAATAGTCAATTATATATTTCATTATAAAACCCACCTGCAATAAACAAGTGGGACATGTTTCTCATAAAAATTAGTAAGATTCTCTTTTGAAGTTATTTAAAATCTTTTTCACATAAATCTATCTTGTTGATAAGTATTTGTTTTAAGATAAATTGCATAAAAATATTTCTTTATGAAAATAAATAGTCTCTTTGAGTAAAAAAGAAGCTGAGACGTAATTCATTGTCTCAACCTCACTCAATATGTTGGCAGTAGATGTCTGAATTGAAAGTGCGCTTATATCAAGCTTCTTTCAATCCTAGTCATCCTTGTCGCGGGACCCCAACATAGAGAATTTCTTTAGGAAGAAATTCTACAAACAATGAAAGTTGGGGTGGGACGACGAAAATAATTTTGACAAATTATGTTTTCTGTCCCACTCTCTTTTCGATGAGTTAATATAATGATGTATTATGAGTAGTACTTTCGTATATTTTATACATTTAATACCTTAATCATTTTAACCTCTTGTATATATCCGAACCGGTTTTGACTTGATATACCGATGGAGAGCATATGGATAAATAATGAATTGTGGTTGAGAGAAAGGGCGAACTGAGGATGGTCCGGCACCATAATAATAAGATTGCCAAACAAGTTTCGAACAATATGTAGCTCCTTTTGAATATGGATTCGGCGTTATATTATAGGGCACATGATTAAAATGAGATTTCGCATAGTTTCTAGCTTTGCCTCTATATTTTTTTGATGCTCGATATACACTGATATAACGATGTTTGGGGTGTCCTTTTTTCTTTTTTAAAGTACTATATTTCCATTTTCGAAAGCTTTTTGTCCTTGTAGATTTTCCATATCCACGAGCTTCTTTAATGTATCCATTCCCTACGTAAATCGCAGCATGACCTGTGAGCCCTTTGGCGCTTACACCATTTGTGATGAAATAGTCACCTTTTTTCAAATGAAATTTCTTTTTTCTTTTACGATTTTCTCGATCTATTTGGTCTTGTTTTTGTTGTTTCTGCCATTGTTCTTCAGCTGTTCTCTCAAACTTTGCTTCTTCTTCACGATTTTTAGCTTGAATTTGCTTCCATTGTTCTTCAGTAATTGATTTAGACACAACACCTTCATCTTGAAGTTCTTTCAACGAATTAGAGTTAGTTGAGCTCTCAACTTGAGCGTCTATACTTCCTGTAGTTAAAACTGTGCCACATATTGTAGTACATAATAAACTAGTTATTAACTTTTTCATTGATTTCCTCCTATGACTTGACTGTGTTTCATTAAAAAACATATCATATAATTGTATTATTTATTTAAATTTTACAAAATATTAACAGAATAAAAATACTTAGTTAAGGAGATTAAATATGAAAAAAGAATATACATTAAATTATATTATTCCAATAAGTATTCTTATTGCTTTAATTGTTGTCCCTATATTAATTTTCACTTTAGGTAAACATATTTATTTAAATTATCAAAAACATGAAGAAGATAAACTCGAAGCAAAAGTTCACAGTGTACTTAAGCAAAAAGGTTGGGAAAACAAAATTAAAACAGAGAAACCCAATTTCACGTTGAATACTGGAGAACGTGACGTAGTTGTTACTTTTAAAGATGAGCCCTATAATACATATCAATATGAGGTTAATGATGATGGTAAAGTAACGGGAGATGCAGAGTTAAAAATGAAATATCAAGAGCGTTTTGATAATGATAAAAAATACAGAGAATATAGAAAGCGTCATCATTTTGAGGAAAAGTATGATTTAAAATAAAAAGACCTACTCTAATATCATTAGATAAAGTAACTTCAATTAAATCAATTTTTTAATAACAATTATTAAAATTTAAGCGTGAGTAGTCAACATTAAAGTAACTACTCACGCTTTTAAGATAATTATATAGAAGCAATCGTTATTTAATAATATCAATTAATTCTTTCTTAGATGCGGCACGTGCAGGTATCCAACCGAACACAATACCGATTAGGGTAGATACACCAACAGCTAAGATTACGGATCCTAGACTGACGGAACTTTTAACCATTTCTGGCGTCACAGCATCAATTAGTGTCGCTATGATAATACCGAGTATTAATCCAATAATACCACCAATAAGACATAGGACCACACTCTCGACTAAGAATTGTATTTCTATATCTCGACCTTTAGCGCCAAATGCACGTCGGATCGCAATTTCTTCTGTACGCTCAGTAACTGAAATGTACATCACATTCATCACACCAATACCAGCAATAAAGAGTGAAATACCTGCAACTGCTGCAACAAAGTAAGTAATGGTATCTAATACTTTTCCGATACCTTTCATCATTTCTTCATTGTCTTGATAACTATATTGCCCCTCAGATGTGCCAGTACCTTTTTTATTCAGTTCTTTTTCAACTTTTTTACCAACGTCTTTTTTAGCAGAACTCTTATCCACAGTAACTAATAATTGAGGCATACCCTGAGACAAGTTACCCATATATTTATTGAATGTCTTTGTAGGGAGTTGTACTGTTGATTCTTCAGGCATACCCATACCGCCAGCGTCAATTACTGAACCTTCAGATACACCAACAACTTTAAATCCTTCGCCATTCACATAGATAGACTTACCTATCGCATTATTATTAAACACTTTTTTCGCAAGTTTACTATCAATGACAGCGACTTTCTCTTCAGTGTCATTATCATCTTTAGTAAAACCTTTCCCTTTGTCTACATCGGTAAGCTCGTTTTGTTTTTTAAGACTGACATCACCGCCACCATGTGAATTGGTGATTTTAGCTGAATACGTGCTATCATCGTCTTCTTTTATTTTGGCATTCTTAACACCTTTAACTTGTTCTACTACACTTATATCTTCTTGTTTAAACGGATTATTCTTAGGTGCCTCCATATTCTCAGTCATAAATGAAATAGAAGCTTGATCTTTACCCGCACCCGCTTCATCAAATTGTTCATTTGTTGATTTCTTAAATCCATTACCTAAAGACATAATAGTAATGACAGCTGCGATACCGATGATAATCCCAATCATCGTAAAGATGTTTCGACGTTTATTCTTTAAAATTGAGCGAAAGGCGACAGCAATAACATTAGAAAAGTTATTCATGCGTCAACACCTCTTCCTCTCGCACACGACCATCTAAAATATGAATAATACGATCAGCTTTATCCGCTACATCACGGTCATGTGTAACCATAATCATCGTCGTTCTTTTTTCTTTATTTAGTTTAACGAAGAGTTCCATAATATCTTGAGACGTCTTAGAATCAAGCGCACCTGTAGGTTCATCAGCGATAATAAACTTCGGATTATTGATAATCGCTCTAGCGATGGCCACACGTTGTTGTTGACCACCTGATAATTTATTCGGCAATAAATCTTCTTTACCTTTAAGACCGACGTCTTGAAGACCGTCTAAAACTTTATTTTTACGCTCTTTACTCCCTATTCCATTATAAATAAGAGGGATACTAACATTCTCAAGAATGGTATTATTTTGAATCAATTTAAAGTTTTGAAAGACAAACCCTACAGTATGATTTCGAATTTCAGCAAGCTTGTTGTCTGAACTTTTTTGATAATTTTCTTTATTGAAAAGGTATTCCCCTTCATATCCGCGATCGATAAATCCTAATATGTTGATGAGCGTACTTTTACCTGAGCCTGAAGGACCCATGATAGCGATAAACTCTCCTTCATCAATATGAATATCAATATCCTTTAAAATATGATTAGATTCATTACCATTTTTAAAGTGTCGATTGATTTTTTTCAACTCAATCATGATGACACCTCAACTTTTTCTCCATCATTTAAATTACCTTTAGGATTTTTAATGACTTTATCACCTGATTTAAGACCTTTTTTAACGATAATTTGACCATTGTTTCGTTCAATTTTGATATCACGTTTATGAACTTTATGATTTTCATCAACCACGAACACATCGTTATCTTTAGTTAATACATTGTCAGGTAATTTCTTAGTATTTAAAGGAATCTTCGCATCCATAGAGAAACCTGATCTAACTGGGATATCTAAATCTCCAATAACTACTCTGTATTTAGATGTGTCGCCTTCTTTACCTCCAGAAGGATTATTCACAGTTGGATTAGAAGCTTGAGCGCCTGAACCTTCACCTTCTTCACCGCCTGCTTGAGCACCACCAGCTGCTTCACCCTCACTACCGGAATCATAACTAGTAGGAAGCTCATCAATTTTGATAATCTTACCTTCGCCTTTTTTACCTGTACTATTTACAGTAACGTCGACTTTATCCCCCTCTTTAATTTTATTAATATCAAATTCTGTAACGGTCGCATTAATTTGAGGGTTATCTGAAATTAATTGTAAAATCGGTTGTCCATCACCAACATCTGAATCATTTTTGATATTTACTTTACCATCAAATGAAGCATACATACTGTCATTCACTTGTCTGTCGTGTTGTGCTAATGACTGTTGTGCTTCGTTTAATGAGCTTTGATCTTGAGTAAGTTTAGATTGCAATTGGCTATTATTAGGGCTTTGATTAATCTTTTGATAATCATCATTCACTTGACTTTGTGCTTGGTTCACCTTATTCGCTAATTGTTCACGTTTACTAGCATTCGTGTCATAATTAATTAAACGATCCCCTTGTTTAACCTTCTGTCCATCGTCTACAGATGTACTTAAAAATGTCCCAATTGAACTGTTATTATTATATGTCTTTACAGATTTAGGAGAAGCTTTCCCCTCTAAACTGATAGGTGTTTCTTTTTTAACTGTATATGTATCGTAACCTTCACTATCTTTCTTACCTGATCCATTTACCTGTTTCACGATAAAAGCAGCGATAATTAATAATAGAATGATTGCAATTCCTATGATGATCCACAATATTTTCTTTTTCATATCTATTTCTCCTTAATAATTGATTGCAATTGAAATGATAACACAAATGTAAAATTAGTAATATTTTATATATATAAAATTTACAAAATCTTAGAAATGTTAATATTGAAAAAACATTCATTCTCTAAAATTATTATGTATAGGCAATGAAATTTAACTAAAATTTTAAATTGCTTATTTTATAAAATAGATTTAAATGTTAACATTTAAGTGATATTAATAAACAAAGGAGATATACATATTATGGAAAATCAAAATATCGATACTAAACAACTAGAAAATTCTAGCATTCCATTTGTAAATCATTTTAGTAAGTTAAGAGAAAATCCAAAATGGTTAGTGAAGTTGTTAATTTTAATAGTTTTAGCCATAATAACTGCATTCGTAAGTTACTTTGCTACAAAAGATTCTTTATTATCACAAACTAATGGTCAGATGAATTCTGGAGTTTACTTGATAATAACAATAATAACTGGTTTCTTTGGCATGCTTTTTAATGCAGGAATAGTTTTTGTGATTTTCTTAGTTATTTCTAAAATATTTAAATCTGATGCTAAAGGTAGCAGTATCTTTTCTGCTGCACTTTCATACTCAATTATAATTAATGCTTTCTCTCTTATTATCATTATTATCCAACTATTATTTGGATTAAGTATTCTTGAATATAAATTAGACAGTTTAAACATCTTCGCTAAAGGCAACAAATTTTTAATGGCATTAAACTTAACTAACTTATTAAAAGCATTTTTAACAGGCGTAGTTTATTACTCAACGAGTCGCTTATCTAAGAAAACATCTATTATATTAGGTATCGTTGCTCTAGTTTTATTAGTTGGATTTGGTTTAATAAGTGGAGCTTCTGGTCAATCAATGCCAAATATGAACACTAAATAATCACAAGAGGTACAAAAATGAATTCAGGATTAATATTATTGATAATCATTTGTTGTGGTATGTTACCAATTATTATTAGCTTGAATGAGAAAAAGAAAAAATAAGTGATATCAACCATAACCTAAAAAATCCCCTCACTATCTCGAGTAGTGAGGGGATTGGTAATATTAATGCATGAACTCTTATTAATTTAATTATACTAGATTACATAGAAATGCATAGTAGATTAATTAATTATTTTTTATTTAAAGCTCGCTTTCATTAGATGCTATTATTTTTTTGGAGGAGGATTTTGATGATTACTATACTAATAGTTTTTTTACTACTTCATTTGTTACCTGCCATATATCTTGGAATAAAATACTTTAAATTAAAAAACAATAATGCCTCAGATAAAGAATTTAAAAATCTTTCTAAATCAATGATGAGAGCAGAAAGTATCATTATTCCGATTTCAATATTATTAATGTTATTACTATATTTTATTAAATAAAAAGTTGTCTGATCATTAGATTTTAATAAACTGCATACAAATAAGAAACTAACACTTCGTTCAGTCTACCCTCTACATAAAGAACGTTCCTTATTTAAGGAACGTTTACTCTTTCGTTTCTGGGTCATACGCTTCGATAATTCTATTCAACATCTTTTCAATGTAATTTTCATCTAATGAGTCGGGTTTGATTAATATATTGAAGTAAATAGGCGAGAAGATAAGATCTATAAATAAGTCTTGCTCTTCATCTTTAATATGCTTGCTGATAATCTTTTTTAATGTTCTTCGATTACTATTAAAATAATCTGTCATAAACGTTTCTCGTGCTTCGATCTGTTGATGACTGATTAAAATTTCAATCACTGCACTACCTAATTTCGTCTTATAAATATCTTTGATTTTCACTAAAAAATGATACAAATCTTCATATAAATTGTCGCTCTCATGGATAAATATCTTTTGTGATTGTTCAACAAACATATCCATAATAATTGACGATTTATCTTTCCATCTGCGATAAATCGTCGCTTTAGAGATACCAGTATTTTCCGAAATCTGATCAATTGTTATGTCTCTAAAATGTATTGTTTCTAATAAACGGTTAATTTCTTCATAAATTTTCTTATTTATTGTTGGATCTTTCGGTCTTCCAGCCATGTTTAACCCTTCTTTTATGCGTAATAAATTCAACAATTTCAAATATAACCACTGCACTTACAAACCATACAATAAATCCACCAATAATACTAATTAACCACATTTGTGTTGATTGTAAAAGTCCCCAAGTAGCTAAAATACTAAATAATACGCCTATCATACCAAAGACTGCGCCTCTACTCACATGCATTGCCATCTTATCACCAAATTGCATGCCTGTGATAAACATTGAAACTAAGAACACTGCTGGAAAAGTTGCAAAGATACCTCCGAACTCTTTCCAAGGTAATACCATTGATACAATGTAACTCACTAATACTGCTAATCCACCAACGAGAAATTTTATTAATACTAATTTCATTATTACAATGCCTCCATCATTAAATGTGTCTAACTACAAATATTGCTATAGAAATGACAAGCCAACATACAATTGAAAATATAGTCCCACTCTTGTAATTTCTTTTACCTATAAATAGTGAGGTAAAGAATACAGTAACTATACAAGATATAATTCCTACAATTGCACCTGTACTAAGATGTATAGACATTTGAATCAGTTGTTGACCTCGATGATCTATAGCTAAAGCAATCACTGCAGCAAGGTAGACTGCCGGCATAGTGGCTATAATACCACCTAACTTACCACCGACTTTATCTGCCATTACTGATGCGAGCGCAACTGCAAGACCACCTATTACAAAATGGAGAATAGCACTTGAAATCGATATACCAAACACAATAACCCTTCTTATCAATTTTAATTATTAAACGAAACGTTTCGTTTACTTTTAGTGTAAATCGATTATAGTGCGTTGTAAACATTTCCACTAAAATACCTAATTTTCTAAAAATAGTAATAGTATGTGTTTCACGTAAAACAATTATTAAAGTTTTTGCATTATCTAAAATAACTTATTTATAGTTTAGTTTGTTGCTTGATAGATTTATGTTAAAGTTTTTATAAAATCATTTTCTAATTAAGTGAGGTTAGACATTCATGTACAAAAATTTAATCTTTGATTTCGATGGTACAATTGCAGATTCTAAAGAATGTAGTATAGTTGCTACTCAAAAATCTTTTAAAGAAAGAGGGCTAGAAGAACCGACAGTAAATCTGATTGAGTATTATATGGGAATACCAATAGAAAAGTCATTCAGTTTAATGAGTTCCGTTGATTTAGATGACCATCAGTTAGAAGCGCTTATCAAAACCTTTAGGCAAAATTATAAAGAGGTTGAATCATCTTATTTAAAACTTTATAAACATATGACTGAACAACTCCAATCACTCTCAAAAGATAAACAGTTATTTGTAGTATCAAGTAAGAAAACAGATGTGCTCATTCGTAACTTAGAGATCTTAGACATAGATCACTTATTTACAGAAGTAATAGGGTCAGACAAAGTTAATCATTATAAACCTTCACCTGATGGCATCAACTATATCTTGAATAAATACCAATTAGAAAATGAAGAAACTATTTATATCGGGGACGCTATATTTGATATGCAAATGGCAAATAGCGCAAAAGTGGCATCATGTGCAGTCACTTGGGGTACACACAGTATTGAGGAATTAAAATCTGAGAATTCAACATATATCATTCATGAGGTAACTGAATTAAATTTCTAATCTTTTTTAAATTCTCGAAAATTCAATTAACATCCCTTCATCAAACATATAAAGGAGAAAATCACTTTGAGTAAAAAAGTTTTAATTACAGGTGCGAATAAAGGCATAGGCTTTGAAACAGCGAGACAACTTGGAGAGCAAGATTGGTACATATTACTCGGGGCTAGAAATGAGCAAAGAGGGATGGAAGCAGTTAATACGCTTCAACGAGAAGGAATTAACGTAAAATGGGTTAGAATAGATTTAAATCACGATGAAACAATAGATTCAGCTGCACAATACATTAGAGCACATCACAGTGATATTAACGTCTTAATAAATAATGCAGGTGTTTCAGGAAATATGCAGGCTAAGCCATTAGATGTGGATGTTGATGAGTTAAGATCTTTAACAGAGGTTAATTTCTTCGGTAATTTCCAAATGATTAAAGCTTTCACACCAATCTTAGCCCGTAATAAAGGTAGAATAGTGAATTTAACCATCCCTTTGAAACCATCAAGTTTCTTCGAACCATTTAGTTACATTGCAACGAAAGAACCACTTAACTCAATGATTAAGCTCTTTGCAAGACAATTCAAGAAAAGTAAAATACCAGTCGAAATTTTCGGTATTATGCCAGGTGGAGTGACGACTGATTTAAACAATCATCAAAAAGGTCTACTCATGCGTACCGTCAGTGAAGCTGCCCAATCCATTGTAAAAGTGGTCACAGACAACCGTAATCACAATGGTAAAATCTTACTTAGAGTCACGCCTTTTAAACTATTTAAAAAGTAAATACTTTCAATAAAAAAAAACGAGTTAGTGCAACAATATACTGCATTAACTCGTTCTTTTCTTACTATTTCTTATATATTCTAATTTTTATTTCATAATAGTCATCATGGTCTTTGTCTTTATGTTCAACACGTAAGCCAGACTGCTCGATGGCTTCAATACTTTTACCCACTTCATCTCTCGCTTGAGTCACATCTTGTGAAAATTGGAAAGTCTGAGCTTTAACTTTTTCAGGACCTGTCTTTTGACGTACTTTATCTTCAGTTTGTTTAACGTTTAATTTCTGATTAATGACTTGCTCAATTAATTCTTCTTGCTCATCTTCGGGTAAAACCAAGACAGCACGGGCGTGTCTTTCAGTTATCTTTCCTTCACGAAGTCGTTTAATCACGTTAGGAGCAAGTTTTAATAAGCGTAATTTATTAGCGATGAAACTTTGACTTTTACCTAGACTCTTCGCTAATTCACTTTGCGTCGTATCTCCTATTTCAAGCAATTTTTTATAAGCTTCCGCTTCTTCAACCACAGATAAATTCTCACGTTGAATATTCTCAATTAACGCAACTACTGCCGTTTCTTCATCATTCATGTGACGAATAATGACGTCAGCTTGTGGTTTATGCAATGATTGTAATGCTCTGAATCGACGCTCACCAGCAATAATTTCAAACATATCCTCTTCTATCGGACGTACAACGATGGGTTGCAATAACCCATGTTCTTCAATCGATTCAGCTAATTCTCTTATCTTATTTGGCTCAAATACTTGTCTTGGTTGATAACGATTGGGTACGATACGTTCAATATGAATGGATTCAACATTATTATTGCGCTCTTCTTCAGTATAACCAACGATGTCATCTTTATTTTTTAAACCAAATAATTTTGAAAAAGGTTTCTTCATTATCCATTCTCTCCCTCTCAATTATTTGTTATATCATATGTCTCTTCTTAGCTCTCAAGTAGTGGAGATTTGTTTGGCGTACCTGGTTTCCTTGGGTATTTCTTAGAAGTCTGTCTACGTTTATCAATCACTATCATTTGTCTTTCGCCAGCATCCTCAGGCAATTCAAATGAAAATGTTTCTTTCACGTTTCCACCTAAAATATTAATAGCAAAGTTCGCTTCTTGCAATTCCTCTTCGCCTTTAGATGACTTAAGTGCGATAAATTGGCCACCTTTTTTAACTAAAGGTAAGCACAATTCACTCAATACAGTAAGACGTGCAACAGCACGTGCTGTAACGATATCATAAGACTCCCTGTAGGCTCCCTTACCATAAGATTCCGCACGATCATGCACAAAACTGACATCTTGGAGGCCTAACTCTGCAGCTAAGTGATTGAGAAATTGAATTCGTTTATTAAGTGAATCCACAATCGTTACCTTCAATTCAGGAAAAACTATTTTCAAAGGAATACTTGGAAATCCTGCACCAGCTCCAACATCGCAAATGCTTAATTCTCCATCGAAGTCATAATAGAAGCTAGGTGTAATTGAATCATAGAAGTGTTTTAAGTATACATCATGTTCTTCCGTAATACTTGTTAAGTTCATCTTTTCATTCCACTCAACAAGTAATTGATAGTACGTTTGGAATTGTTCTTTTTGCGTTTCAGACAATTCAATGCCATGTTCACTTAATTTCTTAGATAGCCATTCTACACTCATTATTGATTCACCCTTTGAAGTTTCCCTTGTTCTAAATAGACAAGTAAAATTGAGATATCTGCTGGATTTACACCAGATATACGTGAAGCTTGTGCAATATTTAATGGTTTTACTTCTGCTAATTTTTCTCTAGCTTCAGAAGCTAAACTATCTACTTTATTATAATCCAAGTCTTCAGGAATTTTCTTCTCTTCCATACGTTTTACTTTTTCAACTTGTTGTAAAGATTTATTGATATAACCTTCATATTTCGTTTGTATTTCAACTTGTTCTTCAACCGCATCAGGTAGTTGGTGGTCTTCTTCTAGAATCTCTAAAATCGTATCATAAGTCATCTCAGGACGACGTAATAAATCAATTGCTAAGATACCATCTTTCAAGCGTGAGCCACCTTTAGACTCGATAACAGATTGAGTGTGATCGTTTGGTTTAATACGAATGTCAGTTAAGCGTTGAATTTCATTTTGAATTTGTTGACGTTTCTCATTAAAGCGTGCGTAGCGTTCATCAGAAATCATGCCTAACTCATAACCTACATCAGTTAAACGTAAATCTGCATTATCATGACGTAGTAATAAACGATATTCAGCACGAGAAGTTAATAATCTATATGGTTCATTAGTTCCTTTAGTCACTAAGTCATCAATTAATACACCGATATATGCATCAGAACGACTTAAGATTTTCTCTCCAGTACCTAGCACTTTACCTGCTGCGTTAATACCTGCCATGATACCTTGTCCTGCCGCTTCTTCGTATCCTGACGTACCATTAATTTGACCTGCAGTATATAAGTTCTTAATTGATTTTGTTTCAAGGGTTGGCCATAACTGTGTAGGCACAATCGCATCATATTCGATTGCATAACCTGCGCGCATCATGTCTGTCTTTTCAAGACCAGGAATTGTCTCTAACATTTGACGTTGAACATGTTCAGGAAGACTTGTAGATAAACCTTGTACATACACTTCATTCGTATTACGACCTTCAGGCTCTAAGAAAAGTTGGTGTCTAGGTTTATCGTTAAAACGAACAAATTTATCTTCAATTGATGGACAATATCTAGGACCAGTACCTTTAATCATACCTGAATACATCGCAGATAAATGAAGATTATCATCAATCACTTTGTGAGTTTCACCATTTGTATATGTTAACCAACAAGGTAATTGATCTAAAATATATTCAGTCGTTTCATAACTAAATGCACGACCTACATCATCACCGGGTTGAATTTCAGTTTTAGAATAGTCGATTGTTTTAGCATTCACACGTGGAGGCGTACCTGTCTTGAATCGAACTACATCAAATCCAAGTTGTCTCAAGTTGTCAGCTAAAGTGATAGAAGGTAATTGATGGTTTGGACCACTAGAGTATTTCATGTTACCTAAGATGATTTCACCACGTAAGAACGTACCTGTTGTAACAACTACTGCTTTAGAGCGGTATTCTGTTCCAATATTCGTACGTACGCCTTTCACTTCATTTTCTTCAATAATTAACTCATCCACCATGCCTTGCATAATATCTAAGTTATCTTCGTCCTCGATTACACGTTTCATTTCTTGTTGATATAACACTTTATCTGCTTGTGCACGTAATGCTCTTACAGCCGGCCCTTTACCAGTATTCAACATACGCATTTGGATATGTGTTTTATCAATCGTTTTAGCCATTTGTCCACCTAACGCATCGATTTCACGCACTACAATACCTTTTGCAGGGCCACCAACGGATGGATTACATGGCATAAAGGCAATATTATCTAAATTAATTGTTAACATTAACGTTTTCGCGCCACGTCTTGCAGAAGCTAAGCCCGCTTCAATTCCTGCATGACCAGCTCCAATGACAATTACATCATACTCTTGAACCACTTTTTTACCTCCTTATATTCTTAAAAACTTTTCCGGAAAATGAAGACACCCTACCGTCTTATTCCTTAAATATTAAATATCATTATTTACCTAAACAGAATTGACTAAACAGTTGATCAATTAACTCATCGCTCGCTGATTCTCCAATGATTTCACCAAGTATTTCCCAAGTACGCGTTAAATCAATTTGAACCATATCCATAGGCACACCAGATTCAGCAGCATCTATCGCATCTTGAATTGAATGTCTAGCTTGTTTTAATAAAGAAATATGACGTGAGTTAGATACATATGTCATATCCTGATTTTGAACTTCTCCACCGAAGAATAAATCTCTAATTTGAATTTCTAATTCATCTATACCTTCTTGTTTTAACATAGAAGTTTGGATTAATGGCATGTCACCAATCATTTCTTTAACTTCATTTATATCTAAACGTGGTTCTAAATCTGTTTTATTAATAATTACAATAACGTCTTCGTTCTTCACAACTTCATACAATGTTTGATCGTCTTCTGTTAGAGGTTCATTATTGTTAAGAACAAATAAGATTAGATCCGCTTCACTTAATGCTTTACGTGAACGTTCGACACCAATCTTCTCTACAATATCTTCTGTATCACGTATACCTGCTGTATCAACTAATCGTAATGGTACCCCTCGTACATTGACATATTCTTCTAAAACGTCTCTAGTCGTACCAGCTACTTCAGTAACGATCGCTTTATTATCTTGAATAAGATTATTTAACATTGAAGATTTACCTACATTAGGACGACCAACGATAACGGTTGATAATCCTTCACGCATTATCTTACCTTGAGTACCTGTTTCAAGCAGTCGATTAATTTCTTCTTTAATATTCTTAGACTGTTCAAGTAAAAACTCAGTTGTGGCATCTTCAACGTCATCATATTCAGGGTAATCAATATTAACTTCTACTTGAGCGAGAATCTCCAATATGGATTGACGTTGTTTTTTAATAAGGTCACTTAAACGACCTTCAATTTGATTCATTGCTACTTTAGAGGCGCGATCAGTTTTAGAGCGTATGAAATCCATAACTGCCTCTGCTTGAGATAAATCAATACGACCATTTAAGAAAGCACGCTTCGTATATTCACCTGGTTCAGCCATACGTGCACCATACGTCATAGTTAATTCCAGTATGCGATTAATTGTTAAAATACCGCCGTGACAATTAATTTCAATGATATCTTCTCTAGTAAATGTTTTTGGTGCACGTAGCACAGATATCATCACTTCTTCGACAGTTTCATTAGTTTCTGGATCAATAATATGACCGTAGTTAATCGTATGTGTATCTACTTCAGATAATTTTTTCTTTCCTTTATAAAGTGTATCTCCTATTTCAATGGCTTGTGGGCCTGATAAACGGACAATACCGATAGCTCCTTCGCCCATAGGTGTTGAAATACTAGTAATCGTATCAAAATCCATAAGAGTCTCGCCTCCTTATTCAAGTAAAATTTCATTATAACATTGTAAATTGTTTCTCTATAAAAAGCTAACATAGTGCTTTTAAAGTATCCGAGTTAGGCTTACGTTTGTCTGAGGTAAGACTTCGGTTAGTCTTATTTAAAGCATATCCCCTACCCTACTTTATCTTTTTATTAAATACCTTAGCTATTTTTAGTACATGTTCTAAACTACCTTGAATTTCTAAAGTTGTCATATCTCTAGATGGATGCCTCGCAATAACAACAATATCTTTAGCTATAATATCTTCTTTGTGAACTTTAAAATTTTCTCTAATAGCTCTTTTAATTCTATTTCTAGTTACAGCATTACCCAATTTCTTAGAAACACTTATACCTAAACGAAAATGTTTATTTTCTTTATTATTATAGGTATAAACCACAAATTGTCTATTCGCTACAGATTTACCTTTTTTATAAATAGTTTGGAAATCTGAATTTTTCTTTATACGATATGCTTTTTCCACATAACATCACTCGCTTATTCAATTATCCATTATATGAATGTTTTTATTTCAAATGAATCTTTTTTCCTAATTAAAACGAAAAAAAAGACCACTGATGAGTCAGTGATCTTATGCTGATAAAACTTTACGGCCTTTACGACGACGACGCGCTAAAACTTTACGGCCATTTTTAGTGCTCATGCGTTTTCTGAAACCATGAACTTTACTATGTTTACGTTTATTTGGTTGATAAGTACGTTTTACCATGCAAAACACCTCCATCTGTATTCAATTATCTAATATTTCCAATTTCATACCTTGAAACTGGCTCATATACATAGATAAATTATCAAAGTATGTTGCAGCCTATAGTACTAACATACTTCATTTGAGCAATTGCTCTCTTATTGTGTCTGCTATTAAGAAATTTCTTATTTAGCTCATTATTATCTAGTCATAATTCAAGCAACTACTACAATATAACAAAATCCCTTTTATAAAGCAAGATGATTTTATGATGTATAGCATATCTTTCAATTAAATTTTCAGTTTTAAATCATTACGATTCTTGCAGCTCAAGAATTTTATATTAGTTATACATTTTTCATACATGTGTTATAAATTATTTCCCAAACGATTATTAAGAAATAATGAAGATTATATAAAGTTATCCACTTATTCACAAAACTATTGCTTATTTCTGTGGATAAAATAGAGTTCATACACATAGTTATGCCAAATTTAAGAACATATTCACAGTCATTTGACATCTGTCTAAGTTAAAAAGTATAATTATGTGGATAAGTCGTTCAATCAATGATTTTATAAGGATTTATTTATTAAACTTTTATACATAATTACTGTGAATAAATCATAGTATTGTGATAGTTATCCACTATATGTGATTAACTTGTGGATAATTATTAACATGCTGTGATTATTTTTATCCACTAATGTTATTTATGTGTATAAGTCAAAAATTTTAAGAAAGATGGAGTTTTTATGTCAGAGAAAGAAATTTGGGACAAAGTTTTAGAACTTGCTCAAGAAAGAATTTCACATACCAGTTATCATACGTTTATTAAAGATACTCAACTCTATTCACTTAAAAATGACGAAGCCATTATTTTAACGAGCCTATCTTTTAATGCGAATTGGCTTAATCAAAAATACTCTGAAATAATGCAAGCTATTATATATGATGTCATTGGTTATGAAGTGAAACCGCTATTTATTACTGAAGATGAACTCGCCGACTATAACAATGGTGCATCTAATGAACCTCAAGAACCACAAACGTCAACATCTACAATTGAAGATAATGATGGTGGTAAAGAACAATTTAATATTCATAACACATTCGATACATTTGTTATTGGTCCAGGGAACCGCTTCCCACATGCTGCAAGTTTAGCTGTAGCTGAAGCACCAGCTGAAGCTTATAACCCATTATTCATTTATGGGGGCGTAGGTTTAGGTAAAACACACTTGATGCATGCGATTGGTCATCATGTTCTTAGTAATCAACCTAGTGCTAAAGTGATTTACACATCTAGTGAGAAATTTACTAACGAATTTATCAAATCTATTCGTGATAATGAGACTGAAGCTTTCCGTGAGAAGTATCGAAACATCGATGTATTACTTATAGATGATATTCAATTCATTCAAAATAAAGAACAGACGCAAGAAGAATTCTTCCATACATTTAATGAATTACATCAAAACAATAAACAAATAGTTATTTCAAGTGATCGTCCACCTAAAGAAATTGCTAAATTAGAAGATCGATTACGTTCACGTTTCGAGTGGGGATTAATCGTTGACATTACACCACCTGATTACGAAACAAGAATGGCGATATTACAAAAGAAAATTGAAGAAGAAAACCTTGATATACCACCAGAAGCGCTTAATTATATTGCCAATCAAATCCAGTCAAATATTCGTGAACTTGAAGGTGCACTCACTAGACTTTTAGCTTATTCCAAACTTCAAGGCAAACCGATAACTACAGAATTAGCTGCTGAAGCTCTAAAAGATATTATTCAAGCACCTAAATCCAAAAAGATTACAATTCAAGATATTCAAAAAGTCGTTGGTCAATATTATAGTGTACGCATTGAGGATTTCAGTGCTAAAAAACGTACTAAATCTATTGCATATCCGCGTCAAATTGCTATGTATCTATCCCGTGAATTGACTGATTTCTCACTACCAAAAATTGGAGAAGAATTTGGTGGACGAGATCATACAACTGTCATTCATGCACATGAAAAGATAGCTAACGACATCAAAGCAGATCCTACTTTTAAACAAGAAATCGAAAACTTAGAAAAAGAAATTAGAAATCAGTAACGGGAAATAACAAGATAAGTCTTATACTCTAAGCAACCAGATTTAAAAAGATAAATTTCGGGAATAATTACAATGAAAATGAAGTAAATAATTTTCTCAAAATATGAGAGTTAAGAAATGGATAAAGCAAAGAATTGTGGATAATGTTTAAAAGTAGTACACAGCATACACAGTTTATCCACATGTGCATAACTTTGCTATTTCGGACATTTATGGACTTATCCACCAATCCACAGTCCCTACTACTATTACTATGAATTTAAAACCTATATAATTATATATAAACGACTGGAAGGAGTTTAGAAATTAATGATGGAATTCACAATTAAAAGAGATTATTTTATTAATCAACTTAATGACACATTAAAAGCAATTTCACCTAGAACAACATTACCAATTTTAACTGGTATCAAAATTGATGCTAAAGATAATGAAGTGATTTTAACTGGTTCAGATTCAGAAATCTCAATTGAAATTACAATTCCTAAACAAGTTGACGGTGAGGACATCGTTGAAATCTCAGAAACAGGATCAGTAGTACTCCCTGGTCGTTTCTTCGTAGATATCATCAAAAAGTTACCTGGTAAAGATGTTAAATTATCTACAAATGAACAGTTCCAAACATTGATTACTTCAGGACATTCAGAATTTAACTTAAGTGGATTAGATCCAGATCAATATCCATTATTACCTGAAGTATCAAGAGATGACGCAATTCAATTATCAGTTAAAGTACTTAAAAACATCATTGCTCAAACAAATTTTGCAGTGTCCACCTCAGAAACACGCCCAGTGTTAACTGGTGTGAACTGGCTTATACAAGATAATGAATTAATATGCACTGCCACTGACTCACACCGCTTGGCTGTAAGAAAGTTACAATTGGAAGATACTTCTGAAAATAAAAATGTCATCATTCCAGGTAAAGCTTTATCAGAATTAAATAAAATTATGAGTGATAGTGACGAAGATATTGATATCTTCTTTGCATCAAACCAAGTTCTATTTAGAGTAGGAAACGTTAACTTTATCTCTCGTTTACTTGAAGGTCATTATCCAGATACAACGCGTTTATTCCCAGAAAACTATGAAATTAAGTTAGGCATCAATAACGGTGATTTCTATCACGCTATCGATCGTGCATCTCTTTTAGCACGTGAAGGTGGAAATAATGTTATTAAATTGAGCACTGGAAATGAGTTAGTAGAATTATCCTCAACATCACCAGAAATTGGTACAGTAAAAGAAGAAGTAACTGCAAATGATGTTGAAGGTGGAAACTTAAAAATTTCATTCAACTCTAAATACATGATGGATGCTTTAAAAGCCATCGATAATGACGAAGTTGAAGTAGAATTCTTTGGAACAATGAAACCATTTATTTTGAAACCGAAAGATGACGATTCAGTAACTCAATTGATTTTACCAATTAGAACTTATTAGTTAGACCATATGGATTAAAACATAAAAATTTAATAATGCTATAATGAGTTTAGAGATTGTCACTTAGACAATCTCTTTTTAGTTACTTTAAATTCATTTTAAAGATACTGAGAGGTATTTTAAGAAACATCAATAAATTTTTTAGGGTAAACCTCCTATTTGTTAAAATTAAGTAAAATACCCCTTTAAATTTAAATTAGAGAAGCATACACAATTAAAATATGATGTCTCTTAAAACTAAAAAAATTTACCAAGTAGATTGCAGATTTTGAAAAATAAAAATATATATCAAAGTAAACGATTTCATTCTTTATTTTAAATGAAATCTAAGGCAAAAAAAGGTATAATATATTAATGACACATAAAGAAATGGAGTGATAATTTTGGTTCAAGAAGTTGTTGTAGAAGGAAACATAACTTTAGGTCAATTTCTTAAAACTGAAGGCATTATTGAATCTGGTGGACAAGCTAAATGGTTCCTCCAAGATTTCGAAGTTTTAATAAACGGCCAACGTGAGACACGTCGCGGGAAGAAATTAGAACATAACGACCGAATTGATATCACAGAATTACCTGAAGATACTGGTTCTTTTCTAATCATCCATCAAGGTGAACAATGAAACTTAATACACTCCAATTAGAGAATTATCGTAACTATGAAGAGGTTACATTAGATTGTCATCCTGAAGTGAATATCCTCATAGGAGAAAACGCGCAAGGAAAGACAAATTTACTTGAATCAATTTATACGCTAGCGCTAGCTAAAAGTCATCGTACTTCGAATGACAAGGAACTCATACGTTTTAAAGCTGACTATGCTAAAATAGAAGGTGAGCTGAGTTATAGACATGGCACAATGCCACTTACAATGTTTATAACTAAAAAAGGTAAACAAGTTAAAGTCAATCACCTTGAACAAAGTAAACTGACTCAATATGTGGGACACTTGAATGTCGTTTTATTTGCTCCTGAAGATTTGAATATTGTTAAAGGTTCACCACAGATACGACGACGTTTCATAGACATGGAGTTAGGACAAATTTCAGCCGTTTACTTAAATGATTTAGCTCAATACCAACGTATTCTTAAACAAAAGAATAACTATTTGAAGCAATTACAAATTGGGCAGAAGACAGATACGACAATGTTAGAAGTGTTAAATCAACAATTTGCTCAATATGCTTTAAAGGTAACGTTACGTCGTGAGCATTTTATAAAAGAACTGGAAGAACTTGCGCAACCGATTCATTCAGGGATTACGAATGAGCGTGAGAAGTTAGGACTTAAATATTTACCAAGTTTAAAGTTAAGTGATTATGAGAAGGAAGAGTCAGAATTGCTCGAGGAGGTCATCGAATTATTAAATGATAACCTTCAAAGAGAGAAAGAAAGAGGTGTGTGTCTTTATGGACCACATCGAGATGATTTAGGATTCAATGTTAATGACATGGATGCACAAACATATGGATCACAAGGACAACAAAGAACTACAGCATTGTCGATCAAATTGGCAGAGATTGAATTAATGAACATCGAAGTTGGAGAGTATCCAATATTATTACTGGACGATGTACTCAGTGAACTTGATGATTCACGTCAAACGCATCTTCTAAGTACAATCCAACATAAAGTACAGACATTTGTGACTACAACCTCTGTTGACGGTATAGACCATGAAATTATGAATAATGCTAAGTTATACCGTATAAGTCAAGGCGAATTACTAAAGTAATAAGAAAGTGATGGTGAATACATTGTCAGATGTAAACAACACAGATAATTATGGTGCTGGACAGATACAAGTATTAGAAGGTCTTGAAGCGGTGCGTAAAAGACCAGGTATGTATATTGGTTCAACTTCTGAAAGAGGCTTGCACCATTTAGTATGGGAAATTGTTGATAATAGTATTGACGAAGCATTAGCAGGTTATGCTAATCAAATAGAAGTCGTAATTGAGAAAGACAATTGGATAAAAGTTACTGACAATGGCCGTGGAATTCCAGTTGATATTCAGGAGAAAATGGGACGTCCTGCTGTCGAAGTTATCTTAACGGTATTACATGCTGGAGGTAAATTCGGCGGTGGCGGATATAAAGTATCAGGTGGGCTTCATGGTGTTGGTTCATCAGTAGTTAACGCGCTTTCCCAAGACTTAGAAGTATATGTGTACAGAAATGATACTATTTACCACCAAGCGTATAAAAAAGGTGTACCTCAATTTGACTTAAAAGAAATCGGTGAAACAGATCAAACAGGTACGGCAATTCGTTTTAAAGCTGATGGCGAAATTTTTACAGAGACAACTGTGTATAATTATGAAACATTACAACAACGTATACGCGAACTTGCTTTCTTAAACAAAGGTATCCAAATTACGTTAAGAGATGAGCGTGAAGAGGAAGGCCGTGAGGATTCTTATCACTATGAAGGCGGTATTAAATCTTACGTAGAATTATTAAATGAAAATAAAGAGCCACTTCATGAAGAACCTATCTACATACATCAAACAAAAGATGATATTGAGGTTGAAATCGCTCTTCAATATAACAGTGGATATGCGACTAACTTATTAACATATGCCAATAACATTCATACGTACGAAGGTGGTACGCACGAAGATGGCTTCAAACGTGCGTTAACACGTATTCTTAATAGTTACGGTATTCAAAGTAAGATTATTAAAGAAGACAAAGATAAACTTTCAGGTGAGGATACACGTGAAGGTCTAACAGCTATTATTTCAATTAAACACGGCGATCCTCAATTCGAAGGACAAACTAAAACGAAATTAGGTAACTCTGAAGTACGTCAAGTAGTGGATAAATTATTCGCTGAATACTTCGAGCGTTTCTTATTCGAGCATCCTGCCGTAGGTCGAATTATCGTTGAAAAAGGTATCATGGCGTCTAGAGCACGAGTAGCAGCTAAAAAAGCACGTGAGGTTACACGTCGTAAATCAGCATTAGATGTATCAAGTTTACCTGGTAAATTAGCGGATTGCTCTAGTAAAAATCCTGAAGAGAGTGAGATTTTCTTAGTAGAGGGTGACTCTGCCGGGGGGTCTACAAAATCAGGTCGTGATTCAAGAACTCAAGCGATTTTACCATTAAGAGGTAAAATCTTGAACGTGGAAAAAGCACGTTTAGACCGTATCTTAAATAACAATGAAATTCGCCAAATGATCACTGCTTTTGGTACAGGTATTGGTGGAGAATTTGATATTTCAAAAGCACGCTATCATAAAATCGTAATCATGACTGATGCGGACGTTGATGGTGCGCATATCAGAACACTATTACTCACATTCTTCTATCGCTTTATGAGACCGTTAATTGAAGCGGGCTATGTTTACATTGCACAGCCACCTTTATACAAATTAACGCAAGGTAAACAAAAGTATTATGTATTTAACGATAGAGAGTTAGACAAGCTTAAAGCTGAATTAAACCCTACTCCTAAATGGTCAATCTCTCGTTACAAAGGTCTTGGTGAGATGAATGCAGACCAATTATGGGAAACGACTATGAATCCAGAACATCGTTCAATGTTACAAGTAAGACTTGAAGATGCAATTGATGCAGACCAAACATTTGAAATGTTAATGGGTGATGTTGTTGAAAATCGTAGACAATTTATAGAAGATAATGCAGTTTACGCCAACTTAGATTTCTAAGCATTATGAATTGAACTTTTGAAGGAGGATATCTTGATGGCTGAATTACCTCAATCAAGAATTAATGAACGAAATATAACCAGTGAAATGCGTGAATCATTCTTAGACTATGCCATGAGTGTTATCGTGTCACGTGCATTACCTGATGTTAGAGATGGTTTAAAGCCAGTGCACCGTCGTATATTATATGGTCTGAATGAACAAGGTATGACACCAGATAAACCATATAAGAAATCTGCACGTATTGTTGGGGACGTTATGGGTAAATATCACCCACATGGTGACTCTTCAATATACGAAGCCATGGTAAGAATGGCACAAGACTTCAGTTACCGTTATCCTCTTGTAGATGGTCAAGGTAACTTTGGTTCAATGGATGGTGATGGCGCAGCAGCAATGCGTTATACCGAAGCACGTATGACTAAGATTACGTTAGAACTTTTACGTGATATCAACAAAGATACAATTGATTTTATCGACAACTATGATGGTAATGAAAGAGAGCCGTCAGTCTTACCTGCACGCTTCCCAAACCTTTTAGTTAACGGTGCTGCAGGGATTGCCGTAGGTATGGCTACTAATATTCCTCCTCACAATTTAACAGAAGTCATTGATGGTGTATTAAGTTTAAGTAAGAATCCTGATATCACGATCAATGAATTGATGGAAGATATTCAAGGTCCTGACTTTCCGACTGCAGGTCTTATTTTAGGAAAAAGTGGTATCCGCCGTGCATATGAAACAGGTCGTGGTTCTATCCAAATGCGTTCACGTGCAGAGATTGAAGAACGCGGTGGTGGACGTCAACGTATCGTAGTAACTGAAATACCATTCCAAGTTAATAAAGCACGTATGATTGAGAAAATTGCTGAACTTGTTAGAGATAAAAAAATCGATGGTATTACCGACTTACGAGATGAAACAAGTTTACGTACAGGTGTTAGAATCGTTATTGACGTACGTAAAGATGCGAATGCAAGCGTTATTCTTAACAACTTATACAAACAAACACCGTTACAAACATCATTCGGTGTAAATATGATTGCCTTAGTTAATGGCAGACCTAAGTTAATTAACTTAAAAGAAGCATTAATTCACTACTTAGAGCATCAAAAAACAGTTGTAAGACGACGCACTGAGTACAATTTAAGAAAAGCTAAAGACCGTGCGCATATTCTAGAAGGTTTAAGAATAGCTCTAGATCATATTGATGAAATTATCACGACAATTCGTGAATCAGAAACAGATAAAATCGCGATGGAAAGCTTACAAGAACGCTTTAAGCTATCTGAACGTCAAGCACAAGCTATCTTAGATATGCGTTTAAGACGTTTAACAGGTTTAGAACGCGATAAGATTGAATCTGAATATAATGAATTACTTGAATACATTAAAGAATTAGAAGAAATTCTAGCTGATGAAGAAGTATTATTACAATTGGTTCGTGATGAACTCTCTGAAATCAAAGAACGATTTGGAGATGAACGTCGTACTGTAATTCAATTAGGTGGATTAGACGATATTGAAGATGAAGATTTAATCCCAGAAGAACAAATTGTAATTACTTTAAGTCATAATAATTATATTAAACGATTACCTGTTTCTACATATCGTTCACAAAACCGTGGCGGACGTGGTGTACAAGGTATGAACACACTTGAAGAAGATTTCGTGAGTCAGTTAGTTACTTTAAGTACACACGATAACGTGCTCTTCTTCACGAATAAAGGTCGAGTATATAAACTTAAAGGTTATGAAGTTCCTGAGCTGTCTCGTCAATCTAAAGGTATCCCAGTCGTTAACGCGATAGAACTTGAGAATGACGAAACGATAAGTACGATGATTGCGGTTAAAGATCTTGAAAGTGAAGAACATTACCTTGTATTTGCTACAAAACGAGGTATTGTTAAACGTTCAGCGTTAAGTAATTTCTCACGTATTAATAAGAACGGTAAAATCGCAATAGGCTTCAAAGAAGACGATGAACTAATAGCCGTACGCTTAACAACTGGTAATGAAGATATACTTATCGGTACATCGCACGCATCACTTATTCGCTTCCCTGAATCTGCCTTACGTCCTCTAGGTCGTACAGCAGCAGGTGTGAAAGGTATCACACTACGTGAAGGCGACGTGGTTGTAGGTTTAGATGTGGCTCACGCAGAAAGTGAAGATGAAGTTCTAGTTGTTACTGAAAATGGCTACGGTAAACGTACACCAGTAGATGAATACCGATTATCTAATCGTGGTGGTAAAGGTATTAAAACAGCAACTATTACTGAACGTAACGGTAATATCGTTTGTATCACAACAGTCACTGGTGAAGAAGACTTAATGGTTGTTACCAATGCAGGTGTGATTATTCGCTTAGATGTGGAAGATATCTCTCAAAATGGTCGTGCTGCACAAGGTGTACGTCTAATGAGATTAGGCGAAGGTCAATTTGTTTCAACAGTTGCTAAAGTTAAAGAGGAAGAAGATAATCAAGCAGACTCAGATGATACTGATGCGAGCGAGACAGCAACTGAAGAAGTTATTGATGACCAAACACCTGGTAATGCTATTCATACAGAAGAAGCCGAAGATGTAACTAATGAAGAAACAGATGATAACGCTAATGATGATAGAATCGATGTTCGACAAGACTTTATGGATCGTGTAAATGAAGATATTGAAAGTGCTTCAGACGACGATGATGACAACGAATAATAGATATTAAAGCAGGTTCTCGCTATATAGTGAGAACCTGTTAATTTTTAGACTACCCTGCTTGAGGGTAGTCTTTTTTATTATAAAAAAAGCACACCAGCAATAGGTATTCACAATAAGTGAACAACTTTGAGGTGTGCATCGTAAATAGTATTTAATATATAACGTGTCTATAACTTAACCTTCCAATTGTTTCATAACATAAGGAATTTCACTGATTAAACGAGAAGGTGGTACGACATACATAGACTCAGATAATTTCTCTCCAATATAACTATGTGTGTAAGTCGCACTTGTAACGGCATCTTTAAGACTATCAAATTGACCAACGAAGCTTGTAATCATACCAGCAAGTGTATCTCCCATACCACCAGTAGCCATTGCTGGTGTACCGATAGATAATTTGTAAGCATCATCTTTAAAGTAAATTTCAGTACCATGTTGTTTTAAAACGACAGTAGCACCTAAGTTATTAACAGCTTCACGATTACGTTCATATGTTTGTTCTTCGATAGGAATCCCACTTAAACGTTCCCATTCTTTTTGATGAGGAGTGAAAATCACACGACATGTAGGAATTTGAGGTTTCAATTTACTAAATATGATGATTGCATCTCCATCTACAATAAGATTTTGGTGTGGTTGAATATTTTGTAGTAAAAACGTAATCGCATTATTACCTTTGAAGTCCACACCTAATCCAGGCCCGATTAAGATACTATCGGTAGCTTCGATCATTTTAGTTAGCATCTTCGTATCATTGATATCAATTACCATTGCTTCTGGGCAACGTGAATGTAATGCTGCATGATTATTAGGATGTGTTGCGACTGTAATTAATCCACTACCACTATAGACGCATGCGCGCGCAGCAAGCATAATTGCGCCACCCATATTGGCAGAACCACCAATTAATAAAATCTTACCATAATCGCCTTTATGCGTTTCATCTTTTCTTATAGGAATGTTAACTGTATCTAACGTTTCCATAATGACATAACCTCCGTTAAAAAACTCACTTCTCGCATCTCGTACACAAGACATCCGACCGTCTTAAATTTCACTTTATAAATTGTTGTGTACATCCATTTTTAAGAAATTAAAGTCCTTTAAAATTGCCCAATCTCTTTTAAATACAATAGAAAATACTATACCTGTAATACTCTTTAGTCAATAGCTATTTTAGAAATTTAATAATGAATACCTCTATCCGCACAAAATATCAAAAATACCATTTCCATCTACCTTATTAAAATAATAAATAATAATATTCCTATTTCTTTAACCTGTTAAATTATTACATTGATAATGCATTATAAAAAGTGCAAAAAGTGTTGTTAATATAAAAATGAAAACGTATACTTTCCTGTAATGGGGTTAAAATTTAAACAAAGGGGTTGTTTATATGACATTAATTTTAGATGGAGAGGCTTTGACTATTAAGGAAATTAAGACGTTTTTAAGCCAAGACTTACAAATTGATATTTCAGAGGATGCCATTGAACGAGTGACGAAAAGTCGCCAAGTCGTTGAACGTATCATACAGAATAAAGAAACAATCTATGGTATCACAACTGGCTTCGGTCTATTTAGTGATGTTTTAATCGATCCAGGTCAATATAACGAATTACAAGTCAATCTCATTCGTTCACATGCATGTGGTATCGGGAAACCATTTTCAGAAGAAGTGGCATTAGTCATGATGGTGTTGCGCTTAAATACATTATTGAAGGGGCATTCAGGTGCGACACTTGAGTTAGTTGAACAATTAAAATTCTTCATTAACGAACGTATTATTCCAGTGATTCCGCAACAAGGTTCATTAGGGGCATCAGGGGATTTAGCGCCTCTATCACATCTTGCACTTGCACTCATTGGTGAGGGTGACGTTTATTATAACAATGAACAAGTCGACAGTCGCTACGTCCTTAATGAGTTAGGACGTGAACCGTTAAAACTACAAGCTAAAGAAGGCTTGGCACTTATCAATGGGACACAAGCAATGACAGCTCAAGGTGTGATTAATTTCATTGAGGCAGAGGATTTAGGTTATCAAGTGGAATGGATTGCTTCACTCACGCATCAAGCTTTAAATGGTATTACAGATGCGTATAATCATAACGTGCACAAAGTCCGGAATATTAAAGAACAAGTAGATGTGGCAGCACGCATGCTTAACTGGCTTGAAGATTCACAGCTTACGACACGCCAAGCTGAATTACGAGTGCAGGACGCTTATAGTTTACGTTGTATTCCTCAAATCCATGGTGCAAGTTTCCAAGTGTTCAATTATGTAAGAGAAAAATTAGAATTTGAGATGAATGCAGCTAATGATAATCCTCTTATCTTCGATGAGGATGATGAAACATTAGTGATTTCAGGTGGTAACTTCCACGGTCAACCAGTCGCACTTGCATTAGACCATCTAAAATTAGGCGTGAGTGAATTAGCCAACGTTGCAGAGCGACGTCTAGAACGTTTGATTAATCCTCAATTAAATGGAGATTTACCTGCATTTTTAAGTCCTGAGCCAGGGTTACAAAGTGGCGCTATGATTATGCAATATGCTGCTGCAAGCCTTGTCTCTGAAAATAAAACCCTCGCACACCCAGCGAGTGTAGATTCAATTCCATCTTCAGCAAACCAAGAAGATCATGTATCAATGGGCACAATCGCTTCAAGACATGGTTACCAAATGATTGAGAATACACGTCGTGTGATTGCGATTGAATGTGTCATCGCATTGCAAGCTGTGGAATTAAAAGGTGTAGATAAATTATCTCCTAAAACACGTGAGAAATATGAAGAATATCGTAAAATCGTGCCTTCAATCAATCAAGATCGACAATTCCACAAAGATATCGAAGCGGTAGCGCAGTATCTAAAAGATGATGCTTATCACAGAGCATAAATACGAGGTAGTTTACACACATTTACATTTACTTGAAAAGTTAAAAAGACTTTGCTATATTAAAAATAACTTAATAAAACATTGTTCGTAGGCTAAGTAGCATTAACCGGACGATTTCAGAGAACTTGTGGTTAGTGAGAACAAGCAATCGACTTTGATGTGAATCTACCTACTTTATGAGAGCAATCGGTAATAACCGTTATTTTAGTTAAGTGCAGTTTAGAATAAGTGATTCAACGTTTATTTTAAATTGTTAAATAGGGTGGCAACGCGTAGACCACGTCCCTTGTCTGGGATGTGGTCTTTTTTTATGATTTTATACATACGTGCCCCCATTAAATCTATATTTTATTTGGGAAAGGATGAAGGTTACATGTTAGATATTCGTTTATTTAGAAATGAACCAGAAAAAGTTAAGAGCAAAATTGAATTAAGAGGAGACGATCCTAAGGTCGTTGACGAAGTTTTAGAATTAGATGAACAACGACGTCAATTAATCAGTAAAACTGAAGAAATGAAAGCAAGACGTAATAAAGTCAGTGAAGAAATCGCTCAGAAGAAACGTAATAAAGAAGATGCTGATGACGTTATTGCAGAAATGCGTAACTTAGGTGATGAAATTAAAGAAAACGATGCTAAATTAAATGAAGTTGATAATAAAGTAAGAGATATTTTAATCCGTATTCCAAACTTAATTAACGACGATGTACCTCAAGGGGATTCAGATGAAGAAAACGTTGAATTGAAAAAATGGGGTACACCACGTGAATTTGATTTCGAACCAAAAGCACATTGGGACTTAGTTGAAGAACTAAAAATGGCAGACTTCGAACGTGCTGCTAAAGTATCTGGTGCGCGTTTCGTTTACTTAACTAAAGATGGTGCATTATTAGAACGTGCATTAATGAACTATATGATTACGAAACATACAACTCAACATGGTTACACAGAAATGATGACACCTCAATTAGTGAATGCAGATACTATGTTTGGTACAGGTCAACTTCCTAAATTCGAAGAAGATTTATTTAAAGTTGAAAAAGAAGGCCTATACACAATTCCAACAGCAGAAGTACCTTTAACAAACTTCTACAGAGATGAAATCATTCAACCAGGAGTGTTACCTGAAAAATTCACTGGGCAAACGGCATGTTTCCGTAGTGAAGCGGGTTCAGCTGGTAGAGATACAAGAGGATTAATTCGTTTACACCAATTCGATAAAGTTGAAATGGTTCGTATCGAAAAACCTGAAGATTCTTGGGATGCTTTAGAAGATATGACTAAAAATGCTGAATCAATTTTAGAAGAATTAGGATTACCATATCGTCGAGTTATCTTATGTACAGGCGACATTGGCTTCAGCGCTAGTAAAACATATGACCTAGAGGTATGGTTACCAAGCTACAATGATTATAAAGAAATTAGTTCTTGCTCAAACTGTACTGATTTCCAAGCACGTCGTGCTAACATTCGCTTTAAACGTGATAACTCAGCTAAACCAGAATTAGCTCATACATTAAATGGTAGTGGTTTAGCCGTAGGTCGTACATTTGCAGCTATCGTTGAAAATTATCAAAATGAAGACGGTACAATCACAATTCCTGAAGCATTAGTTCCATTCATGGGTGGAAAAACTAAAATTTCTAAACCTACAAAATAATAACTTAGAATAGGCTAAATAATTACTACAATACAACGATGAATGACTCAATTAATTATTTGAACTGTCGATAAGATCTTAACGATTTTGTCGACAGTTTTTTTGTTGAACAGGGTAGGGGAAGAGAAATGATTCAACTTCAAATCTTCAAAAATGAGAGGGATGTCTAAAAGAAGAAACAAAATTCTGAAATTTTATAATCGTTGTAGTTACAACGATTTGACTATGAGGTTTGTCTTACTTCACACAAACCGAAGTCTAAAAATATTGAACAACTTTTCCAAATATAATAGACTTATTTTACTATTTTAGAAAGTGGAATGGAGGCTGATCAAATGACCCATCTTTCATTTAAGCAAGGGGTAAAAGAATGTATTCCTACTTTATTTGGATACGCCGGAGTAGGTTTATCATTTGGTATCGTTGCAGCCTCTCAAAACTTTAGTATCTTAGAAATTATTTTATTATGTCTCATTATTTACGCCGGTGCCGCACAATTTATTGTTTGCGCTTTAGCGATTACAGGTACTCCAATATCTGCTATCGTGTTGACCACACTTATCGTTAACTCACGTATGTTTCTATTAAGTATGACTTTGGCGCCTAATTATAAACAATATGGATTATGGAATAGGGTAGGTCTCGGTACATTATTAACCGATGAAACCTTCGGAGTTGCCATTACGCCATATATTAAAGGTGAAAAGATTAATGATCGTTGGCTTCATGGTCTTAATATCACAGCATATCTTTTTTGGACTATTTCGTGTGTGGCCGGCGCCCTTTTCGGCAAATATATTTCTAATCCTAATGCACTTGGATTAGACTATGCGATTACTGCAATGTTCATTTTCCTAGGTATATCTCAATTTGAGTCAGTGAAGAAATCAAGATTTCGTATATATATAATTTTAATTATCTGTGTAATCACAATGATGCTTCTTTTAAGTTTAGTGATGCCTTCATATGTAGCAATATTAATAGCCGCAACATTCGCTGCAGCCTTAGGGGTGGTGATGGATAAATGACAACAGATTTACACACACTGATACTTATTATTTTATGTGGAATTGTAACGTTACTCGTTCGAATTATTCCCTTTATGATGATATCTAGAGTTCATTTACCTGAAATTGTCGTTAAATGGCTTTCATTTATTCCTATCACATTATTTACCGCACTTGTCATTGATGGCGTCATACAACAACACGATAACACCTTTGGATATACGCTCAATTTGTCATATATTATTGCGATTATACCAACAGTACTCCTTGCCATTTTCACACGTAGCCTTACTATCACAATAATTGGAGGTATTATTACTATCGCTTGTTTACGTTTAATCTTTTAACTCCTGAAAATGACAGCAAAGTATTGAAGTCATAAACCATTTTAGTTAATATTATATTAATTAGAAAATTCAGACTATTTAAGATTGAAATTTAATCAACATCAATATACAAATCAATTCAACAAATCTTATTTCGAGAAGCTGAGGGAATTGGCCCGACGATGCTTCAGCAACCGACTAATGATAGCACGGTGCTACAACCAACGAGAATCTCGAATGATAAGTACTGACCAGCTTCCTACTTTTTCATTTGAGTAGGAAGCTTTTTTGTAAGAGGAGGTAGCGTTAACGATGACGAATTACAGAGTAGATACGTTAGAATTAGGGACATTTACAACTGAATCAGGAGAAACCATTAATAATTTAAAATTACGCTATGAACACGTTGGATATAAAGGTCAACCATTAGTTGTTGTTTGTCACGCATTAACAGGTAATCACTTAACTTATGGAACAGACGAGAAACATGGATGGTGGCGTGAAATTATAGATGGTGGTTATATTCCACGTCATGATTATCAATTTCTAACTTTCAACGTTATTGGTAGTCCCTTTGGTTCAAGTTCCAAACTTAATGACCCTAATTTTCCACAGCATCTTACATTACGAGATATTGTTAAAGCGATTGAAAAAGGTATCAAAGCACTAGACTTCGATAAGATAAACATCCTAATTGGAGCAAGTCTAGGTGGTATGCAAGCAATGGAATTGCTGTATAATAATCAATTTCAAATCGACAAAGCCATTATTCTCGCAGCAACTGGTAAAACGTCATCATACAGTCGTGCTTTCAACGAGATCGCCCGACAAGCAATTCATCTTGGTGGGAAGGAAGGCTTAAGTATCGCTCGACAACTTGGCTTCTTAACATACCGCTCCTCTAAAAGTTATGACCAACGATTTACACCAGATGAAGTTGTAACGTATCAACAATATCAAGGAAATAAATTCAAGAAAAACTTTGATTTACAATGTTATTTAACACTGCTCGACGTCTTAGATAGTCACAATATTGATAGAGGACGAGATGATGTTGATGAAGTCTATCAATCATTAGATACAAAAGTTCTAACGATGGGGTTTATAGATGATTTACTTTATCCAGATGATCAAGTAAGAGCAGTCGGAGAGAGATTTAAATATCATCGCCATTTCTTTGTGCCAGATAATGTAGGACATGACGGCTTCCTTCTAAACTTTAACGATTGGGCTCCAAACCTCTACCATTTCTTGAACTTAAAACAATTTAAAAGGAAATAAACACAGCTATATTTAGACATACTAAACTTTGGCTAAGCAAAGTAAGTATGTCTTTAGCATAAGTGCTACTAATTAATGACGAAGTCATTAAAAGTAGCGCTTTATTGTTAATTTTTGGCAAAGAGGTTAAAATAGAAGTTATAGTCAAAAAGTATGGGAGTGGCGTGTGTGTTTTCAAAAATACAACCTAAAGCAACTATTATTGCAACTATTTCATTACTGATAGTCGCTTTAGTAACACATGTATTACCTATTCTCGGCTTAATTTTATGTTTATTTGCAACGATTCCTGGCATCGTGCTATGGAACCGCTCTGTACAATCATTTGGAATTAGCGCTTTAGTAACAGTGATTCTGACAACGTTATTAGGTAATACATTTGTCTTAAGTATGATGGTACTTATCTTAATTTTAAGTTTTATCATCGGTCAATTACTTAAGGAAAGAACTTCAAAAGAAAGAATTCTTTATGTTTCAACGGTTTCATTGAGTTTAATAACATTGATTGGATTCATGTTATTACAAACATTCGAAAAAATTCCAAAAGCAGCCGTATTAATTAAGCCATTTAAAGATGCGATGTATGATGCCATCTTAACAAGTGGATTAAATTCTAACTATAGACAGATTCTTGAGGAAGGTTTCCGACAATCAACGGTCCAACTCCCTAGTTATCTTATTATAGTCATTTTCCTTTTAATCTTAATTAATCTGATTATTACATTTCCTATCTTACGTAAGTTTAAGGTCGCAACTCCGATCTTTAAGCCATTATTCGCATGGCAAATGAATCGTGTACTATTATGGATTTATCTTATAGTTCTTATTTGTGTAATGTTTGCGAACCAACCAAGTATATTCCAAAGTATCGTCTTGAACTTTGAGGTTGTGTTATCATTAGTGATGTATATCCAAGGTTTAAGCGTTATACATTTCTTCGGTAAAGCTAAGAGATGGCCGAATGCTGTAACGATTTTATTAATGGTGGTGGGGACACTACTTACACCGATGACACATATCGTTGGTTTACTTGGAGTTATTGATTTATGTATTAATTTAAAACGAATTATTAAAAAATGATTATTAACTAAGTGATTAGAGGTGGAAGAATGAACCGTCAATCCACTAAAAAAGCATTGCTCATACCTTTTATACTCATGGTACTTACAGCCATTGCATTAGTCATCGTATGGTTTATTTTCAACCAAATCGTCGCTGGCATTGCTGCAGCAATCCTCGTCGTGATGATTATTATTAGTGGCGTGTTATTGAGACAAGCTTTTCTTAAAATGGATAATTATGTGGATGATTTAAGTGGTCACATCTCGGCAAGTAGCAATAAAGCAATCAAACATTTGCCGATTGGGATGATTGTGTTAGATGAAGATAACCACATTGAATGGATGAACCAATTCATGACAGAACACGTTGAAACTAATGTGATTTCTGAAAATGTAAACGAAGTCTTTCCTAACATATTGAAACAATTAGAAAAAGTACAAGAAGTAGAAATTGAACATAACAATTATCATTACCATGTGCGATATTCAGAGAATGAACATTGTTTATATTTCTTTGATATCACAGAAAGCGTACATACCAACGAGTTGTATGAAGATTCAAAGCCAATTATCGCAACGTTGTTCTTAGACAACTATGACGAGATTACGCAGAATATGAACGATACACAACGTTCAGAAATCAACTCAATGGTTACACGTGTCATTAGCAGATGGGCACAAGAATACAATATTTATTTCAAACGTTATAATTCTGATCAATTCGTTGCATATCTTAACCAAAAGATATTAGCAGAACTTGAAGATTCAAACTTTGAAATTTTAAGTCAGTTGAGAGAGAAAAGTGTCGGTTACCGTGCACAACTCACTTTAAGTATCGGTGTCGGTGAAGGTACAGAGAACCTTATTGACCTAGGGGATTTATCTCAATCTGGTTTAGACTTAGCACTCGGTCGAGGAGGCGACCAAGTAGCCATTAAAAATATGAATGGTAACGTTCGCTTCTACGGTGGTAAGACTGACCCTATGGAGAAACGTACGCGTGTACGTGCCCGAGTAATTTCTCACGCACTTAAAGATATATTAACTGAAGGCGACAAGGTAATTATTATGGGACATAAACGCCCTGATTTAGATGCAATTGGTGCAGCAATTGGTGTCTCACGTTTTGCATTAATGAATAATTTAGAAGCCTTTGTTGTTCTCAATGATTCAGATATTGATCCGACTTTACGTCGTGTCATGGACGAAATTGATAAGAAACCAGAATTGAAAGAACGCTTTGTCACTTCAGATGAAGCTTGGGATATGATGACGTCTAAGACGACAGTCGTTGTCGTGGATACGCACAAGCCTGAAATGGTCTTAGATGAAAATGTCTTAAATAAAGCAAACCGTAAAGTCGTTATTGACCACCACAGACGTGGCGAAAGCTTTATTTCAAACCCACTATTGGTATATATGGAGCCATATGCAAGTTCAACTGCAGAGCTTGTTACTGAATTATTAGAATATCAACCAACTGAACAAAGATTGACACGTTTAGAATCAACAGTCATGTATGCAGGTATTATAGTAGATACTAGAAACTTCACATTAAGAACAGGTTCAAGAACATTTGATGCTGCAAGTTATTTACGTGCGCATGGTGCAGATACAATCTTAACGCAACACTTCTTAAAAGATGATGTAGATACTTATATTAATCGTTCAGAACTTATTAGAACGGTTCAATTACAAGATCATGGCGTAGCAATCGCTCATGGTTCAAATGATAAAATCTACCATCCTGTTACGGTTGCACAAGCAGCCGACGAGTTGTTAAGTTTAGAAGGTATCGAGGCATCTTATGTTGTGGCTAAACGTGAAGATAACCTCATCGGTATCTCTGCACGTTCACTAGGTTCTATCAACGTTCAATTAACGATGGAAGCATTAGGTGGTGGTGGACACCTTACAAATGCTGCCACACAAATTAAAGGTGTCACTATAGAAGATGCTATAGAACAATTACAGCAAGCAATTACAGAACAAATGAGTAGGAGTGAAGATGCATGAAAGTAATTTTCAAACAAGATGTTAAAGGTAAAGGTAAAAAAGGCGAAGTAAAAGACGTACCAGTAGGTTACGCAAACAACTTCTTACTTAAAAACAACTATGCTGTAGAAGCAACTCCTGGTAACTTAAAACAATTAGAACAACAAAATAAACGTGCTGAAGCAGACAGACAACAAGAAATTGATGATGCGAAAGCACTTAAAGAAAAATTAGAAAACATCGAAGTTGAAGTATCAGCTAAAACAGGTGAAGGCGGTAAATTGTTTGGTTCAATCAGTACTAAACAAATTGCCGAAGCATTAAATAAACAACATGATATTAAAATTGATAAACGCAAAATGGACTTACCACATGGTATCCACGCGTTAGGTTATACAAATGTGCCAGTTAAATTAGATAAAGAAGTTGAAGGTACAATTAGAGTACACACAGTAGAACAGTAATTTCGAAAATAACAAAGATGGATTGAAATAAGAGGTGTAAAGCAAACAATGGATGGAATGTATGAGCAAAATCAAATGCCGCATAGCAATGAAGCTGAACAATCTGTCTTAGGTGCCATTATTATAGATCCAGAATTGATTAATACAACTCAGGAAGTCCTCCTTCCTGAGTCGTTTTATAGAGGCGCCCATCAACATATCTTCCGAGCAATGATGCATCTTAATGAAGATAACAAAGAAATCGACGTTGTCACACTTATGGATCAACTATCTAGTGATGGAAGCTTAAGTGAAGCGGGTGGCCCTCAATATCTCGCAGAGCTATCGACTAACGTTCCAACAACGCGAAACGTTCAATATTATACAGATATCGTCTTTAAACACGCGTTAAAACGTAAGTTAATTCAAACGGCAGATAGTATTGCAAATGATGGCTATAATGATGAATTAGAACTAGATACAATCCTAAGTGATGCCGAAAGACGTATCCTTGAACTTTCTTCTACAAGAGAAAGTGACGGGTTTAAAGATATTAGAGATGTCTTAGGACAAGTGTATGAGACTGCCGAAGAACTCGACCAAAATAGTGGTCAAACGCCTGGTATTCCAACAGGTTATCGAGATCTCGACCAAATGACTGCTGGGTTTAACCGTAATGATTTAATCATCTTAGCGGCTCGTCCTTCCGTGGGTAAGACTGCCTTCGCTCTTAATATTGCCCAAAAAGTTGCGACACATGAAGATATGTTTACAGTAGGCATATTCTCGCTTGAGATGGGTGCAGACCAGTTAGCAACGCGTATGATTTGTAGTTCAGGTAACGTAGATTCAAACCGCTTAAGAACTGGTACGATGACAGAAGAAGACTGGAGTCGTTTTACGATTGCAGTTGGTAAATTATCAAAAACTAAGATTTTTATCGATGATACACCAGGTATTCGTATTAATGACTTACGATCTAAATGTCGCCGTCTTAAACAAGAACACGGCTTAGATATGATAGTGATTGACTATCTACAATTAATTCAAGGTAGCGGTTCTCGATTCTCAGACAACCGTCAACAAGAAGTATCAGAAATCTCACGTACACTTAAAGCCATTGCCCGTGAACTAGAATGCCCAGTTATCGCACTGAGTCAGCTTTCACGTGGTGTTGAACAACGTCAGGATAAACGTCCAATGATGAGTGATATTCGTGAATCTGGGTCTATCGAGCAAGACGCTGATATCGTTGCTTTCTTATACCGTGATGATTACTACAATCGTGGCGAGGATGAAGATGATGACGATGATGCAGGCTTTGAGCCACAAACGAATGATGATAACGGTGAAATTGAAATCATAATTGCTAAACAACGTAACGGCCCAACAGGAACTGTGAAACTTCATTTTATGAAACAATATAATAAATTTACAGACATTGATTATGCTCATGCAGAAATGACATAAAATTTATTTTTCCGTACAATAAACTTATTTTTAGTTTTATTGTACGGTTTTTATTTTGTTTTCATTCTTTGCAATCACTTGAAGTATGTATATCATTTTCCGGAAAATGAATTCAAAAGCACTGATAACACAACGATGAAACTGTATAAAAAGTAAAAACAAGATGAATCAATTGCAAACAACTTAAACAAATTTAATGTTCGATTTTTATTTGCAATCTCATAGGCATATTGGTAGAATATCTAATGGTTAAACGAGAAAAACTTGGAGGTGCTCTTATGTCATCAATCGTAGTAGTTGGGACACAATGGGGAGACGAAGGTAAAGGTAAAATCACAGATTTCTTAGCAGAACAAGCAGATGTTATCGCTAGATTCTCAGGTGGTAATAATGCAGGACACACAATTCAATTTGGTGGAGAAACTTACAAATTACATTTGGTACCATCAGGTATCTTTTATAAAGATAAATTAGCAGTTATCGGTAACGGTGTAGTTGTAGATCCAGTAGCATTATTGAAAGAATTAGACGGTTTAAATGAACGTGGTATTTCAACTAACAACTTACGTATCTCTAACCGTGCACAAGTCATCTTACCTTATCACCTAGCTCAAGACGAATATGAAGAACGTCGTCGTGGAGATAATAAAATCGGTACAACTAAAAAAGGTATCGGCCCAGCATACGTAGATAAAGCACAACGTATCGGTATTCGAGTAGCAGACTTATTAGAGAAAGAAACATTCGAACGTCGTCTTAAAGAAAACATTGAATATAAAAATGCTTATTTCAAAGGAATGTTCAACGAAACATGCCCTACGTTTGATGAAATCTTTGACGAGTACTATGCAGCAGGTCAACGCTTAAAAGAATATGTCACTGACACAGCTAAAATCTTAGATGATGCTAACGTTGCAGACGACAAAGTATTATTCGAAGGTGCCCAAGGTGTCATGTTAGACATCGATCACGGTACTTACCCATTCGTTACGTCAAGTAACCCAGTTGCTGGTAATGTCACAGTAGGTACAGGTGTAGGTCCTACATCAGTTTCTAAAGTCATCGGTGTATGTAAATCTTATACGTCACGTGTAGGTGACGGTCCATTCCCTACAGAATTATTCGATGAAGACGGCCATCACATTAGAGAAGTAGGTCGTGAATATGGTACAACAACAGGACGTCCACGCCGTGTAGGTTGGTTCGACTCAGTAGTACTACGTCATTCACGTCGCGTAAGTGGTATTACAGACCTTTCAATCAACTCTATCGACGTTTTAACAGGTTTAGATACAGTTAAGATTTGTACAGCATATGAGTTAGATGGCGAAGAAATCACTGAATACCCAGCTAACTTAGATCAATTAAGACGTTGTAAACCAATCTTCGAAGAACTTCCAGGTTGGACAGAAGATATCACAGGCTGCCGCAGTTTAGAAGAACTCCCTGAAAATGCACGCAAATACTTAGAGCGTATTTCAGAATTATGTGGCGTACACATTTCAATCTTCTCTGTAGGCCCAGACCGTGAACAAACAAACCTATTAGAACAATTATGGTAAAACAAAGGTGTAAAAGAAAGCTGAGATCATTAATGATATCCCAGCTTCAAAGAAGACCGACTTGTTTCATTACAACGAGTCGGTCTTACTTTATTTATATAGAAGAAAGTAGTTGAATACGCGATATGCAATCCCGTTTTAAACGGCGCCATCAACACTTTTATAGCAATATTTCTCATTTATTAACCCTTAAAAAATATTGTTAAATTTATGTAAAAAATAGCTTGTCATGAAAAGATGAGCTATGCTATAATCTATTTTGTGCTTAAGAACGGCTCCTTGGTCAAGCGGTTAAGACACCGCCCTTTCACGGCGGTAACACGGGTTCGAGTCCCGTAGGAGTCACCATGATAGGTCCCGTAGTGTAGCGGTTAACACGCCTGCCTGTCACGCAGGAGATCGCGGGTTCGATTCCCGTCGGGACCGTATTGCCTACCCAATAGGGTAGGCATTTTTTATACCTTCATATCCGTTTTATTCCTGTTACAATCCATCCACTCATATAAAGTAATAACTCTATCCTCACCCAGACATAACGCTCACTTTACAATATCCATGACGTTGCAATAAAAACTTAACATTTACGCTATTTGTTTACATTTTCAAAAGGGAGAATCGCATAAGCATACGTTTTACACCAAATATTTATATTACAAAATAATGAAAACACTGATATATAGATAATTTGAGCTATTTGCAACTGTTCAACATATTTTGTAATACAGTATTTCAATGGTAAAATTATAAATAATATTATTCTATAATTTTTAATACAAAAATAGAATTACCCGTTCATAAATGGTAAATTATATATTAGGTAACTATGCGCTATATATATTACATACATCACCTTTCACAAGGTATAATAGAGAAAAATATAGCCTTCACATAATTAAACGAACGGAAGAATTACACTTTGAGAAAAGAGGTTAAAATATATGGCTAGAAAAGTTGTTGTTGTCGACGATGAAAAACCAATTGCTGATATTTTAGAATTTAATTTGAAGAAAGAGGGATACGAAGTATTCTGCGCTTACGATGGTAACGATGCAGTAGATTTAATCTATGAAGAAGAACCAGATATCGTACTCTTAGACATCATGTTACCAGGCAGAGATGGCATGGAAGTATGTCGCGAAGTACGTAAAAAATTCGAAATTCCAATCATCATGTTAACAGCGAAAGACTCAGAAATTGATAAAGTATTAGGACTTGAACTTGGTGCAGACGACTATGTAACAAAACCTTTCAGCACGCGTGAACTTATCGCACGTGTGAAAGCAAACTTACGTCGCCATTATTCACAACCAGCTCAAGAAGTGAGTGGCGCTACAAATGAAATAACAATCAAAGATATCGTCATCTACCCAGACGCTTACTCAATTAAAAAACGTGGTGAAGATATCGAATTAACACATCGTGAATTTGAATTATTCCACTACCTTTCTAAACATATGGGTCAAGTAATGACACGTGAACATTTATTACAAACAGTGTGGGGTTATGATTATTTCGGTGACGTACGTACAGTTGACGTAACGATTCGTCGTTTACGCGAAAAAATTGAAGACGATCCATCGCACCCAGAATACATTGTGACACGTAGAGGCGTTGGATACTTCCTCCAACAACATGATTAGAGGCAACATCCTATGAAGTGGCTTAAACAATTACAATCCCTTCACACTAAACTCGTTATTGTTTATGTATTACTGATTATTATTGGTATGCAAATCATCGGTTTGTATTTTACTAATAGTTTAGAAAAAGAATTACTAGATAATTTTAAAAAGAACATAACGCAATATGCGAAGCAGTTAGATGTTAATATAGAAAAAGTTTATAACGATAATGACAAAGGTACGGTAAACGCTCAAAAGGATATCCAAAACCTTTTGAGTGAATATGCCAACCGTCAAGAAATCGGAGAAATTCGCTTCGTTGATAAAGACCAAATTATTATGGCTACGACAAAGCAGTCTAACCGTAGTCTAATTAATCAAAAAGCGAATGACGGTTCCGTCCAAAAGGCACTTTCTCTCGGTGAAACCAACAACCACATGGTCCTTAAAGACTATGGTAGTGGTAAGGAACGTGTCTGGGTTTATAACATACCAGTTAAAGTCGACAAACAAACTATCGGTGATATTTACATAGAATCGAAAATCAACGACGTATATAACCAACTCAATAACATTAACCAAATCTTTATCGTCGGTACAGCTATATCATTATTCATCACAGTAATCCTCGGTTTCTTTATCGCCCGAACGATTACCAAACCAATTACCGATATGCGTAACCAGACTGTTGAGATGTCTAAGGGTAACTATACTCAACGTGTGAAGATTTATGGTAACGACGAAATCGGTGAGCTCGCACTTGCTTTCAACAACCTATCTAAACGTGTGCAAGAGGCGCAGGCTAACACCGAAAGTGAGAAACGCCGTCTAGATTCAGTTATCACACATATGAGTGATGGTATCCTCGCGACAGATCGCCGTGGACGCGTGCGTATTGCGAATGATATGGCGCTTAAGATGCTCGGTCTCGCGAAAGAAGACGTTATCGGCTATTACATGCTCGGTCTTCTTAACCTTGAAAATGAATTCTCACTAGACGAAATTCAAGAAAATAATGATTCCTTCTTATTAGATATTAACGAAGAAGAGGGCATTATTGCACGTGTCAACTTTAGTACCATCGTGCAAGAAACAGGATTCGTCACAGGTTACATTGCCGTGTTACATGATGTAACAGAACAACAACAAGTTGAACGTGAACGTCGCGAATTCGTAGCAAACGTTTCACACGAACTACGTACGCCACTCACATCAATGAACAGCTATATCGAAGCACTCGAAGAAGGCGCTTGGCAAGATGAAAGCCTTGCACCACAATTCTTATCCGTTACACGTGAAGAAACAGAACGTATGATACGACTCGTTAACGACTTACTCCAATTATCCAAAATGGACAACGAGTCAGACCAAATTACTAAAGAAATCGTTGACTTCAACATGTACATTAATAAAATTATTAATCGACATGAAATGGCAGCGAAAGATACAACATTCGTAAGAGAAATCCCACAACAAACAATATTCACAGAAATCGATCCAGATAAGATGACACAAGTATTCGACAACGTTATCACTAACGCAATGAAATATTCACGTGGTGATAAACGAGTTGAGTTTCATGTGAAACAAAATGCACTTTACAATAGAATGACCATTCGTATAAAAGATAATGGTATTGGAATTCCAATCAATAAAGTAGATAAAATATTCGATAGATTCTACCGTGTTGATAAAGCACGTACACGTAAGATGGGTGGTACAGGACTCGGTCTCGCAATTTCCAAAGAAATTGTAGAAGCGCACAATGGACGCATCTGGGCAAACAGCGTAGAAGGTCAAGGTACGTCTATCTTCATCACACTTCCTTGTGAAATCATTGAAGACGGTGATTGGGATGAATAGTAAAGAACATATTAAATCAATTATCCTAGGTCTTCTCGTACTCATCAGTATCGTTTTGACATACTTGGTCTGGAACTATACACCAGACCTCAATAATGTTACTAACTCAGATAGCAGTAAAAAGAACGAGCCGAAACCACTAAGTAAACCTATGACAGCAAGCATGGAAGGCACGGTTACACCATTTCAGATCATTCATTCAAAGGATGATAAACCACAAGGAACGGTCTCAACAGGTGATGCACTTGATAGCATTACGAAGCCATTGAAGAATCAAGAAGTTAAATCTGTGTCACATATGCGCAGAGATCATAACCTTGTTATACCAGAACTAAGTAATGACTTTACCGTGCTAGATTTCACATACGATTTACCTTTAACGACATACTTAAGTCAGGTATTGAACATCGATGCGAACGTACCCAACCACTTTAACTTCAATCGATTACTTATAGACCAAGATAATGACAATCACGTGGTGCTTTATGCGATAAGTAAAGACCGTCACGAAGTCGTGAAATTAAAAACATCAGCACAAGGTAAAAATATAGATAGCGCCTTAGACAGTATTAAGTCAGATATGCAACCATATACTGAAATCATCACTAATAAAGACACTATCGATAAAGCAACACACGTCTTCGCGCCAAGTAAACCTAAAGACTTAAAATCATATCGTATGGTCTTCTCAACAATGAACGTCGAACGAATGAATTCCATTCTCTTTGAAGATTCAACTATCGTACGAAGCTCTCAAAGTGGTGCGACAACATATAACAACAACACAGGCGTCGCGAACTATGACGATAACAGTGAAATGTATCATTATAAAAACCTATCTGAAGACGCGAAAAGCTCAAGCAATATGGAAGAAACAATTCCAGGTACCTTTGAATTTATCAACGGCCATGGTGGATTCCTTAACGAAGATTATCGTTTATTCAGTACAGATAATAAGACAGGTAAACTGACTTACCAACGCTTCTTGAATGGTTACCCTACATTCAACAACCAGAATTTAAATGAAATTCAAGTCACATGGGGTAAAAAAGGCGTCTTCGATTACCAACGCTCATTACTTAAGAGCAGCGTTCAACTGAACAGTGAAGAACCTAAGACCTTACCTACAGCCGAATCCGTTCGTTCAGCACTTGCCAATAATAATAATATTGACTTTGAAAAGGTAACCAACATTGCAGTCGGCTATGATATGGATGACAAACCAGATAAAGATGATATAGAAGTTCAACGCAATAGTGAATTCACACCACAATGGTACGTAGAATACGATGGCAATTGGTACGCCTATAAAGATGGGAGGCTTGAATAAATGAATTGGAAACGCACAAAGACGCTATTCATTTTCGTATTTATTCTCGTCAACATCTTACTCGTCATGATATACATCGATAAAGTCAATAAAGCACAGATTAATGACGCAGAAAGTGGGAACAACGTTAATTTTCAACAAGAAGAAATTAAAGTCCCTACAGACGTACTTAATAAGAAAGTTAAAGATACGAAACTCGCACAAATCACAGCACGCTCTAAAGACTTCTCGAGCTACGCTAAAGAACATTCAAGCTTAGATACATCAGACAAAAACAAGACATTAGAAGGCGATATAGACAAAACTGTGAAAGTAAGCGATAAGAACCTAAAAGACATTAAAGATTTTATTGCAGATAGTATTTATAACGGTAAACAATATCAATTGAGTGATCTAAGTTCAGATAAAATCACTTACGAACAAACCTTTGAAGGTTATCCTATTATGAATAATAATAAAGCCCGTTTAACCTTTAATTTAAATGATGGAAAAGCAACAAGCTACAAACAAACAGCGATGAATAATATCCATATCGCAGAAGGGTCAAATAGTACTAAGAAACAAGTCATTAGCCCACGTAAAGCCGTCGAAGCACTTTACTTCAACAGATATCTAAAACGAAACGACCAAGTCATCGACGCACGCCTAGGCTATTACTCAGTCGTCAAAGAAACCAACGTACAATTACTACAACCCAACTGGGAAATTAAAGTTAAACACCACGGTAAAGACAACATAGAAACCTATTACGTCGAAGCCACCACCAAAAACCCAAAAGTTATAAATTAAGGTGCTAAGAAAAGCGCTTAGGTCGCGAGCAATAACTAGCATCAAGCGAAAATTGTTCCTCAAATTTTAGCGCGATGCGTATTATTGTCGAACGACCTGCTTTTCGAAGCCCGTCAATTAAGGTGCGAAAGTGAGCGTTTAGGTTTTGAGCAGAACCGAAAAGCGAGCAA
>NZ_KV798353.1:150538-155197 GCF_001809655.1 Staphylococcus sp. HMSC055A09
AAACCTGCTCACTGAAGCCCGTCTATCATTCCTGCAACACTCAGTACAATAACGTTCATCATAAACGACCACTCCCCGAAACAGAGTGGTCGTTTCTTTATGCTATAACGAAGCGGTCAAAAAATGATATTCCACGACACTAATTATTCATAAACTGACAATTGGCACACACCTCTTAAAATTGGTATAGTATAATATAAAGGAATTTTAGAGAACGTTTCGTTTCGAGAATTCATATTTAGAATCAACACACCTCGAAACCTCATTTATAACTCACATTAACGTGCAAAAAAGTAAAATAAAACTTAAGAACTACTAGAACCAAATGCACGTCTCACCCGTACCGCACAAACAATTCTCAAACAAATACAGATTGTACATATTAGAAAGGATGAAGTCGCTTGATACGTATGAGTGTATTAGCAAGTGGTAGTACAGGTAACGCCACTTACGTAGAAAGTGAGAAAGGTAGCCTACTTGTAGACGTAGGTCTAACCGGCAAGAAAATGGAAGAGCTATTTAGCCAGATTGATCGAAATATCAAGGATCTAAACGGCATTCTAGTCACACATGAACATATCGACCACATCAAAGGACTTGGAGTTCTCGCACGTAAATATAACCTTCCAATTTATGCAAATGAGAATACATGGAAAGCCATTGAAAAGAAAGATAGCCGAATCCCAATGGATCAGAAATTCATCTTCAATCCATATGAAACGAAATCTATCGCAGGATTCGATATCGAGTCATTCAACGTCTCACATGACGCGATTGACCCACAATTCTATATTTTCAACAATAACTATAAGAAATTCACGATACTGACGGACACAGGCTATGTGTCAGACCGTATGAAAGGCATGATTCGTGGTAGCGATGCATTCATGTTCGAGAGTAATCACGATGTTGATATGTTACGCATGTGTCGCTATCCTTGGAAGACGAAACAACGAATTTTAAGTGATATGGGACATGTGTCTAACGAAGATGCTGGTCTCGCTATGACAGACGTCATCACAGGTAACACGAAGCGTATTTACCTATCTCACTTATCTCAAGACAACAACATGAAGGATCTTGCTCGTATGAGTGTCGGCCAAGTGTTAAATGAACATGATATTGATACTGAGAAAGAAGTACTTCTCTGCGATACGGATAAAGCTCAAGCTACACCAATTTATACTTTATAATTGAATAACAGTAAGACACCTGACCTACTTAAGTATCTTTCTTAAGTAGGTTCTTTTTTTGAAAATATTCTGTGGAAAAGTAATGAAAAATGAGGAAAATAATACGTAAGTTAGTCTTAAAATTAGGTTATATATATGCTATAAATGTAATTATTGAGTTTAGACACCCTCAAAGTTATCCACTAAAATGTCCATAGTTATCCAGTATTGTGTACAATACACACAAAAATACCCACATTATACACAGAGTTATCCACAAAATAACAGGTTATTACACAGGAAATGTGTATAAATCTCAAAAATAATTAAGAAAGTATAAATATTATTGTTATAATAAGAGGGAATAGTGTGCACAAGTGAATAATTTGTGGATAAGTTGGATAAATCATACATATTTACATGGAGGATAAAATGAAAATTACAATCCTGTCAGTAGGAAAACTAAAAGAAAAATATTGGAAACAAGCAATAGCAGAATATGAGAAACGACTAGGACCTTATACCAAAGTTGAAATTATAGAAGTTCCAGATGAGAAAGCCCCAGAAAATATGAGCGACAAAGAAATAGAACAAGTAAAAGAAAAAGAAGGCCAACGACTACTCGCCAAAATCAAACCACAATCCACAGTCATCACATTAGAAATACAAGGTAAAATGTTGTCATCAGAAGGATTAGCCAAAGAATTACAAACACGTATGACCCAAGGACAAAGCGATTTTGTTTACGTCATAGGTGGATCAAATGGCCTACACCAAGATGTCTTAAACCGCAGCAACTACGCACTCTCCTTCAGCAAAATGACCTTCCCACACCAAATGATGCGAGTAGTCTTAATCGAGCAAATCTACCGCGCCTTCAAAATTATGCGTGGTGAAGCATATCATAAGTGATGAGGTTTTTAATTTGAGATAACAAAAATTTAAAAGTTCAAGATTTAACACCTTTTATCTTTATGATAAAATAACTTATGGCCTTGTCATATTTGTTTATTTACGCTTTGTTATAAGATATATAAATAAAAAACATCTTAAGACGTATTTTAAGATGGCTTTTATTACCACAATTCATTAGAATATTGATTTAAATTATAGAAATATTATATCTAAGAATTTAATATGTACATTAACTATATGAAAGTTCTGATTATCCGAATAAATGCTAAAATTAATAAAAATAATACACTTTATAATACACTTTAATATAACATAGTATTGCTAAATAATTGTACTTTTGCTAATTTTATAATGTAGGATTTAGGATTCTATAAATTAAAAAAAGGAGTGTTTTTGTTGAAAAAGAAATTAGACTTTTTACCTAACAAATTGAATAAGTATTCAATTAGAAGATTCACAGTCGGTACGGCATCTATATTAGTAGGGTCTACTCTATTATTTGGGATTGGAAATGAGGCGCATGCAGCAGAAAAGAATCAAGAATCAAATACTACAGCAAATGTAGCTGATAGTGATGTAGGTGAAGCACCATCAAAAGAAGAAGCACCAAGTAATGAAGCAACAAATGAAGCACCATCAAGAGAAGAAGCACCAAGTAATGAGGCAACAAATGAAGCACCATCAAAAGAAAAGAGCACAGACAATTCGACTTCAAATCCAGAGGTTGATTCCGAAGTATTAGATAATTCTAAACAAGGTACAGATAATGATAATTCATCTAATCATAGCGAGGATAATATTGTGACTTATGCAGAACCAACTGCATTAACAAATACCCGTTCAGTTGATTCACCTTCTAGAGTTTCATCTGATAACTCACAAGCTCAAAAGCAAGGTAAAAATGTTAATGATTCAATTAAGGTCAATTCTGTTAATGCTGATAAAGAGTATGTTGAACCGAACAATGGACAAGGTTTTTCAACAAATGTATCATTCGAAGTTGACGGTAAAGTTAACAAAGGTGATTACTTCACAGTAGATATGCCGGAATATGCTGATTTTAATGGTATTGCAGACTATAAAGCAGCAAATAATAAAATTTATCCAACTATCAATGATGGGGAGCAAGTTGTAGCAAACGGTGTTTACGATACAGAAACTAAGAAATTAGTGTACACTTTTACTGACTATGTAAATAAGAAAAATAATATTAAAGGTCAATTTGAAATTCCTCAATTTATTGATAGAAAAAATGCTAAAACAAGTGGAGATTATGACTTAAACTATAATATTGCAGACAAAACTGTTTCTAAACCAATGAAAGTTGTATACAACAACTACGATGAGGGACATGTAGTTGCTAACACTAGTTCATTAATTACAAAAGCAGACTTATTTAATGTTGGTTCACATGACTATACTCAATATATTTATGTGAATCCTAAATCTGAAGATAGTTATAATACACGTTTAACAATCCAAGGATACCAAGAAGATGTAAATGATAGTAGTACACTATTAAATCCAGATGATACTAAAATTGAAATATTGGATGCTAAGTCATCTGATAATATTGTGCCAAGTTTCCATATAAATGATGAAGACTTTGAAGATGTAACTGGCAACTTTGGAATTAACCAAAAAGGTGATAAAAAAGCACAAATAGATTTTGGTCACATTGATCACCCTTATATTGTCAAAGTTACTTCTAAAATTGATCCAAGTTCAAGTCAAGATTTACGTACACGTGTCATTATGGAAAATGAAAATGCAGAAGGTACTACAGACTTTTATGCACACGATAATACGGTTGAACGCTTAGGAGCAAACGGAGTTGCTACTGGCAATGAAAAACTTTATAACCTAGGTGACTATGTTTGGGAAGATACAAATAAAAATGGTATCCAAGACGAAGATGAACATGGTATCGAGGGTGTAGAAGTATCGCTTACACGTCCAAATGGTACAGTAGAAACTACAACGACTAATTCTGAAGGTAAGTATGAATTTAATGATTTACAAAATGGTGATTATGTTATTAATTTCAAAACACCTGAAGGATACACAGCAACTAAAGCTTATGAAGGTAATAATGCAGAAGTCGATTCTAATGGCTTAAGTACGGTTGGTACAATTAAAGATGCTGACAACTGGACTTTAGATAGTGGATTCTACAAAACGCCTTCTAAATACAGCTTAGGTGATTATGTATGGTACGATTCTAATAAAGATGGTTACCAAGACAATGATGAAAAAGGTATTAAAGGTGTTAAAGTTACTTTAAAAGATAGTGAAGGTAACACATTAAAAGCAACTGAAACTGATGAAAATGGGAAGTATCGCTTTGATGACTTAGATAGTGGTGACTACACAGTTCATTTTGATAAACCAGAAGGTCTTACACAAACATCAGTTAATTCTGGTAATGATGACGCCAAAGATGCTGATGGTGAAGATGTACATGTAACAATTACAGATCATGATGATTTCACTATTGATAATGGCTACTTCGAAGATAGTGAATCAGATTCTTCTTCAGAAAGCGAATCAGACTCAGAGAGCCATTCAGATT
>NZ_KV798354.1:0-1434 GCF_001809655.1 Staphylococcus sp. HMSC055A09
TCAAGACAAGAAGAAACTCGTTTCACTCGTTTCAAAAACCCTCCTGATTTTTAGAGAAAAATTCTTTTATTTCATCGTCTTTAATAAAATAATATGCCATCTTTCCCTTTTTATAAAAATCAAGTACATCATTTTTATATAAAAGTCTTAAATGATGTGAAGTTGAAGCAACACTTATTTTCAATATCAAAGAAATATCACAAACACACAACTCATCTTCTTTAATCAAAGATAATATGATTTTCAATTTCTTCTCATCACAAATTTTTTCTAAAATGTTAAGTAATTTCTTAGATTTATCATCTTCTAAAAAACTTAAAGCATTGTTAACTTTATCCTCATGTACACAGATCACATCACAAGCATTTTCATAGCTCATATAAAATCACACCCTAAATTAAAATATAAATCCTAAAATTGTCCCAATAGTGTCATTTTCAATAATAATAAATAAACCTAAAGCTATGTAAATAACAGCCATAATCCAACGACTAAATTTCTCAACAATTTCTCCAACTCCTGGAATATTAGCTAATTTTTGTGCAGTAAATACCAAGAAGAAAATTAAAATTAAAAAGACAAACAAAGTAATTAATAAATCAGTAACACTTAATGTCACAAAATACGGAACAAATAAACCAATATTATCAGCACCACAACTTGCTATTGTAACAATTGCAACCGTACCAACTAATTTAGACAATCCTTTTTCATTCAATTCTTTTTTAGCTCTCTTTTCTCCTTCACAATCATCATAAATAGCTACTTTAATTCCTAAATAAATCGGTATTAACCCTAATAATCCTAATATCCATTTTTCAGGAACATAATTTAAGACAAAGGCAAAGAATAAACTTACGACAATCAATGCCACAGATCCTACATATTGACCAATATAAATATCTCGATATTCTTTCCTAGTCTTTGCTCTAGCAAAAAATATTAATAAAATCACTAATAAATCTACTGCTGTCGCAATATAAAGAATAGCAGCAGTTACAATAGTCTGAATCATAATTACACCTCATTCAAAAATATTTTTGAATGTATTATAACTTATGTTTTCAAATAATCATAGATGCTTTATTCCAATTGCTTTATTGACGTTGAGCCTCGGAACCCTTAACAATCCCAAAACTTGTCGAATGGTCGGCTTAATAGCTCACGCTATTCCGACATTCGTCTCCAAGTTTAGTTAAGGGTTCTTCTCAACGCACAATAAATTTTCTCGGCATAAATGCGTGTTCTAATTAATAAATATTCCATAAATCAAAAGTGCAATTGCTGAAATCAAAACCAATATGCTAGAAAGTATATCTAGCCTTTTATTTTCATTACGATTTCCTAACTCCCTAAAAAGACTACCAAAAGCAATTACCATTAAAATTGCACATGAAATATAAGGTTCTGTTGCAAAGTTGAATTTATAATATA
>NZ_KV798355.1:0-694 GCF_001809655.1 Staphylococcus sp. HMSC055A09
GAAAATCCGTAGATCTGAAGAGACCTGCGGTTCTTTTTATATAGAGCGTAAATACATTCAATACCTTTTAAAGTATTCTTTGCCGTATTGATACTTTGATATCTTGTCTTTCTTACTTTAATATGACGGTGATCTTGCTCAATGAGGTTATTCAGATATTTCGATGCACAATGACAGTCAGGTTTAAGTTTAAAAGCTTTAATTACTTTAGCCATTGCTACCTTCGTTGAGGGTGCCTGATCTGTAACTACCTTTTGAGGTTTACCAAATTGTTTAATGAGACGTTTGATAAACGCATATGCTGAATGATTATCTCGTTGCTTACGCAACCAAATATCTAATGTATGTCCCTCTGTATCAATGGCACGATATAAATAGCTCCATTTTCCTTTTATTTTGATGTACGTCTCATCAATACGCCATTTGTAGTAAGCTTTTTTATGCTTTTTCTTCCAAATTTGATATAAAATTGGGGCATATTCTTGAACCCAACGGTAGACCGTTGAATGATGAACGTTTACACCACGTTCCCTTAATATTTCAGATATATCACGATAACTCAATGCATATCTTAGATAGTAGCCAACGGCTACAGTGATAACATCCTTGTTAAATTGTTTATATCTGAAATAGTTCATACAGAAGACTCCTTTTTGTTAAAATTATATTATAAATTCAACTTTGCAACAGAACC
>NZ_KV798356.1:0-588 GCF_001809655.1 Staphylococcus sp. HMSC055A09
TAGCTATATTTTTTACTTTGCAACAGAACCAATTACCACCTAACCGGCTATTAGAGTAGCCGGTTGAGTATAAAATGTCACTATCCTTATTTTGTAAGTAATTTGAAGAATTTTCTCTACTCATAAAAAATCGACTCCTTAATTTAATTTAAGAAGTCGCTCACCCGAATATATACCTTGAAGAAAAAACTAATATCGTTTAATATCTAGATATACAAAATATAAAAAACAACTTAATGTTTTTCCTTGGGTAAGTCGCATTCACAAACTTTGGCGGGGGAGTGAGCGACTTCTTTTTATTTTGTTATTAATATAACACTATCAAAAAGCCCGGTCTATTATGACCAAGCTTTTTGGTGCTTATAAACCTATGTCAAAATACTTATATTATCAAGACAAGAAGAAACTCGTTTTAAAAAAGCCAAAAAATCTCATCGTTAAATACTTTTAAATGCATTATGACTAAATAAGTGTTAAAGTGAAAATATAATTCTCGAACATCATTAATTCTTTTAACATGAATTAGTTCTTCTATCAAACCATAGTCACTCAAATCTTGAGTGGCTATTTTTAATGCTTTATTCCAAT
>NZ_KV798357.1:0-1535 GCF_001809655.1 Staphylococcus sp. HMSC055A09
GTTAGCGGCGGACGGGTGAGTAACACGTGGATAACCTACCTATAAGACTGGGATAACTTCGGGAAACCGGAGCTAATACCGGATAACATGTTGAACCGCATGGTTCAACAGTGAAAGACGGTCTTGCTGTCACTTATAGATGGATCCGCGCCGCATTAGCTAGTTGGTAAGGTAACGGCTTACCAAGGCAACGATGCGTAGCCGACCTGAGAGGGTGATCGGCCACACTGGAACTGAGACACGGTCCAGACTCCTACGGGAGGCAGCAGTAGGGAATCTTCCGCAATGGGCGAAAGCCTGACGGAGCAACGCCGCGTGAGTGAAGAAGGTCTTCGGATCGTAAAACTCTGTTATTAGGGAAGAACAAATGTGTAAGTAACTATGCACGTCTTGACGGTACCTAATCAGAAAGCCACGGCTAACTACGTGCCAGCAGCCGCGGTAATACGTAGGTGGCAAGCGTTATCCGGAATTATTGGGCGTAAAGCGCGCGTAGGCGGTTTTTTAAGTCTGATGTGAAAGCCCACGGCTCAACCGTGGAGGGTCATTGGAAACTGGAAAACTTGAGTGCAGAAGAGGAAAGTGGAATTCCATGTGTAGCGGTGAAATGCGCAGAGATATGGAGGAACACCAGTGGCGAAGGCGACTTTCTGGTCTGTAACTGACGCTGATGTGCGAAAGCGTGGGGATCAAACAGGATTAGATACCCTGGTAGTCCACGCCGTAAACGATGAGTGCTAAGTGTTAGGGGGTTTCCGCCCCTTAGTGCTGCAGCTAACGCATTAAGCACTCCGCCTGGGGAGTACGACCGCAAGGTTGAAACTCAAAGGAATTGACGGGGACCCGCACAAGCGGTGGAGCATGTGGTTTAATTCGAAGCAACGCGAAGAACCTTACCAAATCTTGACATCCTCTGACCCCTCTAGAGATAGAGTTTTCCCCTTCGGGGGACAGAGTGACAGGTGGTGCATGGTTGTCGTCAGCTCGTGTCGTGAGATGTTGGGTTAAGTCCCGCAACGAGCGCAACCCTTAAGCTTAGTTGCCATCATTAAGTTGGGCACTCTAAGTTGACTGCCGGTGACAAACCGGAGGAAGGTGGGGATGACGTCAAATCATCATGCCCCTTATGATTTGGGCTACACACGTGCTACAATGGACAATACAAAGGGTAGCGAAACCGCGAGGTCAAGCAAATCCCATAAAGTTGTTCTCAGTTCGGATTGTAGTCTGCAACTCGACTACATGAAGCTGGAATCGCTAGTAATCGTAGATCAGCATGCTACGGTGAATACGTTCCCGGGTCTTGTACACACCGCCCGTCACACCACGAGAGTTTGTAACACCCGAAGCCGGTGGAGTAACCTTTTGGAGCTAGCCGTCGAAGGTGGGACAAATGATTGGGGTGAAGTCGTAACAAGGTAGCCGTATCGGAAGGTGCGGCTGGATCACCTCCTTTCTAAGGATATATTCGGAACATCTTCTTCGAAGATGAAAAGGATTAACGTGACATATTGTATTCAGTTTTGAATGTTTAT
>NZ_KV798358.1:0-200 GCF_001809655.1 Staphylococcus sp. HMSC055A09
ATTAAATCAATTATCACGATTGCTGCAGTTGCAGTAACTGGATTGATCTTAGCATCTATTATTGGCTCATTAATTAAAAATTCGACTTATTACACTTACATATTCCAATGCCATGGAAATAAAGGTAAAAGTCAATCGTAATATATAAGAAACATCTACCCGTTGTGAGATTTTAACGCAACCAAGGTAGATGTTTTTTA
>NZ_KV798359.1:0-12530 GCF_001809655.1 Staphylococcus sp. HMSC055A09
GTGTGACCTCCTTGCCATTGTCACCAGACAAAATTAACTTACTTTATATATGATACACACTTGTAAATGACTTTGCAACGGTCAATTTTACACTTTGTTAAAATTTCGTTTACAATTTCATAACATGCGTCCTCGTTTTTGACGACTTTTATATGTTACTTCATTTAAATAAACAAGTCAACACTTTTATAGAACTTTTTTCAATCGTTTTTAATCTATATTTCTTAAATGCACCTAACTTATTTCACTCGTAATATTCTACCATAAGCTAAAGGCTAAATCTATGATAATATTTGCATTTTTAAAATCCATTTGTATATTTTATTGTGAAAAATCACCACTTTCCCCTAAAAAATGATAATTATATTTCTTAGTAATGGAAATTTTTTATATAGCACGCCTTACACACATTATAGATTTATCAAATTGATAGACTTTTCACCCTCAATAATAAAGCATTTTAAATACAAAAAAAGCATCAACCACCATATAGATGATTGATGCAACTAGCACTAGACTAGAAAATTATTTCTGTCTCATATAAGGGAATAATAGTACATCTCTGATAGAAGGTGAATCTGTTAGTAACATTACCAAACGATCGATACCGATACCTAATCCACCTGTAGGAGGCATACCATATTCTAACGCCTCAATATAATCTTCATCCATCTCATGCGCTTCATCGTTACCTTGTTCTTTCTCGACAAGTTGTGCTTCGAAACGTTCACGTTGATCGATTGGGTCATTTAATTCAGTGAAAGCATTCGCATGTTCTCTTCCCACTATAAATAGTTCAAATCGATCAGTAAACCTAGGATCTTCTGGATTCTTTTTAGCTAATGGAGAGATTTCAATTGGATGGCCATAAATGAATGTAGGTTGAATTAACGTTTCCTCAACTTTTTGTTCGAAGAATTCATTTAAAATATGACCATATTTCATATTTTCAGTAATCTCAATACCATGTTCTTTAGCTAAGCTTACCGCTTCCTCATCAGTTTTAACATCATAGAAATTCACGCCAGTGGCTTCTTTAACTGCATCAACAATGTGAAGTCTTCTCCAAGAAGACTCTAAATCTATTTCTTCATCATTATAAGAAACTTTAGCTGAACCAAAGACCTCTTGAGCAATATGTCTAACCATGCTCTCAGTTAAATCCATAATATCATGATAATCAGCGTAGGCTTCATATAATTCTATCATTGTGAATTCTGGATTATGACGTGTAGATACGCCTTCATTACGGAATACACGGCCAATTTCGTATACTTTTTCAAGACCACCGACGATTAAGCGTTTTAGGTGTAATTCAATAGCTATACGCATATATAACGTAGCATCTAATGCGTTATGGTGGGTAACAAATGGACGTGCAGCCGCACCTCCAGCAATTTGATGCATCATAGGTGTTTCTACTTCTAAGAAACCTTGTTTATTTAAATAATTACGCATTTCTTGAATAATTTTACTGCGATTTATAAATGTACGTGTACTATCTTCGTTTGTTATTAAATCTAAATAACGTTGACGATATCTTTGTTCAATATCTTGTAGTCCATGGAACTTATCTGGTAAAGGACGTAATGATTTAGATAATAATGTAAATGACTTAGCCTTAACTGAGATTTCACCAGTATTAGTTTTAAACATAACACCTTCGATTCCAACAATGTCACCTAAGTCAGCAATTTTCCAAATATCAAATTGTTCTTCTCCAACTTGGTCTTTTCTTACGTAAATTTGAATTTGACCTTCTAAATCTTGGATATGTGCAAATCCTGCTTTACCTTTACCGCGTTTTGTCATTAAACGACCTGCAATTGCAACGTGACTTTCGTCCTCTTTTTCATGTAATTCTTCTTTTGAAAATTGATCCCATTGCTCTTTTAACTCGTTAGAAGTAGCACTACGATCAAAACGATGACCGAACGGATCTATTCCTAAATCTATTAATTCTTGTAGTTTTTGACGACGGACCTGCATTTGGTCATTCATTTCTTCTGACATAACTTTCTCTCCTTTAAGCTTATTGTTTAAATTATGGATTGTTCCATGCGTTCTTGATAGAAATTTTGTTAGTCATATAAAATACTTATTCGGTTTTAGATTCATCTAAAGCTATATGAACTTTATCTTTAAAACCAATAAGATATCATCAATCTTGGTTTATCATTTCCACAACGCCAATCTTCTCACTTTTTAATTCTACAAGACGTTGTAAATGTAATAAAGCAATTTATGCTTTTATTTCAACTTCTCTAAAAATTAAATATTTGTTTTTATTGCTACTCACTTATTATACTTTTTAACAGTATCGTCTGCGGTTACTAAATTGCCAATAGTTAGATGGGTACGAGGTTCTATTTGATTCGAAGCAATATCATTTAAAGGAATAAGCACAAACGAACGTTCATTCATCCTCGGATGTGGTACCGATAAATTATCTTCTTCGATAATTTGATCTTCATATAATAATATATCTACATCTAAAGTTCTTGGCCCCCAACGTTTAACTCTTACTCGATGGAGTTGTTGTTCTGTTTTTAAGCAACATGATAGTAAAGATTGAGGATCTAATGTTGTATCTATTTCAACACATAAATTTAAAAAGTTCGGTTGATTAGTGTATCCCACTGGTTCAGTTTCATAAATATCAGAGATTTGAGTCACTTTAATATTATCAAAACGATTTAAAATCCTTATAGCTTCTTTAAGTTGCGTTTCACGTTCTCCAATATTACTCCCTAAACCTAAAAACGCTTTAACCATTTAGCAATTCTCCCTCACTATTTCAATTCCTACACCATCATAATGTCCGGGAATGGGTGGACTTTCTTTAGTGATTTTAACTTTCGTTTCCATTACACGATTATAGTGTGAATTTATACGTTTTGCAATACGTTCAGCTAGATGTTCAATCAATCTAGATGGCTTACCTTCAACAATTGATTTAACTTCTTCAAACACTTCGCCATAATTTACAGTATCTGCAACATCATCTGATTGACCAGCATCTTTTAAGTCGACCTTCAACGTAACATCTACTATAAATATTTGACCAATTTCATTTTCTGATGGTAACACCCCATGATATCCATAAAAACGCATACCGTTAAGAAAGATTATGTCGTTCATGTTCATTCTCCTTTAAAAAATCCATACTATGAGCTAACCGCGCATTCAACTGAACGTTATGAACTCGAACAGCTTTAACACCTTTCATTATACCATAGGCAGTTGTTGCTCCTGTGGCCTCATCTCTCTCTAATGGCGTTGTATCTGTTCCAATCATTTCTTTAATAAACCTTTTACGGCTTGTTGCCAATAAAATGGGATATTCAGTTGCTACCAGTTCATCTAAACGAGCCATCACTTCATTTTCTTCATCGCGTGTTTTAGCAAAACCAATTCCTGGATCCAACCAAATTTTTTCTTGTGGGATACCTGCCATTTCAGCTTTATTAGCTTGAGCAAGAAGTGACGTAAGCATTTCATCTACGACGGGGTCTTCTCTTCGACCGTCCCCATTATGCATTAAAACGATTTCAGCACCATATTCAGCTACAACTTTAAAAATTTTGGGATCATACAAACCTGCCCATTGATCATTAATCATTGTAGCACCTAGTTTGAGACATGCTTCAGCAACCTCGCTTCGAAATGTATCAATTGAAAGTTGTATATCATATTGTACTAGTGCTTTAACAACTGGAATAACTCTTTCCATTTCTTCTTCCAAAGATACTTCTTCATAACCAGGTCGTGTCGACACGCCACCAATATCAATGATATCAACACCCTCATCAATCATTTCTTTTACTCGTTTAGTAGCTTTGTCTACTGAATTAAATTTACCTCCATCTGAGAAAGAATCAGGCGTGACGTTAAGTATGCCCATAATTTTTGTTTTAGTCATGTGTTTCACCTTTTCTATATTGAAATTCTTTTCAAAGTTATGTATAAAAACTTATTATTCTTGAAAATTCAAATCAAACTACTTACACAATTTACTATTAATCATATCATTCATTATCATACATTTTGAGCACATTTTTTATTTAGAAAAATAAAACAGTGTTATAGAACAACAAAATTAACAATATAAAAAACGAAGATGTGGATCAAAGGAGACTTAAAAGCCAAAGTTTTGTACATCTCGACTTTAAAGTACCTTTACCAACATCTTCGTTTGCAAAGTTTACTATATATTCAAATATTAAATCTTAGTCATCAAATGAGTATAAAGGCGTAGATAGGTAACGCTCACCATTACTTGGTAAGACTGTTACAACTGTTTTACCTTTACCTAGTTCTTTTGCTTTTTGGATTGCTGCGTATATTGCAGCTCCTGAAGAAATACCTGCTAAGATACCTTCTTCTTTAGCAACACGACGTGCCATATCCATCGCAGTATCATTTCCAACTTTAATAATGCTATCGTAAATATCTGTATTTAATGTGTCAGGTACGAAACCAGCACCTAAACCTTGTAATTTATGTGGACCTGGTTCTCCACCACTTAATACTGGTGAAGCTTCTGGTTCAATCGCAACGATTTCAACATTAGGGTATTCTTTTCTTAAGACTTTACCAACACCAGATAAAGTACCACCAGTACCTACACCTGCTAAGAATGCATCAATTTGTTTACCTTCGAATTGATCTACAAGTTCAGGACCAGTTGTAAGTTCATGAATTTCAGGGTTTGCAAGGTTTTCGAATTGTTGTGGTTCGAAATAACCGTGTTCTTCTTTAAGCTCTTTAGCTTTTTTAATAGCACCTTTCATCGCTTCAGACCCTGGTGTTAATACAAGTTCTGCACCATAAGCTTTTAATAAGTTACGACGTTCTTGGCTCATTGTTTCAGGCATTGTGAAAACAGCATTGTAACCTTTAGCTGCACATACGAAAGCTAAACCAATTCCAGTGTTACCACTTGTTGGTTCTACAATAGTATCGCCAGGTTGAATTTTGCCCTCACGTTCAGCTTTTTCAATCATTGCTAGTGCAATACGGTCTTTTACTGAACCGCCCGGGTTTTGATATTCTAATTTTACATAAATATCTGCCGCATCTTCATCAACTACGTTTCTTAATTTAACTACAGGTGTGTTACCAATAATTTGCGTAACGTTATCTACGGGTTTTTGTGCCATTAAGAACACTCCTTTTTGTTATATAAATATTAAAACTTAGTTTTCCCATCGGATATAGATATATTCTATCAGAATTTTCTAAAAAGAGAAACAAAATTGTCTTGTTCTCAATAAAAAACTATATTCAACATATACATTAGAATTTTTCCCTGAAGAAATCAAATTAAACGTTAGGAGACAGTTGCACCAAATCGTACAATACGCGCCACCTTAATATATGTTTAAAAACGACACATTCACGAACAATCTTTACAGTTTAACTATCTCCTCGCCTAATTTTATATAATTTTAATACTTAATCATACTTATTCAATACAGAATTATTTCATCGCTGTTAACAAATCTTCTAATTCACTTTCAGTATATTGATATTTATTTCCACAGAAATGACACACAGCTTCAGCTCCGTGATCCTCATCAATCATACTTTGTACTTCTGCTTCACCTAGACCTTTAATAGCGTTTAAGAATTTCTCATGACTACAGTTACATTCAAATTGTGCTGTTGTCGTATCTAAAATTTGAACGTTATCTTCTCCTAAAATCTCATTAAGAATACCTTCCGGAGTTAAACCTTGTTCGATTAATTTAGATACAGGTTCCATTTCATTAATAGCATTTTCTAATTTTGTAACAGTTTCATCTTTAGCACCAGGCATAACTTGTATAATAAATCCACCTGCAGCTTTAATTGAGTTATCAGGGTTCACTAATACACCTAAACCTACTGAAGATGGTGTTTGTTCACTTGTTGCATAGTAGTACGTAAAGTCATCTCCTAGTTCACCAGAAACAATTGGACTCGCCCCAGAGAAATAATCTTTCATACCTACATCTTTAACTACCTGGATTGAACCATTAGTACCTACTGCACGTCTAACATCTAATTTACCTTGTCCGTTTAAAGGGAAGTGCGTCTGTGGATGGTCTACATATGCACGTACATTACCTTTTGCATCGGCATCAGCTATGATTCTTCCAATTGGTCCTTGACCATCAACCGTTACAGTTAATTTTTGGTCTCCTTTTAACATTGCTCCCATCATTACCGTAGCAGTCATCGTACGTCCCATTGCTGCTGAAGCAGTTGGCCATGTATAGTGTCTTGTTTGGGCTTCTTGCACAGATTCAGTTGTAGTTGCAGCATAAGCTCTAATTTCACCGTCATAAGCCAATCCTCTTACGATATAATCATGTGTCATCAGTCATTCTCCTTTTAATTTTTTAATCTATTCTCATTCATTTTAATCATTTTAATTCGTTACTGAGTAGCTATTATACATATGTTGGTTAGTAATATGAAATGTGTTGCTCAATTTTGAAAATGCACATCAATTCAATACACATTAAATAATATGAAAAGCAGACATTCGCAACTTATTGAAATAATAAACTCATAAACTGATATTAATATATTTCTACAATAAACTACGTATCAAATTAAAAAGTCTCTTCCTACTTCTTCAAAGAACGAGTAGAAAGAGACTTCATTTAACTTAATTAATGTCTATTATCTGGATTATTTGGATCATATGGTTTATCGATGTTTGGTGACTGCTCATGACCAGTTACATCAGAATCAGAGTCTTGATCAGACTCTTGACCTTTATAATCGTGGTCTTCATTATGTTGTCGACGTCTTTCGTGCTCGATATCACGATTTTCTTTACGATCTTCTTTTTCTTTCTCGTCGCCTTCATCTAGCTGTTCTTTACGAATATCATCGTAAGATTTACCATATTTTCCGTCACTATAATCTGTGTCTTCATCTTTAACAACTTTAGCTGCATCATAATCTACTTCAGGTAATTCACCGTCATAGAACAATGCACGTATTTGTTCTGCAACTAACGTTTCTTCAGTAAGCAATGTCTTAGCGATAAGTTTAAGTTGTTCTTGATGTTCTAACAAGATTTGTTTACAACGTTCATATTGTTCTTTAACAATACGTTGGACTTCTTTATCAATTTCGTAAGCAATTTGTCCAGAATAGTTAGGCTCTCCTTGCATATCTTTACCAAGGAATACTTGGCCACCACCGCTACTAGAGAATTGTAACGGTCCAAGTTTCTTACTCATACCATATTCAGTAACCATTGATCTTGCAATTTGAGTTGCACGTTCAAAGTCATTAGAAGCACCTGTTGATACTTCACCGAAGTTAATATCTTCAGAAACACGTCCACCAAGTAAACCACAAATTTTATCAAGTAACTCTGGCTCAGTCATTAAGAAACGATCTTGTTTAGGTAACATCATCGCGTAACCACCAGCTTGTCCACGAGGGACAATAGTTACTTTGTGCACGACCTCAGCTTCATCAAGAACCATACCAATAATAGTATGTCCTGCTTCGTGATGCGCAACGATATTACGTTCTTTTTCAGAAATAACTCGAGATTTCTTAGCTGGACCGGCTATAACTCGGTCAGTTGCCTCTTCTATATCACGCATATCGATTTTATTTTTACCTTCACGTGCAGCAATTAATGAAGCCTCGTTAAGTAAGTTTTCTAAATCCGCACCTGAAAAACCTGGCGTTCTTTGTGAAATGGCTTTTAAGTCTACTGTTTCATCAAGTGGTTTATTTTTAGAGTGTACATGAAGAATGGCTTCACGGCCTTTAACATCTGGACGGCCAACTTGAATTTGTCTGTCGAAACGACCTGGACGTAATAACGCTGGGTCCAAGATATCTGGACGGTTAGTTGCAGCAATCATGATAATACCTTCATTTTCACCGAAACCATCCATTTCAACTAATAATTGGTTAAGTGTTTGTTCACGTTCGTCATGACCACCACCAACACCAGCACCACGTTGACGTCCTACTGCATCAATTTCGTCAATGAAAATAATACATGGTGCATTTTTCTTAGCATTTTCGAATAAATCACGAACACGGCTTGCACCGACACCGACAAACATCTCTACGAAGTCAGAACCACTAATAGAGAAGAATGGTGCGCCAGCTTCCCCTGCAACTGCACGTGCTAATAAAGTTTTACCGGTACCTGGAGGTCCTACAAGTAAAACACCTTTAGGAATTCGAGATCCCATTTGCTTAAATTTCTTATTATCTTTTAAGAAATCTACAATTTCGATTAATTCTTGTTTCTCTTCGTCAGCACCTGCAACATCTGAGAAACGAACGCGACGTTTGTTACTATCGTACATTTTTGCTTTGGATTTACCAAAGTTCATCATACGACCTCCGCCGCCACCACCTTGGGCTTGACTAAGGAAGAAAATAAATAATAATGCAATGATTAATACTGGAATCAGTGTTGATAAAATACTAACAAAGACACTTTGTTTTTCTTCTTCTTTAACTTTAAATTTTAGACCATCTTGTTTCTTAGCTGTATCAGTGATCTTTTGTAAGTCTTTTTCATTGTTATATAAAATTGTTGATGAATAGTCTTCATCATTTTTAGTTTTACCACTTACCATATAGACATTTTGTTCAGGTTGGATTTCTAATGATTTTAAGTCGCCTTTATCCAACTTATTAACAAATTGAGTGTATGTAAGCTGTTTTGGTGTTTTTCCGTTACCATTTAAGAACGAAAATAGACCAAATATAATAACGCCTATAATTGCGATAACTAGCACATTGCGAAAAGCTTTCTGCATGCGTCATTTCCTCCTACTTCCAATAATAAAACTAACAAAAATTGTAACACAATACTTCTTACACAGGCTAGTATTTCAACTTTCGTATTGATTGTTCAATTTTAGTCAATTTCAACTATATATTTCTTTAATTATGCTATCTAAATCATTCATTTATCGTCATGTTTATCGTTAGTTAATTTGATAAAAAAGCTTATCACATATAATTCGAGTCTTCACTACATTAACTCGTACGGATAGTTGTAACATACGCTTCATAAATAAGTCATATATTTAAATGAAATCTATTTAGAGTAAACCTCAGGTTTTAAAGTACCAATGTATGGTAGATTTCTATATAATTCCCCATAATCTAAACCATAACCTACAACAAATTCATCAGGAATTTTCTTACCAACATATTTTGCTTCAATGTCAGCTTTACGTCGATTAGGTTTATCCAATAAAGTCACAATTTCTAAAGAACTTACTTTACGAGATTGTAGCAATTCAGTAATTGATTTTAAAGTTGTTCCTGTTTCTAAAATATCTTCAATAATGAGTACATCTTTATTTTCTATAGAGGAACCTAAATCCTTTAAAATTTGAACTTCTCCTGTTGATTCTGTACCACCATGGTAGCTTGAAACATCCATAAAGTCGATTGATAAGTGTGTATCAATTCGTTTGATAAGGTCTGCCATAAACATAACTGAACCTTTAAGAATACCTACACACACTAGAGGACGGTCTTTATAGTCCTCAGTAATTTTCGCTCCTAATTCTTTACAAATGTTTTGAATGTCTTCTTCAGTTAACAAAACATTCTTTAAATCATTATGCATTATCATTCATCTCCATCATTTTTTAATCGTAATTAAATCTTTAAACTGCTCATGAACATATAATTCGCCTATTGCTACTATTTCATTTAAATAGGTTAGTACTATTGGCATTTGTTCCCGTTCAATTGCAGGAATTTTTTGATCTATGAATAAACGACTCACTTTTTTATGTCCATTTCTCCCGTTTAATTTGAACATATCTCCATTACGTCTCGCACGAACTTTAAGAGGGTAAGACGTCTGAGGTAAGTGTTCCTTAATACATATATCATAGTCGTTAAATTGATATAGTCCTGGCCGGTCTATCATAATATTTTGCTTTATATATATATTGTCTTCTAATTTAGCCATTATTATTAATGTATCATATGCAATTTGAATTATCCATTTATCTGTAATATCGATATGAAATTGAGATTTTTCATTTTGGATTTGTTGGAACCACTCGTCATACGTTTTTTGTGAAATAGTTGAATGGGTCACTATATCCTCTAATAATTGATCCATCACAGTTGTTTTAACATTAGGATTAAGTCGGTTAAATGCTTCCCTTGAAAATGTATACCCCGCGACGCTATCATTTTTAGAAACAAAGTGAGCGACAAAGTAACGCGCATGTTCTTTTAACAATTGTAGTTCATTGTCGTGCCATTCCTTTAACTTTAACAAGTGATGGGAATCAAGAAACGGATTGTTATCAATACTTGGGATAATCCGTTGTCGTATATCATTTCTAACATATTTCGTATCTTGATTAGAACTATCTTCAAAATATGGAACCTGATACTTTTCTTGGTAATTGATGATGTCTTTTTTGTAAATGTTCAGCAAAGGACGACACACAAGGTAATCTTCATAGTTCGAGATATCAGACATTCCTAATGAGCTTCTAGTTGAACGACCACTCAGCACCCTATAAAGAATCGTTTCAAGTTGGTCATCAAGATGATGCGCTGTAAGTAATACATCTGCATTTAAATCACGAATGACTTCTCCAAACCACTGATACCGCAATCGACGCGCTTCATTTTGAATACTATTTCCTTTATCAACTATTTTAGATAAGTCGAGATGTTTAACATATAATTTAATTTGATTTTTTTGACAATACTCGTTTAAAAATATTTCTTCTTCAACTGATTGCGCTCGTAATCCATGATTAACATGTACACAGGTCAATGTTTTATAGGTATCACGGTACTGGTTTAATAAACTATGTAATAAGGTCATGCTATCAATGCCAGTTGAAACTGCGACAATGATATGTGCATCGTTGTTCCATCCTTGCGTATTTAACTTCATCGTCTCACCTCTCTTATCTAAAAAATAAAATAGGAGTAGGAGAGAATTCAAAAGTGTTATATTTGAATTCATCATCCCACCCCGTAAGAGTGCTACATGTTTAACCATCGATTATTTTCTATATCATTGCCATCGCACATTGTTCTTAATTCGACATCTCACAGAAGATGTAACATTGATGGTTGTTCAATCTATTTATATCTTAACGTCTTGAGCCTTTACCGCCACGACGAGACTCTGTTTGACGTTTAATAGAAGTTAATTTATCTTCACTGTCTTTTAAGAAGTTACTTAATTTCTTCTCAAAGTCTTCAGTTTTTTGAGCTGGTCTCCCATGATTAGATTTATTATTGTGGTGAGGTTTACGAGGACGATCTTTAGCTTTTTTAATCGATAGACTAATTTTACCGTCATCAGCAATTGATAATACTTTTACTTCAACTTCGTCACCAACTGATAAGTGGTCTTCGACATTCTCAACATAATTATCAGCCACTTCACTGATATGAACTAAACCACTTTTTCCTTCAGGTAATTCTACAAATGCACCAAATTTCTTGATACCTGTAACTTTACCTTTAAGTTTGTTTCCTACTTCGATTGACATATTCTAAATAAATCCTCCTGGTTAGATTCGATTTTATCCTTATTATATTCCTGTTCGCGTAATTTAACAATGCTATAATCAGATTATTTTATTGCTCTAATTATCGTCATCGTCGGATGATTTAGATTTAGAGGATTTATTATCACCTGGTAATCTAAAAATAACTTCGCCTTTATTACTTAAATAATAATCATCTCTAGCAACTTTTTCGATGTAATCTTTATCGTTAAGGTTGTTTAATTTTTCTTTTAATGCAATTTCCTCATCTTGTTGCTTTTGAAATTGTGCTTCTTTGTGTTTTCGTTCCACCGCATCTTGATCGTTACTATGTCTTTGAATGACAAGCAATACTAATAAAATCAGTATAATTGCCAAAAGTATACCGCCAAAAACGGTAATTCTTCTTCGAACAACACGCATCTTCATTTTTTGACGTTGCTTTTTCTTATTTTCTTGCGATGTATACTGATTACCTATATTCTCCACTTTTTTGCTCATTGCTTGTCACCTCCCTATACATCTCACGCTTCATCAATGCGTTCTTCTTTTATCAACTCATACATGCCTTTTGCATTTTCTTTTGTAGCATGTTCATTTAAACCTGTAACTTTAACAGTTACTAGTTTTTGTCCGAAGCGTATGACGAGTTCATCGTTTTCTTTAACGTCCGTCCCCGCCTTCGCTACGTTTCCGTTAACAGTAACACGACCTTGATCACTAATTTCTTTAGCTAACGTACGACGTTTAACGAGTCGTGATACCTTTAAATATTTATCTAATCTCATGATTGATTATTCTCCCCTTGTTGTAAAAAGTTTCTGAGAGCATCTTCGTCAAAGTGTTTATTTTTGGTTTCATCATACAACTTCAAGAAATGGTCTGCAAATACTTTCTCGAATTTGACGCGAGGTTTCTTTCCTTCTTTATCTTTCGCTGCTGACCAAATATCTTTTAAGTCGTCCATAGAGTCAGCAGCGAAAGATAAAGAAGGAAAGAAAC
>NZ_KV798359.1:12630-38340 GCF_001809655.1 Staphylococcus sp. HMSC055A09
TATATGTGGGTGTCGACGTATCATTTTAGCATTGAGGCTTTCAATCACTTCTTTAATATCCATATAGCCATCTTTTTTACCAATGCTTGTATGCAGTAATACTTGCAATAAGATGTCGCCAAGCTCTTCTATCATATGCCAATCATCTTCATTGTCAATAGCTTCAAACAACTCAAATGTTTCCTCTAATAAATATCGTTTAAGCGTTTCATGAGTTTGAACTTTATCCCAGGGACAACCTTTCTCGTCATCTACAAGAACATCTATAGTTTGTACGGCATAATCAAAGTCTTGATATAGTGCTTTCTCATCTTCTACTTTTGGCACAAAGATACTAGTAAGATTATTAAATTCATTTTCATGGTGATCAATTTCATAAAGTGGACATTCAATTACATGTGAACCTCCACTATGTGCACCAGTAACAATTTTCACTTCAAAATCATCTGGGTAACGTTCCATTAAAACTAACTTTAAGTCAGCAGCCACCATTGCACTGTAGACTTGAGTAATCAATGTATGTGTGCGTACATTAAGCATTGATTCTTGAATCGCAGTACCATCTAATAGCGTAAATCCATCATTAGGATCTAAATCAACCGCTTCAAAAATGTCGTCAATAAAGCTTTTACCACCTAAAATTTCCACCTGAATATCATTATGTGATTGACTATATTCTAATAGTTGGGCAGTAGTCGTTTCAGCTACACGAGGATGTCCTGGCACAGCATACACGATATCTTCAGTTTGTGCGTGTTGAATTAATTCATTCACTATCGTTTGATAGACCTCTTCAAAACTCGAGTTCTTTTCATATATATGATCGAAACTTTCGAATTGAAGCGTTTCTTTAAGCTCTTCTATGACAGGATGATCTAGCGTTCTCGCATAAATTTTGGTTTTATTTTCCAGAAAACGATATACCCCTAGTGGCAAATCATCGATATTATAATTACCTAAACCTACAACTGTAATCGTGTGAGTCATGAACGTCGTCCTTTCTTAAAATGATAGAGTTTATCTCCAAAAGGTAAATATTTGAGTTCTTTATAGCTTAATACATTAAACATTACAACATATATGAGTAAAACACCAACACCAATGAAGGCACTCATAACTAATTCAATAAGTCCCATTACACGTCCATGGGCAGGAATGGTGAGCATGATGATTTGCACACTTATACTCATCACCACTAAACCGCCTATGAGTTTAATGATAAATAACGACATACGTCTAAAATGATAGTGTTTCAGTACTGCCACTTGTAGCACAGTTACAAATAAAATTAATGAAAGTACGGTACTTAAACTCGCACCAAAGATACTTAGCTGACTGATACACATAATATTCAAAATAGCTTTTGAGAGTATTCCAAGTACGATACCCACTAAAATAGGTCTAATGCGATTCAATACTTGTAATAATGCTATATTCATCATAATAAGTGAAACACAAACGACTGTAATCATGTAAATACTGAGTGTTCCCGTTAGACTATCGTTCTTAAAAAAGACACGATTCATGAGTGGCAAGAGATTAATTAAGCCAATTCCTGCTGCAGAACTTATCAATACCGTAATTTTAATTGAAGCATTCGCATATCGGTTCATCAGAACTTGATTGCGTTGATGAATAGCTTCAGTCAATAAAGGTATAAGTACGAAACTAAATGTTGTGGTAACAATTAACCCCATTTGAATAAAGGATGCCCCTCTATCATAAATACCTTTATATCGGATAGCTGTATCGAATGACAGACCACTCACTTGAAGCGTGTGTATAACAGTGAAGCTATCAACCACCTGCCATAAAATGACAATTAATTGGCTTAATGCATAGATGAGTATCGACATGAAGAGCTGACGCCAATCAACATGAGCGGTATTGTGCTTTAATTTTAAGGAAAATGGACGCGTCAGCACTAGATATAGCATGGAACCTAAAAATCCAATAGAAGATGCTAAAATCGCGAGTGTACCAGCCTGATAAATAGACCAACTGTGTAAAGAAAATAAAACAATCGCTACGATGATTAAACTTACTCGAATCAATTGTTCTATTACCTGGGAAATAGCTGGAATATTCATAGCTTGTTTTGTCTGATAAAAACCGCGTAAGACACCTAGTATGCCAATAAATATAAAACTAAAACTTGCCATTCTTAACATAGGTGTCAGTCTTGAATCGCCCATCCATAGCGCTAAAGGATACGCACCAATGAATATGATTGTAAATATGGCCAAGCCAACATACTGTAATCTCAACATGACCTTCGAGTATGATGCAATTGGACTATGCACACCTAATACTTGAGTGACCGCACTAGGTATTGCGTTCATAGATAGAATCATTCCTAAAGCGACAATAGGATAAATTTGTTGATAAGCATACAGACCCTGATCGCCCAAAACATTTTGGTAAGGTACGCGATAAATAGCGCTTAAGATTTTAACAATGACAAGCGCTAGCGTCAGTATCACAACACCATTGAATGCCGTTTTAGGCTTAGGCTTATGCTTCATCTTCAATCGCCATACTTTCTTCAATACATTTAACTAAGAATTTCAAACTATCTAGCCATTGCTTAGATTTAGTTAAAGTAACGCGCATCGCATTTTCTTGTACGCCTACTTTCATCGCTCTACCTAGAGGTTGCGTCTGTTTAAACAATTCTTCACCATTAATATTTTCGGTAGCTTTATTAGAGAGTGAAATTTCAACTGTTTTACCTTTATCTTTAATTAAAGTAATACCAGCATGTAAAGCGTGTACTTTGATTTCAACGATGTCTAAGAGACGTTCTACTTCGACAGGATAATCATTAAATCTATCGATTAATTCATCTTTCACATCAAATAATTGATCTTCTGTCTCAACCTTACGCAGCTTTTTATATATTTCAATTTTAGCTTGTTCATTTTGAATATATTCAGCCGGTAAGTACGCATCAAGGTTAAGTTCAACTTCCACTTCTGGTGCATCTGGCGTCTCTTCTTTAATACCACGTTTCTCATTAACGGCTTCTTCAAGCATTTGTGAATATAGGTCGAAACCGACAGAATCAATAAAGCCGTGTTGTTGTTTACCAAGTAAGTTACCCGCGCCACGAATATTAAGATCTCGCATAGCAATTTTAAATCCTGAACCTAATTCAGTAAATTCTTTAATTGCTTGTAAACGTTCTTCAGCAGTTTCATTTAGAACTTTATTCGCCGGATGTAAGAAATAAGCATAACCTATACGACTCGAACGTCCTACACGACCTCTTAATTGATACAGCTGACTAAGACCAAACCGGTCCGCTTCTTCGATAATCAATGTATTCGCGTTAGGTACATCTACGCCTGTTTCTATAATCGTTGTGGTCACGAGGATATCGTATTCATGGTTAATAAAGCTAAGCATTGTTTCCTCTAAATCACGTTCTGTCATTTGTCCATGTGCAACAGCAATATTAGCTTCTGGCATTAACATTTGAAGCTGTTCACGTTTTTCATAAATTGATTGAACTTTGTTATAAAGATAGAATACTTGGCCGTCACGAGATAACTCACGTTCTAATGCTTCTTTAATAAAATTCGTATTCTGCTCTAATACATAGGTTTGCACTGGGAAACGATTCTCAGGTGGTGTTTCAATTACGGATAAATCACGAACACCTAACATACTCATATGCAACGTTCTTGGAATTGGGGTTGCAGTTAATGTAAGCACGTCAACGTTCTTCTTAAGTGTTTTAATACGCTCTTTATGGCGCACACCAAAGCGTTGTTCTTCATCGACTATGAGTAAGCCTAAATCCTTATATTGAATATCTTTACCAAGTAGTTTGTGTGTTCCTACTACAATATCAACGTAGCCAGATTTTAAGCCTTCTTTAGTTTCACGAACCTCTTTCGTCGTACGGAAACGACTGACAAGTTGAATTTCTACAGGATAATCTTGCATACGTTCAATTAACGTTTCATAGTGCTGTTGCGCCAAAATTGTGGTTGGTACTAGGAATGCGACTTGCTTCCCTTCCATAACCGCTTTAAATGCAGCACGTACAGCTACTTCAGTCTTACCATAACCTACGTCGCCACATAATAAGCGATCCATAGGTCTTTCACGTTCCATATCACCTTTTATTTCTTCGATTGATTTACCTTGGTCTGGCGTTAATTCATAAGGGAAATCATGCTCAAAGGCTGATTGTTCTGCGGTGTCTTCCCCGTATTGGTAACCCACAGACATCTCTCGCTCTTTATACAGATCAATCAGTTCATCAGCAATATCTTCAACGCTTTGTTGAACTTTAGCTTTCGTTTTTTTCCATTCTGTACCGCCTAATTTATTCAGTCTTGGCGATTTATCCTCTGAAGCAACATACTTCTGAACTTGATCCATTTGATCCACTGGTACGAATAATTGATCTGTTCCTTTGTATTGTAATTTAATATAATCTCGATGCGTATCGCCTACTTCAAGTGTTTCAACACCTAAGTAACGACCCACACCATGATGCACGTGAACAATGTAGTCGCCAACATTCAAGTCTTGATAAGACTTGATCTTTTCAGCGTTGGATATCGTTTTGGTGCGTTTTCGCTGTTTCTTTTGCTTAGTCTTGAAAAGTTCTCTCTCCGTAATGACCACTAATTGCATGTATGGTAGTTCAAAGCCTTCTGACAAACTACCTTCCGTTACGATAGCTTGTCCGCTATCTACCTTTTCATGGATATGAGAAACAGTAGGGATGTGCATTTCATTCAACATAGACTGAATACGCTCTACTTTAGTTTCGGTCTCCACAAGCACAATGATGGTATAGTCATTATGAACATATCTTTGAAATTCAGAGCGCATGATATCGTATTGACCGTAAAATTGTTGAACAGGTTTACATGAGAATTTAATGATATGTTGCAATGGTACTTGCATTGAAGATGTAAATAACGTGAAGTATGCAACTGGTTTCTTCTCAAGTAAAGTTTCAAACCCATCATATTTCATGAAACTTTGACCGATGAATCCATTTCCACTCTCAATTAAATTACTAATAAAATCGTCAACTTCAGTAGTTAACGTTTCTTCCGTCTCTTTGACACGATTAAATTCATCTACAGCGATAACCGCATCATCTCTAAAGTAATCTATAATAGTAGAGGGTTGTTCATACATAAATGCGACTAAGCGACGTAATAATTGATGATCAAAGAAAGTAGACTCAAATAATTTAAAACTTTCATACGTCTCTTTTAAATCATTGCGTACAGATTTTTCAATTTTAGGACGTGTGTGTTCATAAGCTTCTTTCAAATGTGTTTGTAGATGCTGAATAACCTCATCAGTGATGATATAGTCGCTTGCAGTAGTAATATCTACCTCATCTAAGTTCTCATTAGAACGTTGTGTTTCAACATCGAAATCTCTAATGGAGTCGACTTCTGTATCAAATAACTCTATTCTTACCGGCGATCCTATCAATGGATATATATCGATAATGCCCCCACGTAGTGAGAATTCACCAATATGAGATACTACACTTTCTCGACGATATCCCATATTAACTAGTTTGTTAAGAAACGCCTCGACATCAATGTCTTCGCCTACTTTTAATGTCATTTGATGATTTTTCCACATATCGACTGGAGTTAGCCATTTCTTAAAGCCATTTAAAGGCACGATAAATAACCCTCGTTGGCCTTGGGCTAACGCCGTCAATGTTCGTACGCGTTCACTCATCAACTGAGGACTTTGTGTAGAAAACTCTTCAGTCATAATATCTTGAACGGGATATTTATAAACTTCTGAGCCATCAACATATTGTAATAAATCTGTTTCAATTTTATCTGCTTGATACAAATTGTTAGTTACAAGTAGTAATTGTTTCTGATCTTTTAAATATTTCTCAGCAATAATCGTTGCTTTAGCAGAAGGGGAGAGACCTGTAACTAATATATTCTCCTGTCCAAAAACGTCGTCTAATTCCTGAAAACGCTTATCTTCACTAATATAATCAGTAATTATTGATTTCAATTGACTTCACCATTATATTCATTCATTACATGATCAAATCTTGATGATTCTATGAAAGCTTCGACAGCTCTAGCAGCATGTTCAATCACTTTGTCCATAGTTACCATTTCTTCTTTAGAAAAGCGTTGTAATACGTAGTCAGGAACTGACATACCATTCGTTGGTCTCCCTACTCCAATTCGAATACGTTTAAATTGATCAGTACCAAGCATTTTAATTATAGATTTCATTCCATTGTGTCCACCCGCGCTCCCCTTTTGACGCAGACGCACTTGTCCCTGCTCTAAATCTAAATCATCATACAAAACGATTAAATCTTCAGGTTCAACATTATAATAATTCATTAACGGTGCTACCGCTTCGCCTGAAAGATTCATCATTGTCATTGGTTCTATAAATAATACTTTGTCCCCATTTAAACGCTCAATCGTGTAAGCACCTTTAAACTTTTGTTTATCGAGTGTAAATTGATTACGTTCTAATATATAATCGATAACTTCAAAACCAATATTATGTCTTGTAAGTTCGAAACGTTTACCTATGTTGCCGAGACCGACAATACACTTCATCTTATGTTACCTCCGTCATTATTCTTAATTTATCTATCAGCCGTATCAATTTGGACCGGTTTTTTTATTGAAAATGAAGGGACGAAATCATACACGTTATCGTCATATCATCCGTCCATATTTTCATATCACTTCAAATAATTAATCATTCCCTATAATAACACAAAAAGCACCATGCTTATTAGTATAAGCACAGTGCTTGTATGTCATTAATCATCTAAAGCCATCATATGAATGACAGTTAGAAAGCAAAAAGAAATTACTCTTCTTCTTTGTTTTCTTCTTCAGATTCTTTGTCGTCACCAACAACTTCAGGTTCTTCAGTAGCTGATTCACCTTCCATAGCTTCCACTTCTTCTTCAGAAGGTTCGTCTGTTGGAGGAACGACTGTTACGATTGAATCCTCTGGGTCATTTTCGATAGTGAAGTCACCAGTAATCTTAACATCAGCAACAGAGAAGCTGTCGTTGATTTGTAATTCAGAGATATCCACTTCGATTGATTCAGGGATATTTTCTGGAGTAGCTGAAACTTCTAAGTCGAATAATGGTTGTTCAACTACGCCACCTTCTTTAGCGCCTACAGCTTCACCAACTAAGTGAACTGGTACTTCTACAGTACGTTCTTCACTCATGTTGATTGCTAAGAAGTCGATATGAGTAATTTGGTTTTTTAATGGGTCAAATTGATAATCTGAAACCATTACTTTAATTGTTTTAGAACCTACGCCTAAATCAATAACACCATTACGTCCTACTTCACGGATTACTTTGATGAATTCAACTTCATCAACTTTAACTGAAGTATTTTTAGTACCGTAACCGTATACAACTGCAGGTACTTTACCTGAGTTTCTTAATTGTTTAAGGTCAGAACGAGTTTGTTTACCTTGACGGATGATTGACTTTAATGAAGCCATTCAAATTTCCACCTTTCAAATTTTGCAGTATTAACAATCTATCGACTGTTCTCATCTGCTCCTCACTTGCCCATCAACTCTATAGTTGCTTGCAAGTGTTTATTTGTCCGTAAATTCAAGAACGAATGTATTATACACGTTGTTAGTTAATTCGTCAAACGCATTTGTAACCTTTAGTCAAATAATACACTTACAGATTCTCGTTCATAAACACGGATAATCGCTTTACCGATTAATCCTGCTACAGAAAGTTCTTTAGTATTAGATGGTTTTCTGCTGTCCTCTAATTGAATAGAATTTGAAACGATCAATTCTTTAATTGCAGAGTTTTCAATACGTTCTTTAGCTGGACCTGATAATACAGGGTGCGTACAACAAGCATAAACTTCTTTAGCACCTTTATCTTTAAGTGCTTGCGCGGCTAATGTAATTGTTCCAGCAGTATCGATAATATCATCAATAATAATTGCTGTGCGTCCTTCAATCTCACCAACAATATTCATGACTTCTGCTACATTTGGTTTTGGACGACGTTTATCGATAATTGCAATTGGAGTTTTTAAAATGTCTGCTAATTTACGTGCGCGTGTTACACCACCATGGTCTGGTGAAACAACAACACATTCTTCTGGATTGATATTAGGGTCATTTTCAAAATGTTGAGCAAGGATAGGTACACCCATTAAGTGGTCGATTGGGATATCGAAGAATCCTTGAATTTGAGGTGCATGTAAATCAAGAGCAATCATACGATTGGCACCTGCTGTTTCAATAAGATTTGCAACTAATTTAGCTGTAATCGGTTCACGGCTTCGCGCTTTTCTATCTTGACGTGCATAACCATAGTAAGGAACTACGATGTTAATATTAGCTGCCGAAGCACGTTTACATGCGTCAATCATAATAAGTAACTCCATTAAATGAAGGTTTACAGGATATGAAGTTGGTTGAATAATAAACACATCACAACCACGGATACTTTCTTCGATGTTAATTTGAATTTCTCCGTCACTAAAACGTTTTACTGAACATTTCCCTAGTTCAATCCCTACATGATCTGCTACTTCTTGTGCTAAAGGTTCATTACCTTTGAGCGAAAAGATCTTTAATGATGAATTCTTATATTCATTATTTAACATTTATAGTCCTCCAATTATTTACTTACACTGTTTATTATATAGAAAATAGAACTTTTTTACTATGTTACAAGTTAAATCAAAATAATTTCTATTGCTAATTCATTTCCACTTTAATCTAACAACATGTTGTTTTTTTAATTAACTATTTTTTCAAATAGCCTTCTTTATTCACTTGTCTAACGCGCGCGATGGCTAAGCTATCTTCAGGTATATCATCTGTAATTGTTGAACCAGCTGCAATAAGGGTGTGATCATTTACTGTTACAGGGGCTATGAGGTTAGTATTACAACCAATAAACGCATCGTTACCTACAATCGTTTTAAATTTATTTACCCCATCGTAATTAACAGTTATAGAACCACAGCCAATGTTTGTTCTTTCACCAATTTCAGCATCACCAATATAGCTAAGATGTGAAACTTTTGCGCCATCTTTGAGATCTGACTTCTTAACTTCAACAAAGTTGCCAACTTTTACATCTGCGCCAAGATTTGAGCCTGGTCTTAACTGAGCAAATGGCCCAACTTTTGTTTTTTCTCCTACAACTGAATCGTTAATGACAGATTGTTTGATGTTAGCATTCGAACGAATTGTACTATTATTAATTTCAGAATATTGACCAACTAATACGTCTTCACCGATAATCGTACGGCCACCAATACGTACACCTGGTTCTATTGTTGTGTCAGCACCTATTTCTACATCAGGACCGATAAATGTTGAATCTGGGTCAATAATAGTTACGCCATTTCTCATATGGTAATGATTAATACGTTTTTGTAGAGCTTTTTCAGCCTGACTTAACATAACTCTATCGTTGACACCCATGATTTCGTCAAAATCATCTGTATGGTACACTTCTGCCTTACCACCATCGTCTAAAATAAGCGATAAAACATCAGGTAAATAATATTCACCTTGAACGTTATCATTTTTGACTTGTGCTAATTTATCAAATAGCTCTTTATTATCAAAAGCAAAAATACCAGAACTAATTTCCTTAATCGCACGTTCGTTTTCATTTGCGTCTTTTTCTTCAACAATTCGTTCTAATTGATGGTTGGAATCTCTTACAATTCGACCATATCCGTACGGTTGTTGAGTTGACGCAGATAATACAGTTACTTGTGCTTCTGTACTTTCGTGTTGGTCGATAAGTGATTCTAACGTCTTAGATGTGATTAACGGCGTATCACCACACACAACTAAAGTTGTCCCCTCTTTATCTTCCAAATGTTCATATGCCATCTTTACAGCATGTGCTGTTCCAAGTTGTTCCTCTTGAAAACTGTATAATGATTGATCGCCTAAAGTTTCTTTGACACTTTCTGCGCCGTGTCCAACGATAGTTACAATTTGATTAACTCCAGATTGTTTAACATTGTTGAGAACATGTTCAATCATTGACTTGCCAGCAACTTCATGAAGCACTTTATATTTTTTAGATTTCATTCTTGTGCCTTTACCTGCTGCCAAAATAATCGCATGTCTTTGCATGAATGCTAACCCTCCATTAAAATTTACACTTCATAATTATTATAATTTAACAACTAATAGACTTTCAACTTTTAAAAGTTTTTGTTAACTAATCGTTAATTTTTTATAAACAACTTAAATTATGTAAATATCGGGCGACAATGAGTTGTTGTCATAAAAAATGGTCAACGCTCCGACATTTGAAACGTTGACCATTTTTTATACTTTAATTTTATATTTTTTAATTAAGCTTCGTCTGATTCTTCATTGTCTGAAGTCGCATTTTTATCCGGAATGACTTCATCAGTTTCATCATATACTTTCATTACAGCATCTTGAATTTCTTGACGCATATCAGAGTTGATTGGATGCGCAATGTCGCGGAATTCACCATCTGGTGTACGTTTACTTGGCATAGCAACGAATAAACCTGAGTTTCCTTCAATTACACGTAAGTCATGGATTACAAATGCTTCATCAAGTGTAATGGAAACAAGAGCTTTCATTCTGCCATCAGTTTGTATTTTTCTAAGTCTTACATCTGTCACTTTCATGTAGTGAGCCCCCTAGTATATCTTTATATTAATTAGAAGCTTGACAATATTTTTTAAAAGAAAATTATTATTCCTTAACTTTACCTATCAATTCAATTTCCACCTTCACGTCTTTAGGTAAACGTGCTACCTCAACACAGCTACGTGCAGGTTGGTATTTGCCGAAATAATCTCCATAGATTTCATTAATTTTTTGGAAATTATTCATATCAGAAATAAAAATTGTTGCTTTCACAACTGAATCTAAATCAGAACCAGCTTCTTGAAGTACTACAGTTAAATTTTCTAAAACTTGCTTCGTTTGTTCTTGTACATCATCGCTAACGATATTTCCATCAAGTGTTAATGGAATTTGACCTGATGTAAAGACTAAGTCATTAACTACTGTAGCATGTGAATATGGTCCTAATGCTTCTGGTGCTTTGTTTGTGTTTACTGTTTTCATGTTGTATAAATGCTCCTTTTCTAAGAAAATTTAGACAAGCTGTTGCCTGGCTCTACTTTAAATTCCTGATTATATTCATCGACATCTGATAATCTGACTAAGGAAGTATAATCTTCAATCAATCTTTGTTTAACTTCTTTTGATTCTACAAGTACTGATACCCCTTTTACGTGAGCTTTAAACTCGTTCATTAAATTCATAACTCCATTTATAGAGCCCCCAGCTCTCATAAAATCGTCTACTACGAGGACATTGGAATTCTCAGCTAAAGTACGTTTTGATAACACCATAGTTTCTATCTTTCTTGATGATCCAGAAACATAGTTAATGGAAACAGTAGAACCTTCAGTTACCTTATTGTCTTTTCTAATAACCACTACAGGTAAATTTAATACGTTTGCTACTGCATTAGCAAGCGATATACCTTTAGTGGCAATTGTCACGACAGCATCTAGTTGCTCTTCCATATAAATACTTGCAATCAACTTGCCTACTTTATTCAATAAAGTAGGGTTGCCAACTAAATCTGATAAGAATAAATAGCCTCCAGGCAACAATCGTTCTTTTTCTTGTAAATGCGTAATGACTTCGTTAACAACCTCAGTCGCTTCAGCCTTACTCATCATTGGTTTATAAGTCACACCACCACTTGCACCAGCAGTTGTAATAACCGTACCCAACTGTTCTTTTTGAAAAGTGTTTTTAATGATTTGAACATCTTCACTTATAGAAGATTTCGCTTGTTTAAATTTTTTAACGAAAAAAGTGAGGGGTATTAATTTATTCGGATGATTCATAAGGTATTGAGTCATAAACACAATACGTTCGCTTCTTTTATATCTCATTTTTTCAAACCCTTCTATCCTAATAATCTTACTAAATATACTTCGTTGCAACATCCGTTAACTGAATTATAAATGTTTTTAGCCTGTCGCTCTTTTTGAGCTAAACCATATACCGTTGGACCACTCCCGCTCATTAATGCACCATCAGCACCGCATTGTAACATGTTATCTTTCAGCTTTTTTATTTCTGGATGCATTGATATCGAAATAGGCTCTAAACGGTTAGATAAGCTCTCACATAATTGATAGTAATTGTTTGTTTTTAAAGCCTGTTTGCACATATCGTTATTTACAACATGCTTTTCGTTTAAGTTTAGTGCTTTAAATACATCTGGAGAGGATATTCCTAAATCTGGTTTAGCCAAAACTACCCATGCAGAAGGTGGTTTATCTAAAAATGTCACACATTCACCTCGACCAGTACATACTGCAGTCTTATTATAAATACAAAACGGGATATCCGTCCCAATTTGTATACCTAGTGCCGATAATTCATCTAATGATTTACCTAACTCAAACAAACGATTCATACCTCTCATCGTAGCTGCCGCATCCGCAGAACCACCAGCTAATCCAGCCGAAACTGGTATATCTTTATCAATAGTAATTGTAACGCCCTCTTTAATATTATACGTATCAACCATCAATTGCGCCGCTCTATATGCAAGGTTCTTGTGATCATTAGGCACATAATTATGTTCAATATCTACAACAATCTTTTTATCTTTGCGTTTTTGAAAAGATAATCGATCGTTTAAATCAATCGTAGTCATAATCATTTCTATTTCATGATAACCATCATCTCTTTTGAAAAGGGTATCGAGCGTAAAATTTATTTTGGCAGGTGCCGTTTCATATATCATTTTTCCGCCCTCTCTTCGAATTATTAATAAGATGATTTTAACATAAAGGTCTTAAATATTTGATAGATTACCTTCAATTTTTCGTAAAATCTTAATGAAATACATTTTAAAAAGTAATAATATACGTTTTTTGATTTTTTAAAATATAAATTTTTATATGAGCCGTATTTGAAAAGTCCTGAGTAACTATGACTCAAACTTTACGAGGACCTTATACCAAAAAAAGAGTATTGAACTTTTCGCCCAATACTCACCTTAATAAATATAATATAAAACTGTGAAGTTTAGAGTAATCAATCACTCTTATGTGTTTATAATTAGTGTGCAACTGCTTCTTGATGATTATCTTCTTCAAATGAAACTTGTACGTTCTCTGTAAGCACATCAGTGTATGTATAAGATACGCGTTCAAAGTTGTGTTTATCTTGATCTAACTCGACAATGAATACTGAAGGATATGTTTCTTTTAAAACACCTGAGCGTTCAATTGTCTTTTTGCGTCCACCATTGGCTTTAAGTACAATACGATTTCCTAAATGACAATCAATAGAATTTTTGATGTCCAAAATTGATTTTGGCATATTGCCCCACCTCGCTACAAGTTACATAATACCATATTCAGAGCGTTTTCGTCAAATAAAATTTAAATTTTATCAAGGTAAATGACCTTTGTCAACATATTAATTTTATAATTCTGGGAATTTTTTCTTTTCCTCATATAAATTAGCAAAATCTTGTATTGTAAGCGTTTCACCACGTCGTTTTGGATCAATTTCTGCACTTTCCAACCAATTTAATATTGACGCTTTATGCTTTTTACCATCTTTAAAAAAGTTTTGGTAGTTATTATTAATTGTTTTACGTCGTTGTGCAAATGCAGCTTTAGCTAATTTAAAAAACGCTTCTTCATTATCAACTTGTACTAAAGGTTCTTCACGTTGCATCAGTTTTACTACAATAGAATCAACATTTGGAGGTGGCATAAACACCGATTTAGGCACTGTCAGAACTTTACTTGTCTCTGTATAATATTGAGCAACTATTGAAAGTGAACCATATGCTTTAGTACCTACAGTTGCATTAAGACGTTCACCAACTTCTTTTTGCATCATTACCACATAGCCATCTATAGGTATATCTTGTTGCATTAAATTTAATAATATAGGCGTAGTAATATAATAAGGTAAATTTGCCACAACCATGATTTTTTCACAATCACTTAGGTGTGTATGAACTGCTTTACTAATATTTGCTTTTAATATATCTTCATTAATAATTGTCACATTATCATATGGAGCAAGAGTATCCTCAAGAACTGGAATTAATCTTTGGTCTATTTCAAAAGACATCACTTTTTTAGCATTTTTAGCAAGCTGTTCAGTCAATGATCCCATACCAGGACCAACTTCAATTACGCCCGTAGTATCATCTATTTGACTCGCATCAATAATTTTATTAATTATATTTACATCAACTAAGAAGTTTTGGCCCAAACTTTTTTTAAAGTTAAAACCGTATTGGTCTAATAAAGCTCGCGTACGAGATGGTGTAGCTATATCTTTATGTTCCATTTATTTCTCCCTTCTTTCATCATCAAGTAATGCCTCTCTTACATCTTGTTCTGTATAACCAAATGCGTTAAGTTTCTTTAGCAATTGTTTGCCATTTGAGTGACCAATATGTAGTTTTTGTCCTAATATCTCTCTACGACGTCTTGCATCCTTACCAATAATAAGCCCTAAATCAATAAGTACACTCTTATCAATAGTTTCTTCTGCTTCTTCTAATGGAGAGCTCACATGCATTAAAGCTTCACGAATATCTTTAACGTTTGCATGCTCAATGCCAATTTTACCTCTTTTGTTTTTAGCTTTTTCTCTATCTAAGTAAGCATGTTTCACACCTGGTACATAATCACGTATTGTATGTCGAATTTTATCACCTGGGAAATCAGGGTCAGTCAGTACAATAACACCTCTAGTTTCTTGAGCGTGACGTATAACATTTAGTGTATCCTGATTGATTGCACTACCATTCGTTTCAATTGTATCGCATTCTACAGCAGTTTTAACACGTTCAGTATCATCCCTACCTTCTACAACGATAAATTCATTAATCTTCATATTTATACCTTCCAAGTCTATGACATTTAACTTTATTTTATATAAATAATTCTAATTATTAAAACATGAGCTACTTGAATCTTTAATATTACTATACCGGCACTCTTAAATTTATAAAAAATGAGAAAGATGTCTCATACTTTTAAAAGTGTGATGATATTCATCCTTTCAAAGTCGGACACCTTTCCCACTATAATTATTATTAGTTCAATTTAAATAAACGTTCTGCATTTTCAGTCGTTTGTCGACAAACTTCCTCATAGGACATATCTCGTAAATCAGCAATTTGTTGTGCAACTAAAGTCACACGTTCTGGTTCATTTCGTTTACCTCTATAAGGATGTGGAGATAAATATGGTGCATCAGTTTCACATAACAAACGATCCATAGGTACATGTTGTGCCACTTCTTTAGGCTGTTTGGCATTTTTGAAAGTAACTGGACCACCAAGAGAAACATAGAAATTCAACTTGTTTATGACAACATCCGCAATTTCAGGCGAAGCGCTAAAACTGTGCATGATGCCACCGACTTCTTCGGCATGTTCCTCCATTAAAATGTCAACACAGTCTTGAGTTGCTTCACGATTGTGAATAATTATAGGTAATTTCACACGTTTAGCTAGGGCAATTTGCTTTCTAAATACTTCTTTTTGAACATCAGCAGGAGATTTATCCCAATGATAGTCTAAGCCCATTTCTCCGATACCAATAATCTTAGGATGCTTAGACAGGCTTTCAATCCACTCTAATCGTTCGTCTGTACAATCTATAGCATCGACAGGATGCCAACCGATAATTCCATAAATAAATTCATATTTATCTATGAGTTCCATAGTGCGTTCTATAGTAGGTGTATCAAATCCTACTACGAACATTCTATCTACGCCTGCTTCTTGCGCGCGAGATATCACTTCATTTAAATCTTCATCATATTGTTCATCATTTAAATGTACATGTGTATCGATTAACATCATTATCTCTCCTATCTTTAAACAATATTATTTAATGACTGCACCGTTTGGAATTGCACTTGGTAAACTTACTAATGTCAGTACCCCATCTTTCTCTGCTGATAAAATCATACCTTCAGATTTTTGTCCCATTAATTTAGCAGGTTTTAGATTGGTAACTACAGCAACTTTTTTACCAATAATATCTTCAGGTTTATAGAATTTTGCTATTCCAGATACGATTTGACGTTGTTCGTTGTCTAAATCAATTTGAATTTTCAATAATTTATCTGATTTTTTAACATTTTCAGCATCAGTAATTGTTGCAGCTTTAATTTCAACTTTATCAAAGTCTTTAATATCAATTTGTTCTTTACTTGGCACTTCCTCTTTTTCTTCAGATTTAGGTGGTTGCATAGATTCTTTAATATAAGCTATTTCCGCTTCCGTATCTAATCTTGGGAAAATAGGTGTTGGCTTTTCAGTAACTAATATTGGTTCAGTAAGTGCACCGTAGCTTTCAAGACTTTCTAATTGCGATAATTTAGGGTCATTCATGTTAAGTTGTTTGAAAACCTCTCTTGGTGCATGTGTTAAGAATGGTTGCAGTAAAACAGCTGAAAAACGAATGTTCTCAACTAGATGTGCCATTACATTACCAAGCATGTCACGTTGATCCTCATCTTTAGCTAATACCCATGGTTGAGTTTCATCAATATATTTATTCGTACGGCTAATAAATTTCCAAACCATTGATAATGCTACAGAGAATTGTAAACTTTCCATATTTTCATTAAAGTTTTTAACTGTTTCAAGTGCCATCGCTTCCATATCTTCATCAAGTTCATGTTTAGGACCTTGATATGCTGGTAACTCACCTTGGAAATATTTATTTATCATTGAAATTGTACGATTAACCAAGTTACCTAGGTCATTCGCTAAATCATAATTCGTGCGTTCAACGAAAGCTTCTGGAGTGAATACTCCATCTGAACCAAACGGTAACTCACGCATTAAGTAATAACGCGTAGCATCTAGACCATAGCGGTCAATTAATACATTAGGATCAACAACATTACCTTTAGATTTACTCATTTTACCGTCTTTCATTAAAATCCAACCATGCGCGAAGACTTTCTTAGGTAGCGGTAAGTCTAAAGCCATTAATAATATCGGCCAAATAATAGAGTGGAAACGTACGATTTCCTTAGCCATTAAATGGATATCTGCAGGCCAATATTTATTGAAAAGTTCTTCATCATCTGATAAATAGCCTAAAGAAGAAATATAGTTTACAAGCGCATCAATCCAAACGTATACAACATGTTTAGGATTTGATGGTACACGAACTCCCCAGTCAAATGATGTACGAGATACAGCTAAATCTTCTAATCCAGGTTTGATAAAGTTATTAATCATTTCATTTTTTCTAGATGGAGGTTGGATGAAATCTGGATTTTCATCATAAAACTCTAATAAACGATCTGTATATTTATTAATATTAAAGAAATAACTTTCTTCTTTAACAAGTTCAACTTCATGTCCGGAATCTGGACTTCCCCCCCCTACAATTTCCCCATTTTCATAAACTGGGTCAACAAGTTGTGATTCTGTATAATAAGTTTCATCAGGAACTGAATACCAACCTTCGTATTCTCCTAAATAAATATCACCTTGTTTAAGTAGGCGTTCAAACACTTTTTCAACAACTTGCTTATGACGTTCTTCAGTTGTACGAATAAAATCATCATTTGAAATTTCGAGTTTATCCCATAAACTTTTAATTCCGGCAATCATTTCATCTAAATATTCTAATTCAGTTTTACCAGCTTTTTGAGCTTTTTCTTGAATTTTTTGGCCATGTTCATCTGTACCTGTTAAATAACGAACATCATACCCTTGCATTCTTTTATAGCGCGCAATAACGTCGCCTGCGACAGTAGAGTATGCATGACCGATGTGTAAGTTCCCACTTGGATAATAAATTGGGGTAGTTATATAAAATGTATCTTTAGCCATCACTGGTCCTCCTCATTAATTACATAATAAATGATATCTAAATTTATTTTTCTTTTCAATGAAGTAGCGCACTACTATGTATCAACTTTCACATTCTCTCATCATTTGAAAATGAATTGTCATCATCTTTACTACAATACCATAAAATCGGTGTTTTATGGTGGCTTTCACGTGAATTCATCACTAATTAAATACATGTAGAACATAATAATTTTTATTCTACATCATGATATATATTGTATACTTCTCCAGTTTTCATTCCACGATCTAGCGCTACTGACTTAATTGCTTTCTTCGGTTTTAATTGATCTCTTTCAATATAATATTCAACATGTTCTTTAATACTTAATTCCTCAAACCATGAGTGATTGACTAAAGGACGTGCGCCTTCAATTAGAATCACAAATTCACCTTTTAGTGGAATGTCACCACTTTGAATCATTTCTAGCATGTGCTCAACTGGTAAAGTCATAAGTTGCTCAAATCTTTTAGTCAGTTCTCTGCCTATAGCTATTTTTCTCATATTATCAACTTTAGCTATTGCTTTAAGTGTGTCAGTAACACGATGTGGAGATTCATATAAAATCAAAGTACTATATTGATACATTCTCTCTTGCAATACATCTAATTTTTCTTTCTCTTTTCTAGGTAAAAAGCCTAAAAATGTATATGTAAAAGAAGGAAGACCACTTGCCATTAGTGCTGTTAAACCTGCATTAGGTCCAGGGATTGTTTCTACATTTATATTCTGGTTACGTGCTTCAACAACTAACTCATATCCTGGATCACTTATAAGCGGTAACCCCGCATCTGAAACTAAAGCTATATTTAAACCAGAAATGAGTTGCTCAATTAAATACTCTGTTTGTTGTTCTTTGTTATGTTCATGGTACGATTTTAAAGGTGTTTCAATCTCGTAATGGTCACATAACTTTCGTGTCACTCTAGTATCTTCACATGCAATCATATCTACATTTTTTAATGTGTCTACCGCACGAAACGTTATATCAGCTAGATTTCCTATAGGCGTTCCTACTAAAAATAAAGTTGCCATGTTACCCCTCCTCAATCATTTTTAATTTTTTCTTTCTAGAAAATGTTTTAATTTCATACTCTCTTTTTAACGCTTCAGATTTTGTCCCATACATTTCTTGATAAACTAACTCTACCGGACGTCTTATTTTAGTATATTTAGCACCTTTACCTTCATTATGTTTTGCAACACGCGCATTCACGTCTTTCGCATAACCAGTATACAAACTGCCATCCATACATTTAACTATATAAACAAAATGTCTATCCATAATATATGCCTTTCATTTCATCACTATATGTACCATCTTGATTGTAAATATAAAAAGGTTGCTGTATATCTAGCCCTTGTTTCCCACCTTTTCGTCCCTCAACTACAATCGTTTGTGCTGATTTATTAGCTTTACTGTATACAAAAGTGAGTTTCTTAGGTTCAATTTTACCATTTCTCATTTCAGTTAAGACATCCATAAGCCTATCCGCACGATGTACGACGATAAATCGTCCACCTTCCTTAAGCAAATGCCGTGCAGCTTTAACGCAATCAGTGAAATCACACATTACCTCATGACGTGCTATTTTATGCGCTTCTTTTTGATGTTGATTCAGTTGATTCACTTTAAAATAAGGTGGATTACATGTGACTAAAGTATATTGAGAAGGTTTGAAGGCGTCATATACATTGTTCAAATCCATCAGATACATTGTAAGTCTCTCATCTAAGCTATTGTGTACAAAACTGCGACGAGCCATTTCTACTAATTGGTCTTGGATTTCAATGGCTTCTATCTTTTGATTGCACTTTGCGGCTAATAGCAAAGGTATAACTCCGTTTCCAGAACATAAGTCCATGATTCGATCGTTTTTTCTAACTTCAGTCAAATGTCCTAATAACAGTGCATCTGTTGAAAAAGAAAACACATCATCATTTTGAATAATCTCATACCCCTCTTTAATTAAACAATCTAATCTCTCATTTTCTTTAAGCATACTTTTACTCCTAAAAAAAGGATGTCATTATAGCATGATTTTCTTTTCATACATATAATACACCCTTAAATTTAATCATATCGACCTTTCAAAACATTAATCACTTAATACATTTAAACACAGTAGGCAATCTTCTCCGTGTCTGTGTTTTCCAAACAATTCGCCTTTACATATATGAAATCCTTCTCGATATAACATAGCTAAATTATCTTTACTTGGAGAAGGCGTTTTAACGTGCTTTGAATGACTTCTTTCTTCATTGTTAGATTCTGACTGCTCGTCTTTCTCCATCAATCTTTTTAGATTATCATTTTCAACTTGCAACGCCACATTCTCTTCAACAAGTTCAACAGCTAAATCTTTGAGTTCAGTCATATCGTTCGTTAATTGTCCTACATTTCGTTCAAGTCGCATTAATCTCTCGAATAATTCATTTCTATTCAAAGGTCGCTAAACCTCCTTAGTTAAACGCTTCAATTTCTTCCATTTTGTACTCTAATGGTTGTTCAAGTCCTTCTATTTTTACTTGCATTGAAATATCTAAAATATTTAAACCTATAACTTTTCCACTTCCATCAGGAGTTTGAACTAACTCACCAACATCGGGCAACTGTGCTCTTGCTTCTTCGTAATAATCATTTTCATATTTCAAACAACACATTAATCGCCCACATGCTCCTGAAATTTTAGTTGGATTTAATGATAGGTTTTGATCCTTAGCCATTTTAATAGATACAGGTTCAAAGTCACCTAAAAATGTTGAACAACAAAGCGAACGACCGCATGGCCCAATACCACCTAATAACTTCGCTTCATCTCTTACGCCAATTTGTCGTAATTCAATTCTTGTTTTTAAATTTTGTGCCAATACCTTAACTAATTTTCGAAAATCAATACGATCATCTGCAGTAAAATTGAAAATAACCTTCGACTTATCTAGTGTGTATTCACAATTTACTAAACGCATATCCAAATTTTGTTCCTTTACCACTCTCTTACAAAGTTCTAAAGCCTGTTTTGCGTCGCGCTCATTATTATAATATTGTTCTTCATCTTCTTCATTGACTACTCGAATAATTTCTTTTAAAGGTAAAGTAACATCTTCATTAGCGACATCTTTCGGCGGGAATTTTACAATACCTATTTCAATGCCTCGTTTAGACTCAACGACCACCCAATCGCCAACGTTCACATTTAGTTGGTTAGGCGCATAATATTCCAATTTCCCTGCTTTTTGAAACTGAACACCTACAACATTTGGCATCTCATCTCACACCTCTTATTACTATTTGTTCAAATACGAGTGTTGGATTAACGTTTTGGTTTAATTTCTTATGAGCTTCAGTCAGTTGGTCATACATCAGAGTCATTTGATTAAACGTTAAACTTTCCGCGTATTTTTTCATTTCCACACTCAAATCACTATATATAAAATGATTATCTATATTTACTTTTGCATGCATCATGTCTTCAAAAAAACCATTTACTGCTGCTAATGTTAACAATTGTAATTTGCGATTCTTAGCCTGTTTAAGCAAATCAATAATACCAATCATCGCCATTGGTTTATTAGATAAAATAAGTTCACACCAACGGATAACTGACTTTCTTAAAGCAGTTAAATCATATTCTTCATTCAATGCTATTGCTGTCTCAACTTGAGTTGTGTATGTACTTATCATTTCAGCAACAGGTTTAGTTAGTGATGCTTCAACCAATCGCTCAATAAACTGTTTTCTATCAATTGGCTTAAAATAAACATGTTGACACCTAGAATGTATCGTATCCAAGATTTGTTCTGGTTTAGTCGATAATAAAATCGCGATTGTATTCTCTGGTGGTTCTTCTAAAAATTTTAGTATACTATTTTCACCTTGAACAGTTAATTTTTCAAAATCTTCGATAATATACACTTTATAGCGTCCATCAATCGGCAATTGATTCATATAGTGTACGAGTCTTTCTATTTGTTCTTTCTTAATCGTGTTCTCATCAGAAGAAACATACATGAAATCAGGATGATTAAATGTATCAACTTTCAGTTCGCACTGGCTATCCTCTGCACACAAAATCAACTTAGCAAAGTTAATAGCTACATGTTTCATAGTTTGAGCATCGTCACCCTCAAATAAATAAGCGTGTGATAACTTATTTGAATGATATGCATGAGCTAACTGTTGTTGTTCATCCATGATTGACGACTCCTTCTTAATTTCTTATATAAAAAAAGACTACTCAAAAATTAGCTTGAGATTGTAGACATCTTACTTCAATCAAATTTAACAATGCGAACAGTAATCCTTTACATTAATACATATAATAACGAATTTCAATGCTATAACTCAAAGGATAAACCATGTTTTGAATGAATATGACCTCAATCCTAAGCTACATTTCAAAGCAGCCCAACATTGTAATTAAAATAATTACTATTTCATAACTGAATTGATTCCAGTACAGTCGCTATTAATCAGCTCTTCAACTTACATACACTTGATTTAACGACCATTTATTTCTATTTAAAATTGGTGAAAGGCCTCGATTGGCATAACAAATACTGTTGCTCCACCTACTTCAACTTCAACTGGATATGGAATATATGAATCAGCACTACCACCCATTGGAGTAATTGGAGAAACAAGTTGTTCTCTATTACCACAAGTGTTATCAATAACCGTTAATAGTTCTTCAACACGTTCATCATTAACACCACATAAGAATGTAGTATTACCGGCTCTTAAAAATCCGCCTGTAGTAGCCAATTTAGTTGCTCTAAAATTATTTTTTACGAGTTGGTCTGAAAGTTCTTGACTATCTTGATCTTGGACGATCGCTATAATCATCTTCATTTTATAACACCTCTTATTAATATTATATCACATATTTTTTAAATATTTGATGATAGATTGGTAAGCTTCCTCAACAACATTTTCCAAATCCTGATCCGCATTTACTTTAACAAAACGTTCAGGATCGCTATCGATGACTCTCTGATAACCTTCAATCACTTTCTCATGAAACGCCTTATCTTCCTGATCTAAACGGTTTTGATTACGTTGATTTTTAAGGATACGTTGATGTCCTACTTCAGCACTTACATCTAAATAAATAGTTAAGTCAGGATACAATCCATTTATTGCAAATTCATTTAAAGTTTTCACTTCTTCAATACCTATACCCCTTGCATATCCTTGATAAGCTAAAGAACTATCAATATATCTATCACATAGTACAATTTTATCTTTTTTTAATGCCGGGATAACTTTTTCAACAAGGTGCTCACGTCTTGAGGCTGCAAACAACATCGCCTCAGTTCGAATATCCATGTTATTTCCCTCTAATACAACTCTACGTATTTCTTCTCCTGTAGGAACTCCACCAGGTTCACGAGTTGTAATAACATCCATATCTGTAGCTAATTTTTGACTTACTTTCGATATTACAGAGGTTTTTCCTGCTCCTTCAGGCCCTTCAAACGTTATAAAAGCTGACATTTTATTCATCCTTAACTAAAAAATTTTGATCTTTCAAACCTTCAACTTTTATTCCGAGGTTTGAATAATGTTGTAATAATTTTATCATATGTGTCGTGATAACTTCTCCTCTAAACATTACTGGTATTCCAGGAGGATATGGCACAATATGCTGTGCTAAAACTTCACCTTCCGCTTGATGAATTGCTATCTCTTTTACTTTTGGAAAATGAACTGCCCTATACTCACTCGATGCTAGCATCAAATTCAATTTTTTAGGAGCATGTTCAGCTCGTTCAGGAATCTCCATTTCATTTATTGTTTTAATTAATAATTCAAACGGAAATACGTCATTTTCATGCCAAAGTGGTAATACTAGCAAAATTTGATGCTCATCAACTAATTCAACAAAAATATTATGATCTTCGAACCAACGTTGTATATCATACCCTTCAAAACCATCATAACTAACGACTAATTTAACAGCATCGTCGGGTTCACCAATGTTGAATCCTTTCTTTTTTAATACTTTTATAAAATGTTTTCTCTTTTCAAAGAATAACTCACTTTTAAATTCATTATAGAATTCTTGAGCATATTCCAAACTAGACATAACTAAATATGAGGGACTTGAAGTTTGAAAATAAGATAAATACTCTATTACTTGTGAACGTAAAGGCGCATCTTTATGTATAAATAAAACTGAGCCCATGGTTAAAGCTGGTAACGTCTTATGATAAGACTGAACCACATAATCCGCACCATAATTCATAGACGAAATCGGAAAACCTTCGAGATCAAAATGTGCGCCATGCGCTTCATCTACTAATACTGGAATGCCATTATCATGTAATTTATTAATGAAATTTCCAATATTAAATGTTTCTCCGTAATAATTTGGATATGTACAAATACCTAGCTTATAATCCTCAATCACATCTTCTAGTATTGGTTCTACATATTGACATGTTAGGTTACTTTGATGCATAGCTGTAAAAGTAGCTTGTGCTTTTGCTAAGTCTAACCCATGGAAAACTGATTTATGAACATTTCTACTAATAAGATATCGTCCCTTTTTCTCTGAAAATGCCTGTATCACAGAGAGTATCCCTGAAGTAGTCCCATTAATAAGCAAAAATGCATCATAATCATCGTGTTTTTTAAAATGAGACATACTTTCTAAAATGATATCTTCTGGTTGATGCATATCATCAAGTCCCGTAATTTCTGTCATATCCATATTAATTTTTAGTTGATTTAAATTTCCTATAGTCATGTTCTTATGTCCTGGAACATGCATTGAAATAACTTTATTATCAATTAACTCTTCAAGTTTATTTGTTATAGGTTTTTCCATCTTATCCACTCTTTTCTATTCTCCCAATGCAACACTTCTACCTAATATGAGATAAATCATCATCATGTTGATTAACCCAATTTCTCTTTAATAATCCCATCACATAACAATCTCTATACTCTCCACGTGTATAGAAATGTTCCTTTAATGTACCTTCAATCTCGAAATTATTACTTTTATAAATGTGAACAGCTTTTTCATTTTTAATGTCTACATATAAATATACTTTATTCATATTTAATACTAAAAATGCATAATCAATTGCCATTTTGAAAGCTTTTTTAGCATAACCACGATTCGCAAATTGAGGATCTATAATAATTAAAACTTCACAAGTACGATGTATAAAATTGATTTCTAATAATTCTACTACACCGATAGATACCTCATCTTCTTCAATGATAAATCGTCGCTCAGATTCATCTAAAATATGCTTTTTATAAAGATTCTCCAATTCACTAAGTGATTGATAAGGTTCTTCAAACCAATATGACATAATTGAATATTCATTATTTAAATGATGTACGAAAGGTAAATCCGTTTCCTCTAAAGCTCTTATAATCATATTAATGCTCCTCAAAAATTTACTCATTTACTACTAGTGTATTAAAAAAGCATAAATTTCTCTAATACTTCACTAATACTAGAAAAATTTATGCTCGTTCTTTCTTTGAAATAATTGATCTTTACTCTTTTAAATCTCTTTATTTTCGCATAAAAAAAGAGACCTTGCGGTCTCGATTCGGCTCATCGCATCCATACGATTTATTTGCCTGGCAATTGGTTCTTAATGGCTTTGGCCATTAAGTAAGTAAAATTAAGTATTAAAAATACTTATTTTACTTTAGAACGTAAGTCGGCTACCTTCGGCGCTAAGGTGCTTCCTCTGCTTCGAGAACAAGCGCTCGCATCTTTCTTCATTTGCGTCT
>NZ_KV798360.1:0-157285 GCF_001809655.1 Staphylococcus sp. HMSC055A09
CAACAAGCGAATCAGGTTCAGAGAGCCATTCAAACTCTGAATTACCAGATACTGGTGAAGAAGACAATCACCAAGGATTAATCGGAGGGGTGCTTGCAGCATTCGGAGGATTAACATTATTAGGTAGACGTCGTAAAAAAGAAGAAAAATAATTTGAAAATGATTATTATATTAACAGGGCAAGCTAATAAATTTAGCTTGCCTTGTTGCACATACATATTTAATAGAAGTAGGGATAATATGACAATTTATAATCTGAATTTCGGTATTGGTTGGGCGAGTAGTGGTGTTGAGTATGCACAACTTTATCGAAGAAACATATTGCATGACTTGAATGAAGATTTTAAGTTTATATTTTTGGATTTTATAAATAAAGAAAATATACAAACACTTACTAGTAATTTAGGTATAGCAAATGATGAGGTAATATGGATATATCAATATTTTACAGACATTAAGATTAAACCTACTTCGTATACAATTGAGAATATTATTGAAAAACTTGAATCAAACGATGTAAAAGTTAAAAGTATAAAGCCTAAAGTAAAAAGAATTTATTTTAATAATAAAAGCTGTTATGTCAATTGTTATTTGAAGTATAAAAATGAAGATATTGTTGATCGTGCTGAATTTGTTTCCAGTGGTAAACTGATTCGAAAAGAATTTTATACCTATACTAAAGTTTTTACAGAGTATTATGCGCCATATAATAAAAAAGCTAAAGTTTATTTGAGAAAAATTTTTAATGAAAATGGGAGCGTAGCTTATGAGGAAATAGTAAAAGACGACGATAATATGTATATCTTTCCGAATAAGATTTTATATTCAAAGAAAGAATTTATAGGGTATTTTATTAGTCAACTTAATTTAAAAGACAAAGATATTTTATTGGTAGACCGTTCTAAAAATATTGGGCAAGTTATTTTGGAGAATAAAAAAGAGGGTCACGTAGGAGTAGTAATTCACGCTGAACACTACAATCATTCAAATACGAATGACCAATATGTTTTATGGAATAATAATTATGAATATGTGTTTAATAATGCTCAGCATATTGACTTTTTTATTGTTGCTACAGAAGATCAAAAGGCTGTTTTGCAACTACAATTTGAAAAATATAAGAATCTTAAACCTAAGATATATACTATTCCAGTGGGAAATATTAAATATTTAAAATTTGAACAACAAAGAAAGCCATTTTCTGTGATTACAGCTTCTCGTTTAGCAAATGAGAAACATGTTGATTGGCTTATTAAGGCTGTCATTAAAGCACACAAAATAAATGATGATATTAGGTTTGATATATACGGTGAGGGTTCGGAAAGACAAAAACTGCAACAAATTATAGATAACTATCAAGCTAATAATTATATCCACCTCAAAGGACACATGGATCTTACTTATATATATAAATCTTATGAATTATATCTTTCGGGTTCTACAAGTGAAGGATTCGGATTAACACTAATGGAAGCCGTTGGTTCTGGTCTTGGAATAATAGGTTTGGATGTATATTATGGTAATACCACTTTTATCAAAAATAATGTTAATGGTTATAGAGTACCTATAGATATAACTAATTTGGATGAAGATACTTTAATAACTGAACTCACAAGTAAGCTATTGCTATTCTTTACTCAAGATAATGAAAAAACTAGAGCGGAGTCATATAAAATTGCAAATAACTATTTGATAGGAAATATTAAAGAAAAGTGGAAAAACTTAATTGATGAGGTGCTAAATGATTAATTTATACGATAACTTAAATAGTCAAACGCTTCAATTATATAAAACATTTATAAATACGAATATTAAGTCTACAACTGTCGTTGTTAATGATAATGGATTCTTACCCAGTGATGTATTGTCGCCTTATAAATTTTTTTCTGGAAACTCAATCGAAAATGAAAGACCTCTTTACTTCAACGATGTTCCAGTCCCGAAATATTGGGAAATTGAAGGTTCCAATCAATCAGCTGTGATTAAGGATAAGGATAAAATAAGAGGCAAAATTTTATATCAAAAGGGATATCGTAATAGAGTGGTGGCTTCAGTAGAATGGTTTAATAAAAAGGAACATGTTCAATTCATAGATTATTATAACCAACATGGTTTTCGATATGCCCAATTAGTCATGGATGATAATCAAAATCAAATAATGAAACGTTACTTTGACCAAAATAATAATGAATTTTTAGTGGAGAATCTTGTTACTAAGGATTTAATATTAAGATGGAATAATAAAGATATATTCTTTGATAATCGTATCTCGTTTTTATCGTTCTTTTTTGAAAAAGCAAATTTATCTATAAAAGATATAGTGCTTAATTCATTTGCAACATCATTTCTGTTTTTGTATAGACAACGGGATTTTAACATGAAGTGTAGAATATTTTGGCAAGAAAAAATTAAAGATGATTTACCTGAAAACATGAAAATTGCTCTAAAAAATATAGATAACTTGAAAATTTTAATTCCTGATAAAAAAGAATATTATCGTGTAATGGATTCTGTAGAAACTTCATATCGACATAAAATTGAAAATAGTGGTTATGTGTACGAATTCTTGAAAGTAAACAAATATAATAATGAAGCACTTATAATAACTAATTCTGATAATATTCCATATGTAGAATATATTGCTAGAGAGAATCAAAATGTCACATTTCACATTGCATCTAAAACTGAAATGTCTTCAAGATTATTACAATTAGGTGGAATACAAAATATAAATTTATACCCAAAAAGTACTGAGGAAACTATCTTAAATTTATGTTGTAAATGCGATATTTATTTAGATATAAATAAAGGGAAAGAAATATTTGAAAGTATGTATTTAGCATTTGCACATGAAATGATTATAATTGCTTTTGAAGAAACTATTCACAATAGACAATTTGTCCATAGTAGTAATATATACAAATTAGATAATTACTATGATTTAAGCAATGCAATAAATCAGATAAGTAATGATAAAACTTTATTTTCTGATAGATTAAATATGCAGTTAAGATCTGCCAATTCAGTTTCAATTGAATCATTTCTAAATAAAATGAAGTAATCAATTTTCTTTGTAATATAATAAAGAATTCATAATAATTCAAAATACAAAATAAACTTAGAGCATTTCTCGTTGTTAACTGAAGAATGCTCTAATTTAATTATAAAGAATATTTTAATATTGTTGAAAACCTTGCTAATAAAAATGACATTTAAATAGAATTTTTTTAGACAAACATCTTTTATTTCAATATCCATTTTTGACGTGCTTTAGGATTGAGTGGGTGCATAATTTCATTTGTTGCTGGATTGATGAGCTTTTTTACTTTCTTTTTATGAGGTTTTAACATCTCCATTACTTGTTCAACACGTTCTACAACAACTGGCCGCTTCGCATAGGCACCATAAGCTAGAATCACTGTGTCACTTTCACTAATTGCTTTCATCAAGTGAATGTCTGTATGTTTGTCGTATGGCTCTTTGATATGTTTAAGGTTTTCAGGCGTTTTAATATTGGAAAATAGATTTACAAGATATACAGCACCATACTGTTCAGAATTCGCTAATTGGTTAAGGATAAGAACAGTTGTAAGATCGAGTGATAATACACCATCTAAATGTGGGTACATCGTTATCACTGTACAAGCGGGTTTTTTTTCATTCCATATTTTCTTGAGTAAGTATCGGTGTTGTTCATCGTCGCTAAATATAGCTTCTGTGTGTATTGTACTTTTGATTGTATTCATATATCGTCACTTCCTTTAGTATTCTTCTGGCAAAAGCATCACATAATAAAAAGCGTCTACATCATCTTCTCGGATGACGTAGACTTTCTTAGGTAATGCATTTTGATTTTTTACATAGTTTGTATAGTGATATTCCAATTTGTATGCGGGTTGTTCTTGTTCATGTGTGATTGACAATATATTCTCATCTTCTTGCAGTCTAAAAATGTGTAGGTAATCTGTATGGCCTTGATTATCTCTTTCTTTTACCATATTCCAAAGTAAGATTTGAAGGTCTAGAGATAGTTGTTCACTAATACCTCTTGTGATATATCGATTGATTTTCATGTTATTTTACCTCGTTTTGAATTTTTTTCATGATGATAATCGCTTGACTAATGATTGTCACAGATATTTGCGCAACTTTGATCCAATTATTCATGGTCCTGACCTCCTTGTTTTAGTAAATGACGTTCATCAATAATAATATTTTGAGTATCTGTAAGGTACAGAAAGTCCATGTCAAAACTGTCTAAGTACCCGACACTTATAAGTTGGTTGTTGGCATACATAAGAAATGGATAGATACTTAGGTCATGTAGTTCCTTGTTGTAGTAAGTGTAGGTTTCGAGTGTGAGATGAGTAAGGGGAGAACCATCAACAAAGCGTGGTGGTAGAATATTTTCTGCTGCTTCATCTAGTACTTCACATTCCCATGATTCTTCGTTTGATAGTTGGAAAAGATGCGTCATATATTGTTTGAGCTCTTGAATGATTGTTTCCATGGCATTGCCTCCTAAGTATTAATGATTTGATGTAATTTACGTGTTACATCATTGAGATAATATATATTTTATTTGTAATTCATTACGTATCCCGGTAGTTATGACCGAAAATCCCATATGAAAACCCAAGATAAACGTTGATATGGCAAGGAAATCCCGGGATCCCATCTATTTTGATGAATAATTAGCTAATTATTTATTCATATTACTGATATAGTTGGGTCGTTGCTTGCATATATATATTATTTATTTATAAATAATAATGGGATTTCGGGATTGTGCTTTCACAATCCTTCTGTCTCATGGAGTAAGCAAATCCCATTCCTTTCCCGATAAAAATTATTGTGGGATGTTCTTTAGCAATTTCAATATAAGCACCATGTAGTTGTGAAAAAATTAGGGAAATAACTACTTCATTAAATAAGTGTTATTGAATTGCTAAAGGACACAGAAACTATATATAAGATTCTATTTGGTTATTTTTGACCTTTGGATTATTATTGAACTATAAAACTAAGAGGGTGATTAAGGTAATGGAAAATTATGATGATTATGAAATCAGTCCAGATGAAGAATTAGCATTTTATATGAATGGAACAATAGAAGGTTATTATCCTTATAATGATATCTATATTGAAAGTCAAGTTTGGACTTATATGCGACAAGAAGATTTGACTTTCGAAAAAGTACTTAATGAAAAAGTTTTGGATTTTGATGAAGCAGTAGCAGATAGAGAAGATGTTCCTCGTTTAAATGCAAAGAGAAAACAGTTAATGAGAGATAAAAATTTTTTCGATGATAATGACGATGATGAAGATTATTATTAAGCAAGGTGCATTGTGCACCTTGCTTTTTATTATATTGTAAGATAAAGAGTTTGATAGAAAAATAAAGACGAAGTGCTAAGGAGCACTTCGTCGAGAGGAGTATCATTGAAAAGTTGTTTAATTACTTCATTATCAAGTTTGAGTGTTACATAGAACTGTTTTTTGTGATTGCCATCTTTTCTAATATCAATGCGATCAATCGCTGCTAAGTACAGTGCTTTAAGTTGAGATGTTTTCATTTTTTCAATATTATGAAAGACGTGTCGCAATATTTTACCAATTTGTTTGGCATTATATGAAGGTTTATCTTCATTCTGTTGGTTTTTGAGTTGATTGATTTGACTTGTAATGTCATTGAGTTGCTTTTCATATTTTTGAATCGACGGCCTGATTACAGATGTTAAGTCCGGATTATCCTCGATAGTTTTAATCAAATTATTCAGTTTGATTTGTACTTCATCATATTGTTGTTGCTTATAAGCGATATCGTGATGAAGTGAGGCACCATCAACTTTATTTTCTTGATTGACACGTGCTACAACGCGTTGAATGACTTTATCATTTTTGACTACTTCGAGTATTTGTCTCATCACATAATCTTCAATCACATCGGCTCTTACACTGTTCGCCGAACATACTTTGGATCCTTTGTTGCGAAAATTACTGCAAGAATAGTAACGAATACGTTTCTTAGTCCCGTCTTTAAGAGTATTCGTGGTATTACTTGCTGCCATAGGCGCACCACATTGGGGACAGTGAATAATGCCTGTAAGCAGATTCGTTCCTTTGCCATGGACTTGGGGTTTTTGACTAACTTGTTTTTTACGAATTTGTACCTTATCCCACAAATCTTGATTAATAATAGGTGTATGCTTACCATCCGAAATGACTGGATGATCATTGAGGCCTTTACGACGTTTTTCGCTCCAATTTTTGTATTTTGCAAATTGAATTTTGCCGATATAGAAAGGATTAGCTAAGATGTATGTGATTGAACTAATACTGAAAGGTTTCCCCTTTTTAGTGACATACCCCTTATGATTAAGCGCATTGGCAATTTTACGATAACCATGTCCTTTTGCATACGATTCGAATATATACTTTACAATGTTAGCTTCATGTTGATTAATCATCAGTTCGTGTTTACTATCTGGTATTTTGTCATAGCCTAGGGGCAAATTTCCTTGGTAATAGCCTTCTTGTGCACGTCTTGTTTGTCCCATAAATACGTTCTCAACGATGTTATTTCGCTCAAATTCAGAAAAACTTGCAATCATTTGCAACATAAGTTTACCAGATGAAGTATTAAGAGGTATTTTTTCTGTCAAACTGATAAATTCGACATTAGATTTATCCAAATCTTCGACAATTTTGAGAAGGTCAGATGTATTACGGGCTAATCTGTTTGTTTTGTAGACTATAACACAATCGATATTGCCTTCTTTCGCATCCTCCAACATACGTTGGAGCTCAGGTCGATTCATAGATTTACCTGAAATACCACGGTCGGCATAGATATCTTTGACTTCAAAATGATGGAACTCACAATATTCTTTAATCTGATTAATTTGTCCGTCGATACTAAATCCTTCTATGCTTTGCATTTCTGTTGATACACGTACATAGATACCGACACGTTTTGTTTTAAGTTGTTGCATTATGTTACATCCTTTCTTCATTTATGCAATCGATGATTGCATGGCTTGATTGACGATATTGAGTGGTTCATTTTTGAAATAGATTCCTATAAGATTTTTATCTTTCGTAATGTGAATGGTTTCAATATAGGGGTACAATATGTTTAACGTGAAACGTTTTTGAATAATATTTTGAATGGTGTGTTGTATTTGATGCCCATTTATAGATGTAGTGCGTTGCGGTTGTTGACGTAATGATTGCGTTTGTTCTCTGAACGTTTCTGCATCAATGATGCCTTGTGCCAACTTTTCTATCAGTTGTTCTTGAGTCAATATGTGATGTTTTTCTATGTTTCTTTGTCTTTTGATGCGTTTGTCAATCGCACCTTTAATTTTTGTGTAGATGCGTTGATTTTGATAAAAGTCTCGGCACACTTCTAATACTTTATCTTCAAGTGTTTGTGCATTGATGCCTTTAAAATCACAGACAAAGCGTGAAGCATTCATGTTTTTAGGACAGACGTAGTAACGTAATGTATGATTCTTTTTTCTAATGGTCATATTTGTAAGTGTTGCATTACAACATGGGCATTTGATTTTTTGTTTGAGTTGATTATCCGAAGATGTCTGTTTGGTTTGTTTTTGCAATCGAAGTCTCTGCGCTTGCTCATATATACTTGTGGAAACAATAGAAGGAAACATATTGTCGAATTGACCATATTGATTGTTGACACGACCACAATAATTAGGATTGATAATAATGTTACGAACTTGATAGGGTTGTCGATTGATATACGTGTTATCTTCTTCTAATAACTGTGCAATTTTCTTATAACCATGACCTTTAATGTAATAATTGAATACAGCCTTTACCGTTGGTGACTCATTTTGATTGATGATGAATGTTCCGTTGTGATATTCGTAACCAAAGGGCGCATGGGTTGTAATCAATCTACCTTGCTTTGCTTTTTCTTGAAGCCCATTTCTGACTTGTTCTCCAATGTTATCCGATTCAAGTTCGGCTAAACTGATGAAGATATTAAGCTTGAGTCGGTCGAAAGCTTGATCCATATCAAAGTAACCATCATGTACGCTTAAGATATGAACATGGTACGTTTGACATAATTTGATGAGTTTTAATGCATTTTTCAGATTACGATGCAACCTATTAAGACGATAACAGCATAATATGTCACATTGTCTTTGTTGAATTAATTGTGTTATTTGTCGATACCCACTACGATTATCTTTGCGTCCTGATTGTTTGTCGCTATAAAAGTTGATATGTTGAATATGATATTTTTCGGCTATTGCTTCAATAGCTTGTTTCTGTGCTGCAAGAGATTGTTGTTTCATCGTACTTTGACGTAAATAGCCTATGACTTGTTTCATATCGGCTCCTCCTTTCACAGTAATAATATATATTTATGGATGAATTGATATATAAGCCCAACATCAATAAGATGTTGGGCGTTCATATTAGTCATTCATTTGATTGATTTCTTCAATTACCAAATCGGCTAATACCTCGATAAGTTCATCCATGTTCTTCACTCCGTTATTTGTTCTATCTTCAATACGTCGATTATTCAGTTTGATGCTTCACGGTTGTATGATAAAGACAATCAGAAATCTTCGTGAACTCCTGAAGGGCCTATCCCCTCATTAGCGGATTTAAAAAGTTCTTTCGCAGCTTTGTTATCATTTGACGGTGTCCAATTTTGAAGTAACGACCTATCTTTAGTTAATCCAAGGATAGATGCAAACTCTACATCTAATTTTAGATGGTAAAATACAAGTGATTGTTTTTTACCGCTATTATCTTTGACACTTCTTTTAGTTGTTTGGCGTCCACGGTCAGCTAATATGAAACCTTTATCTCTTAAGGCGTTGACAACATTATTAACATCTTGAAATTGATGATTGTTTAGCATCTGTTTAAAAACGTTCGCAATCATTTTTACTTCGATATGGTCATCTTTTAATGAGATTAATCCATAGTTCTCAAACATATTTTTCAAAGCACCTTCATCTGAAAACTTACCTCTGTTTTGTGCCACAAATTGAATGATGACATCAATAGCTTTATCAGCTAATGAGCGTTCAGAGACTGTATGAGTATGATAATCAATAAAGTAGCCTCTTATATTAGCGATATCAATATCTGTAGATAAAACACGACCTAATATTTTCGCAGATGTTGTAATGACTGCATAACGCTTAAACATACGAATGCCTGTATTGTTTGTTTCATCTTTCAAGGATTCATTAAACCAATCATGTTCCTCTTTAAACCATTGAATGACTTCACCTTCACGATTTATAAGATATTTAGCTACTAACGGTAAAACATGACCATAATTTTGTGCCACAGTTTTTTTAATATTGTCCGAATTTGTTGCATCTTTAGTAAATCGTTCATTAATCTCAATGGTTCTCACACGTAAACCATCATTTTGAGCAGAATCATTAAATATACTGTATTCTGAGGTTGAAATCACAGATGTACCCCAATTCTTAGGCGCTTTAACTTCTCCGTGTACATTGGAACGTTGACGCCCTTGACCTTCAGCGATGGAATATAACAAACCCGTGGTATCTTTAAGTGTCGTAGATGAAAGCTCATCAAATACTATAGGAACGCCATAATTGTTACTCAAATAACCTTCAAGTGCGTTACGTGTGGCATTCCAACTTCTAAAAAGAGTTTCATTACCTTTGGTAGGGTTACCAGCGACTGATACAGCTAAAGCAGCTGCGGTTGACTTACCGGTTGAGGATTGACCTGTAAAACTAAAGAGAATTCCTGCAAATTCGATTTCATGTTTATGCTTCAGAAAACTTGTCACTAAGGCAGAAATACCAAATATGACTGCCAATTCTAAAAGAAGATGACCTTTAACCTCGTCAATATACATGTTAAACCAATTATCAAATGTGCCCCTAGGTGCTAAGTCATAAGTATTCTCACAAATGGCGTCAGATGGAGATTTATTATCAAATTCCGTAGTAATATAGATTTCATTTAACGATACAATAGGACCAAACGGTGTTTCCAGTATACCTACCCCTTCATATAAGTAGGAAATGGGTAATTGGTTGCGCATTTGTTGCAACGCATAACCTAAATCTTTTGTATATTTTTCATTAATACTAAATCCATACTTCATTAAAGATGGCAGTTTTTGTGTTGTTAAAATATCACTAGATTCAACAATTTCTTTTTGATCATCGTCTGTAATAATTATTTTTTCAGTGTTAGTTTTAGGGTCAATAAACTTATTTTCGATAACGATAGGACCTGCAATTTCAACTTCAGTAGGCATTCCTCCTTTTTCCTTGGGAGGCACGTCTTTATACCAACCTTTTTTTAATTTGTATCGTGGTGAAGGATTAAATGAAGGGTTAGTTTGAGTCATTAGCGAACACCTCCTTTCGAAGGGTTGCTAATATTATTTGTACTGACCTTACGGTAAATTAAATTACGATTTGATTTACGGTTGATTATAATAACGTTTGCTTGAGGACATTTTTTTACCCATGAACTATAACGACGTCCAACCTCTCTTTGTTCATTAATTGAAAGATCCATATTATTAAATTGTGGCATTTTTATTGCCATATTTTTTAAATCATTAAAAGAATACTCTGTATTTGGAGATAACTTCTTAGTAACTATCTTTACACCCTCATATAGCAATTCTTGTTCGTAGCTTTTTTCTTTCATTGATTAAACATCCTTTCTTAATATGCCCTTTATTTCTATGACTAGTTCTTGTTGTTTATGTTCAGAGTATATAAAGAAAGTACTGATCTTCCTATTTAATTTTTCACATTCGAAATTTTAGTAAATAACCTAAAAAAAACAGCACAAACACAGTGTTGAATGAGTGTTTGCGCTTTAGAATCACTAATTGATTAATGTGCAACTTTAATGAATGTTTACTAATAAATCAGTTATCAGCCTATTAATAAAAAAAATATATATTTTTTATTTACGACTACTTATTAGTTTTGATTTATAGATGTTTAAGAAATTAACGTCATCAAATAATGAAAATGTGCTCTTAGAATGTATAAGCTTTAACCTCGTAAATTGCTTATCCTGAGTAATACTTAGAGATTGAGAAGTATTATCTTTACTACTATTAGACTTTATATCTTTGAAATTAAAATTGTTAATTTTAGTATGTAAATAATCATTAAATTCAAATATATCAAAGCACTTGTTTCTAGTATAACTATTGTACATTTCCTCCTTTATTAAAATTCGAGTGTAATTTGCTAATGTTCTTAAATCATTGAATCCTTTAAAGTAATAAATATAAAAATCTTTAAACACTTGATGTAAAGGATAGTAAGAGGGTCTCTTTTTGAAATGAAATATTAAATTATGATTATAATTATCAAGAAAATCTTCATCTAAAAGTTCCTCTAAACTATAAGTAGCACTATTTATTAAAATAATTAAATGCTTAGGTATCACATTTGAGAGTAGCTCAACTACTTTAGAAAAATCTTTATTGAGTAGTTCTTTAGAGTTATTAGAAGTAAGTAATGTGTCAATAAATGTTTCTGATAAAGTATGATTGAGTGATGCTTTAGAATTGTCATACTTAGATAAAAGCGTTTTATTGTGATTTAATAATTGCCAATACGTGTTAGAAGGTAATAACCTATTGACCATACAATTGGTTATTATTAGTAAAGTATCATTAAATGTATAAAATGCTTTAGTAAAGTCATTATCTTGTTCTTTAGCAACATGCTTCATTAAATTATCAATATCCTTATCCAGGTCTTTCTTAGTAGGCATTTTTATTGATGAAGTTGAGCTAATATAACTTTTCATCGTCGCATAATAGCTTATTTGAATATCTTTTCTTTTAAACTGAATATCGCTATAGAAATGGCCATTTGGATTGAATTCACTGGTATCAGCTAAGCATTTAGTTAATTTGCTTAATCGAATATTTTCATATTGGCTGTAAGTTTTTGCATTCTTCATATTAGATTGGGGGAGTTGTTTTAATCTTGCAACAACAGATTCAATACTATTTACAATAGGCGTTAAATGAAATCGATGGTTTAAAGATTCCTTTGATCCACCGAAAGTAATGGCTATCTTTATATTTTTTATTTCTTTATCACTTAAATTAATTAAGTTATCTTGTAGTAAGCAATATTCTAAATAACGAGTAACGCTTTCTTTATCAATAAAATAAGATATAATTTCTTCTTTTACTTGTTCGAATTGTTCATCTAGCATTTCTTGATCGTAATTATATTTCAAAAATTGATATAAAGCGTCGAATAATCGGTTAAGTATTAAGACAGAACCAGCGTGTGCGCCATATTGATTGATAACATGCTTGAAATCATCTTTTATTTCAATGCTTATTTTATTAGTGATAAATGGCTCACTTAGCATTTGGTTTGAGCTAATGAATACTTCTTCGTTAAATTCTAAATTTTCAGAAGCTATATTAAGTAATTGAACTACTGCTTTAACTAACTGCTTTTCATCTTTATTAACTTTAAACATTCTTAAGTTCCTTTCTATTTTTCTCTAAATATACAACAAACTCTAAGTAAATAGATAAGAAAAATGACTAATCTTGGAGATAAATCGAAAATCCTTATACCCTAGGGGGGTATATGTTATATTATAAGTAGCTTTACTATAACATTTTCATTAGGAGGGGTTAATTTGAATAATAATAGTGAAGAGCATAATCATCAAAATCACATGAATCATTCCAATCACATGCATCATGATAACCATGAATCACATAATCATCATAGTGGCCATGCACATCATCATGGAAATTTTAAAGTTAAGTTTTTTGTTTCATTAATTTTTGGAATACCTATCATTCTTTTATCGCCACTGATGGGTGTTAACTTACCTTTTCAATTCACATTTCCAGGTTCTGAATGGGTAGTGTTAATATTAAGTACAATTTTATTCTTTTATGGTGGTAAACCGTTCTTGTCTGGTGGTAAAGATGAAATTGCTGAAAAAAAACCAGGCATGATGACCTTAGTTGCCCTAGGTATTTCAGTAGCTTATATTTATAGCTTGTATGCTTTTTATATGAATAACTTCAGTAGTGCAACTGGTCATACAATGGACTTTTTTTGGGAATTAGCAACCTTAATTTTAATTATGCTATTAGGACATTGGATAGAAATGAATGCTGTCGGAAATGCTGGAGATGCTTTAAAGAAAATGGCAGAACTGTTACCTAATAGTGCTATTAAAGTTATGGATAATGGCCAACGCGAAGAAGTTAAAATATCAGACATCATGACTGATGATATCGTCGAAGTAAAAGCCGGAGAAAGCATTCCAACAGATGGTATTATCGTTCAAGGACAAACATCTATAGATGAATCCCTAGTCACTGGAGAATCTAAAAAAGTACAAAAAAATCAAAATGACAACGTCATCGGGGGTTCTATTAATGGGTCTGGAACAATACAAGTCAAGGTTACAGCTGTTGGAGAAGATGGATATCTTTCTCAAGTTATGGGACTTGTTAATCAAGCACAAAATGATAAATCTAGTGCTGAATTGTTATCTGATAAAGTAGCGGGTTATTTATTCTACTTTGCTGTAATTGTTGGCGTGATTTCTTTTATTGTCTGGATGCTCATTCAAAATGATGTTGATTTTGCACTCGAACGTCTTGTAACTGTGTTAGTCATTGCTTGTCCACATGCTTTAGGATTGGCAATACCTTTAGTCACTGCACGTTCTACTTCAATTGGTGCACATAATGGTTTAATTATTAAAAATAGAGAGTCTGTAGAAATAGCTCAACATATCGATTATGTAATGATGGATAAAACTGGTACTTTAACTGAGGGTAACTTTTCTGTGAATCATTATGAGAGCTTTAAAAATGATTTGAGTAATGATACCATATTAAGCCTTTTCGCCTCATTAGAAAGTCAATCTAATCACCCATTAGCTATAAGTATTGTTGATTTTGCGAAAAGTAAAAATATTTCATTTACTAATCCACAAGACGTGAATAATATTCCGGGTGTCGGATTAGAAGGTCTAGTTGATAATAAAACATATAAAATAACAAATGTCTCTTATCTTGATAAACATAAACTTAATTATGACGATGACTTGTTTACTAAATTAGCTCAACAAGGTAATTCAATCAGTTATTTAATCGAGGATCAACAAGTCATTGGCATGATTGCTCAAGGAGATCAAATTAAAGAAAGCTCAAAACAAATGGTAGCTGATTTACTATCAAGAAATATTACACCAGTCATGCTTACAGGTGACAATAATGAAGTGGCACACGCTGTCGCAAAAGAATTAGGTATTAGTGATGTCCACGCACAACTCATGCCAGAAGATAAGGAAAGCATTATAAAAGATTATCAAAGTAACGGTAATAAAGTCATGATGGTCGGAGACGGTATCAACGATGCGCCGAGCCTTATAAGAGCCGATATTGGTATAGCAATTGGTGCAGGCACAGATGTTGCAGTGGATTCAGGTGATATCATACTTGTTAAAAGTAATCCATCAGATATTATTCATTTCTTGACCCTTTCAAATAATACTATGAGAAAAATGGTGCAAAACTTATGGTGGGGTGCAGGTTATAATATTGTTGCTGTACCTTTAGCAGCTGGCGCATTAGCATTTATCGGGTTAATATTATCACCAGCTGTAGGAGCAATATTAATGTCTTTAAGTACAATTATAGTAGCGATTAATGCTTTTACATTAAAATTAAAATAAAAGAGGTAAACCTTATGTATAATAAAGTTTTTGCAATTTTAATTATAATTTTTTCCATAATAATTATTGCGTCTAATGATACTTTCGCAGAAAGTAAGAATGACATGATGAACATGAAAGAAGATAAGAAAAGTACAATGGACATGACAAATATGAAACATCATGACGAAAGAAAGAAATTAAATTCTTCACAAGGAAAAAATGAAATAATATTTCCTGAAGTTGCAGAGTCAAAAAAAGATAACAATGGTTATAAAAATTATACATTAAAAGCTCAGAAAGGAAAGACAGAGTTTTACAAAAATAATTTTTCTAATACTTTAGGCTACAATGGAAATTTACTTGGACCAACTTTAAAATTAAAAAAAGGAGATAAAGTTAAAATTAAGTTAATAAATAACTTAGATGAAAATACAACATTTCATTGGCATGGATTAGAAATAAATGGAAAAGTGGATGGAGGACCTTCTCAGGTTATAAAACCAGGAAAAGAAAAAACTATAAAATTCGAGGTTAATCAAGATTCTGCTACGTTATGGTATCACCCCCACCCCTCTCCAAATACAGCTAAACAAGTTTATAATGGCTTATCAGGATTATTATATATAGAAGATAGTAAAAAGAATAATTATCCTAGTAATTATGGAAAAAATGATTTGCCTATAATAATCCAAGATAAAACATTTGTATCTAAAAAATTAAATTATTCAAAAACGAAAGACGAAGATGGCACTCAAGGTGATACTGTTCTTGTGAACGGAATAGTAAACCCCAAACTGACAGCAAAAGAAGAGAAAATACGTTTGAGACTTTTAAATGGTTCTAATGCTCGAGATTTAAATCTTAAGCTAAGTAATAATCAAAGTTTTGAGTATATTGCTTCAGATGGCGGTCAATTAAAAAACGCTAAAAAATTAAAAGAAATTAATTTAGCTCCTTCAGAAAGAAAAGAAATAGTAATAGATTTATCTAAAATGAAAGGCGAGAAAATCAGTCTGGTTGATAATGATAAAACTGTAATTTTACCGATTAGTAACAAAGAGAAAAGTTCTAACAAAGGTAATACACCAAAAGTAAGTAAAAAAATAAAATTAGAAGGTATGAATGATCATGTTACCATTAATGGTAATAAATTCGATCCTAACAGAATAGATTTTACACAAAAGTTAAACCAGAAAGAAGTATGGGAAATTGAAAATGTCAAAGATAAAATGGGTGGTATGAAACATCCTTTCCACATCCATGGAACGCAATTTAAAGTTTTATCTGTGGATGGTGAGAAACCTCCAAAAGATATGAGGGGTAAAAAGGATGTTATATCTTTGGAACCTGGACAAAAAGCTAAAATAGAGGTTGTATTTAAAAATACTGGAACATACATGTTTCACTGTCATATACTTGAGCATGAAGATAATGGAATGATGGGTCAAATAAAAGTAACAAACTAATCAATAGGGAGATTTTAATATGATGAAAAAAGATAAAGACACTAATGACCAAAAAAGTGAGAGCCATATGAAGCATAATGATGAAAGTAAAGTTCCTGAAGATATGACATCGACTAATGAGGGTGAATTTAAAGTAGGAGATAAAGTAACGATTACAGCAGGGCATATGCCAGGTATGAAAGGTGCAGAAGCTACTGTAAAAGGTGCGTATAAAACTTATGCCTATGTTGTAAGTTATAAACCCACAAATGGAAATGAAAAAGTAAACAATCATAAATGGGTCGTAAACGAAGAGATCAAAGATGCACCTAAAGATGGATTTAGTAAGGGCGATACTGTTAAATTAGAAGCAAGTCATATGTCTGGTATGAAAGGTGCTACAGCCAATATAGATAACGTGAAAAAGACTACTGTTTACGTAGTTGATTACAAATCCAAAGATAATGGTAAAATCATTAAAAATCATAAATGGATGACAGGAAATGAGCTGAAAGCACGATAAAAATCTAGTTCTAGATTGAGAAATAAATAGATATAAAAATATCCTCCTTAATCAATAATTTAAATAACTTATTATTGTTAAGGAGGATATTTTTTAGTGTGTAAATTAAAAAGATAAGAAAAATGACTAATCCTGGAGATAAATCAAAAAGTATAAAATAATTAATAATAAAAAAGCGTCCCAATGATATTGAGACGCTTAAAGTTTATCTAGTTTTAAATGAGTCAATGGCTGCTTTGATTTCATCTCTAACACGTTGGAATTCTGACCAAGGTTTGCCAGCAGGATCGTCAAATCCCCAATGCTCTTTCTTTACATTAGGCGGCAATACAGGACAGTTTTGATCAGCATCGCTACATAGAGTTACTACTAAATCAGATTGGTTTAGTATAGTGTTGTCAATTAAATTAGAAGTATGATTTGATATATCAATTCCAACTTCTTTCATCGCTTCGATTGCTTTTGGATTTACACCGTGTGCCTCAATACCTCCAGAATATACTTGCCATTCATCTCCTAAGATTTTTTTACCCCAGCCTTCAGCCATTTGGCTACGGCATGAATTACCTGTACATATAAAATAAATTATTTTCTTTGTCATCATTGATACCTCTTTTTTAAAATATAATAAGTGTAACGTATAAACCGACTAATGTGATAAAAAGAACAGGAATAGTAATAACAATACCCGTTTTAAAATATGTGCCCCACGAAATTTTTACTCCCTTTTGTGTTAAAACGTGTAGCCATAGTAGTGTAGCTAAAGATCCTATAGGCGTAATTTTAGGTCCTAAATCTGCTCCAATGATATTGGCATAAATCATGCCTTCTTTGATTAAACCAGTAGTTGCAGATTGTCCAATAGCAATTGCATCAATTAATACGGTAGGCATATTATTCATAATTGCTGAAAGAAATGCGGATATGAAGCCCATACCTATAACACTACTAAACAGTCCATAGTTTGATATGCTTGATAGAATATTAGCTAATAGTGCAGTAATACCCACATTTTTCAGACCAAATACAACTAAATACATGCCTATAGAAAAGAGAACAATATTCCAAGGTGCGCCTTTGATAACTTGTTTCGTGTTTACTACTCTCGATTTATAGGCCAGTACAGTAAATATAAGTGCAATCAAACAAGCAATTAACGATACTGGAATTTGAATAAATTCACTAACTATATAACCAATGAGTAAAATTGACAAAACAATCCACGAAAACTTAAATAATTTTGGATCTTTAATTGCTTGATTAGGTGTTTTAAGATTTTTAATTTCAAAATTGTTAGGAATAACTTTTCTGAAATATAACCATAATACAACAATACTTGCTATTAAAGAGAATATATTTGGAATAATCATACGACTTATATATTCGATAAATCCAATATTGAAGTAGTCAGCAGAAACAATATTTACTAAATTACTTACAATTAATGGGAGAGATGTAGTATCTGCAATGAATCCACTGGCAATGATAAAAGGAAAAATGACTTTTTGATTAAACCCAAGATTTCTTACCATAGCAAGTACGATTGGAGTGAGAATTAAAGCAGCTCCATCGTTGGCAAAAAAAGCAGCTACAATAGCTCCTAATAACATAATGTAGACAAACATTTTAAACCCATTACCATTTGAAGCTCTAACCATATGTATAGCTGCCCATTCGAAAAATCCAATTTCATCTAAAATTAGTGAAATGAGTATAACAGCGACGAAAGTTAAAGTAGCATTCCAAACAATACCCGTGACTTCAACAACATCCGAAAGACTAACAACGCCTGTAATAATAGCAATGATAGCTCCGATTAATGCTGTAATACCAATATCTAGCCCTTTAGGTTGCCAAATAACAAAAATTAGGGTTAAAAGAAAGATAATAATCGCTAAAATAGTCATTATTTACATTCACCTGTCTTTAATTTTTTACACATACATTGTTGAGTAGGAGAGTTAATATAAGTTAATTCTTTGTTGATTGAATCTAAGTATTCACGTTTAAGTTTATACATACGTTTTGTACCGTCTTTCCACGTGGTTACTAATTCATTATCTACTAATAGTTTCATATGATGACTTAATGTAGGTTGTGAAAATTGAAAATACGCTAACAAATCACAAGCACATAGTTCACCACAAGATAATAAGTCTAATATTTCTAATCGACTTGGATCTGATAAAACTTTTAAATGCAATGATAATTCCTTATAAGACATATATTTAATACCTCCACAAACATAGATTACCATCTATATAGATGGTTGTCTATATAGATAATTGCCTATGTAGACTATGGTTTTTGCAATAATACATTAGATTATTTATAATAGTTATATCAAAAAAAGTTGATTTATTTTAATTGTTTTGCAGTTATTCTGAAAAATTATTTTACTAAAAGTATGTCGCACAAGCATACTATCGTTACATTTAAATTGAAAATGATAGATAGAAAGAAGCTGATGAATGATGCCACCTGTTAAAGTTGATACGAGTATAATGACAGAAAAAGAATTAGAATACTATGAACAAATTTTCAATGCGCTTGCAGATAAAATTAGATTATCTATTCTACAAACAATAAATCAAAGTGAAAAAAAAGCTTTATGTGTCTGTGATCTAGAAGAAAGTTTAGAATTAAAGCAGTCTAAGCTTTCTTATCATCTAAAAAAATTAGTTGATGCTAATATACTGAGTGCTGAAAAGCATGGTACATGGAATTATTACAAAATTAATGAGCAGCAAATACAGGTTGTTTTAAACGAAGATACTTGTTGTAAGATACTTTAAGTATCTTTTTTAATGTAGTATTAATCAAATTTTTTTGATTAATACATCAAGAAATATTGATTAATTAGATTTGGAGGCATTATACTAATGTTAGATTCAATTATGGAATTTATAAAAACATTTGTGATGTTATTTTTTGAACTATTAATACTATTTATCATCGTGAGCTTTATTGTAAGTATAATCCAGCAGATAGTTTCTGAAGAAAAAATAAAACAATTTTTAAGTAAACCTAATCAATCTATTAATTATATTTTGGGAATGGCTTTTGGTGCGATTACACCATTTTGTTCTTGTTCTACAATTCCTATACTTGCAGGCTTATTAAATTCTAAAGTTCCTTTTGGTCCTGCAATGAGTTTTTTAATTGCGTCACCTTTAATGAATCCATTAATGATATTTATGTTATGGGCTTTATTAGGTTGGAAAGTTGCTATTGTTTACTTTATTTTACTAGCAATCTTTAGTATCTTAACTGGTCTAGTATTTTCAAAAATGAATTTATCTAAAAGTTATAAAGGTGTAACGGTAAAAGGAGATGGATTTTTCACTAATAAAAATGGATCCCGTTTTAAACAAGCTTTAAATGATGCTTGGGCATTCTTATATCCAATGATTCCTTACTTATTTATTGGTGTATTTATTGGTGCTTTTATATATGGCTTTGTACCCGAAACATTTATTACTAAATATGCGAGTGGAGATGGCATTATATCAGTATTTATTGCTTCTATTATAGGTATTCCTATGTATATCAGACCTGAAACAATGTTACCTATAGCTGAAGCATTAGCTTCAAAAGGAATGTCACTAGGGACAGTTGTTGCTTTGATAATTGGTGGTGCTGGCGCAAGTATTCCAGAAGTTGTATTACTATCTAAATTATTCAAGAGAAATTTTGTATTATCATTCGTTATTGCAATTTTAGTTGTGGCTATTGCTACTGGTTTGATTGTGAACATCATTATTTAAAGGGGGTGAGTTGATGGGAATTAAAGATGTATTAAATAAAATGAAACCTCAGGATCAATCATGCTGTTCGGTAGAAATTGAAGAAAAGAAAGAGAAAGGTGAAAAAGAACAACAAGACAATAATAATTGTTGTAACAATTAATTTAGAAGTCTGTAGAATATATACTTCTAATAAATAAATGAACGACAAATTCCAATGTAATAGAATGGAATTTGTCGTTCTTTCGTTTCAGTTAAGGAAAATTATTTTGTTTATTTAGTATTTCTTTAAGATTTATAGTAACAAGACATTAATGAAAAACCGCATCATTAACCGATACGCAGAAGCATACCATAAGTGAAGAGAGGTTTTTCAATCACTTTGAAAAAATTTTTTCGTGATTTAGGATTCTGATAAGAATAACAATCATTTTTCGGGAACTATACCATAAATAAAACAAAAATTAAGTTATTAACTATTTGATAATGGATTCTTAACAAATTGAAAAGGGAGTATAAAAATGATAAAAAAAATTGCACTTCAAAATATAGCTACATATCACAATCACGTAGAAATTTGTCCTAAAAAAATAAATTTTATATATGGAAACAATGGTAGTGGTAAAACTACTATCTCAAATTTAATTGGAAATTATAATAGTTCTGAAGAATGTGTTGTTGAGACGGAGGATTCTAATAATGCAAATATATTAGTCTATAATAAAAAGTTTGTTGAACAAAACTTTAGCCAATCTGAAGAAGGGCTAAAGGGAATTTTCACTTTAGGAGAAGACTCAATACACTCACTAAGTGAATTAAAAGATTTGAGAGAGAAATTGCAAAAAAGTAGAGAATCGATACTTACTAAGCAAAATACTATTGAGAGTTTTGAAAATGAAATTTTAAAGGAAACAGACAAAATAAAAAATAGGGTTTGGAATGTTAAAAAAAGGAGTGGTAAGGATTTTTCAAAAGCTTTAGTTGGCTATAAGAATAGTAAAATAAAATTCTTAGATCGATGTATTCAAACTTATAACAAATATAGTTTTGAAAACTTGGAAGCAAAATCAGAAGATAGTTTAGAAAAATTGAAAAAAAAGTATGATATAAGTTTTTCTGAGGATATTCAACTATATGCAAATTTTAATCTCAATGATATGTCAAATATTACTGAAATAGAAAAAACAAATTTATTTGAAAAAGTGATTACTGGAAGTCATGAAAGTCCAATAAGTCAGGTTATTCAAGCACTAAAAAACAGTGATTGGATTAAACAAGGATTACATTACCTAGAGAAATCAAATCAAAAATGTCCATTTTGTAATCAAAGTATTTCTAAAGAAATTGAACAAGAAATTAAAGATTATTTTGATGAAGAATATGAAAAAGATATAGAAAAATTAAATAAAATTTATCAAAGATATAACGCTTCTTTTAAAGATATTGAAAGCAATATATTGTTTATATTAGAAACACCAATTCCCTATCTTAATATAACGAATCTTAGTAGAGAGTTCGAAGTATTTAAGAAATAATATGAAGTTAATAAAAAGCAAATTGAAGAAAAATTAAGGAATCCCTCACAGAAAAAATATATAAAAAGCCTCACTCCTATTATTCAAAATATGAATAAAATGATTAACTCTTTTAATGAATCAATTGAAAAAAATAATATTGTTATTAGAAATAAAAAAAGAGAACAAAACAAATTTGTAGAAATGCTATGGATTTATTTTGTTAATGAAACTAAGGAAGAATTAAAAGAGTATATTAAATTTAAAGATGGTAGAAGTAAAGCTATTGATAATATTAATAAAAAAATTACAAGTTTAAATAATGAAATAAAACAAATTAATAATAAAATAGACGAAATAGAAATAAATATTACTAGTGTGACGCCTACCGTTAAAAATATTAATGAAATTTTAAAAAAGTTTGATTTTAAAGGGTTTAAACTTGAAGAGAATACTAAACAAAAAGGGACATATCTCATTTTAAGAGAAGATGGAACAATTGCTAATGAAACAATGAGTGAAGGTGAGTACAACTTTATTACATTTTTATATTTTTACTATTTAGTTTATGGTAGTCATGAAAGTACAGGTGTTACTTCAAATAAAATTATTGTTATAGATGATCCGATCTCCAGTTTGGATAGCAATGTATTATTTATTGTTAGTACTTTAGTAAAAAATTTAATAAGTGATTGTAGAGATAATAAAAACGGAATTCAGCAAATAATTAATCTTACACACAATATCTACTTTCACAAAGAAATCACTTTTTTAGGAAGTAGAGATAAATTTTCACCAAGTGAAGTGATGTTTGGAATTATTCGAAAAAAAGATAATATTAGTTATTTTGATGTTTATGAGAATAATCCTATAGAATCTTCCTACCAACTAATGTGGAAAGAATTAAGCTCTGATAATATATCAACGGTAACGTCGTTTAATACTATGAGAAGAATATTAGAGTATTACTTTAATATTATTGGAGACATGGATTACGAAAAATGTATTAATAAATTTGATGGAATAGATAAAATATTATGTAAATCTCTTATATCAGGAATAAATGATGGATCTCATTTTATAAGTGATGATTTTGTTCTAGTACATGATGAAGATAATATAAAAAATTATAAAAGAGTTTTTAAGTCAGTATTTGAGAAGCTTGGACATACCCAACATTTTAATATGATGACGAGGAATATATAATAAGTGAAAGAAATTAATATATGATTGATAGAGATTAAAAAACATAATTAATCCTGAAAAATTAGGATAGGAACTATGAAATTTGCAGCAATATTTTAACAAACAATAAGAGATTAACATATTTTATAATTATTAAATTTAAAAATTAATATATTATATATATTATGGAATAATTTTTTTAGATGCTTGTATTTATTTTTAATTTGATAATCGTTTGTTAACGTTAATTTAATATACTTTTCTAAAACTGACACTCACCAATTAAACGAGCTATATCTATAGGTACTGTTAAGAATCTTATTACGTATTAATTAGATATTCATTATTAAAGCATCATTATATGTTTTTGAAATTGTTTTCAATGTTATAATAATACTAATAATATTAAAGTTTGGAGTAAGATATGAAGCCAATAATTAAATATCGTGGTGGTAAATCGAAAGAGATACCTAATTTTAAAAATTATATTCCCGTTAAATTTAATACTTATTATGAACCTTTCTTTGGAGGTGGAGCTACATTTTTTGATTTAGAACCTGATAGAGCTTATATTTCTGATATTAATAAAAATTTAATAAAATTTTATGAAGATTTAACTAATAATTACTACATAGTTAAAGAAGAATTAAAAGAATTAGAAATAAAATATATAGAAAATAGAGAAATTTTTTTAAAGAATAAAAGAAAAAACCCTGAATTGAAAGTTAACGACCCTAATGAAGAACTTTATTATTGGATTAGAGATCAATATAACCAAAAATTGCTCCCTGTTTATAGTTATGCTACATTATATTATTTTATTAACAAAACATCTTATTCTGGAATGATTCGATATAATTCTAGAGGGGAGTTTAATGTGCCATATGGAAGATATGCTAATTTTAATACAGATTTGTTGAATGAAAATCATCTCAAGTTGTTAAGAAAATCCAAGATAAAAAATGAATCTTATGAAAAAAGTTTTGATTTAGCAAATGAAAAAGATTTCATCTTCCTAGACCCTCCTTATGATACGGTATTTTCTGAGTATGGGAATGAAGTGTTTAGTGGAGATTTTAAAGAAAAAGATCATCATCAATTAGCACAAAATTTTAAAAATTTAAGTTCACCTGCACTCATGATTATTTCTGAAACTAAGCTAATTAAGAATATATATAAAGGTTATATAAAAGCTAGTTATCCAAAAAACTATTCAGTGAATATTAGAAACAGATTTAAATCTGAAGCTAATCATTTAATAATTACTAATTTTAATTAGAAGGAGAGTAAATGTGAAATATGGGTAGATTTGAAAGTAGAACTATATTTTTTTCCACATCTCCAAGAAATCCAGAATTAATTCCTAAATATCTAAGACTAATAAGAGAAAAAGATTTAGAAAATAAATTATACAATGAAACTTTACAAATAAAATTTTACGATATGTTGTCTCAAGCTAATTTAGCAGGAGTTAGTAATGGTGGTAAATCAAAAGATAAAGCATTTGCCGGGCGAGATAAATTGACTAGAGCTCCTCAAGCATTAGGCTTTTTAATTCCTAAAAGAAATAAACCTTTAAAGATAACTGAAGCTGGAAATTTATTAATGAAAGAGGCTCTATTTGAAGATGTTATGATTCATCAACTTTTAAAATTTCAACTACCGAGTGCACTTCATAAAGAAACTAAAAATAAAAATGAAGGTAGATTTAATATTAAGCCGTTTTTAGAAATAATCAGGCTAGTTTATGAACTTGAATATTTGACTTATCAAGAGCTTTCAATATTTGGTATAACGATGACAGACTACCGTAAATTTAATGAAACTAAACAAGATGTTTTAGAATACCGAGCTAAACGAAAAAATAGTAGAGGAAATAAAAGCTTAAAAAAATTTTATGAAGAAAAAAGAAATGAAATATTTAAAGAGCTATATATAGATATATTAGATAATAAAAATTACAAAGTTAGAGAGAATACTGAAAATTCTCAAGAAAAATTTTTGAAAACTAAACTATCGAATTCTTTAGATTACACTGATTCAATATTTAGATTTTTAAGAGCCACTGGTTTATTTGTTTTAACTAAGGGCAAGTCAATTTCTATTTCAAACGAAAGAATAAAAGAAGTACAATATATCTTAAAAAATGTTGAGAGAGATATTGTAAGTCCAGATATCTCTATAGATAAATATTTTAAATATTTATCTAACCCTAATATACCTAAATTAAAAAATGATGACTTACGAGAAATACAATTTGAAATTGAATCTAAAGGGATAAAGGTTGATTCTGATGATTTATATAGTCTTAAGGAAGAATTAAATAGACAGAGAGTACTAAAAAGGGAACAAAAGTTACTTGAAATAACAAAAAAATTAAAAAGAAAAGACAAAGAAGACGTTGAAGATATTATTGAAACATATTCACAAATTATAAAAAATGAAATTCCTGACCGGTCAGCAGTTATGGAATGGAATACTTGGAGAGCAGCAGTTATGATAAATAATGGAGATATAACTGGTAACTTTATACCTGATGATAATGGATATCCTATTTCTACAGCTGGCGGATCTAAAGGAGATATAGTAGGAGATTATGGTTCTTTTAATATCCTATATGAAGTTACTTTATCTCAAGGAAAAAAACAATATGATATGGAAGGTGAGCCTGTCCCACGACATGTAGGAGAATTAAAGAAGAAATCTGGTAAGGATACTTTTGGCTTTTTTATAGCTGAAAAGATAAATCCAGAATCAGTATATCATTTTTATTTAACCACCGGAACGAATTCAAAAATATATAATGGAAATATTAGCGTCATACCTATTAATTTATCTGATTTTATTCATATCTTTAAGTTAAGTATTGAAAAAAATATACAACCATCGGACTTCCTAGATTTACATAATTATTCAATTAATATGTCGCGAGAGAGTATTATTAATGGTGAAAATGAAGAATATTGGTATGATAAAGTCATGAAATATATTCTAAATAAAGTTTCGTAGCATTTAGTATTTTTTTAATTCAAATTATGTAGAATCTTGAAAAGTTTTAATTTAAGATACATCAAGTTATGTATAAAACGAAAGTTTTATAGTGTGAAAAAGGTACGTGTATCTAACTGTATCAATAAAAGGTTTTATATTAAATAAAGGTTCTTAAATGAAGTTAAAGGCTAAGAAGATAATGACTATTACGACTTTTATAATAGTAGGGATATTGTTGGTAGTGGAAGGACGTACTTTTAAATAGTGATTTTGCTAGTATTTCACGTCAGTTAAATGAAATTGTTGATGATGTATTCTACTAGTAAAAAGCATTGATTTCACTCTATAGAACTAATAATTTATGCGAGGTAGTTTAATTAAATTGAGACTTCTCAAATGAGACTACATCTAAAATTTTAAATAAACTAGAAGAATTAATGAATTTTAAAAGACTAAGACATACGCTTAGGTACTGATAAACTGTATCTAAGCGTATTTCTATTGCGTGAAACTTATTCTAAGCTCCCCGTTATGGTGTGAATATTCTAAAGTTTGAGTGGGCACATCATAAACATAAAACCTTCCTCTTTTTCACTAAGAGAGATTAAGGGTAATATTCTGCTTTTTAGTAAAAATGAGTTTTAAAATTAATATCTTATATAATATAAGATTTTGAACAAATATTTTATTTCCCGAAAATGAAACAAGAAGAGGTTTTATTTTAAAAATACTAACATTTCAGAATAGTGTTAAAAAAAGAAGAAAGTATATTTTCACCAAACTAAAAATGTTGTATAATTCATTTTAATATTAGTTTTAAATATTAGAATTATAATTAGGTGGATTTATGGAAAATATAAGAATTAGTGATTTAAACTTATCAAAGAGCGCCCGTAACATTCTATTTAAACAAAATATAAAACATGTAAAAGCACTTATTACTCTAACTAACGATGATATTAATAATTTAGAAACCTTTAGCGAAAATATGCGAGAAGAAATATTTAATTATAGAAACAAATTAATTAATATTAATAATTCTAATTATAGTAATCTTGAAGAATTATTTGGGAGCAATTTTTTAGCGCTTTTAAGAGCAGAGAACATAAAAAATATAAAAGAGCTAAATAAAATAGATGTTAATGAAGTGATTTATAAAAAAGCAGATAATCAATTCATAATGTACTCGCCTTTGTCTAATCGTTCAAAAAATCAATTAATTAAACATGGCTATGTTTATAATTACCAGATTGAAGATTTAACAGATGATCGCTTGGAAAAAATTAGAAATTTAGGAACAAAATCAATCAAAGAAATTCAAGAATTTAGAAATCACCTTATTTCTAAAATTGAAGAAGAACATTCAATTATTCAAACGTTGTCAATTGAAGAAGTACGGTTGCTTAAAATTGAGGAAGTACTTAAAGATAGAGAAATTTTAAAAATATTAAAAATGAATAATATCCATTTAATAGGAACTTTAATTGAATTGAATTATGAAGATATTCATAAGTTAAGAGATATAAATAATAAAACTAGCTTAATTATTAAAAAAATAATTAACCAATTAAGAGAAGAATTAAAATTATCTAAGAAGGATTTATATACTTTAGTTATTCAAAATCCAGAGTTATCTATTGAAGACATCATTAAAATTAATACACCTAAATCAAAGTTTAATATAGCTATAAGATATCTGAGCGGAAGCAAATATCTAAATGAAATTTCAACCAATCATCAAGGATTTAGTAATAAGGAGAAAGCTATAATTACTAGGTATAATTTAAATAATCTAAATAATTTGTTATCAAGCTCTTATTCAAGGCTATTATCTTATTCTTATGTTGGCAAGAAAAATTTAATCTCTATTCTTAAGAAATTGCTTCAACAAGTTGTGGTTTATAATAAGCATGAAATTTTTATGGGGGATACTTCTAGACTTTATTTTAAATTTTCAAGACAAAAATTTTTATTAAATTTGAAAGAAGTTTTGCTAAATGACTTAATTGAAAAATTTAATGTAATTAAGGAGAAAGAATTATTAGATGAGAAGATGTCATTAACTCAAGAATTAGATTTATTAGTAAATAATAATATTGTTACGGAAAAATTAATGAATTTAGATGTATCAAAACTAGCAGAAGATATAGCTTATATATTTATAAAGCAAAGTGAATTTTTATACGATATAGATGAATTAACTAATAAACTAAGTAATGAATTTAAACGGATTGATTGGGACATTACTATAAAACAACTACTAGAACAAGATTTAATAGGTAAGAATAAATTCGGAAAAATATTTTCAAAAAAGCCTTCGATTTTGCTTTATGCAGCTGAAAACTTCGATGCTACTAAATTTGAAATGATAAGACTTAGATTAAAAGGAAAGACTTTAGAAGAAATTGGAAAAACTTTAGGTGTAACTAGGGAACGTGTTAGACAAATAGTAAAAAAGATTTTAGATAGTACTGATGAGGTGTTTAGAGAAGATGATAATTCATATTGGTTCAAAACATATAATTTAGACGCAAAACAATATGCGTTATTTTTTAGAGATGATTTTTATAATTATTTATCCATCCGTTACAAAAAAGGGAACCATTCATGGGAAGATATCATTTATGATGATAAAGCCTCTGTTGAATTAAAAAAGAGCGTTAGAAATGAGTTGCTTAAAGGTAAAATCGAATTAGGTAATAAAGTAATAAATAGAAATCGAACAGGGATTATCGATTATATATTAGAAGAATTCTGTCAAGATGCAGTGCATATTTCCGATGTTTTACAACTTTATAATTTATTTATTGAAGAACAAGGTCTAAATAATCAAGAATTCAATATAGATATTAGATACTTAGAAAATAGATTAAGTGATACTTCAAGTTCTGTAAGTCAAGGTAAGAAGATATATAGATATTATAACTATAATCAATATGACTGGGATAGTTTTTATAAAAATATAAATTTTGAAGAATGGAAAGATTTAGAAATTTCTTCATTGATAATTTTTAAACAATATCCAATACTCATGAAAAGTTATGATATTAGACATGCTAATGAATTACACAATATTATTAAGCGAACTTTGAGCGTAGTAGAAGATTTACGCATAGACTTGTCACGTATGCCAAATATTAAAGTTGGAAATGTAAATAGAGAACAACAGGTAAAAGACTTGATGTTCGAGTATGCACCAATTCATATTAATAATTTTGTAGATTTATACTATGAAAATTATGGAATAAAAAAACAAACAATTAAAGCTAATTATTTACAATTCATAGATAACTATATATCTGGTGAAATTATTAATGTAAGTTATGATTCATTAAGTAAGAAAGATATTGATTATGTTCAGAGAATTATTAAAGATCAAGATTTCATATTTATTGAAGACATCAAAGCTGAGTTAAAATATGAAATTAAAGAAATACAACTTATATTAAAATATTTAGGCTATAAAATATTTAGTTCTTACATATTAAAAAATCATTATGAAACTAGTGTAAGTTATTTTAATAAGAATTTTTACGATCAAAAAAATATACTAGATTTTACTAATATAGATAAAAGACTATGGAGATTAAGCACATTTACCTCTTGGTTATTTTATAAATTTAAGAAAATGAAAATATTTGAGTTTTTTCCAAAAAAATTTATAACCATCAAAAAACTTGATGAGATTGGTTTAACTTATAAAGTTTTGAATGATTTTAGAGAGGAAGCAATTATAAAACTAAGTGACCATAGAGTGTGGTCTATTAACACACTAATTGATTTAATTGACAGTGAGGATATAGATCAATATGGTTTTGAACCATTATTTTATCGTTCAATTTTACGAGGCGTAGACAATATATATAGTAATAAGATGGGAGGTAATTATCTTTTGAAATTAGATGAAGACTTTAGCTTAACAAGTTTAATTGAAGAAGAAATAATTGGAGAAAAAGTAATTGACATCTTTGATTTAACTCAAATAATTAATGATAAATATGATGTTCAATTTAATTATTCTAAATTGATTGAATCAATCAAACATACAAACATGTATTATGATGAAATAATGGAAAAAGTTTATTTGGATTTAGATTACTATTATGAGGAGTTTGAAGCTTGATGAATGAAATAAATGAAGATAATTTAATTAAAACAGGATTAACAAACAAATTAACAGTTGATGGCATTACTAAAGCATATGATGTTTATAAAATTAAACTAAATGAATTATATTATAATGATCAAAACGACAGAATAGCGACATGGATTAGTAAATACAAAGCGGAAAATGAATTAGAAAATTTTGATTTAAATGATATTGAGTATTATAACGATATAATTCACGAATTTATCAAGAAAAGCGATGAAAAAGCTTTTAAAAAAACTAAAAATAATATAAAAGCATTAGAACAAACTGAACCTGCCATCATATTAAAAGATGGTCGAATTATTGATGGAAATAGAAGGTTTACATGTTTACGCGAATTATCGAAAGAGAATCCTAAGTTCAATTATATAGAAGCTATGATAATTGGCAAGGACATTCATGAAAGTAAAAAGGAAATAAAATTATTAGAATTATATTTACAGCATGGGCGGGAAGAGAGAGTTGGATATAATCCGATAGATAAGTTAGTGGGCGTTTATAATGATATTGTGAAACATCAACTAATTACTAAAGAAGAATATGCCAAAAATACTGAACAAAGTTTAACAGAAGTTAATAAAATGGTTAATCGAGCAGAATTAATGGTTGAGTTTTTAGAATTTATTGAGATGCCAGAACACTATTACTTGGCACGTGAGTGGGATTTAGACGGTCCTTTGGGCGAAATAACTGCAGTACTTAATAAAATAAAAACTGAAGAAGACCGTATAGATATGAAAAATATTATTTTTACTAGTTTGTTAAATAAACCTGACACTGATATGACAAGATATGTTCGTAAAATGAAAGATTTAGTTAATACACCTCAGTTCAAACCATTTGTCGAAGAAAACCGTGAATTGAGTGAAGAAGTTCTTGAAAAGTTTGAGGATGAGGAAGATGTAACGCTTGATTTTATTAATAAAGAGATACGTGGGAATGATGACTTAAAAGAAAGTTTTAAATCAATTTATACTAAATATCAAGAAAAAATTAAAAAAAGAGTGACACTTGATGCACCTAAAAAACAGATTGAAAAAGCTATAGATGTATTACAAAATATTGATTTTAATATTGTTCTTAGATTAGATGATGAATCGGATTACCCTCAATTTTTAAATTCTTTGGAAGAATTAGAACAAGAAGTAAATAGAATAAAAAAAGAGGTTTATGGTAATGATACAAGTTCTTATCAATAAAGATAATCAATTGATTATTCGTTCAACATCTGATGTTTTAAATCAATTTAAGAAAAAAACAGGATTTAAACTTTATTTAAGAAGCTATGTTGAAATAAATTCAGAAGAATTGATTATTTTTAGGGCGGATATCTACTATAAAAACCTAAAAGAAATAATTAAGAGAATTAAAAAAATTGGAAGTAAAATCAATGAAAAAGTGTTAGTTGATTCAAATGTTACTAATTATTTAGCTAATATTGATTCATACATTAACTATAAGTATACAGTAGGTAATGATATTAAAAATGATGATATAAGATTTGATGACCGATATGAAGAATTTCAAAGTGTAGTAAATAATCAGTTAGAAAGAAAGTTAAGAAGCAAGCAAATGAAAGATGCGTTTTATTTGTCTATGATGCAAAAAGCTGGCAATTTTTCTGTACCAGGATCAGGTAAAACATCTACAGTATATGGTATGTATGCATATTTAAATGTGAAGAAAAATGTAAACAGAATCGTAATGATAGGGCCATTAAACTCATTCGGGTCATGGATAAGTGAGTATCAATCTTGTTTTGGAAAAAAAAGAAAATTAAACTACCTAAATATTAAGGATCTTAATACATCTAATGAAAAGAAAATGGTACTTAAATATGAGAGTGGCAACAAAGAATTGATTCTTCTTAATTATGAAATTTTAACTAGATTAGAAGATGAAATTAAAAATTTAATTAATAATGAAACTTTAGTAGTGTTTGATGAGGTACATCGCATTAAGAATCCCAAAGGGGAAAACGCGGGAGCAGCATTAAGAATAACTGAAAATGCCAAATACATGGTTACTTTAACTGGAACACCTATACCAAATGGATATAAAGATATTTATAATTTATTAAATTTGATGTATCCAGCTGATTATAATCACTTTTTCAATTTTGAAATATCCTTATTAGCAAACCCAACAAATTCAGAAGTAAAAGTAATTAATGATAAAATTCAACCATTTTTTACTAGAACCACTAAAAATGAATTAGGAGTTCCTCCTACTAATAACGATAAAATTATAAAAGTATCATCAAGTTCAGAAGAGTTGCAACTTTTTAATATATTATTTTCTAGATATAAGACTAATCAGTTAGCCTTGTTTGCTAAGATTATGCAATTGGAAAGTTCGCCTTCAATGTTATTAGAGAAATTAGATTTAAAAGAGTTTGAAGAACTATTAGATTTGAGTGGAAACCATGAAGATTTAGTTGAATATATAGATTACTCTCAAGATATCGAAAATTTAGTAAATCAAATAGAAATCACTTCAAAGATGCAAGCGCTTTTATCTCTTATAAAAGATATTGTCAGTCAATCTAAAACAGCAATCACATGGTGTATTTTTGTAAAAACAATGTATGATTTAAAACATTATTTAAATTCTATGGGTATTAGAGCTGAAGTTATTTCAGGATCTGTTCATCAAGAAGAACGTAACGAGATAATTAGTAGATTTAAAAATAAAGAAATCGATATTTTGATTACAAATCCCCACACTCTGGCAGAATCGGTTTCTTTACATCAGACTTGTCACGATGCTATTTACTTTGAATATAGTTACAATTTAGTTCATTTATTGCAATCGAAAGATAGAATTCATAGATTAGGATTAAAAGATGATGATTATACACAATATTATTATTTCCAACAAAATTACTCGTTAGAAAATGGCAATTATTCGTTAGGTGAAAGAATTTATAATAGACTATCTGAAAAAGAGCAATTGATGTTGGATGCTATTGATAAGCATGAATTAGAAATATTACCTACGGAGGATGAAGATCTAGTATTCTTCTTTAAAAACGTTATAGATTAATCGATTAATATATGGTGTAAACAACTAAGAAATTAATGAATAAATTCAAGTTTAATTACTATAGATATAAGTACTAAAAAATAAAATTATATTACTATCTATACATAGTAGTGCTTTATAAGATATGTGTTTATCAAAAAGTTATCCTGTATTCAATTTTAATCACTACATTCCTATGTTATTGAAATTATACTCAACTTTACAACAGACCTTTATTTTTTTAATTATTTATTAAAATTTTATTTAATTATAGTAATTTTTAAAAATAACAAAATTTCTTTTGTTATACTCATTTCATCAAACGAAATGAGGTGTATGAATGAGGTATTTGAACTGGCCACGCAAATGTTTAATCACTACATTCCTAATTGTAAGCAGTTTATTATTAGCATTTTCCACAATTACACATGCTAATGAAAGTAAGTCTGAAGACAGTCTTAAAATTACAACACATAACGTTTATTTCTTGCCTACAGCATTGTATCCCAATTGGGGACAATCGCAGCGCGCTGATTTAATTTCAAAAGCTGATTATATACAAGGTCAAGACGTCGTTATTTTTAATGAATTATTCGATAAAAAAGCATCCAATCGTCTTTTAACAAATTTACAATCTCAATATCCTTATCAAACGCCTATTGTTGGTAAAGGTACAGACGGTTGGCAACAGACTTCAGGTACTTATAGAGAAGTAAAACCAGTGAGCGGTGGCGTTGGTATTGTAAGTAAATGGCCAATCGTCGAACAAGAACAACATATTTACAAAAAGGGGTGCGGCGCTGATAAAGCTGGCAATAAAGGTTTCGCATACATTAAAATTAATAAAAATGGTAAATACCAACATATAATTGGAACACACCTTCAAGCTGAAGATCCAATTTGTATTAAAGGAAAAGACCAAAAAATCAGACAGAGTCAAATGGATGAAATTAAACAATTTATCAAAGATAAACATATTCCTAAAAATGAACCCGTATATATCGGCGGTGATTTAAATGTCATTAAAGGTTCAGAGGAATATCAACAAATGCCTGAGAACTTGAACGTTTCATTACCTACACAATTTGATGGCAACGCCTATAGTTGGGATACACAAAGCAATGGCATTGCGAAATATAACTATCCTAAATTAGAACCACAGCATTTAGACTATATTTTACTAGATCGCGACCATGCTCAACCAAGCTCATGGCATAATAATGTACACAAAGTGAAGTCACCAGAATGGTCTGTGAAATCTTGGGGCAAGACATATAAATATAATGACTATTCAGACCATTATCCACTTTCTGCATATGCATCAAATTAGTATTGCTATGTATTTGAATATTAATACTTAAAATAGGAGCTATATGGAAATCACAATTCAAAATTGATTTCTCATATAGCTTTTTTTTAAATTACCAATTCATCAGTATGGGCCCTCTTTGAGTAACTTTACAAAGGAATTATAAACCAAACATGCTAATATGTATGAAGTAAATAATAAATGTAATTGTATGATGTGAGGACGCTCAAATTTAGACTGAGCTACTTATATATATAAGGGGGAATTTTATATGGCAAAAGAGGTATGTGCTTATCTAGCTGTTTCAGTAGATGGTTTTATAGCAGATAAAGATGAATCAGTTCAGTTTCTAGAGGAGGTTAAAGGCGAAGGAGATAATGGCTATTCTGACTTTTATAATAGCGTAGATATTGTTGTAATGGGAGGCCGTACCTTTAGATGGTTAATTGATAATGGTGTAGAAGAGAATCCATATCAAGGTAAGAAGGTAGTAGTAATCTCATCAAAAGTCACAGATATTGATTGGGATATTGAATTCTATAGTGGTGACTTAGACGAACTTTTTAATAGATTTAATGATAATGAAAAAATATGGATTGTTGGTGGAGGTAAGTTGATTTCAACTTTAATTAATTTGAAGATCATAACATCGTTAAAGTTGACCATAGCACCAACAATACTTACCCAAGGTGTTGAGTTATTCAATTCAATAGATGAGAAAGTAAAACTCCACTTACGTGAGGTTACACAATATAATCAGTTTGTCGAATTAGATTATGAAATCATTTAATCAAATAAGGTGGTAGATTATTATACCTGCTCAATTATAATAGTTATGATTTACAAAAGGGGAAGTGTGACGGTTGTCTGAAGTAAGACAAACAGTAATGTTAAATTATCTTTTTGATATCAATTGGTTACTTTTACTTCGATTAAACAACTTAGTAAAATTCTTCCTTCACATATCTACTAAACATGTTAAAAGCCTATAATTACGGATGAGTACGTTACATTTAAACGCGTTATTCATTTCCGTGATTACAAGCTTTTCATTTTACATATTCATTAATTTTTCTTCTTGTTTAATACGCACAAATAGGAAATATGCATAAGGTATTAGTAATACCGTTGTATAAGTTGCGTGAGTTAATAATAACACCCCAATTAACTCTGGAATGATATTTAAGAAGTAATTTGGGTGCTTCGTCACTTTATATAATCCTGATTTAATAATAGGATGATTTGGTAAAATGAATAATTTCAAAGTCCAAATACCACCTAAAGTTTTGATTACTATAAATAACATGATATAAGCAAAAACTAATATCATTAAACCGATGCTATTCACTAAACTAAAAGTATCTTTGTTTATAAGTGCTTCTACACCTGCACAAACGTAGATTAAAACATGAGTGATTGCTAGAAATTTTGAATTTTTAACGCCATACTCGATAGCGCCATTTGTTATTAATTGTTGTGAATGATTAATAGATATCTTTAAACTAATTAATCTGATGCAGAAAAAGATAAGTAAAATAGTTAAAATCATGGTGTCCTCCGTCTTTTTATTATATGTATAAACCTCAAATTGATAACATACAGTATTTTATAAAGGAAACGCATGAAATACTATTAACTATTTATTAATTTTAGAACAATGACATTATTTATTTTTTAGTTTAATCATTAGGAGTCAATCATTCCAAAAGCGAACATTATCAAAATATCCCCTGATAATCACATGGTTAACAGGGGGGATTAGTATATTTTAAACTTCTGTATTATTTCTTTTAGCTTCAAATTCATCAAGCAGTTCACGTGCTTCGTCTATCGTTTCTGTACTCATCAACTTATGGCGCAATTGACTCGCGCCTTTAATGCCACGAATGTAGATTTTAAAGAATCTGCGTAAAGCTTTAAATTGTTGTGTCTCCTCATTTGAATACTTTTCATACAATGATAAATGTAATCTAAACAAGTCTAATAGTTCTTCACTTGTATGTTCACGTGGCTCTTTCTCAAATGCAAAGGGATTATGGAAGATGCCGCGACCGATCATTACACCATCAACACCATATTTATTAGCAAGTTCAAGACCTTTCTGTCTATCTGGAATATCACCATTAATCGTTAATAAAGTATGTGGTGCAATCTCGTCACGCATTGTTTTAATAGCTTCAATCAATTCCCAATGTGCATCTACCTTACTCATTTCTCTACGTGTACGGAGGTGGATGGATAAGTTTGCGATGTCTTGTTCAAAGACGTGTTTGAGCCAATCTTTCCACTCATCTATTTCATAATAACCAAGGCGTGTTTTAACACTTACGGGTAGTCCACCTTCTTTAGTGGCTTGAATAATTTCAGCCGCTCTTTCAGGACGTAAAATTAGGCCAGATCCTTTACCTTTTTTAGCAACATTTGCAACAGGGCAGCCCATATTTAAATCAATCCCTTTGAAGCCCATCTCCTTTAAACCAATACTCATTTTACGGAATTGCTCAGGCTTATCTCCCCATATATGAGCGACCATAGGTTGTTCATCTTCACTAAACGTTAGACGACCACGAACACTGTGTATACCTTCGGGATGACAATAACTCTCAGTATTTGTAAATTCAGTGAAAAACACATCCGGTCTAGCAGCTTCACTCACAACATGACGAAAGACAATATCCGTCACGTCTTCCATTGGCGCCAAAATAAAAAATGGACGTGGTAATTCACTCCAAAAATTTTCTTTCATAATATATTTAAACCTTCTTAATTATTAGTATCTCGCACATTTATGCATGATGATATTACCATAAAATGTGAACATACACAAAATGAATTTTAATAGCTATCATTTTTGGAAAGGGAGTCTACGAGTAGTCTAAAAAAGAATGAAAGGATAATGATTTTTTTCTAAAATAGTTACAAACGTTATGGCGCTTAACTTTCTAGATTTAGTTGTATGATTTCTGACCATAAATTTTCAGAAGTACATTTATTATCTTCCATAGTTTAATAACTGCTATACTAGATTAATAATACAGACAAAGGAGGTATTATATGTTTCTTGCATGGAATGAAATTAAACGCAATAAGCTAAAGTTTGGCCTGATTATCGGTATTTTAGTTCTTATAAGTTATTTACTCTTCTTACTTTCAGGTTTAGCTAATGGTTTAATTAACATGAATACAGAAGGAATTAAAAAGTGGAAAGCGGATGCTATCGTTTTAAATAAAGATGCGAATCAAACCGTGCAACAATCCATTTTCGAAACATCTAAATCGAACGATAAATTTAAAGAGACCTCCTCATTAAAACAAATGGGCGTTATCGCCTCTAATGGTGATAGTGAAGAGAATGCACTACTCTTTGGGATTAAAGCAGATTCATTTTTAATGCCGAAAATAGTTAAAGGTAAAAAATTTGCTAAAGACAATGAAGTCGTTATTGATCAGACACTCAAAGATAAAGGGTTTAAAGTAGGAGATAAGATTAAATTATCTCAATCCGATGAAAAATTACGCATCGTAGGTGTCTCAGAAAGTGCAAAATATAATGCTTCACCTGTTATTTTCACTAATAATAAAACGATGCAAAAAATCAATCCAACATTAACTACAGATAAAACCAATGCAATAGTTGTGCGAGATAAACACTGGAAAGATAAAAAAGTAGACAAAGATCTTGAAGTGGTAGGTATTAATAAATTTATTGAAGATTTACCTGGATATAAACCACAAAATCTAACAATGAACTTTATGATTACATTCTTATTTATCATTTCAGCAACAGTGATTGGCGTATTCTTGTATGTTATAACATTGCAGAAGAAAAACTTATTCGGTGTTTTGAAAGCACAGGGCTTTACTAATGGCTACTTAATGAAGATGGTTTTATCACAAACATTTATCCTAGCATTGATTGGTACATTGATAGGTCTTGTACTTACTATCCTCACAGGATTTGTCCTACCAGAAGCGGTACCGGTTGAATTTAATATTGTGACGCTCATAGTGTTTGGGGTTGTTTTAATATTAACGTCCTTGATTGGCAGCTTATTCTCGGTATTATCTATTAGAAAAATTGACCCACTCAAAGCAATCGAATAAGGAGGTGCTACAATGTTGAAGTTTGATCAAGTATCGAAAGAATTTAAAGATGGTAACCAAATGATTGAAGCTGTTAAATCCACATCTTTGACCTTTGATAAAGGCGAATTAATAGCTATTGTAGGGCCTTCTGGTTCCGGGAAAAGTACATTCCTAACAATGGCTGGCGCACTACAAACGCCTACACACGGGGAAATATACATTAATGATAATAAAATTTCACAATTGAGTCAGAAACAACTTGCTAAGATGAGAATGAAAGAAATTGGTTTTATTTTACAATCTACAAATCTAGTGCCATTTCTAACTATCAGACAGCAATTTCGTTTATTGAAAAATTATAAAAAAGAAGTTTTAAGCACTGGCGAATTTGAAAAATTATTAAATGATTTAGGTTTGAAAGAAATTGAAAATAAATTACCATCTGAAGTCTCAGGGGGACAAAAGCAGCGTGTGGCAATCGCTAAAGCAATCTATACCCAACCGTCTATTATTTTAGCGGATGAACCAACAGCTTCGTTGGATACAGAAAATGCGATGGCAGTAATGAGAATTCTTAAAGAACAATCTAAACAACGTCATAAAACATGTATCATTGTGACGCACGATGAACGTTTAACAAAATTCTGTGATAAAATGTATCATATGGAAGATGGCTATTTAAAAGAAAAGTAGTAGAATAGCGAAATATAAAAATTATAATGATAACGAGTAAAAATTATCGGTTTATTACACACCTCATCATTTAGAACAAACTCTAGATGATGAGGTTTTCTGTTTTAGTTCTCTGGATCAGTGGTGATTATAAATATCATTGCTGATATAACACTATTTTATAATTATTTTCAATTCCATTTTAAACTGTAAAAAACTTTATTGATAATCAATTGTTTATATTGTGCAAAACTCACTCATGCATTATAGTTAAAATACATATAAAAAATATACTTATTTCGATAAGAAAGTGGGGACATGCACAGTGTATAGAGGGGAATTATTGGGAAAATTCATTTACACTTCAATTGTGATGCTAGTTATTTTTAGTCTCTCTGCGTTATTACATTTCAACAAGGCAGATGCTGCTACTAAAGGTAATACTGTGATCGTAAAAGAGACACCTAAACACCAAGTAGCTAAACAGTATACAAATCAAACACCTAAAACTAAAAATGGCATTCAACCAACACAAATAACTCATAAAAGTAATCAGCCTACTAGAACGACAAAATATACAAAGCCAACAAAACAAACAACAACACAGTATGTTAAACGTACGAAACCATCTTCGACTCATGTAGTAACAAACAATCTTCACAAACAAAGTACTACTAAACATGTGGGAAAGTCTTATTCAAAGCAAACGACTCAACCAAAACAACGTAAAACACTTAAACACACAATTATTCATCACAAAGTTTCACCAACTAAAGTTAAACCTCAAAAGACAACGAAAGCTATCAAACCGGGTAACAAGAAACCTCATTGGTTATCAACAGCAACTAAAACGAAAAAGACACCATCAACTTCAAAAGTTACTAAAACGACACCGAAGCGCACTTCCTCAACTGTAACAAAAAAGAAATCCACAAAACCGAGTGTCAAAACTTCAATCAAAACAACGACTAAGTCAAAAGCAAAACCAACCTCAACAGTAAAAGTAAAATCAAAATCAACATATTCGCAACCTAAAAAGAATTACTACAATAAACCACCTAAACGTTGGCCATCCAATGTACCAGGTGGGGATAACGTGCGTGATTTCGGTCAAACGACAAAAGAATCAGGTATTGATGATGCTTTAAAAATTATGAAGAAATCGGGTAATAAGGGCGTTACAATCGAGCATACTAAAGCGAAAGATGCTAATATCGCAACTGTATTTAATTGGAATCCGACAGCTAAACAATTAACTTACGGCACGGGTACAGCAATTGGCAGACATACGATTTTAACTGCGAATCATGTAGTGAATGATCAACGTGCACATAAACCACTAACACCTGCACAACCTGAGAACATGAGAATCAACTTATTACAAGAAGGTTCCAAAGTAGTTCGTTCGCTCCAAGTATTTGGCGTTCAAATGTTGCAATACGGAGATGTCGCATTGGTTTATACATATGAAGACATTTCTAAATATATGAAAATACGTAAGATTGCATCAGAAAGTACCATTAAATCAATGAAAGCTAATACGCCAATTCATATGTATCACTATGGTACGCCATATGGAAAATATAAAAATGATCCAGCTGGTACGATGTATCATTCTAAAGGTAAATATTCTATGACTGCACGAAATGTAAATCCTATCGGCTACTATCAAATGATGGCTGAACCCGGTTCATCTGGTGGAGCTGTTTTAAATAGTAAAAATGAAATTATCGGCGTACACGCGTTTAGAGTGGATGCTGGAGATTATAAGAAATATCATTTAAACACAATGGCAGAAATTAGAGGTAAATTACGTAAGGAAATTATAGATAATATCGTGTAATATTAAGAGTTTAGGGAAATTTTTCACAACTCACACTAATCAATAAGTCTTTAGTAGATAATTAATCACTTAAAACAAACTAGATAAATATAAAGAGCGTTCTCAGAAATTTTTTGAGAACGCTCTATTATTTATAAAAATGTATTTTAGTCTCTACTTACTGATTGAGGTTTTTCAACACTATTTTGTTGGTCGTTATTTTGGTTGTTATCAGCATCTTGAGAAGCGTTGTCAGTTTGTTGTTGCTCCGCTTGTGTATCATTATCCTGATTTTCTTCTACCGATTGATTTTGTTCTTGTTCACTATTTTGAGCAGCTTCGGTTTCTGATGTGCCTTCCTTACTTTGACTACTATCATCATTATTCGATTCTTGTTGTGATTGATCTTCGTTATTTTGTTTCTGTTGGTTATTTTCATTTTGCGATTGTTGCGCATTTTGATCATTGTAATTTGGATGGCTTAAATCTTTACCGAATAATTTTCTATTTTGACTATTCGGCCCTTTATATAACGAACTTTCATTAGCATGTTGAACATGTCTTTCTTTCTCTGCTTTAGTTCTTCTATCTATATAACCATTAACATGACCTGTCTGCTTATTAACAGTAGTAGCCGCACTCATTGGAAAGCCTGTGGCATCACGTGCTGTAAAGGTAATGTAGTATTCTTTACTATTAGATTGGTTTGAATCAACTTTGTAATCATCATTTGTGGCTGAATTTTTAAAGTGCTCTTTAGCATTTTGAATCGCTTCATCTTCTGAAATCGTCCCATTATTTGATTGGTTTTCAGAATTTGTCTCGTTATTGTTTCCTTCATTGCCTGGATTTGAAGCATCATTATTTTCGGAACCATTTGCTTGTCTTTGATTAGCTTGATTTGTTTGGTTATCTACCTTGGTATCTTTATTACTCTGCTTGTCTTTAGACTGATTTGAACTATGTTCACTACTTTCTTCATTATTCTTTTTACCTTCACCTTGATTATCGTCTGTACCGATATTGAGTGAACATGCCCCTAGTAAGAACGTACTTAATAATACAGTCCCTAATAATTGCTTTTTCATAATCATCCCTCCATTTATACATCGTACAATATTTTTAAATTATTGTTAATATTACGCTGTTTTATATATTTATTATCTTTTTTATATTTTGAATGATTTGAGGTCCTTCTAACGTAGTAGTCTTGAATTTTTGAAAATTGTTTCACGATAAACTTACTTAATTTTTATTAAACATTAATATTATCTTTATACTAGTGACAATTTTATTATTTTATTTATTAAGATATTAATAAATTTAATGTAAATTTACATATAAAAATTGAATTTACTCTTTTTCGGAATTATAATGAAAGCGGTTGCTACCCTATAACATCAGGAGGAATCGATATGAAAAATATTTTAATCAACGGATATAGTCACTATACATCATCAAATAATATTCAACGAAGTGCAATTGAAGAAAGAGATTTAGGTGATGGTCGTACATCATCAATTTCTGCATCCGTTTCTTATACAGTTACTTGGAGTGCAGCTTAACGCAGTTAATCATCAATAATGTTAAATTAAATGACTAAGATTATAGGGTAGTAACTTTTTAATATAAATAAAGAAATGGCTATGTGAGATATTAATATCTAATTCATAACGCCAAACATTACATAAATCATACCTTACACATTTTAAAAATAAAAAATGTAATTTACATGAAAGGAGCTTAGAACATTTAATGCAAAAAGTTAAAGAAGGTCGTAATATCATCAGTCTTGAAGAAGATGGAACAACTCAATATTTACATAAAGTAATTAAAGGACCTAAAGTTGACGCGCTCAGAAGATACAATAATTGCTTGAAATGGGAAGACATACGCACAGATACTATTCGATTGAAGTCTCCAAAGTTGATTGACCATGATGAAGACAGTTTATCGCTTAAATATCAATGGATTGAACATGCTACATCGTTAGAAGAAGAATTAGAACAACCATCCCCAAATTTTAAACACAAAATCGCAAAAGCTGCAGATATGTTAGTGACATTACATTTATCTGATATCAATGATGTGGATATAGATTCAGAAGACCAGTTACCGCAGCGTGAATCGTTGTTATATGCATTAAATAAATATGAATATGCCGGCTGTACGGGCGCAGAACTAGAGTTGTTTAGTTTATTGCAACAAGACTCAGAACTCGTAGAAACGATAATGCAGCAATCTCATGATAATGACGTCTGTATTTGTCATGGTGATATTCGTTTGGATCAGTTTATATTTACAGATGATGATATTTGGATTATAGATTTTGAAGAATTACGTAAAGGGGATCCAAGTAGAGATTTAGCGGGACTAATTGGTTCTATTTATTTTGATTGCTTATTAAAAACTTTTACCGAAACGACTCAAGAAACTTCAGATGCTAAGGAGATAGAAGATCAGTTTATGGAACGAGGTCTTAATTACATTGAACAAATGAGACCTTTAATTCAATTAGCTTATCAAACATATGTATCTAAGAAAATGATTAATAACATACATCTTGCTCGAAATATTGGATGGTTTCTCGTGGAAAGAATCATGAGCAGAGCTAAATTTTCATTTCGTTTAACTGCCATAGATAGAGCGATTCTTGGGATAGGTAGAGAAGTAATAGTGTTTCCAAAAAATCTAATAGAACTATTTGAATAAATTGGAGGACGTACTATGACAGAAAAAGTGAATACGTTAGAAGATTTAGCACAAAAAATAGAATTAGAAACGGATTTAAACAAAGTTAAAATAGATAATGAAACATATGATGACGTCCTTGAAAATCAAAAAAGTAAGTTAAAACAGTGGTTATATTCGATGTTACATACTGGAAATTTGAACAATCAAGTCAAACAATCATCAAAAACATTTAATGATTTAAACGAACAAATTGCCAGTAGCATTAAAGATCCTGGGATTCGAGTAGAGACGAGTACACAAAACTTTAACGGTCAAATCTACCATGTTATTCAAGGGATTCGAATCAAAGAAGAAGTAAATGAAGATAATAGTATTGTTGTGCCTTGTTCTAGACCTAATTTGACGCCTGGATTTTTCATGTTCGTACATACAAATAATGGTTTACATATTAATAAGGTTACACGTCATTATATTTATGCAGACACGCCTCAATATGCTATAGAGTTATGGAGTAAATGTGTAAATGAGTTAGTTGAAAAGAACGTGAGTTTTTCTGCTAAAATTTTATCCTCCTCTGATAGTTATCCAAGAAATGACGCACTCGTGTTTTACAGTAGTGAAGATAAAGACAAAGTTGAAAAAGTATTAATTGAACATGTTAAAAAGGCTCCTATAAAGATTAAAAAAGCCTCTCAACTAGCGAGTCAATTAACATACAACCTCTTTACAGCTGAAGAGCCTATTCAAACTAATGGTATTCAACAGAGCTTTGGTGAACATCGTTGTAGTGCTATAGCCGACGCCATTCAAGACTACTTTATTACAGGTGCTTCCTTCAAATTATTACTAAAGCAAAGATTCATTGCGAATCAGATAGATATTAATGATTTGTCTAAAAATAAAGTGAAGTGAACAGAGATTTATGGTGTGTGCGCTACATTATGAAAATGCTCTATCCAAAAGTTTTAAAAGTGTGTGACTTATACTGATAGGAGTGACTCAGCTTATGAAAGTTTTAGCTTTAATTAATACAAATTTAGTATTAGAAGAAGATGTAACGATGTTACCTGATGTAAGTATTGCAGGAACACCCATTCATTGTGGTTTGATTGAATTAGAACGACCAAGTTTTAACGAAGATGCATCAGAGAACGAACATTTCGTGTTAGTAAAAGTTGATGCGTTTTCTTGCAATTATAGAGATAAAGCCATTATTCTAAAAGCCGCTTTAAAAATGCAAGAAGATGTAAATTCTCAAGCTCCACCATTCGATTATTTTGGTTCTGACTTTGTAGGGAGAATTGTAGCTAAAGGATATTCAGTTGATGAATTTGAAATTGGACAACGTGTGATACCCAACTGTGCGTATCCCGACCCTCCTTTTCCAGGGGTGGCACCTGGAGCAGTCACAAACGAAGCTTCAAAAGGATGGCTCAGATTGCATAAATCAAAGCTTATCAAAATACCAGAACATATGAATAACGCAGTTGCAGCAGGCTTCTCAATAGGTAGCCAAACTTCAACAAGCATGGTAAGGCGTGTAAATCTTAAGCAGAATGAACGTGCACTAGTACTGAGCGGTCGCTCTAATACGTCTATGTTTATTATTAATAACTTAATCAGTAAAGGAATCGATACGACAATATTAACTACATCGGAATGGACGCCTGAAGAACAAGCACTCATTCGGCCAGCTAAATTACATAAAGTAGATAGGAACATGCAGAAGTGGGAAGAAGACTTAGGTGAATTTGACGTCGTATTTGATCCTTATTTTGATTTGCATTTAGAAAAAGCAGTGAATCAAATGAAAGTAGGCGGACGCTATATTACATGCGGTTATAAAAACCAACATCCCGCCTTTTCTGAAAATGAAGATGAAAAAACACCTAACCATCTGAAAAATATTATGTTAAAAGTTATGCTCAATAATCTATCATTAATAGGTAATTGTATCGGAACTTGGGGAGACTTAGAAAAAGGTATTTCAGATTATAATGAAAATGAGTTTATTGTTCCAATCGATAGAAGCTACTCTATAGAGGAAGGTAGTGCATTTGTTGACCGTACCTATAACACACGAGGACGTCTAGGCAAAGCAATCATGTTATATGATTAAAAGTTAAAAAGATGTTAGAAGGTTATTCATACTACTACTTAATTAAAACTTCATAAATATAAAAGCTATATATAAAACGCCACAATCCTCTTCAACAAAGAATGTGGCGTTTACATTATTATTAATATATACAAAGCTTTAATATCACTCCAAATGTTGCATTTGATAACCAATTCTTGGATGGGTGATAATGAGTTTTTTCATACTACTTTCATACGTTGTATCACTGTTATTAAGCTTCTTCCGCAGTGAGGCCATATGTACTCGTAATGATGACATGTCACACTTATTGACGTATCCAAATAGTGCTTTTAATAAAACCTGATATGTTAATACCTTACCAACGTGCTGACTTAAAATTTCTAATAATTGGAATTCATAAGGTGTTAGGTGAATAGCCTGTCCCATCATATAAACAGAATTACCGCTGAAATCAATGATTAACGGGCCGTTCTCAAAGTTATTTTGCATCGTGTCAGGCCGTTTCGAAACGCGAAGTGCAACCCTGATACGTGCTTGTAATTCATCAATATTAAAGGGTTTAGTCATATAATCATTCGCCCCGTAGTCTAACGCTTTTACAATAGTTTCCTCTTCTGTTCGCGCACTGATAACGATAATAGGGGTGTCCACACATTCTCTTAATCGTTTAATTAAAGAAAGCCCATCAATATCTGGCAAACCTAGATCAAGTAATATAATATCTGGATGTTCTGTTCTAATGCGGAAGTCCGCTTCTCTACCTGTTTTCGCTTTAATAACTTTATAGTAACTCATAGTTAATGCTACATCGATTAAATGTAAAATTGCTTCATCATCTTCAACAACTAAAAGTGTAGATTTCATCATCTCACCCTTCCATTTTTATTTGTTCTTTATCTAAATAAAAATAAAATATACTGCCACTTGGTTCATTGGATTGATATTCTAATTTACTGTGATGCTGTTTTAATATAAGTTGGACTAAATACAAACCGAGTCCTAGGCTATCCTTTTTATTATCTTTAAAGTAATCCCCCGAATAATATGGATTGAAAATTAAATCTCGCTCTTCTTTAGGTATACCTTTACCATTATCAATGATTTCAAATAATATCTTTGAGTCTTGTTCATGCACGCGTAAGGTGATAACAGAATGCGATTCAGAGTGCTTTAATGCATTTTCTACCAAATTAAATAAAACTTGTAGCATTAATTTGCTGTCGATATATACCAGTGCGAATGTTCCATTATCTTCAATAGTGACTTTATGATTTTGATGACGACGCACGAGTCCATCTTCAAATTCTTCGAGTAGCTCCTCTACAAGGTATGAGGTGCGCTTAATTTGAATATCTGAACGCTCTAATTTCGTTAGAGAAAGTATATTTGTGACTAACGTATATAAATATTGTGCCTCTTCGTATGAAGCGGTTAACAGTTGCGCGCGTTCATTTTTATCCAAGCCATCATTATGATATTTCACTACATCTAAATTACCGATAATAGATGTTAATGGCGTTCTAATATCATGTGAAATAGATTGTAAGAAATTTGATCTTGTAGCTTCTCTTTCAGCTATTACCATCGACTGTCTCGTTTGCTTGAGTAGGGCGACATTTTCAACGGCAAGGGTCAAATCGTTTAACATTGAATCTAAGATAGAATTGTCGTATGTATCGATGTAATCCTCATCTGTAAACTGAATCGAAATAATACCCTTAACTGGTCTTGTACCAATTGGAATACATAGAAATTTACTACCTGGGAAGGTGTTGGTTAGTCTACCCGCACGTCTTTCATTCTCTATTACCCAACTTAACGTTTCAGCATCCTCAGTCCCATGGTTATGCGCACTCGAGCTAACTCCAAACGACGCGGACTGCATCACTTTCTTAGCTTCGATTTGAAATACAGTAACATCCTGCTTTAATAATTGGTGAATTTGATCACCAGCCACACTCAACAACTTCATAGTCGCATATGATTCCTTAATCGACTGATTAAATTGCAACATAATATCTGTACGATATAACTGACGTTCGGTGAGGGAGTGTTGATATTTTAAATTTTTCAATATGCCACTCGTGAAAATGCTAGCAAATATGCTCGTCACAAAAGTGATGGGATATTCAAAGCGATACATTTCTAGCGTAAACCTCGGCACAGTAAAGAAATAGTTAAAGACGAAGACATTTAATATCGATGCGAAGAAACCAATTAAATATGACTGTGTCCAAATGGAAAGTACGATAATGCCAATAAAAAACATTAAAAGAATAATAGCACTAGACTCATTCTTATCCATCTTATAAATCCACATTCCTAATAGTACGCATACAATTTGGATGGTTAACATTTTAACGATATCGATTGATAACGTGAGTTGGTATGGTTTTTTATCTTTTTTACGGCTACTCCGATCACGATTTTGCTTATCCGAATAAATCTGATGTATCGGGACAATCTCTAATTTAAAGTGATGCGTAGTATGATTAATCTGTTCAATTAATGACTTCTTAAAGTACTCTTTCCAAGGTGGTTGTTCAGACTGACCGAGCACCAATTTAGTCACAAATGATTTATCGCACGAATCAATCAATGTCTTCGCAATATCTTGTGCATATAACACCTTAATCTCAGCACCTAGTGATTTGGCAAGCATCAGATTTTTATGAACATAATGATCTTGCGCACGACTTTCAGAACGTGTTTCAAAGGTGTCGATATAAATAGCAGTAAACTTTGCATGCTCTTTATAAGCTGCGCGTCTTGCTTCACGAATCACACGTTCATTATAAATACTTCCACTTACAGCTACTGCAATATGAGGCGTAACATCAGTATGCTTCGTTTTATACTGTTGCTCTTTTTGGCTCATAATATCCGCAACAGTTCTTAGCGTAAGTTCACGTAACTCTGTCAGGTTCTCATATGTGAAAAAATTGGAAAAAGCAGTATCCAAGCGTTCCCTTTTGTATACCTTTCCAGCCTTAAGGCGTTGAATCAACATATTTGGCGAAATATCAACGACTTCATAAGCATCAGCAGACATTATAAATTGATCTGGAACACGTTCTGATACTTGGATACCTGTCATCAGTGCTATTTGTCCACTCAAACTTTCAATATGTTGAATATTAAGTGTCGTCCAAACATCAATGCCATGAGAAAGAATTTCTTCAATATCCATGTAACGCTTTAAATGTCGTGTTTTTGAGATATTCGTATGGGCCAACTCGTCGATAAGCACAACATCTGGATGCGCCTCAACAATTTGATTCACATCGATAAAGTGAAAGAGATGACTCCCAAATTTTCGGCTAGAGGTCTTAATTTCTGGTAGTTGTTTAGCAAGCGCACTTGTCTCAGGACGTTGATGTGGCTCTATATAGCCAATTTTAATATCGACACCTTCTTTATAAAGGTCGATACCGTTCGATAGCATTTCATATGTCTTTCCAACACCAGGGCTATAACCTAAATAAATGGTGAGTTTACCTCTGTGTCTATGTGAACTTTCCATATGCCACCACCTCTTAATTACATATTAATTAAGATTAATCTATTTATCCATTTTTATTTTTATTTAATTTCTTATCTTTATATTTCCTTTATAACTTTGTTCAAATATTAATACTTTAATTACAGTGCTCTTGCTAAGATGTCCATGAAAGTGAGGAGGAAGCACAATGATTACATTTTTAGCCTTCATGATCATCGGAATAATTTTATTTCTATTTTATGCATTACTTTGGAGTGAAAAATTCTAGTAGCGAAAGAAGGAAATATCATGAGTATGATTCTATTTTTAATCACATTTATCGTGCTCTCATACGTAATGAGTCGATACTTATATACAGTGGCTTTAATTGTACCGTCTAAGATGGATGTCTTATTTTCACCTATAGAAAAGGGACTCTACAAATTGATTGGTACGTCACTAGAGCACATGTCAGGTAAAACATATTTAAAGCACTTTTTATGTTTTAACAGTTTAACTGGCGCATTAGCATTTATCTTACTACTGACACAACAATGGCTATGGTTAAATCCCAATCACAATTTAAGTCAATCAGTGTCTCTCGCATTTAATACGGCAGCCTCGTTTTTAACGAATACAAATTTACAACATTATGCGGGCGAAACGGGATTAACGTATTTCACGCAAATGGGTGTCATTACGTGTCTGATGTTCACTTCAGCCGCTTCAGGTTACTCAGTATGCATCGCAATGTTGCGTAGACTAACGGGTATGACAGACGTCATAGGTAACTTCTATCAAGACGTCGTGCGATTTATCATACGTGTCTTAATTCCATTCGCATTCGTGTTAAGCATATTTCTTATTAGTCAAGGTACACCTCAAACGTTACATGGCAATCTAGTTGTTGAAACCATGTCAGGTGTGAAACAAACCATTGCATATGGACCTATGGCTTCATTAGAGTCAATTAAACATCTTGGAACGAATGGTGGAGGGTTCCTAGGTGCCAACTCATCCACGCCATTTGAGAACCCAACCTATTGGTCTAATTTCGCAGAGGCATTAAGTATGATGTTAATTCCTGGATCGCTTGTTTTTTTATTTGGCAGAATGCTGAACGCTAAACAGCACATCCATCCCCATGCGGTAATGGTCTTTATTGCAATGTTTACGATGTTTGTCTTGCTTTTACTTATTTGTCTACATTATGAAACTGCAGGAAGTCCGATTTTACACCACTTAGGAATCGATGGAGGCAATATGGAGGGCAAAGAAACACGTTTCGGTATTGCTCAATCAGCTTTATTTACAACTATTACGACAGCTTTTACGACTGGTACTGTTAACAACATGCATGACAGTCTCACACCTATGGGTGGCATGGCTCCAATGATTCTTATGATGTTAAATGCCGTTTTTGGTGGTGAAGGTGTCGGTCTGATGAATATGTTGATCTATGTCATGTTAACTGTCTTTATTTGCAGTTTAATGATTGGAAAGACGCCTAGTTATTTAGGTATGAAAATCGAATCCAAAGAGATGAAATGGATAGCACTCACATTTTTAGTCCATCCATTATTGATATTAATATTTTCAGCATTGGCATTTATCATTCCTGGCGCGAAAGATGCGATAACAAACCCACAATTCCATGGCGTTTCTCAAGTCATTTATGAATTTACATCTTCATCTGCTAATAATGGTTCAGGTTTTGAAGGTTTAAAAGACAACACTGTATTTTGGAATATTTCGACAGCAATTGTGATGCTCGTCGCACGTTATATCCCCATCGTCTTACAACTGTTGATTGTGTCTAGCTTGGTCAACAAGAAAACATATCAACATACCGATGACTCACAAGATGTACCGATTAATAACCTGTTCTTTAGCACCGTGTTGATTATCTTCATCATTTTACTCAGTGGTTTGACCTTCCTACCAGATTTAATGCTTGGACCAATAGGAGAACAACTACTGTTGCATTCGTGATGAAAGGAGATGATAGAAAATGATGAAAACATCAAAAATATTTGAATCAAGTTTGGTTAGACAAGCACTGAAGGAAAGTGTTGTTAAATTAAACCCTAAATATATGGTGAAGAACCCTATCATGATTGTTGTAGAAGTGGGCATGCTACTATCATTTTTATTAATTTTTGTACCTCATTTATTTATACAAGAACATGTATCGCGTATGTATGTGTTAAGTATCTTCATCATCTTATTGCTGACACTTATTTTTGCTAACTTTTCAGAAGCGCTAGCAGAAGGGCGAGGGAAAGCGCAAGCGAATGCCTTACGCCAGACACAAATAGAAATGACGGCGCGATTAATTAAAGAAGACGGCAGCTACGAAGTGATAAATGCTAGCAATTTGAAAAAAGGAGACATCGTTCGTGTAGAAACTGGAGAACAAATACCTAATGATGGCCAAGTTATTAAAGGTTTAGCAACTGTCGACGAATCTGCGATTACCGGTGAATCAGCGCCAGTGATTAAAGAGAGTGGCGGAGATTTCAATAATGTTATTGGAGGCACCTCTGTCACTTCTGACTGGTTAGAAATAGAAATCACTTCGGAACCAGGTCAATCATTCTTAGATAAAATGATTCATTTAGTTGAAGGGGCGACAAGAAAGAAAACACCGAATGAAATTGCATTGTTCACGCTCTTAATGACGCTAACTATTATCTTTCTCGTCGTAATTATGACGATGTACCCCTTAGCACAATTTCTTCATTTCAATTTATCAATTGTGATGTTGATTGCCTTAACAGTCTGCTTAATTCCAACAACAATTGGAGGGTTGTTATCTGCTATTGGTATCGCTGGAATAGATCGTGTGACTCAGTTTAATATTTTAGCGAAAAGTGGCCGTTCCGTAGAGACATGTGGTGATGTAAATGTGTTGATTCTAGATAAAACTGGAACGATTACTTATGGTAATCGTATGGCAGATGCATTTATTCCTGTGGCATCAACGAGTTATGAAAGATTAGTGCGAGCAGCATATGAAAGTTCCGTAGAAGATGATACACCTGAAGGAAGTAGTATTGTTAAACTTGCACAAAGCCAAGGCATCACATTACCTCAAGAAAGAGGCGAATATTTCCCATTTACTGCGGAGACTCGTATGAGTGGTGCGAAGTTTGAAGATCATGAAGTGTATAAAGGTGCACCTAATAGCATGATTAAGCGTGTTAAAGAAGCGGGTGGATCTATTCCTAATGATTTAGATGAACGCGTCACTGAAGTCTCTAAAAAAGGCGGCACGCCACTCATTGTTATTGAAAATAATGAAATTTTAGGTGTCATCTACTTAAAAGACGTAATTAAAGACGGTCTTGTTGAACGATTTCAAGAATTACGCGAGATGGGTATCGAAACCGTCATGTGTACAGGTGATAATGCACTTACTGCAGCAACGATTGCGAAAGAAGCGGGTGTAGATCGTTTTATCGCAGAATGTAAACCAGAAGATAAAATTAATGTTATTAGAGAAGAACAAGCTAAAGGTCATATTGTGGCGATGACAGGTGATGGTACAAATGATGCACCTGCTCTAGCAGAAGCTAATGTTGGTTTAGCTATGAACTCTGGTACAACAAGTGCGAAAGAAGCGGCAAATTTAATTGATTTAGATTCTAATCCTACAAAGTTAATGGAAGTCGTATTAATTGGTAAGCAATTATTGATGACACGCGGATCTTTAACAACGTTTAGTATTGCGAATGACATCGCGAAATATTTCGCAATTCTACCAGCTATGTTTATGTCTGCAATGCCAGCAATGAATCGCTTAAATATTATGCATTTACATTCACCTGAATCAGCAGTGTTATCGGCACTCATTTTCAATGCATTAATTATTGTGTTACTCATACCAATTGCGATGAAAGGCGTGCAATTTAAAGGCGCTTCAATGCAAACGATATTAATGAAAAATATGTTGGTCTATGGATTAGGCGGTATGATTGTGCCATTTATAGGTATTAAATTCATCGATGTAATTATTCAATACGTTGTCTAAAGGAGGAGATGTAGAATGGCAACGATACGAAAAAGTGTTGGACTTGTAGTAGTACTATTTGTCCTTTGTGGGTTTATATTTCCGCTAACAGTGACTGCAATAGGTCAAGTCGCATTTCCCTATCAAGCTAATGGAAGTTTAATTAAACAAGATGGTAAAGTAATTGGTTCAGAATTAATTGGTCAACAATGGAACGATTCTAAATACTTCCATGGTCGAATAAGTGCCGTGAATTATAATATGGACAAGAAACTTTTGAAAGCGAACGGTGGACCTTCATCAGGTGGTTCAAATCTAGCAAATTCTAATCCTCAATTTAAACAGCGTGTTGAAGATTCGATTCATAAAGAAGGACATCATCTTACTGCAGATGCTGTGACTGCTTCAGGGTCAGGATTAGATCCAGATATCACCGTTTCAAATGCCAATGCTCAAGCGAAAAGGATTGCGAATGAACGTGGTATCGAGGAAGCAACAATTCAACGCATGATTCAACAATATAAACAATCCTCACCCATGACTGAAGATTACGTGAATGTACTTAAAATGAACATTGCACTTGATAAAATGAAATAACGTTAAAAACTAAAGAAAAAACACTATTCCATCTATTGTTAAACTATATGTTTCTCTAGACATAGATATATTCAAAGTAGATTTAGAAGAACTTTCACTTGAAGATATATTTCTTAAAAGTAGCGAGCATGAAAGTCATCATTAAAACAACTTATCATAAGTGTAAGTGAGAAGAAATTGCTTTAAATCCTCTTTATAAGATCTTCTTAAAATTTATGGGTAAGACTTCGGTTTGTCTGATGTAACACATCGGGAAGTCTAATTATATACCCCTTTTAAGCTAGCATTGGCTTGTTTTTAGCCAATTTGCTAGCTTTTTTTATCTTCAATCGCTCTTCACAATGCACAAATTGTCCTTTCCACCGAACTCATCTAAATGAAATTTATTATCAATTATATTGACAATATTATCCGACTCGTATACTATAATCTTCAAATCGTAACTATTACGATTTATTTTGTACAACTAATTTAAGGTTATTGATAACTCTACATACAATTATTTTTTTATCAATAACCTTAATAGAGAATTTACAACATAAAGGAGCATCATATGCATCGACAGATAGTTGAATTTTCTAAGTATAATCCATCAGGAAATATGACTATACTTGTTCACTCTAAACATCATCCTGAAGAATATGCATCAATCGCTAATCAATTAATGGAGACGACACATGTGTGTTGTGAACAAGTTGGTTTTATTGAATCTTGTGATTATACCAATGGGGATCAATTTCATTTAGTAATGAGTGGGAATGAATTTTGTGGGAATGCAACGATGTCATACATACATTATTTACAAGAACATCAATTGCTTGAAAGTGAGCAGTTTCAATTAAAAATATCAGGTTGTTCTCAAACCGTGTCATGTACCGTTCATAACCAGCAATATTATGAGGTCGGGATGCCTCAAGTGCAAAGTATTGTACCAAGACAATTAATTATCGCTGGTCAACCATACGATGCGCTCGAATTAATTTATGAAACTTACATACACTATGTTATTCAAACGCAAGAGACTACAATGAACTTCAAATACCAAGTCGAACAATTTGTCAGAGAACAACAATGGCATACTACATTTAAAACTATTGGAATCATGCTATTTGATTCACGACAACACTTTTTAATGCCACTTATTTATATACCTGAAGTGTAAAGCTTAATTTGGGAAAATAGCTGTGGCTCAGGTGCTGCTTCAATTGGTGTTTTCCAACAATATCAAACGAATCAACCATGTAAAGATTTCAAAGTGAAGCAACCAGGGGGAAGTATAGTGGTTTCTTCGACATACAGTAATAAAAAGGGATACATCACATCAATCAAAGGTCAAGTTTCAACTGTCGCAACAGGACTAGCATATATAGAACAGGAGACAAAGACACAATTATGAACCCAAAACACGGTATAAACAAACAGTTACAAGAATATCTAAGGCAATTTGAAACACTATATTACCAAGTATTAGAAGATGAGCATTATATCCAGGCATTGGAAACGCTAGTTGACCATTATAGTCAATTTATTTTAAATCCCATTGCTAAACATCAATTTGAAGACTGGAGCAACAATGAAGCAAAAGCAAGTTTAACTCACCAGCTTCAAGATATAACGTCACAGTGTGTAAAACGTGTTGAAGAAATACGTGCTAAAAGATTACTAGATGGACGATCCTCTACATCTGGTTACTTTGACAATGTAGAACAGTGTATTCATGAAGAATTCGGCCAATTTCATTTTGGTAAAGAAGATAAATTATTACTAATTGGGTCAGGTGCTTATCCTATGACGCTTGTTCAAGTAGCTAAAGAAACAGGTGCTTCTGTAATAGGCATTGATATCGATTCACAAGCAGTTGATTTAGGACAACGAATTGTTCAGGTGCTTGCTCCAAACGAAGATATAGTTATCACCAATCAAACTGTTGAAGAAATAGACGATATGCAGACGATTACGCACATCATTTTCAGCTCTACCATCCCTGTTAAATACGATATTCTAAATCAATTACACGCTATAACAAAAGATAACGTGGTTGTAGCGATGCGTTATGGAGATGGTATTAAATCGCTATTCAATTATCCATCTCAGCAAACAGAGGAAACAAAATGGCGTTGTGTCGAACGGCTCTCACGACCTGAACACATCTTTGATATTGCATTGTACCGCAAAGCTTCTAATAAAGGAGGTGCGATGCATGTCTAATACTTTAATAGTTGGAAGTGGACCTGTGGCCATTCAACTTGCTCAACTATATAGCCAAATGGCGCATCAAACTATTGATATGGTAAGTCGTGTTAAGACTTCAGCCAGCTCCCAACGTGTTTATAATGCGTATCAACGTGACGGTTATTTTAAGGTCACCACTCAAAATGCTGCACATCAACAACTTTCAGGTGAATTTAAAGTGCGACAATTTTATAAAGATATACAGGAAGTGAGTAGTACTTACAATACTCTAATCATGGCGTGCACGGCTGATGCGTATCGCTCAATATTAAATCGACTTGCAAAGGCCACAGTTGAGTGTCTACAACACATTGTTCTAGTATCTCCGACTTTAGGTTCTCATATGGTAATAGAACAACTGTTGTCAGAGTTAAATCTAGATGTAGAAGTAGTGTCCTTTTCAACATATTTAGGAGACACACGAGTAGTTGATACTACTCAACCACATCAGGTGCTCACATCAGGTGTGAAGTCAAAGTTATATGTTGGATCGACTCATACCGATTCAAGATTTATAGATCGTATATGTGTACTATTTCATCATTTGAATATCCAAATCGCTGTAATGGATACACCGTTACATGCTGAAGTACATAACAGCTCGCTCTATGTTCATCCTGCATTATTTATGAATGACTTTTCATTACAAGCAGTTTTCAAAGGGACAACAGTTCCTGTTTACGTCTATAAGTTATTTCCTGAAGGACCTATCACGATGAAACTGATACGAGAAATGCGTCAAATGTGGGTAGAGATGATGAAAATTTTAAACGAATTAAGAGTGCCGTCCGTCAATCTTTTAAAATTTATGGTCAAAGAGAATTATCCGGTCAGACCAGAAACGCTAAGTGAACGAGAAATTAATCAATTTGAAGACTTACCAGCGATACATCAAGAATATTTACTCTATGTTCGTTACACTGCTATTTTAATCGATCCATTTTCTGAACCAGATTCGAATGGACATTACTTTGACTTCTCGGCAGTACCATATAAACGTCTTTATATTGATGAAGAAGGCGTTACACACATTCCGCGAATGCCAAGTGAGGATAGCTATCGAACAGCTATGATTCAAGCTGTAGGGAGGGCGCTTAACGTTAAAACACCAATGATTGATCAATTTTTAGCACGTTATCGTAGCTATTGTGATGGCTACCGTGCAGAACACCCTAAACAATCTCTATCAGCTCAATTTGACTCACATCAGTACGATGAGGACATTGCTTTGGTAAAACAATTTTTAAAAAATAAAACTGAACATAATGCGACACATTAATACTTAAAGAACACACAACAATTATTATCAACATAGAAAGAGGAAACAAAATGAATAGATTAACAAAGATGAGTACGATTTTACTTGCATCAGGGATTTTATTAGCAAGTTGCGGTGGTAGTGAGGGATTAGAAAAGAAAAAAGAACAAAAGACATTATCTTATACAACTGTTAAGGACATCGGAGATATGAATCCTCATGTCTACGGTGGTTCAATGTCAGCAGAAAGTATGATTTATGAACCTCTGGTACGTCATACGAAAGAGGGGATTAAACCATTATTAGCAAAGAAATGGGATATTTCTGAGGATGGTAAAACATACACTTTTCATCTTAGAGAAGATGTAACTTTTCATGATGGTACAAAATTTGATGCTGAGGCAGTAAAGAAAAATATCGATGCTGTACAACAAAATAAAAAGTTACATTCTTGGTTAAAAATTTCCACACTTATCGACAATGTGAAAGTTAAAGATAAATACACAGTGCAGCTTCACTTAAAAGAAGCATATCAACCAGCCTTAGCAGAGCTTGCTATGCCTCGTCCATATGTATTTGTGTCTCCTAAAGACTTTAAAAACGGCACAACAAAAGATGGCGTGAAATCATTTGATGGTACAGGTCCGTTTAAAATGGGTCAACATCACAAAGATGAGTCAGCAGAATTTAATAAAAATAATCAATATTGGGGCGAAAAAGCTAAATTAGATAAAGTCGAAGCGAAAGTTAAACCCGCTGGAGAAACAGCATTCTTATCTATGAAAAAAGGTGAAACTAACTTTGCGTTTACCGATGATAGAGGAACTGACAGCTTAGATAAAGATAGTTTGAATCAACTCAAGGACACAGGACAATACCAAATAAAACGAAGTCAGCCAATGAATACGAAAATGCTTGTGGTGAACTCAGGTAATAAAGATAGCGCCGTTAGTGATAAGACAGTAAGGGAAGCACTAGGATATATGGTAAATCGAGATAAAATATCTAAAGACATTCTAGATGGTCAAGAAAAACCGGCAACTCAGTTATTTGCGAAAAATGTGACGGACATTAACTTCAACATGCCAACACGTCAATTTAATACTAAAAAAGCAGAAGCGCTATTAGATGAAGCTGGTTGGAAATTGTTCAAAAACAAAAACCTTCGTCAAAAGAATGGTAAAGTTTTAACCTTATCAATGTATTACGATAAAGGATCCTCTAATCAAAAGGAGCAAGCGGAATACTTACAAGCAGAATTTAAAAAATTAGGAGTTAAATTAGATATTAACGGAGAAACGTCAGATAAAGTTGCTGAAAGACGTACATCTGGAGATTATGATTTAATGTTCAATCAAACTTGGGGATTATTATATGATCCACAAAGTACGCTTGCAGCACTTAAAACCAAAACAGGATATGAAAGTGCAACCTCTGGCATTAAGAATAAATCAAAATTATATAAAGATATCGATGAGGCATTCAAAATACAGAATTCAAAGGATCGTTCTAAAGCATATCAACACATTTTAAAACAAGTAGATGAAGAAGGTATCTTCATTCCGATATCTTACGGCAGGATGACTGTGGTAGCACCTAAGGACTTAGACAAAGTGTCGTTTACACAATCACAATATGAATTACCATTTAACGAAATGCAATATAAGTAAAGGAGCATCTCGATGGTCAAATTTATAATAAAACGTATTGCACTCATGTTCCCTTTATTGATTGTAGTGAGTTTTATGACATTCATGATGACATACCTGACTAAAGGTGATCCAGCTGTTACGATTTTACATGCTCAAGGCACACCAAACATTACACCTCAGTTAATTGCAGAGACGAGAGAGAAGTATGGATTCAATGAACCCATATTGATTCAATATATGAATTGGCTTATTGAAGCTATACAGTTTAAGTTTGGTTCGAGTTACATTACTAGAGAATCAGTTTCAGAGCGCATTGGGCCTGCCTTCTTCAATACTTTCAAATTAACGTTGATTTCAAGTATTTCAGTTATTATCACATCTATTTTACTAGGGGTTATAAGTGCTCTAACTAAAGGGAAACTGACAGATCGCATTATTCGCTCAATCGCATTTTTCTTAACAGCACTACCATCATATTGGATTGCGTCGATGTTAATTATTTATATATCTGTAAAATTAAATGTATTACCAACTTCAGGTTTAACAGGTCCAGAAAGCTATATTTTACCTGTTCTTGTCGTCACTATTACTTACGCAGGTATTTATTTCAGAAATGTGAGACGTGCAATGATTGAGCAACTGAACGAAGATTACGTGTTGTATTTAAGAGCAAGCGGCGTGCATACGTTGACGTTATTGTCACATGTTTTACGTAATGCTTTACAAGTTGCAGTGTCCATCTTCTGTATGTCAGTGCCAATGATTATGGGCGGTCTTGTTGTTATTGAAAATGTCTTTGCCTGGCCAGGTCTTGGACAATTAAGTATTAAAGCGATTGTCGAACATGACTTCCCAGTTATACAAGCGTATGTATTAATTGTCGCTGTTTTATTTATCATATTTAACACATTGGCAGACATTATCAATGCATACTTAAATCCCAAATTAAGGGAGGCAATATGATGATACTTAAAAGATTATTGCAAGATAAAGGTGCAGTAATAGCAATGACCATTATCTGTGTATATGTGGCATTAGGTTTACTAGCACCTATCGTCACATTTTATGAACCTAATCAAATTGATACGGTGAATAAATTCGCAAGTATAAGTTGGTCACATTGGTTAGGGACTGATCATTTAGGACGAGATGTACTTACACGAATAATTTATGCTATTAGACCGAGTTTATTATATGTTTTCATTGCCTTAATTATTTCCGTTGCGATAGGAGCAATATTAGGATTTATTTCTGGTTATTTCCCAGGTTATATAGATGGCATCATCATGCGGTTATGTGATGTCATGTTAGCTTTTCCAAGTTATGTGGTGACATTAGCATTAATTACATTGTGTGGTATGGGTGTAGAAAATATTATTTTAGCATTCATACTTACGCGGTGGGCATGGTTCTGTCGAGTCATTCGCACAAGCGTCATGCAATATACTGAATCAGATCATGTAAAGTTTGCTAAAACAATTGGTATGAATCATATGACGATCATTTGGAAACATATTTTGCCACTCACGCTAGCGGATATCGCTATTATTTCAAGTAGTTCAATGTGTTCAATGATATTGCAGATGTCGGGGTTTTCATTTTTAGGGTTAGGTGTCAAAGCGCCCACTGCTGAGTGGGGAATGATGTTAAATGAGGCACGTAAAGTGATGTTCACGCACCCTGAAATGATGATCACTACAGGAATCGTGATCGTTATTATCGTAATGGCATTTAACTTCTTATCGGATGCGTTACAAGTTGCAATCGACCCGCGCATTACTTCTAAAGAGAAACAACGTGCTTTAAAGAAAGGTGTGATGTCGTCATGACACTTTTATCGGTTGAACATCTTCAAATCATAGATAGTTGGACGAACATTAAATTGGTAGAAGATGTGCACTTTAGTGTAGCTCATGGTGAAACATTAGGGATGATTGGGGAAAGCGGTAGTGGCAAATCCATTTCATGTAAAGCTTTGACAGGTTTAAACCCTGAACGTCTTCATGTGACAGGTGATATTTATTTTGAAAATCAAAACCTCATGCACTTATCCAAAAGGGATTTACGTCATAAACGAGGAAAGGATATTGCGATGGTGATGCAACAGGGTACACGTGCATTTGACCCTTCCACTCCAGTTGGTAAACAAATGTTTGAAACGATGCGTATACATACAATGTTATCTCAATTGCAGATTAAACAAACACTAGTAGAATATATGACATTTATGAAGCTGAAAGAGCCAGAAAAGATTTTAACGTCATATCCGCATATGTTGTCAGTTGGTATGTTGCAGCGTTTGATGATCATTTTAGCATTAGCGTTAAAACCTAAATTGATTATTGCAGATGAACCAACTACAGCTTTAGACACGATTACGCAATACGATGTGCTCAAAGCATTTCAAGATATTAAACATCACTTTAATTGTGCAATGATTTTTATTTCACATGACTTATCAGTGATTCATCATATTGCAGATCGAGTCATAGTGATGAAAGATGGGCGCGTGATTGAATCAGGAGCTACAGACGCTATACTGAACCAACCTAAGGATGCATATACACAATATTTGATATCCGCTAAAAAGAAAATAAATGAGCATTTTGAACGTGTGATGAGAGGTGAAATACATGCTAAAAGTAACCAATGTTGAGAAGTCATATGGTAAGAAACCTTTATTTCGTTCTGATTCCCAATTAATTATTAAAGGTATCTCATTTGAATGCTCAGTGGGTGAGAGTATTGGTATTATTGGAGAAAGTGGAAGCGGTAAGTCTACCCTCAGTCGGATGATTTTAGGTATTGAAAAACCGGACAAAGGACTAGTTACGCTAAATGAGCAGCCTATATTCCGAAAGAAAGTAAGACGACATCAAATAAGTGCAGTATTTCAAAATTATACGTCTTCGTTGCATCCTTTCCAAAATGTACAAGAAATCATGTTTGAAGTGATGTGTCGTTGTCACCATAAGCGAAAAGATGAGTTAGAAGTAGAAGTGATTCGACTATTAGAAGAAGTAGGGCTATCAGCAGAATACTTAGATAAATATCCGCATATGTTATCTGGTGGAGAAGCTCAACGTGTGGCGATTGCACGTGCTATTAGTATAAATCCTCAATATATTTTATTTGATGAGGCCATTAGTTCATTAGACATGTCTATTCAAACTCAGATTTTAGACTTATTGAGACGATTAAGACGTACACGTCATTTGAGTTATATCTTTATCACACATGATATTCAAGCAGCAACTTATGTGTGTGATCGGTTAATCATTTTTAAGGGCGGTCAAATCGAAGAATGTATAGCGACGCACGATTTACATTTAAGTCGTCATCCTTATACGACAGCATTGATTCATAAACAATTGATATTCTAAGGAGTGAGACAATGAAAGGAGCCATGGCTTGGCCATTTCTAAGATTATACATACTGACATTAATGTTTTTCAGTGCAAATGCAATATTAAATGTATTTATTCCATTACGCGGGCATCATTGGGGTGCTTCTAATTCAGTTATCGGTATTGTGATGGGGGCTTATATGTTAACAGCAATGGTATTCCGTCCATGGGCAGGACAGATTATTGCGCGTGTAGGTCCCATTAAAGTATTGCGGATGATCTTATTAATTAATGCGTGTGCGTTAATATTATACGGTTTCACAGAGATAGAAGGATACTTTATAGCAAGAGTGATGCAAGGTGTATGTACAGCATTCTTCTCTATGTCCTTACAACTTGGTATTATCGATGCACTACCGGAAGAGCATCGTTCAGAAGGAGTATCCTTATATTCGTTATTCTCAACAATTCCTAATTTAATAGGACCGTTAATTGCTGTTGGTATATGGAATTATGGACATATGTCTATTTTTGCAATAGTGATGATAGGGATTGCAGCGATGACGACATTCTTCGGTTACCGAGTGACCTTTGTTGAATCAGAGCCCGACACAAGTGATAAGATTGAACCATTACAATTTAACGCTTTTACAGTATTTGCCCATTTCTTTAAAAATAAAGAACTTTTTAATAGTGGGTTAATTATGATGATTGTATCTATTGTCTTTGGGGCAGTAAGTACATTTGTGCCACTGTATACAATACAATACGAATTTGCAAATGCAGGAATATTTTTAACGATTCAAGCCATAGCAGTGGTACTAGCGCGGATGTATTTACGTAAATATATACCATCAGATGGACGCTGGCACCCATTATATATGGTGAGTGTACTGTTGTTACTCGCCATTGCGTCATTGATTGTGGCAATAGGACCTCATGTACATGTAGTTATCTTTTACCTAAGCGCTATATTCATTGGTGTTACACAAGCACTTGTTTATCCAACACTTACATCGTATTTAAGCTTTGTGTTGCCTAAATCTGGACGAAATATGTTACTTGGATTGTTTATTGCCTGTGCAGATTTAGGAGTTTCACTAGGTGGAAGTATAATGGGACCCATATCGGACTTAGTTGGATTAAGTTGGATGTATGTGATTTGTGGAATATTAGTCATGTGCATGATGTTGATGAGTATCATGAAAAGAGGTAATGTCATTTAACTAAGATGAAGTGAAATAATTTGAAATAATATATGAAAAGAACAACAATATATTAAATTTGATACATTCTTTTCTCTAAAGTAATGAGAAGATAAATTAAATCACAATTTACCGAAGAATAATTATCAAGCGCAAATTTGAAATGGGTGGATTTCAGGTTTGCGCTTTTTTAGGTCTATAAATAAAGTCATTATATTAAGTCTACCTATTAAAAAACATCTACCTTGGTTGCGTTAAAATCTCACAACGGGTAGATGTTTCTTATATATTACGATTGACTTTTACCTTTATTTCCATGGCATTGGAATATGTAAGTGTAATAAGTCGAATTTTTAATTAATGAGCCAATAATAGATGCTAAGATCAATCCAGTTACTGCAACTGCAGCAATCGTGATAATTGATTTAATAGGAGTATTGAATCCGAATAATACAATCGTACCAATTGCCATTAACAAACTTATTAGTCCTAGAATATTTGTAATTACCGTGCGTGGAGTGCTAGCCATATGCATAATGTTAATGAGTATGATGAAACACCGAAGTGTGAGTTGAAAATTCATAAATTCTAAATATTAATTTTTATCGTACTAAAGCATGCAGACCTCTGAATTTTGGTAATTAAATTTTCAAAGTTGGACTTTTATGAGTAAAAGTATTTATAATGAAACATACTATCTTAGTCATATTAATTGTTAAACGTGTATGAAAACATTGATTATAACAATTTTCAAAATAAAGGAATGAGGCGTAATGGCTAGAGTATCGAAAAAACAATACATTCTTGAATCCGCGGCCAGTATTATTAATGAGCAAGGTGCAGACTATTTAACTTTAGATGCTGTAGCAAAAAAAGCTGGTGTTAGTAAAGGTGGTTTACTTTATCATTTCAAAAGTAAAGAGGGACTCATTCAAGAGCTTGTGAATTATGCAAATAATCTTTACCAAGAAAAAGTTAATAAATATGTCAATTCTGATTCTGATGAGTCTGGACAATGGTTAAATGCATTTATAGAAGCGACACGTGAACATAGAACGGAAAATGCGCCTATTACATCAGGAATGCTTGCTGCCCAAGGTTCTAATAAACTATTATTATCACCTTTACGTGAGTCTTATCAAGATTGGCAAAATCATATTGAGAGTGATGGTTTAGACGAAGTGGATGCGACAATCATTAGGCTAGCTGTAGATGGTTTATGGTTGTCAGAAATATTTGGTATTAGTGCAATAGATGAAAAAATGAGAGAACAAGTCATTCAAAGATTAAAAGAACAAGTTCAAAAAAATAAAAAAATTTAAAATTTCTATAAGCATAGAGCTGAGTGGTGTTAGACGCATTACTCGGCTCTATTTTTTTATAGAGCTGTTGAAACTAAACCGACTGGTTGGTATAGTAACTACTGTCTTAAAACTAAAAATATAGAGGTGTTAAAGATGAATAAAGTTCTATTAACAGCAGCCATCACAGGTGCTGGCGATACAATTCAAAAAAATGAAAATGTTCCAGTTACACCACAAGAACTCGCTGATTCAGCAATTAAATGTGCCAGAGCAGGAGCTACAGTTGCTCATATTCATGTTAGAGATCCAGAAACTGGAGGCGTAAGCCATAATCCAGAACTTTACGCAGAAACAGTAAGACTTATAAGAGAAGCAGAAGAAGATATTATTATCAATATTACTTCTGGAGGTGGGGGTGACTTTATTCCAAGTCTAGAACATCCAGAAACAGGTGGAGAAGGCACTTGGATTCAAACCCCAGAAGAACGTCATAAACCCGTTGGAGATTTATTACCAGAGATGTGTACATTAGATTGTGGCAGTGTCAATATGGGTGATTCTGTTTATTTAAGCCCCGCATCTTGGTTACGTAAACAAGCTGAAATGGTTAAAAATGCTGGGGTTAAACCTGAACTAGAATGTTTTGATACAGGCCATGTCAGTTTCGCTAAACAAATGATTGAGGAAGGCCTTATCGATGGCGATCCAATGTTTCAATTCTGCTTAGGCATACCTTGGGGCGCTGAAAATGATCCAGAAACAATTGATTATTTAAAATCACGTATCCCTGATAATGCACATTGGTCAGCATTTGGTATTGGGAAAATGCAATTACCGACAGTGAGAGAAGTTGCTCAACGTGGCGGAAACATACGTGTGGGCTTAGAGGATAATATTTACATTTCTAAAGGTGTTAAAGCAACAAACGAAGCACTTGTCGAAGAAGCTAAAAAGATCTTAAAAGAACTAGATATCGAACCATTAACACCAGCAGAAGCTAGAGAAAAATTCAATCTCAGAACTCCTAAAGGAGGCCAATCATGAAAGTAGCAGTTGTAGGAACAGGTGTTATAGGAGGTGGTTGGATTACTCGAATGCTTGCCCACGGACATGAGGTCATCGCTACAGATCCAAGTGAAGGCGCATATGAGAGAATGTTGGCGCAAGTGAAACAGAATTGGCCATATGCTGAACAAATGGGGCTTGCCGACAACGCATCTCTAGAGAATTTGACATTTACCACAGATTTAAAAGAAGCTGTTAAAGAAGTTGAACACATACAAGAAAATGTACCTGAAGTTGAGGTAATTAAAGATACAGTTTTAAGAGAGATTGATTTTTATGCATCACCTTATGCAACAATTGGCTCAAGTACTTCAGGAATTATGCCTTCAGAATTACAGAAAAATTTATCACACCCAGAGCGCTTAGTCGTTGCACATCCATTCCATCCTGTGTATATCTTGCCACTTGTAGAAATTGTACCTGGTAAACAAACTTCAGAGGAAAATACTATAAAAGCTAAACAATTCTATGAAGGTATTGGAATGGACGTGTTACATGTACGCCATGAAATTGAAGGTCACATTGCCGACCGTCTAATGGAAGCATTATGGAGAGAAGCATTACACATTGTTAACGACGGTATAGCAACAACTGAAGAGGTAGATAAAGCTTTCACTCACGCAGCCGGTTTACGTTATGCACAATATGGCCCATTTATGACTTTCCACTTAGCTGGAGGCGAAGGTGGTATGCGTCATATGCTTAAACAGTTTGGTCCGGCGCTCAAAAAGCCATGGACGAAACTTGTTGCACCTGAGTTAACAGAAGATTTATACGACAAGGTAGTTACAGGAAGTGAAGCATCTTCACAAGGTTATACAATGTCAGAATTAGACCAAAAACGTAATGAATTCCTAATAAAAGTCAAAGCGTTGGCAGAACAATATTGGCCTGAAGGTTCAGATATACTTAAAAATTCGAGTCAGGAGGTACGTTAAACGTAATGAAGCAGTATCAATATGACACGAAAGTGATTCAAGAATGGGTGGATCATAATGGACATATGAATGATGCAGAATACAATCGCGTATTAAGTGATGCAACAGATGATTGGTTAGCACATCTAGGTTTAACTCTAGAGACCATTAAAACGTTGCATTATACTGTCTTCACTTTAGAGAATCATTTGACCTTTTTAAAAGAAATGAAACTTGATGAAGATATTAGTGTTAAAGTCCACCTTTACGATTATGACAGTAAACGACTCCATGTATTTATGGAAATGTTGAATTCTGAACAAGCGCTTACATCGACTTATGAAGTGATGTTAATGGGGATAGATACTGAAAACGGAAGACCTTCGCCATTCCCTGATTCAATAGCTCATAATATTGAGGCATATTACAAGAAAGATGAGATGACAACTCGACCTAAACAATTAGGTCATCAAATTGGTATTACAAGAAAATAGCATGCTTAGTGTTAAGCACGACGCACTTGATTAGTGCGGTGAGATTACAAGTTGAACTTGATACATTTAAGGACTTACTGTGCCTTGTTTTTACTTAGTTACCTTTGTATAACATCCACATTAAGTCCTTAATTTTTAAGCAAAATCATTAAAATAAACAGAAAGGAATGGACGTATGTTAAGTATTAAAAACTTATCAAAAGTCTATGCAGGTAAAAAAAGAGCTGTAGACAACATGAATATCGATATTGAAGAAGGAGATTTCGTTGCGTTTATAGGTACAAGCGGTAGTGGTAAGACAACGGCATTAAGAATGATTAACCGCATGATTGAATCAACAGAAGGTGAAATTACTATCAATGGCAAGAACATTCGTCAGATGAACGCAGTGGAATTACGTCGCAGTATTGGTTATGTCATTCAACAAATTGGACTCATGCCACATATGACTGTCAAAGACAATATTGTATTGGTACCCAAATTATTAAAATGGTCGCAAGAGAAAAAAGATCAAAAAGCGAAAGAACTAATTCGTTTAGTAGACTTACCTGAAGATTACTTAAATCGCTATCCTTCAGAATTATCAGGCGGACAACAACAACGTATCGGTGTAGTTAGAGCACTTGCTGCCGAACAGGATATCATTTTGATGGATGAGCCTTTCGGAGCACTTGATCCTATTACAAGAGATACATTACAAGATTTAGTAAAGAAACTTCAGAAACAGTTAGGTAAAACCTTTATAATTGTCACACATGATATGGATGAAGCGATTAAGCTTGCTGACAAAATTTGTATTATGTCTGAAGGTAAAGTCATTCAATATGATACACCTGATAACATCTTACGTCAGCCAGCGAATGATTTCGTCCGTGATTTCATAGGACAGAACCGTCTTATTCAAGATAGACCCAATATTCGTACAGTCGAAGATGCCATGATTAAACCAATTACTGTTCATGTGGATCGTTCTTTAGATGAGGCAGTTAATATCATGAGACAACGTCGTGTTGATACGATATTTGTTGTAGGTAATGATGAGCATCTATTGGGTTACTTAGATATTGAAGATATTAATCAAGGTCTACGTAAGAAAAATGAATTAATAGACACAATGCAAAGAGATATTTATAGCGTTCGAATTGATAGTAAGTTGCAAGATTCTGTTCGTACAATTTTAAAACGAAATGTAAGAAATGTTCCTGTAGTTAGTGATGACAATAAGACACTTGTAGGTTTAGTAACAAGAGCGAATCTTGTTGATATTGTCTATGACAGCATTTGGGGAGAAGACGGTAACGTGAGTTCCCAGGAGAATGATGGAATCATTGAACCTCATACATCAGGGGTTGATGAACGATGATTAAATACTTAACCGACAATGCAAGTGCACTATTTGAGAAAACGCTAGAGCATCTTTATATTTCAGTATTTGCTTTGTTAATAGCAATTATTATAGCTATTCCTTTAGGTATTTTACTGTCTAAAACTGATAAACTCTCGAAAATTTCGTTAACAATTGCTGGTATATTACAAACGATTCCAACTTTAGCAATCTTGGCACTTATGATTCCTTTATTTGGTGTCGGTAAAACACCAGCAATTATAGCTTTATTTCTATATGTTTTACTACCGATATTAAATAATACGATTATTGGCGTTCAAAATATCGATAGTAATGTTAAAGAAGCGGGACGTAGTATGGGGATGACAGGTATTCAACTAATGAAAGATGTTCAATTACCACTTGCATTACCAATGATATTGAGTGGTATTCGTTTATCTTCAGTATATGTAATTAGTTGGGCAACACTTGCAAGTTATGTTGGTGCTGGAGGACTAGGTGACTTTATTTTTAATGGTTTAAACTTATTTGAACCAGCGATGATTATAACTGCAACAATTCTCGTTACATTATTGGCACTTATCGTAGACTTCTGTTTATCAATGATTGAGAAATGGTTGGTCCCTTAAGGTTTAAGAATTACCGGATAATTAGAGAAGGAGGACACTATGAACAAGTATAAAAAGTATATAGTAGTTTTAGTATTATGTTTAACCGTGTTATCTGGATGTAATTTACCCGGTTTGAAAAATAGTAATTCAGATGACGACGTTAAAATTACAAGTTTAGGTACTAGTGAATCACAAATTATTTCACATATGATGAGATTACTTATTGAACATGACACACATGGTAAAATCAAACCTACTTTAATTAATAATTTAGGATCTAGCGTCATACAACATAATGCAGTGGCAAGTGGTCAAGCAAATATGTCAGGTACTCGTTATACCGGTACAGATTTAACAGGTGCACTTAATGAAAAGCCAATTAAAGATCCTAAAAAAGCAATGAAAGCTACACAAAAAGGCTTTGAAGAGAAATATCATCAAAAGTTCTTTAATTCATATGGGTTTGCTAATTCGTATTCTCTTATAGTGACAAAAGAGACAGCTAAAAAATACCATTTAAACACGGTCTCAGATTTGAAAAAACATGCCAAAGATCTACGTGTAGGTATGGACAGCTCTTGGAAAGATAGAAAAGGAGATGGCTACCCTGCATTCAAGAAGGAGTATGGCTTCGACTTTGGTACAGTAAGACCAATGCAAATTGGTTTAGTTTATGATGCATTGAATTCAGGAAAATTGGACGTTGCGGTGGGGTACTCAACAGATGGACGTATCGCAGCTTATGACTTAAAGGTATTAAAAGACGACAAAAAATTCTTCCCTCCATACGATGCAAGTCCACTCGCAACTGATCAACTATTGAAAGAACACCCAGAACTAAAACCGATATTAAAGAAAATGGAAGGCAAAATTTCAACTAAACAAATGCAAAAATTAAACTATCAAGCTGATGGTAAAGGTGAAGAGCCCGCTACAGTAGCTGAAAAATTCTTAAAGAAACATAATTATTTTGAAGATGATAATTCTAAGAAGAAAGGTGGTCAAAATAATGAAAGGTAATTTACTTCAACAGTTGGGACATTATTATCAAACGAACTTTGGCTACCTTTGGGAATTATTTGTTAATCACTTACTTATGTCAGTTTATGGTGTGATATTTGCTTCAATTGTTGGTATACCACTTGGAATACTTATTGCGCGTTTCGGTAAATTATCAACGCCAATAATGACACTTGCTAATATTATTCAAACGGTACCAGTAATCGCGATGTTAGCCATCTTAATGTTAAGTATGGGACTCGGTATGAATACAGTTATATTTACTGTGTTTTTATACGCACTTTTACCTATTATCAAGAATACTTATACCGGCATAAATGGTGTAGACGCGAACATTAAAGATGCTGGTAAAGGAATGGGAATGACACGTAATCAGGTACTTCGAATGATAGAATTGCCATTATCATTGTCTGTAATCATAGGTGGTATACGCATTGCACTTGTGGTTGCTATTGGTGTAGTGGCTATTGGTTCATTTATTGGTGCGCCTACATTAGGTGATATAGTTATTCGTGGTACAAACGCAACTGATGGTACATTATATATTCTTGCTGGTGCAATTCCGATTGTAATTATTGTCGTACTTATTGATGTAATTTTACGTTTGCTTGAGAAGAAGTTGGACCCTGCAAATTAATATTTCGGGAGGAACAAGATTATGGCACTTTTACAACTTAATTATTTATCTAAAACGATTGGAGCACACCATTCTCTAAATGTGATACTTCCAGAAGATGAGAGCTTTTTTGATACAAATCGAGAAGCCAAACCTTTAAAATCTATGCTAGTGCTACATGGACTATCAAGCGACGCCAACTCTTATATTAGATATACAAGTATTGAGCGATATGCAAATGATCATCAACTTGCAATTATCATGCCTAATGCAGATCATAGTTTCTATACTAATATGGTTTATGGCCATAGTTATTACGACTATATTTTGGAAGTGCATGACTATGTCCATCAAATTCTACCATTATCTAAGAAGAGAGAAGATAATTTTATAGCTGGTCATTCAATGGGAGGCTACGGTACGTCTAAATATGCTTTAACACAAAGCCAACGATTCTCTAAAGCAGCAATGTTATCTGCTGCATTCAATGTTTCATTACTTAGAGAGTATGAGTATTATGACTTTTGTCCAGAAGCCATTGTTGGTGAAAATGAGGACATCAAAGGTACACCTTTCGATCCTTATTACTTAGTTGATAAAGCTGTTACTAATAATGTAGACTTACCTGAATTATTAATCATGTGTGGCACTGAAGATGCATTATATCAAGATAACTTAGACTTTATTAGATATTTAAATGAAAAGGGTGTGAACTACCACTTTGAGAAAAGTTCAGGTGATCATGATTATGCCTATTGGGATAAGGCAATTAAACAAGTCATCGAGACCTTTACACGTGGATAGTACGTTTAGTGTGAAAAGTTAGATTGTAATCTTTAATGAAGAAAGTTCTAAGACATTTCAAAGTGAAGTGATCTTAGAGCTTTTATTATGAGAGTAATTATTCAATATTGAAGTGACCTGAAATGTTTAGTTTAGTATTTTAAATAGTTTACTTATATATCTATGTAATTTGCATAATAAAATAAAAAACATCTACCTTGGTTGCGTTAAAATCTCACAACGGGTAGATGTTTCTTATATATTACGATTGACTTTTACCTTTATTTCCATGGCATTGGAATATGTAAGTGTAATAAGTCGAATTTTTAATTAATGAGCCAATAATAGATGCTAAGATCAATCCAGTTACTGCAACTGCAGCAATCGTGATAATTGATTTAATTGGACTATTGAATCCGAATAGTACAATTGCACCTGCCATAGGTGTTGCCATACCAGTGACACCTATTTTTAATCCGCTGAATGCGATGATACAAGCGTTCACCATACCGATAATTGCATTCGTTCCGTATAAGACGGGAGCGTATTTTACGATTAAATCAATTTGTGTCAATGGTTCGATAAATACTGCAAATCGATTTGGTTTGTCGCCAATTTTTAGGATATTAAATAACGTAAAGTTAACAAATGATGCGCCAGTACATACAATTGCGCCAATTGCCATTGGTAAACCTGTTAGTCCTAAAATACTTGCAAGTACCATTGAACTTAATGGTGTCATACTTGTAACTGGGATGATGAGTCCTAAGATAATAGCTAAGGCATATGGACTGCTATCACCAACTGAGTTTACAGCTTTCGCAATTTGATTTAATACTGCAGTTACGCTAGGATTAATCAATGATGCTAAACCGTATACGAGCGCTGGAGCTATAAATATAACGACGATTAAGTCTAAGCCTTCTGGAACTTTCTTTTCAATAAATTTAATCACAAATGCTGTGAGGTATGCTGCGATAAATGCAGGTAGTAAGCTAAAGTCCTTTAATACTAACCCTACGATAACTGAGAATACAGGTGAAACACCTAAATTAATACATGCAAGGATACCCACTGCAATCCCGCCAAGACTTCCTGCAAGGTCACCAATCTCCTGTAGGAATTTAATATGGAAAATGCCTCCAATAGCGTAACTTAAGAAAGCCTGTGGTAGAAATGTTGCACAAGCAGCCCCTGACAGTGCTTGTAGACCTTCCTTACCATAAGGTGCAAACTTTAAGAACAATGTCATAATGATTAAAACTACGACTAATGTTCCTACTCCTAATAATATATTCATTTTTCTGACCCCTTTAGTATAAATCTAAATATGTTTCCCAAAACATTTCATAATTGTAACACAGTTAATAGAATTAAAATTAAATTACATTTAAGTATTAATACGAATTTAATATTTTTGAAAATTCGAAAGTGCAACAATAATGTAAAATTAGTTGTGCAGCATTTTAGAAAAATAAAAATTAACAGTATCTCAGGGAGAAAGATGTCATACTTTTTTCTGAAAATTGGCATTAATTTATAGAGAATTTCATGTATAATGGCTAATAACATAGACATAGGAGATATACATATTATGATGAAAAACAAACTCACGATTAAAGAAAATATTTTTATTGGATCGATGTTATTTGGCTTATTCTTTGGTGCCGGTAACTTAATCTTCCCAATTCATTTAGGGCAGACTGCCGGCGCTCATGTGTTTACTGCTAATTTAGGATTTTTAATCACAGCGATAGGATTACCATTTCTAGGTATTATTGCCATTGGTGTGTCTAAAACGAACGGGATTTTCGAAATTTCCTCAAGAGTAAGTAAAATATATGCGTATTTATTTACGATTGGTTTATATCTTGTGATTGGGCCATTTTTCGCATTACCAAGGTTAGCGACAACGTCATATGAAATTGCATTCTCGCCTTTTATTTCGCCAGTCCAAGCTAAATTTGTGCTACCAATATTTAGTATTTTATTCTTCTTGGTTGCATGGTTCTTTGCTAGAAAGCCTTCAAAAATTTTAGATTATATAGGTAAATTCTTAAATCCTGTATTTTTAGTTTTACTTGGTATTGTAGTGTTACTTGCGTTTATTCATCCTATGGGAGGCGTGAGTCATGCGCCAGTGAGTGCGCAGTATAAAGAAGGTGCTCTACTTAAAGGATTTATTGATGGTTACAATACTTTAGACGCTTTAGCATCTCTAGCATTCGGTATTATTATCGTTACAACAATTAAGAAACTAGGAGTCACTCATCCTAACACAATAGCTAAAGAGACATTTAAGTCAGGTACGATTAGTATCGTAGGTATGGGACTTATTTATAGCTTGCTAGCCATTATGGGTACGATGAGTTTAGGTAATTTTAAAGTTAGTGAAAATGGAGGCATCGCACTCGCACAAATCGCTCAACATTATCTAGGTGACTACGGTATCATAGTGCTTTCACTTATTATTGTTGTGGCATGTTTGAAAACAGCTATTGGTTTAATTACAGCATTTTCAGAAACATTTACTGAGCTCTTTCCTAAACAGAAATACATTATGTTCGCGACAGTAGTCAGTGTATTAGCATGTATATTTGCGAATGTTGGTTTAACCAAGACTATTATGTATTCAACACCAGTACTGATGTTTATCTATCCACTCGCAATTACATTAATTCTGCTGACTTTAGCAAGTCCATTATTCAATCATTCTAAAATTGTGTATCGATTTACAACATTCTTTACAATGATTGCTGCATTTATCGATGGCGTAAAAGCGAGTCCTGAATTCTTCGTGAAGACAAGTTTCGCTCGTTTTATTATTTCTTTAGGTGAAAAGTATTTACCATTCTTTACGATAGGAATGGGTTGGATTATTCCAGCATTGATTGGGTTCATTATCGGATTGATAGTGTTTAAAGTTCGAGGAAGTAAGCAACCACAATCATAATAAAGTTAATTAAATTGAAAAGCTATGTTCATCACACGAATGAAAGATGAACATAGCTTTTTTTCTACCATAATACAATATGGTGCTATTATGGAACTTCATTTTCCGAAATGAAATCTTTCTAAGAATAAATTAATACTTGTGCGATGAGTAGACCTCCACCGAAGACAAGCACGAAAGCGACCACAGGCCAGACGAACTTCAACCAATGGGAGTAGCGCATGTTAAGCATCTGCAAGGTTGCCATGACGAGCCCTGTTGGTGCAAGGAATAACATCGCATATTGTCCAAATTGATAAGTGGTAACAATAACGAATCTAGGTATGCCAACTGTATCGGCAAGTGGTGCGAATATTGGCATAGATAGTACGGCTAAACCAGATGATGACGGTACGATAAAACCTAGGAAGAAGAAAATGACTAATAGTACGATAATAAATAATGGGCCACTCATATGTTGCACGATGGAAGATGAGAAGTGCAAAATCGTGTCTGAGATTAACCCTTTATTTAACACTAAGTTGATACCGCGTGCTAGACCGATGATGAGTGACACTCCGACAAGACTTGATGCGCCATTAACAAATGCATCTACAGTACCTTTCTCTCCTAGACCATATCTGCCCATGCCTGCAATAAACATAATAATAATAGTAAATATTAGGAATGCAGATGCCATAACTGGGAACCACCAGCCTTGAGTCATAACGCCCCATACCATGATAGGGAAGGGTATAACGAACAAGGTGAGGATGATTTTCTTACGTAATGTAAATTCTGATGAACTGTTTTGATCCATCACTGACCATTGTTTCTCAAATTCAGCTTTGTCTTCATATGCGTATGACGCTTTAGGTTCTTGCTTAATTTTTTTGCAATACCAATAGAGATAACAAACAACGAATATCGTTCCGACGACACATGCACCTATTCTCCAGTACAACCCGTCTGTAAATGTGGTTCCTGCTGCGTTAGACGCGATGACTACTGAGAAAGGATTAATCGTTGAAAATGTACTACCAATAGAACTTGCTAAAAAGATGGCTCCCACAGACACGATGGAGTCATATCCTAGTGCGATGAAAATGGGAACGAGTACAGGATAAAAGGCGACAGCTTCTTCCTCGATGCCACAAAGCGTACCTCCAAGAACCATTAAAATAGCGACGAAAGCAATTAACATGAATTCATGACCTTTGGTCTTTTGAGTTAAAGCAAGTAAACCGGATTCGAACGAACCACTTGCCTGGACTACGCCGATAAGTCCACCTAATACAAGTATGAATACCATAATATCTACAGCTTCTATGGTACCTTTAACCATACTACTCGTTATTTGATCGAGCCCTGCAGGATGTTGTTTTAAACGCTCGTACGTATTTGGAATTGAAACAGGTTTATTAATCGCGCCAGATTTAAATTGTTCAATTTTAATTTTTACGCCCATCTTATCAAGCTCTTTTTGAGTTCCTGGGACTTTTTTAACATGATGATGTGGATTGACGATTTTTAATTCCTGTGAAGCGGGTTCGTACGATAATTTTGAATAGGCTCCTGCAGGAATAAGCCATGTTGCTATTACAGCAACAACAGTTAATAAGAATAGAATCATAAATGCCCCGGGCATCCGCAACTTGAATCGCTTTTTCTTTTTATCTGGTTTGATAGCATCTTCCAATTGAGTCATCTCCTTTATAATCTAATAACCGAGAATCATGAAGATTATGTTTATTTATCAAGAATAATTGATTAAACTTTCATTAAATAAGTGCACCCTGTTTCATTTGGGGAGTGGAGGGATGCAGGGTGCACCATTTTGTCAGTATTCATCATGAAAATTGCATATATAATAGTTAAATGATGTTAGTTTCTAGTACAACTTAAGATATTATTTTTTGATAAGTGTACCAATTTTACCTTCAAGTGCGTTGTCTAATTGATCTAGTGAAGTAATTAAAACGCTACCTTTAGGATTATTCTTAATAAATGAAATGGCCGATTCTATTTTGGGAAGCATGCTACCTTTAGCAAATTGATCCTCTTTAATATAAGCTTCCAATTCTTCAGGTGTTACCGTTTTGAGGGCTTTTTGATTGTCAGTGTTATAGTTAACGTAAACATAGTCAATAGCTGTCAAAATAATTAATTGATCACAGTTAATATCTGCGCCAAGGAGAGCACTTGTTTTGTCCTTGTCTATGACCGCATCAACGCCTTTAAAGCTATCGTGTTGTTCACGAATGACTGGTACGCCACCGCCTCCTGCTGCAATAACAAGTGTGCCATTCTCGATTAAAGTTTTGATACTTTCTAATTCAACAATGGACTTAGGTTGAGGTGAAGGGACCACACGTCTGTAGCCACGACCGGCGTCTTCAATGAAGCTATAATGTTTTTCTTTTTCAATACGTTCAGCAGTCTCTTTATCATAAAAGAGACCAATGGGTTTTGTAGGATGACTAAAGGCTTTATCATCTGGATCAACTTCAACTTGCGTCACTAGTGTAACCACTTGTTTGTCTATGCCCAACACATGTAATTCATTTTGCAAACTTTCTTGGAGTTGATAGCCTATATACGCTTGACTCATTGCACCACATTCTGCGAAAGGGAAGGCAGGACCTTGATCATGTTCAGCCGCGTAGTTTAATCCTAAATTGATGCTACCGACTTGAGGACCATTACCATGACTAATAACAATTTCATGCCCTTTAGTTATGAGTCCGACGAGTGATTTAGCAGTGTTTTTTACTAATTCGAGTTGTTCTTTTGGCGATTGACCTAACGCATTACCGCCTAATGCTACAACAATTTTTGCCACTTGAATAACCTCCTGTCTGTCTTAGAATTCACCTAAAGTAGCAACCATAACTGCTTTTATTGTGTGCATTCTATTTTCAGCTTCTTGGAATACTACAGACGCTTTACTTTCAAATACCTCATCTGTAACTTCCATTTCACTTATGCCGTATTGTTCATAAATCTGTTTGCCGATTTTAGTGTCAGTATTGTGGAATGAAGGTAGACAATGTTCAAAAATCACATTTGGATTGCCTGTTTTATCCATTAATTCTTTGTTTACACGGTATGGTTCTAATAATTTAAGACGCTCTTGCCATACCTCGTCCGGTTCACCCATAGATACCCATACATCTGTATAGATAACGTCAGAGTCTTTAACCCCTTTATCGATATCATCTGTAATAAGGATGTTGCCTCCATTCTCATCGGCGATACGTTTGCAACGGTTAAGTAATTCATCAGTAGGATTTAATTCTTGCGGACAAACAAGGTGGAAATTCATGCCCATGATAGCAGCGCCTTGCATTAATGCGTTTGCAACATTATTACGGCCATCACCGACATAAGTGAAGTTGATTTCGGAGTAGTCTTTCTTCAATACTTCTTTAGCAGTTAAGAAATCTGCAAGGACTTGCGTTGGGTGGTCTTCATCAGTTAAGCCATTCCATACTGGCACTCCTGAAAATTCAGCCAACGTTTCAACTGTACGTTGTGAGAAGCCTCGGTACTCAATACCATCGTACATGCCTCCTAGAACTCTTGCGGTATCTTTAGCAGTTTCTTTTTTACCCATTTGAGAGCCTGTAGGGCCTAAATACGTAACATTAGCTCCTTGATCATGAGCTGCGACTTCAAATGAACAACGTGTTCTTGTAGAGTCTTTTTCAAAAAGAAGAGCAATATTTTTATTTTTAAGCATAGGTTTTTCATTACCTATGTATTTGGCATGTTTCAAATCTTCAGCAAGATTTAATAGAAACTCCACCTCTTTCTGTGAAAAATCTAATAAAGTAAGAAAACTTCTGTTGCGTAAATTTTGCATTCTTTACAACTCCTTAAATTTGATTTCAAGGTCATTGTAAGCGTTAACTAATTAATATCAATAAAATTAAAAAGTTGTCATTTTTTATTAATAAATAATTGAAAAGTTTTTTAAAATTTTATGTAATTTATGAAAAATTTGAATAAAAGGAGTATGTTTGTGGTATATCTGTTTTTAGATTGACGAATTTTTAAAGAATATCATAATTATTTAAATATGATTTTCTTAATTTTAAAAAGTAAAAAAATCGTAGATAATAACATGAATTGTTAGCTTTTAAGTCATTAAAATTTAAGATAGACGTCAGTCTATTTAATAAGATTGTGACGCAAAATATTAATAAACTTTTAAAAACGTTTGGCACGTTTGGTTTTCTAGAAAAAGGGCATATGACACTATTGATAGAAAAAATACTTTAGAAAGATTCGGGCATATTAAATTTGAGGGGGAATTTCTCATGAAGATTTATAGGTTAGATTATCAACATCATAAAGATATTGTAGATGACAATGTGTTAACTGTATTTGTAGCGGCTAAAAATAAGAGTGAAGTAGAGGCATTTGCTAAAAAGTTAAGTTATTCTATTGAAACAATTACTAAATTAACGCATAAAGAATTTGAGGAACAAAAAGCTGAAATCGAGCATTATAAACTTGAACATGCTGATCAATATTTAGATTAAATTGTTTATGGGGGAGAAACGTTATGGCTAATAAGCAATTCGAAACATTAACGGAAATCGCAAATGGTTTATATGTAACACCTACATCAGAATTGCCATTTGATAAACGTTTCCGTTTTAAATCATTTTTACTTCAACGTTCAGAAGGTAATGTAATGATTTATCATTCTGGTAGAATTGATGAGGCTGCAAAGGATATACAAGAATTAGGTGGCGTTGATAAAGTATTAATGAATCATCAACATGAATCGTTAGGTGGAGAGACAAATTTTGATGCACCTTACTATATTCACGAAGATGATAAACAGGACGTTACCGATACCCTTCAAGTTACTGGTACATTTAAAGAACGGCAACATTTACATGAAGATTTAGAGGTGATACCTGTCCCTGGACACACACCTGGAACGACATTATATTTGTGGGATAATGGCGAGCATCGCTATTTATTCACTGGTGACTTCTTATGCTACGAAGGTGATGAATGGCGAACTGTAATACTTCCTTCAAGTGACAGAGAGGCTTCGATTAAGAGTCTTGAATTGATTCGGGATCTGGACTTTGACGCACTTGTACCATGGGTGTCAATTGAAGGTGATTCACCTGTGTTCTTTGTTGAAGATGACGAGGATAAAAAACAACGTGTACAAAAAATTATCGACCGTGTAAGTGACGGGGAAAATACTTAAAACATGATAGTAAATTGAAAGGTATATCTGGCTGAATGTTGGATGTACCTTTTTAAAATTAAAAATTTATAATGTTTCATTTCACTGCGATAGAGATATACAAATGTTGAGGTGAAGCAACTTGCAAAATTCTAAACATCAAAATCATAAAGTAAACTGGGGATTAATCAGTGCAGCCTATGCATTTCTTATTGTGATGATGGGGACGACATTACCTACACCACTCTATCCAATTTATAGTAAAGTATATGATTTATCACCATTAATGATTACAATCATTTACGCTGTCTATGCTGCTGGTGTGATTGGAGGATTACTCGTATTTGGTCAATTGTCAGACCGCATAGGACGCCGTTATGTACTTATTCCAGGAGTGATTTTATCTGCAATCAGTGCGCTAGTGTTCTTATTTGCTACCAATGTAGGTTTATTACTTGCTGGACGAGTGATTTCCGGACTGTCAGCGGGACTTTTTACAAGTACAGCAACGACAACGATTGTTAATTTAGCTGCTGATGATAAAAAGGGCAGAGCCTCTACAATTGCAAGTAGCGTGAATATGCTTGGTTTAGGCTTTGGTCCATTGCTATGTGGCATACTCGCACAATATCTTCCATATGCGATGCGTTTAATCTTTATCGTTGATTTTATTCTTATCATTCCGGCATTTATTGGAATATGGTTTATGCCAGAGCCTGTTAAGAATAAACAAAAATTTAAAATTGAAGTTCAAAAGTTGAGTGTACCGTCAGACATTCGCTCTACATTTATTTATGCTGTTATTCCTGTATTCGTAGGATTTTCAATGCTTGGTTTATTTACTGCGATTTCACCAAACTTTTTAGGAGACATATTGAACATTACAAATAAAGCAGTCATAGGTGTCATGGTATTCTTGATATTCTGTGCATCTACGCTAGGCCAATTATTGTTTAAAAGTAAATCTGATTATCACATATTGATGTTAGGTAGTGGCACATTAATTGTAGGCGTAATATTAGTAGGTTTATCTATTCAATTTGAATCATTCTTAATTTTATTTATTGGAGCTATCATTTCTGGATTTGGACAAGCATTCAGTTTCCGAGCTGGATTGTCCACAGTGAATGCCGTAGCACCTGAAGACAAACAAGCCGAAATTACATCCACTTTCTTTACCATTGCCTATATAGCTATTTCAATACCAGTTGTAGGTGTAGGGTTATTAGAACTAGGATTAGGCATCAAACTTGCAGGTATTGTGTTTAGTATCATAATCGTGATACTTGCGATACTTTCTTTAATTCTTCTACTAGCTAATAAGAAAAAATCAAATTCTTAAAGTAATTAGAATGGAAATCTCTATTTATTTAAGTAGAGATTTCCATTTTTATTTTTGACATTAAAGTATGGTTTAATGATAAGTTTCAAGTATCAAATTGGTAGGGGGGACTAAAAATGAAAATTAGTGAAGTTTCATCTATGTTGAAAATACCAAAGTCCATGATTAGATACTATGAAGAAAAAGAAATAATTAATATTCCTAGAGATGAAAATAATTATAGATATTTTGATGAGGAAACTATATCGTACTTGAAACTAATTATTGATTTAAAGCGATTGAATTTACAATTAAAAGATATAGCATATGTAATAAATCTTTTTAAAAAACCTGTTTCTAAGGACTGTAATAACAAAACGCTGAATTACCTAGATGATCTTATAAAACAAATCAAAATAGATATTAATCGTCAAAACACAATTTTAAATCGATTGGAATCAGTTAAAGATTTATCAAAAGATATGAATTATGAAAAAAATAAGAGTTTGATTTTAAATAAACTTTCAGGGGTGGAAGAAATTGATTAGTCTAATATATGGTGGAAATCAAAAAGGTGTTGGCTTTGATATCTATAATAAGTTAAAAGAGGAGCTTTGTAATAAAAAATTAGAAATTTTCAATTTACAGGAGATGGTTGGCGACATTCCTATTTTATCCGAAGGCTATAATTCAGAAATAAGCGAAGCTCAGTTTCGAAATACTGAAATAATAGATAATAGTAATATGTTGATTTTTATTTACCCTATCTATTGGTTGAATGTGCCTATGCTATTGAAAGGTTTTATTGATAGTACCTTTTGGCCTAATAAAGCATTTAGTTTTAATAATAAACAATACTTTAAAAGAGGATTATGGAAAGATAAAGATGCAATAGTTATATATACTATTGGAGGTTCAGAGTGGTTTCATAAGTTTAAAGGACATCTAGGTTATAAAGTTATTAAATATCCATTAAATCTCGTTGGAATTTACAATATTAAAAGATTTTATATAGATAATTTAAATAAATCGAATGCTCAAAGTATAAGTAATAAAGTTGAAAAAATCGTAAATCAAGTAACGAAGTTAGTTGATTAAAATTATTTTTCTTAGTAATAAATTGGGTGGTGTAGTTATGAATATTCAAGGTATTAATCATATATGTTTTTCAGTTAGTAATTTAGTTGAATCAATTAAATTTTATAGAGATGTTTTAAAAGGGGAATTATTAGTTAGTGGCAAAACTACTGCGTATTTTGATATTGGTGGTCTATGGGTTGCTTTAAATGAAGAGGTTAATGTACCTAGAACAGAAATTAAATATTCTTATACACATATTGCATTTTCAATTAATGAAAATGAGTTTGAAGAATGGTACAAATGGCTTCAAAAACATAATGTAAATATATTAGAAGGACGAAAGAGAAGTCATCAAGATAAAAAGTCAATTTACTTTACTGATCCAGATGGTCACAAATTAGAATTACACACTGGTACTTTAAACGATAGATTAGATTATTATAAAAAAGAAAAAACACATATGACTTTTTATTACTAGTCTCTAAAATACTATTTAACTTCATAATAAAAGGTTGAAAACATCGAGAGTTAAATAAAATTTAAATCGAATAAACAAATTGATTTTTAATATATGGGAAATTAGACGGTTCATAAAATGTAAATATATGCTAGATAGCTATGCCTATACACGTACGTATTGGCATGGCTTTTTTTATTTTAGTAAGCAAGGTTTCATTCATCAAAGTATTAATGTAAACTTATAAATATATAAAGTTTACATTAATAAGGGCATCACTTGCTGAACTTTAATTTTCAAAAATGAGGGGTTAATTATCATGAATTTAAACTTAGCTGAACGTGTTCTTTATCACGAAGGATTATCACAAGATGAATGTTTGAAGATATATGAAGATCCAAATATCGATACGTTTGAACTCTTGAATGAAGCGTACATCGTAAGAAAACATTACTATGGTAAAAAAGTGAAATTAAATATGATTCTTAATGCGAAAAGTGGAATTTGTTCTGAAGATTGTGGTTACTGCGGTCAATCGGTAAAGATGAAGGAAAAACAACGCTATGCATTGGTAGATCAAGATCAAATTAAAGCGGGAGCACAGGTTGCTACAGACAATCAAATTGGCACATATTGTATTGTCATGAGTGGACGAGGACCCACGAATCGAGAAGTAGATCATATTTGTGAAACGGTTGAAGATATTAAGAAAGTGCACCCACAATTAAAAATTTGTGCATGTCTAGGACTTACAAAAGAAGAACAAGCTGAAAAACTTAAAGGAGCGGGCGTAGATAGATATAACCATAATTTAAATACAAGTGAGCGATATCACGATGAAGTGGTGACTACGCATACATATGAAGATCGAGTGAATACAGTTGAAATGATGAAAGCTAATAACATTTCTCCATGTTCTGGTGTTATTTGTGGCATGGGTGAAACGAATGAGGATGTAATCAATATGGCATTTGCATTGAAAGAAATTGATGCAGACAGCATTCCGATTAATTTCTTACATCCGATTAAGGGAACAAAATTTGGAGGTCTAGACTTATTGTCGCCAATGAAATGTTTAAGAATCATAGCAATGTTCCGTTTAATCAATCCCACGAAAGAAATTAGAATTGCTGGTGGACGAGAAGTTAATCTGCGCTCACTACAAGCAATAGCCTTAAAAGCAGCTAATTCTATTTTTGTTGGAGACTACCTTATTACGGGTGGTCAACCTAACGAAGAGGATTACCACATGATTAAAGATTTAGGGTTTGAAATAGATAGTTAAAGCAGATATTTAGAATTGTATTATAGCTATAGACGGAGTGCATAAACGCTGTCTATGGCTTTTTTAAACAGTGGTTAGTAAATTTATTGAGGTGTAATATACGTTATTAGGGATATTGAACATGTGGGAGGGAGAACGATGGAGGATTATATACTATCTTTAAATCTATTAGATAATCGTTTAAATAAATTAGTTCATATTCATAATGATTTACATGATGAAGTAGACCAAACTTTAGATGAAAAAGAACCAAATAATATAACATACATTAAAAACGCGACTTTGATTTTAATAAAGCTTTATTTATATAAACTCTCTAAAAACAAAGCACGTTATGGTAAAGCAACATCTAAAAACAGCTTAATACATATGTTAAAGGATGAAGAAGCTTATTATGCATTTTATGAGTTTAATAGTGATTTAGAAATTGAAGAGCTTGCACTTACACCAAATTTAGAAAAAAAGGATGAAGAAGATGCATTGAGTTTGTTAAATATTAGAGGCAAACTAACACCTTTTATGAATGTAAGTGAAGATGTTTGGGAATTTGAGAAATTTAACGAAGATATAACTCTAGTTATAAGAAACATTATAAAAAATAATGATGGCATCCTGACAGAAATTCTAGAAGATAACTATAGAAAAGAAAAATTAGACGAGGTTATTAAACTTACATTTATAGACACATACCAAACAAGAAATATGAATAATAAAGCTAGCAATGTAGCTGAAAAATTAATATCTGATTCATAAAAATTTTGAAGAAGGCGAGTTTTTATATTTATAAAGACACGTTTCTAGATAAATTTTTAAGATGTTGGGACAAAGCTGTTAATAACTGCACTTCGAATTAATGTATTTTACATACAAATGTTTTACGTGAAACATGTTTAACTTTTATGAGGCGTAATGAGCGTTAATTATAAGTGATAGTTTTGGCAACTTTAGACCATTTAAATTTGTATTTGTAGCTATACTTGATAAAGCTAAATATAAAGAGGAGGCGACAAGAGAATTCAAAAATTATCTAAAAAAGCAATGAATAAATATCTAAATTACGTTATTATGAAAAATGATAATACATAAAATATAATAGTTTTAAATATTGGAGGATACTTAAGTTTATGGAATATTTACATAAATTTTTACCGATAATCATTTATGTTCTTATTATGGCAATTCATTATGCTTTATCTAGAACAGGTATAAAACTTTTAGGATTTGTAGTACCTGTGATTGTTACGGCTGGATTAATCTATACTTATAAGACCGGAGATTTACAATTAAATTTAGTTGGAACGATTATAATGATAGTTATTTCACTACTAATTTTATCTGTAGAATGGGAAGATGCTCAAAAACGTAATTAAGAGAAATAAATTTTGTGGTTTTTGATAAAAATAAGTTAGCTTTACATAAATAATTTTATTATAATAAAAAATAATTATACAAAATAAAAGTAACCCACCACACCATGACTAAACACCGAGAGGATTTACATTTTATGAAGAAAATAATAATACTCATCACAGTATTTTCACTATTTTTAGGCGCATGTAACACCGACAATTCTACAGAACATAAAAATGATAAAGCAGAAAATCCGACTAAAAAAGATAAAGACAACAAAACATCCCACAAAGAAGCTTCATCAAAAAATACTAATACTGATATCAAAGCTAAAGATAAAGTGGAGAATTTATCAGAAAAGATGAAATTAGCACTTATCTTTTGCGCTGATGATAAAGGGAAATACACATTAACTAAAAATAATATTTTGATAGGCTCTTTTAGAAATGATAAAGATGAATATCGAAAGATAGGACAATTTGTATTAGTTAACTATCCAAAATTCACCAACGCGCCTAAAGGTATGAAGTTTTATTCAATATACCCTAGTAATCATGAAGCCCAAGCAATAGTTGGTATTAGTGACAAAAAGATTATCCTAAGTGGATCTCAAATTCGTATCAAAGATTATCAACAGTTATTAGAGCATGGCAAAGAGTATAGTACCCAAAAGGTCTATGACAAAGTTAAAAATAATAGGGCGCTTCCAGAACTTGCGAATAAGATGCACGTGAGCAATCAATTACCTATCTCAAACGATGAATGGAAATACAATGGATTATCACCAAGAGAATTGTATGAACGTGGTGGAGTCATGGCTCATGGAAGTAGCCAAGTATATAAATTTATTTCTGAACTTGAAGGCGGTTCATTAGATAATGATAAATATCTATGGGATGTTGTTCATTGGCTAAAAGATGGAAACTGGAAAGTTAATTGTCGTAATAAAGATGGTGAAATTGTAGCTACTTATACAACTGTTAATGGCAAAGTAGCTAAGTTTGATGAAAATGGTAAAAGAATTAAATAATACAAGCTAAACTGGTTCTCAATATTAATAGAGAACCATTTTTTATATGTTGACCAAATAACAGTTAGGTATTTTAACTCAACTTTTAAGAATAATGATTCACTGTCGTATTTATTTTTGTTACATTATTCAATGGATATTTTTAGCATTCAACATTAAAAAGTTTGTTCACTTCATACACCATGCTCACTTCATAAGCTTCTTAGCAACGATGTTAACTCAATTTACAAATCTAAAAGCTATCAAGAAAATACTTTTTTTAAAATCAAATTAAACTGAAAATCAAATTATAAACTTAAATAGTTTGCTAGGCTAACCAAAAGTGATACAGTTTTTAATGGACTTATTTTTGAAAGGGGTAAGATGTCATGGCGAGTAATGAAATGACAACCGCCAAACGTAACACCATTGTGTTAGTGATGCTTATTAGCGCATTTGTGGCAATGTTAAACCAAACGATCTTAAATACTGCATTGCCCGCAATTATAAAAGGATTGAACATTACAGAAACAACTGCACAATGGTTGATCACAGGCTTTATGCTAGTGAACGGAATCATGATACCACTCACAGCATTTTTAATGGATAAATATACGACACGTAAACTTTATATCTTTTCTATGGCAGCGTTCCTCATTGGTTCAATTATAGCTGCTTTATCTCCAGGATTTGAAATCCTAATGGTTGCTCGTATTATACAAGCAATCGGTGCTGGAATATTACTTCCACTAATGCAATTTACAGTGTTTACACTATTCCCTGTAGAAAAACGCGGATTCGCAATGGGTCTCACAGGTATAGTGGCGCAAACAGCACCAGCGATTGGGCCAACACTTACAGGATTACTTATCGATTTCTTTAGTTGGAGAATGCCATTCTACATCGTTGCAGCAATCGCACTTATCGCATTCGCAATTGGGTTCTTCTTTGTTGAGAATAACGGTCAAACTAAAGAAACAGTACTCGATAAAATATCAGTCGTTTATTCAACATTTGGTTTCGGCTTAATTCTATTCGCATTTAGTAGTGTAAGTACATTTGGAATCGCATCGATCCCAGTCATCACTACATTTATTCTAGGTTTAATCGTGATTGCAATTTTTACATTCCGTCAATTAAAAATCGACCATCCATTATTAAACTTAAGCGTATTTAAAAGCAAAGTATTTACATTATCTGCTATAGCTTCAATGCTTGTCTTTATAGGTATTGTTGGACCTGCTCTACTTATTCCTATGTACGTTCAAACTGGATTAGGTCTCTCAGCATTACTTTCAGGTTTAGTGATACTACCAGGTGCAGTGTTCAATGCATTTATTTCAGTTTATACTGGTAAGATTTTTGATAAATATGGCATCAAGGTACTTGTTATTCCTGGATTTACAGTATTAATCATAATGACGATATTACATGCATTCTTAACTACAGAAACGCCATTCTGGTATGTTGTAGTGATTTACGCAATACGTATGATTTCTGTAGGTTTACTTATTATGCCACTTAATACAGTAGGTCTTAATGCGCTTAAACCAGAAGAAATTTCACACGGCACAGCAATTATGAACTCTCTACGTATCATTGCAGGTGCGATGGGAACTGCTATCAGTATTACAATATTATCAATTGTAGCTAAGAATTATACGGCTACGCATCATACGATGTCTAAAGTGAAATTAGCACGAGAATCAACAGTTCAAGGTGTCGATGCAGCATTTATCTTCACCACAGTATTAATTGTGATTGGCTTTATACTTGCGTTATTTATTAAAGAGAATCGCAACGCCAAAGATACAGATTCTTCCTCTGAAAAATAAAACTCACAATTAAATAGCACAAAGAAAGATGGTCATTTCCTAGGTAATAGGAAATGACCATCTTTCTTTTTATATATGTAATTAAGCATCTTTTTGTCGTGCGCGTTCTTCTCTATGTCTTTGACGTCTTTGTTCTTCTTTCGAAAGGTGATTTGGGTATTTCTCAGGGTGTTTATAACCATCGATTGCACCTAAAAACATGCCTTTAACAAAACTTGTAATCCCTTTACCAATACCGAAAACAAATCGAATCATACCATAAATCGCAAAAATCCATAGCAATATATAGCCCATATTGAAACTCCTTTTTTATTTTACAATAACATAAAAAGACAATTTCGATGAAATTTATAAAAAACTTTGCTGGTAAATTTTTTAATACATAAAATATCGTAGCTACTAGTCTAAAAAAATTTAGGGGTAAGACTGCGCACCGTATGCATTAATTCCATTCTTATCGTGCTTTTTTAAAAATATCCTCAAGTGATATTCACGTTTTTTATAAAAAGTTAAAATGCAGTTGCCTATTGTATAAAATGTTACATCACACTATGATGTTGTTAATAGTTTTAAATAAAAAAAGAGATAGAAAAAAATTACATGTCGATATTTAATTAATTTAATGTAATATAAATATAACTAATACATTATTTGATATTTTAATAAAGTGAAGGGAGTTATACATATGATTAAAGATCAAGTAGCTATTATTACTGGCTCAGCGAGTGGTATTGGTTTAGAAATTGCTAAATCCTTTATTGAACAAGGCGCCAAAGTTGTCTTCTCAGACATTAATGAAGAAGGCCTTAATAACGTCTTCCACCAATTTCAGCGACAAGGCTATGACTGTCGGGCTATCAAAGCGGACGTCTCTAATGAGGAAGATGTGAAGCATCTTATCGCTGAGACGAGACATCAATATGGTCGTATAGATATTGTTATTAATAATGCTGGTTTACAGAATGTAGCTAATATAGAAGACTTTCCAACTGAAAAGTTTAAACAGATGATAGATATCATGCTTGTTGGTGCCTTTTTAATGACAAAGCATGTTCTTCCTATTATGAAGGCGCAACACTATGGCAGAATCTTAAATATGTCATCTATTAATGGTGTCATCGGTTTCGCAGGAAAATCAGCTTATAATAGCGCTAAACATGGAATTATTGGTTTAACAAAAGTAACAGCTTTAGAAACAGCTGAGGACGGTATCACAGTGAATGCGATTTGTCCTGGATATATCGACACACCACTTGTTAGAGGACAGATGGAAGACTTAGCACAAATGCGAAATGTAGACGTAGCGCAAGTGATGGATGAAGTGTTGTTCCCATTAATTCCTCAAAAACGATTAATCGATATTCAAGAAATTGCCGATTATGCCATATTTTTAGCAAGTAAATCGACGAAAAGTGTGACAGGACAAGCTATTATTATAGATGGTGGTTATACAGTCCAGTAATAGTATGACCTCTTAATTAAAAATAAAATACTGTTAAGCTAAGAAAAGTATCTACAATTTAATACTTATCAAGCTTAAGGGGGAGAAAAGATAGAATGAGAAAAATGAGCATCACCTTAAAAGTAAGATTAATATGTAGTTTCTTTGAAAATTTAATTGTTATGGCATTTTTGCCTTTTATAGCTTTATACCTAACGGATATGGTCAATCAGGCCTTTTCAGGTATATTTCTTTTTATTTTAGTTTTAATCAATTTTCCAATTTCGATGATTTCGGGGCATATTATTGAGCGTTATCCTAAAAAACGCACAATGCTTATATATCAAATTATTGAGTGTATAAGTTTGCTTGCAATGGCATTTTCAGTCTCTAATCAGACATTGCTTATCATCATATTTTGCATAGCTTATACGGTTTTTAGTATTTCGTCTGGTATGATTGCACCGCTTATAGAAACGATGATCATGGACGCGATTACGCCAGAAGTTGAACATTACATATATAAAGTAAGTTATTGGCTTACTAACGTAGCCGTTGCTTGTGGTGCATTTTTAGGAGGAGCCATGTATCACGCGAATAAATCGGCGTTGTTTTTGATCGCTTTTGTGATTTTCGTACTTGTATTCGTGGCTTTATATATTTGGATTCCTAATGATAACGCCAAACCGTTGAATAAAGAGGGACAAACTTTTAATAATGTATTAAGTTTGAAAGGCTTTTTACGTAATTATCAGCTTGTGCTAAAAGATAAATTATTTATGTATTTAATTATCGGCTCAAGTATTCTTTTAATGGGTGAATTATCCACGTCATCTTATGTTTCAATTAGACTTAAAAAGGAATTCGAAACTTTATCAATGTTTCATGTCTCAATTGATGGAGTTAAAATGTATTCAATTTTAATTATGACTAATACGCTAGTTGTAATAGCTTTAACGTATTTTGTATCTAAATATATCTTGAAAATGAATAATCAAAAAGCGTTATTTGTAGGTCTCATCATGTATGTAGTAGGTTATTCAGGCATTACCTATTTAAATGATTTTACTTTACTTATGATAGTTATGGTTATAGCCACGTTAGGTGAGATGATTTACTCTCCGATTACTGAAGAACATAGATATAAGATGATTCCTGCACAGAAGAGAGGCACATATTCTGCAATACGTGCATTAAGTTTTAACTTTGCGCAATTAATTGCAAGACTGGGTATTATTTTAGGCGTATTGATGAACGCCCTAGGTATGACGATTTATATGGCGCTGATTCTTACTTTAGGAAGTATATTGCTCTATCGTGCGGTGTACCAATTTAATTTAAAGGCTAATAATGAAAATCATTAATTGTGAATTTTATAACCTACTAAATTGCTCGTGATTAAAAATAAAATATATTTATTAAGATTTTGTAAAAAATTCACTTTAGTAATTGTTTTCAAACCTTTGAATGTACTAATATATAGCTTATCTAGAGAATATATGTAAGTTATTTGTTAGTGAGTATTATAAAGTATGAGTACGAAAGAAGGACTTGAATGACTATTGAAACATTGCATTTTCAACACTATTTTTATCAAAAATATTTACAATCAACTTCAACTACAAAGAGGGTGACGTACTGGGTTCGATTAGATCAAGATATCGAGCGTCATCGATTGATGTATGCACTGCTAGATGTAGTACAACATCAGCCACAGTTGAGGGCGACATTCAAGCATTGTAACGACCAATTGCGCATCAATGTGCGAGAATTTTTCCCATTTATACAGATTAAAGAAGTGAATCAATGTTCTAAAAAAGTTGATATCACGACTTACCTCAACCAAGAGTTGAATTCCTACTATTTCAATCAATTACCTCTATTTAATTTTACAATTTATCAATTTTTAGATGAAACGTTCTTACTTTTAGATTTCCATTCCATGATTTTCAATGATAGCCAGTTAGATGATTTCTTTAAACAACTAAATATCGCGTATAGCTATGGTCTATTTCATGAACATACTGTATCGGATTTTTATCACATGATTAAAGAAATGAATGTAGCGACTGATGCTTCAAATGAGGACAATCAACAACATTTAAATCACTTTGAAATGGCTCATGCCGATCAAGATTGTGAATCATACATGCCTATAAAACGAAATTCAGAACAACCACAAGTTGAACATACAAGTGTAGATCTTGAATCATTTGATATGACTCGTCTAGTTACAAGCACTTATTTAGCGAATTACTTTTTGAGTCAGTCCAATCAAGTGACGTTGGGAATTCATTTTCCAATGGAATATGACAAAACTGACGATATGATGTTACTTAACACACTTGTAGCACCACTGAGTTTAAATATAGACACTACGCTTTCTGCAGACGTAATTATGAATGAATGGGAATTAGCGATAGATGATATGAAAGCCAACGGGACAGGTTTCTTAAGTGAACCTAATGCAAGTGATATGGAATTCGAAACAATCATACATGCAACGCAATTTAACGAGTACTTTGAGTTAAATCACACCGAACATAAAGTTCATCGATTGCATAGTGATAGTTCTTTATTAGCTGACATAGAAATATATCCACGTCCTCACCAAGGCTTTGATATTGTATACAATACAAATGCCTATGATGAGCTAACGATTCAAACATTAGTTAGTTTAATTAGAAGTATTAATATGCAATTAACACATAATCCTTCAAAGATAATTAAAGATATAGAATTATGTAATGAAAATGATTTTGAAATCTATCAAAACATCAACCATTCAACAAGTTCATCACTTTATCAAACGGTAATGGAACGTTTTGAATATCAAGTAGAACAGTATCCAAATCAAATAGCATTGCAATATGAACAACAATCCATGACATATGCGGAATTGAACTACCATGTGAATCGTTTGGCACAATATTTGCGACACACTTATCATGTACAACCCAATGATATTATCGCGCTCTTGGCAGAACGAAGTATCGAAATGGTTATAGGTATGTTAGGTATTTTAAAGGCAGGCGCTGGATACTTACCGATTGATCCAGATTATCCTGAAGATAGAACAACCTTTATTATTGAAGATGCACAGCCTAAAGCAATCGTGACATATCAAGCGACAATACAGTCTGACGTTCCTCAAATTGAACTAGACACATTTGATTGGAATGGCGACGAAGCGGAAACTGACAACCCAAGTCATATCAATACTGATGAGGATACTGCATACATCATTTATACTTCAGGTACAACAGGTAAGCCTAAAGGGACAGTGGTTCCTCATAGAGGGATTGATCGTTTAGTTCATGAACCTAATTATGTTGAATTAAATGATCAAACGGTTATTTTATTATCGGGAACTGTAGCGTTTGATGCTGCCACATTTGAAATTTATGGTGCGCTATTAAACGGTGGATGTTTAGTATTAACGTCGAAAGATACTTTACTTAACCCTGTTCAATTAGGTCAAACAATTGTGAATCAACAAGTCAACACGATGTGGTTAACGTCATCCCTTTTCAATCAAATTGCAAGTGAACGTATCGAGGCGCTAGAACCCTTAACGTATCTATTAATTGGTGGTGAGGTGCTAAATGCGAAATGGGTGAATCTATTAAACTCACGTCAACGCCATCCTCAAATCATTAACGGTTATGGTCCAACAGAGAATACGACATTCACGACGACTTATGCGATACCTGATGAGATGCCAAATCGAATTCCTATTGGTCAACCAATCAATGGAACAACGGTTTACGTGATGCAAGGTGAGCACTTATGTGGTGTAGGTGTGCCTGGGGAATTATGCATAGGAGGCGCTGGTCTGGCGAAGGGATATTTAAATCAACCAGAGCTCACTGCTGAAAGGTTTATCACCTCTCCCTTTGAAAATGAGCGCCTATACCGCAGTGGGGATTTAGTACGTCTTCAAGAAGACGGTCATATTGATTATCTCAGTCGTATCGATAAGCAAGTTAAAATTCGTGGCTTTAGAATTGAACTATCAGAAATTGAAAAAGCAATTGAAGCGATTAGAGATATTAATAAAGCAGTCGTTATTGTGCGTGAAGAGGAGCAAGACAAGCAAATTGTGGCATATTATGAAGCGCAACAATCTCAATCGACGAGTCACTTGAAAGAAGTGTTAAGTGAAACATTGCCACAATATATGATTCCAGTTCATTTCATGAAAATAGATAAAATACCTATCACTATCAATGGTAAATTAGACAAGCGAGCTTTACCGGATATTGATAGAGTTGATTTATCAAACTATGTGGCGCCACGTAACGAAGGTGAACGTATTATATGTCAAATCTTTGAAGATATCTTACATGTCGACCAAGTAGGTATTAAAGATAATTTCTTTGAACTTGGTGGGCACTCATTGCGTGCAACGTTAGTTGTGAATCGTATCGAATCCCAACTTAAGAAACGTTTAAAAGTCGGAGATATTATGAAATTACCGACTGTTGAACAATTAAGTCAACACATTATGGAAATGCAAAATGAAGACTATGAAGTCATACCTAAAGCGCAAAGAGCTGAGCAATACGAATTAAGTGCTGTTCAAAAAAGTATGTACTTATTGTGGAGTGTCAATCCTGAAGACACTGTTTATAATATTCCGTTCTTATGGCGATTGTCTTCTGAATTAAACGTAGAGCAATTGAAGCGAGCGTTGAACCAACTTATTGCTCGTCACGAAATTTTAAGGACTCAATATATAGTGGATGGCAATGAAGTGAAACAAAGAGTAGCAGACAATGTTGCTGCTGATTTTAAAGAAGTGACGACACGACTTACAGATGAACAACAAATTATTCAGGCCTTTATGCAACCGTTTAATTTAGAGCAACCTAGTCAAATGCGTGTAAGATATATCCATGGTCCACATGAGGATTATCTGTTTATGGATACGCATCACAGTATCAATGACGGTATGAGTAATACGATTTTATTAGCAGATTTAAATGCTTTATATCAAGAAAAATCACTTCCTAATCTATCACTGCAATATAAAGATTATAGTGAATGGATGGCTCATCGAGATTTATCTATTCAACGTCGCTATTGGTTACAACAATTTGAAGATGGTGTTCCTGTATTAAATATGCCAACAGATTATCCAAGACCTAGTATTAAGACGACACATGGTCAAATGTTGACGTTCCATTTTGATAAGAACTTAAAATCACAGTTGCAAAATTATGTGGAGAAACATCAAATGACTGATTTCATGTTCTTTGCAAGTGCAATAATGGTATTGCTTCATAAATATACACGCCAAGATGACATTGTCATAGGGAGCGTTATAAGTGCCCGCACTCATCGTGACACTGAAAATATGCTTGGTATGTTTGCGAATACACTACTTTACCGTGGCCATCCAACGAACGATAAAACATGGGAACAATTGATGTCTGAAGTGAAAGAAACAAGTCTCGGTGCGTATGAACATCAAGAGTATCCATTTGAAAGTCTTGTTAACGATTTGATGGATGAACGAGATGCTTCGCGTAATCCATTATTCGACGTAATGCTTGTATTACAAAACAACGAAACAAACCATGCTAACTTTGGACATAGTCAACTGACGCACATTCCACCTCAAACGACAACAGCTAAATTTGACTTGTCGTTTATCATTGAGGAAGATCGAGACGACTATGTGGTTAATATTGAATATAATACAGATTTATATGCGGAAGAGACGATTCATAATCTTGCTTACCAGCTTGAAAATATCATCCAACATGTGACATCTACTCAAGCTTTAAAAATTCAAGATATTCAAGAATCTCCGGATATGCTGGAATGGGTTGAAACAAATGTTAATCATCATACCCTATATTTCCCGGAAAATAATTCCCTACAGCAATTATTCAATCATGTAGTTAATGAGAAGAAAGATGAGATTGCACTGAAAATGAACGGGCAATCAATGACGTATGATGAATTAAATCATTATGCAAATCGTATAGCCAATGAGCTTATGAAAAATGGAGTGACATATGGAGAGCGAGTTGCATTATTAATAGATAGAAGCTTTGAAATGATTGCGAGTATGATTGCATCATGGAAGATAGGTGCGTCGTATGTTCCAATTGATATCACGCATCCTGATAAACGTATTGAGTTAATGATTGAAGATGCTCAAGTGTCAGCCATTTTAACTTATGGTAAGGAGTTTGATTCTAACCTATTAACGATTGCATTAGAGTCTATTGATAAAGAATCGCCCGTTGAAAAGTCATTTTCAGAATATGAGGGTAGTCTAGAAGATGAACTTTATAGCATTTACACATCTGGAACAACTGGCATGCCAAAAGGTGTGGCGGTAAGACAACGTAATGTTTTAAACTTGGTAAATGCTTGGACAGAGAGACTTGAATTATCGGAAGATGAAACGTTTATTCAATATGCGAATTACGTCTTCGATGCATCTGCGATGGATATCTATTGCAGTCTGTTAAATGGTTATACACTTGTGATTGCAAACAATGAAGAACGTACTGATACAGAGCAGCTACAACGACTGATTGAAAGAGAACGTATTACGGTTGCATCTATACCACTTCAAGTTTGTAACGTCATGGAAGATTTCTATATACCTAAGTTAATTACTGGTGGTGCAACAAGTACTCCAACGTTTGTGCGTCATATTTCAGAGCATTGCGATACGTACTTTAATGCGTATGGACCTTCTGAATCCACAGTGATTGCTTCAAACTGGTCATACACTAAAGGTGAGCCTATTCCATCAACAATACCTATAGGACAACCTTTAGCTAACATTCAAGTATACATTTTATCGGGTATGCAATTGTGTGGTGTAGGTGTTTCAGGAGAATTGTGTATCGCAGGTGAAAGTTTAACGGCTGGTTATTTAAATAGACCTGAACTTACTGCTGAATCTTTCATAGATAATCCATTTGGTGAAGGCAAATTATATCGCAGTGGTGACCTTGCAAGATATACACATGATGGTCAAATTGAATTTATGGGGCGAATAGATAATCAAGTTAAAGTCAATGGTTACCGTATCGAACTTGGAGAAATCGAAAACATTATCAATTTAGTAGAGGGCGTTTCTGATAGCGTAGTTATCGTTGATCAACAAGGAGAACATGAAGTTCTACATGCCTATTATGTAGGCGATAAAGACATTAAGTCAGACATCGTAAGACAGTTAAATCAATACTTACCTAAGTACATGATTCCAAAAACTGTCACAGCAATTGATGTTATTCCGTTAACACGTAATGATAAAGTAGATGAATCAAAATTACCTCGTCCACAAATTCAAAGAAATGGATATGTAGAACCTAGAAATGATATGGAACGCCAATTCGCTTCAATATTTGCTGACGTGTTAGAGCTTCCGACGATAGGCATAGACGATGACTTCTTCGAAATAGGTGGTACGTCACTAGATGCGATGGTTGCGGTATCTAAGCTTAAATCTCATGATATAAATCTCACTATGCAAGATATATATCAATATAAATCAATAAGACATTTGGCAGAAGTCTTTGAAGGCGGAAAAGAGCTAGTGGAAGTTGAACTTCCAGATCACTTGTCTCAACTTCAAGCATTAGTCAAACGTCGTTACCAATTGAATGTAAGTAATGAGACTCAAAACTCACTTGGAAGAGTTCTCCTTACTGGAGGTACTGGTTTCTTAGGTGCATATCTAATTAATGAGTTACAAGACCAAGCTACTAAAGTGACATGCTTAGTAAGAGGTCAAGTTATCAAAGATGCACGTGCTAAAGTTGAAGCGAATTTACTTAGCTACTTCGAGGCAGATAAAGTTGAAGAACTCATGGATAAGGTAGAGGTAGTTCTAGGAGACTTAGCAAACTTAGATGCATTTAACGTTGAAGATACAATTGATACAATCATTCATGCTGGGGCGCGTACAGATCATTTCGGAGATGATGAAAACTTTATTCACGTAAACGTACAGAGTACCGAAGCTTTATTAGCTCTAGCACAGCAACATCAAGCGAAATTTATATACATTTCGACAATTAGTGTTGGAGCAGTCTTTGATGTCCACACCGAGGATAAGGCTTTTTCTGAAAAAGATGTTTATAAACAACAATTATTTACATCACCTTATACAAAAAGTAAATTCTATAGTGAAATCAAAGTTTTAGAAGCGGTTAATGATGGTTTAGATGCTCAAATTATGAGACTAGGGAATTTAACAAGTGCTTATTCTGGCGCGTTAAACATGACAAATCTTACGACAAACCGTTTTTCAATTATGATGCATGAATTATTAAAAATATCATCTATTGGAGAATATTTCGGTAAAACATCTGTAGACTTATCATTTATTGATATTACCGCACGTCATGTTGTGAAGATTGCTGCATCCCAAGCGCAATCAATTATTTATCATATTTATTCTCCTCATACGAGAACTATGCAAAGCGTATTAGAGAATGCAAAACAAACTCAGATGAATATCATTAGTGACGAGGAATTTGAACAAATGTTGCTTAATAATGGTATGCATGAGGTTATCGGTTTAAGTAGCGGAGATACAACCCAAGTTCCCGCACAAATCGAATCTGAGATGACCCAACATGTTATAGCACAGTTAGGTGACGGATGGCCTCATGTCACTTCTCAATGGTTACGTGCTTGGAGAGATTTACTCATTGAAAAATTTAAAGAATCTGAGGAACATGAATGACACTATTTTTAACGAAAATAAATGATGACATAACAAATATTGAACATCGTTTATTTCAATCATATCGACAATTAAAGAAACCTGAACGTTCAAAATATCGTTTTAAAAAAGATCGTGTCATGCATCAAATAGGAGATATGTTGATTCAGTACTGTATCGAGCAATGTTATGGTCTGAACATAAATCAGTGGAAGTATCATGTTACAAAGAATGGTAAGATTGAGATTCAAAGTAGGAAACATATTAATGTGAATCTTTCATACAGTTTTCCGTATATTGTATGCGCTATTGATCAACATCCAGTAGGCGTCGATATTGAAGAAATTAAAGATTTGAATTATTTAAACTTGGCTACACAATTTTCCGTAAATGAATTTAACCAAGTACGACAATTAAAAGATTTTTATACAATTTGGACGAAAAAAGAAAGTTATACGAAATTGATAGGAGAAGGGTTACTCAAAGGCTTAGATGTTTATGACGTAACACAGCCCTTATACTATCAAGATGACAAGGTGTTCTTTCAAGAATATATATGCCAAGATAGAATGATTCATTTGTGTTCAAATCATAGTCGTAAACATGAGATAGTTAAAAAATCACTAGATTGTTTACTTTAATCACTAGTAATTGAAAAGAAAAGTCATCCATACTTCTTTATTCCACTTAATACTTATACATTAACGTGCAACTGTACGTCTAAATTATAAATCATAGAATTTTATCAAAGACACTTTCTATTTGAGGTAATAGGAAGTGTCTTTTTGTATGTCTTTAACAAGATGTAAAAGTAACTTCATGCTAGCTTAATGTTCGTATTTTATGATAAGGGTGCCTTTAGGTGTTTGTAAGGTATTTTTAATAGAAAGGAGTATGAAGATGATAAAAGCATGGTTGAGTAAAATATTTGAGTTAATTCCACGCGCTATCGTAAATATTTTCGTTTAAAGCAAGCTTCTAAACTAAAAAATTAAAACTGAGGTGCTAAAAAATGAAAAACAGAAAGAACTCTTACAGTATTCGCAAATTAAGTGTTGGTGCGTCTTCAATCATTGTCGCATCGATGTTATTTATTGGGGGCGGCGCTGCACACGCGGCAGAACAGGATGTACAAGGGAATTCTGAAAGTCATACAGCACAATCACACGGGGCAGATAATGAAAATTTAAGTGAGCCACAAACGAATGATCAAAAAGATAGCCAAACAGTAGAAACTAAGAATGATACTTCATCAGCTATACATAAAGATGAAACACAAAACCAAGCGCAAACAAACACTGCGAACCATCCATCAAACAATGATAATCAATCTAATGAAGACCTAACGACAGATCAATCTACTTCGGAACAGACAGATAAAGATCAATCAAAAGAACAACCAGTTGATAATCAAACTACAGAAGATAAACAATCAAAACAAGATATTAATCAATCAAACTTACAAAAGCAATCACCTGAAAATAATGATGGACAAGAAAGTAAAACTCAACAAGATACAGTCAATAAGCAGGAAAGTGCAGCTGTAACGACACCTGCAAAAGAAAATCAAGATAATAAGCAGCAAAATTTAGATGAAACTGCTAATAAAACAACACAAGAGTCAAGTTCAGAAGTAGCAAAGGTTCGTAATAATGAGGAAACTGCAAAATCTGAAGATACTCAATCAGATAATGAAAAAGAGCAAACAACCTCTGAGGACGTGAAAGATCAAGCATCTTCATATGAAAATACATTAGAGTCTTCTCAAAATAATAAAGCTGATGCAACAACACCTAATAACGACAAAGATAAAACAAATAAAACTCAACCAGAGCAACGTAATCATAAAGTATCAACTTCAACTCAAAATAAAGAATTAAATCGTGAAACAACACAGCAATCTAAAGATAATGAACAACAAAGCGATGTTGCAGAAAAAGAAGCTCCAGTAGAAGCTTTAAATAATGATCAACAGTCAAATTCATCTCAAAAAGATGCAAAAGATAAACAACTTAAAGTAAATGATTTAAAGAATGATAAAGCGACAGACCATTCTTCACCTAGTGACAAAGATGATCAATCTAAAAAAGGATTAAATACGTTAACACGCAATGCGATTGCTACACCTAAAAAGAAATCAGCACAACAATCTGAAACAAAAGTTAAAAAGCAAGGCGATAAATCCTTCCCACAAATTCAATATAAAAACCATGATCCAATCATACTTGTTCATGGCTTCAACGGATATACTGCAGATAATGGTCCAGTACTAGGTCATAACTACTGGGGCGGTAAACGAATTAAACTTACACAAGAGTTAAGAGCTAAAGGTTACAACGTTAGTGAAGCGAGCGTGAGTGCATTCGGCAGTAACTATGATAGAGCCGTGGAATTATATTACTATATTAAAGGCGGTACAGTTGATTACGGTGCTGCACATGCTGCTAAATACGGTCATGATCGTTATGGTAAAACATATGCTGGGGCGTATCGCGATTGGAAGCCTGGTCAAAAAATTCATTTAATTGGTCATAGTATGGGTGGACAAACTGTTCGTTTACTAGAAGAAATGCTTCGAAAAGGTAATCCTGAAGAAGTTAAATATCAAAAGAAACACGGTGGCGACATTTCTCCTTTATATAAAGGTGGCCAAGATAACATGGTTTCTTCAATCACGACATTAGCAGCACCACACAATGGTACTCATGCAGCTGATATCGGCAACGAACCATTTATTCGCCAACTTGCATATGATTACGCTAAATTCCAAGGTAGTAAACATTCAAAAGTTGACGTAGGTTTAAAACAATGGGGTCTTGCTCAAAGAGACGATGAAACGAATGCTGAATATCTAAAACGTGTTAAGAATACTAGTAAGATATGGAAAACGAAAGATAATGCATTCTATGATTTAAGTCGTGAAGGTACAAGTAAGTTAAATCACCATACGTCACTCAATCCAAATATTGTATATAAAACATACAGTGGGGAATCAACAAGACCAGCATTGAATGGTAGACAAAAAGCTGATATTAATATGGGTATGTCCTATATCGTTACAGGCAATGTGATTGGTAAAGTTCCTGAGAAAGAATGGAGAGTGAATGATGGCTTAGTTTCAGTTGTTTCAGCACAACATCCATTTAACCAAGCATACACACCTGCAACGAAAGATATTAAAAAAGGTGTATGGCAAGTAATGCCTGTAAAACATGAATGGGATCACGGTGATTTCGTTGGATCAGATGGTACAGAAGCACGTATTTCAGTAGATGATTTAAGAGCATTCTGGGACAGCATTGCTGAAGAAATTGTTCAAAATGAAAAAGTAACAGATAAATAACGTTTCAATATATGCACGTCGTTGATATAGAGGACCTTTATCTTCGGCGTGTTTTTTTATGTAAGAAGCTATATGAAGATCGCAATCAAACAACACGATATATTGTGTCTAATTATATTTAATATCTAAAAGACTAAATAAACTAGTCGTAATTAAATTTTAATAAATTATAAATTGAAACGCTTTCATTTTAGGCGTATAATTGCTTTAGTTTTTAAAAAAGGGATGATTTACATGAAAGTGAATAAGTATTTAATATTCATATTGGGAGCATTGGGAGGTTTATTATACGGTTATGACAACGGTGTAATCTCTGGTGCATTACTTTTTATACATAAAGATATACCTCTAAACAGTACGACAGAAGGGATTGTCGTATCATCCATGTTAATTGGTGCTATTATCGGGGCAGGAAGTAGTGGTCCATTAGCCGATAAACTAGGACGTCGTCGTCTTGTAATGTTAATTGCTGTCGTCTTCATTATTGGTGCATTAACACTTGCATTCTCTACAAATCTTGCACTTCTAATTGTGGGACGATTGATTATTGGTTTAGCAGTCGGTGGTTCTATGTCTACAGTACCAGTGTATCTAACTGAAATGGCCCCTACAGAATATCGTGGCTCACTCGGTTCATTAAACCAATTAATGATTACTATTGGTATTTTAGCAGCATATCTTGTGAACTATGCATTCGCTAATATTGAAGGTTGGCGTTGGATGCTTGGTTTAGCAGTTGTACCATCAGTGATTCTACTTATTGGAATTTACTTTATGCCTGAAAGTCCAAGATGGTTACTTGAAAATAGAAGCGAAGAAGCGGCTCGTAAAGTTATGAAGATTACTTATGACGATAGCGAAATTGAAAAAGAGCTTAAAGAAATGAAAGAAATCTCAGCTATTGCTGAATCATCATGGTCAGTAATAAAATCGCCTTGGTTAGGTAGAACACTTATTGTAGGTTGTATCTTTGCGATATTCCAACAATTTATCGGTATTAATGCGGTTATCTTCTATTCTTCATCTATCTTCGCTAAGGCTGGTTTAGGTGAAGCGGCATCTATTTTAGGTTCAGTTGGTATAGGTATAATTAATGTTCTTGTTACAATTGCAGCATTATTTGTAGTTGATAAAATTGACCGTAAGAAATTATTAGTCATTGGTAATATTGGGATGATTGCATCACTTATCATCATGGCAGTATTGATTTGGACAATAGGTATAGCATCGTCAGCGTGGATTATTATCTTATGTTTATCTCTATTTATCGTTTTCTTCGGTATTTCATGGGGACCTGTGTTATGGGTCATGTTACCAGAGCTTTTCCCTATGCGCGCTCGTGGTGCAGCAACTGGTATCTCAGCATTAGTGCTTAATATTGGTACATTAATTGTGTCATTACTATTCCCAATTTTAAGTGATGCGTTAAGTACCGAATGGGTCTTCTTAATCTTCGCTGTAATTGGTATACTTGCAATGCTATTTGTTATTAAATTCTTACCTGAAACACGTGGACGTAGTCTTGAAGAAATTGAACATGATTTACGCGAACGTACAGGCGCTAAAACACATTAAAACATCTAAATTACACTCCGTTTTCAATTTATGATTGAGAACTTGGAGTGTTTTTTTAATTTTAAGTATGCGCGCATAGTTTAATTATTATTAATGAAAAGAACGTTTAATAGTTTTCATGTTCAGGGTAAAAAATGAAAGTTGGAAATATATTGAATGGAGGTGTCTATCTTGAAAAGTGCTCAAGCGCTAGAACGCACTTTAAAGTCATTAGATGGGCAAAAATATGGTGCCTATAAACGTACGAAAGGTGTGTATGAATTCGATCAATTTAGACTTGCTATAGACCATGTACAAGTCGATCCGTTTGCACCACCTTCTAAAATGAGATGTATCGTAGCTAGGGATGAGGCAGGCATACCTGATCAATTATTAGATGACAAATATAAACGTATTGCTGTGAGTGATTTCTTAACGCGAGCAGTGCACAATAAGGTGAGAGAGCTAACAAAAAAGGATAAAAAATCTGGGAAGATACAAATCGATCGCTGTGGACAAGAGATGTTAGAGCGCACCTCTGTGGTGATTAATGATACTGACATTGAAGCGCGTATCGAAGTGGGATTACCTGCAGCAGGTCGTAAAATTCTTGGTAAAGCAGCTGCACATACAATTATCGATACCTTACCAGAAATTGTTGATCAAGCATTACACTATCAACATCTTGACCATTCTAAACTTCAAGATCAAGTCAATCTCATTAAAGATCAGATGTATATTCGAGAAGAATTAGACAAACGCAACCTTGTTTCGTTTGTTGCTAACGGCGCAATCTTACCTCGACAAAGTGGAGTATCTGACCGTCCTATGCACCACGCTATTCAGTTTCAAAGTCCAGAAAAATTTGAGATTCAATTAGACTTGCCTAGTGGAAAATCTATTAAAGGTATGGGCATACCTAAAGGAATTACTTTAATCGTAGGTGGCGGTTATCATGGTAAATCCACATTACTCGAAGCACTTGAGCGTGGTGTATATAATCACATTGACGGAGATGGTAGAGAGTATGTCATCACACAACATGATGCGATGAAGATTCGTGCTGAAGATGGCAGAAGTATTGAGAAAGTCAATATTCAACCATTTATCGATCACTTGCCAGGTAAGAAAGATACTACGGAATTCTCAACAGAAAATGCAAGTGGCAGTACGTCTCAAGCAGCAAATGTGATGGAGGCTTTAGAAGCTCAGACATCGCTTTTACTTATCGATGAAGATACATCTGCGACGAATTTTATGATTCGAGACGGACGTATGCAAAAGTTGATTGCTCCTGAGAAAGAACCGATTACACCATTTTCAAATAAAGTTAAACCATTATACGAGGATTACGATGTCTCAACAATTCTTATTGTTGGTGGCTCAGGAGATTACTTTGATGTGGCTGACCAAGTATTAATGATGGATGAATATCATTTGAAAGATGTGACAGTTGAGGCAAAAGACATCGCACAATCTACAGGATATGAAAGACTTGATATGTCCAACAGTGAATTTGGTAGCATTCCGTCTAGAGTCCCTCTTAAATCTAGCTTCAATAAGAAAGGCAAAGATGGTCGTTTTAAAGCTAAAGGGCTTCATGCAGTTACTTATGGTAAAGAACCTATCCAAATCTCTGGTTTAGAGCAACTTGTCGATGATAGCCAGACTAATAGTTTAGCAGTGATGTTAGATTATCTTAACAACGAATTACTCAATGATAATGATACATTGATTGAAGCAACAGATCGTTTATATCAACGTATTGAAGCAGAAGGTTTAGAAGTTATTTCACATCATCAAGGTCACCCAGGTAATTTAGCCTTACCACGTAAACAAGAGTTGATAGGTACAATTAATAGATATAGAGGATTACACATTCGTAGCGATAAAACTGAATAGAGATAATGATTAAGCGTATTGTTAAATCTCACTTTGTTGAGTAAATTAACAATACGCTTTTTATGGTCCATTATGTATGCTATTTATCGCTCGGTTTTTCGCATCGTTGATTTCACTATTATCTTAAATTAGAAATAAAATTGCGAGTAAAAATTCGAGGAGTATAAAACCTAAAAAAAGGTTACCCATATCCTAAATGAGTAACCTTGATTTCAAAATATTATAAGTTATGTTTATCGATACCTTCAGCAGCTCTAATACCACTAAAGATACAACCACCTAAGAAGGTACCTTCAAGTGCACGATAACCGTGAAGACCACCGCCACCAAAGCCAGATGCTTCACCAGCAGCATATAATCCTTGTATAGGTTCACGTTGTTGGTTGATAGCACGTCCATCTAAATCGGTTTGAATACCACCTAGTGTTTTACGACTAATAATGTTAAGTTTTACTGCAATTAATTTACCACTTTGATTACTTAGGAAAGGTTTAGGTTTTGCAGTTCGTACAATTTTATCTCCTAAAAACTGTCGTGCATTATGAATAAATGCTACTTGAGGGTCTTTACTAAATGAATTGGTAATTTGCAAATCACGTGATTTAATTTCAGCTTTAATATCTTCGTATTTTAAAAGATCATCATCTACGAGTTCATTCATTTTCTTAACGAGCGTGCCTAAATCATCGGCAACCACAAAGTCTTCACCTTTTTCCATAAATGCATTCACTGGTGAAGTCGCTTGTTTGCTTAATCGCTCTTTAATTAACAACTGAATGTCTTTGTTAGTTAAATCTGGATTTTGTTCTGAACCTGATAACACAAACTCTTTTTTAATGATATCTTCAGTCAAAATAAACCATGAATAGTCATATCCTGTTTTCATAATAGTTTCCAACGTGTGTAAAGTATCAAAACCAGGATAATCTGGTGCAGACATACGATGTCCTTCAGCATCAAACCACATTGATGAAGGACCAGGAATGATACGAATCCCATGTTGAGTCCAAATTGGACTATGGTTTTTAACGCCTTCTGTATAATGCCACATACGATCTTTATTAACGATGTTGACGCCTGCATTTTCAGAAATACCAATCAAACGTCCATCAGTAGAGTCTGGCACACCTTGAATCATATGTTCAGGGGCTTGGCCTAGACGTTTAGGCCAATACTTCTTAATTAATTCGATATTTGCCCCAATACCGCCTGATGTAATAACAAGATGTTCGACATCATATGAAAATGTATCAATCACTTGTCGAGAGGAAGGGGTGCCACGTTCAACATCACTATCTTCGAGAATATTCCCAGAGATATGGCGTACTTGATTATCTTCAATGTCGATAGATGTGACTTGATGTCTAGGTAAGAAAGTGACGCGACCTTCTTGCTCTTGTTGAAGGACATAATTACTAAATGGTTCTACAAGTCCAGGGCCTGTTCCCCATGTAATATGGAAACGAGGAACTGAATTACCGTGACCCGATGCTGAAGCGCCACCACGTTCAGCCCAACCTAGAATTGGAGTTAATTTAACGCCCATACGATTTAAGTAGTCTTCCTTTTCATATGTTGCGAATTTAACATAAGCTTTTGCCCATTGTTCAGCCCAATAGTCCTCTCCATCAAGACGGTCAAACTGTGCTGAGCCTAACCAGTCATTGAGTGCTAATTCATAAGAATCTTTGACACCATAACGACGTTGCACTTTTGAATTGACTAAGAATAAGCCTCCGAATGACCAGTATGCTTGGCCACCAATAGCTTGTCTAGGTTCTTGGTCGATTAAAGTCACATGGTATACCTTCTTAAGAAGTTCCGTTGCAGCTACGAGACCACTTAAACCGGCACCGATGATATGTACAGTTTTAGTCATGAATATACTCCTTTATAAATTTTCAATTTTTATATGTAATATGCACAAGTTAACACATATTTTATCATTAAGTTCCCTTGACGTATAACCTTTATATGAAAATGAACACCACTATTGTGAACTTCATTTTCAAATGAATAAAATAATCCATGTTTATTTCTACAAAAGAAGCAACAATGTATAATAAGAATTAACCAACTAAAGACATCAATGGAGGTGCAAGAATGACACAAATCAACGGAATAGACGAGTGGGTTGAAGTTACAGAATATTTTCGATACATCGAGGACATGATTGAGCGTAATTTCAAACAAAACTATGGTGTTAGTTTAAGAGAGTTCTATGTACTTCATGAATTATATAAAGCGAAAGACAAAAAGTATAAAATTAATGATTTAATAAAAGAAGTGAAATTGAGTCAGAGTGCGATGTCGCGTCTCATAGATCGACTGCGATCTCCGAAGAAAGCATTAATATGTAAGGATATAAGTGATGAAGATCAACGTGCGACGTATATTTATCTTACAGGCAAAGGCAATTCTATTGTTCAACAACTCATGAAAGATTATAGAAAGTTAATTAGCAAAGTCGATATCGAAAGTATTGAACGACAAATACAAAGAGCTAAACGTGCTAATTTATCTTAAGTCATAATAGCGTTAATTATTAAACAAAAGGTGCGACTGTAAATGACATTTAAGTCTGTTCAATTGATGGAAGATTTAGTGAGAAATTTAAATATAAACTTTGAAATATATGCTAATGAAAAATGGAATAAAGAATATGAAGCACTTGATTTGAGTATTAATCATATAAAATGTAAAAGCAGATTAGCTAAGAAAACGAATAAAAAACAGGGATATTTCGTAACATTATGGACTAAAGATTCGATGTCAGTTAATCAACCATTTGAGTATGCTAATTTTCCTGAGAAATTAATAGTAAATGTGATTGATAAGGACAAACTTGGCCAATTTATCTTTCCAAAAGATGAATTATTAAAACGAGAGATATTAAGTAATCATTTTAAGAAAGGTAAAATGGCCTTTAGAGTTTATCCTAGTTGGGTTACACACTTAAATTCTACTGCCCTAAAAACGCAAGCATGGCAGAGTAAATATTTTATAGACTTAACGGAAAACATTGATAAACAGACTATATTAAGGTTATATGGGGAGATATGAATTTAAAATGACTGCTTTTTATCTATTAATATATTTGTTAGTTGGACTAATAAACCAATACCACAAATAAAAATAGATAGATAAACTAGCATGTTTATATTGTGAGTGATAAATAATAATGAACCACATAAAGCTGATCCAATACTACTTCCCAAGTAATTAACTGAGCTATTTAATGCTACTGCAGTCTCACCATAACTTTTATAATTTTTAATAAGTATATGTTGTTGAGGAGCCTGTGTAGCCCAACCCATAGCGCCCCAAAGTAAAAAAGGGAGGCAGCTCGCGATAGGTGTGTGGATTGAGATAGGTAGAAGTATGAAGCTAAATAAAAGAAGTATCATTATACTTAGCACAATTAGGTTAGTAAACTTAAACATATCTATAATAAACCCGATACTAAAGCTTCCTATCAAGCCTCCAATACCCCACAACATCAAATAAGTAGTAAGAGAATAGATACTTTGATAATGTTCAACAATTTTACTTAAATAGGTATATAAACCTAAACTAGCGATTGCTGCACACACTGTAACTGTCATTATTCGAATAATATGAGGATGTATAAATAGCTTAAATCTTTCTTTGATACTTGGTGGAGTCGGGGCAAATATTGCTCTAAAGTGAATAGCTATAAGTACACACGTTAGGGTACTTATTAAGACAATAAATAATAAAGTGACTCTCCAAGAGCTTAAATTTGATATTTGGATACCTAAAGGTACCCCGATGACAGTACCTATACTCATGCCTCCAACCACAGTCGCAAGAGCTTTCCCTCTATTTTTATTCTCTACTAATTGACTGCCTGTACTAACTGCCATTGGAGAAAAGATGCCTGCACCTAATCCAGCAATTGCTCTTGCCAAGAGATAAATAGGTAAATTAACTGCCAAAGATGTCATGATGTTCGCAAAAATAAAGATGATTAGAGCGAATATAAGTGTTTGCTTAACATTAATTTTAGCTAAAAAGATAGAAAATAATGGCGCAGAAATTGCAAATACAAGTGTAAATATTGTTACACCTTGTCCGATTGCAGTACTTGATTGATTTAAACTTCTACTCATTTCAGGGATTAAGCCTGCGACGATATAAGTATCCATACCTAATGAAAACATTCCCAAGGCTAATATTAGTATTTTCTTCATAATAACCTCCTGTGCAAAACTAAATAGTTTTTAATAATGTAAATTAAGGTTAGTATTTAAATATAAAACTTGGAATAATAAAAGAGTTTCATGGTGTATTAACTAAAAGTTTCAAGGGGATTAATATGGAGACAGATTATATTAGAGATATATTGGAAGTGGCTAAATATAATAGCTTTAACAAAGCATCAGAGGTAATGAATATCAGCACGCCTGCAATACGAAAAAGAGTTACTTCAGTCGAAAATGAATTAAATCAACAAATATTCATAAGAAACAGAAAAGGTGTGTTCTTAACTAAAGAAGGTCAATCAATACTAGAGAAACTAAATAAAATTTATGAAGAAGTTGAAAAAGTAAAAATTAGTAACTCACAGATAAACAAAAGAGACATAAAAGTAGGATTACTTCCGAGTATTAACCCACATAATATTAAAAAAATTGAAGAAACTGAGGATTTGAATTTTCAATATATAATTAATGATAATACAGCTAGCTTGATAGAATCATTAAAAATTAAAGAAATAGATGTAGCTATTGGCGATATCGGTAACATGTCGATAAAGAACTTTTATGCTCAAAAGTTTTATGAAGAAGATTACTTCATAGTCTATTCTGAAAGACGAGAAAAGTTGAATAATTCTTTGTTAAATCTTGGTAATGAAAGAATTTACATTCAAACACCACCATGTGACACACTGCATTTTTTAAACAAAGTTTTAAAAATTAAAGAAGATCTATTAGTTTACAACGATTATTTTGAGACAATTTTAGCCAATGTCTCTGCAAATAAAGGTATAACTCTTTTACCAGAATCATACTTGGATAAGGTAAGTGATAACCTTAATTATATAAAGCTTGAAGAATACGTACGTGAAATAGGTCTCATATCATCTAGTGAATCGTTAAACGCGTATGTAAATGAGATATTAAGCAATTAGTTTATACAAAGATTTCAGCGTAAAAGCAAACATTATACAAAAGTTTTAATGAAAATTATATCTATGATAAATGCCTTATTCGGTAAAGTGTAATCTTTCTTTCGCTCAAATTATTCCTTATACTAGATGTGTAATTATGAAAAGGGGTGGAGGATATGGATGTTAGATTTCCTATAGGAGAATTAGAGTTACCGAACAAAGTAACTTTAGTTGATGTGAAACAATGGATGAGTGAAGTAGAAACATATATTGATCAACTAAAAAATGTTGTTGATGACCTATCAGATGAGCAACTAACTAAAAAATATCGAGAAGGTAGTTGGACAGTCAGACAACTTGTACATCATATTGCAGACTCTCAAATGCAATTATTTAGCCGCTTAAAGTTAGCTTTAACTGAGGAACACCCATCAGCACCTGAGTTTGACCAAAATCAGTGGGTGGATTTAGCAGACTCAAGTTTACCTATCGAAATTTCTATACAATTACTAGATGCCCTAAATCAACGTGTTGTTGCTATTGGTGAAAACGTATCAAACTCGGACCTTGAAAGGAAAGTTAATTTAGAGGGAACAGATGACTTAACCGTAGCATTCTTATTGGCTAAATTATCATGGCATGAGCGTCATCATCTAGAACACATTAAAATTGCACTTTCAAATTAAGACAGAGGGTTGTCTAATAATATAACGAGAGTCAAAAGGATGGGACAATATTGTCTTATCCTTATTACAATGATGTATTAATATTACTCTTGTTTAGACGCACTTTGAACAAACCTTTCATCTATGAAAGAAACTAACTGCAAAATGTAAGATTAGGTAAATGCACGAAATTTTTCAGCCTCCTATCATAAAGATAAGGAGGTTATGTTATGGATAAGAAGCGTATAGTTGAGTTAGATATTATTCGAGGCATAGCGATTTCAGTCGTTCTTTTTGCAAATGTTTCAGAAGTATTGCCCATTTTCGAAGATGAAAAGAAACCTCATTTTACAAGTCTAGATTATATGATTAAACAATTTTTCTCACTATTTATAGATGGACGTTTTATTATGTTGTTTACTTTATTATTTGGTATCGGAATGGGCATATTTATGAATAATGCGCGTAAAAAATCACTTTCACCGTTAAAGCTGATGTTTAGACGTTTACTCTTTCTATTTGTTGTAGGTATCTTTGGTATGATTTTATCATTACCATACGCAGAATATGCAATATGTGGCGCTGTCATCATGTGGTTATTCTTGTTACCTCAAGCACGCTATAATTTATGGATTTCAATTCTTACACTATTAAGCATCAATATCATGACATTTGTAGATACGAATTCCAACTTATATTTAATTGATGCAATGGCAGTGATGCTATTTGGGATGTACATGTCACAAAGTGGTATGATTTATAGATTTAAGCACCATCGTAAGTTTTTCTTAAATACATTCCTTATTTGCTTAGCAGCTATTATTGTTTTAATCGGAATAAAGTATATTGGTTCTAATTTATCATGGATGAATATAGAAGACTTAGTCACACCATTCCAAACGCTCATTTACTTCATAATACTATTATTCATTACTGATAAAGAGAGTGTTCAACGTCTTTTAGTACCTTTTGAAAAGTTAGGTAAAACAGCGTTTACGAATTTTATGGCTCAAATGTTATTACTATATTTCTTTATAAGATTTGTGTTCCCATATAATCATCCAACACCAATTCAATCAATCTGTATTGCGCTACCTATCCTCATAATAAGTATGTTAGTGACACATTGGTGGCTTAAACGTTATCGTCAAGGCCCTCTTGAAGCGTTGTGGCGTAAATGGACCTATAAAAATGTACCTAAGAAAGTAAAAAGTCGCTAAAAAAACTAATTCATACAGTCCCTATGAAGAATAGTGTTTCATAAACCTTTCAATGTGTAATAGGTTAATTAATAAGAGAATTAAGGGGGAATAAAAATGACTGAAGAAAAAGGTTGCGTGAAGTGTGGTCATACGGAAATAGAAGAAGGAACACTATCTGCTACAGGATCAGGTTTATCGAAAATGTTTGATGTTCAGCACAATAACTTTAAAACAATCACATGTACGAATTGTGGTTATACCGAGTTTTACAAAGAAAGTGCTAACCGTGCAAGTGACTTCATAGACTTATTCTTTGGGGGATAATCATTTTTTTGAATCCAAATCTCATGCGTTATTAATTAAAATTCATTTTTTACCAAATATCTTTAAACAGATTTGTATCATTCATAGTAAAGAATTAGTAAACTAAATAAGCATACTATAAAATGAGCTGAAATAACGCTCATTTTTTATTTTACATAAAGTGAGGGGGCTTCTAATGACATCTGAGTATAAAAAGGGAATATTTTTTGCGTTAGGTGCTTACGTTTTATGGGGGATACTCCCTATTTATTGGGAACTTATAGATCATATTGGTGCATTTGAAATTCTTGCTTTTAGAATTATTTTCTCAATGATATTTATGATTCTTCTGCTTGTAGTAGGGCGCAAACAACGAGAGGCGTTCCTTAGAGATGTGAATCAATTATTTACACATCCTGTACAACTTGTAGCAATTATTGTAGCGGGATATGTAATCACGATAAATTGGGGAACTTTTATTTGGGCAGTAACAAATGGGCATGTACTTCAATCAAGTTTAGGTTATTATATTAATCCACTTGTCAGTATCGTGCTAGCGCTCATTTTCTTAAAAGAGAGATTTAACAAATTTGAATGGTTAGCCATCATCTTTGCATTAATCGGTGTACTCTATATGACTATTAAAATAGGGGAATTTCCATTCGTATCTATCATGCTCGCCTTATCATTTGGTTTGTATGGACTCCTTAAAAAGATTGTACATATCGATGCGATTAGCAGTATAGCGATAGAATGTATTGTCACTGCGCCAGCGGGAATAATTTATGTTATCTACTTATGGCAACAACATCACATGACGTTTGGATTTAATATGTCGTCATTTTGGCTTGTCTTCTCAGGGGCAGTAACAGCAATCCCACTAATATTGTTCTCAGCAGGAGCGAAACGTATACCATTATCACTTACAGGTTTTATTCAGTATGTAGGACCAACAATTATGTTTATTCTCGGCATTTTCGTCTTTAAAGAAAAGTTTGATGTCCATCAATTAATTACATTTATATTTATATTTATATGGATTGGAATTATTCTATATAGTATTTCGCAATATATGAATATTAAGAGAAATCCAATTGCGAAATAAACGCTTCGTTAAAAAGTATATTAAATAAGAAAAGAATCGCTCATTTGAGCGATTCTTTTTTATCATGTTCAAAAATTACATCATTCCAATTAATTTCATCCATAATGAACCTAATCCAATCCAAATAATAAAGTAAACGATACCGAGTACAAGGTTCATAAGCCACCAACGTTTCTGTGATACATAGCCAGAAGCATAAAGAATTGGTGCTGGACCACTACTATAGTGCGTAGTTGAGGCTAGTAAATTACCGAAGAAACCTAACATCAATGCACTGAATAACGGTGGCGCACCAGCTGCTACTGCAACGCCAAGTAACGCGGCATACATGGCACTGACATGTGCAGTTGCACTCGCAAATAAATAGTGTGAGTAGAAGAAAAATAGAATGAGTAAAACTAACACGATTGGCCAACTAAAGCCACCTAAACTATGTGCGATGAGTTTACTTAACCAAGGAATAAATCCTAATTTATTTAATTGATCTGCCATTAATACGAGTACCGAGAACCAAACAAGTGTATTCCAGGCACCTGTTTCATTTAATATATCTTTCCAATTTAATACGCCTGTAAGTAAGAGAAGAGATAACGCGATAAAGGCTGTTAACGTCGCATCAATATTGATAAAGCTACCAGTTATCCAAAGTATTAACGCTACGATAAAAATCCCAATCATAAATTTCTCAGCTAATGAAATTTTGCCCATTTCTTCTAATTGATCAGTAGCCCACTTTTTAGCGTTAGGTGTTTCTTTAACAGTTGGAGGGTACATTTTATAAATAATGAATGGGACAACTATTAGTGAAATAAGACCAGGAACGATAGCTGCAACAAACCAATTCATCCAGGTAATATGAACATGAGCGGTCTTCTCAGCTAAACTTTGAGCGATAGGGTTACCTGCCATTGCAGTTAAGAACATAGCTGCCGTAATAAGGTTACCTTGGAACTCTGTAAATATTAAAAATGCACCCATCTTTCTCTCAGTGCCGTCTTTAGGTGTTGAACCAAATGATTCTGAGAGAGATTTAATGATAGGGAACATTATTCCACCTGCACGAGCAGTGTTACTAGGTGTTGCTGGTGCTAAAATTAAATCTACACCTACAAGGGAATAAGCAAGACCTAGCGTCTTCTTACCAAATAATTTTACGAATTGAAGCGCAATACGTCGGCCGAGTCCTGTTTTAACAAACCCTCTTGAAATGAAAAAGGCCATAGCGATAAGCCAGATACTACTATTACCAAAACCTTCAACAGCTGATTTTGTATCCATGATGCCAACGAGTACCATAATCGTAAAGCCAATGATAGATACAGCACCGATTGTCATAGGTTGCGTGATACATGCGATAATTGTAGCCACAAAAATTGCAAACATATACCAAGCTTGGTCATTTAAAGCATCAGGTTTAAAAGGGGTGAGTGCCCAAATAATCAATCCTACAACAATTGGAAGTATGAATTTACGATATTTAACCGTATTCTCCATCGTCACTTTCCTTCTTTCTATCTCAAATTAAACTTTTTACATTTCAATCATAGTCTTCTGTAAATGAGATGTACAGACCTAAAAGAATATTAATGAGAAAGATTATCAATAAAATCACTATACTTGTGAAAATCAAAAAATCCGATAGCTTAATTATTTAGCTATCGGATGAATACCATTATTGTTCAGCTTTTAAAACACGAGTCATTTCTTCAATTTTACCTGCATGTAATGGGATGTGTAATGCATTAAGCACTAAAAGTTCTTCTAATGTTTTACAACCTGCGATAGGCTGGTCAATTTCTTTTTTGAGCTCTTTATCAGTTAAATGTGTAGCTCTTTCAGGTAACGTTTTAATGTCATTTAAAATGCTTTCGATTGAAGGAACTTCATCATATCCCCAATCTGATGGCTTAGTTCCAGTTCCGAACAATTTACTATATTTATCAACATCAATAACTTCTTGATTACCCATTGCGAGTGCTTCTTCAAACACAGTTAGTACGTGACCATATTGCCAATGTAGTGTATTTGGGAAGACACTGTCATCTTTATCTAATACTTTCATAACATCCCATTTATCATAAACATCTCTAATATAACTTACACCAAAGTCTATAACGTCATAAACAGTTTTAGTCATTTTATACACCCTTTCAAGTGATTTCTAAAAAAATTGCTTGCAACATGTGTCTACCCGCTTTTAAAAATGACTACGCATATAATAACGAAGCTATTTGAATTCATATGTAGACTTTGTTTATTATAAAAGTAAACAAAAGGAATATAGGTGAAATGATGTATAAATACTTTAAGAGAAATCGTTTCTCAACGAAAAGTTCTGATATTAAAGATGATTCTGGAAAAATAGTCGGTACCATTCAGAAAAAATTTAATAATATTTTTCAACGGTTGGTTAGTTTTTTTACATTAGGTTTTAAATTTAATCGATTCGTAATTTATGATCATAATGGTGATGTAAAAGCGAGTGTCAAAGTAAAAACGATAATGGCGCAAAAGCGTTTTGATGTTACATATGTTTCAAATAACGGGGAATCACAAGTTTTATTTGATAAGCAAAGTAATGGTCGTGGAGAAACTTATGGAATATTGAAATTTGATGGTAGAATCCTCAATATTCATTCAGACGTGAATAAATATACAGTGATAAAAGATTCTAAACAAGATAAAGAAATCGCAAGTTGGAAACAAAATGGTGACTATGCATATGTTGAGGGGAAAAGTGAGTTATATGAAAAGAATCATTTATTATTTATATTAATTTTGCATTCTTTCGCGAATGTTCATGTATCGCACAGTATTCTGAATCCATTTAATCCAGATACTACTGGCTCCCCAATTATATAGGATGGGTGAAAATTAGTACCATGAGTAGTTTGATTTTGGTGGGGGCTTAGCCTATTCAGGCTTGGTTGTAGAGTGGAACGTACCTACCGCTTAAAGATAATCTAAAATGTAAATAGCGATGAAGGCCATCATAAAAATAGGCATTCATCGCTTATTTTAATATCATAAATACAATTAGTGCGTCTCACCCATAGCAACTTTAATATCTTCTTCTCGTGATATCGCCTTGATAGCAGAGGTTAATCCTTTCGTGATTGTATCGATAGACATTGATGGTTTCTCAGGTTTATCAGTAACTTGTTCTGGAATGTAAGGTACATGAATAAAACCAAACAGTAAGTCTGGATAAGACATATCTGCTAAATAACCTAGTTGATATAATATATGATTACATACAAACGTACCCGCAGTATTTGATAATCTGGCAGGTACTCCTGCTCTTTTAATAGCTTCTACCATTTTTTTAACAGGTAAATTTGAGAAATAAGCCGGCGCGCCGTCTTCTTTTATTACTTTATCAATAGGTTGGTTGCCTTTATTATCTGGAATACGAGCATCATCAATGTTTATCCCTACGCGCTCAGGTGTAATTTCGAAACGACCTCCAGCTTGACCAATTGCTAGAACAACGTCATAAGTGTCTTCTTTTAACGCTTTACAGATTACGTTTTTAGATTCATGAAAGACGGTGGGAATTTCTAATTTAGTGATGACATGTTCGCCGATGTGCGTATCAAGACGATGTACGGCTTCTAAAGCAGGATTTGTGGATTCGCCATCAAATGCATCAAACGCAGTTACTAATATTTTCAAACTCAACGCCTCACTCTCAAATTCAATCATTTAGTTCCATTTTAAAATGATTTTTCACATAAAAACAACTCCGCTACACCTATGTAAGGATAGCGAAGTTGGCATATAAACACTTCAATGATGACTTAAGCGTGGGCATGCTCAGGAACGTCTTTAAAGTTCTCTAGGCGACGATTCCATTCTTCATTACTGATATCATGTTTTGCAACATAACGATTACGTTCATGTTTCGCACAGTCGTATGAGCATGCGCCTAAGTATTTTTCTTCATTTTCTTCAGATACAAGGATTTGTTTATTACATTCTGGGTTAGCACAGTTGATGTAACGTTCACATGGTGTACCATCGAAATGCTCTTTACCAATAACTGTTTTCTCAACTTGGTTAACATCTACACTTATACGTTCATCGAAAACGTACATTTTACCATCCCAGTATTCACCCTTAGTTTCAGGGTCTTTACCGTAAGTCGCAATGCCGCCATGTAGTTGGCCTACATTTTCGAAGCCTTCTTTAACTAACCAGCCAGAGAATTTCTCACAACGGATACCACCAGTACAATATGTCACGATATTTTTACCATCTAATTGATCTTTATTGTTGCGAATCCAATCTGGTAAATCACGGAAACGTGTAATATCAGGACGAATTGCACCACGGAAGTGTCCTAAGTCGAATTCGTAGTCGTTACGTGCATCTAAAATAACAGTATCTTTATCTTCTAAAGCTTCTTTAAATTCTTTAGGTGAATAATATTTACCTGTAGTTACGCGTGGATCTACATCATCTTCTAAACCTAAAGCAACGATTTCTGTTCTAGGTCGAACGTGCATTTTCTTGAATGCATGACCTTCAGCTTCATCAATTTTGAATGTTAAATCAGCGAAACGTTCATCCGCATGCATATGTTCGATATATTTATCTGTGTCTTCTTTTGTACCAGATAAAGTACCATTAATGCCTTCTGTAGAAACTAAGATTCTACCTTTTAAATTATTTTCTTTACAGAATTCTAAGTGCTCTGACGCAAATGTTTCTGGGTCATCAATTGTTACGTATTTATAGTATAAAAGTACTCTATAATCCATTCTTACATTCTCCTCTTTTATTTCTTCTCTATATATGGGGCGATGATTTATAAATATTATTTTGTAGACAAACTAACATGACATAAACAAACTGTTAGAAAATCCTTCTCAATCGAGAAGTCGAAATGCATAAAACGTTGATGAGTGGTAAAAGGGCTTGTCTAAAGTCTGATATTAATACTGTTTACATTTTTTCCATTATAATATTGTACCAAAATGATAAATAGTTTCAATATGCTAGCTTATAAATCATTATTAAAGTTGATATTTTTTGAAAATGCAATCAAATATCGCGACATTTTTTAAGAAAATAAAATATAAAAATAACCGTTATAATACCGCTCTAATGACAATTAAGTTGAGTTCTTATAAAATGGTATCAAAGTTTAAATGAGAGAAAGAGGGGATTAGACGATGGCTATTCAAGATTTACCAACTTTAAAATATACAGGGAAATCGGCAAGTGTTGCACCAATAGTGTCTGAAAATGAGTTGCAAACAGTGACTGCAGAACCTTGGGTTAAAATTTCGGATAGAGGATTACAATTAGAAGGCTTAAATTTCAATCGCGAAGGCAATTTATTCTTATTAGATGTCTTTGAAGGTAATATTTTTAAAGTGAATACATCTACCAAAGAAGTGACTCGACCATTCGTGTCTGAAAAAGCGAATCCAGCAGCTATTAAAGTTCATAAAGATGGACGTTTATTTATATGTTATTTAGGCGACTTTAAGACGACAGGTGGTATTTTCTCAACTACTGAAGAAGGCGAACAATTTGAAGAAATTGTTTCTGAATTAAGCACAGAATACTGTATTGACGATATGGTATTTGATAGTAAGGGTGGTTTCTACTTCACTGATTTCAGAGGATACTCAACAAATCCTCTAGGCGGTGTTTATTATGTATCACCAGACTTCAAGACAATTACACCAGTGATACAGAATATCTCAGTTGCAAACGGTGTCGCATTAAGTACTGATGAACGCGTATTGTGGGTGACTGAAACAACTACAAATCGTCTTCATCGTATTGAATTAGAAGAAGATGGTGTGACTATTGCACCATTTGGCGCAACGATTCCATATTACTTCACAGGTCATGAAGGGCCAGATTCATGTTGTATCGATAGTGATGATAACCTTTATGTGGCAATGTATGGTCAAGGTCGTGTCTTAGTCTTTAATAAAAAGGGTTACCCAATTGGTCAGATCCTAATGCCAGGCCGTGATGAAGGTAAAATGCTACGTTCAACGCATCCACAATTTATTCCAGGTACAAATCAATTGTTAATTTGTACAAATGATATTGAGAATAACTCTGAAGGCGGTTCAATGATTTATACGGTCAATGGATTTGCAAAAGGTCATCAAAGTTATCAGTTTCAATAGATGCAAATTTTTAAGAACAAGTTAATGATTAAAGATATAAATAAGAAGTCGGGTGATAGCCTTTCAATAAACAACCCCTCACTATAAGCGATGATAGTGAGGGGTTTAACTCATTTATAATTGTGTTTTACTATTTAAGAGATAAAATGATGGATATGTTCATTTTGTTAATCTTCTAAACTGAATTCAGCTGATGCTTCAAATTTTACTTCTTTACCTAACATTACGCCACCAGTTTCTAATGCTTGGTTGAAGCTCATGCCATATTTTTCACGGTCAATTGTACCTGTAACAATAAATCCTGTTACTTGTGAACCGTTCATTGGATTTTTACTAATACCATTAAATTCAACATCGAAAGTTTCTTCGTGTGTTTCACCTTTAATAGTTAAATCGCCCGTTACTTTGTTCTCTGAAATTTCTTTTGTTTCAAATGTCCATTTGTCGTTTTCATCTGTTGCGAAGAAGTCACCAGATTTCAAGTGATTATCTCTATCTTCATTTTGCGTGTCGACTGAGCTTGGAATGATAGTTGCAGTTGCTTTAAGTGAACTTAAGTCGTTAATATCTCCATCTAATTGAATATCATATTGGGAGAAAGTACCTTTCACTTTAGATACCATTAAATGTTTGATTTGGAATTGAATATCACTATGTGCTTGATCAAATGTGAATTGAGTCATGATTACATTACCCCTTTTTCATAAGTTTTTAAGTATAATAATTATACCTGATATAATTATTATAACATCGTTTGCTCAAGTTGCAATCAATAAGTTCTCAATATACTCATTTTTGAAAAATAACTTCTATTAAACATTTACCCATTTTGAGTCATTGTTAGCTGTTATTTTTATAAAAAGAGATGTGTAAAACTTTATTATCTAGGGAATATTCGTTGTGATAAACAATTTCTAAAGAGGTGAAGAAATATGAAAGATATCTCAAGAGGTATCAATCATATTGGTTTAACTGTACCGGATATAGAGGAAGCCACTGAATTCTTCAAAAAGGGTTTAGACGGAAAGATTGCCTATGATAGTCAAAGAAAAGATGAGAAACCACGTGGTGGTAAAGATGTAGAAAAAATATTGGGCATGAGTAAAGGTGCTCAAATCGTACATAAACGGATGATGGTATTTGGGAATGGTCCAAATATTGAGATGTTTGAATTCCAAAATGCAAAGCAACGAAAACCTGAAGCACTTCAAGATATTGGTTATACACATTTATCGTTTTATGTAGATGACTTTGAAGTGGCTGTAGCCAAAGTAAGATCAGCCGGTGGAGAACTTATTTCTGAGCCTCATAGTAATACGAGATATGAAGACACCGAAGGGAATCAAACAGTATATGTTAAAACACCATGGGGAAGTCTCATTGAATTACAAACCGTTCCAAATGGATTTTATTATCCTCCAGATAATGAAGCGGAACTCTTTACGCCAAGTGAATAATATGTATTAATTTTAACTTTTTATTATGTGAAACTGAGATAGTTCATCTGTCTCAGTTTATTTTTATAAAAAATAATTTTATAGATAGTAAAAGAATGAGTGTGTATAACTAGTGATTATCAAACTATACATAAAAACCCCCTTCAAAGTGGCTCTCTTTGAAGGGGGTAGGGGAAATAAGGTTAATTTAGTTTCAACTTTTTGTTACTTCTAACTTTTACAATATTTATTAAGGGTTTTGGGGTCAGGGGAGAGCCCCAAGTAAGGACTTTAATATTTTATATTTTACAGGGAAAGGGTTAATTATTTAGATTCATAATAATTTAATTCTAAATCTTTTGATGTTTGTTTACGAGTTTCTCTCATTAATTGAACATCATTTATAAGTGATTGACCATATGAAGGAATCATATTTTGTAATTTAGGTTTCCATTCATTTTCGTAGTCAGCGAAGTTTCGTTCTAGAACTTCTAACGCTACAGAAACTGAAGTTGATGCTCCTGGTGATTCTCCTAATAATGCAATAACTGAGTGATCTTCAGAGTTCACAACTTCTGTACCGAATTGAATGAATCCTTTACCGTGCTCAGGCGTATCTTTGATAACTTGAACACGTTTACCTGCAGTGTATAATTGCCAATCTTCGTCACGAGCTTCAGGGTAGAACGTGCGTAAGTGGTTCATACAACCTTCTTTTGTCATCAATACTTGGTCGATTGAATACTTGATTAAAGGTAAATTTTTAACTGCAGATGCAAGTAGTGTTGTAATGTTGTATGGTTTTACAGATTTAAATAAATCTAAGTTAGAACCATTTTTTAAGAATTTAGGACCGATATTCGCAAACGGACCAAATAATAATGTTCTTTCACCATCAATATAACGCGTATCAAGATGAGGTACAGTCATTGGTGGTGTGCCTGGTGGTTCTTTACCATATACTTTAACGTCGTGTTCATTAATGACTTCAGGGTTAGTACAAATTAAGAACTGACCGCTAATAGGGAATCCACCAAGGTGTTTGCTTTCAGGGATACCAGTTTTTTGTAATAGTGGAATAGCGCCACCACCAGCACCTATAAAGACGTAATCCGCGAATACAGTTTCCTCTGAACCATTGTTACGGTTTCTTACTTTCACTTCCCAGATGCCGTCTTGACGTCGGTTGAAATCAATGACTTCATGATTATATTGAACATCGGCATTAGGATGTTGCTCAATATTTTTAGCCATTTTACGTGTTAACTCACCATAGTTAACATCGGTACCTTCGTCAATTTTGCTAGCTGCCATGATTTCATTGCCAGTACGACCTTTCATCATCAATGGCATCCATTTTCTCATTTCTTCGATATCTTCCGTATATTCGATGTTGTCAAACATAGGGAAGTTACGCATCGCTTCGTAACGGTCTTTTAAGAATTCAACGTTATTCTTACCTCTTACGAAACTAATGTGAGGAAGTGGATTAATAAATTCTCTAGGGTTATCAATGTTGCCACTTTTCACAAGGTGTCCCCAGAATTGCTTAGAAATCTCAAATTGTTCATTGATTTCTTTCGCTTTTTCTATATCAATTGAACCATCCGGTTGTTGAACTGTATAGTTCAGTTCGCATAACGCAGCATGTCCAGTACCGGCATTGTTTCTTTCGTTAGAACTTTCAATACCTGGACGATCTAAACGTTCATAGAGTTTGATGTTCCAATTAGGTTCTAATTCTTTAATCATAGAACCGAATGTCGTACTTAAGACACCAGCGCCAATAATAACTATGTTTTTTGACTCATTGTTAGCCATTTTTTGCTCACCTTTCTTAAAACAGAACTCGTGCAAAAATAATTAAATTATTGCGCTGAGTCTTATTATAATTGCTAACAATCTATAACAAAAATACATATTTTCAATAATACCTATTCCATTTTGTAATAATTTAGACATAATATGCTCATTGATTAGACACAAATTAGGAGTAGAACTTGAATTTAATCATATGTCCTACTCCTAATAAATGAGAAGATGGCTACCATAAGTTGGAGCCCCGTCAGCAAGAAGGGCTAGAATTGAAAGAAGCTTGATATAAGCACATTTTCAGTACAACCATCTACAGCATATATATTAAAAAATAAGACTGCGACAATCATTTATGCACAGCCTCAAATTTTATTCATTAATGCATGAGAGAGTATGATTAATAACTCTTCTATTGGTTTACTACTTTCATCTAAAATATGGAAGCTCACTTGTCCTTCATTTTTAGCCCAATGAGATAGTTTTTCATTCTCATAATTCGTAATAGTACATGTTTCTGGGCTCGTCTTTTTAATAAAATAATCTTCATTATCATAAGTGAATTTAACCGGTTTGTTCACCAATGTGAACTCTTTCATCTCAATATGAGTACCTCTGTAATTACAATGAATCTCTCTAAAGTTTCTAAAATTTGGAATACATTTAGAAGTAAATATTACATTTTTCTCTAAATCCCTAACGACATAAGAGGTATATATTCCTGCTTGAGGAATAATAATGTCTAATCCTTTAATAAAGGGGTTAGGGTACGATTTACGTATGTATAAATAGGGATTCCCATCGTCATACATCGTTTTCCATCTCGTATCAAAGTAATTGCTGAGTGTATAAGTAATCATCCTTCATCAACCTTCGATTTGTAAATTTTCATTATAAATATATTCCCTATTTTTAGGAAAATAAAAACTAAAATCATAAATTTTTTTAAATTAAATAGATCTAAATAAAATAAAACACTATACGAGATAGTTTAACGAGCGTGGCTATGTCGTCGCATAGAGTTTTAATGTGTAAATGAGTTAGCTAAAAATTTCTCATTAAGTCATACATTTGTAGGTGAGGGTGTGAGGCTTAGGTTTGTCTGAGGTAAGACATCCTGCATGCTAGCTCAACGTTGAATTTATGACTAGTTTTAAATAAAAGGTAGAAAAAAGGGTATATGCTAAAAAGTCAGTAATAAACAAATTGAGGTGGTGAGTATATGTTAGAAACCGATAGACTTTACTTATTAAAACCAGATATTGAGCATCTTGATGCGCTTTTCCAACTACATACGAATAATGAATCAACAAAATACACTCCTAAAGGTATACACGAGAACAAAGATATTACTAAAGGATTTATAAAAGGTTGGAGAAGACATTGGGAAGAAAATGACTTTGGATACTTTATGTTAATAGCCAAAGATACTGGAGAATTAGTAGGGATGAGTGGTTTTGAATACCGCACCATTAATTATCAATTATTCTTAAACTTGTATTATAGACTTTTTCCAAAATATACAGGTGAAGGATTAGCTACTGAAGCAATCGAAATGATATCACGATGGATGAAACAATTTGATGCAGTAACACCAAAACTTATACGAACGAATCAAGTCAATGAATCTTCTATTAAGCTTGCCGAACGTTTAGGATATGAATTAAATGATACGTGGAATAATATTATAAATGATGGGGATCGTTGTTATTTTAAGCAACAGTTAAATGTTCCTTTGTAAATATTTACGTTATTGAGTGAGATAATTTTTATCTCGCTCTTTTTTTATGCGTATTCAAATCATTGTTTAGTCAGCCTGATACATAGATATATGTTTAAACTCATTATTCGTTTGAACTCTTAAAGTGAATATAAAGCGATAGTTTTTTACATTAACATTAAATCAAAATAAAATTAAGATATATTTAATAATATTGTACACCCCATTAATGTTATATTGATTATTGTATGATGATATTAATTTGAGGGATGAGATAATGAGAAAGACTTTATATTTATTTTTTGTTTCTATTGTGTTGATGGTATTCATTTTAGAAGGATGCTCAAAACAGAAAGATTCTCACACTGAAGATAGTGAAAATGAAAATATGTATGCAAGTCATCAATCAAAAATGACTAAAGATTGGCAAACATACGATGGTGAAATATACCATATCTTTTATCATCCACTTATTACTGACGCTAAAGTGGCATTTTCGGGGAGCCCACAAGAAGCCAAAGGTAATAACGACTGGATGATTACAGCTAACGAATTTAAAAAATCTCTAGAAGAGTTACATAAAAGAAATTATATTTTAATTGATCCACACGATGCTTATGATTTAAAAGCAAAAACGATAAATAAGAAGAAGTTAAAATTACCTAAAGGTAAAAAACCATTAATACTATCTATCGACGACATGAACTATTATGAGTACATGCGTGGAAAAGGGTATGCCGACAGATTAGTTTTAGATAAAAACAAACATGTTGTATCAGAAACGAAGCAAAAGAATGGCAAAGTAACACATTCTAAAGACGATGATATCGTTCCAATATTAAATGACTTTGTTAAAAAACACCCTGATTTCTCTTTAAATGGACAAAAAGGTGTAGTTGCATTAACAGGATATAATGGCGTTTTAGGATATCGTACAAATGAAACAGATAGTAAGCATTATAAGGACCGTAAAGCTAAAGCAACAGAAGTAGCTGATGCTATGAAAAGAGATGGTTGGACATTTGCCAGTCATTCATATGGACATATTAATTTTGAACAATCATCTTATGAAGGAATTGTTAAAGATACAAAACGTTGGGAGAAAGAAGTGACACCAATTATAGGTAAAACTGATTTATTTATTTTCCCCCATGGTGCACAAGATAGAGATACGCCAGCATATAACTATCTGATTAAAGAAGGTCACTTTAAATATTTGGCTGGAGTAGGACCTAATAACTTTACCGATGTTGAACCAGATAATGTATATCAAGATAGAGTTGCAGTAGATGGTCTGAACTTATACGATTTTAAAGATAAATTAAAGCCTTTTATGAATCCTGAGAAGGTTTATGATAAACAAGATCGCAGTTACTTTAAAGGGAATAAAGATTATCAACAAGAATAAATATTCGTTAATAAGATGAAGTTATGCGAATTATTTACTTTCATAATTTCATTCAGATAATTACTCATAACAAGTAAACAGGCTAAGACATTAACGTTATGTCCTAGCCTGTTTTACATATGCGCGTGTATTCGGTATTTTTGAAAAGTTGAGTAAAACTTGATATAAGTATATGTAAAGTACATAAACTAACAAGAATATTAGAAAAATGAAATCAGGTGATACGATGTTTCGAAGAATACTATATATAACAGGCACGATAGGATTAACATCATTACTTTTAACTTCTCAAAGTTATGCAGTAGAAAAGCCCACACCTCTAGTCAATAAAGAAGAAAATGCTAATATTTCAACTCAATATGAACCTCAATCACTCACGCTCACTACAAAACAAGGTCAAATTTTATACAATTACAACGAAAATAAAAAAGTAGATCCTGCCTCTTTAACTAAAATGATGACAATGTATTTAACATTGGATGCAGTTAAATCAGGAAAAATACATATGAAAGATAAAATAAAAATCACATCTAAACAAGCGCAATTATCTCAAAAGTCTAACCTTTCTTCGGTACCGTTAAAAGCAGGACAAACATATACTGTTAAAGATATATTGAGCCAAACAGCTTTAGCTTCAAGTAATGCTGCTGCTTTAATTCTAGGCGAAAAGGTATCAGGTTCGACTTCTACTTTTACAGATAAAATGAATCAGCAGGCTAAAACATTTCACATGAAAGACACACACTTTACAAGTCCAGCTGGAGCAGATACTGAGTTGTTAGGATCTAGCGCACCTCAAAAGTATAAGAAACAAGGGAAGACTTCCAGTACGTCTAAAGATATGAATATCATGATGTATCACATGATCAAAGAGCACCCTGAAATACTTAAAACCACACAAAATAAATCAGATACACAAAAAGGACAATCATTTGAATCTACGAATTTATCTTTGAAAGGTCAGCCGAAATATTATAAAGGGACTGACGGACTCAAGACTGGTACGAGTGATTCCGGATATAGTTTAGCTTTAACAAATAAGCAACATGGTTTGAGATTAAATGAGACGATTTTAGATGTTACACCATATCCTAGTGAAACAGCTAAATTAAATCGTAATGAAATTGCGAATGATATGATGAAATATTATCGGAAGCAATATGAATATAAAAAGGTGTTATCTAAAGGTGAACATCAAATTGATGGCAAAAAATACACAGTAAAAAAAGACTTATATGACGTCGTACCTAAACATAAAAAATGGTATATTGCGATTAATGATAAAGGGAATGCTTACGTTCACTATCAACGACATTTTCTAGATGGCGCTTCTTATCCATCGGTAAAAGCTGAAAAGAAAAGTAGTGGCTTATTTGGATGGTTATCGCATTGAATAATGCGATAACTTTTTTATTGATCTACAAAAGCGCTATATTTTATTTATTACTTATGATTGCCAAAAGTGTGGTGCATTGACTATAAGACACTCGATGAACGTTCAACATGATTACGCATAGTGTCCGCACTATAATGAAAATAGCAATACGTGTCTTTAATGCCTTTTAAACTTAATAAAAGGATAGCAAGTTAAAGAAACGTATTGAAAGAGGGCATGAACCTCGGGTTGTTCCTAAAACAAATTCACCCAAAACTAGACGTAAAAAAGCCATACAAGGAAGACCTTGGATGGCTAGACATTAATGATTGAAACCTCTATTATAGTTTCTTCTGAAGATTCATAATCATTCTTGATAAATAGATGAGGGATTGCAAAACTATCTTTATATAGATGTGTTTTCAATCCCTCTCTTTTATGAATATAGTTTAGAACTTCTTTATATTTGTTTCTCTGATACCATTGATTATTTTAACTACCTCTATAGTTAACTCATCAACAGATCGTTCTTGACCTTCTTTAAGCCAAGCATAAATGATACGTAATATACCACCTGCTATAAATTCTTTATAAACTTCTAAATCAATAGTGAAACGTATACCGTGCCTTATGTCGAAATTAACTTGTCTCTCTACACCTTTATAAAGTTGCGTATAGACGATACGTGTCACTTCATCATAATACGATATAGTAAAGATACTTTGAATCGTTTCTCGATTTTCAATTAAAAAATAAAGCGTATCTCTAACGATATTTTCAAAATATGATTTAGGCTGTTTGACTAATAAACTCTCTGAATGAGATTCATGCAAACTATTGGAAAAGTTGGCTAAGACTTGGTTTAATAAATCGTATTTATCACTATAGTGACGATAAAAAGTAGAGCGTCGTACCATAGCACGATCACACAAATCTTGAACTGTAATCTGACTAAAATTTTTAGTTTTAAGTAATTCTAAAAATGAATCCATTAGAGCACGTTGTGTCTTCTTAACACGTAAATCATTGCTATTCATTATTGTTCACCTCATTAATCGGACACTTCAAAATCTGTGTGACTTAAGCGACATTTTTTGTATTTTGGCTACTCAATAAAATTGAAGCCGATGTATAATTATTGTTAGTTAAAGTCTCTGACTTATTAATTAACTAAAGTATAGTTATAGTTTACTACTATTATATGTGATAACAAAATATATAATTTAGTTATACAAATATTTATTCGTAATTAGAGAAGGGTTGTTAAAATATAAGAAGGAGATTTTAAATGATCAAGTCAGTATTCACTTGGCTTTTATGGGAAAGCATTTAATCGAGAGGGAATCATGACGAACATAATTATTCATCATGATTTCCTCTTAATTTTCACCTTTAGTATGATAGTTATGCACGCCATCAAGTAGGGTCACCATTTCTTTAGTTAACTCATTGATCGAACGTTCTTGACCATCTTGAATCCAAGCATACATTGTTCTCAATATTCCCCCGGTTATAAATTCAGCAAGTATTTCTATATCGACATCGAACTCAACGCCGTGCTGTATTTCAAACTGTATTTGTGCTTTCATCCCTTCATATAATTGTTTGAATATAATATCGGTCACTTCATCATAAAGCGCTAATGTTAATACATTTTGAACAATAGACTTATGATTATATAGATATTGTAATGATTCGTGAATGACCTTTTCGAAATGAGCTCTAGGATTCTCAGGGTTTAATGTTGAGAAATGCTTCTCTCTTACTCTGAAAATTAATTTTCGTATTAATAACTTAAGCAAATCGTATTTATCATCAAAACGTCGGTAAAACGTTGAACGTCTTACGAGAGCTTTATCGCACAAATCTTGCACTGTTATTTGATTGAACTCTTTTGTTCTTAAAGTTTCAAATAAAGCATCTAATAGAGCTTTTTCTGTTTTTTCTACACGCAAATCTTTACTCTTCATTATACACCTCTAAAAAGAGACATTTTTGATTAAATGTCACATAAGTATCAGATAGCTTAATTTGGATATACATTGTTTGAATTTAAGTTGGTATAATAACTTTTGTAATAATAATTTAATTAACATGTTCAAAGCAATGGTATTACTATGTAAGCCATACTAACTCATTTAATTGGGCTTTGTGGGTTAGTATGTTTTGTGTGGTAATTAGAGTATACTTTTTTATTTTTCTCAAAATCACTTAAACAGCTTAATTGCTGTATCCCTAAATTTTTGTGTATTAATGTAGTCAAGTATCTCTAGTTATTGCGTGTGTAAAGCAAAATGCTGATCGTTATCGATTGGTATTTTGCTTTTTTTGTGGATTTTTAAAAAATGTATCGGTGAAAGTTTTAATATTTATAAGTATTTAATAAATATATGTATAACTACTTTTAGAATAATATATCCAGTAGATTCAAACAAGGCGAATCGTCCCTTTGACCACATATTTCACAGGTTTTTTTAAAATTAATATTTTACTCAAGTGCAGAAGGAATACATCATTATAAAAATGTTCACTTGATGAACGACAATATATTAAACAATAGTAAATTTGAAAAATTTAGATATAGAATAAAATTTTAGCTCGACGTTGATTAGATGATAAATCATCGCCGAGCTTTTTCAGTTAAAGGATATATCTTTTTAAGTGTTTAGCGGTTACTGAATTTTTAATATTTAAAAGTCCCGCAGGCTGACCACTATACAATAGTTGTCCACCTTTATCTCCAGCATAAGGGCCTATATCGATAAACCAGTCAGCTTGTGTCATCATCGTTAAATTATGTTCGATAAGAATAACCGTGTTATGATCGTCAATTAAATGATTGAAGCAATCAATCAGTACAGGTAAATCATCTTCATGAAGCCCCGTCGTTGGTTCATCAAAAATAAAAATATAATCGTGTACATCTTCAGTTAAATAGCGACTTAGTTTAACGCGTTGAATTTCACCGCCTGACAATGTATCTAAAGATTGTCCTAATGTCATATATTGAAGTCCTGTGTTAGCCAACGCTTGAAGCGGACGAGTGATACTGTCTTGACCTTCAAATTGAGAGATGGCTTCACTTACAGTAAGGGCAAGTATATCTGCGATAGAATATCCCTCTACCTTCGCCTGTAATACTTCAGGGCGATATCTTGTGCCACCACACATCTCACACACTTGAGAAAAGTCTGGCATAAATGCGAGTTCGGTCTTAAGTACGCCTTTACCATTACATTCAGGGCAAGCGCCCTCAGAATTATAGCTAAACATACTTTTCTTCATACCAGTATGTTGACTAAAGAAACTTCTTACCTCATCGAAGATATCTAAGTATGTGAGTAAATTAGAGCGATTCGATGCGTGAGGCGGTTTCTGATCGATGAAGATAGCACGTTGCTCTTGTTCAAAGGCTGCTGAGATAAGGGAACTCTTACCTGAGCCAGCCACACCAGTAACTACGGTCATCGCATGTTTTGGTAATTGAGTTGAAATATGATTTAAATTGTTACGTGAAATATTCTCAATATTAAACATGTCATGAGTTGCTCTAGGATGGTCTTTAAGTTGATGTGTTCTGTTTAAAGCTTGACCTGTGCTCGTCTGAGATGTGAGAAGGTCTTGATAACTTCCTTCAAACATAATCTCTCCACCATCTTTGCCTGCATTCGGACCTATATCAATAATGTGGTCAGCCGTTTGAATAACATCAGGGTCGTGTTCAACAACGATCACCGTATTACCTTTTTGTTTAAGTGATTCAATCATGTCATTAATTCTCTGAATATCTTCTGGGTGAAGTCCTACACTCGGTTCATCGATGATGTAAACTAAATCACTTAATGGACTATTTAAATGGCGAATAAGTTTTATCCGTTGAGATTCGCCACCGGAAAGCGTTGTCGTTTCACGAGATAACGTTAGGTAATTCAAACCTATATAGCTTAATGCTTGTAGTTGTTGTTTTAAAGGTTCGATAATCACTTTTGCTGTGTTTGAATCTATTTTTTCTAGAAAATGAACAGCCTCATCAATGGGTAAATCTGTAAATTCAGCAATGTTTAAGCCATTGATTTTACAACTCAACACTTTATCATTAAGCCTTTTACCATGACATGAAGGGCAATCATGCTTAGTAACGACTCGATCAATATCAGCTTTGAAGCGTTTCTTCTCAAAGTTATCATTTAGTAAGAAAGAGCGTCTGAAACGATGAATTAGACCTTCAAATTTAGCTGTTCTAGGCCAATTTGATGGCGGATTCTTCAACTTTGTAGGTTCTGTATATAAAAAAGTATCCAATTCTTCTTTTGTATAATCTTTTAACTTTTTATCATTATCAAATAGACCTGTATAAAGATATCTTTTACCTCGCCAACTATCGGGTCTAAACGACGGGAATTTAATGGCATCTTCATTGAGCGATTTATCAAAATCAAGTAACTCATTTAAATCAATGTCTTCAACATAACCTAATCCTGAACATGTTTCACACATACCTTTCGGATTATTAAATGAGAAAATATCAGAATAACCAACAAAAGGTTCTCCTATTCTTGACCATAACAATCTCACAGAAGCATAAATATCAGAAATAGTTCCTACCGTCGAACGTGAATTACCACCTAGGCGTTTCTGATTAATAATCATTGCAACGGGAAGGTGATTGATTTGATCGACGTCTGGTTTTTCATATTGTGTGAGTTGATGTTGAACATAACTTGAGTATGTTTCATTTAATAGACGTTCAGATTCAGCAGCAATGGTATTAAATACTAGTGAAGACTTACCTGAGCCTGACCGCCCTGTAAATACAATTAATTGATGTTTCGGTATATTAACATCGATATTTTTTAAATTATTTTGTCTAGCGCCTATGATTTCAATTTGTGACATGGAATTCACCTCATTACTTAATACATACCCCAGGTACACTAAAATATTACTACTGTTCAAGTCTATCAATCGTGATATTAAGATTAAAATATTTCTTTAGAAAATACTTATAATTGTCGGACGATACCTCACATTTTTCTTTAGAACTTTGTGAAGTTAACGTAAGACTTTGATGTGTCATCGTCGCACGTCCAAATGACTGTGGTTGTGTGATTAATAGCTGCTTAACAAAGATAGAGTTTGGATTACTCTCGTTATAAATGATTTTATCGCTGAAATCTTGAATTGATTGACGCTCTAAGTAGGCGTGATATAGAGTAGTCCATTTATTATTTTTCAATTTTTGAACATGATAGCAGTCTTCTTTGTCAAAAATTGCGCGAAATTCTCCATTGATATCAGAAATACTCACTGGTTGAGACGGATGTGAAATCGGGATTGCATGTAGAGGTAAGTCACCAAACCCAACGTCTGTCACATAATAAGTATCATTTAAAATTGTGTATAAAGACATATGTGAGCCTTCTAAAGCAACACCGCCATCTGGAGTATGAACTGTTCCAGAAGCTCGATGGACATCAAAACCTTTTTTCTCTAAGTACGTTACGAACAAGTGGTTCATTTCATAACAGAACCCACCGCGATGTTGGTTTATAACTTTGTCCAATAAATCATTAATATTAACAGAGATAGGAACTTGATTTTGAACGTTAATATTTTCAAACGGAACAGTCATCATATAACGTTCCATATAATAATCTAGCGAGGCTTTATCAATATTGTTATAACGAGAAGAATCAATATTTAAATAGCTTTCAAACTGCGATAGTTCCATATTTCATCCTCCTACAATTTTTATTTTCACACTCATCTCTATTTTAAAAAAGACACCCATTAATATGTAAGTTTATAGGTTTAATCGGCTTTATAATGCTTGATTTAATTGTGTATAATTATTGACAAAACTGCAATTATCTCGTAATATTTGTTTTAAATTAAATCGAAAAGAATAGTGTTTTGATTCTTATATACTTTTTATATAAAGAGTGTGTGAGAAAAATTTTTCATAATAATTGAAAACGCTTTCTGAACGATGGAAAGGATGGTCATTATGGAAGCTATTAAAGCGATATTTAGCAAGATCTTTGAATTATTACCACGCGCAATCGTAAATCTATTTATTTAGAAATACGCTATTGTGGAGTTCATTTTTCAAAAATAAACAAATAGAGAGGTGCTTACTATGAAAACAAGACAAAACAAGTATAGTATTCGTAAATTTAGTGTGGGGGCATCATCCATCTTAATCGCAGCTTTATTATTTATGGGTGGAGGCTCAGCACAAGCGGCCGAACAAAATCAGGAACAGGGAAATCCTGAGAAGGCAACAGCACAATCTATTGGGGATGAAAATGAAGATTCAAATGGGCAACAGGCGACAGAGGATGACGCGTCTCAATCAGCTAAAGAAACTACGTCTGAACAGCCAAATGTTGAAAAAGATAATAGCGAAAATGCTAATGATAATCAAACAAGCTTACATAATGAAAATAATCAAAACACTGAACAACAAGATTCAGAAACTGAAGAACAAAATTCAGCACAAAATACAGAACAAACGAAGTCTACTGAAGAACAAGGTAAAGAGGAACAAACTTCTGCACAAGATGCAACTCAAAATTCAACTAAGTCATCAGATGAACAAGTGGAATCTAGTGAGGATTCACAAGTAGATAATAGTAAAGAGGACGCAAAGCAAGAGGATGCTAACCAAGCGGACTCAAAATCTGAACAAACAGAAGAACAAACGGATGTTCAAACACAACCAACAGAAAAATCTGATGAAGATAAATCAACTCAATCTAAACCAGAAGTGAATCAAAATCAAGAAAGTGAAAAAGATTCATCTGAGACTCAAGATAATCTAAAACAAGACAATCCAAAAACTGAAGATAAAACAGAAGAAGTATCAGATTCACAAAAAGATTCACAAAAAGTCACTCAAAATAACCAACAAAAAGACGACTTATCTTCAGATAAAGAGACAACTCAATCAGACAGAGCAGTAAAAAATCAAGCTAAAGATGAAACTGAAGCTTCTCAAACTGATAAAGATCAAACTCAAACTCAAACTGCGACTGCAACTGCAACAAAACCAAAAGCATCACAACAAGATAAAGAAAATGATGCAGAAGAACAGCAAAAAGTGTCAGCGCAAGACGAAGCAACTTCAGAAGAGACTCCAGCTGAAACAGATAACCACAAAACGCAAGCATTGAGTGTAAGTGACAAAGCAAATCCTAAATCTGAGAAAGATGAATCATCTAACAATGATAAAGATTCTAAAGATGGATTAGGTACGCTTAAGAGTAATGCTGTAGCTACTACAAATAAAAAATCTAAGCAACAAACAACGAAACAACAGAAAGATCAAACAAATAAAGCGGCTAAACAAAGCCAATATAAAAATCATGATCCAATCATCTTAGTTCACGGTTTCAATGGTTTCACTGATGATATCAATCCTTCAGTGCTTGCACATTATTGGGGCGGCGATAAAATGAATATCCGTCAAGATTTAGAAGAGAATGGTTATAAATCTTATGAAGCAAGTATTAGTGCATTTGGTAGTAACTACGATCGCGCAGTTGAACTATATTACTATATTAAAGGTGGCCGTGTAGATTATGGTGCCGCACATGCTGCGAAATATGGTCATAAACGTTACGGTAAAACATATGAAGGTGTATACAAAGATTGGAAACCAGGCCAAAAAGTTCATCTTGTCGGACATAGTATGGGTGGTCAAACAATCCGTCAATTAGAAGAGTTACTAAGAAACGGAAATCCTGAAGAAGTTAAATATCAAAAAGAACATGGTGGCGAAATTTCTCCATTATATAAAGGTAATAATGACAATATGGTTTCTTCAATCACAACTTTAGGTACACCACATAATGGTACGCACGCATCAGATGAATTGGGTAATGAAGCGCTAGTACGTCAAGTTGTGTATGATTTAGGAAGAGCATTCGGTAATAAAAACTCTCGCGTAGACTTTGGATTATCACAATGGGGTCTTAAACAAAAACCAAACGAATCACGTATTGATTATGTGAAGAGAGTTCAAAAATCTAAATTATGGAAATCTAAAGATAATGGTTTCAATGATTTAACTCGTGATGGTGCGACTGACCTTAACCGTAAAACATCATTAAATCCTAATATTGTTTATAAAACATATACAGGTGAATCTACGCATAAAGGTCTATTTGGTAGACAAAAAGCAGATTTAAATCTTTTCTTCCCATTCACGGTAACTGCCAATGTTATTGGTAAAGCTAAAGAGAAAGAATGGAGAGAAAATGACGGTTTAGTATCAGTTATTTCTTCTCAACATCCATTCAATCAAAAATATGTTGAAGCTACAGACCAAAATCAAAAAGGTGTATGGCAAGTGACACCAACTAAACATGACTGGGATCATGTGGACTTTGTTGGACAAGATAGCTCAGATACAGTACGCTCAAGAGAGGAACTACAACAATTCTGGCATGGACTTGCAGATGATTTAGTTCAAAGTGAAAAACTGACATCAACTAAAAAAGCATAACGATGAAACATGAATTTTAAAAATTATTTAAAAAGGAGTGAATCCAATGACAGGTGATGTATTTCAATTAATCGGCTCATTTTTCAAAGTCTTAAAAACATTATTCTCATAATGAGATAACAGCTTTACATAAAGCCTCCCACAGAGATCCAGTTATTATATCTCTGTGGGAGGCTTTTTCAACATTAGTGTGATTTCCAACTAGGTTGATAGTTATTAAATTGTAGCTTATACGGTTGTTTGCCAATAACAAATCTAAAAATATAAAATTCTCTTAACATCATGCCAACACCAATACATATTCCGATAATCATTAACAAGGAAACCGCTAAGAAGACGACCGTGTTATCTTCAAAGATATTGGTATAAGCAAATAGTGAATCTAAGATAATTGGATGTAATAAATAGATGAAAAACGAAAATGCGCTTATCATTTGAACCGTGTTTAATAGCATCGTTTTAAAATGCGCACAAATGCCAATAAGCACAAAGAACATAATACTATTGTATAACGTAAGTGAATAAGTGAAGCTTGTTACATTCCAATAATCATCACCTGAAAGTGCTATAAATAATACATATGAACCTAAAGCTAACATAATCATGATAACGAGATATTTTTCTAAGAATGATAGGACACGTTGATAGTTATATCCTATGAAACCACCTAAAAAGAAATAAAAAATCCATCCTAATATCATCGTATTTTCACTTAAAGGATAGTAATGTTTTACAAATGTATGGAAAGCATCACTATGATTAAAGTAGTATAAAAATGTTTGTTGTACTACAAATGCTAATACTAATAATATCTTACTGTTAAACAGTTTATAATTAATTTTATAAATTAAGTAAGATAATATGAAGAATTGCATGATGATAATGATGAAATAACCGTACCATTGCCCTAATATTACATTTTCAAAAAATTGCTTTTTGAAAGAAGAAGCAGTCAATAATGATTCACTATAACTATAGAATAATCCCACTAATAAATATGGAATAAAGATATATTTGAACCGAGAAATCAAATATTGTACGCTTACAGATTTATAATTTAATGTTGTTAGCAACTGTGATAATACAATAAAACTTGGAGTTCCAAAGATAACTATATTCCGAATATAATATTGTAGAACAAGAGAACTCCCTGACAAATGTTCATGTTCTAGTGTGATTTGAGTTAATAAGTGTGTCACTATAATAATGATGCAAATAAAAGTACGTAAATATACTAATTCAAGTCTATTTTTATTCATGGAAACAGTCCCATTTCTTAATTAAAGTTTCGAATGCGTCGTTACTTACTAAAATACGTGGAATTTTATAATTATTATCATGAGGAGTGACTGCTTGCTCCTTCAATGTAAATCCGTATTTCATACCTGCATCTTTAGAAGCTTGAATTTTACTATTATTGATTAGACCGTAGGGGTAAGCAATGGCATGTTGTGTTTTACCAAACTTCGATTTTAGTTCATCTTCACTTACTTCAATGTCTTTAATAGCAGACACATTAGACGCCTCTAGAAATTTAGATTTATTTCCTTTCTTAAGAGAATGTAAATCATTCGTGTGTGTTTCAAAGTCCCAAAGTCCTGAACGATACATTTTTGATAATTGAGGCTGCGTGATCATATCCAAATTATGAAAATTCTTCTCTCCAACGTGTCCTGTAATCACGAAGCCAGTTGCAGGAATTTTATATTTTTTTAGTACTGGATAAGCATTTTGATAAATTGTCTTATCCATATCATCGAAATTTATCCATACGCTACGTTTTGGAAACTTCCCTTTCTGTTTATACTTCAAAAACTCTTTCAAAGTAAGAAACTTTGCATCATGTTTCTTAAGCCACTTGATTTGTGATTCAAATTCTTTATCTGTCACACTATAATTTTTAATTTCCTTACTACTAGAGAAAATCGTAATAAAGTCATTTAACGGGTCATTTTTTCTCACTCTGTGATAGTTTAACGCTAAAGCGCTATTCTTCTTATACTTTAACTTCTTGTGGTCTTCATCGGCTTGTGCATAATGATGAAAGCTAGGTGTTACATTCGTCATTACTAACATCACTACTAAGCTAATGAAGATGAATTTGAAAGGTTTCATACTTCACGACCTTTCTTAATTTTTTGGAAAATCAAACTAAATGTGAAGAATAGGAAAATGATAATTGAAAATAATCCCATTAATTCAAAGATCTTATAAATTTCAATATTCTCCACGTTAAGAGCGATACGTATTGTTATCACACTTTCCACTTGAGAATTGATTAGCGTTCCGATATATACAATCATAACGACTACGCAATAAATCCAAAATGCACAAGATATCGCAATGAATAAGCTCTCCCTAACTATATTCAACGACGATTTTACCGTTGGATATTTCCTCTGTCTGGGCTTGACCATGTAGCATAGCCACCTTTCTTTCTTTTTAATGCTTTAGGAAATGCGAAAATGACAACGGCGGCATTGATAATCCAATAGATTGTCGGATACCAACTCACAAATATTAAACCAGCGATATTTTTCTTTTCGTAGCGACTGTCTATAAATAAAGCAACTGTAAATTGAATAATATTGATAAAGGTCATCGTAAATGATGATAGGAAAAATATTGAAAAACTATACTTCAAATATGTGTAATCTAAGAAGTTTGCTGTCATTAATAGAAATGCTAAGTACAGCAAAATCATATAAACCCAAATAATTGAAACTATTTGTTCAAACATGAGGATATAGAGCGATAATTTTTTAGATTTCATTGTTGCCCAAAAATCTCTTAATAGAACTTCATGTCCACCTTGAGCCCATCGCAAACGTTGTTTCCATAGCCCCCCAACCGTTTCAGGTACTAACATCCAACACATGGCACGTGGTTCATAATTAATACGAAAATCTGCAAGATGCAGTTTCCACGAAACAGCAATATCCTCAGTAATCATATCAGTATCCCAATAACCAACTTCTTTAAGTGCACTTTTTTTAAATAATGTAAACACTCCAGAAATAGTATTAATGGCACCAGCAAGTGATTGACTACGTTTGATACATCCAATTAAGCTTGCGTATTCTATCGTCTGAATTTTCCCCAATATAGAACTTTTATTACGTATACGTGGATTACCTGTAACAGCACCTAGTTTAGGATCTTGTTTAAAGTTATCCATCATATAATATGGCGCATCTTGATTAACGATTGTGTCTGCATCCAAACACATGACGTAATCATATGAAGAATGTTTGACGCCTTCGTTTAAAGCGTTAGCTTTTCCTCTATTTACCTGTAAATCAACAAATTTAAAGTCGTGATGTTGCTTCATCTCATAAATAATTTCAGCGGTATTATCTGAACTACCATCATTTATGATGATGATTTCTTTTTTTGGATAGTTGAGAGCCAACACATTTGAGAGTGTATCTCTAACAGTTTCGCTCTCGTTGTAACAGGCCAGCAAGAAAGAGATACCTTCAATCTGGTCCTTGTTTTTAGAGATTACTTTCTTCTTACTAAAAGGAAATTCTTTAGTGAAAAAGTAATAAAACGCCCCAACAATCCAGTAAATGGACATAAAAATGGGGTAAAAAAGTAAAAAGTTAAAAAATTGCAACTTATCTACCTACCTTTCGTTAGTTAGGCTGTATCGCATATACTAATCGAAAGTGTTTCAATTTGCAATAGAATGTTGTTATACTTGAACAGTAATATTTGTAATTTTAACTTAATTTTCCTGTAATATAACGAATTTAAATTAAATAAGGGGGAGATTTTAGAATTGAAGAATAAGATTATTGATAATGCAATAACCTTATTTTCTGAAAAGGGGTATTACGGTACTACACTTGATGATATCGCTAAAAGTGTAAACATCAAGAAAGCGAGTTTATACTATCATTATGACAACAAAGAAGAAATTTACCGTAAAAGCGTAGAAAACTGTTTTAATTACTTTAAAACTTTCATTCTTGAGAGCAACAACGATTCTAACTACTCTATAGATGGGCTTTACCAGTTTTTATTTGAATTTATATTTGATATTGATGAAAGGTATATCAGGTTATACGTCCAATTATCCAGTGCACCAGAAGAGTTATCTTCAGAGATCCATAATCATCTCTTAGGAGTTAATGAAGTGCTAGATAGTGAAATTATAAAATATTATGATTCCTCCAATATATCTATGGGTAAAGAAGATTTTCAAAATTTGATACTCCTTTTTTTAGAGAGTTGGTATCTGAGAGCGTCCTTTTCACAAAGATTCGGGGTTACTGAAGAAAATAAGAATTGCTATAAAGACCAAGTATATTCTTTATTAAATGTGTTTATAAAAAAATAATTTTGGTAACTAGTATGTAATAAATCTCTTATTTTTATAAGGAATTGCATTGCATATTTTTTTGAAACCAAAAAATAGTTGACAATATATATAAAAATTGAGACTCTAAAGTTATAGCTAATAAAATTCGAATTTTATACAATTACTTGGAGATTTGAATAATTCAAATTTAATAAGAGTTGTTCATAAGTGTGATTTTAGTATTTCAAAATTTGATCGTGAACCTAGTTATAGTTAAGTTAAAATTATAGAGGCTTAATTAAGATTGTTAAATTCATATATAATCGAAAACAGCCTATAAACATGAGTCATAGACATTTAGTTAATAAAATTTATAATATATTTGAGCATCTACAATCGTCATTGTGGGTGCTCTTTTTTTTTAATTTTTAAAAATAAAAGTTAATTAAGCAATTTAATTACAAGTCAATGATGTAAAAATATGGTAAAAATTATGTAACATAAATGAAATAATTAAAAATCTGTGATAACGTAGAATATGTAAAATTCAAAATTTCTGAAAGGGGTTACAGTTTAATGAAGAAAGTCACTTTATTAAGTAGTGCAGTATTAGCAGGTACGATTGCTTTATCAGGCGTAACAGGAGTAGCAAATGCGAGCGACTATCATCATGGCAACTTCGCTACTTATAAGGAAAAAGTTGAATCACTAAAAAAATTAAAAAAAGATGGAGCTATTAGTAATAAAGAATATAAAGGTAAAATGGAAGCTTTAAAAGAGTTTGATAAACAAGGACGTACGAATATGGGATCTAGACCATATGGTGGTATGCCTCCTAAAGGTATGACTAGTGAGCAATACAGTGAATTAGAATATAATGTTGGTAATGCTAATGAGATGCCTAACTCAGTATTTAACAAGAGAATCGATCGTGAAACACAAAAAATTGCAGATAAATACAAAACAACGATTTATGCACCTCAAAAGACGTTCAAACCACATAAATAAATAATCACAAAAGTAAACAATGTGATTTAATTAAGTAAGCCATAGTGTGTAACATTTAGATAAGGACCATGAAGATAATTTTCAAAATTATGTTTCTGACCCAATTCTAAAAACATGCTATGGCTTTTTATATAATAGAAAACTAATCTTAAAATATATACCATATAATAGAAGAAACACGTTCAATTTGGTTTTGCAAAATCAAATTGCAAACAAAAAAGGGCAGGTTCTTGTAATAAGAACTTGCCCTTTAATAAAGTAGCGGAGGGAGAAGGATTTGAACCAACGCGAGCTAAAAGCTCCTACCAATCACGAATGATTGGCCTCTTAAGCCAGACTTGAGTATCCCTCCAAAATCAGAACATTAACTATTATAAAACGCTCATATTCTTTTGTAAAGAGAAAATGTTATTTTCTTTAAATTTATGTAAATACCAATTTCATACACTCATTAATTCCATTGTTTAAATACCTTAACTAGACCAATAATTAAATAGTAAATAAGATCTATAATAATATCCACGAACCACCAAAACCATTCAAATTTTCGTTTTTTCTTTTTCTCTGTGGGTGTTGAACTCATTATTCTCCTCCTATTTTAATACTGAAATAAACATAACAGTTACAGTGTGATTTTTCAAAAGTCGTCGTTAATATTTATTTCAATAGGGAAGATAAATATATAATTGGAATGTGCTGTCACAAAATCGACAAAAATTATGAATATGCATTTCAATTTATCTATATTAAAAAGTATTTTAATTAATCATTTTACAATTGGCTTAATACCACGTTATCTAAAATTGTCTTAATTTTATTATAATGAAAACAAAATGAAAGCTTATGATACTTGAGTTTAAACTCAAAAATTAATTTCTAAATACCTCTTCACAAGTACCATAATTTTTTATAGTATATCACTCATGTTGATTTTTTGAGAAAAAATAATAAGGGAGGAAGCAAAAATGAGAGAAAACAAAATGATGTTCTTCATATTCATGTTAGGAACTTTCACAGTAGGTATGGCAGAATATGTAGTGACCGGTTTGTTAACGCAAATTGCTGACGACATGAAAGTCTCTATTTCAAGCGCTGGCTTACTAATAAGTGTCTATGCAATTAGTGTAGCTGTGATTGGTCCATTCATGAGAATATTCACTTTAAAAGTGCATGGACATCGATTATTGCCTATTCTAGTGGCTATATTCATTGTCAGTAATTTAGTGGGTATGTTAGCTCCTAATTTTAATATACTGCTATTATCTAGATTGATGTCAGCAGCAATGCACGCGCCATTCTTTGGTGTATGTATGAGTGTAGCGGCTGCGGTTGCTCCTCCCGGTAAGAAACCACAAGCAATTGCCTTAGTTCAAGCTGGGTTAACTATCGCGGTAATGATTGGTGTGCCGTTTGGTTCATTTCTTGGTGGATTCGCAAATTGGAGAACAGTATTTGGTGTAATGATCCTATTAGCTATCATTACAATGTTAGGTATGATTAAATTTGTTCCAAAAGTATCATTAAGTGCAGAAGCCAATATTGCTAAAGAATTAAAAGTATTTAAAAATCCACATATCCTTATAGTTATTTCTATCATTGTATTTGGATATAGTGGCGTATTTACAACTTATACTTTTATGGAACCAATGATTAGAGATTTCTCACCTTATAAAGTGGTAGGCCTTACAGTGTGTCTATTTATGTTTGGTCTTGGTGGCGTTATCGGTAATTTAGTTACTGGAAGTATTCCAGAACATAAATTAACTAAAAATCTCTATCTTACGTTTTTATTATTATTCATCACAATTATTTTATTTGTTACTGTTGTGCATAACGCAGTTTTAGCGTTAATTGTATGTTTCATGTTTGGTTTTGGAACTTTTGGTACGACACCATTACTCAATAGTAAAATTATATTAAGTGCTCATGAAGCGCCACTACTTGCAAGTACATTGGCTGCATCAGTATTCAATGTAGCGAATTTCTTAGGCGCAATCATTGGTTCGATTCTATTATCTATAGGTTTACCATATATTCAAATTACATTTATTTCAGGTGGTATCATTATTCTAGGTATCATTCTTAACTTTCTTAATAATATTTATGAAAAGAAACACATTACATTCAATGATTAATTAAAAAATGCCTGTTCGCTATCCTTAGCGAGCAGGCATAATTGATTTAATATAAATAAACTCACATCATAAATCACTCTTTACTTATGATCTCTCCAAAATTTCGTATAATCTTTTTTCTCTTCCATATTTAGTTTAATCATGTCACCGATTAAATCATAATCAATCTCGTGGTTCCATTTGATTCTAAATAAATTTTCAGTTTGTGTGTAACCAGCGTTAGTTACACGTTGCTTAAATTGTTTCAAACAAGCTGCTTCAGGCATAATTGAGAAATGTTGTTTGGCTTTGCTGAAGGCAATTATAAACGTTTCGTTGTACGTGTACATTGGTTGATTCCATTTCACTACTGGTGTTAAATCTGAATATTGTGTTTCAATCCATTCAAATAAGTGTCTCAATTTTTCACGATGCGCTTCATTCTCGATGTCATTTATAAAAAGGTTAAATTCTGACATAACTTGCACCTCTCATTTTACGACTTTGAAATTTACAACTTTAGGTATATGACTTAAGTCGTTAGTTGATAAGTAATTGATTAATAGTTGTGCGCCTTCAATTTGGATGTCTTTAATGATTGGTTTATTTTCATACATATTATAATTACCACCACCAACAGCACGATAATTATTGACGCAAATAGTGTAGCTTTTATGTTCATCTAAAGGCTTCCCATTCACAAATAAATCACTCACTCGTTCTCCTAGAGCACGACCTACATGAATCGTATAATCTATTCCCGCAAAGATATCATAATTAAAATGTTGAGGTTTTGGCTCAAGGAAGTCTGCGCTCACACTTATTTCCTCATCATGTAAATCGAAATAAGCAGCTGACCGTTCAATAGCTAATTTAATATCACGACCTGTAAGTTCGATTACTTTAAATGTGTTAGGAAATGGATAGTTGTTGATGATATCACGCATAGTCACATCTTTATCGAAGCCTTTAGCAGAATCGAAAAGGGCAGTACAGGTAATATCAGCGCCACTACTTTCAAGTAAAATGTAGTTTAGTAAATTAATAAACGGATGAGGCTTAACTCTAGCATCAAAAGCATTCTCAACTCGCATTGAAGTAGGTAAAGTTGCAACTTTCTTATCTAGCCAATCTTCTAAATGAACTCTTAAATTTTGATCTTGTTGATTTATTTCAAAACTTGAACAATCCTCGACATCTAATAAGTGACAATTCTCTATTTGAACGTCATTGTCATGTTCAATATTTAAGACGATTTTTCCAACTTTAGTCCCTCTTGTACCAGGCTGTATGACGGCAGTTTGATTGTAAATGGTAGCAATATCACGATGTTGATGACCAGTAATTAATACATCAATGTCATCACTGAATAAACGCAAAATTTCAGAAGCTTCATTTTCTCCAGTCAGAGCTTCCGTAGGCTCACCAGTTTCTAAATCACGTTCAAACCCACCATGATAACTTACGACTACTACATCACTTTGTTTTCGCAATTCAGGTAATTGGGAAGAAAGAGTTTCAACAGCACTTTGAAATGTCAAAGTTTCAATGTATTCAGGCTGTTCCCAATGTGGAATAAACTGCGTTGTTAAGCCAATTACACCTATAGTTAACCCCTGACTTTTTATGTAAGTGATACCTTGCCCTGTAAACGGTTCTCCATTTTCTAAAATATTCGCACATAGCATAGGATAATCAAGCTGATGTATGGTTTGTTTAAGATACTTTAGACCGTAATTAAACTCATGATTTCCAATTGTACCGAAATTAAAATTTAAACGATTATAAATATCGGTTAATGGACGACTAGTAGCTAATTCAGAAACTAAATAGTTACACAAAGGGGAACCTTGTAAAAAATCGCCGTTATCTATTTTTATACTGCCGTCATAGTGAGAGCAGTCTTGTTCAATGATATGATTAGCTTTTAATAATCCCATGGGTAATTCAACATCACGATGTGAGAAGTCAGTTGGAAAGATAAATCCATGCACATCACTTACAACATAAAATGCTAATTGAGTCATCCACCTAGAACCTCCTTTGATAAAGAAAAGGTTGGGACTTTAAAAGTTTAAGCTTTGGGAAACTAATTTATGATGTCCCAAAGCGGGATTTTAGCAGTAAAACTTATGGTTCTGCTTCAATCCTAAAACTTTCGTCCCGACCTCTTTTTAAATATTATATCTATAGTGTTAATGAATGTCTGTAGTTGTAACTACTTTTTTACCTTGTTTGAGTCGAATATGAGCACCATTAATATCTTCAGAAACTTTAGCAGTAAGTGTTAATGTTGCTTCTCCATTACTATCCGTTTTAACAGTTTGATCTTTACTATAGCCTGGTTGACTAAATTGGGACCCATCTGATGAGAAGCTACCGATTTGTTTACCTCCATCTTTATAAATACCAACTGTTAAATTATTAATTGTACTATTTGCATCATAACCTTTAAGTTTTACTGTTACTTTAAATGGATGGTTGGGCTGAATACTTTGAGGTAGGTTGAATTCAGCGTTACCAGTTTGGTCATGATGTGAGTTGCTATTGTCATTAGAGCTACTTTCATCATTATTATCAGAACCACTTTGCGAACTACCGTAACTACCAGGTTTAAAAGTTGAACGGTCATACCATTTATAGCCTTTTTCTGGCTGTGACCAAGGTTCATGTTGAGGTTCAGTGGAATTTTCAGGTTTTTCAAAGTTTAATAATGGGGTTTTATTATCAATTTTGACACCTGTATCCTTCATTGATTCATGGCTATCTGATTTTCCTAACCAAGTTGTGAGATTTTTTAAAAGTGTTCCATTATCCTGTTCTTTAAAGCCATCATATGTTTTTTTCGATTTGCCATTATCTTCACGTTGATATTTAGGAGAACTGTCTTCTACAAGTGAAGTATCTCCAATAAATGCAGCTTTACCTTTACCAACTTTTGAAATAGCTATGTAAGGTCCTTCTTTAGTACCGCCACCACTATAAATACCTTGGTCTACGGCGTGAGACCATTTTTGTTTATTAGATAAGTTTTCAGGCATATATACGATACCTTTAGCTTTATCAGGATCAGTAATAGCTAGAGTTGAACCAGAATGCATAGATACTGATTTCACATCTTTAGTAATTCCAAAGCTCTCTTTACTAGATACAATATTCTGAGTATTTAAATCGCCTAATGCATTGTATCTAAAGCGAACGCCGAATTGATTAGAAAGCCAATCTGAGCTTTTCACACCTTGCATTGCTTTAGAGTTTTTCTCTCCACTATTCATATCTTTTGTCATATCTTGGTAAGCACCACGACGATATCCATTCATAGATTCGGATGAATCGATTCTATTTAAATTTCTATCTGCATTGTAGTGGTCTGAAATAAATATGACACTACCCCCACGTTTTACAAAGTTAACAATAGCTTGTTGTTCTTTCTCTTTAAATGGATTATTAGCTTCCGGAATTACTAAAATATGAGCATTTTTAAGTGTTTCATTACTAATATTTGCTTCTCCATCTAATTCTTTAACGTTATATCCTTTGTTCTTCATAGAATCTGCATAATCTGAAAATGCACCGTCAGTTACCCAGTCAGCGGCACCAGCTGTTTGTGCATGAGAGTTATCGAAAAGCACGGTTTGGTCAGATTGTCCCGAACTTGAAGATGTAGATTGTGTCGTTGCATGAGCTGATTGAATCGTAGTTACAGAAATGGCAGTAGCTAAAACAGTTGAACTTAACACTTTAAATAATTTCATCTCTTTATTTACTCCTCATTAAAAATGTATACCTTTCAAAATTATAGTATAAAAATTGGAGGGTAAGTAGAGATTTAACGATATTTTTACAAAGCCTTAGTAATTAATATAAAGTTTTTATAAATTTAATTAAAATTAAATACTCATTACTTATTAGATGTGCTAATCTATAAATATGGTTTCTAAAATATACATATTACACTAACTTATATTGTGAAGGGGACAGTTATGAGAATGAAGAATTTGAAGTTTTTAGTTGTACTTGTATTATCGGTAGTTATCTTTGCGGCAGCGTGTGGGAACTCTAGTTCATTAGATAACAATAAGAAAAGTTCAGATAGTGGATCAGATTCTGGTTCAAGTTCGGGAGATTATAAACCTAAAGAATTAACTGTACAGTTCGTACCATCTCAAAATGCAGATAAACTCGAAGCGAAAGCCAAGCCTTTAGAAAAGTTATTATCTGATAAATTAGGTATTCCTGTAAAAGTATCAGTATCAACGAATTACAACACAATTGTTGAGGCAATGAAGTCTAAAAAAGTAGACGTTGGTTTCTTACCACCAACTGCTTATACTTTAGCTCATGATCAAAAAGCAGCAGACTTATTACTTCAAGCACAACGTTACGGTGTTAATAAAGACGGTTCATCTAATAAAAAATTAGTGGATGATTACAAATCTGAAATCTTAGTTAAGAAAAACTCAGGAATTAAAAGCTTAAAAGATTTAAAAGGCAAGAAAATCGCACTACAAGATGTAACTTCTACAGCTGGGTACACATTCCCATTAGCTACACTTAAAAAAGAAACAGGTATCAATGCTACAAAAGATATGAAGATTGTAAATGTTAAAGGTCACGATCAAGCTGTTATTTCTTTATTAAATGGTGACGTTGATGCAGCTGCAGTATTCCAAGATGCACGTACTATAGTTAAAAAAGACCAACCAAATGTCTTTAAAGATACTAAGATTTTAAAACTAACTGAATCTATTCCTAACGATACAATTTCAGTACGTCCGGATATGGATAAAAAATTCCAAGAGAAACTTAAAAAAGCATTTAAAGACATCGCTAAATCTAAAAAAGGTCACAAAATCATTAGTGAAGTATATTCACACGAAGGATACACAGATACAAAGGATTCTAACTTCGATATCGTAAGAAAATATGAAAAAGAAGTTCAAGACATGAAGTAATCAACCATACGATAAATTGAATAGAGTCAAAAAATAGAAAAGCTAGGAGACTGAATGAAAGATGATGATATCAACTATTCAGCTTCTTAGCTTTTCTTTATAAAAGAAGGGTGTTTGTTATGAGTCAAATTGAATTCAAGGATGTTAATAAAGTATATCCTAACGGGCACGTGGGGTTAAAAAATATTAATCTAAACATTGAAAAGGGTGATTTTGCAGTTATTGTTGGTTTATCAGGTGCAGGGAAATCGACTTTGCTACGATCTGTCAATCGCCTACATGATATTTCTTCAGGTGATATTACAATTGATGGACAATCCATTACGAAAGCGCGTGGCAAACAGTTATTAGAAATGAGACGTAACATTGGAATGATTTTCCAACATTTCAATCTCGTAAAACGTTCAACCGTACTAAGAAACGTACTAAGTGGCAGAGTGGGATATCATCCAACTTGGAAGATGGTACTCGGTTTATTCCCTAAAGAAGATAAAATCAAAGCAATTAACGCCTTAGAGCGAGTGAACATTTTAGATAAGTACGATCAACGCTCAGATCAACTCTCAGGTGGACAGCAACAACGTATATCAATCGCGCGAGCATTGTGCCAAGAATCAGCAATCATTCTTGCGGATGAGCCTGTTGCATCGTTAGACCCCTTAACAACAAAACAAGTTATGGATGATTTAAAGAAAATTAATGAAGAATTAGGAATTACAATCTTAATCAATTTACACTTTGTAGATTTAGCAAAGGAATATGGATCTAGAATCATAGGTCTTAGAGCTGGAGAACTTGTCTATGATGGACCAGCAAGTGAAGCGGATGATGATGTTTTCAATCATATTTATGGTCGATCAATTAATGAAGATGAAAAGTTAGGGGTGGAGTAAAATGGCAACACCTACATCATCAACGAGTAAATATGATCAATATTTAAATAAAAAGATGTCAATTAAAACAAGCTTTACAATTATTCTTATAGCGGCTCTCATCATATGGAGCTTTATTTATACAGGTTTTAGTATTGGAGATTTAATGATAGGTATTCCACAAATTGGTGCATTCTTTGGACAGATGGTACCACCAGATTGGAGTTACTTAGATCAAATTACGAAACCAATGTTAGATACAATTCGTATGGCAATTGTAGGCACATTCTTAGGGAGTATTGTATCAATACCTGTAGCTCTTTTATGTGCAAGCAACATCGTTCAAACTAAATGGATTGCTATTCCAGCACGATTTATTCTCAATATTGTACGTACAATTCCAGACTTACTTTTAGCAGCAGTGTTTGTTGCGGTATTTGGTATTGGTCAAATTCCTGGTGTTTTAGCATTATTCATATTAACTATCTGTATCATCGGAAAGTTACTATATGAATCATTAGAAACAATTGAACCAGGACCTATGGAAGCTATGACGGCTGTAGGAGCAAATAAAGTTAAATGGATTGTCTTTGGTGTTGTTCCTCAAGCAATTTCTTCATTCATGTCATATGTTTTATTCGCTTTTGAAATTAATATTCGTGCATCGGCAGTTTTAGGACTTGTAGGTGCAGGGGGTATTGGATTATTTTACGATCAAACTCTAGGTTTATTCCAATACAAGAAAACGGCAATGATTATTTTATTTACTCTCCTCATCGTTGTCATTATTGATTTTGTAAGTTCGAAAGTGAGGGAAAAATTAGCATGAATGAACAAAAATACAAACTCAATTCAAAGAGATATCGTGAGAGAATTATAAAAAATTGGATTATTGCAGTTATTGTAGCAGCGATTATTATTTGGGCATTTGCAGGTATGCCAGCTTTAGAATTAAAAAGTAAATCGATTGAAATATTGAAGTCCATATTCAAAGGCTTATTTCATCCAGATCTAGGCTACATATATATTCCTGCCGGTGAAGACTTACTTAGAGGACTATTAGAAACATTTGCAATTGCAGTAATAGGGACATTCATTGCCTCTATTATATGTATTCCATTTGCTTTCTTAGGTGCAAGAAATATGGTGAAGTTAAGACCAGTAACTGGCATAAGTAAATTTATCTTAAGTATTATTCGTGTATTTCCAGAAATTGTAATGGCACTTATCTTTATCAAAGCCGTAGGACCAGGTTCATTCTCTGGAGTACTTGCATTAGGTATTCACTCCGTTGGAATGTTAGGAAAACTTTTTGTTGAAGATATTGAAAGTTTAGATTTTAGTGCTGTTGAATCATTAAAAGCTAGTGGTGCTAATAAAACTAAAACATTAATATTTGCAGTGATACCACAAATATTACCTTCATTTATATCATTAATTCTTTATCGATTTGAACTAAATCTACGTTCTGCCTCTATTCTAGGTCTAATAGGTGCAGGAGGTATTGGTACGCCGTTAATCTTTGCACTCCAAACACGTTCATGGGATCGTGTGGGGATCATCTTAATAGGATTGGTGATTATGGTTGCGATTGTCGACCTAATTTCCGGTGCTATCCGTAAGCGTATTGTTTAGTCATTTTATCTGAAAATAAGTATGCCTACCGTATAAAAAGTTATGAATCATAAAGATTTATAATAAGACGTCAGGTATACTTATTTTTTTAAAGAAAAAGAGTTTTACGAGCGTAAGCACATGAGTTGAGTGAGAATGACACGCATGTTAATATGCATGTGCATATAAAATTCGAGGAAGGAGCTTTTAATGATGAGTGTACTAGTAATTGGTTCAAATGGTGCAGTGGGCAGAAAAGTTATTTCGCAATTAAAAGACACTGAACATTCCTCTGTAGCACTTGTACGTAAAGAGGAACAAGTAAGTGATTTAAAAGAACTAGGTGCAGATAAAGTCGTTGTCCAAGATTTAGAGGAAGATTTTTCAAGTGCTTTTGAAGGCGTAGATAGTGTCATATTTACAGCAGGTTCAGGTGGTAGTACTGGTGCAGATAAAACTTTATTAGTAGATTTGTGGGGAGCTAAAAAAGCTGTGGACTACGCTACTAAACATCAAGTGAAGAAATTTGTTCATTTAAGTGCTACTGATAGTGTTGAACCTGATAAAGAAACTGATGTAATGAAACCATATGCTGTAGCTAAACATTTCTCAGATCTATATATTGAAAATTCAAATTTAAATTATACCATTGTCCACCCTGGTCCACTTCAAAATGAAGAAGGTACAGGTAAAATTGATGCTGAATTAGATATCGCAAGAGATCCTAATAGCTATACAATTCCTCGCGAAGACGTAGCAACTGTATTAATCGAAGCTCTTGATGCGTCAGCAGTTGAAGGTAAAGATATCTTCATTCAAACAGGTCAAACTGATATTAAGGATGCAATCAACAATATAAAATAAGTGATATATACTACCCGTTCAAAGTTCATAAAACATTTTGAACGGGTTTTTAATTTAAGGTTATTAGACTTATGTTGAATCATGGTAGTGGTTATTAAGTATTCGTGTCCTAACAACTCATGATATAATTATAGAAAGCTATTTAATAAAAATAGAATTATAAAATTATTGAATATATAAAGTTTAACCTATCTTTAAATGTGAAAGTAGGTTTGAGATCAACGATAGATAAAAGATTGTAATATTTATAGCGTATAAGTTATAGACTTAAGTTCCCAATTTACATTTTCCAAGAGCATCATAATAGAATTTACAACTAGAAGGTTTGGAGTACATTTAAATGAAACGTTTTTTAAAAATACATAAACATACTCTAAGAGAAAATACATTGATAAGTCTTATTTTTATAATGAGTTTATATAATAAATGGTTGCTACTTTTAGCGATTATTTTATCGGTTCTCTTGTTAAAAAGAGGAATACTTGGAGTGATCCAACTTATTTACTTCTATACTACAAGAAATTTAATGATTTCATTTTTCGATACGAGTGATAGCGCGTATGATCTTACATATGCGATTTACATTCTCATTTATGTTATAGGAATATTTTTCTTAATTAGACATATCAAACGTTGGGTGAGAAGCTATCTGATATTTACCTTTGCTCTAGCTTCAATCACTTTGATGCTAATTTATATCATAATGTCTTTGATTACATCTAATGATCCTCTTTATTCAATAACTAAACTCATTAATTACTTTATTCCATTAATCATTATTGTTACTTTAGTTTATCTTATCAAAGAAGTAGATGAACTTATTAAATGGCTAGCGAATCAAGTTGTAACATTCATTCTTTTTACATTAATACCTTTAGTGATGTCATTAATAAAAGTTCTTTCTCAAGAACAATCATTTAAAGGGTTCTTCAATGACTCAAATACGTTTGCAGTCTTTCTTATATTAGGTTTATTAACTCTCATTATTTCATCTATGAAATATCATAAATTTAACTTCTTCGTCATGTTTGTTATGATGTCGGGAATTTTTGAACTTTATGTAACTCATTCTAAGTTGGCATGGTTTGTATTTATAGTATGTTTATTTCTCTCTTTATTGCTTTTAATTTTGAAAAAGCGTTATAAATATTTAACGATTCCCTTAATAATTTCAATAATCATATTAAGTATCTTTCAACCGTCAATTCATTATTTAATTAAAAGCTTTGTGTTAAATGGTAACTCAGTTAAGAGTGTTTTAATGCCAAAGGATAATCAAATTAAAAATATCGAGAATGTGCTAGAAACACATATGCTTATGGGGAATGGATTTGGTATGTCATTGCACGGTTTGACTAAAAATAGTGATATAGTCGCAGGGAATATGGTTTTTGAACTTATGATGTTTACTGGGGTAATTGGTTTAACTTGTTATGTGATATATGTATTAAAAGTTATGCTTTTAGCCACATATATGTTTAAACTCACGTTTGTGCTCTTTATAGCAACCTTACTGACTAATACCATAGAAATCGTAATGTTTAACGCAATAAATATCGGTGCTCTTTGTTACATTCTTTGGGGGATTTATCTCAAGGATGGTTTACATAAGGATAGTAAGAATAAAATGGTTAAAAAATCTTTAGAGGTTGATAAAAGAAATATATAATCAAGGTTGTCCTATATACATTTATTTATTAATTTGAAATTTAAATAAATGTATATGTCTTTAGATAAATTGCCAATAATCTAATGAAAAACAATAAAGTCGGCTTGAATCCCTATGTATCAAGTCGGCTTATTATATACATTTTTATGTATATTAATACATCAAGCTAAACTTATTTTATAGCTGAAAACGATTTAAATCCTAATTGATTTACCTATAAAATTAATATAACGCTTTCATAAAAAGAATTTAATTTCAATAGTTATGAGGTAAAATTTTTGTTTATTTTTCGAAAAAACATGCTTATCTAAGCGTCTCATTACACCTAAAGTGTATAAAGATACCGTAACGATATTTTTAAAATTTAGTTATATAAATATTGTGTTAAATTGGTTGCTTTTTACATATAGCGGGTTATATACTTAAGAAAATGAATATTTATGGTATAAATAACTATTTTTTACAAATTTTTAGGGATAAGTGAGAGGTCGATTATGTCAAAAAAAGAAAGAGATTTTAACAAGAGTCTTGGCCAAGAAAAAGCCCGGGTCAAACTCTATAAGTCCGGTAAAAACTGGGTTAAAGCGAGTATTAGTGAATTTGAATTATTAAGAACAATGGGAGTGCCTTTTTTAAGTAAAAATATTAAAAAAGAAAGCCAAACTAAAGATAATAAAGGTAGTAGATTCAAGAAGAATGCTGCTAAGACAACGGCCCTAGTCGGCGGAGCGTTCACATTCAACATGCTTCAAGATCATCATGCGTTAGCTGCTTCTGAGACGCCAATGACTTCAGAAATTTCATCTAATAGCGGAACAGTTGCCAATCAAAACTCTACTACTATAAGAAATTCGCAAGCAAAGGTAACGAATAACACAACGTCAAATTCCACGCAGCAAAGTAGTGAAATCAAAAATTCTACTACTAAAACATCATCATCAGAAGTGATAAATAAAAACGAATCTAGTAGCGAAAAAGCTGTAGAAAACAATCAAAATAGTGAAAGCATAAAAAAAGAAGCTAGTGAAAGTACGAATAAAGCACAAAATAGCGAACAATCTAAATCATCTTCAGAAAAATCTTCTATAAGTAAATCAACTGTTTCAAATACATCATCCACGAATAATGACAAAAATTCCCAACAACTTAAGAATACATCCACATCAGAAAAAACTTCTCAGGAATCTCAACAATTAAAATCAACATCAGAAAGTTCAAATAATAAAAAAGAGGGTCAATCTACACTCACTCAACATAGCCAAACAGCAACTCAAAAAGATACTAGTAATAACCAAGCAAGCACTCATACTTCAGAAAAGCCGACTATTAATAAGAACTCTCAATCAGCAAGTGAATCAACGGCCTCTAAAGTAAGTAACTTGCGAACATTCAGTCGAATGAGTGTCTTTAAAACATTGGCAGCTACACCAGCTGCTTCTACAACTACTGCGTCAAGCGTATCTTCAAATTCAGTAGTAGTAACTAAAGATAACTTTAACGATCATATGAATGTTTCAGGTTCAGCGACTTTTGATAAAAATACAGGTATTGTCACATTAACGCCAGATGTGAATAGTGTGAAAGGTGCCATTAGTTTAAATACACGGTTAGATTCAAATCGTAGTTTTCGTTTTACTGGTAAGGTCAACCTTGGTAGTAGATATGAAGGACATAATGAAGGAACAGGTGATACTGCTATCGTTGGGGGAGACGGTATAGGTTTTGCCTTTTCTCCTGGTAACCTAGGTGAGATTGGTAAAGAAGGTGCAGCTGTAGGAATAGGTGGATTAAAAAATGCATTTGGTTTCAAATTGGATACTTACCATAATACTTCACAACCTAAAGGGGATGCCAAAGCTAATAAAGATCCAGGTAGTATGATTGGGAAAGGTGCCTTCGGTGCGTTTGTCTCAACAGATCCAAATGGAGTTGCGACAACTGATGAAAATAGTGCATCTCCTTTAAAAGTGCAACCAACGGATAACTCTCTCCAAGATTTTGTGATTGATTATAATGGTGACACAAAAGTTATGACCATTACATATGCAGGTCAAACGTGGACTAAAAACATGTCCGACTGGATTAAAAGAAGTGGTTCTACGACGTTTTCTTTATCAATGACTGCGTCTACAGGTGGGGCTAGAAATCTTCAACAAGTTCAATTCGGTAAATTTGAATATACACAATCTGCTACGGCACAAGTAAGATACGTGGATGCTAAAACAGGTAAAGACATTATCCCTCCTAAAACATATGCTGGTGAAGTTGATGGCAGTGCGACTATTGATAAACAAATCGATGCAATGAAGAGTAAAGGATATAACTATTCTGGTGTGGATAGTACTGGCGCACCTAATTATACAGACAGTACAGGTACAGTTAAATTGACTAATGCCGGTCAAACTATCATTTACAAATTTAATGATGCACAAAAACCGACGATTAGTGTCAGTAATCCAACTATAGAAGTAGGGAAACCTACGTCACCAATTAGCGTTACAGTTACAGATAATAGTTCAGATCCGGTTAAAACAACTGTAACAGGATTGCCAGATGGATTATCATTTGATAGTACTACTAATACCATTACAGGTACACCTACTCATATAGGTACAACGACTGTACAAGTGCATTCTGAAGATTCAACTGGTAATGCTTCAGATAGCAGCTTTGTCATTACAGTTAAAGATTCTACTGGACCAACGATTACACAGATTAGTAATCAATCATCAGAAGTTTATAATCCAATCAATCCAATTACGATTAGTACAACAGATAATAGTGGGACTAAAGTAGTTAGCGAAGTATCAGGCTTGCCTGATGGTCTTACATTTGATTCGAATACGAATACGATTAGTGGCACGCCAAGTAAAATGGGTAGTTTTACCATAACTATTACTTCAAAGGATGAGACTGGAAATACATCAACGTCTACATTTAAGTATGATGTTACTAGAAATAGTACTAGTGATTCCATATCTACTTCTTCAAGTAAAAGCCTTTCAACATCAAAAAGCAATAGTATAGCTAATTCAGAAAGCGCGTCAACAAGTAAGGCGAATTCAGAGAGTGCATCAACAAGTACAGCAGATTCAGAGAGTGCATCAACAAGTAAGGTAAATTCAGAGAGCGCATCAACGAGTAAGTCGGATTCAGAAAGTGCGTCAACGAGTAAGTCGGATTCAGAAAGTGCATCAACGAGTAAGTCGGATTCAGAGAGTGCATCAACAAGCACATCAGATTCTCAAAGCAAATCAACGTCGGAAAGTGAGTCAAATTCAATCAGTGAGAGTAAATCAAAAAGTACAAGTATTGCAGATTCGCAAAGTAAATCAGCAGCTGAAAGTACGTCAAAATCAATCAGTGAGAGTAATTCACAAAAAGCATCAGAGAGTACAAGTAAGTCAGCAAGCACTAGCGTATCAGATAGTGAATCGGCTAATACAAGTACATCAACAAGTGAAAGTTATTCTACATTTATAAGTGATTCAGACAGTACAAGTATAAGTGATTCAAACAGTACAAGTACATCAACAAGTGACTCAATATCTGATTCAGGCTCACTAAGTGAGAGTACTTCCCTAAGTAACTCAAGAAGTGCGAGTACTTCATTATCTGACAGTACTTCAGGATCAATAAGTGCATCAGAATCTGCTAGTACGTCATTATCAACAAGTGAGAGTGATTCAACAAGCGCAAGTAC
>NZ_KV798361.1:0-3060 GCF_001809655.1 Staphylococcus sp. HMSC055A09
GTGTGACCTCCTTGCCATTGTCACCAGACAAATGAATGTGTTATACATTCAAAACTAGATAGTAAGTAATGATTTTGCGTCGCAAAACATTTTAATATTGATTAAGTCTTCGATCGATTAGTATTCGTCAGCTCCACGTGTCACCACGCTTCCACCTCGAACCTATTAACCTCGTCATCTTCGAGGGATCTTATAACCGAAGTTGGGAAATCTCATCTTGAGGGGGGCTTCATGCTTAGATGCTTTCAGCACTTATCCCGTCCATACATAGCTACCCAGCTATGCCGTTGGCACGACAACTGGTACACCAGAGGTATGTCCATCCCGGTCCTCTCGTACTAAGGACAGCTCCTCTCAAATTTCCTACGCCCACGACGGATAGGGACCGAACTGTCTCACGACGTTCTGAACCCAGCTCGCGTACCGCTTTAATGGGCGAACAGCCCAACCCTTGGGACCGACTACAGCCCCAGGATGCGATGAGCCGACATCGAGGTGCCAAACCTCCCCGTCGATGTGAACTCTTGGGGGAGATAAGCCTGTTATCCCCGGGGTAGCTTTTATCCGTTGAGCGATGGCCCTTCCATGCGGAACCACCGGATCACTAAGTCCGTCTTTCGACCCTGCTCGACTTGTAGGTCTCGCAGTCAAGCTCCCTTATGCCTTTACACTCTGTGAATGATTTCCAACCATTCTGAGGGAACCTTTGAGCGCCTCCGTTACCTTTTAGGAGGCGACCGCCCCAGTCAAACTGCCCGCCTGACACTGTCTCCCACCACGATAAGTGGTGCGGGTTAGAAAGCCAACACAGCTAGGGTAGTATCCCACCAACGCCTCCACGTAAGCTAGCGCTCACGTTTCAATGGCTCCTACCTATCCTGTACAAGCTGTGCCGAATTTCAATATCAGGCTACAGTAAAGCTCCACGGGGTCTTTCCGTCCTGTCGCGGGTAACCTGCATCTTCACAGGTACTATGATTTCACCGAGTCTCTCGTTGAGACAGTGCCCAAATCGTTACGCCTTTCGTGCGGGTCGGAACTTACCCGACAAGGAATTTCGCTACCTTAGGACCGTTATAGTTACGGCCGCCGTTTACTGGGGCTTCGATTTGTGGCTTCGCAGAAGCTAACCACTCCTCTTAACCTTCCAGCACCGGGCAGGCGTCAGCCCCTATACATCACCTTACGGTTTAGCAGAGACCTGTGTTTTTGATAAACAGTCGCTTGGGCCTATTCACTGCGGCTCTTCTGGGCGTGAACCCTAAAGAGCACCCCTTCTCCCGAAGTTACGGGGTCATTTTGCCGAGTTCCTTAACGAGAGTTCGCTCGCTCACCTTAGAATTCTCATCTTGACTACCTGTGTCGGTTTGCGGTACGGGCACCTGTTATCTATCTAGAGGCTTTTCTCGGCAGTGTGAAATCAACGACTCGAGGAAACAATTTCCTCTCCCCATCACAGCTCAGCCTAACGAGTGCCGGATTTGCCTAACACTCAGCCTTACTGCTTGGACGTGCACTCCAACAGCACGCTTCGCCTATCCTACTGCGTCCCCCCATCGATTAAAACGATACTAGGTGGTACAGGAATATCAACCTGTTATCCATCGCCTACGCCTGTCGGCCTCAGCTTAGGACCCGACTAACCCAGAGCGGACGAGCCTTCCTCTGGAAACCTTAGTCAATCGGTGGACGGGATTCTCACCCGTCTTTCGCTACTCACACCGGCATTCTCACTTCTAAGCGCTCCACATGTCCTTGCGATCATGCTTCAACGCCCTTAGAACGCTCTCCTACCATTGTCCGAAGGACAATCCACAGCTTCGGTAATATGTTTAGCCCCGGTACATTTTCGGCGCAGTGTCACTCGACTAGTGAGCTATTACGCACTCTTTAAATGATGGCTGCTTCTAAGCCAACATCCTAGTTGTCTGGGCAACGCCACATCCTTTTCCACTTAACATATATTTTGGGACCTTAGCTGGTGGTCTGGGCTGTTTCCCTTTCGAACACGGACCTTATCACCCATGTTCTGACTCCCAAGTTAAATTGATTGGCATTCGGAGTTTGTCTGAATTCGGTAACCCGAGAGGGGCCCCTCGTCCAAACAGTGCTCTACCTCCAATAATCATCACTTGAGGCTAGCCCTAAAGCTATTTCGGAGAGAACCAGCTATCTCCAAGTTCGATTGGAATTTCTCCGCTACCCTCAGTTCATCCGCTCACTTTTCAACGTAAGTCGGTTCGGTCCTCCATTCAGTGTTACCTGAACTTCAACCTGACCAAGGGTAGATCACCTGGTTTCGGGTCTACGACCAAATACTCAACGCCCTATTCAGACTCGCTTTCGCTACGGCTCCACATTCGCTGCTTAACCTTGCATCAGATCGTAACTCGCCGGTTCATTCTACAAAAGGCACGCCATCACCCATAAACGGGCTCTGACTACTTGTAAGCACACGGTTTCAAGTTCTCTTTCACTCCCCTTCCGGGGTACTTTTCACCTTTCCCTCACGGTACTGGTTCACTATCGGTCACTAGAGAGTATTTAGCCTTAGGAGATGGTCCTCCTAGATTCCGACGGAATTTCACGTGCTCCGTCGTACTCAGGATCCACTCAAGAGAGAATATGTTTTCGACTACAGGATTATTACCTTCTTTGATTCATCTTTCCAGATGATTCGTCTAACATGTTCTTTTGTAACTCCGTATAGAGTGTCCTACAACCCCAACAAGCAAGCTTGTTGGTTTGGGCTCTTCCCGTTTCGCTCGCCGCTACTCAGGGAATCGATTTTTCTTTCTCTTCCTCCGGGTACTAAGATGTTTCAGTTCTCCGGGTCTGCCTTCTGACATGCTATGAATTCACATGTCGATAACATGACATAACTCATGTTGGGTTCCCCCATTCGGAAATCTCTGGATCAACGCTTACTTACAGCTACCCAAAGCATATCGTCGTTAGTAACGTCCTTCTTCGGCTTCTAGTGCCAAGGCATCCACCGTGCGCCCTTAATAACTTAATCTATGTTTCCACCATACTTTTAGTCAATCGCTTTCATATCGC
>NZ_KV798362.1:0-73824 GCF_001809655.1 Staphylococcus sp. HMSC055A09
AGTTACACCAAAAGGTGAATCAACAAAATTAGTGATCAATTATACAAATTCAGACGGCCAACCTGATTCAATCATCGCAAGCAAAAAAGAGGGAACATGGTCACTCAATAAAGAAGTGCCACATATTCAATTAGATGAATATACTGGAAAAGTCACACTAGGCCACCCAGTTGTACAAGCAGAAAGCGAAGTTGTAGCTACTGAAACAAAAGGTAATAGTAACACAAGTCCAGAAAGTAAAGTGACTATGCCACGAAAAGAGTCAACACCGGATTCTCCAACAATTGAAGCGAATGAAGAACGCGTCAATGTTGAAGTTACACCAAAAGGTGAATCAACGAAATTAATTATCAATTATACAAATTCAGAAGGTCAACCTGATTCAATTATCGCAATCAAAAAAGAGGAAATATGGTCACTCAATAAAGAAGTGCCACATATTCAATTAGATGAATATACTGGAAAAGTCACACTAGGCCACCCAGTTGTACAAGCAGAAAGCGAAGTTGTAGCTACTGAAACAAAAGGTAATAGTAACACAAGTCCAGAAAGTAAAGTGACTATGCCACGAAAAGAAGCAACACCAGATGCACCAATAGTTGAGAAAGATGAAAGTAAAGTAAATGTGAGTATAATACCAAGCGGTTTATCTACAAAAATTGAAATCGAATATATAAATCCAGAAGGGCAATCTGATACAATCATCGCAAGTAAAGATGAAGGTACTTGGAGCTTGAGTAAAGATATAACGGGCATCACTATAGAACCCGCTACTGGTAAGGTAACTATAGACTATTACGTTGTTTATCCTGAAAGTGAAATTACTGCAAGTGAAGTACATGGTAATAGCGACCATAGTAAATTAAATAGTGTGATTATGCCACGTAAAGAAAATGCACCTGAACCTCCAATTGTGACTGTAAATGAAAAAGAAGCTATAGTTATTATAAAGCCTAGAATTGAAGCAACTAAAGTTGAAATTAATTTTAAAAATAAAAAAGGTAAGGCGATATATATAAATGTTTATAAAAACGGTTCAGAGTGGTCTGTAGACCAAGTTATAGAAGGTATTATTTTAAACGCTCACACAGGAGAAATAAAAATAACTCATCTAGCTGTTAAAGATGGTAGTGAAATAATCGCTAGAGAGTATAAAGGCAATAGTGACGCAAGTATAGCTATTAGTATAAAAGCACCTACTAAAGTTACAAGTAAAGAAAGCTATAAAATTAAATCTTTAAAAGTGAAATTGAATGATAGAAGTAATGAAATGATGTATACCAAAAAGGATAAACTCTTAGAATTGCCACATACTGGTGAAAGTGAAAAAGCAAATAATACATTACTATCCAGTATTCTAATTCTTGGTTTAATGTTATTACGTAAATCACGTAAAAAAGAGATTTAAAAAAAGAAGAGTTGCTCTAAATATTTATGAGAGCAACTCTTCTTTTTCTATTTTAGATCATCAATAGCTTTAGCGATAGACTCAAACACGTGAGGAATATCGTCTTTTTCAACACAACTAAAGGCAATTCGAATATCCGTATCATTTAAGGCAATAATACCTATTGAATATTTATCAATTAAATGTTTGCGTAATATTTCTGGATCAACATGCTTAACTTTTAATGCCATGAAGTAACCTGAATTAAAATCATATGCTTTCCAATAGTCTGCATATTTCTCATCATAAACAACTTCCTTAGTAACTTCGTATCGATCTTTTAATGTTTGAATATTCTCCTCAATTTCTTTATCAAATTGTTTATTATTTTTTAGAACATGCTTGATAGCACTTTGGGATGGTAATGGCCCGCTTGAAATATTACTTCGAATTAAACCTTTAACTTTTGCTTCAAGTACATTTTGAGTTATTTCATTTTTAGTACCAAAAGTCATGAAGCCTACACGGAATCCCCAAGCAAAAAATTCTTTAGTAGCACCATCTAAGCGTACAGGTAAAATATTATAAGAATTCACCTGTGATAAAGCCGTAAAAATAGATTGTGTGTATACATCTTCATAGAATAAACCATAGTAAGCATCATCAACTACTGCAATCACTTTTGTTCCTTTATTAGCAAGTGTTTCAATAGCATTAACGATAGTTTTAACTTCTTCAGCTTTCGGTGTATAACCTGTTGGATTATTTGGATAATTTAGAATCATGATTACTTTATCTTTATTAAAGTTTTCTAAAGTTTCCACTAGTGAATCAGTTGTATAATGTCCTTCTTCATTGAAAATAGGATATGTTTCGATATTGGCTTTATGGCGAGTGTTGAACACTAGTTTATAGTTGCCCCAATTGTGCGTTGGTAATAAAATAGTATCATTTTCATCTACGAATAAGTCTGCAACTAAAGATAATCCATGAGTTAAAGCATTAGTCACGATGGGTCTACTTATCGCTTCTTTTGATAAATCAGGATTTTCATTTAGCATTTTAATTTGCCATAAGTCACGTAAGTCTTCAATACCTTGTGGAGGTGCATATGGAAAAACTTCATCTGGAGTTAATTCATTAAATATATTATTCAATGAATCAGCATACATTTTACCTTCATCATTTGTTGCCATACCAATCGTAGCATTATATTTAGTACTTTTGGCATCAGCAGATTGAGATAGAATACCTTTAGGATAGAACATTTCTTTACCTAAGTCAGATAACATGTCATATACTTCTGGATTGGATTGTTGTAATTCGTTATTTAAATTTTCGGCTAAAGGGCTTGTCATTTTCTAACCTCTCTTTAATAAAGTGTTTATATATATATTATCTTTAATTTGAATAAAGATAAAGCATTGATGATAGGGAATTAGGAAAATAAATTTTATCACTAATAGCGAACATATGTTCTATAATTTGTGTTAGAATATGTTTAGGTCATCAAATTATATGACACTAATCAATTCTGGGAGGTGTAGTATAATGACGTGGTGGCAAGATGGTTTAATAACATTGATTACAGGTGGCGTACTTGTCGTCTTTCGTATTTGGTTAGAAATTAAATGGAAAGACAAGTAGATGACCGAACACAAAAAACCCCAAGTCTGCTGGTACCAGACCTGGGGTTGTGTAGTATAATTCGTGGATACAAGTTTATTGTAACATTGTACTAAATTGACCGCAATCAATATTTAATTGTGGTAACTCCTAAATTTGATATCGTCTTCTAAATTATTGGAAAAGTTAAACTCATATACCGTTTTTATACCTGGTATTATTTGATATACTTTTTATGTGTTGAGGTGAATAAAATGAAGCACTTAACAAAAATATTCGTTGGACTAGCAATTGTGCTATTTGTAGTAGGCTATTATCTTCAAGCTACAGGTCATGAAGAGCAAGGAATTAAATTGCTACTTGCTGCAATTATGTTTATGATTTGTGCTTTTATCGATAGAAGTAATAAACGGAGAAAAAAATAGTGTACATTATTTAAGACTTAAGGGAAGTGTATCGTTCTCTTAAGTCTTTTTGTATATATTGTTTATACTCAATATTCTCTTGATATATAGGATTTTTCACAGAATTTAGTATATACACTTTACAAATCTGTATATATTGTATATATTATGTATATACAGAAGAAAAGGGGGACATCAATGAAATTAATTTTGAAAAACAACAGTGAATATCCCATTTATGAACAAATCAAGCAACAAATTAAAGAAAATATTTTGAAAGGTTATGTTGCTCCTGGCGAACACCTTCCATCAATGCGTGAGTTAGCTAAAGATTTACAAGTGAGTTTAATTACTACAAAACGAGCTTATGAAGATTTAGAAAAGGATGGATTTGTGACAACTATAAGAGGTAAAGGTACCTTTGTGAAGGAACAAGATAACTCAATTCTTAAAGAAAAGCAGTTCTTTGTAATTGAAAATTTGGCTAAAACAATGTCAAAAGAAGCAAAAACAATTGGGATGCCTTTAGAAGAATTGACTGAAATATTGTCTTTAATTTATGAGGAGGAAGACTGATGAATGCGATTGAGCTTAAGAATGTAAGTTATCAAACAAAAGATTTTCAGTTGAAAGATATCTCCTTTGAAGTTCCTAAAGGCTTTGTTACTGGTTTTATAGGTGGGAATGGTGCTGGTAAAACTACAGTTATTCGTTTAATTATGGATTTAATTCAATCTAAAAATGGTCAAATTTCTGTATTTAATGAACAAATGAAGGATAGTGCAGTAGAAATAAAAAATAAAATAGGCTTCGTTTATTCCGAAACGTATTTTAATGACAAATGGACCATTAAAAAGTTAGAGAATATCGTCGCCCCGTTTTATAAAAATTGGGATCATAAAATTTTTATGAGCTATCTTCAATTTTTTCAATTACCTTATAAGAAGAAAATCAAAACTTTTTCAACAGGTATGAAAATGAAATTGTCACTAGCTATTGCATTTAGTCACCATGCTGAATTATTCATCTTAGATGAGCCCACATCTGGACTAGATCCTTTAGTTAGAAATGAACTACTTGAGATTATTCAACAAGAATTAATTGATGAAGATAAAACAGTCTTCATATCGACACATATCATATCTGATTTAGAAAAAATTGCGGATTATATAGTTTATTTACGTGATGGTCAAATTATTTTTAATGAATCACGAGACACTTTATTTGAAAAATATAAAATTATTAGTGGTTCCAATGAAGACTTAGATGTGGAGTTGGAGGAATTGTTAATTTATAAAGAAGTTAGAAAAACTGGCTACATAGGCCTCACTGAACACTACCAAACATTTAAAGAATTATTTGGAAATAGAGTAGAAATTAAAAATCCATCAATTGAAGAACTAATGATATATTTAGAAAAAAATAAAAATCAACTAGATTTCAAATATCACCAACGAAATGAGAAACTAATATGAAACAATTATTAATAAGAAATCTTAAACTTCGAAGATGGACACTTTTGATTTATGGTTTATTACTCATATTCTTTCCGTTTTATCACTTAATCGATAGGCAACATTTACCGTATCTTGTTATTTCAGGACCTATAGGTATTATATTAACTATTATATGCTTAGTTGATGCTGGACATTTATTTAGAATCAATCGTAGATTAGGTGGATCTCAGTCTTACTTATTTTTTGGTAGTCTGCCAGTTTCAAGGAGAGATTTATTAAATGCAAATTACATCAGTTGCATAGTTTTAACAATTATTGGTGCAATAATCATAAGTTTATATGGCTATGAAACAAGTTCAATAAAGACAGATTCGATAACTTTTTCTACAACCTATTCTTTTATAATAGCGAATTTCTTTTCAATCCCTATCGCTTTTAATAAAAGTACAGAACAGAAACATAAAGACGTGCCTTATTTAGCATATGTATTTGGAGTTATCATTGTATTACCATTTGTCTTATCTACTTTATTTATCTTAATAAACGTTTTAGTTCACAAAGATAGTCATATTCCAGTTGTATATTCGTACTTCTTAAATTATGGCCTATTGATTATTAGCATCATAAGTTTAGTAGTGAATTATTTAATTCAAATTAGAAAAATAAAACATTAACCACTTAAGGGGGTCTACTATGAAATTAGAACAAATCACTAAAAAATATGGTCAAAATACAGTTATTGACGATATAAACTTTGATTTTGGAAATAGCCAAATAGTTGGTCTTATTGGTAAAAACGGTGTTGGTAAAACAACATTAATGAAAGTCATGAATGGTAATATTATTAATTACCAAGGGAAAGTTGATTTATCTAAAGATGAAAACGTAGGTTACTTAATCGAACATCCTAAACTTTATGACAACAAGTCAGGTTTATATAATTTAAAATTGTTCGCTCAAGTTTTAGGCAAAGGCTTTGATAAAGAGTATTCTGATCACATTATTGATGCTTTTGGTATGAGACCTTATATTAAGAAAAAAGTGAAAAAATATTCAATGGGTATGAAACAGAAATTAGCCATTGCGGTCTCTCTTATGAATAAACCAAAATATTTAATTTTAGATGAGCCTACAAATGGTATGGATCCAGATGGATCAATTGATGTTTTAAAAACTATCCAATCATTAGTCAAACAATTAGATATGAAAATATTAATTTCAAGTCATAAATTAGAAGATATTGAACTTATTTGTGATAGAGCTGTCTTCCTTAGAGATGGTAACTTTGTTCAAGATGTGAACATGAAAGATGGGGGACCAGAAGATAGTACAATCATTACTATTGAACATGATGATTTTAATAAAACTTTAGAATATCTAACTGAACATTATAAAGTGCAACAATCACAAAAAGATGCTGGTGAGATTATCATTAAAGCTCAAAGAGACTATAAACCACTATTAAAATCATTGTCTGAACAAGGTGTTTATCCTAAGTATATTGAAACGCGTAAAAGTTCTCTACGTGATACTTACTTTAATATTAATCAAAGAGGTGATAAATAATGAGAAGTTTACAGCTAGTCAAGTTCGATTTAATTAGTATTTTAAAAAGTCCTTTAACATATCTTGCATTAATACTAGTTATAGGAATGACAGTCTTCCAAGCAAGTATGCAAGCAGCATATAGCAAGTCTCATGAAGTAAATAACGAAATGGTCTTCGTACTGGCCAACTGGTTATTCTTATTCGCGGGATTATTATTTATCATTAAAACTATCACTAGAGATTATTCTCAAGGTACAATTCAATTATATATGAGTAAGGTAAGTAGTCGTATTGGTTATATTATTGCTAAAACAATTTCAATGATATTAATTTCTTTCTTATTTACTTTACTTCAATATCTTGTAATTATTGTTATTCAAGCATCTACAAAAGGTTCAAATGTTGACGGAGATAAATTCTTAAATAATATATGGTTTTACCTTATATTTTTCTTATTCTTTGGCTTATTCTTATTATTACTTACGTTAATTATTGAAAAGCCGGCAGTAATCTTTACTTTAGGTATTTTCTTATTACTTATCGTTCCATTTGTGCAACCTTTAATAGGTTTAATTCCAAATATTGGTGACGATATTCAAAAATCATTTAAATATATTCCATTTACTTATCTCACTGAGAAAATGACAGAGGAGATTAAATTCTCGCATTGGCAATGGTTTATTTCAATTGCTTCAATAGTAGTATTATTTGTAGCTAACATCTTATATGCTGCTAAACGAGATATTTAAGTTCAAAAATACTGAGGCTTTAGCCTCAGTATTTATTTATATAAAAGCTGATTAATTATGGAGTTATATACATTTTTCCAAAATGATGAATCTGTTTTAAATCTATTTGAAATAAGTAAGTGAGTTTCTTTAACTTTATCATCATATTGAGGATGATCTTTATCTGGTAATTTATCATTTCTCAAATCAACAACAAATTTTTCGACTTCCTTAGCTCTAGGTCCCCATACGGTTATTTGTTCATATGCACTGTTCATAAAAACAAAAATAGGAATCGATCTAGACTTACCATTTGTAAGATATTGATCAATTAAACGTGTGTCGTCATCTCTATGAAATACTCTAACTTCTAAATTTAATTCTTCACTTACACGTTTAAGTATTGGAAGGTTCATCATTGCATCACCACACCAATCTTCAGTGATGACTAATACCTTTGAGTAATTTGCATCTTTAAGCTTTGTAATACGGTCATCTTCTTCTGGTAATTTAAAGGATTTGTATATTGATAATAAATTATTTCTATTATCTTTCATTCGGTCAATGTACTCTTCTAGTGGCTGACTTTTTTTAAAATAAGTTTCTAAATTAGTCATAGAAATAACCTCCTTAATTATTTAGAATATTATAACAATTTTTTAACTTTAAAGATATTAAATTAACTCAATCATAATTTAATTATGAATGTGACTAAGTTGTTAGATGAAACTCCAAATTTCATATGCTATATTTAATAGAACAAGAGTGAAAGTGGTGACTCAAGTGCGTATACAAAACAGATGGGTGATTTCAACCCTTTTTTTAATTGGAGCAATTATTCTACTTTTCGGAATTATGTACTATAGAAGTATTAAAACAGTAGATTTATCCAATTATACTGTGAATGATATAGGTTTAAATGATCGTTTTAATCAGAAAGGGTATGTCATTAATAAAAAAATTAAATTAGATCGATTTAAATTTTATAATGACGAAAAGCATAAGGATTTAACGGTTAAAGTGAAAAATAAAAAGCACATTGTTAAAGGAATTGTTTTAATCAAGGATAAAAGTGTTAAAACGAATTTCGGAGTTAGAATAGGTGACTCAATTGATGATGTTATTAACGAGTTAGGAGATAGTTATAAAAGACATATGGTTGGTAAGCATTATAAATCTATTACATATACTGACCGCCAAAATAAAATGAAACTGAATATATTATATAAAGATGATATCGTAAAAAGAATAGAGTTTTTCAGTAAATGATAAATCTTGATAACTATTCTTTAATTCAAATTCAGGAAGAGTGACGATACATGGATAAAATTACTTTTTTAAATGAATTAGAATTAGCTTTAGATGATCTTCCTAGACGAGAAAAAGATAATAAAATGTACGAATATGAAAATTTATTCTATGAAGAAGAGTTAAAAGGTAGAAGTGAAGAACAAATAGTGAATAAATTGAAAGATCCGTATGATATAGCAAAAGAGATAAAAGCTAAAAGTGCTATCAGTTATGCTAAATCAAAACCAACAATCCAAAACATAACTAGAGCTATTATAGCCTCCTTAAGTCTAGGTATACTTTCATTATTTATTATATTAGTTCCAGTAGCGATTATTGCATTTCTGATTTTACTTTTGGTGTTTACAGCAGTCTGTTTACTATTCTCCCCATTGATCCTTATTAGTTATTCGATAATTAATGGGTTTTATAATTCACTGAGTAATATATTATTCTCTATCTCTTTAACAGGTTTAGGAATTATTTTTATTGTTTTAACATTAAAAATTATTGTATTAGTACATAATTTAATATTGAAATATTTATCATGGTACATTAAAACAGTTAAAGGAAGCGTTAGGAAATGAGGAAGCTTTTCATTAGCGGTTTAATTATATTTGCAATTTTCTTTATCAGTGGAACAGTTACTTGGTTTGCTTTTGATAAAGCTAAATATGAAAAGCAAAACTATAATAAGACTTTTAATAATCATTTCAGTCAGTTGTCAGTAAGTACAATTGGTTCTGAAATAAACATTGTTAAAGGTAATAAATTCAAAGTGGATTATCAAGGTGATAACGATGTATATGTATCTAAAAAAGGTAAAATGCTCAAAGTTACCGAGAAACGTGCTACTAATAGAGGATACGGATTAAACTTTAATCCTTTTCATTATAATAAGAAAAAACTCACCATTACAGTACCAGATAAACAATTGAAAGATCTTAGCGCTAAATCCGTAATAGGTGATGTACATTTGAGGAATTTTAATGCATCAAGTGCCACAATAATAAATAGTCGTCACTTTTCTATGGAACATTCAAATTTAAAATATTTAAATGTGGATGGTTCAAATAGCTTAGCTTATATTTGTGATTCATCAGTTAAAAAAGGAAACTTAAAAATCGATACTGGTAAGTTGACTCTTAGCCGTAGCGAATTCCAAGATTCAATCTTCCTATTGAATGAGGGAGATATTAATATGAATAAAATGAAATCTTCGAATGATATTAAAGCTTCAACAAAAAAAGGAGATATAAATTATAACTTTGAAGCTAAGCCTAAAAACACACTACTTAAGTTACATCCTGGACGTGGTGAAAAAGTAGTCAATAATAATAATTTTAAAGATGGTAAAGTAGGTAAGAGTAAAAACATTTTGGAATTTTATACGGTTGATGGTGATATTGTCATCAATTAAGTAACGCATTTTTTATTTAAATATTTGATTATTAACCCATAAATGAGTGTTGTACAATCACTCATTTATGGGTTTTATTCTATTTTTGAAAAATTATTTTAATATGTGGCAAATGTTAAATCGGTATCAATTTTTCCGTTTAGTTGATTTATTGTTAGAGTATTATTTTTAAGCCATTGATAAAAGTCTATTTTAGTCGGAGAACTATTTTCTCCAAGTCCTATCCACGTTGTTAAAGTTTGAGGTTCGTATAACGATGTGTGAATTGTTCCAGACCAACTCTTAAATAATTTACTATAAATATTATATTGAGGGTCATTAAATAATTTAAAAGCATTTTCTTTTCTTAAATCACTTCTTGTGGTGTTAATCACTCTCTCCAACCGTTCTTTAGATTCTTTAGTGTAGTTACGATTTTCATGTGTTAATAATTCAAAGTGATTCGTACATATAGGTTCATATCTAATATCTATAGAACGAGGTGTTACTTCGACAATGGCATAATTAGATTCTTTATCCATTAAAATATAACTAAAAGAGCTTCTATGAGGTAATTCTTTTAAAAGTTGTATAGCTTCATTAACGTTTTTACAATATTCAAGTATAAGTCTACCTATCATGTAGCATACAAAGCCATTTGCTGGTTTCTTGCGATGCATAAAATTATAAGCCATTGATAAACCATACTCATTCATTCCATCCATCCTGCCAGTTACTCTAGAAGTAGGTCCTATTTGAGCTAAACCACTATCATTTGGTTTGTATAGTAAATATCGACCATCATAAGTAGAGGGATGATAATCATAATTACGTAGTAAATAGTCTTTCCCTTTAAAAACTGTACAACCACTATCTTTTAAATCAGTAAAACGATAGTGTCCAAAATTTAATATAATTTGTTTAGTAGGTAGATTCAAAACGTCTTGCATACCTATTAGCTCGTCCCAAATTTTAGGAGCATAAATTTGAAAAATATTATATGTTTCTCTGACATCGATATCAAATCTTGGATTTCTTTTTTTCCATTCTTTTTCACGATTTTTTAATAAAGGAGTTCTTTGTAACCATTTCGCTGTTTCGACTCCTAAGTCATAATGAGAACCACGAAAAGTCATGATATCGGATTGAACATTTTGCATGTTAGTCATCCTTTCATTTCAAATATTTACTTTAATGTAATCGTAAATTAACTTAATGTTAATTGAATTACTATGGATGAAATATTACAATCGAATTGTATTTTAGTGAGGGAATTTTTTAATCTATGGGAGTGATATCTATGATTTCAGATAGTTGTAGAGCGATTGCTGATTCTGTTAAGTCATGGTGGTTAAGTTAATATTTATTTATAAGAGTAACAATTGGTTTGGAATCTCGTTATTAATTTCAGTTTGATTATTTAAATTAATCTTTAATTGACATATTACCATAAATATATATTTAGTTGAGAATGATTAATTTTTGAAACGGGTATTTATTTATTGATAGAGATAAGTATGCTATCATAGTGAATTGTAGATATGCATATTAATTTTAGAGGTGAAAAGTAATGTGGAACTTTATTAAAGGTTTATTTAAATTTGTATTTAGCTTATTAGCTATCACTACAGTTGTAGTAGGCGTAGGTGTAGTTGCCTTTGCTTATATCTTCAAAAAAGATTTCGAAGATATTGAAAGAAAAACTAAAGAAATTGTTTCAGATATTGAAAATAATAATTAATTAGTTCTAATAGTTTAGTACTAATTTGAGATAATTGTTGGCAATGCTTTAATAAGCTATTGCCAACTTTTTTTTATGAGAAAGTAATATCAACAATATCTAAAATAGGGACTTTCTGATGATAGGTAGTACCTGGCTTTATCCCTTCAATTTCAAGATTTAATGAATCAATGCGATGTATATTAAGATTAACAAAATTAATATAACCTTCTTCATAATATTTTATATTAACAGGTTGAGATTTTTGTAATGCTTCGTGCAAGCGGATATTTAATTGAGCTAATTGATCGTCTGAAAGTACTGGTCTATCTATTTTATTTTGATCAATCATGTATTGATGGATAGTTTCGAATTGTTCGGGTAGCGTAGCGAACGGCGCCCATTTAACCATGCCACGACCAGCCGGAATATTCCTATCTAACATTTCACGTGGAATATTTCGATAATCCGTTTCATTCTTTATATCCGTCATCTTTAGATCACCTCGTTCGATATAATTCTATTATACGAACATTTGTTCTATTTTGCAATACAAAATTGCTGGCTATATTTTTGTGATTTTAAGCCAGCTTGAGAGTGTATTCAATTTTTAAAAAATAATTAGAGTAAAATAGAGTCCTAGTAACGTTATAAATAGTACAGGAATAGTAATCACTATACCTGTTTTAAAATATGTTCCCCATGATATTTTAACACCTTTTTGAGTTAATACATGAAGCCACAATAAAGTTGCTAAAGAGCCAATTGGAGTGATTTTTGGACCTAAATCAGAGCCAATAACGTTTGCATAGACCATACCATCTTGAATTAATCCTTCAGAATTAGATTGAGCAATAGCAATTGCATCTAATAAAACAGTGGGCAAGTTATTCATAATAGAAGAGAGGAAGGCTGCAATGAATCCCATACCCATAATACTACTGAATAGCCCATGGTTTGAAATAGAATTCAAAATATTCCCTAGTACTAATGTTATACCTACATTTTTCAATCCATACACTACAAGATACATACCAATTGAAAATATAACTATATTCCAAGGAGCTTCTATTAAAACTTCTTTAGTATTAACTGCTTTAGAACGACTCGCTAAGAGTAGGAATACAAAAGCAATAATTAATGCTATGAAAGCCACGGGAACATGAATAAACTCACTTGTTAAATAACCTATTAATAAAATAATAAGAATAATCCAAGACGTTTTAAAAAGTTTCTTATCTCTTATAACTGATTGAGGTGTGGCTAAATCTTCAATATTTGTACTTTTAGGAAGAGATTTTTTAAAATAAAGCCAAAGCACAAATATGCTTGCTAAAAATGAAAATAAATTTGGAATTATCATTCTTAAAGCATATTGAATAAATGTGATGTTAAAGTAGTCAGCTGAAACGATATTGACTAAATTACTGACAGTGAGTGGTAGGGAAGTGGTATCGGCTATAAATCCACTTGCTATAATAAATGGGAATATTGTTTTTTTATCAAAACCTAAGCTCCTTACCATAGCTAACACTATTGGTGTAAGAATAAGCGCAGCACCATCATTGGCAAATAGAGAAGCTACTACAGCACCTAAAGTCATTATAAAAATAAACATTCTAAGGCCATAGCCTTTTGAAGCAATAATCATATGCAAAGCAGCCCATTCAAAGAAGCCAATACGGTCTAAAATGAGTGATATTAAAATTATAGCAACGAAAGTTAACGTTGCATTCCATACTATATTTGTAACTGTAACAATATCAGTTAGAGATACAACGCCTGTAATAATAGCTAAAAGTGCACCAGCTACAGCAGTAATTCCTATATTTAATCCTTTTGGTTGCCAAATAACAAAAATTAAAGTTATAACGAAAATAACAATAGCTATAAAGGTCATAAATGATTCACTCGACTTTCTCTATGCAAGAGTAAATAGATTATAAATTTAATGAACATACTATAGAATATCAATTTCCATATATTTTTTCTATAGTGGAAAGTGCAAAAGTTTTAATTGTAAATCGCTGACACTTATAGTTAAAATTAAACCAATAATGATTAATTTTACGGAGGGATAAATATGACTATTGGATATATTGGTTCTTATACTAAGCAAAATGGTAAGGGAATTTACCGTTTCGAATTAGAAGATTTAAAAGGGACAATAAAAGAAGTTCAAACAGGTTATGAAATAGAGGCGTCTACATATTTAACTAGAAATGAAAACTATTTATACGCCATTACTAAAGAAAATGAAAATTGTGGTGTAGCAAGCTTCAAAATAACGCAAAATAGTGATTTAGAACTAATTAATAAATGTTTAGCATCTAAAAATGGAACAGGATGTTATATACAAATTTCAAGTGATAACAATTATTTATTTGAAGCTGTTTATGGTGCTGGAATTGCACGAATTTATAAGTTAAATAAAGATACTGGAGAAATTGAAAAACTTATTGAAGAAATTGAACATGAATATCCAACAGGTCCACATGAAAGGCAGGAATCCCCGCATGTCCATTTTTTAAATGAAACGCCAGATAATAAATATGTAGTAGCAACCGATTTAGGCTCAGATAGAATCGTTGCTTATACATATGGTGACCAAGGTTTAAAAGAATATGCTGTTTCACAATTTAAAGAAGCGGATGGCACAAGGCACATTACTTTTAGTAAAGATGGTAAATACGCATATGTAGTTCATGAATTATCTAATTATGTAAGTGTAACTGAATATAATGATGGTGAATTTAAAGAAATTGAGAGACATCTTACAATACCTCAAGATTTTAAAGAAGAATCGAAATTAGCTGCGGTAAGATTATCTCATGATCAGAAACATTTATATGTAAGTAATAGAGGTCATGATAGCATAGCTATTTACGAAGTTGTTAATAACGGAAAATCATTAAAAATGGTGGATATTCAACCGACTAAAGATGAATTTCCTAGAGATTTTAATATTACGCCGGATGATAACTTAATAGTATGTGCTCATCAAGAAGGTGAGTCTAAAGTAACTGTGTTTAAAAGAGATAGTGTCACAGGAAAACTTGAATTTATTGATGACCACGAAAGTGCACCTGAAGGTGTTTGCGTCTTATTCTAAATGATTAAGCTCCATATGTAATTAATAAGCGATGCCATTCTAAAAGGTACACTAAAATTTTACCTTTCAGAAATGCATTCACACCAAATTACATATGGAGCGTTATTATAGTTAATTATTTAATTTTTAAAGAAGGCTTTAATATATTTAAATTTGCCTTTATAAGGCGGGAAATAGATACTTGATTCTAAACGTGTAGATTTAAATGTATATGATTTCATATGACTAAAGGTATCAAAAGAATATTTGCCATGATATTGACCGATACCTGAAGCCCCAATGCCACCAAATGGTAAATTAGGATTTGCTAAATGCATAAGTGTATCATTTATAGCTCCGCTACCGAATGATAATTCCTCTAATACGCGGTGTGTAGAATTTTCATCCTCACTAAAAAGATATAAACTTAAAGGTTTAGATTTACTCTGAATAATTTGAATTGCCTCATCGAAATCATCATAAGTAATAATTGGTAGAATAGGACCAAAAATCTCTTCCTGCATAACTTTATCTTGTAGATTAACATTGTCTATTAATGTAGGTTCAATATATAAATCTTCTTCAAAGCTTTTACCACCGAAAATAGTTTTACTCTCATGAGTTTCTAATAATTCATTTAAGCGGTTGAAATGTTTTTGATTAACAATTCTTCCAAAATCAGGACTTTCTTTGATGTTTTCCCCATAAAATTCTGTAATTGTTTGTTTTAGTGCATTAATAAAATCATTTTTTACTTTTCGATCAATTAGTATATAATCAGGTGCTACGCATGTTTGTCCTGCATTCGTAAATTTTCCGAAACTAATTCTTTCACTAGCGACTTTTAAATTTGCAGTTTGGTCAATAATGACTGGAGATTTACCACCTAACTCTAAAGTAACAGGTACCAGATTTTTAGCAGCCGATTCATAGATGATTTGACCAACTTTTTCGCTACCAGTGAAAAACATATAGTCGAACGGTAAATGAATTAATTTTTGAGTTTCCTCAATGCCACCTTTCACAACTGAAATATAATTCTCTTCAAAAGTTTCTTGAATTATATCTTGAATTACTTCTGCTACGTTAGGGGTAAGTTCAGAGGGTTTAACAATGGCAGTATTACCTGCAGCGATGGCTCCAATTAAAGGTTCGAATACTAGCTGTACAGGATAATTAAAGGGACCAATAATTAAAACAGTACCGTAGGGTTCATTTTTGATATAACTTTTAGTTGGAAATAAATAAAGCGGTGTTTCAACTTGTTTAGTTTTAGCCCAATTTTTTAGTTCTTTTCTGGCAAGTTTAATGCTTTTTAGTAATATACCAATTTCTGTAGCATAAGCTTCTACTTTGCTTTTTCCTAAATCTTTATTAAGTGCTTCTAGTAAAGCTTGTTCATGATTTTTGATACTTTTACTTAAAGCTTTTAATTGGTGCTTCCTAAATTTTAAATCTTTAGTTTTATTTGTTTTGAAAAATTGCTTGCTAATATTAAATTGTTGTTCAATATCGTTCATTTTAAAGTTTTACCTCCCTGAAATTTTTATGGTAGTAAAAGAGGTCTATGTACTCACTTAAATTTTTAATTAGGAAAACAATAAGACACTTAACAAATTTATACCCCAAAAAAGCTCTATTAATGTTATTTTTTATAATAAAAAAGGAGCATTTTAAAATGCTCCCAAATTCATTTAAAATTAATTCAAATAATTATGATAATACTTCAGTAATTTGAGGTACCACTTGTTTCTTACGAGAAACTACGCCAGATAAGAAGGCCATACCATCATCTAATTGAACATTAAATGCTTCGCCTACTTTATCTTTTTCAGCGCCGACAACTAAAATTTTAGAATCACTGTTGATAATATCAGTTACTACAAGTACGAATAAGTCATATTTTTCGTTTGCGCTTATCTCTAACATTACTTTTTCTAATTCATCTTTACGGTTAAGTACTTCGTCGATATCTACAGTGTTAACTTGTGCGATACGAGTGACATAGTCGCCCATAGTAAATGATTTAGCATCCATACCTAATAGGGTTTCTGCAGATTTATCAGTAGTAGAAGCACCAGCTTTTAGCATATCTAAACCATAGCTATCTAAATCAACATTGGCAATTTCTTTTAATGCTTGAGCTGCGTTAACATCTTCTTCAGTACATGTAGGTGATTTAAATAATAAGCTATCTGAAATTATAGCTGAAATCATTAAACCAGCAATTTCAGGTTTAATTTCAAATCCACGTTCTTTATACATTTTGTATAAAATAGTAGCAGTACATCCCACTGGTTCAGCTCTGTAATAAAGTGGGGAAGCTGTTTCGAAATTTGCGATACGGTGGTGATCAATCACGTGTCTTACAGATGCGTCAGCGATTGAATCAGCACTTTGTTGAAATTCGTTATGGTCAACTAAAATAACATCTTCATTATTTAAGTCTTCAGATAATAATTCTGGGGCTTCTACTTTAAAGTAATCTAAAGCGTATTGTGTCTCAGCACTAACTTCACCTAATCGGTAAGCTTTTGCTTCAGAGTTACCAGTTTGTTGTTCAAAATCAGCCATGATAATAGCTGAAGAAATTGCATCTGTATCTGGATTTTTGTGCCCAAAAATAAAAGTTTTTGTCATTTTCAATATCTCCTTATTCATTTATATTTAATCACATTTTAGCATGATTTTAGTTTAATCTTCTACCTTAGCACCTAGTGAGTTTTGGAAATGCGCTAGTGCCCAAATATGCCCTTCTTGGTTAAAGGATGCTACACCTCGGCTTGGAATTGTGACGTTATAACCTAAGTTATAGGCTGAAATCGCTGTATGTAACACACATATATCCGTGCAAACACCTACAATTTCTACATTTTTAATATCACGTTCCCTCAACAAACTATCTAATGGTGTACCATAAAATGAATCATATCTTGTTTTATCCAAGTAATGGACTTGTGAATTATGCTTGTTTTTCTCGTATATTTCACCAACTTTTCCATATAAACTACGGCCATTTGTTCCATAAATGTTATGAGGTGGAAAAAGTTGTGTCTCAGGGTGGTATAGGTCATTCTCATAATGGACATCCATTGTAAAAAAGATATCTTCTTGATGGTTAAGATACGTTTCAATTCTTCTTAAAATATAATCCTCTATTTCTTGACCAGGCTTCCCACAAGTAAGTTTTCCATCATTCGCAATAAAATCAATAGAATAATCCACTATAATTAGTGCGTTTTTATTCATTAAAACATCCTCCCTCTAATGTGTTTAAAAAGCACTATATTGGTATATTTATATATAAATAAGACTTTTTGATGTGTATTTATACTAAAATTAATTTTTAAAATAAATACAATATCATTAATGAAATATAACTTTAGTATATAGAGTTCACATCAAGCATACAATCATTATTTTTTATAAAACGGGGGGATTACCGAATGTTCATTAATGCCAGGGAATTTGGTTTAACTGGAGAAAATAAATATAAAGACACAAGAGCAATTCAAAAAGCATTAAATTATGCCAAAAAAGGTAAACACACTGTTTTTATCCCTAAAGGTACATATCATATTAGAAAAGCTTTAGTCATTTATGATTCTACAACGTTGCTACTCGATGATGAGGCAGTTCTTTTGCGAGTAGGGAAAGATGCATTGCTAAAAAATGGTAAACCTTATATTTTTTACCATAAATATTCTGGAAATAGTCATATTTATATTAAAGGTGGCACGTTTGATATGAATGGGGGCGACTTTCCATACAACAATACTGCTATGAGTATAGGTCATGCTGAAGATATTCAACTTATCGGCGTAACCTTTAAAAATATAGTTGGTGGACATGCATTAGATGCATGTGGTTTAAATGGCTTACATATTACAGATTGTTCATTCGAGGGTTTTCTCGACATAGATGGAGATCGTTCATTTTCAGAAGCAGTTCAATTAGACATTCAAGTGCCAGGTGCATTTCCTAAATTTGGCACAACTGATGGTACAATTACTAAGAATGTTGTTATAGAGAATTGTTATTTTGGTAATTCTGATCATCCGAAAATGAAAGCATGGAATCGTGCAATAGGTTCACACGCAAGTCGCTATAATAAATTTTATGACAATATTCATATTAGAAATAATGTGTTTGATAAACTAAAAGAATTTGCTTTAACACCGCTAAAGTCTAAGAATACATTTATTTCAAAAAATGAATTCAAATCATGTAATGGTGGTATACGATTTCTTGGCGTGAAAGATGGTAAAAATGCAGCAGACCCTCAAACAGGTCAAGTTATGGGTACACAAGCAGGGGAAAATTTCAATGTGATTGGTAATACCTTTACAGGAAAGATGGAGAGAGATGCAGTTCATATAAGGAGTTATAATGATGTGAAACATCAACATGTATTTATAGCAGGTAATCATTTCGATGATTCAACGCAAACTCTACATCTAGAGGATATAAAAGATCTAACTCTTAATCAGGAAGAGGAATTTTTAAAAGTCGAAAAAATTAATGTCGAATAGCTATGCAACTATATTAATAAATCTTAAGCATCATTAAAAAATAAATAAATTAAACAATAAACCCGCTAAATAACTTTTGTTTAGCGGGTTATTTAAATATTTGAATTTCTAAAATCTTTTATTAAACGAACCTATTAAATTCACTGTAAAATCTAACGTTTTTAAAATAGTAATTACTTTATTAACATCGTTGGTTACAGGTGTGTCTGCTTGTACGAAGAAGCGGTACATTCCCAATTGAGTTTTTAAAGGTCGTGATTCAATCCATGAGAGGTTGATATTAAATAATGCAAAGGTATTTAATACACTCGCTAACAAACCAGGTTTATCATACTGAGGGGTAATTAAGAACATGGTTGTATTAGTATCATCTTCAAAGTGTGTATGATTTTTAACAATTAAAAAGCGTGTGACATTATGCGGATAATCTTGAATATGCAAATCAATAGGTTGATATCCATAAGTTTCTCCACTACCTAAAGGCGCAATAGCACCTATACCTTTGGCTATTTTATCTAAACTTTGAATTGTACTGTCTGTATAATCGTACAGAAATTGATGTTGGTGTATATAATTGGTTGTTTGACTGATAGCAGGCGCGATTGAGTAGACTTTTTTAATGTCATGTAAACTATCAGAAGGATAGCCATACAATGCAAAATCAATATCTAAGTGAATTTCACCATGAGCATAAATTTTTTGTTCAGCTAATGCGTCAGCTACGATGTTAATCGTACCTTCGATAGAATTTTCTATGGGAACGATACCGATTGAGTTATCGTCACTTGAGACTGCTTTGATCACTTCGTGAAGGTTTGACTTAGCTAAATATTCGATATCATTTTCTAAAATAAGTTTTTGTGAAGCGAGATAAGAGAAAGTTCCTTTAGGTCCTAAATAATATAATCGCATGTTTCACTCCTAAAATTTTAATGAAAAGGGCACTTCATAGGTTCATTCTTTTTATAGTAGAAATTAGTTGATCGCATCGTATTATCATAACCATGATGATAGTTAGATGTTAACGTTGGCGATAAAGGTGGTGCTAACCATGACCATTTACCAGTCACGTGTCTATCATGCTTAAGTTCATTTCGTTCAAACATTTCAAACTGCTTTGAGGCAGTTAAATGGTCGACAATAGAAACGCCCTCAGCTTTAAAGGAATGATATACGGCATAGTTTAATTCTAAAAGTGCTCGATCCTTATTAAATGAATTATTTTTAAGTGTATCAAATTCGAAGGCTTCTGCAACTTTTTCTAAAAGATTATAACGATAACTATCTATGAAATTACGTACACCTATCTCAGTTACCATATACCATCCATTAAACGGTGCAGTAGGATAAATGATTCCGCCAATTTTTAAATCCATATTGGAAATGATTGGCACTGCATACCATTTTAAATTTAAATGTGCTAATTTTGGATACTGGTCATGAAATATAGGTACCTCTTTAATAAGATGTTTTGGATACTCATGAAATTTTAGTGCTTCATTAGGCATTTGATATATCAAAGGTAATATATCGAAATCTGTACCCTCACTGCTCCATCCTAGATGTTGAGCCAATCGTGTCACTTTTTTCTCAGATGGATCTCCTGCTTTGTCATAACCTGCGTAACGAATAAGCTGATTATTATATATTTTAGGGCCATTTTTGGGTGAATAAATTGTAATAAGTGGCTTGATTTTACCATTATTACTCGCTTTATTTATATGTTGGTGAATTGTATCAATGAATTCTTCTTCATTTTCAACATGACGCGCATCTTCCACATTTAGAGATTCCCAAAATAGTCTCCCAATACAACGATTAGAATTTCTCCATGCCATTTTCGATCCATATACCAATTCTTCATAAGTATGGGTGTAGCTTCCTGTTTCTTTAATTTCTTCTTCAATTTCATTAAGTCTTTGTTGAGTTTCACTTGAGCTATAATTTAATTCATTAAACATGGTTTGAATAAATGATTTAGCTTCATCTAATAACATTTAAAACACCTCATCCGTATTATAATCGAGGTTTTAAAAATACTCAGTTAAAATATTCAATTGTCATGAATTTGTCGTTGAGAGTTTTGTGACAACCAAATTTAAAAACTATTATAACATTCTGACTTCTTAGGTAAGTCGTTTACTTTCACAATGTGAATTATGATAAACTAGTCGTAAATGACTCGGTTGATTGGAGAGATTTGAGTGTACCAATTTAAAGATGACAGCTTAATGCTACAAAATGACTTATATCAAATTAATATGGCGGAAAGCTACTGGAATGACGGCATTCACGAAAGAACTGCTATTTTTGATTTATATTTTAGAAACATGCCTTTCAACAGTGGTTATGCGGTTTTTAATGGTTTAAAACGTGTAATTGACTTTATAGAGAATTTTGGTTTCTCTGATGCTGATATAGACTATTTAAAAACAATAGGCTATAAAGATGATTTTCTAAGTTATCTAAAGAATTTAAAATTTACAGGTAATATTCGCTCTATGCAAGAGGGGGAATTATGTTTCGGTAATGAGCCATTAATAAGAGTTGAGGCTCCTTTAATTCAAGCTCAACTTATTGAAACAATTTTATTAAATATAATTAATTTCCACACACTTATAGCGACTAAGGCGAGCAGAATCAGACAAATCGCTATGAATGATACATTGATGGAATTTGGAACTAGAAGAGGTCAAGAAATTGACGCTGGCTTATGGGGGGCTCGCGCAGCCTTTATTGGTGGATTTGACTCAACTAGTAATGTAAGAGCGGGTAAGCTATTCGATATACCAGTTTCAGGTACGCATGCGCATGCATTAGTTCAAACATATGGTGAGGAGTATACAGCATTTAAAAAATATGCTGAACGACATAAAAATTGCGTCTTTTTGGTAGATACTTTCCATACATTAAAATCGGGTGTGCCTACAGCAATAAAAGTAGCTAAAGAGTTGGGTGACACTATCAACTTTATTGGAATTAGATTAGATTCTGGAGATATTGCTTATTTATCTAAAGAGGCAAGACGTATGTTAGACGAAGCTGGCTTCACAGAAGCTAAAATTATTGCTTCAAATGATTTGGATGAGCAAACAATAACAAGTTTGAAAGCACAAGGAGCTAAAGTGGACGCATGGGGTGTGGGAACTAAATTAATTACTGGTTATGATCAACCTGCACTCGGTGCAGTATACAAACTAGTAGCCATTGAAACTGAGGATGGTACTTTTAGTGATAGAATCAAGCTTTCTAATAATGCCGAAAAAGTAACGACTCCTGGTAAGAAGAATGTCTATCGTATTATTAATAAAAAGACTGGAAAAGCAGAAGGTGACTATATTACGCTTGAAGGAGAAGATCCATCAACTGAAAAACCTCTCAAACTATTCCATCCAGTACATACGTATAAAATGAAATTTATTAAATCATTTGAAGCGAAAGATTTACATCATACCATCTTTGAAGCTGGTAAGTTAGTATATCAACTTCCTACCGAACGTGAAGCTCAGGCATATTTAACTAAAAGTTTAGATACACTTTGGGAGGAAAATAAGCGTTACTTAAACCCTCAAGAATATCCTGTAGATTTAAGTGCTAAATGTTGGGAAAACAAACATAAACGTATCTTTGAAGTAGCAGAACGTGTTAAAGAGATGGAGGAAGATCATGAGTAAATTACAAGATATTGTTGTTAAAGAAATGAAAGTTAAACAACAGATTGATAGTGAAAAAGAAGTAAATGAAATCAAACATTTCATTAAGTCTTATGTTCAATCTCATTCTTTTATTAAATCGCTAGTACTTGGAATTTCTGGAGGACAAGATTCTACATTAACAGGAAAAATTGTACAGTTAGCTGTAAATGAATTACGCTCTGAGGGACGTGAATGTAAGTTTATAGCAGTTAAATTACCGTATGGTGTACAAAAGGATGCTGATGAAGTAGAAGATGCACTGCAATTTATAGAACCTGATGAAACAGTTACAGTTAATATCAAACCTGCAGTAGACCAAAGCGTCCAATCTCTTAAGGAAGCGGGTATCGAATTGACAGATTTTCAAAGAGGAAATGAAAAAGCTCGAGAACGTATGAAAGTTCAATTTTCGATTGCTTCAAACCAAAGTGGAATCGTTGTTGGAACTGATCATTCTGCTGAGAACATTACTGGTTTCTATACTAAATATGGTGATGGTGCGGCTGATATTGCTCCAATTTTTGGATTGGACAAAAGACAAGGTAAGCAGTTATTAAAGTATTTAAATGCACCAAAACATTTATATGAGAAAGTACCAACTGCAGACTTAGAAGATGATAAGCCACAATTACCTGATGAGGAAGCTCTAGGTGTGACTTATGATCAAATAGATGATTATCTCGAAGGTAAAGATATACCCGCTGAAGCGCGAGAAACTATTGAGAAACATTATGTTAGAAATGCGCACAAACGTGAACTTGCATATACTAGATATACTTGGCCTAAAAACTAAAATTTGAAATAAAATTATTCTTAGTGACAAAATAATGTGTGACTGGTAAAATGATTTGGATTTATAGTTAGAAAAGAGGAATAATATGTCGGCAATCGCTCATAATCCATGGCTAATGGTATTGGCCATATTTGTAATCAATGTCTGTTATGTCACATTCTTGACGATGAGAACCATTTTAACATTGAAAGGCTATCGTTACATTGCTGCAGTGGTAAGTTTCCTTGAGGTACTTGTATATGTTGTTGGTTTAGGATTAGTTATGTCTAGTTTAGATCAAATCCAAAACATTTTTGCATATGCATTAGGCTTCTCAGTTGGAATCATCGTTGGTATGAAGATAGAAGAAAAACTAGCGTTAGGTTATACCGTAGTCAATGTGACTTCGTCAGAGTATGAATTAGATTTACCTAATGAATTAAGAAATTTAGGTTATGGTGTAACTCACTATGAAGCGTTTGGACGTGATGGTAGTCGAATGGTTATGCAAATTTTAACGCCACGTAAATATGAATTTAAGCTTATGGATACCATAAAAAACCTTGACCCTAAAGCGTTTATCATTGCTTATGAACCTAGAAATATTCATGGTGGATTCTGGGTTAAAGGGGTACGCAGACGTAAACTTAAAGCTTACGAGCCAGAACATCTAGATGTTGTAGTAGAACATGAAGAATTAGAAAGTGCGAAGACAAATGAGCAAAAAGTTTAAAGTTGAAGATAATGAGACCATTGCTGATTGCTTAGCTCGTATGCGCGAAGAAGGTTTTATGCCAACTCGTAGAATGGAAAAACCAGTCTATAAAGAAAATAAAGATGGAAGTATAGAAGTGCTCAAACAGGATATAATTTTTGTGGGTAAACCTATTAATTAAATCCATAATGCAAATTTCAATTGTGGTGCTTTTTAAAATTTTGAGTAGAACGGATATTTGTTTTGAAAGTCAGATATCTATTCTACTCTTTTTTTATAGTTAATTGAGTTTCTAAAGTAATTACAATAAAATATGAATATAAGGAAAAAACATTTATACATTTAGCTATAGTTTTGTTAAACTATAACCAACGAGTTAAATACGAACTTTTTTGAAAAAATCAAGTTTAATGTACAGTTTTTAAAATCTGCAATAATACATACGATTGGAGTTATTAAAGAATGATTGAACGCTATTCAAGAGAAGAAATGTCTAAAATTTGGACAGATCAAAATCGCTATGAGGCATGGTTAGAAGTAGAAATATTAGCATGCGAGGCATGGAGTGAATTAGGATATATCCCTAAAGAAGATGTCAAAAAAATTCGTGAAAATGCTAAAGTTGACGTTGATCGTGCAAAAGAAATTGAACTGGAAACACGTCATGATGTTGTAGCTTTTACAAGACAAGTGTCTGAAACGCTTGGTGAAGAAAGAAAATGGGTTCACTATGGTCTTACTTCAACAGATGTTGTAGATACCGCATTAAGCTTTGTTGTTAAACAAGCGAATGAAATTATTGAGAAAGACTTAGAAAGATTTATTGAAGTATTAGCTAATAAGGCTAAGAATTATAAATATACATTAATGATGGGGCGCACACATGGTGTCCATGCTGAACCGACTACTTTCGGTGTTAAAATGGCACTTTGGTATACAGAAATGAAACGTAACCTTAAACGCTTTAAAGAAGTGCGTAAAGAGATTGAAGTGGGTAAAATGAGTGGTGCAGTAGGTACATTTGCTAATATTCCTCCCGAAATTGAAGCATATGTTTGTAAGCACTTAGGCATTGATACTGCACCAGTTTCTACTCAAACATTACAAAGAGATCGACATGCATACTATATTGCTACTCTAGCGTTAATTGCTACTTCCTTAGAGAAATTTGCAGTGGAAATCCGTAACCTACAAAAAACAGAAACACGTGAAGTAGAAGAAGCTTTCGCTAAAGGACAAAAGGGTTCATCGGCTATGCCGCATAAACGTAACCCTATTGGTTCTGAAAATATTACAGGTATTTCACGAGTAATTCGTGGATATATTACTACAGCATATGAAAATGTACCTCTTTGGCATGAGCGAGATATTTCTCATTCATCTGCAGAAAGAATCATGTTACCAGATGTAACAATTGCTTTAGATTATGCATTAAACCGATTCACAAATATTGTAGATCGCCTTACTGTATTTGAAGATAATATGAGAACTAACATTGATAAAACATTTGGTTTGATTTTCTCACAACGTGTATTATTAGCTTTAATTAATAAGGGAATGGTTAGGGAAGAAGCCTATGATAAAGTTCAACCAAAAGCAATGGAATCTTGGGAAACTAAAACACCATTTAGAGAATTAATTGAACAAGACGATACCATCACAAATGTTCTATCTAAAGAAGAATTGGACGAGTGTTTCAATCCTAAACACCATCTTAATCAAGTTGATACAATTTTCGAGCGTGCTGGATTAGAATAAAAATGATAAACTAAATGTGATAAATGCGACTTAAATCCTATACTTTTTTCATTGAATCTACTACACTTTAACTAATTAGTACGTTAAAATGATAAAATAATAAGTGTATAGGGGTTGTTCGAGATGCAAATTGAAAAATTACGTGGGCAAGCATTGGATGAATTATTTGATGCGATCCTAGCGCTAGAAAATAGAGAAGAATGCTATCAGTTTTTCGATGATTTATGCACTGTGAATGAAATACAGTCGCTATCTCAGAGACTTCAAGTTGCTAAAATGATTAAACAAGGTTATACGTATGCAACGATTGAAGACGAATCTGGTGCATCAACTGCAACGATATCTAGAGTTAAGCGTTCGTTACAATGGGGTAATGATGCATATACTATGATTTTAGATAGACTTAATATAGAAACAAAGTCATAAAAGCATTTGAATGATTTAGTAAATGTTCTAAGAATTAATTTTTATGTTTTATATATTTAGGCTTCAAGAAGTGTTAATCCACTTTTTGAAGTCTTTTTAATATTTGTGGTAATAAGTGGTTAATCAAATATATTATCAAGATGTGCAAGATATAAAGATTTAACTTTGAAAAATCTAAGATTCAGTTATCTTTAAAATCATTAAGTTTTATCTGAAATGATGTATTATTATCTTTTTTACTCTTTAGAACTTAACACTTAAAAATGCTATAATTTAGGGTATGTTAAATAAAGGAGTTTCAGAAAATGTATGACATAACAAAGTGGAAACATATATTTAAACTAGATCCGGCTAAGTCAATATCTGACGATGATTTAGAAGCAATATGCATGTCAAATACAGATGCAATTATGATTGGTGGTACGGATAATGTAACCGAGGATAATGTCATTCATTTAATGAGTAGAGTGAGACGTTATCCATTACCACTTGCATTAGAGGTTTCAAATGTTGAAAGTGTAATGCCTGGATTTGATTTTTATTTTATTCCTACAGTGATGAATAGTAATGATACAACATATCATAATGGTATTTTATTAGAAGCTCTCAAACAATTTGGTCATGTAATAAACTTTGAGGAAGTAATATTTGAAGGGTATTTAATACTGAATTCAGATAGTAAAGTTGCACGCAAAACTGGAGCTCAAACGGAATTAAATATTGAAGATGTTGAAGCATATGCGCAGATGGCTAATGAACTCTATCATTTCCCTGTTATGTATTTAGAATATAGTGGGGCATATGGTGACATAGAAAAAGTAAAGGCCGTATCTCAAATGCTTACTGAAACACAACTCTTCTATGGTGGGGGTATCTCAAATTTAGGTCAAGCTCAAGAAATGGCTGACTTTGCAGATACGATTATCGTAGGAAATATTATATATACTGATATTAAAAAAGCGCTAAAAACTGTAAAAATAAAGGAGTCTAATTAATGAATTCGCTAGTAAAGAATATGAATACAGAACAAAGTGAAGCTGTAAGAACGACTGAAGGGCCATTGCTTATTATGGCTGGCGCGGGGTCAGGGAAAACACGCGTATTAACACATCGTATTGCTTATTTATTAGATGAAAAAGATGTGTCTCCTTACAATATTTTAGCGATTACTTTTACGAATAAAGCAGCTAAAGAAATGAAAGAACGTGTTGAACAATTGGTCGGAGAAGAGGCTCAAGTTATTTGGATGTCCACATTCCATTCTATGTGCGTGAGAATCTTAAGAAGGGATGCAGATAGAATTGGAATAGAACGCAATTTCACTATCATTGATCCTACTGACCAAAAATCTGTTATTAAAGATGTTTTGAAAAATGAAAACATAGATAGCAAGCGTTTTGAACCAAGAATGTTCATTGGAGCAATAAGTAATCTTAAAAATGAATTGAAAACACCAGATGATGCTCAAAAAGAAGCAAATGACTTTCACTCACAAATGGTTGCTACTGTATACAAAGGTTATCAAAGACAATTATCACGAAATGAAGCATTAGACTTTGATGATTTAATAATGACTACAATAAACCTCTTTGAACGTGTTCCTGATGCGCTAGAATATTATCAAAATAAGTTTCAATATATTCATGTCGATGAATATCAAGATACAAACAAAGCGCAGTACACTTTAGTGAAATTACTTGCTAATAAATTTAAAAATCTTTGCGTTGTAGGTGACTCAGATCAATCTATCTATGGTTGGCGTGGCGCTGATATACAAAACATTTTATCTTTCGAAGAGGATTATCCTGAAGCGAAGACCATTTTCCTAGAGCAAAATTATCGTTCTACTAAAAATATATTAAATGCAGCTAATGAAGTGATTAAAAACAATTCAGAACGTAAACCTAAGGGATTATGGACTGCAAATACAGGTGGAGACAAAATCCAATATTATGAAGCGATGACAGAACGTGATGAAGCTGAGTATGTTGTGAAAGAAATTATGAAACATCAAAGAAATGGTAAGAAGTATAGCGATATGGCAATACTTTATAGAACTAATGCACAATCACGTGTACTAGAGGAAACATTCATGAAATCTAACATTCCATACACTATGGTTGGAGGTCAAAAGTTCTATGACCGTAAAGAAATCAAAGACTTACTAAGCTATTTACGCGTAATTGCGAATAGTAACGATGATATTAGTTTACAGCGTATTATTAATGTTCCTAAAAGAGGGATAGGGCCTTCTTCAGTTGAGAAGATTCAAACCTATGCAGTTCAAAGCAATATAAGTATGTTCGATGCATTAGGAGAAGTGGACTTTATTGGTCTCTCTAAGAAAGTTACACAGGAATGCATTAACTTTTATGAGACAATAACTCATTTAATAAAGGAACAAGAATTTCTTGAAATAAGTGAAATTGTAGAGGAAGTCTTAAAAAAATCAGGTTATCGTGACATGTTAGAGAGAGAACAGACACTTGAATCACGTAGTCGTTTAGAAAACTTAGATGAATTTATGTCTGTACCGAAAGACTATGAGGAAAATACACCATTAGAAGAACAATCTTTAATCAATTTCTTAACTGATTTATCACTTGTCGCTGATATAGATGAAGCAGATACGCAAAGTGGTGTAACGATGATGACTATGCACTCTGCGAAAGGTTTAGAGTTTCCAATTGTTTTTATTATGGGTATGGAAGAATCACTATTCCCTCATATTCGAGCTATTAAATCAGATGATGATCATGAAATGGAAGAGGAACGTCGAATTTGTTATGTGGCAATTACCCGTGCTGAAGAATTATTATATGTCACGAATGCCACTACAAGAATGTTATTTGGACGTTCACAATCCAATATGCCTTCTAGATTTTTAAAGGAAATTCCAGAAGAGTTACTTGAAAGTCATACTGGTAATAAACGACAAACAATCCAACAACCAAAAGCTAAACCACAACAGAAAAGAGGATTTAGCAAACGAATGACTTCACCTAAGAAACAAGTTTCATCTTCAGAATGGAAAGTAGGAGACAAGGTGACTCACAAAGCTTGGGGTGAAGGAATGGTTAGCAATGTAAATGAGAAAAATGGTTCGGTAGAATTGGATATCATATTTAAATCTGAAGGACCTAAACGTTTACTTGCTCAATTTGCGCCAATAGAGAAGAAGGAGGACTAATAAGGGGATGAAAGATTTACAATCTCGTGTAAATGAACTACATGATTTATTAAACCAATATAGCTATGAATATTATGTACAGGATAATCCATCTGTACCAGATAGTGAATATGATAAATTATTACATGAACTTATAGATATTGAAGAGAAGCATCCCGAATATAAGACTGCTGATTCACCTACTGTACGTGTAGGTGGAGAGGCGCAGTCCTCATTTGAAAAGGTAAATCATGATACACCAATGTTAAGTTTAGGGAATGCATTTAATGAAGAAGATTTAAGAAAGTTCGACCAACGTATTAGAGAAAATATCGGAAACGTCGAGTATATGTGCGAACTAAAAATCGATGGATTAGCTGTTTCTCTCAAGTATCAAAATGGTAGATTCGTTCAAGGATTGACACGAGGTGATGGCACTACTGGAGAGGATATTACTGAGAATTTAAGAACTATCCACGCTATACCATTAAAAATTAAGGAACCACTTAATTTTGAGGTGCGTGGAGAAGCCTATATGCCTAGACAATCATTTATGAATCTAAATGCGGAAAAGGAAGAGAATGGTGAACAACCTTTTGCGAATCCAAGAAATGCAGCAGCAGGATCTTTAAGACAACTTGATTCTAAACTTGCAGCCAAAAGAAAGTTAAGTGTCTTCTTGTATAGCGTAAATGATTTAACTGAGTTTGATGCAACAACTCAAAGTGGGGCTTTACAAGAACTTGATGACTTAGGTTTTAAAACAAACCAAGAAAGAGAACGAGTAGCTGATATTGATGGTGTTCTCGACTATATAGAGAAATGGACTGAGAAAAGAGAGTCTTTATCATATGATATTGACGGTATTGTTATTAAAGTAAATGATTTAGATCAACAAGAGGAAATGGGGTACACACAGAAATCTCCAAGATGGGCAATTGCCTACAAATTTCCTGCTGAAGAAGTCGTTTCAAAACTATTAGATATCGAGTTAAGCATAGGGAGAACTGGTGTAGTAACTCCAACAGCTATTCTTGAACCCGTTAGAGTAGCAGGTACAACTGTTTCTAGAGCGTCTTTACATAATGAGGACCTCATACATGAAAGAGATATTCGTATTGGTGACAGTGTAGTAGTTAAGAAGGCTGGTGACATCATTCCTGAAGTAGTCAAGAGCATATTAGATAGACGACCAAAGGATGCCAAGACATATCATATGCCAACACATTGCCCAAGTTGCGATCATGAGTTGGTTAGAATAGAGGGTGAAGTTGCACTTCGTTGCATCAATCCTAAATGTCAAGCACAACTTATAGAAGGACTAATACATTTCGTCTCTAGACAAGCAATGAACATTGATGGACTTGGAACAAAAATTATTCAACAATTATATGAAAATGAGTTAATCAAAGATGTTGCAGATATCTTTTATCTTAAAGAAGAAGACTTGCTTCCTTTAGAACGTATGGGTAATAAAAAAGTTGAGAATCTATTAGCTGCTATAGAGAAAGCTAAAGATAACTCACTTGAACATTTATTATTTGGTCTAGGTATCAGACATTTAGGTGTTAAAGCAAGCCAAGTTCTAGCAGAGAAATATGAAACGATGGATCGTTTATTAAATGTGACTGAGGAAGAACTTGTAGCGATACATGATATAGGTGATAAACTAGCTCAATCTGTTGTCACTTATTTAGAAAATCAAGATATTCGTGCTTTAATTCAAAAATTAAAAGACAAAAATGTTAATATGAATTATAAAGGAATTAAAACTACAGAAATTGAGGGCCATCCTGAATTTAATGGTAAAACTATTGTATTAACTGGTAAACTAGAACAAATGACAAGAAGTGAAGCTACACAATGGTTAGAAATGCAAGGGGCTAAAGTAACAAGTAGTGTTACTAAAAGTACAGATATTGTTATAGCCGGTGCTGACGCAGGTTCTAAACTTGCTAAAGCTGAAAAGTTTGGTACAGAAATTTGGACTGAAGATGAATTTGCTAAAAAACAAAAAGAATTAAATAATTAGAGGAGTACGTCGATGAAGCGAACAATTATTTTACTCATTTCGACAATATTTTTATTAGCTGCATGTAATAACAATCAAAAAGATAACCAATCTGATAAAGATGAAAGTGGAAGTAAGAATAGTCAAAATACGAACCAAGTAAAACAAATTGCAACAGACAAAAATGTTCAAGGAGATAATTATAGAACAATTTTACCTTTTAAAGAAAGCCAAGCGAGAGGTCTCTTGCAAGATAATATGGCAAATAGCTATAACGGTGAAGATTTTGAAAGTGGCTTATTGACTTTAAGTAAAGAAGTATTCCCGACAAATAAATATCTTTACCAAGATGGACAGTATTTAGATAAGAAGACAATTAATGCCTATTTAAATCCTAAATACACGAAAAAAGAAATTGATAAGATGAGTGAGAACGAGAAGAAAAGTAAGAAAGCGAATGAAAACCTTGGTCTTAATCCTTCACACAATGGTGAAACAGACGAAGAAAAAATAGCAAAACAATCACCAGCTTATCTTTCAAATATACTAGAACAAGATTTTTATGGTAATAATGATTCTAAAGCTAAAAATATCAAAGGCATGACGATTGGACTAGCTATGAATAGTGTTTACTATTATCAAAAAGAAAAAGATGGAGAAACATATAGTAAAAAATTAGATGATAAAGAAATTGAAAAACAAGGTAAACAAATGGCAAGTGAAATGTTATCTCGCTTACGTGAAAATAGCGATTTAAAAGATATACCAATTCATTTTGCAATTTATAAACAATCAGGCCAAGATTCTATTACACCAGGTGAATTTATTGCTGGTGCAACTGCAGATGATGGTAAAACAAAAATTAATGAATGGGACGCTATTAAAGAAAAATCAGCCTTGCTTCCTTCCTCAACTGCAGAGGATTATAATGAAACATTAAATAATAATTTCAAACAATTTAATGATAATTTACAATCTTACTTCTCTAACTTTACTCAAGCAGTAGGTAAAGTGAAATTTATTAATAAGAAACCAAAACAATTAACTGTTGATTTACCAATCGATTATTATGGGCAAGCTGAAACTATTGGTATTACTCAATATGTTACAGAGCAAGCTGAAAAATATTTTGATAATATTGATGAGTATGAAATTCGCATCAAAGATGGTAATACACCTCGTGCATTAATTAGCAAATCGAAAGATGATAAAGAACCACAAGTTCATATCTATCATAATTAATATAGTTATAGGCGCCTTCGACTAGTATAAGTGATAAAGTCGAAGGCGCCTATTTTAATGTTTAATTTAGAATTTATTCTCGAACGATTTGCTTCACTTTGTTTAAATCATTTTCAACGAAAGTATCTGGCTTCTTAGTTAATTTACTTACAAAATAAGTAACCATTACGCTGATGATAAAGCCTGGAATAATTTCGTACATTCCAAATAATTCGTTGACCGAAGCAAGTGGTTTAATCCATGCTATCCAAATGATAACGACTAGAGAACCTGCAATCATACCACTCACGGCTCCAGCACGTGTGAGGTCTTTCCAATACAGTGAAAATAGTACAAGTGGGCTAAATGCAGCACCAAAACCTGCCCAAGCATTACCCACAAGGTTAAGAATTGTGTCATTTGGATGCCAAGCGATAGCTATTGCAACAATGGCAACAACTAGTACTGACAAACGGCCTACCATTACAAATTCTTTTTGATGAGCTACTGCTTTATCTTCACCCCGTACAAGTTTATAAAAATCTTCAGTTAAAGAACTAGATGTTACTAATAGTTGGGAAGAAATAGTGCTCATAATTGCAGCTAAAATTGCCGCTAACAAGAAACCACCAACAAGAGGGTGGAATAAAACTTGGCTCATAACAATAAATAGTGTTTCTGGATCTTCTAATTTGATGTGTTTTTCAGAAATAAACGCGATACCTGTTAAACCAACTCCCACTGCACCAAGTAAACCTACTGCCATCCAACTAATTCCTAAACGTCTTGCTTTAGGTAATAACTTATGAGATTTAATAGACATGAATCGTACTATGATATGTGGTTGTCCAAAGTAACCAAGCCCCCAAGAAAATAGAGATATAATACCAATTACAGTTGTCCCTCTAAATAAATCTAAATTTGTTGGTTTCATTTGTGCCACTTCATGAAACGTGTCCCATCCATTTAATTTTAAAAGGGCAACAATAGGTACCATTACCATTGCTATAAGCATAATCACGCCTTGGAAAAAGTCAGTTATTGATACAGCTAAATAACCTCCGAAAAAGGTGTATAGGATAACGATGACTGCAACTAATATCAATCCAAAATGGTAATTAAGTCCGAAGGCACTTTCAAATAATTTACCACCTGAAACGAATCCAGAATGAGTGTATAAAGTAAAGAAGACAACAATAATTAATCCGGAAATAATTTTAATCACATTTTGTTTATCATTCAATCTATTCTTGAAGAAATCAGGTAAGGTGATGGCATCCCCAGCAATTTCTGTATAGACTCGTAATCTAGGAGCGACGACGAAATAGTTTATATAAGCACCAAGTGTTAAACCTATTGTTATCCATATGGCAGAAAGACCTGTGCTATAGACTGAACCTGGAAGTCCCATAATCATCCAGCCACTCATATCAGAAGCACCTGCTGATAGAGCTGTAATATTTGGTCCTATATTACGTCCTCCTAGCATAAATTCACTTAAATTGCCCGTAGCTTGTTTGTAACCGTAAAAGCCGATAACGAGCAGAATAATAAAGTAAGCAGCAATCATAATGTATGTTTGCCAATTCGCATCGACTTGGTTACTGAGTGTAGAACCTAATGTCAGCATATGAAACACTCCCTTTACTTTGTTTTTAAATAAGTTATTTGTAATATTATACATGATAATGAAATGTTCAGAAAAGTAAAAATTCAATATTTGTAAAATAATAGCTTTAATACCAGTATAGAAAGCGCTTACTCGAAAGTTTGAAATTAACTTTCGATTGTATAAAATTGCATATTATTTAAAATTTAAAAGTAGAAGTTGTATGAATGTTATTATGTAAGATTGAATTAACTTAAATATGTAACCTAATTTAAGGAAGTTTATAAAGGCTGATATATCAAGCCTTTATTTTATCTAACATCGTTATAAAAACTTAGATTTTTATAGCGAAATTTGATACAATTTGATGATGAATGAGTATTAAGGAGGCTTTTATTTAATGACTAAAGTTACACGTGAAGAAGTTGAACATATTGCTAATTTAGCTAGACTTCAAATTTCTTCTGAAGAAACAGAAGAAATGGCTAATACCTTAGAAAGTATTTTAGATTTTGCGAAACAAAATGATAGTGCTGATACTGAAGGTGTTGAGCCAACTTATCACGTATTAGATTTACAAAACGTGTTACGTGACGATAAAGCAATCGAGGGCATTCCTCAAGAATTAGCATTGAAAAATGCAAAAGAAACAGAAGATGGACAATTTAAAGTGCCATCCATCATGAATGGGGAGGACGCTTAAGATGAGTATTCGCTATGAATCTGTTGAAAAATTAACAGAAATGATTAAGAACAAAGAAATTAAACCTTCTGAAGTTGTTAAAGATATTTATGCAGCTATTGAAGAAACAGACCCAACTATCAAATCTTTCTTAGCTTTAGATAAAGAGAATGCTATTAAAAAAGCAGAAGAACTAGATGATTTACAAGCAAAGGATCAAATGGACGGTAAATTATTCGGTATTCCTATGGGAATTAAAGATAATATTATTACCAAAGATGTAGAAACTACATGTGCGAGTAAAATGCTTGAAGGATTCGTACCAATATACGAGTCTACTGTAATGAATAAATTACATGGAGAAAATGCCGTACTTATTGGTAAATTAAATATGGATGAGTTTGCAATGGGTGGTTCAACTGAAACATCTTACTTTAAGAAAACGTTAAACCCATTCGATCATACAGCAGTACCTGGAGGTTCTTCTGGTGGTTCAGCGGCAGCTGTTGCAGCAGGTTTAGTACCATTTAGTTTAGGATCTGATACAGGAGGTTCTATCAGACAACCAGCAGCATATTGTGGTGTCGTAGGTATGAAACCTACATATGGACGTGTATCACGTTTTGGGTTAGTGGCTTTTGCTTCTTCTTTAGATCAAATTGGTCCTATTACACGCAACGTTAAAGATAACGCAATTGTACTTGAAACTATTTCAGGTGTAGATGCAAATGATTCAACTAGTGCACCAGTAGAAGATGTTGATTTCACTTCAGATATTGGTAAAGATATCAAAGGTCTTAAAGTAGCTTTACCTAAAGAATACTTAGGAGAAGGTGTAAGTGAAGAAGTCAAAACGTCTGTTAAAGAAGCTGTTGAGACGTTAAAATCTTTAGGTGCTGAAGTAGGAGAAGTTTCATTACCTAACACTAAATATGGTATTCCTTCTTATTATGTAATTGCATCATCTGAAGCATCTGCAAACTTAGCTCGTTTTGATGGCATCCGTTATGGCTACCATTCAAAAGAAGCTCAATCGTTAGAAGAGTTATATAAAATGTCAAGATCTGAAGGCTTCGGAGCTGAAGTTAAACGTCGTATCTTCTTAGGAACATTCGCTTTAAGCTCAGGTTACTACGATGCTTACTATAAAAAGTCTCAAAAAGTGAGAACATTAATTAAAAATGATTTTGATAAAGTATTTGAAGAATATGATGTAGTGGTAGGACCAACTGCGCCAACAACTGCATTTAATTTAGGCGAAGAAATTGATGATCCATTAACTATGTATGCAAATGATTTACTAACAACACCAGTTAACTTAGCTGGTTTACCTGGTATTTCTGTTCCTTGCGGACAATTTAACGGACGACCAATTGGTTTACAATTTATCGGTAAACCTTTCGATGAAAAGACGTTATATCGTGTAGCTTATCAATATGAAACACATTACAACTTACATGACGCATACGAAAAATTATAAGGAGTGGAAACCATGCATTTTGAAACAGTTATAGGACTTGAAGTTCACGTAGAGTTAAAAACAGACTCAAAAATGTTCTCTCCATCACCAGCACATTTTGGAGCTGAACCTAACTCAAATACAAATGTTATCGACTTAGCATATCCAGGTGTATTACCGGTTGTAAATAGACGTGCAGTAGATTGGGCTATGAGAGCTTCAATGGCTTTAAATATGGATATCGCTACAAATTCTAAATTTGACCGTAAAAACTATTTCTATCCTGATAATCCAAAGGCATATCAGATTTCTCAATTTGATGAACCAATTGGTGAAAATGGTTATATTGATATTGAAGTAGATGGAGAAACTAAACGTATTGGTATTACACGTCTTCACATGGAAGAAGATGCGGGTAAATCAACACATAAAGATGGTTATTCTCTAGTTGACTTAAACCGTCAAGGTACGCCTTTAATTGAAATTGTTTCTGAACCTGACATTCGTTCACCTCAAGAAGCTTATGCTTATTTAGAAAAGTTACGTTCAATTATTCAATATACAGGTGTTTCTGATTGTAAGATGGAAGAAGGATCACTACGTTGTGATGCTAATATTTCATTACGCCCTTATGGACAAGAAGAATTTGGTACCAAAACTGAATTGAAAAACCTTAACTCATTTAACTATGTAAGAAAAGGTTTAGAATATGAAGAAAAACGCCAAGAAGAAGAATTACTTAATGGTGGCGAAATTGGGCAAGAAACACGTCGCTTTGATGAATCAACTGGTAAAACTATTTTAATGCGTGTTAAAGAAGGTTCTGATGATTATCGTTATTTCCCAGAGCCAGATATTGTACCTTTATATGTTGATGAAGAATGGAAAGAACGTGTACGTCAAACGATTCCTGAGTTGCCAGATGAGCGTAAAGCTAAATATGTGAATGATTTAGGTTTACCTGAATACGATGCACATGTCTTAACACTTACCAAAGAAATGTCAGATTTCTTTGAAGGTGCCATTGAACATGGTGCTGATGTTAAGTTAACGTCTAACTGGTTAATGGGTGGCGTAAATGAATATTTAAATAAAAATCAAGTCGAATTACAAGATACACAATTAACAACTGAAAATCTTGCAGGAATGATCAAATTGATTGAAGACGGTACTATGAGTAGTAAAATTGCTAAAAAAGTCTTCCCAGAACTTGCAGAAAATGGTGGAGATGCTAAACAAATTATGGAAGATAAAGGTTTAGTACAAATTTCAGATGAAGCGACGTTATTAAAATTCGTTAATGAAGCTTTAGATAATAATCCTCAATCTGTAGAAGACTATAAAAACGGTAAAGGCAAAGCTATGGGCTTCTTAGTTGGACAAATTATGAAAGCTTCAAAAGGCCAAGCTAACCCTCAAAAAGTTAATGGTTTATTAAAACAAGAATTAGATAAACGCTAATCCGTCACATATCATTTTCAAAGCTTCTATTACATGTCAACAAACATGTGATAGAAGCTTTTTTAGATTAAAAGATCCAAATAAACATCTTTGATGTTAAAGTTCTTAAAAATAAAATCATTTTGAGCCTCTCTAAAATTAATATTGTCGATAAGTTGAGAGAATTAGTAATAAATACTTTTAACTGATGTTTAAATCATTTAATATAATGTATGAGTATATGAAGTCGAGGGATTAACTATGAGAAAACGTGCAAGAATTATATATAACCCGACATCAGGGAAAGAACTATTTAAACGCGTATTACCAGATGTATTAATTAAATTAGAGAAAGCTGGCTATGAAACAAGTGCGTTTGCTACTGAGAAAGCTGGCGACGCAACAATAGAAGCGGAAAGAGCATTGAGTAGTCATTATGATTTGTTAATTGTAGCAGGTGGTGATGGTACTTTAAATGAAGTTGTTAATGGTATCGCTGAGCAACCAAATCGTCCTAAATTAGGAATCATTCCAATGGGCACTGTCAATGACTTTGGGCGTGCATTACATTTACCAAATGATATTATGGGTGCTGTTGATATTATCATAGAGGGTCATACTACTAAAGTAGATATCGGTAAGATGAATAACCGTTACTTTATTAATTTGGCAGCAGGAGGTAGACTCACTCAAGTCTCTTATGAGACGCCAAGTAAACTTAAATCTATTGTTGGACCTTTTGCATATTACATTAAAGGGTTTGAAATGTTACCACAAATGAAGGCTGTAGATATTCGTATTGAATATGATAATAAGGTATTCCAAGGGGAAGCATTGCTCTTCTTACTTGGTCTGACGAATTCTATGGCAGGATTTGAAAAGTTAGTACCTGATGCAAAATTAGACGATGGATATTTCACTTTAATTATTGTGGAAAAAGCCAATTTAGCTGAGCTAGGACATATCATGACTTTAGCTTCCCGTGGTGAACATACAAAACATCCTAAAGTAATTTATGAAAAAGCTAAGTCAATTAATATTTCATCATATACCGAAATGCAATTAAATGTTGATGGTGAATATGGTGGTAAATTGCCAGCGAATTTCTTAAATTTAGAACGTCATATTGAAGTATTTACGCCTAAAGATGTCTTTAATGAAGAATTATTAGATAATGGTTCAACACCTGATATTACCACTGAAAAGCAGTAAACTATAACTGAGCAATTAGAATATTAATAAGAAGGTTAGGAGACCCAGAATTGATATCCTAACCTTTTTGTATGTGGGGGAAATATTTTGGAAACATTAAAAAAGAATGAGGTGCATACTGGAAAAGTTATCGATTTAACGCATGAAGGGCATGGCGTTGTAAAAATTGATCGTTATCCAGTGTTTGTGCCTAATGCTCTTATAGAAGAAGAGATAGAATACAAATTGATTAAAGTGAAAAAGAATTTTGCAATTGGTAAACTTCTTGAAGTAAAAAATAAAAGTAAAGATAGAGTTGAGCCTCCTTGCGTATATTATTACAAATGTGGTGGATGTCAGTTGCAACATATGACTTATCAAGCTCAATTAAATATGAAAAAAGAACAAGTTGTTAATCTATTTCATCGTAAAGGTCCTTTCGAAGATACACCGATTCAGCCTACGTTAGGAATGGAACAACCATGGAGATACCGTAATAAATCTCAGATTCCAGTAGGGAAAGATAAAGATAATAAAGCTATCATGGGATTCTATAGACAACGAAGTCATGACATTATCGTTATGGATAGTTGTCTAATTCAAGATGAACAACACCAAAATATTATGAACTATGTAAAACATTGGTTTAATGAACTTAATATGAGTATCTATGATGAAAAAAATAAAAGAGGTTTAATGAGGCACTTAGTCATTAGAACGGGGTATCATACTGATGAAATAATGGTCATCTTTGTTACAAATGGTAAGAAATTTAAAAATGCGAATGTATTAGTGCAAAAACTTATCTCAGAATTTCCAAATATAACAAGCATTAAACAAAATATTAATGATACGCATTCAAATGTCATTATGGGACCTCAATCTGTAACGTTGTATGGTAAAGATAAAATTGTTGATGAGTTAAGTGAGGTTACATTTAATATATCAGATCAATCCTTCTATCAAATAAATTCTGCCCAGACTGAGAAACTCTATCAAAAAGCGATTGATTATGCTCAATTAACAGGAGAGGAAATTGTATTAGACACTTATTGCGGTATTGGTACAATAGGTTTGTATATGGCTCCTCAAGCTAAGCATGTTTATGGTGTTGAAGTAGTACCATCTGCTATTAAAGACGCACAGGAGAATGCGACTAAAAACCAATTAAACAATACGACTTTTGAATGTGGGAAAGCTGAAGATGTTATTTTAGAATGGAAAGCACAAGGAATAAAACCTGACGTAGTGATGGTTGATCCACCAAGAAAAGGTTGCGATGAGACGTTTATTAAAACGTTGCTCAAATTAAATCCCAAACGCATTGTATATATTTCCTGTAATCCATCTACTCAACAAAGAGATGCGCAATTATTATCAGATAATTATCATTTAGTTGAAATAACTCCAGTGGATATGTTCCCACAAACAACACATATAGAAACTGTGGCCTTATTTGAACGCAAAGAGAATTAAAAAATCTCAAAGATAGAATACAATTAATTGCAAATGTGTATTGAATGTTAAGGTATTATTACAAGCAACTTACTTTCTTGAAAAGAGTCTTTTTTAACCAAATTAAAAGATGTATACTATGGTTGAAAAATAGCGAATTGGAGGGTTGGTTGTGCATAAAATAGATTTATCAGAGAATAAATTTCAACTTCAGCGATTTATTTTATTGCAAATTGTATTTGGATTATTTGTCGTATTATTTACTTATAAATGGGCTTATAAAGTGACTCATCTGATTGAACAAAATATAGTGATGAACCTGTTCTATGGATTCATAGGTTTTATTATATTATTAATTGTTCATGAGCTTATTCACAGATTACTATTTATACTATTTTCAAAAGATGAAAAACCTTCAATTAAATACAATAAACGATCCATCATCATGCAATTCTCCAATACATGTTTTAATAGATGGCAATTTACAACAATTATGTTAGCGCCACTTGTGATTATTAGTTTAACATTACTTATACTTATTCAAATGTATTCTTACTCATCACTCATTTTCATGTTTAGTATACATATGAGTTACTGTATGATAGATGTATTTCTAGTAGCACTTGCATTAACTAGTAAATTTAAATACGTTCAAAAATATGATGAAGGATTATACTTATATCAAAGTAAACCAACCCAAGCAAATCATGAATAATAGATTAACCACTTGTTCAAATAGACGAGCAGGTGGTTTTTATTATTGAAACCATTCTAGAGCATACATTTTAAAGTGTGCACAATACATGTAAAATATTTATTTAAAGCGTATAATAATATCAAGCTATTTTAAAAAATGGAAAGTGAGGTGAGACTTTGGCAGAGAGAAGGATTATTCACATTGATATGGATTATTTCTTTGCGCAAGTAGAAATGCGAGATAATCCTCAACTTAAAGGCAAACCAGTCATTGTAGGGGGTAAAGCGAGTCATCGTGGCGTAGTATCAACTGCATCTTATGAAGCAAGGAAATATGGTGTGCATTCAGCAATGCCAATGTCTCAAGCTCATAAACTTTGCCCAAATGGATATTACGTAACAAGTCGTTTTGGTGCATATAGAGAAGTTTCACAACAGATTATGGATATCTTTCGAATTTACACAGAAATTGTAGAACCTATGTCATTAGATGAAGCATATTTAGATATCACACATCTTGTTCGACCAGATATGCCCGCGTCTAGAATTGCGAACTATATTCGACGTGATATCTACGAACAAACGCAATTAACTGCTTCAGCTGGTGTATCATATAATAAATTTTTAGCCAAATTAGCGAGTGGTATGAATAAACCAAATGGTATGACCGTTATAGACTATCAAAATGTATATGAGATATTAATGAATTTAGACATAGGTGAATTTCCTGGCGTTGGGAAAGCTTCAAAGAAAGTTATGCATGATAATGGCATCTTTATAGGGCAAGATTTGTACGACAAAGATGAATTTGAACTAATTCGTCTATTCGGGAAAAGAGGCCGCGGTTTATATAATAAAGCTAGAGGTATTGATAACAATGAAGTGAAAGCTACCCGAGTGAGAAAATCAGTAGGAACTGAGCGCACCTTTTCAACTGATGTAAATGATGACGATGAAATTTTGAGGAAAGTATGGGAACTTTCTGGTAAAACTGCAGAAAGATTAAACAAATTACAGAAATCCGGTAAAACAGTAACAGTAAAAATTAAAACCTTTAAATATGAGACGTTATCGAAACAAACAAGTTTAAGAGATTCTGTTCAATCAGAAAACGACATTTATAATATAGCTTATACACTCTATAATGATTTAAAAGATCCTGATATACCTATTCGACTTATAGGCGTAACAGTGGGAAATTTAGAGCAATCAAGTTATCGAAATATGACAATATATGATTTTATATAAAAATAGGCTGATGTTCACTTAGTTATAGTGTACAATCAGCCTTTATCTTTAAGATTCTTACCGTAGATTGAAAGCATACTTGGTAAATCATCATAGTGTTTGAGTAACCTAAATGTAATCATTGCACACGCTTTAGCATCATTGAGTGCGTCATGATGACCGTGGAAATCTAATTGATAATGATTCATCAAATGCTTAAGACCATACCTGTAAGCATCAATTGTTCGTTTGGCTAGCTGATATGAACAAAAATAAGTCATCGAAGGTGTTTCAATATTTAAGCTTTTTAAACTCTGATGTAAGACATTCATATCAAAAGCCGCATTGTGTGCAACAACAGGTAATTCATTTATGAATTGAAGCATATAAGGGTAAACATATTCAAAACTTGGTGCATCTTCAACGTCCTCAGGTCTAATACCATGAACATTTATATTTGTTTCAGTAAAGTAATCAAAGGGGTTTACTAGTGTGTAGAATGATTCAGTAATTTTATTATTGATGACTTTAACCATACCAACTGAACAAATACTCGTACGCTTACCATTTGCGGTTTCAAAGTCTAACGCTACAAAAGCATTATCAGCCATTCATATTTTCCTTCCTGTATCATTTTCAATTAATATAAATTCTTTAATTATATATTTTATAACACTTCTTTTTACTTTCCTAGTAAAGTGGTTTTAATTTGATCTACTTTTATAAACTAACTCTAATTTCATTAGTTAAAATTTGTGAGTTCTTGTAAGTTCTATAGATGTTTTCTTAAATAATATATATATAAAATTAGCCCAGCCATGCGTTTTAATGAATCACATGATTGGGCTATAAGGATATGTTAATAACTAAGGTTAATGTCATAGTTATCATATCTTGTTGAATTTAAGACAAGAGTTACGAATTATTCTTCGTCAAAAGAGCGATTAGCAAGTTCTTTCTCATATAAGTATAATGTATTGCAATCGTCACCGATACGAGTTAAGTAATCAATGTGTGTTTCGAATGTTGATTCTTCTTCAACTTGTTCATCTAAGAACCAATTTAAGAATGAAATTGTAGCATAGTCTTTATCTTTATGCGCTAAATCAGATAGGTTATAGAAACGTTTAGTAACATCTCTTTCTTGTTCTAAACCATCTTTAAATGTTTCTAAAATAGATGAGAATTCTACTTTAGGAGCTTTAATTGTATCAAAAACTGCATGTTCACCACGATCGTTAATATAATCATAGATTTTTTTACCGTGGAATCGTTCTTCTTTAGCTTGTTCAATGTAGAAGTTAGCAAAACCTTCATAAGATTCTTTATCGCAATAAGCTGCCATTGCCATATAAGCATGAGCAGAGAAATATTCGTGGTTCATTTGTTCGTTTAATGCTTCAAGTAATTCTTTACTTAACATCTCAATCACCTCTTATAAAAATTGAATTAATTAATTACATATATGAGTATAACAAACCTTTTCTCAATAGTAAATAATAATTATTCTAATCTAGAGATAACCATTCTCATTTGCAGATTAAAATAATTCTAATCTGTAAAACGGCTATTCTTTTCGAATTGAGAATCTTTTTTGTTATACCCTTTACATGTTATAATTATGCGAGTGGAATTAAGAGGAGGAAACGCATGAGACAATGGACTGCAACTCACATGGCTAAGTTAGCTCGTAAGGCAAGCAGAGCTGTTGGTAAGAAGGGAACAGACTTGCCAGGGCAAATTGCAAGACGTGTGGATCAAAATATATTAAGAAAATTGTCTGAACAAGTTGATGATATCGTATTTATTAGTGGTACTAATGGTAAAACAACAACATCTAACTTAATAGGGCATACTTTAAAAGAAAATCAAATTAAAATTATACATAATAATGAAGGTGCAAATATGGCTGCAGGGATTACGTCTGCATTCATTATGCAAATTTCAAAAGACACTAAAATTGCTATCATTGAGATTGATGAGGGCTCAATACCTCGAGTTCTTAAAGAGGTTACGCCATCAATGATGGTATTTACAAACTTTTTCAGAGACCAAATGGATAGATTTGGCGAAATAGATATTATGGTAAATAATATAGCGAAATCGATAAGCAATAAAGGTATTAAATTATTATTAAACGCTGATGATCCATTCGTAAGTCGATTGAAAATCGCAAGTGATTCTCTTGTATATTATGGTATGAAAGCACATGCACATGAATTTGAACAAAGCACCATGAACGAAAGTAAATATTGCCCAAATTGTGGGCGATTATTACAGTATGATTATATTCATTATAATCAAATTGGTCATTATCATTGTGAATGTGGATTTAAACGTGAAGAACCTACATATGAAGTTTCAAATTTTGAAGTTTCACCATTTATCAATATGACGATTAATCATTTTACTTTTAATATGAAAATTGCAGGTGACTTCAATGCATTTAACGCTTTAGCGGCATATTCAGTATTAAGAGAATTGGGACTTAATGACGAATCAATTCAAAAAGGTTTTGAAACATATACTTCTGACAATGGCCGTATGCAATATTTTTCTAAAGGGAATAAAGAAGCAATGATAAATCTTGCTAAGAACCCTGCAGGAATGAATGCTAGCTTATCAGTTGGTGAACAGCTTGAAGGTAAGAAAGTTTATGTAATTAGCTTGAACGATAATGCTGCGGATGGCCGTGATACATCATGGATTTACGATGCTGACTTTGAGAAGTTAAGCAATCAAGATATTGAAGCTATCATTGTCACTGGTACACGTGCTGAAGAACTACAACTACGTTTAAAACTTGCTGAAGTGGATGTTCCTATAATTGTTGAGAATGATATCTATAAAGCTACGGCTAAAACAATGAACTATACATCATTTACGGTAGCTATTCCAAATTATACTTCTTTAGCGCCGATGCTAGAGCAATTAAATCGCTCATTTGAAGGAGGTCAGTCGTAAATGAATGAACTTACGGTATATCATTTTATGTCTGATAAATTAAATTTATACAGTGACATTGGGAATATCATCGCACTAAAACAACGTGCTAAAAAGAGAAATATCAAATTAAATGTTTTAGAAATTAATGAAACAGATGGTGTAACATTCGATAATTGCGACATATTCTTCATTGGTGGCGGCAGTGATCGAGAGCAAGCTCTTGCAACTAAAGAACTCAGTAAAATTAAAACCTCACTTAAAGAAGCAATTGAAGATGGCATGCCAGGCCTAACAATTTGTGGTGGTTACCAATTCTTAGGAACGAAGTATATTACTCCTGATGGAACAGAACTTGAGGGATTAGGAGTTCTTGATTTCTATACTGAGTCACGAACTGACCGTTTAACAGGTGATATTGTGATTGAAAGTGATACATTTGGAACCATTGTTGGTTTTGAAAATCATGGCGGTAGAACATATCATAACTTTGGTACACTTGGACAAGTGACTCACGGTTATGGTAATAATGATACTGATCGTAAAGAAGGAATTCATTACAAAAATCTTTTAGGTTCTTATTTACACGGTCCAGTATTACCTAAAAATCATGAAATGACAGATTATTTACTTGAAAAAGCGTGTGAACGTAAAGGCATTCCATTCGAACCTAAAGAATTAGACAATACTGAAGAAGAAGCAGCTAAACAAGTATTAATTAACCGAGCTAAGAACAGCAAGAATTAAATCATTGTAATTATAATTTAGAGTTAGAATAATAGCTAAAGCAGCTATTCTCTAGCTCTTTTTTATTTTCAACACTTAGGTTGCTTGAACGTCTTTAAAATTTTATTTTAGGACAGTAAAGTGATAGAAGTGTGAAGATAAGAAATATAGGTTTGATATTGTTTTATAGTTGATATACTAAGCGTGTACAAGAGAACTTTACTTTATACAATTTATAGGAGTGAGAAAATGAAAGGTTTTAAAATGATGGGTTTAACACTTGCAGCATCATCGATTGCTTTTTCACTTTCGCAAGTTGCACACGCTGAACAAATGGTTAATGGGGACAATCACTTATCGAGTTATAATCATCAATCATCATTAAATCAAGATGAATACGTACATAATGGTAATGCCGGTCAAAATGCTTCTTATCTTGCAACTAAAAGTTTTGTTAATGCTTTGGATAATGGGCAGTTAAATTTTAATGGTTATAAGATTGAACAAGATAATGAAGATAATATTGAATACAAGCATGTGTATGATCAAGAAATTAGAACAACAAGTGAGGATACGGCTACAAGTATCAGATTTAAAGTAACAGATCAATCATTGTCTTTAGATCAAATGAAAGATGTTTATTCAAATGATGAATTAAATCATTTACCACACTCAAGTACAGATTCTAATGATGGTGTATATGTATATCATGGCGATAAAATCAAATTACAATTTAAAGTAGAGAACGGTTATGTTACTTCAGTGACAATTGGTCAAGGTGAAACAGAATAATTTTAAAGTTTAGAATAAAGATACCTCAGAACGGTTATGATTAAGTAACCATTCTGAGGTATTTACTGTTATATTAATTATTTAGCATAGCGAGAATCTAAAATTTTATAAATTAATAGTATCTCATAAATAAGGTGGCTCTTCATTTGATTTTGGTCAAATTCTTCTAAACGCTTCACAGAGGTTTTTAACGTCGAAGCTGATTTCTTGTGCCGTTTAAAACCTCCATGACTTATTATTTCACTAATACTATTACTAATATTTATTATCGCCATCTTTTCTTCTGGAGCGAAAGCAATATGAGTATTTTTAGGTAGATAAATGATATTGGATAGATGAGAGATAAACAAACGATTATTATACGCGCGATTGGTTATTTTATTTAGTAATTTCCAATCATCTTCTTTATTTTTATGATAATGAAGTTCATCTCTTTGATAACTCGTTAAAGTCTCAATCTTTTGAGCAATAATGTTTAATTTTGAAAGTTGTCTATTACTTTTCTCAGAACTAAACTTTCCTAATAATAACTCTTGGCAACGGTTATAAAATAAGTCGTACATTTTTTTTCTCAGACATTGATAGTTGGTCTTCAAGTTGTTGATAATATTTAGGGGGCAGAATGATAAAGTTAACTAATCCTGCTGTGACAAGTCCAATAAGAGCGGTTAATAATCTTGAAAAGAAATTAAAATAATACGCTTCATGAATACCAGGAATCATTGCTACTGAAGTGAGTACTGCAACAGTAGTACCAACTTGTAAGTTGAATTTCGTACAAACTAAAATGGTAAACGTTGCAGCAAGTGCATAACTTAATGGTGATTGATCTCCAAATATATAGGTGAATACTACAGCAAATAAAGCACCTATAACTGTCGCGGGTAAACGTTTATAGCCTTTCTTAATTGATGCCTTTGCTGTAGGTTCAATAGTTACAATTGCTGTTAAAATAGCGAATATTGGAGTGAGATGAAGCAACATACAAAATAATGATGTTAAAAAAGTTGCAAGTCCTGTTTTAAGCGTTCTAGCTCCAATTATATGTCTATACCATTTTACATTCATAGCTATCTGACCCCTTAGTAGGAAAAGGGAATTCGAAAAGCATATACTTTATACAAATTCTCTTTCTCTAAAAATATTTCATATAAATCTAATTATGTACCATTCAAGTTTAGTATATCAAAAAAAATTTGCTATAATAAGATGAAATAAAATTTAAAAAGGAACGGGATAAAATGATTGTTAAAACTGATGAAGAATTACAAGCATTAAAAGAAATAGGATACATTTGTGCTAAGGTCAGAGACACAATGCAAGCAGCAACTAAACCTGGTGTGACTACACGAGAGTTAGATAATATTGCTAAAGATTTGTTTGAGGAGCATGGTGCAATTTCGGCCCCAATTCATGATGAAAACTTTCCTGGGCAAACATGTATTAGTGTAAATGAAGAGGTAGCCCATGGTATTCCCGGTAAACGTATTATTCGTGAGGGAGACTTAGTCAATATCGATGTATCAGCGTTAAAAGATGGTTACTATGCTGATACAGGCATCTCATTTGTAGTGGGAGAAGCAGATAATCCTCTTAAACAAAAAGTATGTGATGTAGCAACAATGGCTTTTGAAAATGCCATGACGAAAGTAAAACCTGGTGCCAAATTAAGTAATATTGGTAAGGCGGTTCACGCTACAGCACGTCAAAACGATTTAACAGTAATTAAAAACTTAACTGGTCATGGTGTGGGTCAATCGTTACATGAAGCACCTAGTCATGTAATGAATTATTATGATCCAAAAGACAAAACTCTATTAAAAGAAGGTCTTGTTATTGCAGTAGAACCTTTCATTTCATCACGAGCTACATTTGTCACTGAAGGAAAGAACGAGTGGGCATTTGAAACTAAAGATAAGAGCTTTGTGGCTCAGATTGAGCACACAGTAATTGTTACTAAAGACGGTCCATTATTAACTACTAAAATCGATGACTAGGAATTTAAAATACATTTAATATCTTGCGGAGAGTTCTTTACCACTCGTCGGACTAAAGTATGAATTCAATATGGTTCCGGAGCCTATTACGTTAGGTTTCGGAATTGTTTTATACTTAGGTTTAATTAATGACGAGGTGGTAGTATGAATTATATGGATTTATATTTACAACAATTTCTCAAATCAACAATTAAAAATAGTATTGATGAATACAAAATGATACTGGATAAAAAATTAAAAAGTATCGAGAGTTATATCAATTATTTAAGTGAGAAAAGAGTTCAATTAAAGAAGTTAATTGACAGTCTCACCCTCTCATTGGAAAATAAATATATCGATATCGTCAATAATCATGACATTTATTGTGCAGAGGAAATTCATGATGTAGAAATTGAAAAAATTAAAACAAAGTTAGATGATATTGAAGCTTATTATGCAAGAATTGAAGCAGATTTACATTTACAATCTAAAGAGAAAATCACTACAGAAAATGAGTGTAACTTAATTTATCATATGAGTGCTGTAGCATAGAAAGGTGGCGAAACATGACACACAAATATATATCAACTGAAATGTTGATAATTTTTACAGCTTTAATGATTATCGCCAATTTTTATTATATATTTTTTGAAAAAATTGGCTTTCTTCTCGTCTTATTATTAGGATGTGTGCTCGTGTATGTAGGATATGTCTATTTTCATAAAGTAAGAGGTTTGTTGTCCTTCTGGATAGGGGCATTGCTTATTGCGTTTACTCTATTGTCTAATAAGTACACAATTATTATTCTTTTTATTTTCTTAGTGGTACTTATCATTCGTTACTTAATTTATAAATTTAAGCCATTAAAAGTTATTGCAACTGATGAAGAGGTAACGTCACCTATATTTATTAAACAAAAGTGGTTCGGGGAACAACGTACACCAGTTTATGTTTATAAGTGGGAAGATGTACAGATTCAACATGGCATCGGTGATATTCATATTGATATGACAAAAGCAGCTAATATTAAAGAAACGAATACGATTGTAGTACGTCATATTCTTGGCAAGGTCCAAGTGATTGTTCCACTAAACTATAATATTAATCTACATGCGGCTGCATTCTATGGTACTGCTTATTTAGAACAACAATCATACAAAATTGAAAATAACCATATTCAAGTTGAAGAAAAAACTAAAGAAGACAACTATACTGTCAATGTTTACGTTTCAACGTTCATAGGAGACGTTGAGGTGATTTATAGATGAATCACTACTTGAGAGCAATTGGTTCAATGCTAATACTTGTATATAGCATGCTAACTGCTTTTTTATTCATTGATAAGGTGTTCGTCAATATTATTTATTTTCAAGGGATGTTTTACACCCAAATTTTTGGAATACCAGTATTTTTATTCCTAAATATATTAATCATCTTACTATGTATTATCGTTGGCTCTGTGTTAGCGTATAAAATCAATCAACAAAATGATTGGCTTAAGTCACAAATTGAAAGGTCTATTGAAGGTGAAACAGTAGGCATAAATGATCAAAACCTAGAGTTATACAGTGAAACGTTAGAAATTTACCATACTTTAGTTCCTTTAAATCAAGAATTACACCGATTGAGAATGAAAACGCAGAATATGACCAATGAAAATTATAATATGAATGATGTAAAAGTGAAGAAAATTATTGAAGACGAACGTCAACGTTTAGCAAGAGAACTACATGACTCAGTTAGTCAGCAACTATTTGCAGCAAGTATGATGTTGTCAGCGATTAAAGAGTCAAAATTAGAACCACCTTTAGACCAACAAATACCTGTACTAGAGAAGATGGTTCAAGACTCTCAGCTCGAAATGAGAGCATTATTATTACATCTAAGACCTATTGGTTTGAAAGACAAATCATTAGGAGAGGGTATTAAAGATTTAGTCATTGATCTTCAAAAGAAAGTCCCTATGAAAGTTGTTCATGAAATTCAAGATTTCAAAGTACCAAAAGGGATAGAAGATCATTTGTTTAGAATCACCCAAGAGGCTATTTCTAATACATTACGACACTCTAATGGTTCTAAGGTAACAGTTGAATTATTTAATAAAGAAGATTATTTACTACTTAGAATTCAAGATAATGGTAAAGGTTTTAATGTAGATGAAAAATTTGAACAGAGTTATGGATTAAAAAATATGAGAGAACGTGCTTTAGAGATTGGTGCCACATTCCATATCGTATCGTTACCGGATTCAGGTACGAGAATAGAAGTTAAAGCACCATTGAATAAGGAGGATGAATCAAATGGCGATTAAAGTATTGTTTGTTGATGACCATGAAATGGTTAGAATTGGTATTTCAAGCTATCTATCTACACAACAGGATATTGAAGTAGTTGGAGAAGGTGCTTCTGGTAAAGAAGCTATCGAAAAAGCCCATGAGTTGAAACCAGATTTAATTTTAATGGATTTACTTATGGATGATATGGATGGTGTAGAAGCTACTACTGAAATTAAAAAGGATTTACCTCACATAAGAGTAGTAATGTTAACAAGCTTTATCGAGGATAAAGAAGTTTATCGAGCATTAGATGCTGGGGTAGATAGTTATATCTTAAAAACGACTAGTGCGAGTGACATTGCTGACGCGGTACGTAAAACATATCAAGGGGAATCTGTTTTTGAACCAGAAGTACTTGTAAAAATGAGAAACCGCATGAAAAAACGTGCTGAGTTATATGAAATGCTTACAGAGCGTGAAATGGAAATTTTATTATTAATTGCCAAAGGTTACTCTAACCAAGAAATTGCTAGCGCCTCTCATATCACTATTAAAACTGTTAAAACACACGTAAGTAATATATTGAGTAAGTTAGAAGTTCAAGATAGAACTCAAGCTGTTATTTATGCTTTCCAACATAATTTGATTCAATAACTAACAATGAAAAAGGCGAAAGTCACTTAAATAATTGTGACTTTCGCCTTTTTTAAAACGTTATTTATGAATTTTTACCACTATTGTCGTTATCTTTTTTAAATTTATCAACAATTTTATCTTTAAATGTTTCATGATCTTCAGGTTGTTCATTATTTGGATTTTTATCAACGTCATAATTTTCATCTTTATTCACTGGTGTATTGTTATTATATTCATATGTTGTGTCTTCATTATAATGATTTTGGTTGTTATCATCGTGATGAAGAGCTGCTTCTTCAGGTGTGTGGCCTTTGATTACTGTTCTTTGGTGTATAATAGCATTAATTTCTGCACCAATAATGATAATAAAGCTTGTGATATATAACCATAAGAATAAAATAATGATACCAGCTAAACTTCCGTATGTTTTATTATAATTACCGAAGTTTGAGATATACCATCCAAATAAGAATGAACCGACTAACCAAATGATTGATGTAAATAGGGCACCTGGAAGTACAGAGCGTAATTTCGTTTTCACATTTGGTGCCACTGAATATAATACAGTGAATAAAATGATTATTATAATTAGAGGTAAGACGATTCTTACTAAATCAAATACCCATTCTACTTGTTTATCTAATCCTAAAGGTCCAAATAAGAACTTGCTTATTACTGGGCCTAATGTAATGAGCACGATGGCCACTACGAACACAATACCTAATACTAGTGTATATAACACACTTAGAATCTTAAGTACGAAGCCATTTCTAGAATCCTCAACGTCATAAGCGACATTAAATGAATTAATAATCGCAGACATTCCATTAGATGCTGACCAAATGGCTAAGATTAAACCAATTGATAGGACGCCACCATTAGCACTATCAGAAATACCACTAAATATTTTTGTGATTACGTCGGCGGTACTTTGGTCAGGTACATACTGGCTGACCTTTTGATTAATCTGATCAGTGTTAATCGTTATAAACTGTCCCAATAAAGTCAGTAAGAAAATGAGCATTGGGAACATTGCCAACACGAAGTGATAGGTCATTTGCGCTGCTAGTCCTGAAGCATCATCTTTTCCTATTCTATAAATTAAGTAATTGAGGAAATTAGAATCTTTCGTGTATTTGGCAGGTTTATTTAACCTTGATAGAAAGAATACTTGATTCTTTTTCTTAGGTGATTTTGATTGAAACTGTTGAGGTTCAATATATGTACGGTCGACTTTAATCTGTTTATCTTTTTCACCATTTTTTCCTTTCCCATGTTCCTCATGTTCCTTAGCCGAATTTAGGAACTTTGAAGTTGTTTTTTCTTGTTTTGACATAACTATCTCCTTTGCTTAATAAATTCGAGAAATGTATGAAAATATATTCCCAATTTACTATAGATATCAAACAATAAATGTAAAATTTCTTTACTTTTATTAAAAGTATTCTTAACATTTATAGCTAAATATTATTGTTATTCAACATTTTCGCTTAAAATTTATCGAATGACAATAGCTATGAAGCAATTTATGCTCTAGCTACATATATAGAATTATTATTTCACATTGAAGTACTAGTACTTATTATTAAAATTCATAAAAAAAAACACTGTTAAAAGTAGAGTAAGACTCTAACTTTAACAGTGTTTTAGTTTAAAATTTCATTATTAACCGATTATTTACCTAAACGTTGGTTTTTACGATTAACAAAAGTTTCTTTAGCGTCTTTAATAGAACGCTCTAATTCAGGATTGTTACGACGGATTTCTTCAATCGTATCTTTCCAATACATTACTTCATCTTTAATGCTATTAATTTTAGACGGTTTGCGTGAACGATTACCTTCCTTAACGTCTTTAAATGATTGAGTTAAAGAATTACGTGTTGATTTATCAGCTAATGTTGCAGCACCGCCGATAATAGCACCGATTAGAATACCAGGAATTAATTTATTTTCCATAGTTGATTACCCCTCTTTCAAATTTGCATCTTTGACGATATAGTCAATTAAGTTGTCACAAGATGATTGTACCATTTCAAATACACCTTCAAAATTATTAGTGTAATATGGATCCGGTACATCACTCTCTTCCATGTTACTAAATTCTAGCAATTTGAACAATTGTCCGCGTATATGAGGATTAATTCGTCTTATATTATCCACGTTACTTTGGTCCATTGCTATAATATAGTCAAAATCATCATCTGGTTCGAATAGTTCACTTATCATATTATCGAAGGGGATATGATGTTCTTTCAATATCGCTTGAGTACCTTCGTGAGGTGGTTCACCGAGATTCCATCGACCTGTTCCTCTTGAGTGAACTGTAATACCTGAAATGCCTCTGTCTTGTAGTCTTTGTCTCATGATCGCTTCAGCCATTGGAGAACGACAAATATTACCGAGACATACAAATGCTACGTCTACCATTTATATTCCTCCAAACTATGTAACTATATCCCCATTTTAAAGAGTATTTAAACAATAAGAAAGTACTTAACCTCAAATTCTATTAAAGTTTAATAAAGTGTGGTAATTTGATAGAATATTGAACAAAAGAGGTGAATCACGTGTCATTATCAAATGAAGAAATGATTGCAGAAATCAGAAAGAAATTAAATATTGTAAATCAAGGTTTACTTGACCCAGATAAATTCCAGTCTTCTAATCATGAAGAAATTACTGAAATACATGATTTTGTAATGTCTAAAGATTCATTTTCACCAAGTGAAGTGACAGCAATTGCAGATCATTTAGGACAACTTAGACAAGATTAGGGGAGGAATCATTATGGATAACTATAATGAAAAGTTAAGACAATATGCAGAATTACTCGTTAAAGTAGGGATGAATGTTCAACAAAATCAACCTGTATTTATTCGTTCATCAGTTGAAGCGTTAGACTTAACGCATTTAATAGTTGAAGAGGCTTATAAAGCTGGTGCCTCTGATGTTCGTGTGAAATATTCAGACTCAAAACTGAAGAGACTTAAATTTGAACATGAATCTGTAGAGTATTTTGAGAATAGTGATTTAAAACAGTATGATGTTGATGAAAGATTGGATTATGTTGAACGTGGAGCAGCTAACTTAGCACTCATTGCGGAAGATCCTGACTTATTAAATGGTATCGATGGCAATAAATTAAAAGCTTTTCAAGCTCAGTATTCTAAAGGGTTCAAACCATATATGGAAGCGAGTCAGAAGAATCAATTTCCATGGGTTGTGGCAGCCTTTCCTTCTAAAGACTGGGCTCGCCGAGTTTACCCAGATATGGATGAAGAAAAAGCTTATGAAAAATTTATTGATGAAGTGTTTGATATTGTACGTGTAGATGGCAATGACCCAATTCAAAATTGGGACAAACATGTTAAATCTTTAAGTGTACATGCCGAAAGACTACAAAAGAAAAATTATAAGGCACTCCATTATATTTCTGAAGGTACAGACCTCACAGTCGGTTTACCGGAAGGACATTTATGGGAAGATGCAACGAGTTATGTCAACGGTGACGGCCAACCTTTTATCGCGAATATTCCTACAGAAGAAGTGTTTACAGCACCTGAAAGAAATAATGTGAACGGTTATGTTACTAACAAGTTACCATTAAGTTATAATGGGAATATTATTGATGGTTTCACTTTAACGTTTAAAGATGGTGAAATTATAGATGTTAAAGCCGAAAAGGGCGAAGCGGTGCTCAAAGACTTAATTGAGACTGACGAAGGTTCAAGAAGACTTGGTGAAGTTGCATTAGTACCTGATGATTCACCAATTTCAAATCGCCGTACCATTTTTTATAACACGTTATTTGATGAAAATGCATCTTGTCATTTAGCAATTGGATCTGCGTATGGTTTCAACGTCAAAGGTGGAACTGAAATGTCTACTGAAGAAAAGTTAGCCGCAGGTCTTAACGATTCAAATGTACATGAGGACTTTATGATAGGTAGTTCTGATTTAACGATTTATGGTATCTTACATGATGGTACTAAAGAGTTAGTTTTTGAAAATGGAAATTGGGCAAAGTAAGTAACATTATAGTAGATTTTAACAAGTTTTAGATATAAAAAATTAAGATATTAATTACTAGTAGTCTTTTTTCTGGTATATCAATATGGGGAGAAATTAAATATGTCTAACGAGAATAGAAAAATGAAAGCAATGTCGGAAGCGAAATGTATTAAAAATAGACAAGTGTTTCCACAAGATACCAATCATCATCATACGATGTTTGGTGGGTCATTAATGGCAAATATTGATGAAATTGCTGCCATTACTGCTATGAAACATGCTGGAGCGCAAGTCGTTACTGCTTCAACTGATTCTGTTGACTTCTTGAGACCTATCAAAACTGGAGATATTTTGTCTTATGAAGCAATGGTTTCTTATGCTGGCACAAGCTCTATGGAAATTTGTGTACAAATCATCATTGATGATGTTTTTAATAATGAGCGCCATTTAGCAGCATTAAGCTTTTTAACATTTGTTGCGCTTGATGAAGATGGTAAACCTACAGATGTTCCAGGCGTATATCCTGAAACAGATGTAGAAAAATGGTTCCACGAAAGTGCACCACAACGCGTAGAGAGACGCAAAGAACGTCGCACTGAAAGTAAGAAAACAATCGAATATTTATCTGAAGTCAGACATATTGAAAAATAATATTAATAAAGCCAAAAGAAGATGAACTCATCTTCTTTTGGCTTTTTGCATCTATAATGTGAATTTATTAAGAAAAAATATGACGCGCATGCATTTCTTTTTCTTTATGTTTGAAGTCGGTTTTAGGATAATACATATTTTTTACTAATACGTTAGGTCCAAGGCATTGATATTCAGGACAATGGCAGTTGAGTGATTTTGCTAATTCTGAATCTAGCCATTGGTCAAATACGTCTGTTAATTTATCTTTCTGTATATTTGAAATTGTACCGTTTTCATCACCGAAATCAGTAACAATTACATTACCAGTAAAAACGTTAACGTTTAATCTACTACGGCCGTCTGGATCGTTTCGCATTGTCACGTTTTTAGCATCTCTTAGTCTTTGCAATAATTTTTGATCATTTTCATCATTGATACATGGATAAATAGGTAAAGTTCCAAATAGCATCCATATATCTTCATCTCGAATATCAAGCAAGTGGTTAATAGCATCTTTCATTTCTTTTAAAGAAAGTACATTGAGTTGACTGGCAAAATCAGCAGGATACATCGGATGAACCTCATGACGGCTACATTTCATATCATTTACGATTTCATTATGAATTTTGTCTAAGTAAGGTAGCGTACTTTGATTAAGCATCGTTTCAGCAGAAACAAACATTCCTTGTTCAGATAAAGTGCGAGAGTTATCAAGCATTTGTTCATATAATTTAAGTTTAGCTTTTAATGGTGGTTGCTTCTTCATAGCCCCAAAGCCTACATCAGTAAATTCTTGAATTGTACCCCAGTTATGAGAAATATGCATGACATCGATATACTCAGCAATTTCAAGATATCTATCCTGAGGTAATGTTAAATTAGAATTCATTTGAACATAAATTCCACGATCAAATGCATATTTAAGTAAAGGTTTAACCACATTTTTAATTGATTTCTTAGAGAACATTGGCTCTCCACCAGTAATAGACATCGTTCTTAAATTTGGTATTTCATCAAGCCTACGATAAATTACATCCATTGGAAGGGGGTCTGGATCTTTAGTTTGAAGTGTATAACCAACTGCACAATGGCTACAACGCATATTACAAAGGTTAGTAGTGGTAAATTCGATGTTACTAAGTGTTAACTTTCCATGATCTATAATATCATTGTAAGCTTCCCATGGGTCGTTTTGGATAGAAATAGGTTTTTTGTTTGTCATCAACATTAATAATTACTCCTAAGTATAAACTTTCCATCTACTTTGTTTATTATGTAAAAAGTACAGTAAACATTATTAAGATTATATCGCTTTTTGTCAAATTCGTGTTAGGATATGATTATCATAAAAAAATCTATACAAAGGAGCGCTTATTTTTAATGAGTGAACAACAAACTATTGATCAAATTAAGACACGTTTAAATAAATTTATTGAGGATATTGACCATGTAAACCCTGATGAAGTACGTGTAGAGGATATAGATGAGTGGATTGGTCTGTTAGATCAATTAGAAGAGAAGGTAAAACAAGTTTCAAAATAAGCCTCATATTTAATTATTGAGTTGGATTTAGCAAGTGTTTGATTATGATGAGCAATCAACACTTGCTTTTTTTACTTCATATTCAGAAGAAGAAGCCTCTAAATATAAGTTAGTATCCTAATTTAATGTTTAAACTTGAGTGATCTTGTCTATATAATCACTAGAATTAATTAGAGAAAGGTGATTATTAATTATGACTAAAAAAGTAGCAATCATTCTTGCAGATGAATTTGAAGATATTGAATTAACTAGTCCAAAAGAAGCTATAGAAAATGCAGGATTTGAAACTGAAATTGTTGGAGATACTGCAAACCATGAAGTTGTAGGAAAACATGGCGAGAAAGCTACAGTACAAGTAAGTATTGCTGATGCTAAACCTGAAGATTATGATGCATTATTAATCCCTGGTGGTTTCTCACCTGACCATTTACGCGGAGATGCAGAAGGACGTTACGGCACATTTGCTAAATACTTCACTAAAAATGATGTTCCAACATTTGCAATTTGCCATGGTCCATTAGTATTAATTGATACTGATGATTTAAATGGTCGTACATTAACTGGAGTATTAAATGTACGTAAAGACTTATCTAACGCAGGTGCTCAAGTGGTTGATGAATCAGTAGTAGTTGATAAAAATATTGTTACAAGTCGTACACCTGACGATTTAGATGATTTCAATAGAGAAATTGTTAAACAATTAGAAGCTTAATTCTTATTCTTATAAATATCGTATAAGATTTTATATGAGCTATCGGTAAAGTCATTCTTTATCGATAGCTTTTTTAATTATTTAAAAAAGTCTTAGAAATAGATATGCCATGTTGTTTAGAACTTGCTACACCTCGGGACTGATTTTTAACGTAAGCTATAGATAAACCATACAACTACTGGTACACTCACTTTAAGAGGGTGAGTTTGAGAAAAGGAGTAAACGCATGAAAAGAACTGAAAAATATGCGGATTCTTATAATGAGCAACGTTCTGATTCACGTAGACCTCATTATAATACGTATTACCAACCAGTAGGTAAACCTCCGAAAAAGAAAAAAAGTAATAAGATTTTATTGAAAATACTAATTATAGTCATTGTACTCGTAGCAATATTTATGGGAGCAATGTATGTCTTATCTTCAAGAGCTAACGTGGATGATTTAAAATCAATTGAAAATAAAAGTAATTTCGTTTCTGCAGATAACATGCCTAATTATGTTAAAGGTGCCTTTATTTCAATGGAAGATGAACGTTTTTATAAACATCATGGATTTGATTTAAAAGGAACTACACGTGCATTGTTTTCAACAATTAGTGATCGTGATGTACAAGGAGGTAGCACGATTACTCAACAAGTAGTAAAAAATTATTATTATGATAATGAACGCTCTTTCACTAGAAAAATTAAAGAGTTATTTGTAGCCCACAAGGTTGAACAGCAGTATAACAAAAATGAGATTTTAAGTTTTTATGTTAATAATATTTATTATGGTGATGACCAATATACACTTGAAGGTGCTGCAAATCATTATTTTGGAACAACTGTTAATAAAAACAATCAAAGCATGCAACAGATTACTGTATTGCAAAGTGCTATATTAGCTAGTAAAGTCAATGCACCGAGTGTGTATGATGTTAATAATATGTCATCTAATTATACGAACCGTGTAAAAGCTAATTTGGAAAAAATGAAGCAACAAGATTTTATTACTGATGAGCAATATAAAGAAGCAATGTCACAATTAAGCAATTAATCTTTTATAAAGTTGTCTACTTTCATCATTCAAAAGTTGAAAGTAGACGCTTTTTTGTATTTTCAAAAGGTTTATTGTGAATGGTTATCTTATTTTTTAATTCGGAACAAATGTGCCATAATAATATTAATTGATATAGTGTCCATTTTCAGAAAAAGGTGGGATGAGATATGCCAAAGATAACGAAGCTTGAGGTTCAAAAGAAGAATAAAGAGCGATTCAATCTTTATCTCGATGGAGAGTTCGAAATGGGGATTGATATAGATACGCTTGTGAAATTCAATTTGAAGAAAGATCAAATGTTAGAGCCTCAAGATATGGAACAAATTCAAAAATATGACCACTATCGTCGTGGAGTAAATATGGCGATTCAGTATTTATCATTTAAAAAACGCACGGAAAAAGAAGTACGTCAATATTTGGAAAAAAATGATGTTTCACAAAATGCAATCGAACAGGTAATAGAATATTGTTATAGAGAAAAATTTATTGATCATGAAGATTATGCAGAAAGTTTAAAAAATACGATGATTCGAACGTCAGATAAAGGGCCTGAAATATATAAACAGAAATTATATCAATTGGGTATTGAGCCAAAGATTATCGATCATTATACGGCTTTATATGAAGAACAACAACCACTTGAAGATGTAATAAAAGTGGGGAACAAAGTCATGAAAACGAAAAAAGGTCCTGTGGTTAAAGTAAAACAAAAGGTTTCCCAAGCCTTAATGCAAAAAGGTTTTACCCTTGAGACGATTCAAGCGACGATGAATGAATTGAATTTTTCGCAAGATGACGAGACCTTAGATAATTTATTGCAACGTGATTTAGAGAAAGTCTATAATAAAAATTGTAAAAAATATGATGGTCAAAAATTAATGATGAAAACCATTGAAGCGCTTATGAGAAAAGGTTATAAGTATGATAAAATTAAATCAAAATTAGAAGAAAGTGGTATAACAGATGGTACAGAAGAAATTGAGTGAGATGTCTGAACAAGAATTAAGACATGAAATTCAAACATACAAAGAGAAAATGCGTAAAGCTGAAATGAATGGAATTATGAATGAATACGATGTGTACCAAAGTAAAGTCATCATTGCAGAAAGCTATCTGGTTGATCGTAATAAAGTTGAAATTGGAAAAATTTACAAATTGAACGATGGCAGCGAACAATACTTTAAAGTAGAGAGATTAAAAGGCGTCTTTGCTTGGGGCTTCAGAATAAAAAGTAGCGAACCAGAAGAAGGTCTACCATTAGCATTATTAAAAATTTAGAAGGATGTATAATCAATGGGAAGTTCAATTGTTTTAAGGTTACTAAAAGTAACGCATTATTATAGGAATAAACGAGCAAAGAAATGGTACCTACCTTTTGGTTATGGTGCAGAAGATATTAATTTAAATAATATTTCTTTACATATATATCAAGGTGAATCATTAGGAATAATTGGTGAGCCGGGTTCTTCTAAAACGCTAATAGGCAGAATCTTAAGTGGAACGGTTAAGCCTGATAAAGGTAAGGTTTCCCGAACAGAGAATCTGTTTTACGGTGATATGGAAGACCGGAAAGTAGCACACCAATCTGTACAAGAATATGTTGACGAGATGGTGCAACTATTTCCCTACAAAGCGAGTAGTCATAAGGCTGAACAAATTATCCACTGGGCTCATTTAGCTGAGCAAGGTGAAAATAGTATTTCTAATCTAACAGAAGCTGAATATGCGCAATTACTTCTCAGTATCGCTCGTTCTTGTCAAAACAAAATTATTATATTGAGTCATGTACTCTCGCATTTAGATGATGTGTTTTTCAAAAGAGCGATTGAATTATCAGATGATTACATAAAGAATAATAGTACACTCGTTTTAATAGATAACGATATTGATAAAATTAGCGAAACGACTAACTATATTACGTGGGTTTCTCACGGGCAAATTAGAAAGGAAGGCTCACTTAATCAAGTTTTACCTATTTTTAAAGAACATGAAAAAGACCGCAAAAGTTTAGATTCAAAATCGCAACTGGAAAATTTTGATTTAGATTGGAAAAAGAGTCGTACGCGTATGCCTGAGATGACTTATAACTTTAAGAGAATAGAGCGCTATAATCACGCTAAACCACCAGTATTTTTAGTGAGAATATTAACTCTGTTTGCAAGTTTCTTAATCGGACTTACGTTAATGGGCATATTGCTTTTCAATGATTTAGGAAGGGTTCATGTTTCTGAAAATTACACTCAAGCTTCAATTCAAAATCAAAATAAAGATCCATATGAAGATAAACTCACTTACGGTATTGCTTTAGATGGTTCAACCACATTGAGTGGTACACAAGATTCGACTCTACCTAAATATGGCGTGGCTACGATTACTGGTGAAAATAGTAAAAAATATAGAGTAGAAATGGATCATAAAATATATACAGTAGGCAAAAATGAATTATTCAATTTTAATCCTGCAGGTTTATATGAATCGCATAGTTTTAAAACGTTAATGCCATACATTAAAACAAACTATAGTACATATTATGAATACTTCAATAGTCATTTACATCAAAAGCATAACAAAGTGACTAAAACATTGGTCCCAGAAAAAGATAATCGTTATGTAGTTCCTATTACACAACAACCACTAAATATGATTTTTGGAGTCAATGATACGTTAACAGGCTTTGTAATTCCAATGGAACATAAAACTGACTTAAAGAAAAAATTTAACATTAAAAAAGATGTTTGGATTACGAAATCAGGTAGTGGCTATTTTATTGCTGATATGAAAGATGACAAATGGATATATATTGAATTGTAGGTGTGAAAATGATAGATAATATAATACTATACTTTAAAAACTTGCCACATCTTATCACTTATTGTGTTCGTAGGTTAAAGAAAATTTGGAAATGGTTTGCTATGAGCCTTGTAATAGGGATTATCTTAGTATTAGGTTTAGAGGGCATTATCGATATAAATCACAATACGGATATCGCTCAAGGAAGATGGTTATTTAGAGTGACATCGTTAATTGTATTTGGTCACATTGTACTTTCTGTATACTTAAGTTATAAGTTTTATAGAAAAGATTATATGGTAATGAAATCATTCCATATTTCATCAGTAACGCCTACTATAGTAATTGCACTATTGGCATTCGTAGACATGTTTATTCTTGGTTTAATTATTGCGTTCTTGAAGCCAATTAACTTTGAGACATCTTTATTGTCGCTAATTTATTATTTGATTATGACTAGTATATTTATCGGTGTTATTGCTGTTACTTTTGGTTTATTGAAATTTATACTCAAACGTTTCGACACAATTTATTTTATAATGAGTGCGATTTGTTTCTTTATAGTTCCAATTTTATTCATTCCTAAAACGCACTTATCGATAGTAGATCATATTTTAATGTTAAATCCCGTTTATTATCTTGTTCATGGGAGTGCACAGTCTATTATATTCGGTGCAGTAAGTATGAATAACATTCCATATCATATTTACTTTATTCTCTTTTTAGCATTAATGTGTGTGATTAACTATGCATTAGTTCGCTATATCGCTTTTGATAAATATGATAGTTTAAATGACACTCACCTTGAAAATGATTTAGCACATCTGAGTGATGATAATGGCAAGAAATTAGAACATGATGGTGTATTTAACAATAATGAAAATGCTAATGAAGATAATGAAATGATTGGTAAAAATGAATAGCACTGTATTTAGTTATTGATATATAGTTAGATAAAGACCAAGGCACCCCTTATCATTAATTGGAGAAAGGGGTGCCTTGGTTTCTTTATATGTTATTGTGAAAATAGTTTGCGTTGTAGTTTGTCTTCGCTAAATACCCAACCGATGTAAGAGTGGTCGATTTCATTGTCGTGAGTTAAATGTGCAATTGCAACAAATGAATAACGTCCATTATTAAGGTATCTTAAATCCATTAATCGAATTTCTGTTGTACCATCTTCTAAAGGTGTGGTTTGCCAACGATAAATGGATGAAAAATTTAAAAAAGTAAATATATCTTTATTACCTTTAACCTTCCAAAGTAACGAATCAGGCGTCATAGCTTGACGTTTTACCTTATCAGTAAATTCTACATCTTTCCACCGAGCAGTTCCAACATAATCATGTTTATCGGTTTGAATTGCCACACGCCAAACATGAAATTTCATTGTCGGAGCTACAAACACTTTTACAGGATTATGAGAATTTTCAATTTGAGTTAACGCTTCTTTTTTAATAGATGATTGCATCATAAAACGTATTACATAATAAATCACTAGTATTGCTACGATAGGGAAGAATGCGAAATACGGATGTATGCCTAAAACCCAAAGTAATACACCAATACATAAAAGAGTGAAAATAATAGGGTCAAATGTACTAATGACACTTAACTGAATCCACTTATTGGTTATGGGTCTAAGTGCTTGGGTACCGTAAGAATTAAATATATCCACAAACACATGTAAAAATACTGCAAGTTGAGCCCATAGCCAAACATGTAGTGGATTAGTGTTGTTAAAAATAACGAATATTAAAAAGGTTATCAAAATTGGCCATAAAATAGTGAAAGGTATGGAATGGGTAATTCCTCTATGATGAGAAATATAGGTCGCATTATCTTTTAGTTTTAAAACAGTATCACCGTCAGGTATTAATGAACCAGCAACAAGGGTGGTTGCAGTTGCTGCAAATGAACCTGCCATGACGGGATCTTGTGTTGCTAATGCAGTGAGACCTACACCCATAACTATATGTGTGGCTGTATCCATAAATGCTCACTCTTTTCATCTTTATTTAATATATATTATAATCTAAAAGTCGCTATAACAAAATCAACTTACTTCAATTGACGAATCTTTTGAAAGTGTAGATTTATTTGAGATGCATCACAATCGAAAAAGTAGAAAGGACAAATGGCATGTATCAAGAGGAATCTTTTAAAAAGAGAATTGTGGAGTGGTTTAACAAAAATCAGCGTGAAATGCCTTGGCGAGAAACAACTAATCCATATTACATATGGCTTAGTGAAGTAATGTTGCAACAGACACAAGTTAACACGGTTATTGACTATTATCATAGGTTTGTTAATCGATTTCCTACAATAGCAGCTTTAAGCGAAGCACATGAGGACGAAGTGCTTAAATATTGGGAAGGCCTAGGTTATTATAGTCGAGCTCGTAATTTTCATACAGCTGTTAAAGAAGTTGAATCTCAATATGGTGGAGAAGTCCCGTCTGATCCAGATCTTTTCAAAAAATTAAAAGGCGTGGGTCCTTATACGCAAGCAGCAGTGATGAGTATAGCGTTTAACCAACCTTTAGCAACTGTTGATGGTAATGTCTTCCGAGTATGGTCTCGATTGAACAATGATTATCGTGATACGAAATTACAATCGACACGTAAAGCGTTTGAGGAAGAGTTAAATCCATATGTTCAAGAAGATTCAGGGACATTTAATCAAGCTATGATGGAATTAGGTGCACTCATTTGTACACCGAAATCTCCTTTATGTTTATTTTGCCCAGTGCAAGATAATTGTGAGGCTTTTCATGAAGGGACGACTGAAGATCTTCCAATTAAAACTAAAAATATTAAAAAGAAAACTATCAATCAAAAAGTATTTCTTATTAGAAATAATAATGGACAATATCTACTTGAAAAACGACAAGAAAAATTGTTGAACGGAATGTGGCAATTTCCTATGAGGGAAGCAAGTGTAGCTGATAATTTATTAACTCAAGAATTAGGAGTTAAAGTCGAAACTTTAGAAGAGCCCATCTTTGAATTACGTCATCAGTTTACCCATATGACTTGGAATATTAAAGTTTATAGTGTACCTACATCTATAAATCTCTCGGAGAATGAACTCCCCTCAAACATGATTTGGTTTAATTTAGATAACAGGGATAATCATACATTTCCTGTATCAATGGACAAAATATACCGTTTTATTGTTGGATAAGAGCTTAATACAGCGGTTAATATAGTGCCTTTATTTATTAAGCAAGTGTATCAAAGTATGATATAATCTAAATGGCTAAAAATAATAAAGGTGGTGTGGAGTATGGTTAAAGAGTCCATACCTAAAGAAGGAGAAACGATTAAAATTCAAAGTTATAAACATGATGGCAATATACATCGTGTTTGGTCTGAAACGACAATTCTAAAAGGGACTGACCATGTGATTATAGGTGGGAATGATCATACGTTAGTAACTGAAAGTGACGGACGCACATGGATTACAAGAGAACCAGCTATTGTCTATTTTCATTCGGAGTATTGGTTTAATGTTATTTGTATGTTTAGAGAAGATGGGATTTATTATTACTGTAATTTATCATCACCTTTCGTGTCCGATGAAGAAGCGCTAAAATATATCGATTATGATTTAGATATTAAAGTTTATCCTAATGGTAAGTATCACTTACTCGATGAAGATGAGTATGAACTACATATGAACCAAATGAACTATCCTCATGATATTGACGTTATTTTGAGAAGAAATGTCGACATCTTACAGCAATGGATTGAGCAGAAGAAAGGACCGTTCGCTCCAGATTTTATTAAAGTGTGGAAAGAGCGTTATAAAAAGATTAGAGATTATTAAGCAAAAAAGATGTAATACATGATTCTTTGCTTTATATTATTAAAAGTGTCGAATGATTATAAGAATCATGATTTAAATGTATTGCAATCTTGTAGTTCAATGAGTTTAACATCTTTAAGATTTACAACATTATATTGAAGTCTCGTATTGTATTTTAATATCAGAGGTTGAAACATTATCATGACAGTGCTTATGAGTATAAAGTAAGCGAATGAAATGTATTCAACCTCTGTTCATTTTTTAAAAAATAAATTGCGTTTATCACGGGGGGTAAAAGCGCATGATTAAACGATATTTAAAATTCGTCAAACCATATAGATATCGTATTATTGCAACTATTATCGTGGGTATTATTAAATTTGGTATACCTATGTTAATACCGCTATTGATTAAATACGCTATAGATGGAGTAATTAATAACCACTCACTATCAAATAGTGAAAAGTTTAGTCATCTTGCAATCGCAATTGGCATTGCTCTATTTATATTTGTAATAGTACGTCCGCCCATTGAATATATCAGACAATATTTAGCTCAATGGACAAGTAACAAAATTTTATATGATATCCGTAAACAACTATATAATCATTTACAAGCTTTAAGTGCACGTTTCTACGCAAATAACCAAGTTGGACAGGTGATTTCTCGCGTTATTAATGACGTAGAACAAACAAAAGACTTTATACTTACAGGGTTAATGAATATTTGGTTAGACTGCGTTACTATTATCATCGCTTTATCTATTATGTTCTTTTTAGATGTTAAATTAACTATTGCAGCTATTTTCATTTTCCCATTCTATATTTTAACGGTTTATTTCTTCTTCGGAAGATTGAGACAATTGACACGTGTACGTTCTCAAGCACTTGCTGAAGTTCAAGGTTTCTTGCATGAACGAGTTCAAGGTATGTCAGTGATTAAAAGTTTCGCAATAGAAGATAATGAAGCTCAAAATTTTGATCACCGTAATAGTCATTTTTTAAAGCGCGCCTTTCAACATACACGTTGGAATGCCTATTCATTTGCAGCAATAAACACTGTAACAGACTTAGGGCCAATTATTGTAATAGGCGTTGGCGCATACTTAGTTATTAATGGTGCTATTACTGTAGGTACACTTGCAGCATTTGTAGGGTACTTAGAACAATTATTTGGACCTTTAAGAAGACTTGTTTCTTCATTTACTACTTTAACCCAAAGCTTTGCTTCAATGGACAGAGTTTTCCAACTTATGGATGAAGATTATGACATTAAGAATGGTATCGGTGCGCAACCTATTGAAATTAAAAAAGGGCAAATCGATTTGAAGAATGTCAGCTTTAAATATAATGATAATGAATTAGAAGTTTTGCATGATATTAATTTAACAATTAATAAGGGCGAAACTGTAGCTTTTGTTGGTATGAGTGGTGGTGGAAAATCAACTTTAATTAGTTTAATTCCACGATTTTATGACGTTACGTCAGGTGAAATTTTAGTTGATGGCAATAATGTGAAAGATTTCTTAACAGGTAGTTTAAGAAATCAAATTGGTCTCGTTCAACAAGATAATATTTTATTTTCAGACACTGTGAAAGAAAATATTTTATTAGGTAGACCTGATGCAACGGATGACGAGATAGTTGAAGCGGCCAAGATGGCAAACGCGCATGACTTTATTATGAATTTACCTGAAGGCTATGACACTGAAGTCGGAGAGCGAGGCGTGAAACTTTCTGGAGGACAGAAGCAACGTCTTTCAATTGCACGTATATTCTTAAATAATCCACCGATACTTATTTTAGATGAAGCAACCAGTGCGTTAGATTTAGAAAGTGAAGCTATTATACAAGAGGCGTTGGATGTATTAAGTAAAGATAGAACAACTTTAATTGTAGCTCATAGGCTGTCTACAATTACGCATGCAGATAAAATAGTGGTTATGGAAAATGGTCAGATTGTTGAAACAGGTACACATCAAGAGTTGATCCAGAAACAAGGTGCGTACGAACATTTATATAGTATTCAAAATTTATAAACTGCTTGAATCAATAATAATTAAATATCTTAAAAATGATAAAGCACCACCTTTACTATAATTAATGTGAGTAAAGGTGGTGCATTTTTAGTTACAAATCAAAGTCTTCATCAGAAATGTCGATGTCTGAATCTGAATTATGATATTTAAAGAAGCTTAATCGAATTCTATCGAGATGTTCTAAGTGATATCTATATTCCTCAATAGCAGCTATAATTTGCATTACATTTGCATAAGAGTATTGCGTTTGGTAAGGATTTTGAATTAACTCTTGTTGAAATGCGTCCATCAAGTTTTTCTTTAGTGGGTTGTCTACTTCGTAATCAAGTTTTGTAACATCGTATCTCGCTTTTTTAGAAAGGCTCTTATAGATTTGTTCATGAACTGCTACTAACGAATCAAGTTCTAATTTAATTTGTAATAATAGTTGATTATTAAGTTGATGTAAGTCATTTTGGTAACGTGACATACGGTTGAGTACTTCGTAAGCCTGTCTTGTCGTTCCTACTACTTCTTTAAATAATATCTTCTTTCTATTCTGCTGATAAATATGTTTTTTAGTCAAAGGTTTCTCTTCATGATAATAATTGTAGATTTGCTCTAATTTATTGATACGTGAATTAAGTTGATCACCATCCTGCTTAATATTATGAAATTCTGAAGTATCATTAAGCACAAGTTTGAACCATACAAAAATATCTGAAGAAATATTTACAGAATTATAATAGATTTTGGTTTCAAATTTAGGAGGTAAGAAGATTAAATTGACTATTGAGGAACTTAAAACACCTATCATAACAAGAGCGAATCTGAAGAATGCTGCTACATAGAAGGAACCTGTATGTTGACCCATAATGATTAAAGCTGTCACACTTGCTAATGTAGCAACATGAGCTAGGTTAAATTTAAACAAAATCGCAATTAACAATATAACCGTTACGCCCATTATTATGAAGTTATCACTAAAAATAGTTACCATAGTAACGGCGAGTAGAGCACCTATAATATTACCAATCGCTTGTTCAGATACTGTTTTAATTGAACGATAAACGCTTGGTTGCATCGCTACGACAGCACTGACACCAGCAAGTGCCTTTAAGCCGATATTATCTGGAAGTAAAGAAGCGATAGACATAGCTAATATAATTGCTATACCGGTCTTGAAAATCCGAGCTCCTAGTCTCAAATATAACGCTCCTTTGATTTATAATTTAAATATATTAATACATACTCTCATTCATTATTGTTATACACCGAGACGCTAAATTTTTCAAGCTTATACATAAAAAGATTTGCCTATTAGCTGGTTAATCTTTTTCTAATAAAAATACCCCCACCTATAATGGTAGGGGGTTAAGTCTTAATTATTTTTCATTTGGCTAAATGCATAGTCAGCAGCTTCTATAGTTTTATCAATATCTTCTTCGGTATGCTCAGTAGTTAGGAACCATGCTTCAAATTTAGATGGTGCTAAATTGATACCTTGATTTAACATTAACTTGAAGAACTTCGCGAAAGCTTCGCCATCAGAATTTTCTACTTGTTCATAGTGAGTAATTTTTTCATCCGTGAAATATAACGTCATAGAGCCATATATTCTATTTATCGTAGCAGTAATGTTGTGTTTATCGATTAACTTAAGTAATCCATCCTCAAGACGTTTTCCTAATTTGTCTAACTTTTCATAAACACCATCTTGTTCTAAAACTTCTAGTAAAGCAATTCCTGCTCTCATTGATAATGGATTACCTGCCATTGTACCAGCTTGATATGCTGGACCTAATGGAGCGACATGTTCCATGATGTCTTGTCGACCACCATAGCCACCGATTGGTAAACCACCGCCAACTATTTTACCAAAAGCAGTTAAGTCTGGTTTTACTCCTAATAAATCTTGTGCTGCCCCATAATGAAAACGGAAAGCTGTAATAACTTCATCATAAATGACTAAAGTTCCGTTATCATGTGAGATTTTATTAACTTCTTCTAAAAATCCAGGTTGAGGCATAACCATACCAAAGTTACCTACAATGGGTTCGACGAGTACGCCTGCGATTTCATCGCCCCAATAATCAATTGCTTCTCTATATGAATCAATATCATTAAATGGTACAGTAATCACTTCTTGTGCCACACTTTGAGGCACCCCATCAGAATCTGGAGAACCTAATTGTGAAGGGCCACTCCCTGCAGCAACTAAAACTAAATCAGAATGTCCATGATAAGATCCTGCAAATTTAATAATTTTATTTCTTTTAGTATAGGCACGTGCCACTCTAATTGTTGTCATAACAGCTTCTGTACCTGAATTAACAAAACGTATCTTTTCTAATGAAGGAATGGCATCTCTTAACTTCTTAGCAAAATCAATTTCAAGTTCAGTAGGAGTACCATATAACACTCCTTTGGCAGCTTGATCTTGAATTGCCTCTGTAATATGTGGATGCGCATGTCCGGTAATTATAGGACCATACGCCTGTAAGTAATCGATGAATTTATTACCATCTACATCATATAAATAAGCACCATGACCTTCCTTCATCATTACAGGTGCACCACCACCTACAGCTTTATATGAACGAGAAGGTGAATTAACGCCACCTAGTATATATTCATTAGAGAGTTTCTGAAGACGTTCGCTTTCAGTAAAATTCATATCTATCAACCTCTTTTAATTTAATATTTTCATTTAATATCGTATCATAAAATCAACATTATTAAGAAATGGGTGAGCATATGTTAACCAAAGGCGAAAAGTTTCCATCATTTTCATTGGAGAATCAAGACGGAGAAGTAGTTACAAATGAGACATTAAAAGGGCGTAAGGCAATATTATATTTTTATCCTAGAGACAATACACCAACTTGCACAACTGAAGCATGCGACTTTAGAGATAACTTATCTGAATTTAATGATTTAGATGTAGATGTTTATGGAATTAGTGGAGATTCTAAAAAGAAACATCAAAACTTTATTGAAAAACATCAACTCAACTTTGACTTACTTGTAGATGAAGATTTTAAACTTGCTGATGAAGCGGGGGTATATCAATTAAAAAAATCTTTTGGTAAAGAGAGTATGGGGATCGTTAGAACTACATTTGTAATCGATGAAAATGGGTATATTATTGACGTAATTGAAAAAGTTAAAGTTAAAACTCAAATAGAAGAATTAAAAAATATCTTGGAGTGAGTATATTGAAAATCGTAAGTCTAAGAAGATTAAAAGATTTAGAGGAACAGTTGATAAAACAATTTCCTGAACAGGAATTCAAATTTTATAAAAAAGCTCAATTTATTCCAACTGAAGATAGAGAATCACTAGATATTTTAATTGGTTATGATGGCGATATAGATCAAGCATTTTTAGAAGAGTGTAAAAACTTAAAATGGATTGCATGGTATGCTACTGGAGTCAATAATCTCCCACTAGATTATATTAATGATAGGGGCATTATTTTAACAAATGGCAGAGGTGTCCAAGCAAAACAACTATCAGAATTTATAATGACGTTTATATTAGATGATTATAAGAAAATGAGAACATCTTATGAAAATCAACGTGCACATAAGTATGACTCAAAGCTAACGGGTGAGAGAGTTAACGGTAAAACACTTCTATTTTTAGGTACTGGCGCAATTGCCCAAAAGACTGCATATTTAGCTCAAGCATTTGGAATGAAAGTTATCGGTGTAAGTAAATCAGGACATATGAAAGATTACTTTGATAATACTTATACTATAGAAGAAATGGATGATGTATTAGCGGAAGGTGATGTGATAGTTAATTCACTCCCAGAAACCCAAGAAACTATACATCTACTTAAAAAACACCATTTTGAGGAAATGAAAGACGAAGCATTATTTATAAATATAGGTAGAGGTACGATTGTGAAAGAAGAACTTATTATAGAAGTTTTACGAAATCGTTTGATTAGACATGCATATTTAGATGTCTTTGAAAATGAACCTCTATCAAGTGATAACCCGCTATATGATTTAGATAATGTTACGATTACTGCACATATTACTGGTAATGATAAAAATATAAATCGTGATGTAACTGCAATATTTGAAAAGAACTTAACTCATTTTCTCAATAAGAACAGCGTAATTGAGAATGAAGTAGATCCAAATAAAGGGTATTAGTTGAAAACATCATGTACTTATTGACATTTATAATCTTCAACAGTTATATTAATATTAAGTAATAATTATTATTAACTAGAAAGATGGTGAATTCAATGAGTGCGGATTTAGAGTCAATTGAACATGAACTTGAAGAATCAATTGCGTCTTTAAGAAAAGCAGGAATACGTATTACGCCTCAAAGACAAGCAATTATACGTTATCTCATTTCTTCACATTCACATCCTACAGCGGATGAGATTTACCAAGCACTTTCACCTGATTTTCCTAATATAAGTGTTGCAACTATCTACAATAATCTAAGAGTATTCAAAGATATTGGTATAGTAAAAGAATTAACGTATGGTGACGCATCAAGTCGATTTGATTTTAATACACATAATCACTATCACGTTATTTGCGAAAAATGTGGTAAAATCGTAGACTTCCATTATCCTCAACTTGATGAGGTTGAACATTTAGCTCAACATGTTACAGATTTTGATATCACTCATCATCGAATGGAAATATACGGAGTATGTAAGGAATGTAAAGAAAACGAAAATAATTAAAAGCTTAAAAGATTAAGGTAGTAGCCTTTAAAGGTTGCTACCTTATTTTTTATGAATTAATTAGGTGCAAATTTGTAAGTTTTCCTATATATTAGGATATCTCTAGTTAGATGATGATCTTAAGAGCGAATTACACTATTAAATCTAATTATTCTTAATCAAGAAACTTATTCACAGATAAAGTAATTTTAAACTTAAAAACTCTTTGAAAGTAATTGACGTTATTGAGCTAACTTGATATTATATAAAAGTCGTCAAAAACAGATTAATTAATTGAAAACTTGAAGTAAAAAACTTTAAGTTAATGTTAATAAAGTGTAATTTTGACTATTGAACTTTCTTGCGAAACATTATAAGATATTATTTGTTGAATTAATCAACTACAAACAAGAAATAAATTAATGAATTTAATTCTTGACAGTTTAAGTTGATTTCGATACAATAATGTATTGTAAGTGTTAAATGAACATTGAAAACTGAATGACAATATG
>NZ_KV798363.1:0-8663 GCF_001809655.1 Staphylococcus sp. HMSC055A09
TCAAATAGCGACTCAGACTCTGACAGCGATTCCGACTCAGGCAGTGATTCAGATTCAGACAGTGCTTCTGACTCAGATAGTGCTTCCGACTCAGATAGTGACTCAGCGTCTGATAGCGATTCAGATTCAGACAGTGACTCAGGTTCTGGACATGATCATACATCTGATCATGGTCACGATAACCCTTCTGGTGGGGGTAGTGATGATAATTCGCACCCGGGTGGAGGACACTCTGGCTCACATCATAATAATCCCGGTAGTTCAAATGGACACGGTTCAGGAGATAATCATCCTTCTGAAGGAAATGATAATAGTAGTTCAAGTGGTCATAATAATGGCAGTGGTGATGATAATTCAGATCAAAGTGGCGAACATCATCCATCTAATTCAAATAATAACGAGCAACCTTCAAGTAATCATACGGGAGGTAACTCATCAAATACAAATCATCATGCTAGCAATAGCAATAATTCTTCCACAATACATCCTGAGGATAGTAATGGTGGATTGTTAAATCCTAATAAAGGTAATGAGGATAATGAAAATAGTAGCAATGGTGGTACCCCATTAAAAAGAAACTCTAATGCCAAAGATGATTTAAATTACTCACAATCTAATCATCAAACGCCTAATTATGATAGAAATCAATTTATTTGGAATAGATCAGGATCAGTTATAAATCATAGAAGCAATTCTCAGAATTTTAATAAAGATGAGCAAAGTAAAGATTCTGAAGAAAATTCTTTATTAGATAGATTTAGAAGCTTAGCAAGTGGTGCATACAAATATAATCCATTTTTAATTAATCAAGTTAGAAATTTAGATACAGAAAATGGAGAAATTACTGATAGTGACATCTATAGTTTATTTAAAAAGCAAAACTTTAGTGGAAATGAATATTTAAATTCTTTACAAAAAGGTTCAAACTATTTCAGATTTCAATATTTTAATCCACTAAATGCAAGTAAGTATTATGAAAACTTAGATGAACAAGTATTAGCTTTAATTACCGGTGAAATTGGTTCCATGCCTGATTTAAAGAAACCTAACGATAAAGACAAAGGGAGTCGTAGTGCTTTTAAAAATCACAGCGCAGATGAAATCACTACAAACGACAACGAGCAATCCGATGATTACAACAAAAACAAAAAATTAGATCGTGTGCTTATCACTTTAGGCAGTGCGATTGTAGCAATTTTTGCCGGTGTAGTAGGTATGTTTATTTATAATAGAAGAAAAAATCAACAGTAACAAAGAAAGCATCTAATCTTGTACGTTTCGCAACATTTTACATGATTAGATGCTTTTTTAGTTTAATATGAAATGTAGAATAAAGTTAGCATGTTCTTGAGCTTTTTTTAAAGCTTCGCCACCAAAAACTTGCATAAAAACGACTGTACCATTTTGTAACATATGAATACCAATTGGAACAGCAATTCTTTTAGTAAAAACATAAGCAAGTGAAAAGATCATGCCCATACCAAAATACATAGGAATAAATTTCATATCATTGTGTGCAAGGGCAAATACAAGTGAACTTACTATAGAAGCAATCAGAAAGCTAACAACGCGATTGGCTTTAATTGCATTATATAATTCGCCAAAGAAAACCTTTCTGAATACAAACTCTTCTAAAATAGGGCCGACGATAGAAATTAAAATGATAAAAATAGGCATTTTTTTAGCAATTGCCATTAAACGTTCAGTGTTTGGACTTGTCTGCTGACTACCCATGATTGTAAAGTATATCAAGCTTATAATAACTTGATATACCATAACAAGACAAAAACCTAATAGTGCCCAAGGAATGATGTATCTCTTAGGTTCCTTTCTACCAGCTTCAAGAGTAGTAGGATTTTTTACCTTTAAATTTATTAAAATTATGATAATAGCAGCTAATATAAAAAGAGAAACTTGCGTGAATATCATGAATTTAGCAGTTTTAATTTGAGACATATGACCAAGTAAATGACTTCTAAGTATAAAACCAGGTAACATTTGAGCCAAGCCATACGCGAGTACCGTTAGTAAGGACACCCAAAGTCTTCTCATAACTTACCTCCATCTATTTCTAAGTATAGTTTATTTTATCGTAAATAATATAGATGTACAAAATTTATTCGCTAACCTTTTTGCTTGAATTATTGACCAAATTTGATTAATATAAAAATAGCTTAGCATTCTAATAATTAAAGTGCTAAATCACATGTGAATGAAGGAGGAACAATCATGCTTAAACCATTAGGAAATCGTGTGATTATTGAAAAGAAAGAGCAAGAACAAACAACTAAAAGCGGTATTGTATTAACAGATAGCGCTAAAGAAAAATCAAATGAAGGTGTAATCATCGCTGTAGGTCCAGGACGCCTACTAGACAATGGTTCACGAGTTGCTCCTGAAGTAAGTGAAGGTGACACTATTGTGTTCCAACAATATGCTGGAACAGAAGTTAAACGTGGTGACGATACTTACTTAATTTTAAATGAAGAAGATATTTTAGCAGTAATTCAATAATTATAAATTTATATTAGACAGATAAAACATCTATGTAAGAAATCTTAATAAATGGAGGTCATTTCGAGTATGGCAAAAGATTTAAAATTCTCAGAAGATGCACGTCAAGCAATGCTAAGAGGTGTAGATAAATTAGCAAATGCTGTTAAAGTAACAATTGGTCCTAAAGGTCGTAATGTTGTCTTAGATAAAGAATATACAACTCCATTAATCACAAATGATGGGGTTACGATTGCTAAAGAAATTGAGTTAGAAGATCCTTATGAAAATATGGGCGCAAAACTTGTTCAAGAAGTTGCAAATAAAACAAATGAGATTGCTGGTGACGGTACTACAACTGCAACAGTTTTAGCTCAATCAATGATTCAAGAAGGCCTTAAGAACGTAACAAGTGGTGCGAACCCAGTTGGTTTGAGACAAGGTATTGATAAAGCCGTTAAAGTAGCTGTAGAAGCATTACATGACATTTCTCAAAAAGTTGAAAACAAAAATGAAATTGCACAAGTAGGTGCTATTTCAGCTGCTGATGAGGAAATCGGTCAATACATTTCTGAGGCGATGGATAAAGTTGGCAACGACGGGGTCATTACTATTGAAGAATCAAATGGTTTCAACACTGAACTTGAAGTCGTTGAAGGTATGCAGTTCGATCGCGGTTATCAATCTCCATATATGGTAACTGATTCAGATAAAATGATTGCTGAACTTGAACGTCCATATATTCTTGTTACAGATAAAAAAATCTCTTCATTCCAAGATATTCTACCTTTATTAGAACAAGTCGTTCAATCTAGTCGACCAATTTTAATTGTGGCTGATGAAGTAGAAGGTGACGCTTTAACTAATATTGTTTTAAACCGTATGCGTGGTACATTTACTGCTGTTGCTGTAAAAGCTCCTGGTTTCGGTGATCGTCGTAAAGCAATGTTAGAAGACTTAGCTATCCTTACAGGTGCTCAAGTAATTACAGATGATTTAGGTCTAGAATTAAAAGATGCATCAATCGATATGCTAGGTACAGCTAATAAAGTAGAAGTCACTAAAGATAATACAACTATTGTAGATGGTGACGGTGATGAAAATAGTATCGACGCTCGTGTAAGTCAAATTAAAGCACAAATTGAAGAAACTGATTCTGATTTCGATAGAGAAAAATTACAAGAACGATTAGCTAAATTAGCTGGTGGTGTAGCAGTTATCAAAGTAGGTGCTGCAAGTGAAACTGAATTAAAAGAGCGTAAACTTCGAATCGAAGATGCTTTAAACTCAACACGTGCCGCAGTTGAAGAAGGTATTGTTGCTGGTGGTGGTACAGCCTTAGTTAATATCTATAAAAAGGTAAGCGAAATTGAAGCAGAAGGCGATGTTGAAACAGGAGTAAATATTGTGCTTAAAGCATTACAAGCTCCAGTACGTCAAATTGCTGAAAATGCAGGTTTAGAAGGTTCAATTATAGTTGAACGATTAAAAAATGCAGATGCTGGTGTAGGATTCAACGCAGCGACGAATGAATGGGTAAATATGCTTGAAGAAGGTATTGTAGATCCAACTAAAGTAACTCGTTCAGCACTTCAACATGCAGCGAGTGTAGCAGCAATGTTCTTAACAACTGAAGCAGTAGTAGCTACGATTCCTGAAAAAGAAAATAACGAACAACCAGGTATGGGCGGTATGCCAGGAATGATGTAATTAAATCATTATGGTTGTCATTATTACTCCTTTTAGAGATTATTTTCTCTGAAAGGAGTTTTTTTATCTATTATTTTCTGTAATTATTGTAATTAGAGTATTTTAGTTCTTAAAAATATATTATAATAAAATTAACGATAATGCGAAGGAGAATTAATGTATTTATGTAATGTTTTATAAGCTTTTATTATAAGTACTCATAATAAGTTAGATAAACGCTATCGTTTAAAAATTTTGGGAGGATATTACAACTATGAAAAACAACAAGCCTAGAGATTTAAAACAATTTCCATCTTTACCAAGTAAAAAATATTTTAGCTACGGCACAGCGAGTGCTTTAACTTTAGCTTTATATCTTTTTGCGGGCAATGGTTCCGCTCAAGCTGAAGAAATTAACAAGACTAATAGCACTACATCACCTAAAACTATTCAAACTGAAAGCAATAAAACTAATACATCAACTTCCAATAATGAGACTCATCATAAATCATCTAAAAATTTAAATGATTATATTGATGGAACTCCAAATGAAGATCCTGACGAAGATGAGGACAGTGGAACATATGAAGTTCCTATCTTATACGTTACTGTATGGTTGGATGATCAAGGTAATATCATTAAAGATGCAGTAGAAGATAATAAAACGCCTGCCTCTGAAAGAGTGCCGGTAAAAATTCCTGGGTACCAACATTTTAGAACATCAATTTCTGATGGTATAACTAAATTTATTTATAGAAAAGTAAATACATCTCAAACAGCAAACACAGCCACAAGTAGTTCAACAAAAAAGGATGACACTAAACCATCAGAAGTAAATTCTGAAAAACCAACGACTCAAAAAGATTCAGAACAACCAAAACAATCAGAACCTGTGAAACCAACGACACAGAAAGAGCCAGAGCAACCGACTCAATCAGAACCGACAAAACCAACGACACAAAAAGAGCCAGAGAACCAGCACAACCAGAACCATCAAAACCAGCTACACAAAAAGAGCCAGAGCAACCGACACAACCAGAACCGGTAAAACCAACGACACAGGAAGAGCCAGAGAAACCAACACAACCAGAACCGGTAAAACCAACGACACAGAAAGAGCAAGAGCAACCGACTCAATCAGAACCGGTAAAACCAACGACACAGAAAGATCCAGAGAAACCAGCACAACCAGAACCATCAAAACCAGCTACACAAAAAGAGCCAGAGCAACCAACTCAATCAGGACCATCAAAACCAACGACACAGGAAGAGCCAGAGAAACCAACTCAATCAGGACCGACAAAACCAACTACTCAGAAAGATCCAGTTATTCAAACTAAACAGCAGGAGAACAATCAAAATAATGTAAATGATAAACCTAAATTACACGTTACAGTATGGTTAGATGATCAAGGGAATATTATTAAAGATGCGGTAGAAGACGATAAAACACCTTTAAATCAAAGAGGTGTTATACAAATAGAAGGTTATAAATATATTAGAACAGAAACCGAAGATGGTATTACTAAATATATCTATAAAAAAGTTAAATTAAAACAACATAAGCAAATATTAGAAGTAATTAAACCTACTAAAAAAATATCAAAACGTAATGAAGATAAAGATGATAAAACATCTCATAATCATAAAACTTCTAAGAAAGAATTACCTGAAACAGGAGTTAAAGAACAAGAATTTACTCCAGCATTATTAATGTTACTAGCAGGTTTAGGATTAATTGGTATTTTTAGAAATAAAATCAAAGAATAGAATTATAGAGAGTGTGGAGCTAAACCCACACTCTTTTTTATGTACAAATAGTAAAATTCCCAAAATAAACAATTGCACAAAATATAGCTTGATGGTATATTTTAAGGAACACAATGAAATATATTTTATCAATAATAAAATATAGGTTGAATATTGTTGGGTTAATTTAAATTCTTTATATTTGAGGAGAAAAAATGATGGAAAACAAAAGAATCAACAACTTAGATAAAAAAATCACACGTTTTTCTATTAGAAAATATCAAGGTTTTGGAGCAGCTAGTGTAGCAATAATAGGTTTTATCATGATGTCTAACATAAATTACGCAAAAGCTGACAGTATTGAACAAAATAATACCACCATCAATCAAAAAGTTAGTGATAGTACCAGTCATCAAATTAATATTGAAAATGGAAAATCTTTAAATGACAATCTAACTAATAACCAAGATATTGAAAATAAACTTTCAACTACTAAAACTAATACTCAACACGTTATTAATACTAGTCAACTTGAAAAAATTTTAAATCAATATAAATCTTTAGATTTAAGTAACAAGACAGATGAATCGATTAAACTATTTCGAACTGATTTACAAGAAGCTGAATCTATTTTAAATAATCCTCAAAGCCAACAACAGGTTGATGATTATTATCATAAGTTTTTAAATAGTGCAGGTAAATTACATAATAAAGAATCTTTACTTCCAAATCGTCAATCAAACGGTGTTCAATCACAACATTTAACTACGAATAATAACTTTTCAAACTATTCGTATATTAGACATAAAAGAGACTCATCATCTTTTAGAAGTGCTCCTGAAAATAACGTATCTAATGATCCTTTGAAAGCAAATGAAGTTAATCCAGAAATTCAAAATGGAAACTTTAGTCAGGTATCTGGTGGTATATTACCATCAAGGTCAAAGAGATTAACTGTAGTTACGAATGTAGATAATTGGCATAGTTACTCAACTGATCCTAATCCTGAGTATCCTATGTTTTATACACCAAGCGCAGTAGATTATTCAAGTTTTATGAGCAATAATGGTGCTCCATACGGGGTTGTACTTGCAAGAACGAATAACGGTCGTGATAGAAGTGTCAATGATGCTAAAGTAGCAGGTATTTATCAAGATATAGATGTGGTACCTGGTTCGGAATTAAACGTTAACTTTATATCTACAAGTCCAGTATTTTCAGATGGTGCATCAGGTGCTAAATTAAAAATTAGTAATATAGAGCAGGATCGCATCTTATTTGATAATCGTCTAAATGGTATGGGACCGTACCCTACCGGTAAATTATCTGCAATGGTTAACATACCAAGCGATATGAATAGAGTAAGAATTTCTTTTTTACCTATATCCAACACTGGTCGAATTAGTGTACAACGGTCTTCGAAAGAACATGGATTTGGTGATAATTCATCTTATTATCATGGGGGTTCAGTTAGTGATGTAAGAATAAATAGTGGATCCTATATCACTTCTAATGTGGCACAGGTAGAATATATAACTCAGCCTAATAGTCCTAATGATAATTTTGCACGTGCAACAGTTAATTTATCTGTTGAAAATAAAGGGCATAATCAATCAAGAGATACATATTATGAAGTTATATTACCAGCAAATTCAAAACTCATTTCTAGTAGTGGAGGAACCGGTAATTTAGATGTAAATACTAATAAATTAAGAATGTCAATTAGTAACTTAAATCCAGGAGAGAGGAAAGATCTCTCCTATACAGTAGAATTTAAAGCAACAATACCTAAAATAGTTAATTTAAATGGACATGTTAGTTATAGAACTAATGCAACATTTAGAGGAAGAGATACTCAAAGAACCGGAGATAATACCGTTAATTTACAAACTGTGACAATTCAAATGAATAAAACAGAATTACAAAGTAAAGTAAATGAAGTTGATAACTACTTACACGATTTAAATGAGGCTGATTTTACCGCAGATTCATGGCGTGCACTTCAAGACAAATTAACCGAAGCTAGGAATATTATCAATGAACAACAGAATAATGTTGCTATAGAAAATCAAGCATCCCAAGAAACTATCAATAATGTTACTAATACGTTAGATACATTGAAAAATAGTCTAAAATATAATGCACCATCCAAACCAATTATTGAAATAAATTACCTGATTCCAAATTTAACTATAACACCAGCTAATAAAGCAGATAAGTTAAATATTACATATCAAAATACTGCTAATGAGAGTACATCAATTATTGCTACTAAAACTAATGATAATTGGTCACTTAATAATAGTGTTCCTGGTATAAATATCGAACCACAATCCGGTTTAGTAACAATTAATTATCAAGCTGTTTATCCAGAAAGTTTAGTTGTAGCGAACGATATAATTCGAAACAGTGACACAAGTGAGGAAAGTAGAGAAAATATGCCACGTAAAGAGGCAACACCGGAAGCGCCTGGTATTGAAGCAAGTGAGGAGCATGTCAATGTCGAAGTAACACCTAAAGGTGAAGCGTCAAAAATAGAGATGATTTATATAAATCCCGAAGGAGAACCAGCTTCAATAAATGCTATAAAAAATGGAGAAACTTGGACATTAGATAAGCAAGTGTCACATATTAATATTGACGATCACACTGGTAAAGTTACGGTTGGTTATCAAGCAGTACAAGCAGAAAGTGAAATAATAGCAACCGAAACAAAAGGAAACAGTGACTCA
>NZ_KV798363.1:8763-9090 GCF_001809655.1 Staphylococcus sp. HMSC055A09
AGAAGTAAAATATACAGATACAAATGGCCAACCAAGTTCGATTATCGCAAATAAAAATGGGGGAGTTTGGGCACTTAACAAAGAGGTTCCACATATTGAATTAGACGAAACTACCGGAAAAGTAACGGTTGGTTATCAAGCGGTGTTAGCAGAAAGTGAAATAGTAGCAACCGAAACAAAAGGAAACAGTGACTCAAGTTCAGAAAGCAATCTAAAAATGCCACGTAAAGAGACAACGCCAGAAGCACCAGATATTCAATCTAACGCAGAGCATGTCAACGTAGAAGTAACACCTAAAGGTGAATCAACAAAATTAGAAGTAAAATA
>NZ_KV798363.1:9190-9412 GCF_001809655.1 Staphylococcus sp. HMSC055A09
AAAATGCCACGTAAAGAGACAACGCCAGAAGCGCCTGATATTGTAGCAAGTGTAGAGCACGCCAATGTCAAGGTAACGCCAAAGGGTGAAGTGACTAAATTAGTCATCAATTATACTAATCCAGAGGATCAACGTGTTACCATTAACGCAAGTAATAATGGAGGAATTTGGTCATTAAATAAAAATGTTTCGCACATAGAGGTAGATGAAGCAACCGGAAAA
>NZ_KV798363.1:9512-9857 GCF_001809655.1 Staphylococcus sp. HMSC055A09
AATGTAGAGGTAACACCGAAAGATGAATCAACGAAATTAGTGATCAATTACACAAATCCAGAAGGCCATTCTGATTCAATCATCGCAAACAAAAATGGAGGTGCTTGGTTATTAAACAAACAAGTACCGCATATTGTGATAGACGATAGAACCGGAAAAGTAACTATAGGTCATCAAGTCGTACAAGCAGAAAGTGAAATTATAGCAACAGAAATAAAAGGCAATAGTGATTCAAGTCCTGAGAGCAAAGTGACTATGCCACGTAAAGAGACAACACCGGATTCTCCGGCTATCGAAGCAAGTGAAGAGTACATCAATGTAGAGGTAACACCGAAAGATGAATCA
>NZ_KV798363.1:9957-11168 GCF_001809655.1 Staphylococcus sp. HMSC055A09
AAGTGACTATGCCACGTAAAGAGACAACACCGCATTCTCCAACAATCGAAGCAAACGAAGAGCAAGTCAATGTAGAGGTAACACCGAAAGATGAATCAACAAAATTAGTGATTAATTATACTAATACAGAGGGGCAAAGTGATACCATTATCGTAAGTAAAAATGGAGAAGTTTGGTCATTAAATAAAATTGTTCCGCACATAGAGGTAGATGAAGCAACCGGAAAAGTAACAATAGGCTATCAAGCAGTACAAGCAGAAAGTGAAGTTATAACAACTGAAACAAAAGGAAATAGCGACTCGAGTCCAGAAAGTAAAGTGACAATGCCACGTAAAGATGTCGCTCCAGAAGGGCCTGTACTAAAATCAGATCATGACAATGCGAGTGTAAGTATAATTCCTTCAATTAATTCAGACAAAATAACTATCAAATATCTAGATGTCAATGACCAAATCGCTACAGCAATAGCCACTAAGAAAAATCAAAGCTGGTCATTGAATAATAACATTTCAGGTATTTCAATTAATTCTCAAACAGGAACTGTGACAATTAGTTATGTGGCTGTGCAACCGGAAAGTGATATTACAGCTACTGCGTCAAATGGTAACAGTGATAATAGTATTGTCAAACATACAATTATGCCTGCTAAAGAAGTTAAACCTCAACCACCAGTGGTAAGATCTAACATAGAAGAAGCAAATGTCGAAATTATACCACATAATGATGTTACTAGATTAGATGTTCACTATGTTGATTTGAAAGGGCAACCGGCTACTATTACAGCAACTAAAGTTGGCAATGGATGGACTATTAATAAAAATATTTCTAATATAAAACTTGATGAAAGCACCGGTAAACTTACAATGGGACACCAAGCGGTGTTAGTAGAAAGCGAAGTTGTAGCTACTGAAACAAAAGGTAATAGTGATACAAGTACAGAAAGTAAAATTAATATGCCACGAAAAGAAGTAACACCAGAGTCGCCAGCTATCGAAGCAAATGAAGAACACGTCAATGTTGAAGTTACACCAAAAGGTGAATCAACAAAATTAGAAGTAAAATATACAGATACAAATGGCCAACTAAGTTCATTCATTGCAAATAAAAATGGAGGAGTTTGGTCACTAAACAAAGAGGTTCCACATATTGAATTAGACGAAACTACCGGAAAAGTCACAATAGGGCACCAAGCGGTGTTAGCAGAAAGCGAA
>NZ_KV798364.1:0-323762 GCF_001809655.1 Staphylococcus sp. HMSC055A09
CGCATGCATAAGAGCCACTAACAATCTTCCGATTGTAAGTGGCTCTAAGTGTCCCCACAACACATTTTTATCTCTTAATTAGTTTTTACTCTTGGTGAGCTGTTTTATCTTCTGCGTTAGCTTTTTTAGCTGACGCTTCTGCTTTTTTCTTACTTTGTAAGAATAAGCTTAAGATTAATGCGATAGCACTAATAACAGTAGCAATGATAAATGCATCATTAACACCTTCAACAGATGCAAGTTTATTAACATATTGTAATAACACTTTTAATGCACCTGATTCGCCACCATATTGTTGTGCTAATTCACGCATATGATCTTGGATAACAGGATTGGTTTTATCTAATTCATCCCCGAATGCTGCAACATGATTGGTTTGTTGAGTCGTCATTACTGTTACCAATATAGCTGTACCGATAGAACCTGCTAATTGTCTCATTGTATTAACAAATGCGTTACCATGTGAGATCAATCTTGCAGGTAAAGCATTCATACCTGCTGTCATAATAGGCATCATAATAAATGCCATACCGAACGAACGCAATACATATATGCCCATAATATGAAGATATGGCGTTTCTAAGTTCAATTTACTTAATTCCCATGTAGCATAAGTCATAATACCGATACCAAAGATTGCTAATGGTTTAATACCTATAGTATCTAATAGCTTACCAGCTATAGGACCTAAAGCACCCATGACTAAGGCACCCGGAAGCATGAGTAAGCCTGAGTCTAATGCTGAGAAGCCACGTAAATCTTGTAAATATAAAGGAAGTAAAATCATACCGCCATATAAACTCATCATTACAATCATATTGATAACTGTTGTAAGTGTATATGTTGGATATTTTAATACTTCAAGATTTAACATTGGAGCCTTCATTCTTAACTCTCTAATTACAAATAGAACAATGAAGATAATACCAATAACAAACATTGTTACAATTTCCGTAGAACCCCAGCCTTTATTACCAGCTTCGGAGAAACCGTATAATAAAGCACCGAAACCTATTGTACTATAGATAATTCCTGGTATATCGGCTTTAGGATTTGTGGTACGTTGGTAAAGTTTAAACCAAAACATACCTACAATAATTGCAACTAAACCGATAAAGAACATACCATAGAACATGACGTTCCAATGATAGTTTTGAACGATATAACCTGATAGTGTTGGACCAATGGCTGGTGCTAAGATCATAGCTATTCCCATTGTACCCATTGCAACACCACGTTTTTCAGGTGGGAAAATCGTTACAATAACGTTAGAACCTAATGGCATTAAGATACCTGCACCAATGGCTTGTAACACACGTCCTCCCATCATAATTGGGAAGTTAAACGAAATCGCACAGACAAGTGAACCAATCGTAAAGAGCACTAAGCCCACAATAAATAGTTTTCTATACGAATATTTGTTAAATAAGAAAGCACTAATTGGAATTAAAATACCATTGACTAACATGAAACCTGTCATCAACCATTGTCCAGTTGATGCAGAAATATTAAATTCAGTATTAATTTTAGGCAATGCCACATTTAATAATGTTTGGTTTAAAATCGCAATAAACATACCAAATAACATTGCAGCTAAAATCTTACCTCTTGAAATACCTTTACCAAAAATGAAGTTAGATTCTTGGTTTTTAATTTTCTCATTAACTCTACCTTCTACAGAATTAGGGTTAATAGGATTTAAAACTTCATCTGATTCTTCATTTGATTCTGTAGAATGATTATTTTGATTATCGTGTTTCTCTACGTTTTCTTCTTCATGTTGATCTGAACGACGTAAAGAACCAGGATAGTCATCATATCTACTTTCTGAATGTGTTGCATTAGAAGATCTTTGATCTCCCTCTTTAGTAGATTCGAAGTGATGTTTTCTTTTATCATCTTCGATATTATCAGAATGATTTCTGACATGACTTGAAGCATTGTTAGACTCAGATTGTTTATCTAGATCACTTGCTTTAAATTTAGATTGATAACTTTGATTCTTAGAATCCTTAGTCGAACGTTGTTCCGCTTTTTGACCTTTTGCTTTTTTCCTAGATTTAGAAAGAAAAACATTAATAAGACCAATAAGTATGAGCGCTATAACAATATAAACAATAATGAAGGTCGCTGTCATAAAATGACCCCCTTAATTTTTATGGATTTTAACTTCAGCGTTCATACCTGGAACAACATTTTTAGATGGTTCAGAATCTAGAGAAATTTTAACTGGCACTACTTGAGACACTTTAGTGTAGTTGCCGTCACTGTTTGATGAAGGCATTAATGAGAAACTAGCTGCAGTTGCTTCACCAACTTGTTCAACTTTACCTTTGATAGAAGCTTTTTGACCGTCGATATCAACGTCTACATCGTTTCCTTTTTCTACATCAGAAATGTCTTTTTCATCTACGTTAGCAGTAATGTATAAATCATCTAAATTGTATGCATAAGCGATTGGGTTACCAGCTTGAGCCATAGACCCTTCCATACCATCAGTTTTTACGATAGTACCTTTTTGAGGCATTTTGATGCTCATATCTTTAGATTGACCACCTTCACCTTGAGCTGAAACTTCAGCTACTTTATCACCTTTATCAAGTTTATCTCCTTGTTTAATATCAAGAGATTTAATTTGTCCTGAAGCTGGACTTGAGATTTTAATTTGATCTCCGTCTACTTTTGCGTTGTCAGTAGTTACGTAGCTAGTCGCATTGTTCCAGAACCAGAAAGCTAGAACACCTATAACTACTAAGACAATGATAGTAATGACATTCACTAATACCATTTTCTTCATGAATATATCCTCCTATTTGCTTTTAAAATTCACTTTATCTATTATAGAGATGTGAATCTAAAAATAACACCAACAATTTTTATAATTGTGTTGGATAAAAACTTATATAAAAAAATTAATCAGGTGAAACAATGAAGCAACGTGCTAAATATAAAATCATTCAAAGTCTTATTGAATTACTTGAAGAATATCCATTTGAGGACATTACTATCAAAATGATTTGTGCATATAGTAACGTAAATCGCTCAACTTTTTATGATCATTTTCAAGATAAATATCATTTATTAGAACGTATACAAAATTATCATCTCGATAAATATAAAGCTTTACTTAATTCTTTTTATCATGACTTTCATAGCATTAAGCAAGATCAAAAGAAAATGTATAAATTCTTTTTACTTGTTGCGAGTTATATCAAACGTAGGGAAGCCTTTTATAAAGCAACATTAATTACTCATCCTAATAAAGATATTGCTTTGGATTATATTAATGAAACTAGAGATTGTTATGAAAAGGTGATGAATAGATATGAAACCTCAATTCAGAATAAACACATGTTTGTTGTTTATTCTGTAGGAGGTCAAGCCGGTATTATTATCGATTGGTTACGACGTGGTTGTGTAGAGTCTCCAAAAGTCATAGCAGAAGGCTTACTCGCAAATACTATTAAACTGCAAAGGTAAGCATTTAAAGCTAAACTGAAGATGAAAAAAGTCTACTTCGAAGTTAATTTTAACTCTGAAGTATACTGAGATTAAATCATCTTAAACGGTTTAGCTTTTTTTAAATACGCGTCTATTTAAAAGTTGTAATATAATCAGAATTACAGCTGTTATAGCAATAATAATGTAGGGTGTTGGATCATTTTCCCCTTTAATACCTACGAGTGGTGACATCAGTCCACCTAATAATGTTTGAAATAGTCCAAGAAGGCTTGAAGAACTGCCTTTTCCACTTTTACTTTCATCCATTGCAATAGAGAAACCAAGTGTTGCTACACCTGTTACAGGTGCTACAAGTATTACAAAGCCAAACGCTAATAACCAGATATTCCAATGATTGATTAATGTCATACTTACTATGATGACACCTAAAATTTGGATTACAGTCATCATTCTAAGTATAGATTGCCTATCAAAGTAATCTACTAACTTTCCGGTCAGTTGACTTGAAATAATTAAAGTAATACCTATGGATGCAAACATGATACTAAACTGTAAAGGCGAAAATCCATATATTTTTTGAACAATAAATGGTGAGGCTGAAATGTAAGTAAATAATAAAACAAATGACACGCCTTGTATCAACATAGGTAATACAAATCTTGGTGTAGCAAATAAATCTTTAAAGTTCTTAAACATTGTGCCAATGTTGCTATTAACACGGTGTTCATTTTCAAGGGATTCTGGAACTTTGAAAAGTGTTCCTATGAACATAAGTAAACCGAAAATGGTCAATATAATAAAGACCATTCTCTAACCAGTAAAACTTAGTATCAAACCCCCAAGTGCTGGTGCGATAACTGGTGCAACACCGTTAACTAACATTAGAAGTGATAAGAATTTGGTTAAATCATTTCCTGAGTATTTATCACTTGCCACTGCTCTGGATATGACTGCACCTGCCCCACCAGTTAGACCTTGTATAAGACGTAATATAATCATCACCCAAATATTCGTAACAAAAATGATTCCTAAACTTGCCAACGTGAAAATAACCATCGCAATAAGAAGAGGCTTTTTACGACCTTTAGAATCGGAAATAGGACCAGCAAACAAGTTACCGAATGCTAATCCCACCATGAAAAATGAAATTGTTAATTGAGCATTTGATGCTGTTGTATGAAAATCATTCTTAATGTTAGGTAGACCTGGTAAGAACATGTCAATTGACAACGGTCCTATAGCAGTAAGCGCACCTAAAATGATGATAAATAATAGGGAATTGCGATGTTTGGGTTGTGATTGCTCCAAAGTGAAGCCTCCTTTATACCTTTAAAAGGAAATCAAGCATTTATTTTTTCTTAAGCTTTTTCTGATAATTAATTATATTACTAAATAGCTATAAAAAAGCCAAATGCATTTTGCATTTGGCTTTTATTCATCACCTTTTGTGAGTTGCATATTACTATTATCAGAGTCAATTTCTAGTTCATAGTCTTTGTTAACAAAGTTACCTGAGTTATCAATTTGTTGAATCGTGGTTTTAATTTTATCTCCGCTTCTACTGGCACTTAATACTTGTGGTGATAGCATTGAAACAGTTGTATGATTTGCAAAGTTATTTTTCATTTGTTTATAAATAGAAGAATTCTTTTTAAAATAACTTGATATAAAATCAAAATTATTCATATTAAAAGCTGAATTAATCGCCATTGAGTAACCACTGAAGAACTCCGTTAATTTATTTTTGAGACTGTTCTCTTCTTTTTCTTTTTTCTCAACATAACTATTGATTTTATCACTTTCAAAATTTAATGTCACAGTCGTATTATTTTTTAAATCATCAGCACTAATTGTTTTGGTTTCTGAACTAAATTTTCTACCTTTTGCTTTACCTGTGGCAGATATAGTAATATCTTTCGTTTTCGGATACGGACCATACTCTTTAGAATTTGAGTATGACATTTCACGATCATTAATTTTTACTTTTTCTGAACTATCACTTAATTTACTTGCACCTTTTAATTTGATATTTAAATAGGTCTGATCAAAATCTTCCGAAGCTTCTACTGTCTCAGAACTACTTTCTCTAAAATCAAAATTTAAATAGCCATTGAATGTACCATTCTTAGTAATCTTTTTAGCAGGCATGTGATAAGTACCCGGTATGAAATCACCTAATGGTGTATTCTTGTGTGCATCTGCAATGACAGTTTTGCGTTTACCACCTGTTTTAAATTCATATTTTGTTTCTTCTTTAGGTTTAATAATTGGTTGTTTCGTGGGTGCAGTAAAGCTCATATTATCAAAGAACAAATATCTCGTACCATTTTTACTAATTCTCAGTACGTCTTGACCACTTCTCGTTTGGATATACGATGCGACACTTGAATTATTTTTATTCAATTTGTCCACTGTCTCTCGAATATTACTAATAAAACTTTTCATACCTACTTCGTTTTTAATATATTTAATATATTCTTTCGCCTCATCTGGATCTACTTTATTATCTTTAGTACTTAATAAAGTTGCTACTTTTTGCGTATCATTATTATCTACTGCATTAACAAGAATCTTAGCTTGTGCATCTGGAGAATTAAAGTTCTTTAATAGGAAAAATAAAACCACAATAAGTATTAAAATAAAAAAGACGATTCCTAGTGGAACAATTCTACGTAATTTGAGGTTCGTAGCGTTATTATTTTGCGATTGAGATGATTGCTGTTTAGTTTTATTTTTTCTTTTCTTATCTCTTGATAATGATTGCCCACAATTTGGACAGCTTTCATTATCACCACTAACTGTATGTCCACAGTTTGGGCATTGATTCATTATATCACCTCTTATTCCCACACTACATTCACTTAATTTTTATATTATATAATTATTTTATCCACCTGGTTTATTTTACAGATTTTGATTTAAAATTACAATTTCTAATATATGTAGTTTTCATTTTATTTTAATTAAAAAGCATTTACGCACTTATTCGAATTATATTAATAAAACAGCTTAAGTTAAATACATAATTAGTCCTAAATACATAAAATAATTTACACTTTTCATTATATTCCTATCAATGATTCAGTGTATAGTCTGATTCTCAGAATATTTATAATTTAGAATTAAACGATTTGATACGATGATCAATGACCTCTAAAACATGTCTAACTTTTTCTATTTCCTCTGTTGAGAAATCACTTGTCATATCATTAGCAATATTACTTATGTTTGCTTTTCTTTTTACAATATATTCTTTGCCTTTTTCTGATAAAATTACAATTTTTAAGCGTTGGTCAGTATTGGCATTTGTTTTTTCGAGTTTAACTAAGTCAGCATCTAATAATTTTTTAACTCTTCTACTTACTGCTGCTTTATTGACGCCTTGTTTTTCAGTAATTTGACTCACTGTTAATGATTCATTACTTAACATATTCAACACATTAGATTGCTCTATAGAAATGCCATATTCAATTTGTAAATCTTTAAGTAGCTTTGCAGTTAATGTATTTACGTCATTTATGAATTTTTCCAAAAAAATGATATGATCTTCTATTCGTCTTACCATGTAGAATCTCCTAATTTATTTTATCTATTTATATAAAAAAATTATTTTTCATACTTTTAAATAATAGCAAGAATACTATCAAATTGAAACCTCTAATGAGCTCATGTATTTTATAGCTAAAAGATTGCTAATTATGAATAGCTAGTCTACATTATATATACAATAAATGTAGAGGTAATCCATTCATGATATCAATTATACTAACAATCATTGCTTTTATCCTTATTGCATCTTTGTATGTCAATCAACCACTCACTCTTAATTTAAGAGCTTATATTTCTTCTATTATTATCGGATTTATCATTACAATTTATCATTTAATTCATTTAACTATTCCGTATGATTTAACAAGCTTAATGTTGATTGCTTCATTATTTATTCTCATTAAACATCGACATTTATTTAACTTTAAACGTGGACGTCTATTTTTGAAACACATGTTTATTTACCTTTATCGCATCATATTATTCCTATCAGCATGTATATATATCAGTACGGTAGACATCCCAATTATTAATGGATTGGCCTTATGGTTCGCCACCATCGCTTATAGTACTATATTCGCTTTTATTTGTTATATTTCTTGGTCATCAGCTTATGGTAGTCATTTATGTTCTAAAAATGTAGACCTAATTATGGTACTAGGAGCAGGTATTTTTACAGAGGAAGTCACTCCTATGCTTGCTGAACGGTTAAATTGCGCAATCAAAGTTTATGAATCTCAAAAGCATTCTCCATATATGTTAGTAAGTGGTGGGCAAGGTCCCGATGAACCCATTACTGAGGCGCTAGCAATGAAACGCTATCTCATCGCGAAGGGTGTGCCGGAGAAACGTATTCTAATGGAAGAACAATCTACTAATACGTATACCAATTTTCAATATTCAAAGCCAATCATAGAAGGACATTTTGGAAGACGGGCACAATTCTTATGTGTTACAAGCCAATTCCATATTTTAAGATCATTGCGTCTTGCTAATAAAGTAGGTTTAGAATTCTATGGTCTCGGGAGCCATACACCCTATCATTTTTTCAGTATAGCGCTTATCAAAGATTTTTTAGGATTAATGTATCAATATAAAGTAATTCTAACTATTTATTTTGCGATTATCTTTTGGGTAAGTCTTATACGCATGATCATCGTCTAAGAAATGAATAAGCGAGATAACGAAAATTACTATTCAAGTAGACTAACGTTACCTCGCTCTTTTTATTAGTTGATTATTTTACCGTCATAAAGTTCTATAACACGGTCTGCATATTTAAATAAACTTTCATCATGTGTAATCATTATACCAATCATACGTTTGTCACTAATCTGTTCTTTAATCATTGCTACGACATCTCTAGCTCTCTCTGCATCTAAACTTGCGGTAGGTTCGTCAGCTAGTATGATTTTAGGATGATTCATAAACGCTCTCATAATCGCTACACGTTGTTTTTCTCCACCTGATAACATATAGGGATAGCTTTTCACCCTATGTGTTAAACCAATCTCATCAAGTAATTCATTAGCCCGTAACTTTGCTTCTCTTTTAGACATTCCCGCTTCTTTACCAACAGTGATCAGTTGTTCTTCTACAGTGAGGTACGGGATGAGATATGACGCTTGAAATATAAAGCCGATGTCGTTGAGCCTCATTTTAGTATTGTTGTTGTTATTAAATAAAGGGCTTTCTTCATAGATGAGTTTACCAGATGTAGGTGATAATAAACCGCCTAGTATCGTTAATAATGTAGTTTTGCCGGAACCAGAAGCACCATTTAAGATAACGAATTCTCCATCCTGAACTTCAAAATTGATTCCTTTTAAAACTTGCGTTTCAGATTCATTTTCTCCAAAAGTTTTAACAATATTATCTACCATTAATGTCATTATTCATTTCCCCCTATCGCTTCTATCGGATCAATTTTTAAAAGTTTAATGAACGAGAGTGACGCGCCAATTAAACCAACGAATAAAAATATTATTAATACAACTAACATGTTGCTCACTTCTAAATGAAATGGCATTGTAACCGGTAAAATTTGATTTATTAATATAATTAAAGCTTCAGATATAATTACACCAATCAGAGTAATTACTGAAATTTGAACGATTAATGAAATAAGTAAATGTGGTGTGGAAATGCCTATAGCTTTAAGTATTCCTATCTCGGAAATTTTCTGTATCGTCATTACATAAAAGAATGCGCTTAATACTATTGCTGTGATAATAAATAAACTATAAATCATCATTTTCAATGGACTTTGCTCAGCTTTGTAGCTAGCAATATGATTCGTTAATTCTTGTGCTTTTACATGTTGCACACCTTTAATTGAATTGATTTCATGCTTCTGTTTACTAGATAAATGACTCAATGAATAAAATGAAGCCACACCATTATTTTTATTTTGAAATACGTTTTGATTCATAAGAATCACATTACTATGCGAATACATAGCATCTTTAAGAATTCCTACGACTTTATATGGCTTACCTTCTTTGGTGAACTTCACTTTATCTCCTTTTTTAATCCCTTTTGCGATAAGTTTTTCATTCACTACAATTTCATTTTTATGATTTGGATATGTTCCAGATTTTAGATTAAATTTATTTTCGGTCGTATAGTTTAATGCAACGACATTTTCTTCATTACCTTTTATATTTAAAGTTTTTGACATCATTTTTATTGGTTGCTCGTTAACGATTTTGTTTATTTTAAATTGTTGTTTAGAGTTTAATGAAGATTTTTCTAGTTGTGGTTCCTTCATTTTCTGAATAATAAATTGGTTCCCTTTGAGGTGATCAAATAGAGAAATGTTTTCCCTGGCTAGTCCTTGAGCCAACCCACTGATAAATAAAACCATCGTAGACATTAAAAATACGATAAGCATTATAAGAATAAATCTGAATTTATAAAATTTAATTTCCTTCCATGCTAAATTCATTTATAGTCACTCCTTTATCTTTGTCACCAAAATTTTAAGAAGTGAATGTGAACTGAATATGAACGAACTTCGATATGTTAAATTAAAATTGAAAATAGTATAATAAATAAAAAACTTAGGAGCGAAAAGATGATGGCGAGCTGTTTAGTTGTTGATGATGATCGAAAAATATTAGATTATGTAAAATCTCATCTAATAAATGAACATTTTGAAACACACGCTTTTTTAAGTGGTGAGGAGGCACTTCATTTTCTTGAAAAAGAGAATGTCGACATAGCTATCGTTGATATTATGATGAATGGCATAAATGGTTTCGAATTATGTAAAACTTTAAAAGAGGATTATGATATACCCGTTATTATGTTAACGGCAAGAGACGCTTTAAGTGATAAAGAACGTGCTTTCTTAAGCGGGACAGATGACTATGTAACTAAACCATTTGAGGTGAAAGAATTACTATTTAGAATCAAAGCGGTGTTAAGAAGATATCAAATCAATGCTGAGTCTGAACTTAAACTTGGAAATTTAACACTCAATCAACCATATATGGAGATAAGCGTTGATGCTAAAACGATAAATCTTCCTAATAAAGAATTCCAATTATTATTTTTATTAGTGTCTAATCCAAAACACATTTTTACTCGAAATGACATCATTGAAAAAATTTGGGGCTTTGATTATGAAGGTGATGATCGAACTGTTGATGTACACATTAAAAGACTCCGTCAAAAGTTGTCTAGATTAGGTGCATCAATTTCAATACATACGGTCCGTGGACAAGGGTATAAGGTGAATCAAGATGTTTAAAACACTTTATTCTAGAATTGCAATCTATACCATCACAGTGATACTTTTTAGCGCCTTTATAAGCTTTGTCCTTACAAATATCTATTATCATTTTAATTTAAAAGCCTCTAATGATGCTAAAATTATGAAAACCTTAGAAGAAGCACGCAATTATGAAAACGCACAAAACACTCAATCACTCTCCTCTTATTTTAAACATTTGGGAGATATGAATTATCAAATACTTACTGTAGATAATCATGGTACAAAACATTTTTATGGAGAACCATTCCGTCGAGATACATTACCACAATCTGCTATTCAATCTGTAATGAATGGTAAAAATTATCACGGTATTAAAAATAAGCCATTTGAATTATTTGTCACAGGTTTTTTCGATAATGAAACGGATAACACGGTAGGCTTACGCTTTAAAACTAACGATAAACCAGTTGCGGTATTTATGCGTCCTGATATTGGTGAAACATTTAGTGAGTTTAGAATATTTTTAGCCGTGTTACTTGGGCTATTACTTGTCATCTCAATTTCATTAGTTATTGCTTCTACGTATTCAATTATTAAACCCGTTTCTGCTCTGAAAAGTGCAACCCATAGACTGATGAAAGGCGATTTTCAAACTCCTATCAATCAAACACGTCAAGATGAAATTGGCACCTTACAATCAAGGTTTGATACAATGCGCAAACGTTTAGGACAAGTAGATGAAATGAGACAACATTTTGTCCAAAATGTATCTCATGAAATCAAAACTCCACTGACACACATTCAAAGTATATTAACTCAACTACAATTTTCTAAAAGTAAAGAAGAAAGACAAATGCATGTTAATGAGCTATTTAATATTACTACTCAAGTCAGTGATTTAACGCAAGAACTATTATTACTATCTGAATTAGATAACGCAGAACATTTAACTTTAGATAATCGCATCCACTTAAATGATTTAATTAAAGATATTGTCAGACATGAGCAATTCCATATTGAAGAAAAAGATTTAGTAATTATGACAGAATTAGATGAGGTATATTTCCTAGGAAATGAAAGACTTATTCATCAAGCGTTAAGCAATCTTATCATTAATGCCATTAAATACACACCACAATATGGCTTAATCCAGATACATTTATCAATAGAAGCTTCCAATATTATTTTTACCATCGAAAATGAGGGCGCAGTCAGTGATAAAGATATGTCTCACATTTTCGAAAGATTTTATAAATTAAACAATGATCAGAGTAGTAATGGTTTAGGTCTCGCAATTACAAAATCCATCGTAGAATTGCACAATGGTACTATTTCTGTTCAATCTAACGACGCTACAATCTTCACAATTCAATTACCAATTAAAAACACTGTATAAACTAACTCCTAACCATGTTTTAGTTTATACTTTATCTTCATAAAAAAGGCTCTAAGATGATTTCAAGTTTGAAACCATCTTAGAGCCTTTGTTTTTAATTGACTTACTTTATCATTAACTTAGCTTCTACAAATTATTTAACATTTAAATACTTTGTAATTTCTTTATTTACGGCATGGTATACATCTTCATGTTCTGAGAGTTTCAAGCCAAATGAAGGTACCATTTCTTTGATTTTAGATTCCCAACCACTAAATTCTGATTGATAACAACGTTGTAATACATCAAACATAATATCTACTGCTGTTGACGCACCTGGTGAAGCACCTAAAAGAGCTGCTAGTGTACCATCTTCAGAAGTAATAACTTCCGTACCAAACTGTAGGTTACCTTTAGATTTATCAGTATCTTTAATCACTTGAACACGTTGTCCTGCAGTAATTACTTCCCAATCCTCGTCTTTAGCTTCAGGGAAGAACACACGTAAGTCATCAACACGTTCTTCATTAGATAACATTAATTGAGATACAAGATATTTAGTTAAATTAAACTCTTTAACACCTGCACTTAACATCGTTACTATATTATTTGGTTTAACAGATTTAATTAAATCTAAATATGAGCCAGTTTTTAAGAATTTAGGTGAGAAACCTGCGAAAGGTCCAAATAATAAAGAACGTTCACCGTTAACAAAACGTGTATCTAAGTGAGGTACAGACATTGGAGGTGCTCCCACCTCTGCTTTACCATACACTTTTGCATGATGCTGTTTAATAACATCAGGATTTTTACATCTTAAGAATAATCCACTTACTGGGAAACCACCAATGTGTTTAGATTCTTTAATACCTGTTTTTTGTAATAAAGGTAAACTAGCGCCACCAGCACCGATAAATACAAATTCCGTTTCATAATTTGTTATTTGACCAGATGTTAAATCTTTAATAACAACATTCCAATTACCATTATCCTGTTTCTTAATGTCTTGAACTTCATGCTTATAATTCACTTCGACATGTTTCTCTTGTAAATTGCTAATTAATTTTTTCGTTAAAGCACCAAAATTCACGTCTGTCCCTGTTTCATCATAAGTGATAGCAATAGGCTCTTCTGACTTACGCCCTTCCATCATTAATGGTACCCATTTCTTAATTTTTTCAGGATCTTCAGAGATTTCCATTTTTTCGAAAAGAACATTCTTTTGAAGACTATCTACACGACTTTTCAAGAAACGCACATTATTTTCGCCCTTAACAAAACTCATGTGTGGTACAGATTGGATAAACTTACCTGGGCTATCTAATTGACCCGTACGTACTAAATACGTCCAAAACTGTTTAGACACTTGGTATTGTTCATTAATCTTTATCGCTTTAGTGATATCAACTGAGCCATCTTTACCTTCTTTAGTATAATTCAGCTCGCATAATGCTGAATGCCCTGTACCAGCGTTATTCCAAACGTTTGAACTTTCCTCACCAGGTTGGTCCAATCTTTCAAATAATTTAATTTCTTTCTCAGGTGATAATTCTTTAAGTAATGTTCCTAATGTTGCACTCATAATGCCGCCACCAATTAAGATGACATCTGTTTTGCTATGTTGTGTACTCATAACAAATACAGTCCCCCTTTTCAATGAATAAATGGAACGATTGACTCTAATGGATTTGTTTTAATATAGATTTCTATATTAAAGCGCTTTCTAAACCTATAAAAAATATATCCCAAGAGTTATTTAAGGAAGACTTGATTCTCCCTCATCATAACCATTGATTAAACTAGTTTAATTATATACTATAAATTGCTATTCACAAAAGGATAAAAAGTCAGATATCTATAAATTGTTAAACTCTTACCCTTAAATAATGCTATTAATCCATTCTAACATATTACCTTTAGTAGTCTGACTAATGTTATAATGAACTACAAGATTATAGAAACAATGAGGTGTTTTACATGAAATCGTTCACGTTTTTCATGCATAATATATATGCTATGGGTGGAACAGTAAAATCTATTTCCCAGCTCGCTAATACTCTGTCTAAAAAAGGTCACTCAGTTACAATCATCTCAGTATTTAGAGGCGCTCAATCGCCCTATTTTAAATTAAACAAAGATATTAATATTAAAGTATTAGTTGACTATCGTTTTAAAGCCAAAAATTTCAAAGCGATTGTCGCTAATCGTGTAAAATCTTACACTCCACTTTTAAAACCGCAAAAAATTTCTCAACATGAACCAGGATTTAATCAGTTTTCAAGTTATGTCGAAAAGAAAATGATTAAAGCCATCAAAAATGTGTCTTCAGATGTATTAATTGGTACTCGTGCGAGCTTCAATATTTTAATCTCAAAATATGCCAAAACTCATATCACCAAAATAGGTATGGAACACATGAATTTTGATGCTCATCCTGAGCAATATCAAAGAGAAATTATTGCTGCCTATAGAAACTTAAATAAAGTCACTACATTAACTGAAAGTGATCAAAAAAACTATCAATCTCGACTTAAAACTCCTGTATACGTCGTACCAAACATGGTAACTGAGAAAAAAATTGCTGCGCCGAAGAAAAATATTATCTTGGCCGCTGGTCGTTTAGAATATGAAAAAGGATTCGATTTACTTCTTGAGAGTGTGAGACTTATACAAGATTATTTAAGAAGTTTAAACTATGAAGTACATCTTTATGGGGATGGAAAAGAACAACAACAATTACAAGAATTTATCGATCAATATAACTTAAGCGATATTATTCAAATCAATGCGTCTACACAAGAATTAAATAGTAAATTAGCGCAAAGCAAAATTGTTGTTGTACCTTCACGTAATGAAGGTTTTGGGATGATTATTTTAGAAGCGATGCTTCAGGATAATATAGTTATTAGTTTTAAAGGCAATGTAGGTCCTAAAGCTATTATAAAAAATGGCCATAATGGTTATCTTGTAGAGTATGAAAATGTATCACAATTAGCCAAGCAAATTGATTTAACAACACATAATTATAATGAACTTGATCATATTATTCAAAATACCAAAGAAACCTTAAAATTATATCACCCGGATTCAGTATATGAAGACTTTATGAATATGTTCAAATAATTAAACATCTCCAAGCCTACTAAGAACTTTTAAAGGCTTGGAGATGTTATTTTTTTATAGTAATAATGATAAGATGAATGTCCATAAACATACGAATACGAGTAAACCGATACTGTATCGTAATGTCATTTTAAGTAACTCAGATTCTTTACCAACCTCTTTAACGGCAGCTGTTGCAATCGCTATAGATTGTGGTGAGATGAGTTTGGCTGCCACACCACCTACAGTATTTGAAGCAACAAGCAATGATCCACTAGTACCTATTTGTTGAGCAACTGATGCTTGAATAGGTGCAAACAATGAGTTGTTGTTGACGACGGAACCTGTCATGAATACGCCAATCCATCCAAGTATAGGTGATAAGATTGGGAAGACACTACCTGCTTTAGAAATACCTTGACCCATCGCACTACTTAATCCACCATATGTTGTAATTTTTGAGATTGCCAGAATAAAGCAAATAGTAAGGACTGGTAGCCAAAGTTCTTTAAAAGTGACACCAAATAAACGACCAGCATCTCCAAAGTTTACTTTCTTAGACATCAATATAGTAATAACGATCGTTAGTAGAATAGCTGTACCTGTTTGGCCAATAATATTAAGTGATAATACAATTGGTTTGTGTGCTATATCACTGAATGTACCTGGTAGATTAAAGTTAAACACAAGTGATGATAATTTACCTTTTGGTAAGAATAACCCTTTAAATGATGGAGAACTCCATATCATGACAATGATTGTTAAAATAACGAATGGGCTCCATGCATATAATATTTCCTTACCTTTATGATGTTTAACTGGTTCTGGTTCAACATCTTTTTGAATTCTAAAGATATGTTTAGGTTGGAACTTTTTAGAAAATAAAGCTAAAGCTAGCATAGATGCAAGTGGCGGAATAATATCTGCTAACTCTGGTCCATTGAATACAGTTAATAGTGCTTGTAAAACTGTATAAGTGACAGAAACAACTAAAATAGATGGTAATGTTTCTTTAATACCTTGGAAGCCATCAATAATAAAAATTAATAAAAACGGAATAAAGAAGTTAATAATGGCTAATGTCAGTGTTGCGGTTTGTGAAACACCCATAGCTGTAACATTTCCCGGTAAATGTAATGTATCGACCACTCCAACTGGTATACCTATTGCCCCAAAGGCACCTGACGCTGCATTAGCTACTAAACATAACATTGCTGCTTGAAGTGGTTTAAAGCCAAGTTGTGATAATAATAAAGCACAAATTGCAATTGGCACCCCAAAACCTGCAGCACCCTCTAAGAACGCATTAAACGAAAATCCTATCAGTAATAATTGAATACGTTGGTCTTGAGAAATACTTGTTATACTATCTTGTATAGTTGAAAATTGCCCAGACTCTAAAGTAATTTTATAAAGTAATACCGCCATCATTACAATATAACCAATAGGTATCACCCCTTGGAAGAAACCTTCTACAACTGCACCAGAAGCGATTCCCACTGGTAATTTGAAAAATGGAATTGCAATGAGCAATGTCACTACAAGTGTAGTTATCGCTGCATAAATTCCTTTCATTTTGAAAACTGTTAAACATAGTAAAAATAAAATGATAGGTATTGCTGCTACTAAACTTGATAATATTAAATTACCAAATGGATTAAATGTTTGTACTAACATATTTTGACTCTTCTTTCCTAAAAAATTTTCTATGAATTTAACTAGCAACATACTAATTTTAAACAGTTAACAAAAATTAAATAAAAATTAGTATGTCATCCCCACAAATATTTGTGAACTTTTTCACAAGAAAAATATATCATCTTTCTTTTAAAAATACAATAGACTTTTTATAGTTTATTCAAGAAGATTTCAAAACCTCAAAGTTTAATATTTTCCTAAAAAAAATATAGTACTAAGTTTTTAGATTTATTACATTGAAAGTCATTTTTAAGCATTGAATTCATGAATTATAGTGAGCCACATGATAAAATAGTAGTAATAAAAGTTTAATAGATAGAAGGAAAACGAATGATAAAACAAATAAACATTTCACATATGGAGAAGTTGGAAGGACTATTAGAAAAAGCTTTACATGAGGGTTACACACATTTTGTACCCTATTCAAATGAAATTCAGATTCATCAATCAATGTTAAAATCCATTGAGCTACCTTCAACTTCATTTGTTGTCGATTATACAATACATAATACGTATCTTAATGATTGTAGATACTTTGGTAAAACATATATTAACTTTGAAGATTGGGTACAAAATATTAATTTATATCCTAATGTTATTTACGAAATCAATTCAGTGCTTAAGATATTGAATAAATTTGAGGTTGAAACGATATTTGACTTAGCTTTATTTACTATTCTTAAGGGCCATGTAGCTGTAGAAGGACATGTGGCACTTGATTTTAAAGACTCCCTCCGAACAAGCAAGGTATTCTGGAGAAGTTTTGACCGTAATGGATTAAATTATAGAGATCAATTCTTTCTTAATAAAATTGCATATGAACATCAACGTAGAATCCCTTTCACACGTGTACCTTTCAATGATCATGATAGTATACGTTATTCTGATTCCGTGTTATTAAGTACTAAATTCAAAGCACCAAGATGGCTCGTAAATCCAATTAAAAATTATTCATTACGTAAACATAAGGAAATTAGTTATATTTATGATAAAGATGATTCTAAAATTAAATCACATGTCGTATTTTTAGGTTTTGATTATCATTATAGAGGAAATTCTAAGTATCTATTTAATTACTTTGTAAAACATAACGCTACAGTAGAATCATATTTTATTACTGATGATAGAACTGGCCCACATTTCATATCTCCTAATGATGAGAGTGCAAAGGAAGTCATTGAAACTGCTAGTGTTGTAATCATAGAAAGCTATCTACCTGATGATGTTCGTCCTAATGGAAAGGTCATTCAATTATGGCATGGAACACCTATTAAGCGTCTCTTTTTAGATAGTAAAGAACCGCATCAAAATCTAAACATTTATAACTATCGAGCACGTAAATATAATAAATGGGTCCATCAAGATTATCTTGTCGTTGATTCTACAGAGGTTGTAAAATATTTTGAATCTGCTTTTCCGAGTCATAAATTAGATATCCTACCTATCGGTTATCCAAGAGTCAATTATTTATTAAATAAATCTCAAGATCTCACCCTAAGAAAAAGAATTATCAAAGGGTTACAATTAGATACCTCTAAGCCAGTTCTGTTGTATGCCCCAACTTGGAAATCAAATACATCTGAAGAAGATATACTACCTTTATCTGATAAGTTACTCAATAAATATAATGTAATATTCAAAGGGCACGTTGAAAGTAAAGATAATTACATTCCTGATGGCGTGATTGTCCCACCTGAAAGTGTAGAAACACAAGATTTAATTATGATAGCTGATATTGTTCTAACCGACTACTCTTCTATTATTTTTGATGCACTCACTCTTAATAAAAACGTATGTTTATATACGCCAAATCATGCTCAATATGTTGAAGAACGTGGTGTATATGAAGATGTACTCAATAGCTTAAAAGAAGTATGGTATACAGATGCAGAATTACTTACAAATCATTTAATTTCTGATTCAATACCACATGTAAATAGTAAATATATTAATAGACAAAATCATTCATTAGACAAACTTAGTCATTTAATAGCTCAGCAAATACATTGATAATTACTTAAATAACGCGCTCACTTTTAAATTAAGTGAACGCGTTATTTATATACTATTGATGATAGTTTGGATCTATAAGTGTTGGTTGACCTTGACGATTCACTGTGACTATTGAATAACTATTGTCTTTTGAGGCATCTTTAAAGCTAAATACATATCTAAATCCATCATTAGTAGCCTCGAGTGAGTAGTCATTATATTTTTTATGTGAGTTACCAAACATGTTTGCCTCATTCTTTGCTATATCTAGTGCTGTTTCAAAATTTGGAAGTTGTTGTAGTGCTTGACCTTCATTTCCATTAAATGGAGACAAGCTTCTAGCGACCTGTGTCGCGTGGTTGCTTTGATAAGGTGCAACATAGTCCTTATTTTTACTATTATCTTGGTTAGATTGAGGTTGCTGTTTTGATGTATTAGTATTTTCAGTTTGTGAATCAGACGACGAAAGTTCATTATTACTACTAGATTTAGATGTACTGTCTTTATCTTTATGATTTTTAGACTTATCCTTTGAATCAGTTTTAGACTTTTTCTCTTTTTGTTCCTTCTTCGAACTATCATCATTTTTCTCATTTTCATCACTTCCACTATGAGAACATGCTGCTAGTATTAATGTTAGAACTGTGATACTTGCGAATAATCTCTTCATGAATCTCTCCTCCAGCTTTTGAATCTATCTACCATTACTCTCATTTTATAACATCGTATTTTTATAAAAAGCATAAAAAAAGAGTATAATATTAATTCCTTATTAATATTATACCCTATATTTATTAATTGAGTATTAAATTTATATACAGACTATAAGAAGTCCTCTCCCATCTAATTAGTATCAAATAAACATTTTCAAATTACTTTCGAGACACCTGTCCCATATATTGATTTAACTTTCAAATGAATTTTCTTAAGTTTAGATACAAAACAGACTGTGACAATAAAATTAGTCACAGCCTTATATATAAATATTATATTTCTACTTGTTTTCTTCGATATCTTTGTGAATAAGCTCTCCGATATATTGAGAAGCTTTACCATCATCAACTGAACAGAATCTATCATAAAAAGCATCAATTTGGTCTTGATATTCATCTTGAACTTTATCTAAGTCTTTGAGTTTTTTAGCCAATACATATGGTTCAGTATAAATTGGACCTGGTAAATCTTTCATATAGTCCATGTAGAATCCACGTAATCCTTTATCATATTTATCAATGTCATATGCAAAGAAAAATTGAGGACGTTTTAAAATACCATAATCAAACATAACAGATGAATAATCAGTGATTAAACAATCACTTACCAAGAATAACTCTGAAACATCGTTATAATTAGACACATCAACTGCAAAGTTTTCATATCCTGTTAGATCAAGAGCATTAGAGATAAGATAATGCATACGTAATAAGATAACGTAATCATCCCCTAGCTCATTGTATAGATTTTCTAAATCAATTTTTAACTCAAATAAATATTTACCCTTACTAACAAATTCATCATCTCTCCAAGTTGGAGCATACATAATTACTTTTTTATCACTTGGTAAGTTAAGATTTGTCTTGATTTCATCGATATAGTCTTGATCGTTTGCACGATTCACTAATACATCGTTTCTTGGATAGCCTATTTCTAATATTCTAGGTTCATCCATCCAGAATGCACTTCTGAAAATTTCTGAAGAATATCTATTAGGCGAAATTAAATAATCCCAACGTGACGTTTCACGGTTGAAGTTTCGTTTATATCTTGAAGTTGTTGTACCAGGCATACGAACGACTTTCATATCATTTGCAAGTCGTTTTAATGGCGTACCGTGCCAAGTTTGAATATAAGTTTGGTTATCCTTTTTGTTTAAATATAACGGTGTACGTGCATTTGTTACCCAATGACTTGCTTCAGAGTATGCTTGATAGTATTCAGCAGAACCACGTTTCACTTTTTTAGCATTACCTGGAATTACACTCTTATCAGGTTTTTTAAGTGACCAAACATAATTGTAATTTGGATAGTATTTTTGCATATATTCATATATATATTTCGGACTATCACTATAATTTTTACCACCAAATGCCTCGAAAACAATCGTTCCTTGATTAACATTTTCTTCTTTATCAGTAAGTTCATATATAGAACGATCTTTATTTTTTCTTCTGAGTAAGACATTTTTAACATGACGCAATGTCTTTCTAAATTGGTTCACTTTAAAAGCATTCTCTGTATCTTGATTCATCAATAAAACCGTTTCTATGATATTGATAAGTTTTTGATGTTTAACTAGTTGGACGTTAAGATATTGTGCTAATTCAACAAGTGTATCTTTGTGAGCCTCGTATCTCGCTTTAATATCATAATGAGTTGGATCAAAATCACGGGAAATTCTATTTTCCATTTTATTAATAATAAATGTTCGCGTCATTTTATTCGAAGTACGTTCTAAAGCATCATAGAAGCTCTTTACATATTCTTCAAAAAGAACATCAAAACTTTGCTCACTTAACGTTACTGTTTCAAAAGGATCGTAAACTTCTCCACGGAAGTAGAACGGGAAGTTAAAAATACGCATAAACTTATTAACATACTTCATATATTCAAGCGTAAATGACCAATCAGTATAAATACTTAAATCTTCGTTGAATTTCAGATGATGTGCTTTGACGATTGCAGTTCGGAATATTATATTACAAGCTGTTTGCTTTCTTAAAAATGAATTAACGTTCGCGTCAGCATTGTAATACTCAACTCTAACACGATCTAAATCAACGTATTGAGGACGTTGAAGTGTAAATGAATGAATAGGCGCTATCAAGCCATCAGTATAATTAAATTTATCTAGATAAAATGTGATTGCATATGAGGCTAAAACGTCATCTGAATCAAGAAACATAAAATAAGGTGTTTCCACTTGTTCTAGAGCAACATTACGTGCATGTGCATGTCCTTGATTACTCTCTAATTTGATATAATTAATATCTTTATCATAATCTTTTAAAGCTTCATTCATTAATTGTTCACTATTGTCAGTAGAACCATCATTAACGATAATCACTTCAAAATCTTGAGTTCTCTGTTGTTTAATACTTTCAATACAACTTTTTATGTACTCTTCTGAGTTGTAATATGTGACAATAATTGTCAGTGTACTCATGTTATACGTCCTTTCTAATAACTCTATATGAATATAACGTGATTTGGCAGACATGCTATTAGATTTTATAAATCTAATATTTGTAATTCCTCTTTCACTTTGTATTACGTATTTAATTCTTCATAAGTGAAATGCTTAGGATAATTAAAACTAGTATACTCATTAAAATAAAATGTACGATTATCATAAACACATTTTAATTCAATGATTAACTGTCATCATAGCAACTGAAACATTGACGATAATGATTACTAGTTATAATAAAATCAACGCCTTGCTTTTACTAAAATTTTACGTAAAATTCATAAAAATTTAACGTGATAATTATATCTAATTTTTAATACCTACGCTAATAATAACAAGTTCAACGTTCTAATTTTATATACTTTTTGGTATATTTTAAATTAAACTTTTTTCCATAATTAAATCTTTATCTACGACATCACCAGTATAAAATTCATGTGAACCTGTAACGACAAACCCTCTTTTTTCATAAAATCGAAGTGCTTGTGGGTTGTGCTCCCATACACCAAGCCAAATCTTAGTTTTATGATATTCCTTTGCTTTTTTGACAGCCAAGTCAATGAATTTTTTACCTCTCCCGCCACCTTGATATGCCTCATCGAAATAGATTCGTTGAATTTCTAAATAATCTTCTCCCTTTTTTTCTGTTTGGGCATGATTAATATTTAATTTTAAATATCCTACTACTTTTTGTTCATCTCTAAAAAAATAGTGAAATGAATCTTTCTCTTGAAGTTCACGAGATAATTGATTAATGTTATACGCCTCTTCAAAAAATTTATTAAAATCTCTATCATCATAAGACGATTTAAATGTATGATAAAAAGTTCTCTTAGCTATATCCTGTAATATTTCAACTTCATCACTTCTTACCTCACGGATACTCTCACTCATACCAAACAACCCCTTTTTGTCGTTTAAACTACTTTAACTTATTTTATCGGACGAGTCACGCTTTTTTGTTTTATAATACTATCATTTTTCTATTGATAATCTTTATCAATGAGTATAAAGTTATAGATGAAAATTGTTTAAAAAATAGAGTGAGGTTATTATATGTTTGAAAATATGTTTGTCGTAGGTATCACTGGTCCTACAAGTTTAGTCGTAATCGCAATTATCGCATTAATTATTTTTGGACCTACAAAATTACCACAATTTGGAAGAGCTGTTGGTTCAACGTTAAAAGAATTTAAATCCGCAGCAGAACATATTGATGAAGATTCACACGAGACTCCCAGTAAAGCTTCTAAATCACAGCGAGAACAATCAAAATAGTTCTTCACTATTAGAGCATTTTGGAGAGTTACGTCACAGGCTTGTCATTGTATTGATCGCACTTATCGTTTCAGTCTTCTTAGTTTATATTTCATCACATTGGTGGATGCAACCTTTTATAAAATATATTAAACGAGCACATGTTACTTTACATACCTTCTCGTTTACCGAAACGATACAAATTTATGTAATGATTATTTTCACAGTAGCAATATGTTTAATTGTACCTATTATTTTCTATCAGCTATGGTCTTTTATAGCACCAGGCCTACATGTTTATGAGCGACAATTTATTTATAAATATAGTTTTTTCTGTGCTTTATTATTCATTATAGGAGTAGCCTTCGCATTTTTTGTTGGCTTTCCAATGATTATTAATTTCTCTGAAAAACTATCTCATATGCTCAATATAGACCAAGTTATTGGATTTAAAGCATACCTAGGAGAGCTAATTAGATGGCTCCTCGTTTTTGGATTTATATTCCAATTACCTATATTATTTATGGGATTAGCTCATTTTGGACTTATAGATGTTAATCAGTTAGGTCATTATAGAAAATATGTTTACTTTGCTTGTTTTGTAGTAGCAAGTATTATCGCACCACCTGATTTAATATTAAACTTAGCATTAACACTTCCATTAATTCTCTTATTTGAAATCAGCATGTTTATCGCAAAATTCACTTATAGAAAACAAAAAATCACAAATGAACTCTAAATGAGTCTCATTTGTGATTTTTCTTTATTGTTGATTCTTTTTACGTTGTTTAAATACAAATAATAGTATTAAAATAACTAAAATGATTTGAGCTACTATTGTTTCGACACTAGGATAGAAACCAATCCAACTCACTGTAGGCAAACCTTCGATACTATGTTGAGGTATCCAACCTAGTAATTGAGCTTTTTGGATACTTACACCTAACATTTTAAATGTCATAATGAAGATTAGTATTGAAAGCACTCGAAATATATAGTGAACTGGAATTAACTTGACAATAAATCTAAATAGTAAAGCGAAGATGATTAAAATTACAATCGCTATTACTATTCCTATTATAAAGTCTTGCGTTTTAATACTACCAATCATACCCATATAGAATATGATAACTTCAACACCTTCACGAAGTACTGATATCAAGCCGATTGTTCCCAATAAAACAAGGTTACCGTTACTAATTGCATTTTGGTACATCGACTGAATCATTTTATTCCAACGTTTTGCACTTGATCGATTATGCATCCACACACCAACCACATACATTAAAATAACGGCTACGATACCAAGTACCGCTTCCATACCCTCACGAATAATACCATTATTGCCAATTGTTGAAATCAAAACAACTGCTAACGCTATACTTAATACTAATCCTAAGAGTGCACCACCTATCACACTAGATGTACCTTTATGGTCTTTCACCTTGCGGGTCATGGTTGTTAAGGTCATGACGATTAATAGTACTTCTAAGCCTTCACGTAAGAAGATTACCATTACATCAACGAAAGTATAATCTCCTGTTCCAACCGTATCTTTAATATCATTATTGATCTCTTTTAAACCGTCTTTGACACGCTCTTTGTTGCTGTCATCTAAAATACTTTGATAATAAGGTATTTTATCTTCAATAGTTGTATATAAGCTATTATTCTTAGTTTGAATTTTACCTTCGACATATGGCCAAATTTGAATAAATTTAGATAAAGCCGCATCCGTTTGTTTTAAATCATTTTTATTGATACCAGTTATCGCCTTATCTAACTCATCATTCAATTGTGACACTTTGTACTTACCATTTTCTTCTGATGATTGTTTTTGGTCCACAGTATCTATACTTGATTTGAACGTATCCCAAGCGTTCTTAACTTTCTTTGGATCTAATGGTTCCTTTTGTATGGCTACACGAAGTTGCATTAAATTCACTTCAATCGTCCCATATTTCCCTTCATCGTAATTACGAATGACAGTTTCATGACTAGTCCAAATTTGGTTCAAACTATTATTAATGGATTCGAGTTCTGAACGATTTTTATTTTTAATCGCTTTTTGAATAGGTTCATCTTTGGCGTCTACTGCTTGCTTTAATTCTTTAATTTGACCTGATGCATCTTTAGAACTTTGTGTATTTTCATATGTAATTAATGCTTTAGTTAAGTCTGATAACTTATCAGCTTGATCATCTGAAGTTTTAGCACTTTCAACTTCCTTCAGTTTATTCTTGACTGCTTTACCTTCTTTATTATCTTTTACTTTTAAAGCATTAATTTCTTTTCTAACTTGCTTGATAGCTTTTTTCTTATCGCTATCCTTTTTTGAATTATCACTAATCGTTGATTTAGCATCCGTAATTGAAACATATACTTCACTCATTGAGGCATTTTCAGCATGTACTGGTGCTATTTTAAATAAACTTAATATTAGAATTAAGACGATAAGTATCTTAATCGAATAGTGTTTCACCGAGGTATCCTCCCTTTTTCACACCAGGTAATACGATAAATGTTGCGGAGGCACGATGTGTAATGTATTCATTTAATTTATCTTTATGACCTAAATGGTTTTGAATATCAATAAATTGTTGAGTCGCCTTTTGGAAACTAATAAATAATAACCCTGTTTCTAAAGCTCCAGTTTTGTCATTTGTTCCTGCAGTGTAGTTATAAGCACGACGTTTAATGGACGTCTTCGCTTCATGCGCTAAACGTGCATGAGCATCTGCAGGAATTACATACTCTCCACTACTATCCTTTGCACCGAGATCCATTTCATCAAATTCTTTCTTACCAGTTAGCGGAGCACCAGAGATTCGTTTACGTCCAAACGTCGCTTCTTGTTCTTCGAGTGCAGTGCGGTCCCATGTTTCAATATGAATCTGTATGCGTCGAATAATACAATATGTACCATTTTTAGCCCAACCGTCATCAATAAATACATAATCCTTGTACTCGTCAGTATGGCGAGGGTTAACAGTCCCATCTTTAAATGCCATTAAGTTACGTGGCGTTTCATGAAGTTGTCCTGAAACAAAACCTGTTTGAGACCATTTAACTTGTACAATATCTCTAAATGGTCTTATTAAGTTATGGATAGCATGGAAAGTAACTTGATCATCCATTGAACATGCTTGAATCATGATATCTCCATCACTAAAATCATCCGATAATTGATCATTAGGGAAATGTGGTAAATCTTTATAATCTTTCGGTATCTTGTCTTTCATACCAATCTTTTTCAAGAAAGATTTACTTACTCCGAACGTAAGCGTTAATTTACTCGCACTTAAGCCAATTGCTTCACCAGTATCAACAGGTGGTAATAATGGGTTACTACTCTCTTTACCGACAGAATCTCCGTCCGTCATCTGCGCTGCCATTTTCGTCCACTGTTTGAACATATCTTTGATTGCAGCTTTATCTTTCGATTTTAAATCTAAAGCTACAAAGTTAATTGAGCGTTGTGTGGGTGTAGTAATACCGGCTTGAACTTTGCCATAAAACTCATATGCATCTTTCTCTTCATCTTCTGGTGTATCAAACATTGATTTAAAAGAGAATATACTTCCTACTCCACTTGCACCAATGACTACACCAGCGCCACCTATGCCTAACATTTTTAGAAATGAACGGCGTGACATTTGTGATGATTGGTCTTTGTCTAGTTTACTCATTCTGTAACCACAGCCATCTTACTTAATGGTTCACCTAAAGCATTTACAGCATCAGCCAATGCTTTTCTATCTTTCTTAGTTACATCATTATAAGATTTATAACCATCACCGTCTTTATATTTATCAAGTAATTTATTTACCTTGTCAAAGTTCTTTTGAATATTTGAACTTAACTTTTTATCTTTTTTCTCTAGAGTAGGTTTAAATAACTCATATATTTTTTGCGCGCCTTCAATATTAGCTTTAAAGTCGTACAAATCAGTATGAGAATAAATTTCTTCTTCACCTGTAATTTTAGATGTTGAAACTTCATTTAATAAATCTACTGATCCTTGAAGCATTAATTTAGGTGTAATATCTAATGTATCAGCTTTTGCATGTAATTCTTTAGCATCTTTTAACAATTGATCAGCATCCTTTTTAGTTGTACTGTCAATTTTATTATCTTGATAAAGTTGTTTTTCAATTTTATGATATCCAGTCCATTGATCTTCTTTTTTTTCTTCTTTCATATCTGCTAAACGAGCGTCAATCTTAGGATCTAAATCACCGAAAGCCTCGGCAACTGGTTCTGAACGTTCATAATACATACGTACCTTAGGATATAATTCTTTAGCCTTTTGCATATTGTTATCTTTAATTGCATCAACGAATTGTTGCGTACCTTTTAAGAATTGATCGAGTTGCTTATCTGTGTACTTTTCATACTTCTTAGTAGCTTCATTTAATTCCTTTTTATTACCACCACTACTATTATTTGTTGAACTTGAACTATCTTTACTATTATTGTCGTTTCCACATGCTGCTAACATTAACGTTGATGCTAATAAAATAACCGGTAACTTTTTCATTACTTCACCTCATAGATTGATAAATAAATGATTAACCTATTGTGACTCACATCGAGTTGGAGTTAAAGTTCTCAATTGATAATCATTATCAAGAATATTATATTCGTGGGTGATATTTGTGTCAATAACAACTCTTTTGATTTTTTATCTAAAAATCCTTTTAAATTTTAAAGAATTTAGGAGACATTTATGTGTTATTTATTTTTAAAAATAAAATGACTGGGTAAACTATGAATAAGGGAATTTAGAGTTGACGATTACTATAATTTTTAGAATTTAAAAAGATACTTATAGGAGTGGCTATACTATGGTAGAAAAGTTTCAAGCATTTATAGTTGATCAAGACGACAAAGGTAACGTTTCTCATGATTTTAAAAAGATAAGTAAAGAGGATTTACCTGAAGGTGACGTTCTCATTAAGGTTCACTATTCTGGAATTAATTATAAAGACGCTTTGGCTACACAAGATAACAATGCAATTGTAAAAAGTTATCCTATGGTGCCTGGTATTGATTTGGCTGGTACTATTGAAGAAACGAATGCACCTGGATTAGAAGTTGGAGATGAAGTCATTGTTACAAGCTATGACTTAGGTGTAAGTCATTATGGTGGTTTCAGTGAATACGCACGTGTGAAATCAGAGTGGGTTATTAACTTACCAGAGGGACTTACTCTAGAAGAAGCTATGATTTATGGAACTGCTGGATATACAGCTGGCTTAGCTATTGAAAAATTAGAAAAAGCTGGCATGACTATTGAAGGAAAAGAAGTTTTAGTAAGAGGAGCAACAGGTGGCGTTGGCACACTTGCTATGCTTATGTTAGAGAATCTGGGATATGACGTGATAGCTAGTACCGGACGAAAGAATGTTGACGCTGATTTAAAAGAACTTGGTGCTACTGAAGTAATCAATCGCCTACCAGATAATGATGAAAAAGCATTGGCATCACGCACTTGGCAAGCAGCCATTGACACTGTCGGTGGTCAAAATTTACCTTATATTGTTAAACGTTTAGATAATAATGGCAGTGTAGCAGTAATTGGTATGACTGGTGGCAATGAGTTTGAAAGTTCGATTTTCCCATTTATCTTAAGAGGTGTAAGTATTATTGGCATTGATTCAGTTTTCACACCAATCAAGTTACGTCGTCGTGTATGGAGAAGATTAGCAAGAGATTTAAAACCAAATCAACTTCATGATATTAAGCATGTCATTTCTTTTGATGAACTTCCTCAAGCTATTGATAAAGTGATTAACCATGAAAATACTGGTCGCATTATAATAGATTTTAATGCTTCAAAATAATTAATATAAGAAAAAGAGCGCGAGTACACCTCATAGTCTACTCGCGCTCAAATCTTTAATACTTGATATACATTCCTTTTGAATATGGCTCGGTACTTATGAACCCAAACTTTTCATAAAGTTTATCAGCTGGATAATCTGCCATTAAACTTATATATGTTCCTTTTTCAGCCACTCGATCAATATACTTCATAATTTCTTCCATTATAGTACGCCCATGTCCCAAACCTTGGTATTCTTTATTTACTGCGATATCTACAATCTGAAAAGCAGTACCACCATCTCCTATAACACGCCCCATACCAATGAGCTTATTGTCATCATAAATAGTGACATTGAAACAGGCATTGGGTAACCCCTTTTCAGCAGCTTCAATTGACTTAGGACTCATACCAGCGTTGAGTCTTAAATCACAGTATTCTTGAACTTTAGGTGCTTCAAAATTAATTTCTACCATCACTATGCTATCCTTTCAATAAACTTAGTATAGATATTGGTTCACAATATCTTTGTTTGATTCCTTAAAGATATCGTTATGACTTGATACATAACCTTCAGTTGCTGCATGAGGTTCGATGTACGTCTTAGCTAAATTAGCAGCATTACCAGCATCACTGAATGCGCTCGCAATTAAATGTACTTTAGCATCATGGTGCACGATATCGCCACATGCGTAAATACCCTCTATACTAGTAGTCGTATTCCCAAAGCCTTTAACTCGGTATTCATCATAAAGTTCAAATTGTGATGTACAATCTTTGAGTAATGGATTCTCATGATCAAAGCCATGACTAATTATGACTTCATCAAAAGCTTGAGTTTCGATTTTACCGCTCTCAACATTCTCCAGTTTCACTTGATGAATACGTGTATCATTGTCATTTCCAATAAGTTGTTTAATTTTAGTGTTTGGCAGTAATTGTACACCAAGTTCTTTAAGAATCCCATTCATAGCTTCATAACCACTTGTTTCTGATTTTCGATAAATCACCGTTACGCTTTTGGCAATTTTCGCAATATCTCGCGCCCAATCTAATGCAGTATTTCCTCCGCCAGAAATAAGGACATCTTTATCTCTAAATTTTGAAAATGACTGAACGACATAGTGAAGATTGGTAAGTTGATAACGTTCTGCACCTTTAATATCAAGCGGTTTTGGATTAATGATTCCTCCTCCAATAGCGAAAATAACTGCTTTGGATTCATAAATGTGCCCTTCACTTGTTTCAATTTCAAAATGTCTTTCTGAAACTTTACGTATATCAGTAACACGTTCATTTAAATTTACTTTAGGATTAAAATGTAAACCTTGTTCAATCATATCTTCTATAATCTGGTAGCACGGTTTAGGTGCAACACCACCAATGTCCCAAATAATTTTCTCCGGATAAATTTGCATTTTACCACCTAACTTATCTTGCACATCAATGATTCTAACTGACATCCCTCTCAACCCAGAGTAGAAACTTGCAAACAAGCCAGCTGGACCGCCACCTATAATCGTAACGTCTTTCATATTGCTTCCTCCTGTAATATGTAAAGCATATAAATTAATTCCCAGTGATAATTATTATCATTTATTTCATCAATATTATACTATATGTGAAATGCGTATTGAAGATATTCATATTAGCACTACATAAAAAACTCGTGAGTCATTAAAAACTCACGAGTTAAAATTAATCCTTAGGTTCAGTAATAATTGCTTGTCTAAGTAAAAAGAATAATAATAACAGTCCTGCTAGCATTCCCGTATGACCTATACCAGCAAAGCCTGCTAAAGCTTCTGGTGAATATTTTGCACCAATCACTTGTAAAGTACCTTTATAAGTCATCATGCCTATTGTCACTATGACACCTAAATGATAGACGATAAAGAACCAATTAAATAAATAATAACTACTTAATTTAAATACCTTTTCAAGTGGTAATAAAAGTAAGAACATAAACATTCCGAGTATAAGTGTATGAGTATGTACTAATGCTAATTGTGTATCACCCGTAAAATGATGCGCTTTAGTTAATTCTCTGTAATAGAAACCACTTAATAGTCCTATAATCATATAGAATAAAAAAGAATATAGTAATCTACGCATGATGAATCCTCCCTCACGGTTATATTATAGAACATATTACTAAATATTAAAGTGACAAAATCACGAAGAATAGAGATGATTACAAAAAATTCCTAAAAAGATAAAGTAAACTTTTTAGGAATTTTTGAGCTCTTTATTTTTTATTACGTGCATGTTTAAATAGAGCAACTAATGAAATAATTATTGCAAAGATGGACACAATCCATAAAGCGATTGAGCCTCCACCATTTGAAGTAGATGCTTCAGATTTATTACCATTTGAACTTGCACCTTTTTTCACAGTAGTAGTTGGAGCAGGATGTTCGCTATTTTCTTTACCAGTCCATTTTACAACATCACCGTTATCATACGTTTGATATGCTTTCCATTTAAATGTGCCCTCATCTTCAGGATTAGCTGCTACAATCGGAAATTCTATAAACTCGTTAGGTCCTATTCCTTTACCAGTAGCTTTCCATGTAATTTTTGTGATATTGCCTTTCTTATCTTTTTTAAATTGATGTTTAAATCCTTCAACAGGTGCAACGTTTGCTACGTTGACACCTTTAGGGACATTCAATTCAACTTTGACAGTGTTATTATCTTGCTCAACTGGAACCCTCACATCATATTTGTCATAAGATCCTGGTTCACTTTGGTTGGGATTAAGTGTCACGTGCGCATCGGCGTATTTAAAACATCCAATCGCAAAAAATAAAACAATTGTCATTGATATCAATTTGCGTAACATGATTTTCCTCCTTAACTTGGGATATTAATTTGACTCATCATCACACCGGCAAAAATTAAAATAATGCCGATAATAAGTTCTGTAAATAGAGTTACTTTGTTTACATGATTTCTTTTACCTAAAGCACGGTATGTTTGGTAAAATCCTAAAATCATCATGATTAATGTACCAATCACTTTAATAATGATAAATACTGTCCAAGCTTGTATATTATTCCATATAGCTAAGACATTCGTTTCATCAATAGCCATCAGGACACCAGAAATTATCAATATAGCTACCGCTGTAATATTCGTTTTCAAAAGCATATGTCTAACATTTGTTAATTGATTGCCACGTCCATTTTTAGCGTAACAAATCAGATAGACTAACGCGCCTAACCATAGTGTCATTCCTGCTAAATGTAGCGTTCTAATTACTATAGACCAAAGTGGCACATGTTGTGACCACGCATGACCAGACATTGCTACAGCTAATATCATTGCAAACGACACAAGCCAGTACCATAATTTTTCCATATCTTTAAGAACCATTAATATAAATAATACAATAAGCGCAATTGAACTAATGATATATGGAAATTGCATAATGACGTTAGCTTTAAAAGATAAAATATCGTTTAACACATCTGATGTGAGTGTCATCATATAAACGAGTATCGACATAAGAATCGACATCCCCATTATCCATGCGACACCGACCTGTTTAGGTAATATGTTAAATTGCTTTAATCCTCGACGTTTAGCAATACCATTCATCCAGAACAAGCCAACTAAAATAATCGTTGCACCTTCTGTAAGGTATCTAAATACACCAAACCAAAAGCTTGGTTGTTCATAAAAAGAATCAGAGGTATCAACATTTTTAGCAGTCACCTTGCCTACTGAAAACTCAAATTTATTACTCACTTCATGACCATCTGCTGAAATCGCATGCCATTCAACTGTATTTGTCCCTTTAGCAATTTGATCTCCAGGAAATTCTAAAGTTTTTGACCATCCTGAAGTTGTAGGTTTAACTTCACTTATTTTTTTACCTTTATCATTATATAAAGTTATATTTGAATACTTTGCATTGACTGGCTCATTATATTCCAGCTGTATGTCTTCTGGTTTATCTTTAACAACTCCTCTATCTTGCGGTGTTGTTTTTTCTAAAGTTGCATGTGCAGAAGCTTGTTGCTGAAAGGCTGGAACCAATGTCATTAATATTATAACTATCAATGCAATCATGTACTTTGTCATTTTACTATGTACTAACATTGAAACCTCCCCATATAAGTGCTTTTAAATTTTGCCCTGTTCCCAATAATATAGCTTACATTTCCACTTAACAATAACAATTCTAATTTTTCACTATTTCGACAAAAAAGAAGACAAGTAAGAAACCTTATCCTCTAACGTCTCTTAAACTTGTCTTTTAAAATTATACTTCTGGAAGCAACTCTTCTTTATCAACTACTAAATAAACAACGTTAGCTCATTATAAACTAACGCTGTTTAATTCATATTATGAAGGTATTTCAGTACGTTTAGTACTATGTTTTCTAACTATTGCTGCGATTAAACTTGAAATGATACCGAAAATCATAAAGCCAATTAGCATCCAAACTGTACTGTTTAACTCAATTGCTTTATTCATATAAATAAGCTCTTTGAGTGTAGTAGTGTAGTGTGTAAATGGATTCCATCCATAAGCCCATTTTTGATATCCTTCTGGGAGCATTTGTTTTGGTAAAGTAACCATTTGCATACTGAAGAACATGAGTAAGATGAAGATAGGTAGAGATTTCATACCTAACCAAACCATAATTCCTAGTATTAATCCAACAAATCCCATTATTGCTAGAGCAATGAACAAAGCAACTCTATTAGGATGATCGAAATGGAATCCTAATACACCTTTCATAAAGTACACATATGCAAAGCTGCCTAGGAAAGCTGCAAGTACTGCAGTTACCATTTGTCCTACAGATGCAATAATTCTATGTTGTATCGCAAAGTTATTACTAGTTCTAAACGCATAGAATAATAACACTGAAGTAATCATTGAGCCCATCCAAACTGGCATAAACATTAAGAATGGTGCATTACCGCCACCTTGATGATCTTTAACTTTATTTACTTTGTGATCATCAACTTTAACTGGATTAGTAATGCCTTGGATATCTTTAGGACTTACATCTACGTTCTGTTTTTGAAGTGTAGATAAACTTTGTTTAGTAATTTGTTTATTTAAGTTTTGTCCGACACCTGATAGTACATTTGTAACAATGTTTGATGCTTGTAAATTTGAACCTTGGCTTACAATCGTTTTAAGTTTTGCTTGTTTTACATCAACACTTTGATTACCCATTTTTTCTTTCATTTTTTGAGCTTGTTGTGCTGGAATTTCACCAGATTCAACTTTTTCTTTCATCTCTGACTTTTTACTATCCATAACAACTTTTTGAGTTTTACTCATTGCATTTTTTGAAAAGTCTTTTTCAAATACAACTGCCCCATAATATTTCTCATTATCGAATCCTTTTTTCAAATCAGATTCTTTATCAACTTTAACCCATTTAATTTTATCTGAATCACTATCTAATAATTTATCTTCTATTTTCTTACCAATATCAACTTTATTACTTTGAATAGTTGTACCTTCATCATTATTGACGATGGCAATTGGTAAATCTTTAGGTTTTGGATTAAATGCTGGATAAAATGCTAGTGAAAAAATAACTAAGATTAAAATCGCAGCAATTGGTGCTAACCATAATAATTTGCTTTTAAAGATATTCATGAATTGACCTCCTTTTTTTATTGAACAATGTGTTGAATATTTTTTACGTTGTCTATTATAATAGGTAAGAACAATTTAACAATAATCAATTTAATAAAATACGTCTGTTATTGAACACTTTGTTGTAAATTGTCTATTAAATCATTGGGAGGTTATATTTAATTGAAAGAAGATAGGCGAATAAGAAAGACAAAATCTTCCATTAAGAAAGCATTTACAACATTATTACAATACAAAGAGCTCGATAAAATTACGATTAGAGATATTACAACTGAAGCTGATGTGAATAGAGGAACCTTCTATTTACATTATGAAGATAAATATATGTTGCTTTCAGATATGGAAGATGAGTGTATTTCAGAGCTAGCTCATCTAACGGATTTTAATCAAATAGATGGGGACACTGTTGAAGCTATTTCAGAACTCTTTATAGATAGAGTTCTTACTAAAATCCTTCAACATATAGATGATAATTTAGATTTTTATCAAATCATTCTACAGTTAGATCGTCGAAGTAAACTTGAAGAGAAAATAAGTTTATTAATTAAACAAAATATGAATCGATATATGAGTATTAATCATGAAATAGATGGTATACCAGAGATGTATTTTCATAGCTATGTCGCAGGCGCTACAATAAATACTATTAAATATTGGGTTTTAGACCCAAATCGTATTTCAGTTGATGAATTAACACATCATATTTATAAAATTGTTTATAATGGACCATTACGAATTATGGCAGAATATAAATATAAAATGAATCATGCCTAACTTAATCGTTCAAATACTATCTAACTGTTAATCAAATTGAATATAGAAGACTTTGAAAGGAATTATAGTTATGATTACTGCTTATAAACATGAAAGTATAAATTCAAATGAAATCATTGAAACTAAAGTGGATCATAGCGCGTCTTGGATTAACGTTGTTGAACCTGAACGTGAAGAAATTGAAGAATTAATGGAATTCTACAACATTCCAGAGGACTTTATCCGTGACCCATTAGATTCTGAAGAAAGTGCACGTATAGAATATGACGAAGATACTGGCTATTCACTCATTATTATCGACTTACCTATTGTCAACTCTACAAACCGTCGCGTACTTTCGTTTGTTACTATTCCACTAGGTATCATTATAGGTAATGGCATTATCATGACCGTTTGTGATGCCGAAAATGAATTTCTTGAAAATTTTGCAAGACAAGATGATATTAATTTAAAATTTCATAGTCGCTTTGCACTTGAAATTTTATTAACAATTGCAAATCACTATAATAGAAATTTAAGATTATTAAATAAATCGCGAATTCGTATCGAGAAAGATTTAAAGAATAACATTACTAACAAACAATTATTTAAACTTATGGAAGTTGAAAAAAGCTTAGTTTATTTCTTAGCGGCATTAAAAGGTAATGATACAATTATTAAAAAACTATTTCGTTTACCTGCAATCAAACGCTTTGAAGAAGATGAAGAATTACTTGAAGACTTAGTAATCGAAAATAATCAAGCTATTGAAACAACCGAATTACATCAACGTATCCTTGAAAGTATTACAACATCTTATGCTTCATTACTATCTAACGACATGAATACAATAATGAAGACATTAACACTGTTTACTGTATTACTTACTCTTCCTACGCTCGTGTTTAGTTTCTTCGGTATGAACGTACCATTACCTATAGACGACCATAGTTATGTTTCATGGGTAATCGTTGTAGGTATATCATTGATACTTGTTGCAATAGTGAGTATCTATTTATGGCGTAAACAAAAGCTTTAAATCATATTTTATATAAAAAGTCCCACTTGAATTTGATTTTAAATTCAAGCGGGACTTTTTAATTATTTAGCTGCAGCTTTATAGGTCTTTCTTTTCGATAAAACAAATGTAACAACGATTGACACAATAAAGGCAATCATCATACCTATGAGATAGTGTAACCAACCTGCATGCGCTGGATTAATAGATATAAATCCTGGTAAACCTGCAGTACCCAGTGCAATAGCTTTCACTTTGAAAAATGAAATATAAGCTGAACCTAATCCAGATCCCACAACAGCACCTATAAATGGATATCTTAATTTAAGATTGACACCAAACATCGCTGGTTCCGTAATACCTAATAATGCAGAAATTCCAGCTGCAGATGCCACACCTTTTAGTTTTTTATTATGTTTAATTATAAAGAATGCTGCAATGGCTGCACCACCTTGAGCAACATTAGACATAGTAGCAATTGGAAAGATGAACGAACCTCCTGTTTTGGTGGCGTCAGCAATCAAGGTCGTTTCAACTGCGATGAAGCTATGATGCATGCCAGTAATTACAATTGGTGCATAAAGTAAGCCGAATATGAGACCTCCTATAGCCCCACCAAAATCATACAACCAAGTTAGTCCATCTGATAACCAATATCCTAATTGACGTGTAATAGGTCCAACGAATAAAAATGTGATAAAAGCTGTAACAAATATAGATAACAATGGTGTCAGTAAATTATCCAAAACAGTCGGTATCACTTTACGTAGCCACTTTTCAATTGTAGCTAAAATATACGCAGCAACTAACATGGGAAGCACTTGTCCTTGATAGCCCACCTGATTAATATGTAATCCAAAAATATCCCAATGGGGAATAGCTTTCCCTGCTTCCACTGCTTTAGGAAAATCATAAGCGCTCATTAAACTAGGATGAACTAATATCATGCCTAGTGCGGCACCTAAGAAAGGATTACCCCCAAAACGTTTAGCTGCACTAAATCCTATTAAAATAGGAAGTAAAGTAAATGGTGCATTTGCAAAGACGTTTATCATTTCAGCCAAGCCAGCGAATTGACTGTGAACATCAATGAATGATTGTCCTTTATAGAACAAATCTTTGGCAGTTAGAATGTTATTCAATCCCATCAATAAACCACCAGCTACAATTGCTGGAATAATAGGAACAAATATATCAGACAACATTTTCACAAATTTTTGTAAAGGATTCATATTTTTAGTCGACTTATCTTTAACATCTGATGTCGTTGATGCCTCTTTACCAGTAATTTTCTCTAATTCATTAAATACTTTGTTAACAGTCCCAGATCCAATAATGATTTGATACTGTCTCCCAGTTGAGAAAGTTCCCTTTACTACATCCATATTATTTAGCGTTTCTTCATCTACTTTGCTTTCATCATTAAGAACTAATCTTAATCTTGTAGCACAATGTGCAATAGCATCAAGGTTTTCTTCCCCACCTATTGCTTGTAATATATCTTCAGCAGATTTCTTATAGCTCATTAAATAAGCCTCCTTATTTAGAAACCGGTTCCATTTATTTAACTTTATTGTAACCGGTTCCAAACTTTTACGCAATAGCTCATCAATCGTTTATTAGTAATAATATTAATTTAGAAACTTAACTTCTGGGTAACCTTAATAATATAAGATGAGGTGAATAATTTAATGAAAGAACGTGGAAAAATAGAAAAGCTTTGGCGAGAAGAGAAATATCGCGTATTACTACATGTTCAAAATGCCTATAACAAAATTAGAGCACTGCTAAAAGAATCACCCTCTCTTGAAGAAGTACAATTTCAAATTAATGAAGCAATTAATCATTCTCCAACAACTGGCTCAATAATTAATGCCTATGAACACATGTGGGGTTATTTTAAAAATATAGCAACTGATAATGAAAAACATAAGGCATTGATGTTAAAGGATGACTTTATGAATCATCAAATTGAATTGGACGCCCTACTAAGTTATTTGAGTCAACTTGCTAATAAGTATGACATTAAATACCTTCAAGAAAGTACAGTACTAAATTAAAAAAAGACCTAGGTGAAAACACCTAAGTCTTTCGCAATAATGTACGTGTTATATTATTTCTAAAAAGAGTAATTGTCTAAGTTGTTTCACACTGTAATAGCATTAAGGCTTGTTAATAAAACACTAATGGAATATCTTGCCTTATAGCTATGTCATTCGAATAATTAAAACATTAAGCTGATAATTAATAAAATATAAAACTTTACCATGACACTACACGAAATATATTTCTTTAATTTAATAGTACTTCGGGGGAGAGTAATTTTAATTAAAAATCTTCTAATTGTTGCTACTAAACAATTGTTGTTGATCGATTATACTTTAATGTGCATAGATGTTGATTCCTGTTGTTGAAATAGTAAGTATTTCATGTGTTTCAATAATTTGTCTTAACATTAATTAGTCTTGATGTTGATTCCTGATGTTTGAGAAGAATGAATTTTATTCTTGTTGATCTTATTCTTCGATGTTATGCATTCTTCTTATTCCATGGTGTCATTTCTTTCTAGATGACTTAACTTGAGTTGGTTGATGAATAAGTTTCGAGAAAATTATTAAGTATAACTGAATTTTTCTAGTTGTTTATTCTATTAGTATAGTTAAACAATTAAATAATAGAAAATGTGTGCTATTCTTTGTTGTCTCTCTCTTTATGCTGTTGATTCTTGATGTATTAACATACATAGTACATTTATTGCTACAATTTCCATCCAAAAATTAATTCACTATAAAATTAATCGCAAATCGTCTAAAAATTTACATTAACTTCTTTTTAGAATTTCAATTGGGTCGAAATCTATATTTATTATGTACTAAAAAATTCGTTTGCACTCTATCCAAAATTTTCAAAATAAGAACTCTATATTTCTAAATAATTATTTGTATTGTGTGCTACTTATAATTTTTGATTGGTTGCTTAACTTTACAAGGAAAAATTTTTATATTTCTCTATTACTATTTCAAGACGAATCGATTATAATAACATTTATTATTCTATAAGGAGCACAGTGCCGAATTATGACATGTCATTTAAATATTTATCAACAGTATCATTCACCCCCAACTCGAAATATCAATCGAATCATTTTAATGTTCTCACTTACAAATCATCTAGAAATTACGATTAATGGTGAAACTAAAGATTTAGATAATCATATTGCTATTATTAATCAAGCTGATATTTTTTATGTAAATCAATCCTCGAACTTGGTTATGCTCTCTATTCCTGTATTTTATTTCTATAGTGAGGATGAAAATTTCTTCAAATGTTATTTTGATCGACATTTACTTCAATCTAGCGGTTTTGTAAAAAATATTATTTTACAATCAATTCATCATTATATGAACGAAGAAGAGCAAGATACTCAAGCTATTTCAAAAATTATTCAGACTTTATTTAAGGAAACAGTGATAAGATACAAGGAAAAATATATCCCTCAAGTTGCTATCAATCATCCAATATTTATCCAAGGACTTAGCTACATTCATTCCAAAGTTTCAGATACGTTATCATTACGCGAAGTTGCAAATTATTGTAATATTTCTGAATCATATTGTTCAAATTTATTTGTTCGCTACTTAAATATGAACTTTAAAGATTACTTTACAAGTTTAAAAGTCATTTATGCCATAAAATTGCTATTATCTACAGATGATTCAATCAATGCGATTTCTGAACGCTCTGGTTTTAGTAGTCATACGAACTTCACTAATCAATTCAAAAATCATCTAGGCTTTAGTCCCAAACAATTCCGTTCTATGATCTCTAAAATTTCATTAAATCCAGTAATGGATTTTAGCCAAACTCATTTTTTAGATTACAAAGATTTAATCAATCAATTTGAATTTAATGATCAATTAGCAACTGAAATTACTGAGATAGATCTTAATCAATTTAATCCTAAAGATCATACCAAAAGCTCTAAAGCATTTATCCGATTTGAAAACTTTAACAAATTATTCCAGTTCGTTTTTAACGAGTACTACGATATCGATTTCTCTTATTTGCCACAACCCGTAGTATTTATCCAAGATATTAACGATATCGCAATTAGTCATATTAACCTTAATTTGTTAAATCGTTGTTTTGAAAAGTTATTCGAAATGGATATCGGTCTAGCAATGCAAATTAATTCTACGCAACAATTTGAAGCAATTAATCAAATCATATTATCATTTTTACAAAGCAATCAAGATTATAAGAATAATAAAAAGCTAGTTAAACTCATGCTTGTTTTTAATTCAGAATATATGACTGTAAACGAAATCCATTTATGCCATTTAAAAATTAAAAATAAAAATCGTGAAATTAGGTATGGTATCACCGTTGAAGGTTTACTTCGTGATTCGCCTTCCATTGATCAAACTTACGATATAATGAAACGTCTTAACTTTGATTACTATTTCATTGACATTGAGAATCTTGAAACTAAAAATTTGTTATTAACCAAACGTAAGACATATCATCATTCATCTACTCATTTTGAAAATTACAAGCAATTTATGCTAGATTCAGGAATTCCAACTACAAATTTTGTATACAATAATTTATCACTTAAGTGTTTTAAGTATACTAATAATGGCACTAATCCATTACAGTTATCAGATTTAGTATGTCACCTTATCGCCCTTATGAGATACGGTGGTGGCATAAGTTATCAACTTATCGACGATCACTCACAATATATAGCTTTATTTAACAATTATGGTAGCCCTTTACCTTTAATGCACATTTATAAAATGGGTGATTCATTTGTCGACGAACCTTTAGAACTTGGGAATAACTATCTAATAAGCCGTAAAGATGGAAATTATCATATCTTATTATTTAATAAAATCAATGATCGTTATTTATCTGATAGTAAACAGAAGTTCATTTTCAAAAATAATTTAAAACAGAATTCACTCATTATTATAAAAACGTTAAATAATGAGCACGGTTCAATCCAAAATCTACTTCCTAAAAGCAAAGAATTATTATATATAGAACGTAATATACTTGAAGAATTAGATAAATGTAATCGCCCTAAAACAGAATTAGCTATTCAAGAAGAAAACAACAAACCATTCCAAATGACTTTGAAGCATGATGAAGTTAAATATATATGTTTTAAACCCATTTAAGTGTTACAAGTGTCTGAGTTTATCATCATCAATGAATGGATATAGTAACTATTAAGGAGATGATGATTTTGGATAAACAAAAAGCAACTCAAGCAATTGAAAAAGTATTAGAAACTTCTAAAGTTGGCGTATTATCAACTGCTTATAATAACAAACCTAATAGTAGATATATGGTTTTCTATAATGATGATTTAACTTTATATACTAAAACTAGTATCAATTCAGTAAAAGTTGATGAAATTGAAGATAATCCACACGCTTACATTCTTTTAGGCTACAATGAGACAACTAATAATAGCTTTGTTGAAATTGATGCTCAAATTGAAGTAGTTAAAGATCAGAAAGTCATTGATTGGTTATGGGAAACACAAGATAAGACATTCTTCGATTCTAAACAAGATCCAGAATTGTGCGTCTTAAAAGTAATTCCTAAATCAATTAAATTAATGAATGATGATGAGTTAGATACTCCTATCACAATTGAAATTTAATATTTTAAAAGATACCGGAGAGGACAATGACATTGATTTGTTCCTCTCCCTATTTGTTTTTAAAATTTCTTTTGTAAGAAACTCTGTATATTGGTGGCCTTACCAGTAAGGTTTAATATATTTGTAAGAAGAATAATAAAGACGTATTTTCAATTTAGTTATCTATTCCGAATGTTTTAAAATACTAAAATAGTTTATATATTAGCCAAGTTTTACGTTTTAAATATTATAATTTTATGAATTTTGAAAGTGTTTTATTTCGTGATTTTTGAAAATATGATTGCAATGTAATCTCAAGTTCTGTATAAATGAAGTAACAAAAATAAAGGAGTTTTATTCAACTATGAAAAATAAAAAAGCTTTAGGTTTTGGACTTATCGCAATTATGCTTGTGCTGTGTATCGTACTTGTCATTATGATGATGGTAGGTGGTAAAAAAGATACATACTACGGTATTATGAAAAATAGTACTACTATAGATAAAATGATTAGCGAAAAAGATGAAAAAATTGAAAAGAATGTTAAATTACCTTCGAACGCTAATGTTTCTGTAAAAAAAGAAGACTTTGTAATGATCTTTAAAGATGAAAAGTCAGGAAAAATCACAAAAGTTAAAAAAGTAAAACACGATGATGTACCTCATGGTTTAATGTCTAAAATTCATGATATGAAAGGCATGAACCACGGCATGTAAACGAATATTGAAAGAATTAAAAAGACCTTGAAGTGGAATAATGTTCCCCACCTCAAGGTCTTTTTAATTTATTTATGTATATTGTTTTCATTTGTCTTGCGACAAATGCATAAGCGAATCTAAAAACTTAAGTTTTAAGATTCGCTAAAAAAAATGTCAGATATAGATTTTTATAGTGAATTAAGATACTTTTGGCCTTTTTCTTTATCGTATACCTTCTCCCATTTCGCAACAACAATCGTTGATAAAGCGTTACCCATTACGTTAACGCATGTGCGAACCATGTCTAGTAATCGGTCAATTCCGATAATTAATGCAAGACCTTGTGCTGGCAAGTGCATAGAGCCTAATGTTGTTAATAAAACTACAATAGAAACACCTGGAACCCCAGCCATACCTTTAGAAGCAATCATTAACGTAGCCATTAACACTATTTGTTCTGTTAACGATAAATGTACATCATACATTTGAGCTACAAATAATGCTGCAATTGATTGATATAATGCGGATCCGTCTAAGTTGAATGAATAACCTATTGGAATAACGAATGACGTTACATCTTTTGGCGCACCAAAATTTTCCATTTTCTTCATAATAACTGGTAATACTGCTTCTGAACTTGAAGTTGAAAATGCTAGTAACAACTCGCTTTTTAAAATTTTCATGATTGAGAAGATACTAACTCCAACCATTCGAGCAACAATTCCTAATACAACTACAACAAAGAAAATCATTGCTCCAACTACTACTAATAGAAGTTTTAATAATGGAACTAAAGCTGATACTCCAAATGTCATAACAGTTGTACATATAAATGCAAATACTCCTATTGGAGCAAGTTTTAAGATTTTATTAATCATCCAAAACACTGCTTCTAATGTGCCACTTAGAAAACCTTTAACTGGTTCAGCTTTTTCTCCTATTGCTGCGAGACCTAAACCAAAAAATACTACAAAGAATATAATTGGTAATAAATCACCTTTAGCTAATGATTCAAATAGATTGGTTGGCACAATATTTACAATAGTATCAATTAAATGATTACCGTATGTAGAAGCTTGTTCAGCTGAATGTGCAGAAGATTGATATTTAGAAATGTCACCTTTAGGTAGTTTATTATAATCTAATCCGGCACCTGGTTTGAACAGGTTACCAATTATAATACCTAACCCAATAGCAACTGTCGTTATAATTTCAAAGTAAAGGATTGCTTTCCATCCATAACTGCCTACCTTTTTCGAATCCCCTAAATTCGATATAGACAAAGCAAGTGCACAGAATACAATCGGAATAATGATCATTTTTATTAAATTTAAGAATATGTCACCAAAAGGCTTTATATAATTTGCTAAATTATCTTGTCCAAATAATAAAAGTCCTACGATGACACCTAGTACCAAAGCAATAATAACTTGCGTTGGTAAACTTATTTTTCTCTTGAATAGAGCCATAATGCAAACTCCCCTTCATCTGACATCACTTAATTATATCAGATAATATTAAAATAGCTACTTAAATTTTAAAGCTATTAATAAATAAAATATTTATGACTTGAAGTCAAATATGTTCTTAATAGTGAAAAAACACACGACTTCAAAGTGAATCATGAAGTCGTGTGTACTCTAAATTATTTATTTTGATGGTTTATAATTTTTATCAAAATCACTATGTTTCGCTTTCTTTATGCTTTTCTTCGTTTCACTATCAAAGCCTTCTACAAATATACCTTTATTCGTACTAATTGGTTGCATAACATAAGTGACATTAGATTCGCCTTTGAAAACGATTTCTTTGTAATACATCCCTTTTTTAGCACTATATAAGTTATCTTGCTTTTTAATTTTATCTTGTAAATGATGTTCTTTGATATAACTATCCATAAGTTCGATATTTTTATGACCTTGATAACTTTTTAGACCAAAGAAAAATACTATAGCTAAAATAAGTGAAATGATTAATATAATAATTATTCTTAAAATGACTTGTTTTCTACTCATGATAGAAACTCCTTTTATACTTATCTTATTAAGTATGAACTAAAAGTTGGTTATATAAAAGAGATTATTCAACATTGTAACAAAATGTTCTCATCTCATGAATATTACTTTATAAATATTCTCTCACTTCATGAACAGGTAATCTTACAGAACCATGAGCTTCTTGAGCTTTTTTACCAATAGCAATTGCTAATACTGGGACATATCTATCTGAATCATAACCAATAATCTTAGCGATATTTTCTTTATCAAAGCCACCAATAGGATTTGTGTCATATCCATAAGCTTTAGCAGTTAGCATAAATTGCATAGCCATTAAACTACTATCAATATTTACAATGTCCTTCATACCTTCTCTTGACAAACTTTTATAATAAGGAAGAATCCATTCTAACATTTGAGTTTTAATTTCCTCTGTCATATGGGCTTGGTCTACTGCATCATTATAAATTTGTTCAGCTTTTTCGTAATTTTGTAAATCTCCGAAAATAATCACCATAGCCGAAGAAGTAGTAAGTTGTCTTGAATTAAAACCAAAAGCTTCTTTGATTTTTTCTTTTCCTTCGTCACTCTCTACAACAGCAATTCTCCATGGTTGCATATTAACTGATGAAGGCGCCTTTGTAGCTTTAGTAATCATTTCATCCATTTCTTCATGAGGAATTTTATATTCACTATCGAATACCTTTACTGATTTTCTTCCGTTAAGTACTTCATTGAAATCATTTAATCTTGTCATGAGATAATACTCCTTTATTCTGTATTTATTTGAGTTTCAAAATCAAACAAAATATATTCAAATGTCGTCTAAATTTAATTTAAAACAATTTGATTATAGTGATGAAATCGGCACTTGACAAGTCATACACTTCATAATATTGTTACTTTAACAAGGAGTGATTAAATGTATGTAGAGAATAGTTATTTAAGTAAACAATTATGTTTTTTATTTTATGTTTCTTCAAAAGAAATCATAAAGAAGTACACAAATTACCTCAAAGAGTATGAATTAACATACACAGGGTATATTGTACTAATGGCGATCGAAAATGATGAGAAACTTAATATTAAAAAACTAGGTGAGCGAGTCTTTTTAGATTCAGGCACACTGACACCACTGCTCAAGAAATTAGAAAAGAAAGATTACGTTGTTCGAAGTCGTGAAGAGAAAGATGAACGAAATCTTCAAATTTCACTAACAGAACGAGGTAAAGAAATTAAAAAACCGTTATCTGAAATATCAATGAAAGTCTATAGTGAATTCGATATTAATCAAGATGAAGCTAAAGAATTAATTGAAAACTTGCAAAATTTTGTATCTAAAAATTTTGACAATAGTATAGAAAAGTGATACTTGTAGAGAAAAAGACAAAAGTAGACTTTTTGAAAATCTTAGGCAAATTCAACTTCAGCATTAACGACACAATTTAATAACATCAGTATGTATAGTAAGCTTTTGTCTTATTCTCTCGTACAATTTTTGACTTTTTTTATCCCCTAATTCCTACTAAACTTATAGAATACCTATTTATTATTAAGTGTTATCACTTTACCTCTTTTCGCTCTCTTAATATAATGTAGTTGAAAAATTATTCTAATATATTCTAACTACTCATTTAACACTTTAAGGAGTGAATTCTAATGAATAATAATGATTTTTTCAATAATAATTTCTTCAAAAATGATCCTAGTGAATTATTTAAAGACTTAGGGAAACAAGTATACAATCAATTTTCATCAAGAGCATTTCCTACTAATATTTATGATAAAAATGGTGCTTATGTATTAGAAGCTGAACTTCCTGGTTTAAGCAAAGAAGATATTTCACTTAAATTTGAACAACATATTTTAACTATTAAAGCATACAAAAAAATCAATAATGAAAATTATAAATCACAACTTAATGAACGTTCTAATGGTGAATTAGAAAGACGCTTTGAATTCGATGAAATTGATAAAGAAGGTATAGTAGCTAATTACACTGATGGCGTATTATATGTCACATTACCTAAACAAATCAATGAAGATGACAAAGCTACTACAATTTCAATTCAATAATAATAAAAGAACCCTCAACTCTGAAAAAAAGTTGAGGGTTTTTACTGTATAATATGCATAAATATGTTAAATACAATTATTTATCTACATATTAACTAACATTAGTCACTATAGAGTGTTGTACCTATTTCAGTTTCTTTTTTATATAAATGAACCATTGTGATTAAAGCGATAAGTGCAAATAGTACTAATAAACCAAATGCAAGATGACTTGAACCTGTTAGTCCTGTGACAAATGTAATCACTAAAGGTGGGAAGAAACCACCCAAACCTCCCATCATAGAAACAATTCCATTTGCAGAGCCTGCTTCTTTCGAGAAATAAGAAGGTACTAACTTAAACACGAGGCCATTACCTATACCTGCACAAACGCTTATAGTTAAACAACCAATAGTAAAATAGATGATTCCATCGAATAAAGTTAAAATTAAACCTCCAATAATCATTATTACAAAATCTATAATGAGTACTTTCACAGCATTAAATTTATCCCCTAAAACGCCACCAAGTGGACGTAAAAATGTTGCAAGAGCTATAAAAATACCGGATCGAATCCCTGCATCTACCTTATCGATAGTAAAATGATGCACTAAATAATTTGGTAAGAATAATCCAAATGCCACAAACGCACCAAATGTTATGAAGTACCAAAAACTCAAATAGTATAATTTATAATTTTTAGCTAATACTTTGACTTGAGATATTAACGGTACTTTGACTTTAGGTTCTTTATTATCTCCCAATAAGAACATTAATACTGCAAACAAGCTGATAATGATTAAATAACTTCTTACGGTATTTTGCCACCCTATTAATCCTGCCAAAACAGGTGCACAAAAAGATGAAATTGCTGTTCCTATATTGCCCATTCCATAAATCCCGTTAGCTAAACCAACTTTATCTTTTGTAAAATATTTAGGTAGCGCAGTTACTCCTACTGAGAATATCGCCCCACCGACTCCAAGAAAGAAGCCACAAATTATAAGCATCGTCGTACTTTGGGCTTGTCCTAAGAAAAATATTGGGAATAGCAATACTATAAAACTACTAAAGAATACCCATTTGGCACCTATAATATTTGTAAGATACCCAAAAGGAACTCTTAAAACTGATCCTAAAATAACAGGTATAGCTAAAATAATAGAAATTTGACTAGCAGAAATTTTAATATCTTGAGTGATAAATGGCATTAACGGAGATATAATACTCCACGCCATAAAACCTACTATCAAACTAAACGTTTGTAATGTAAGCTGGTAAACTCCTTTTTTCATTTCTTTTTCACCTTCATTAAGTTGATAGAATAATGATTAGTACCATGTCTATTTTTAAGAGAGGTCAAAATAATGAAATCTATAAATAATACATACGGGAATAGACATAGTACTAATTACAACTTTATTTTAGTTTTATTGTGAAAAAATGAACATAAGGATTTACCCTTAATATACTCAGCTTTTTCCCTATAAAAAGTATTAAAAGTTAACTCTAAAAAATAAACATCGTATGATACCTGCTAATTTTAAAGCACAAAAAATCCTAAAAAATGATGAGCTTATCATCTTTTAGGACTTGATTAATCAACAGTATGTTTTTAAAACTCGAGTAATTTCTTTTTTAATGCATATTCTACAAGCTCAGGTTTGCTCTTAAGGTTGAGTTTATTCATAATGTGCGTTTTATGTGCTTCAACTGTTTTCACTGAAACAAATAACTTTTCAGCTATATCTTTATTACCATAACCTTTTGCAATAAGCGGTAGAATTTCAAGTTCTCTTTTTGATAATATCTTAAAGGGATCTGAAGAATAACTCACTTCTTCCTGATGAGATTGATTAATAAACTCATTTACTAAAGAAGTGGTCATCTTCATATCTACATATGTTTCTCCTTTATATACTGTTCTTACAGCTAAAATTAATTGCTCATCAGGTGCATTTTTTAAAATATATCCTTTCGCTCCACTTTTTAAAACGTGAAATAGGTATTCCTCATCATCATACATCGTTAAAATAAGAATCTTAGTTTCTGGAAAACTTTCTGAAATTTTACTTGTAGCGACTAACCCTGATTCACCAGGTGGCATGCTCAAATCTAAAATTAAAACATCTGGTTTATACTCTAAAACCTTTTGATATGCTTCAACACCATCAGCTGCTGTTGCGACAACTTCCATATCTTCTTGGTAGTTTAATATCATCGAAAATCCTGTTCTTACTACAGCGTGGTCATCTGCTATAACGATCTTCACATTCATTCCCCCACTATTTTAAATAGGTATGTCTAGTGTGACTATGGTTCCTTTATTGAGGTGTGATTCAATATTAATATTTCCATTTACTAATTCCGCACGCTCTCTCATACCGTAAAAGCCTAGTCCTGATCCTCTGGGCTTGTCATCCAAATTAAAACCTTTACCTCTATCTACTACTTCCGCTAACAAGCGATGTTCACTTTTACTAATATGAACCTCTATTTCATTTACTTCTGCGTACTTTAACGCATTTAGAACCGCTTCTTGAATCACACGATAGACAACAGTTTCAACTTCATTATCAAACCGTAATCCTTTAATATTGGAATGGTAATTAATTTGAATACCATAATTTTCTTCAAATTGCTTAAAGTAGGAATTAAAAGCGGCTTCTATGCCTAAATCATCTAATGACGAAGGACGTAGTTCCACTGATAGATTACGAATGTCATCAATGAGTTGCGACACTAAACCTTCTATTTGTTGCGTACTTTCAACAACTGTTTCATCTTGAAACTTGTATTTTAATAGTCGTAGTTCAACATCAATATTTAACATTTCTTGAATCACGCTATCATGTAACTCACGAGAAATGCGCTTTCTTTCATTCTCTTGGGCTTGTATAGATTTGTGAAGCATTTTCTGTTGATACATTTTCTCCTGTCTTTCAATTTGTGGAGAAACATTTTGCAAAGTAAAAGCACTAATTCCTCTTTCATCATCAATAGTTTGATAAGTAGCTGTATAAGGTTCTATTTTATTGTCCTTTGTCTTCATAAATACTTGGAAGTTTGATTTCTGCAAATGATTCGCTTCTAAAAAGCATTCTTCACATGACTGTAAATCATATTCATTGGAATATCCTTCACAGCGATTGCAAATGGCATGCGTCATTGCTTTATAATTATCTTCTTCAGATAATATATCTCTAGCAGCTCCGTTCATTGCAATAATTTTGCCAAGACGATCGACAAAGACAATCTTTTCAGTCGTAGTATCATAATATTTATGCAACAAGTCTTCTACATTTAATTCAAATTTATTTAGCATCATATTCACCTAATTCGTTTCTGTAAAAAACCCTATTTGACTTTGAATATCAAGTTGTTCTAAAGACTGTGGCAGAGGATGATGATTTCTTTGACCTAACAATAATACTCCATACATTTGATGTTCAAGCCATAGTGGAACTGCTACAACAGCTGTTAACGATTCATTCAAAATAATTGGAAAGGCAATTTTCTCTGCTTGAGTTAGTGCTGTATCTACATCAGCAATTACCATGCGTTTTCCAGTTTTCATTACAGTCCCAGCTAAACCTCTTCCTTTTCTTAATATAATTAATTTATATCGTTCATTCGTATTACCTGAAACATATTTCCATTTGATTGGCGATGATCTAAGCGATCGTTCATACATCGCAATCCCCCCAAAATCATAACCACCATCTATTCTCAATCGGTCTAAATTATTCTGTAAACTTTGATTGTTTAATAAGGATTCTGGTCTCAATTTTCCCATCCTCTCGTCATCAAACTTTATTCTTGCGGTAAATAATATATCTTCTGTTCATATATGAAATCGGTACACTCCATACGTGGACTAATCTTGTAAATGGCCAACAAGCAAATATTGTAAATCCTAGTAAAATGTGCAATTTAAAAGACCAAGGGACGTGAATCATAAAATCAGCATTAGGTGTAAACATAAACAGATGTCTAAACCATATCGCTATAGTTTGACGATAATCAAAATCAGGTTGAACCGCGTTGGTAAAAATTGTTGAATAACAACCCATAATTAATATAATCACTAATAAAATATTAACGAAAATATCAGAAGTTGAACTAAGTTTCCTAACATTTTTAATAGTTAATCTTCTTGAAGTAAGAAGTATCATTCCTAACAATGTCATTATACCAAAAATACTACCAATATATACTGCTCCTATGTGATAGATGTGATCATTGACACCTATAGATTCAAGCCAATTTGCTGGAATCAACAAACCTACAACATGACCAAAGAATACTGGAATCACGCCAAGATGAAACATCAAACTTCCCCATTTTAACTGTTTCTTTTCAATTAATTCACTTGATTTAGCCGTCCAAGAAAATTGATCATATTTATAACGAGCAATATGTCCAATAACAAAAATACTTAAACATAAATAAGGATAAATGACCCATGTAAATTGATTAAGCATGATTTCCCACCTCTTTATTAGAAACAATACATGCTTTTAAAGTTTGTCTTAACGCTTTGATGACATACGCATAAGGATTGTTATTTTTAGCAAGATGATTAGCCATCTCATAAGTTCCATCCTCAATAATCATGATGATTAATTTTAAATTGTCTTCTGCACGAACATCATTTTCCCAGCGAGCTACTTGCAAAAATTGAAGCATTAATGGTAAGTAATCCGATAATTCATTGTCTATCATTTTAAGACCAAACATTTCATATAACACTTTAAGTTTAGCTAACATTTGCCCACGTTCTTTTTGAGTATCAAATCGATTATATGTCATGTAAAGAGGATAGTTTTTACTGAAATCAAATGTATCTGTATAAATTGCTTTAATTTCTGACAAAGAATAATTCATTATAATTTCTCTAAATGCACATAAATCTTCGTATGCTGGGTGAGATGCTTCAATTGTTTCTTGAAACACATTAGGGTGAAAGGTTAACTTTTCTGGAAAGTTAATTTGTTGGCCCAAGTAACCTAAACTTTCTTGATATTGAGCTAATTTCTGAAGATTAATCACGGAAAATCCCTCCATAGAAGTTATCATTGTATATCTCTTGTCCTGATTTACCTGAGCCAACTGCTACACCACAACCTTCACAATTTGCACCAAAGTATTCTCCACCATAACCTTGACTACCTTGTGCTCTATAGGTATCTAAATATGTTTCTTTGTGCGAAGTTGGAACAACAAAACGATCTTCATATTTGGCAATTCCTAATAAACGATACATGTCATTTAATTGACTTTCTGTTAAATTCAATCGTTCAAGCTTAGACACATCGAATGGTTGTTGAGTCACTTTCGCTCTCATATAGCTTCGCATCATCGCCATTTTTTGTAACCCTAATTTTATTGGTGCTACATCACCAGCAGTTAATAAATTAGCTAAATATTCAATAGGTAATCGCATCTCTTCTATTGCTGGGAATATCATATCTGAGTTATTTCCAGCATTTTGCCCTTCAAAATAGCTCATAATTGGACTTAACGGTGGACAGTACCATACCATCGGCATCGTTCTAAATTCTGGATGTAATGGAAAAGCCATCTTATATTCCACTGCTAATTTATACACTGGAGAATTTTGAGCTGCAGTAATCCATTCATGACTGATACCTTCTCTTTCGGCTTCGGCAATCACCTCTTCATCAAATGGGTCTAAAAATAAGTCTAGTTGTTTTTCATATAAATCCTCTTCATTAGTTGCAGAAGCCGCTTCTTGCACTCGATCTGCATCATATAACATCACACCTAGGTATCTCATTCTACCTGTACATGTTTCAGAACACACTGTTGGCATGCCCGCTTCGATTCTAGGAAAACAAAACGTACATTTTTCTGCTTTATTCGTTTTCCAATTAAAATATACTTTTTTATAAGGACATCCTGTCATACAATAACGCCAGCCTCGACAAGCGTCTTGGTCAACTAATACAATCCCATCTTCATCTCTTTTATACATTGCGCCTGAGGGACAAGAAGCAACACAACTTGGATTAAGACAATGTTCACACAAACGTGGTAAATACATCATAAACGTTTCATCAAATTGAAATTTGATATCTTCTTCAATTTGTTGAATGTTAGGATCTTTAGGACCTGTAACGTGGCCACCGGCTAAATCATCTTCCCAGTTAGGCCCCCACTCTAAGTCAAGCTTGTCACCAGAAATGAGAGAGTGTGCCTTAGCAACAGGAGAATGTTTCCCCTCCTTAGCAGTAGTTAAATGCTCGTAATTATATGTCCAAGGTTCATAATAATCTTTAATCAAAGGCATATCTGGATTGTAAAAGATTTTACCTAAAGCAATTTTTGACCATCTATTTCCAGATTTTAATTCAAGTTGACCTTTCTTATTTAACACCCAACCACCTTTATAATGGCTTTGATCCTCCCAACGCTTAGGATAGCCAACACCAGGCTTTGTTTCTACATTATTAAACCACATATATTCAGCACCAGGTCTGTTAGTCCAAGTGTTTTTGCATGTCACACTACATGTATGACAACCAATACATTTGTCTAAGTTCAGCACCATTGCTATCTGCGCTTTAATCTTCAAGCCAATTCACCTCTTTCATTTTTCTTACCGCAACATATACATCTCTTTGGTTTCCAATCGGACCATAGTAATTAAAGTGATAACTAATTTGAGCGTAACCTCCAACTAATTGTGTAGGCTTTAGGTGAATTCTAGTAGGTGCATTATGAGAGCCTCCACGAGTATCTGTAATTTCTGAACCAGGTGTTTCAATATGTTTATCTTGTGCATGATACATAAACATTGTTCCTTTAGGCATACGATGTGATGTTACAGCTCTCGCAGTTACAACACCATTTCGGTTGTACACTTCTAACCAATCATTGTCTTTAATGTCATGTTCTTCTGCATCTTCGTTTGATAGCCATACTACAGGCCCACCTCTAAATAGCGTTAGCATACGTTCATTGTCCTGATAAGTTGAATGAATATTCCATTTACCATGTGGGGTTAAATATCTAAGTACTAAAGCATCTTGCCCACCTTTAACCTTCTTATCTCGTGTTCCAAATACCATTGGTGGTAATGTTGGTTTATAAACGGGTAAGCTTTCTCCAAACTGTTGAAATATTTCATGATCGATATAATAGCTTTGTCTACCTGTTAATGTTCTAAATGGTACGAGTCTCTCAATATTAGTTGTGAAAGGAGAGTATCTTCGACCATTTTTATTTGAACCTGGAAATACCGCCGTTGGAATTACTTCTCGTGGTTGTGATGTTATATTCAAAAATGAAATCTTCTCTGAAGCACGAGCTTGAGAGATATCCTTCAATGGCATTCCAGTTTGATGTTCTAAATCTTCATAAGATAGTTGTGATAATTTCCCATTAGTCGCAGAGGAAATATTTAATATTGCATCTGCGACTTTACGTGCAGTGTCAATTCGAGGTCGATGATTTCTTACCGAATTTTTATCATTATCATTCCATGTACCGAGCATGCTTTTCAGTTCTTCATACTCATCTTTTACGCTGAAACTTACTCCATGAGCACCTACGTTGGCTTTTTCAAGTAAAGGACCAAGCGTGACAAATTTATCGTAAATTTTAGTGTAATCACGTTCTACAATGGCAAAGTTGGGCATTGTTTTTCCTGGAATACCTTCAATTTCACCTTTCGACCAATCTTTAACAATTCCAAATTCAGAACCTAATTCTTGTTTAGAATCATGACCTAGAGGTGTTGTTACAACATCTTTGAATGTTCCTGGTAAATAATCCTTTGCCATTTCTGAAATTGCTTTACTTAAAGTTTTATAAATATCCCAATCTGAGCGTGATTCCCATAAAGGATCTATCGCAGGATTAAAAGGATGTATAAATGGATGCATATCTGTTGAAGATAAATCGTGTTTTTCATACCAAGTTGCAGCTGGTAGAACGATATCGGAATATAAAGGCGTCGCAGTCATTCTAAAATCTAATGACACTAATAAGTCTAATTTACCAACAGTATCTTCTCTCCATTTAATTTCTGAAGGTTTATCATCTTCATTAGGTTCAGCCATTAAACCTGACCGTGTGCCTAATAAATGTTTCATGAAATATTCTTGTCCTTTAGCGGAACTGGATATTAAGTTTGATCTCCAAACAAATAGTGTTTTAGGATGGTTCTTTCTTAAATCTGGATCTTCAATTGCAAATTGAGTCTCTTTATTTTTTATTGAGTCAATTGCTTTTTTAAGAATAGCCTCATTAGAGTCGTTCCCTTCCTCTTTGGCTTCTTCTCCGAACAACAGACTATTTTTATTAAATTGAGGATATGAAGGTAGCCAACCTAATCGGGCAGCTGTCACATTGTAATCTGCTGGATGTTGATGTTTAATATTCTCAGCTAATGGTGATTTAAATTGATCAACATTTGATTCCTCATATTTCCATTGATCTGTTGCAAAATAGAACCAACTTGTACCATTTTGTAAACGTGGCGGTCCTTGCCAATCCTTAGCAAAGGCAACAGTATTCCATCCTTCAATAGGTCGACACTTTTCTTGACCTACATAATGTGCCCAACCGCCTCCATTGACTCCTTGACATCCACAAAGCATTACTAAATTTAAAATCGAACGGTAAATCGTATCTGAATTAAACCAGTGATTAATGCCTGCGCCCATAATAATCATAGACCGTCCATCTGTATCAATTGCATTTTGAGCGAATTCTTTAGCAACTTGAATGACTAATCCTCTATTGATACCAGTAATAGATTCTTGCCATGCTGGTGTATATTTGGATTTAACGTCATCATAGGATTGAGCTTCAAGTTCATGGTTAAAACGTTGAATACCATATTGACTCGCCATAAGGTCATAAACAGTTGATATATATACTTCTTGATCATTAGACAATCTAATCTTGCGAGATGGAATAGGTCTCTTAAACACGCCGTCACCCTTACTATCAAAGTATGGGAACTGGATAGTTTGTAATTCATAATCTTCTTCAACCATAGATAAAGCCGGATTAATTTTTGTTCCATCTTCATTCTCTAATTTTAAATTCCATTTCTTACCTTCTTCCCAACGCTGGCCCATCGTTCCATTTGGTACTACTAATTGTTGACTTTCACAATCAAAAATAACTGGCTTCCATTCACTATTCTCACTATCAATACCTAAATCACTTGCTCGTAAAAATCGACCTGCTTTATAACCATTTTCATCTTGATCTAACATAATCACGAACGGCATATCAGTATATTGCTTCGCATAATTGATAAACATATCGTTAGGTTCATTTTCATAAAATTCCTGTAAAATAACGTGCGTCATAGCTTGCGCTACTGCAGCATCTGTACCTGGATGAGGCGCAAACCAATTGTCAGCAAATTTCACGTTTTCTGCATAATCTGGTGCAACTGAAATGACTTTAGTCCCTTTATATCTTACTTCAGTCATAAAATGTGCGTCTGGTGTTCGTGTTAATGGTACATTGGATCCCCACATGATAATGTAAGCAGCGTTATACCAATCACTCGATTCAGGTACGTCTGTTTGTTCTCCCCATATTTGAGGTGAAGCAGGAGGTAAGTCAGCGTACCAGTCATAGAAGCTAAGCATTTCTCCGCCCAATAGATTAATAAATCTTGCTCCTGAGGCATAACTAATCATAGACATTGCAGGTATAGGAGTGAATCCTGCAATTCGGTCAGGACCATCTTTTTTAATCGTATATAAAATTTGTGCTGCAATAATATCTGTTACGTCTCTCCAGTTTGCTCTAACATGACCACCTTTTCCTCGAGCTTCTTTATATGCTTTAGCTTTATTTTCATCTTCTACTATAGAGGCCCATGCTGCGATTCGATTGCCGTTATTTTCCTCTAATGCTTGAGTCCATAAATCTAATAATTTCCCTCTAATGTATGGATATTTTACTCTTAGAGGACTGTACTCATACCATGAAAATGAAGCGCCTCTTGGACATCCACGAGGTTCAAATTCCGGCATATCAGGTCCGCAACTTGGGTAGTCAGTTTGTTGATTTTCCCAAGTAATCACTCCGTTTTTAACAAATACTTTCCACGAGCATGAACCAGTACAATTGACGCCGTGAGTCGTTCTAACTACCTTATCATGGCTCCATCTTTCACGATACATTTTCTCCCATTCTCTACTCTTTTGCTCTAAAACTGACCAATTTCCATTAAACTTTTCAGTAGGCTTAAAGAAATTTAATCCAAATTTTCCCATTAATGACATCCTTCCACTTTGAATGCTTTTATCATTTCGCATTTATATCGTAGTATTCGTGTTCACAATGATTGTACATTTTTTCACAAAGTTTTAATATTAGGGAAATACCTAATTGAATAGTTTTAATCCCTAAAAAAGGGACGACAATATTGAATTCGAGTGAATCCAATTTGTCGCCCCACGCTTCCGAGGAGTATCAAAATTAATTCTATTTATACTTGAATATAACTAATATCGTGTTGGTCCATTATATTTTTGTATAATACTTGTTGAGTATGATGGTAACTATTATCAAAATTAAGTAAACAATTCTTCCCTTCTTCATACAATGCTTCAGCTTTTAACATAGCAGTTTCTTTATCTCCATTAATCACGTACAAAATATGATTGATATCTTCCATGGTGCTATCCAATACCATTTTATCTATTTCATTCACCAATGGACCTAATATACAAATTCCCGGTTGTCCCTCTGAATTATCTTCATTTAATAGTTGTTCAATCGTACTTAGATTCCCGGTAATCACTTTTTGATTATAGCAAGTAGCATTAAAAACGATAGCTATTGGATAATCTTCACTAGTATAATTTTTAATTTGTTCGATGATTGCACCTAGTCGTTTAATTCCCATGTAAATGGCCAAAGTTCCACCATTCATTAAATTTCTTATATCAATATCTTTATTAGTAGACTCTTTAAAATGTCCAGTTGAAAAAGTTACACTCGGCGCTATTCCTCTCATAGTTAATCCTATATTGAGAGAGGCCACTGCAGCACTTGCTGATGTCACGCCTGGTATAATTTCATGTTCAATGCCATATGATTTTAAAGTATTAATTTCTTCAGTAACCCTGCCAAATATAGCAGGATCTCCACCTTTTAAGCGTACAACACATTGGTATTTTTCAGCCATTTGAACTATTTTTTGATTGATATCCTCTTGTTGAATGTGTTTGCAGTAAGGTTTTTTCCCTACATCAATCAGTTCAGTTTGAAAACTTGAATACTGTAGAATAAGAGGATTGACTAAACGATCATAGAGAATGACATCTGCATTTCTAATGATACGTTCTGCTTTTTTAGTTAATAAATTAGGGTTACCAGGTCCTGCCCCAATTAAATATACCTTTCCCATTGATTTTAAAGACATATATAAACCTCATTATCGATAACCTCAACAGTATAGGTTTGGACACAACCTGAATCTGGCTCTTGTACTTTTCCAGATAACAAATCTATTTTTTGGTCATGTAAAGGACAGTAAACATAATTTCCACTTACAGTCCCTTCAGACAATGGACCTTTTTTATGCGGACAGATATTACTTACAGCGTAAACATCTCCCTTTTCAGTAAGAAATATTCCAATTTCTTTATTATCTACAATGACTTTTTTACCTATAAGTGGTGTTAACGCATCTAATGTTGTAACTTTCACCTTTTCCATTGCTTTCATCTCTTACACCTTCTCAACTTCAAAGATTTTTTGTGCATTTTTATTTTCTACAATGGCTTGCCATGGTTCATTTTCTATAGCTTTTTTCGCTTCCATAATTCTATTAAATAATTCTTCTTGTCTTTCTTTATCTAATAAAACTTCTTTCACATTTTCAAAACCTAATCGACGAATCCACGGTGCAGTTCTCTCGGCATAAATACCAGTTTCTCTATAATATTGCATTAAAGCACCGCATAATTGAATGACTTCATCTTCAGTTTCTACTGTTGTTAGTAATTGTCCGACTGTAACATCAGTACCTCCATTGCCACCAATATATATTTGGTATCCATTTTCAACTGAGATGACACCGAAGTCTTTCACACCAGATTCTACACAACTTCTAGGGCAACCGGAGACGCCCATTTTAAACTTATGAGGTGTATCAATATATTCGAAAGTTTTTTCGAGACGAATACCTAGACGAGTTGTGTATTGTGTACCAAAACGGCAAAATTCTTTTCCGACACAACTTTTTACAGAACGCGTTTTTTTACCATAAGCGGAAGCTGAACGCATCCCTAAATCCTTCCATACATTAGGTAATTCTTCTTTGTTTAAGCCATATAATCCAATACGTTGTGATCCTGTTACTTTTACGAGTGGCACATTGTATTTCTTAGCAACTTCTCCAAGTTTAATAAGCTGGTCTGGATCTGTTACGCCCCCTCTCATTTGAGGTATGACAGAAAATGTACCATCATTTTGTATATTGGCATGATAACGCTCATTTGCAAATCGAGAGTCTTGTTCATCTTGATGCTCAAATGGATATACCATATTTAGATAATAATTAATTGCAGGACGACATTTAGGGCATCCATTTTTATCTTTAAAATTCAACACATGTCTTACTTCCTTGGATGTTTTAAGACCTTTAGCTCTGATTTGAGTCACAATTTGATCTCTAGTAAGTTCTGTACAACTGCATATTCCTGAAGGTTTTGCAGCTACAAAGTCATCCCCGAGTGTATATTGAAGTATTTCTCCTATTTGTTTTTTACATTTACCACATGAATTACCTGCTTTAGTAGATTGGGTTACTTCATTGACAGATGTAAGACCTTCTTTAGTAATAGCGTTCACTATCGTACCTTTATTGACACCATTACAACCACAAATTGTTTCATCATCTGCCATATCAGCAATTGAAACTGAACATGTATCATCACCTTTGTGTAATAATGAGACAAGCGTATAATCTTCGAGGGATTCATGTTTCTTCATCATATTATAAAATCGAGATCCATCATCTGTATCTCCATAAAGTACTGCTCCTACAACTTGTCCTTGATTTAAATATACCTTTTTATAAATATTGTCAATGCTATTAAAAATCTCGATACCGTGTATGTCATCATTTTCAACAATCTGACCAGCACTGTATAAATCACAACCAGAAACCTTTAAAGAAGTGAAAGTTGTTGACCCTTTGTAACCTTCTGTTTCATTTCCAGTTAAATAGTCAGCAAGAACTTTACCCTGTTCATAAAGTGGTGCAACTAAACCATAAACTTTACCATTGTGTTCAGCACATTCTCCAATTGCATAGATATTTGAATCGGACGTTTGTAGAAAATCATTGACTACAATACCTCTTTGAACATCTAATCCAGCATCTTTAGCCACCTCTGTATAAGGTCTAATTCCTACAGCCATAACGACTAAATCTGTCTCAATCACACGTCCGTCCGCTAATTCAACAGCTTCAACATCCTCATCACCTATAATGCGTTTTGAGTTGGCTTGCAATTCAAATTTCATGCCTTGCTTTTCAAGATCCGCCCTCAACATATCGCCAGCTTTTCTATCCAGTTGCATCTCCATTAACCATTCAGCAAGATGAAGTACTGTGACATCCATACCTTGGTCTAATAAACCACGTGCGCACTCTAATCCAAGTAGCCCACCACCGATGACAATAGCTTTTTTCTTTTTACTAGCGATATCGATGATTTGTTCTGTATCTTGTATCGTTCTCCACCCGATAACACTCGGTAAGTTAGACCCCTCAATGGGTAACACAAAAGCTTTAGAACCTGTTGCGAAAATACAAATATCATATTCTAGTTCTATACCTTTTTGTGTAATAATTTTTTTAGATTGTCGATTTACCTTTTCAACTGGGTCATTATTGATAAGTGTAATATGATTTTCTTCATACCATTCATAACTGTTCATAATCGTCTCTTCGACAGTCATTTTATTTTGTAAAATATTGGATAACATAATTCGATTATAGTTTGGATAAGGTTCTTTACCGACTACTGTGATATCATAGCGATTCGCATCTCGACTAATCAGTTCTTCTATAGTTCGTATACCTGCCATACCGTTACCAATCATTACTAATTTTTGTTTAGACATATATATGCTCCTCTAATGTAAAAATTAATCTATAATTTATTACTAAAGGATTGGTAAAAGAGTCTAAACTAAGGAAGCTAAGTATTTAGTGATTATTTATACAGCTAATTGTTCTATACGTGCGCGAATAATTAATTTTAAAATGTGGTCAAAATTAATAGATGGTGTAATATGAAGATTACAATGAATATCCATTTCTGATATTAAACGCTTAACTTTATTAACTAAACGGCCATCAAATAAAAATAGCGGTACGATGATTAAATCATCGTATTTTTTAGATATTTCATCCAAATCATTTTTAAATGTCATTACACCATATAGTGCTCTCGCGTATACTGGTTTATTTGAATCAATACTTTTCACAAATTCTTTTAATTCTTCATGGGCTTTTGTGAAACGACCACTACCGTTACCATGTGCAATGATGACTGTTGCTACATTCGCATTAGCTGGTAAGTCTACATCTGCCATTCTTCTTTCAACTAAATCCTTCATATAAGGATGCGTACCAAGTGGCTCACTCATTTCACTATTAATATGAGGATATTTCTCTTTCATGCTTTTTAAAATCTCAGGTATGTCGCCTATATAATGCATCGCTCTGAATATAAGTAAGGGTACAATTCTAAATCGTGTCACACCTTGCTTAATCATTTTTTCCATAGTCAATTCAAGATTTTGTGTATCACTTTCTAAAAATGCAAGCTCATAATGATAATCTTCATCTTTTAAAAGTGTAGTAATAAACTCCTCTAGTGCCTCATTTTGTTGACCTTTCCTCATACCGTGTGCCACTAAGATATTACCTATCACTATTACCAATCCTTTCATCTGCATTGTATAATAATTTTTTGATTAATTGTGATTTTATTCACATTATTTTTGAAAAGTAGGGAATACCCTTATCTCAAACATGAGGGGAATTCCTCATAATAAATGTCATGTCATTAAATCTGACGAAAATTTTAAATTTTTCTTTATAAGTTATATAATCAATATATTGGTAGTTAACAAATATGTCTAAAATTAAAAATAATAAGGTTTAACATCATAACGCAATCACTTCAAACATAAATACTAAATAAATGTTACTTTTAATGTTAGACATAAGTTGCTTCAATAAATTCAATGTTCATGTTAAGAAAGGACTTGTTTAATGAAGAAAATTTTAATCCTTACCATATTAGTATCTTTTATTTTAGCAAGTTGTGGAGGGAAATCAAACTCTGATAAAAATACATTAAATGTTGAAATTCCCTTGAAAACAAAATCAATCGCCCCCTATGAAACCGATATTCCTGTTAAAGTAGGTGCTTTGGAATCACTTTTCAAAATGTCAAAAGACGGTAAAGTTAAACCATTACTAGTTAAAAGCACACATCAAAAATCTGATAACACCCTCGAATTGACATTAAAAGATAATATTAAATTCCAAAATGGTCATAAATTGACTGGGAATGCTGTGAAATCAAGTTTAGAAGAGGGAATGAAAAAAAGTGATTTATTAAAGGGGTCATTACCTATTAAATCAATTTCTGCTAAAGGTCAAAAAGTGACGATTACTACAGAAGAACCTTATCCAGAATTAAAATCAGAACTAGCCAGTCCGTTTGCGGCAATTTATGATACTAAAGCCAAAAGTAAAGTTACCGACAAACCAGTCGGAACAGGTCCATACCAAATAGATAACTATAAACGCGCACAGAAGCTTGAACTCACAAAGTTCAAAGATTATTGGCAAGGAAAACCAAAACTCAATAAAGTAAATGTCACTTATCATGAAGATGGTAATACACGCGTTGATAACTTATTATCTGGTAAATCGGATTTAACCACAGATGTTCCTATCGATCGTATAAGTGATGTAAAAAATTCTAAGAAAGCTAATATCCAAAATACATCAGGTTTCCGAACACATCTACTGTTATACAATCATCAAAGTAAAAAGATTAATAAAAATGTTCGAGAAGCATTAGACATGGTTATTAATCGTAAAGAAATCGCTAAAAACATTTCTAAAAATTATGCTAAGCCTGCCTCAACTCCATTTAATGATCGATTAAAAAATGTGGAAAACGATAAAGTTCAACCCCAAGATATTGAAAAGGCTAAAAAATTATTAGCACAAGAAGGATTTAGTAAGTCACATCCACTTAAAATTAACATGGTCACATACGATGGTCGTCCAGAATTACCTAAAATTGGCCAAGTGATCCAATCAGAAGCTAAAAAAGCTAATATTGATATTCAGTTACGTAATGTAGATGATATAGATGGTTACCTTAAAGATCCAAAAGCTTGGGATGTGTCTATGTATAGTTATTTAACTATACCTCGAGGAGATACTGGCTATTTCTTCAATACTGCATATTTGCCTAACGGTGCACTCAATAAAGGACATTATAATAATAAAGAAGTCACTCAACTTATTAAAAAATTAAACACCTCTTTTGGTGAAAAACAACGTGCATCAGTTACCAATGAAATTTTAGAAAAGTCTAAAGGAGACATTCCAAATAGTTATATTACGTACAATGATCAAATTGATGGCGTAAGTAGTAAAGTTAAAAATTTCAATGTCACTCCTGAATCAATTTACCTTATTGATTACAAAGTAAGTAAAAAAGAATAATTATATAAAAACTCCCTATAAAGTATTCAATTTGAAATGTCTACTTTATAAGGAGTTTTTTATTTTACTAATAAAGACTTTTAATACTTAGACAATGATACTCATAGTTGTCTTAAAATGGTGGTTGCCCTAATATTTGTTCTTCAAAACGTTCAGGGATTAAAATTTTACGCATTATGACTCCTAAATCACCATCATCATTTTCATGTTCAGCATATACTTCATAGCCTCTTTTTTCATAAATTTTAAGTAACCAAGGATGGAGTCTTGCAGAGGTACCTAAAGTTACAGCTGCCGCTTTTAATGTATCTCTTAAAAAATCCTCTTCAACATAACGTAGCAATTGACTACCATAGCCCTGACCATCATAAGATGGTTTAGTCGCAAACCACCATATAAAAGGATATCCAGAAATACTTCTCACACTGCCCCAAGGATAACGTACAGTAATTGTAGAAATAATTTCATTGCCCTTTACCATAACAAAGGTCGTATTGTTTTCTAAATTATTTTTAACCATTTCTAAATCTGCATTGACTGAAGGCCAATCAATTCCTAGCTCTCTTAATGGTGTGAAAGCATCATACATTAATTGATGTAGCTCCTCTGCATCTCCCATGTTGGCAATTCTTATATTTGTCTCTGACATAATTTCACTCCCAAAATCTAACATTCTACTTGAATAATAGGCTAACTTTTAATCAAACGAACGTCCATTGATTAAGCTTAAGAAGCTCAGACTATATTTAAAGTTGTTTTCAATTTTAACCATCTTTTTAAAAAAATAAGCAGATCCATCTATATGAACCTGCTTAACCAATTATTCAGTTAAACTATCACGTTTCCCATTAAGATACGCGTAAACTAAACCAACACATATACCGCCACCGATATAGTTACCAATAAATGCAAAAACAATATTCTTTAACACGTCTAACCAAGACAATGCCTCGATATTAAAGAATATCATTCCTGCATAAAGACCTGCGTTAAATACTACGTGTTCATAACCCATAAATACAAAGACAATCACACCACAAGCGATGAAAAACGCTTTTGCTAAGCCCTCTTTAAATTGTAGAGAAATGAAGATGCCAATATTGATAAAGAAATTACAAAATATACCTTTAATTAATATACTCAACCATGTAGATTCAACTGTTTTCTTATGTACCAGTGTCGTTAAACTATTGGTCATCTCTGGTGTCATTACATGAGAAAATTTAAGTAAGAAGAATAGTATAAATCCACCGACAATATTTCCTATGAAACAAAAGATGAATATCCACGTCACTTTCTTCATACTTATAACTTTATAATACCAGCCGACGGTTAAATACATGAAATTACTTGTAAGTAATTCAGAATGAGTTAATACAACAAGCACTAGCCCTAAACTAAATGAAATTGCACCCATCAAATTGATTAAGCCGTCAATATGTGTTGAAGCAAATTGGGTTTTGATTGCTAACATAAACACTGTAACAATTGAAAGTAAAAAACCGGCCATCATTGATTTTAAAGCATATCGACTCGGAGTTTTATCAGCCATAACCTCTTTCATTTGTACTTGCCCGGCAATATTTTGAACAATTGTCTTTGTTGCATGTGTATCTTGAACATTTTTATTATTATGTATCATGCGATCCTCTCCTTAATTAAACTCAACATTTATAATAATACATTATATTAATTCATCTATGTATTGTGTATCTCTATAATAAAATTTCTAATAAAAATATCGCCCTGTACCTAGGGCGATATAAAGCTATTCACCTTTAGTTATAGTTAATGTTTACGTTGTGCTAAAAAATGTAAACTATACGCGAAAATGCCATAACCCAATGCAGTTCTTAAAATAAATCTCAGCATTTTATTAGATACACAATTTGAGTTAATTACGATAGACGAGATGCCTGTAGTAAATGTGTACAATCCCAATACTTTTAAATATCTTTTTTTCATAATAATACCTCTTTAACAAATAATTGATTTCTATACCAATTATAATTGAAAAAAAAGCGACTGACTCTGACAGATTTTTGACAACTAAGATTTAAGTAACTTATCTAATTGATCTAAAGTTGAGTCCATCCCTTGCTCAACGCCCATATCTAATGCTTGTTGAGCTGCTTCTTGAGTTGGAAATACTGATGTTGAGGTAACTGTTGTTTGGCCATTTTGCTCTTCAAAATTCATGAAAATTTGCATACCAGGCATTGAAGTATCTTTCTCACCTTTAGAATTAGCAAAGTAATCTAGATATTCAATATGATTAGGTTTGTCTACTTTTTGATATTCAGTAACAGTATAACTTGTCATGTTAGGCGCTTGAATCGCGAAAAACGCCTCTCCACCCTCAACAGCGTTAAAATGATAAACCTCTATTGAAGCGCCTTTAGGATGAAACCACTGTTCAAATAATTCTTTCTTAGTATAAGCATCAAATACTTTTTCAATAGATGCTTGAAATGTTCTAGAAAAAATAATTCTATTTTTTTCTTTTTTAATTGGCATAACGAACCCTCACACTTTATCTTTTATTTTAATGATTATATAGTAACAAAATTCGTCAAATAACAAATAATAAAATGCCCCCACTCATATGAATGGAGGCTCTCAATTTAACCAACGTAATAAAAAACCATGCTTCGGTGGTTAAGAATTAATTATTGTTCTTTCACATTACTTGATAATGACTTTTCTAAGTTTTTAATATTTTCTCTCATTAATTTTTGATAAGACAAGTCTTTTTCTTCTTGTTGATCTTTATTTAAAGATTCCATGTTGTAAAACTTAAGCGGTTTAGCATCTGTTTCTTTACGAATTGTATCTGTAACTTTATTTGCTACATTATCCTCATAAAGAATATATTTCGCTTTACTAGCTCTTATCTCTTTAACAATTTGAGTTAATTCTTTTTGCGATGGATCCTCTGCATTCATATTTTGAACACCTTCTTGCTTAAATCCGTATCTATGAGCTAGATAACCGATTGACTCATGTGAGATAAATACAACATTATCTTTCTTGTCTTTAGTTACTTTCTTCATTTCTTTATCTAAATTAGCAAGTTCTTTGTTAAGTTTTTTGTAATTCTTTTCATATTCTTTCTTATGTTTTGGATCTTTCTTAATTAAAGCATCTTTGATTTCTTTAGCGAATGTTTGATCCATTTTTGGGTCTAGCCAAATGTGCGGGTCATATTCACCATGATGATGATGTTCGTGTTCCTCATGCTCTTCTCCATGATGGTGATGATCAGGAAGTAAACTACTTTTACTTAATTTATCTTGTAAAGATAATTTCTTATCTTTATCTTTGATTGTTCCTGCTACTTTTTTAGCAACTGGATCTAAATCATCACCTGTATAGATAAATAAATCTGCCTTACTCGCATTTAAGATATCCTTTTGTGTTGGCTCATAGGTATGTAAATCAGTACCTGCTGGATAAATTGATTTAACGTTTACATGTTTACCACCAATTTGTTCTGCAAAAGATTTAAGTGGATAAACTGTAGTATTGATAGTAATCTTACCATCTTCTTTTTTATTATTATCATTTCCACACGCCGTTAAAATGAGGGCAAATAAAGGGAGAATGACTAATAAACTCAATAGTCTTTTCATAAACAACCTCCTAAATAGTAATTATTACGATTTAAAAGTATATACTTTTATTTCTGAATTGACAAGGGCTTTTAAAAATATTTCTCACAATCATTTGGAAAATAGAACTATTGGTAGTTTTATTGTGCATCATCTGCAAGTAACTTTTAAAAATAAAAAATGCCGACAAAAGCTTAAGCCTTGTCGACATTTGCAAAGAAGATTGACATATTATATTCTTTAAAATTATTTATGCCCTACTCTTCATTAAAGAAAATTACTATTCTAAAAGTTTTTGATAACTACTAAAATCATATGGATCTTTAACTTTTTTACCTTCAATGAATACTGTAGGAGTTTGTTTTATATGATGTTCCTTACCTAGTTTTTTATCTTTTTCAGCAGCTTTCCATGATGTTGAATTTTTAGTTTTATAATTTGTTTTAATCTTATCTTTAGTTTTATTACTAATGTTTAATTTATCAATTTGTTTATCTATTAATGTATGTGTAATCCATTTCTTATCTTCGTCTTTTTGATGTTCAAACATTAACTTTTGAAATTGGAGTGAATACTTTGGTGCATAATGATTTACTGCTTGTTGTGCTCTTGAACCAATAATTGAGTCCTTTCCTATAAAGGCAAGGTTCACATATTGAAACTTAACTTTATTTTTATCAATATATTTATTTCTCAACTTTGGCATCACTTTATCTTCTACTTTTTTACAATATGGACATTTAAAATCTCCATACATAACTATTAATGGCTTGCCATCTTGTTTAGCTTTAATAGAACTTGGTTGTTTTGAACACCCATATATAAAAATGATGGTTAAAATGGCTATAATTCCAATTAATTTTTTCATTAGTACTCCCTTTGTAGCTATACAACGATTAATTCATGTTTTCTTCCTTGTAATCAGGTTCATGTTCTTCATAATAACCTTTGGAGTTAAAGTTTTCTTTGTAATGCGCTTTTTTGCCTTTAAACTCATATGTGTAATAATGCACTTCAGCATCATCACTCAAAGGTTTATATGCAAGAATAACGTATTTACCTTTTTTAAATACATAAATATTCGCATCTTTCTTATCAAAGTGTTTTACTTCATCTCCTGTATCGTGCTTAGCTATTTTTTCTTGTTTTTTGTCTTGCATTTTTACAGCTTTATCAATTTTATCAGTATATTTACCACTACTACATCCCGCCAATATAAGTGCTACTACTGATAAAGCAACTGCTAATTTCTTCAAACTACTCACTCCTACCTTTTCAACCTATTTTATCTATAGAAAAAATAAATTACCTTGAAAATCTATACATTCTTCATTTATTGTCCCATGTTAGATTCCATTCTTTCATTATAAATATTATCACATAATGAGTGTTACAACGAAGCTAGTTGTTTTTATTTTTTGTGATTTTTCTATTAATTAAATTTAAGTTGGGGTAAATTTATCTCATACAAAAGTATGATGCAATGTTTTGTGTTATTATGTGTAATGATGACTTGGGTTTGGTAAAATAGATAAATCATGACAATTTAGATAACTAAATAGATTTAGAGGGGAAGATTAATGATGAAATTTGTTAACTTATCTTCTGAAGAATTCGATCAATTTACTTCAGAAAATTTTTCACATTATACACAATCAAGTATACATTTTGATAACCGTAATAAAATGAAAGGCGATGTTCATCTTGTAGGAGTTAAAGATGAAGATGACAAAGTCATTGCTGGTTGCCTTTTAACAGAGGCACGCTCGCTTAAATTCTTTAAATATTTCTACACACATAGAGGTCCAGTAATGGATTATAATAATCAATCATTAGTTCGTTTCTTCTTTAAATCTCTTACAGATTACTTAAAAAAACGTAACTGCTTATACGTTCTTGTTGATCCTTACCTACTAGAAAACTTGAGAAACGCTGATGGTGAGATTATCGAATCATTCGACAATCGACCATTCATCAAAACAATGGAAGATTTAGGTTATAAACATCAAGGTTATACAGTCGGCTATGATACAATGAGCCAAATTCGTTGGCTATCAGTATTAGATCTTAAAGACAAGACTGAAGATCAACTATTAAAAGAAATGGATTACCAAACACGTCGTAATATTAAGAAAACTTATGAGATGGGTGTTCAAGTTAAAACACTTCCTATAGAAGAAACAGACACATTCTTTGAATTGTTCCAAATGGCTGAGGAAAAACATGGTTTCAAATTCCGTGAAAAACCTTACTTCGAAGATATGCAAAAAACGTATGAAGATCATGCAATGCTGAAACTTGCTTATATAGACTTACAAGACTACCTAAATACATTACAAGAAAAACATGATAACTTAGAAAAACAACTAAAAGAAGTTGAAAAAACATTAGAAGAAAATCCAAATTCTAAGAAAAATAAAACTAAACACACGCAAGTAAAACAGCAATATGATAGTAATGAACGTAAAATTAATCAAACTAAAGATAAGATTGCTAAAGAAGGACAAGTACTTAATCTAGCCGCTGCGTTATATATTTATAATGACCATGAAGTATATTATCTCTCTAGTGGTTCAAACCCTAAATATAATGCTTATATGGGTGCTTACCGTTTACAGTGGGAAATGATTAAATTTGCTAAAGAGCATGATATTAATCGTTATAATTTCTATGGTATCACTGGAGACTTTAGTGAAGATGCTGAAGACGCAGGTGTACAAAAATTCAAAGAAGGTTTCAATGCTGACGTTTATGAATATATTGGTGATTTTGTTAAACCAATAAAACCTATATTCTACAAACTAAAAGAAATCTTAGAAAATCGCAAATCATAAATTAAAAAGGATCACATCTAAACTCCCCTTTAGATGTGATCCTTTTATATTATACAAGCTCTATTTTTAAAGCAACTACACCATAATTTAATTCATCAGTTTGGTTATAGATGGAATAAATACTTGCTACTTTTTGCGCCAAGGTCGCGTCTGTCTCATAACCTATTTCAGCATTATCATAGTAGTTAAATAACTTTTGAAATGTATCAAAAACTCGCTTTTCAGTTACTTTGACTCTCATTTTTTTCTCCGAGTCGTCTATATTTGTAAAGACAATCGTGTCACCAATTTTAACTTTTTGTCTTTTCTCATCATTCAGTCTAATTTCTACCGTTTTCCTATGATTACGAATGGCTTCGAATGGCTCCACATTTAACTTCATCGAGTGTTCCATTATTTCACTCCTCAAATCTTCTTTGTGAAAATTAATTTATAATTATTTTAACATAAAAAAGCTATGCAAACGTCAAATAACCGTCAGCATAGCATATATCAAACTTATTTAATTACATTTAAAAAGCGTTTTAATTCCTCAGTTTGAGGTTGATTAAACATTTCGTCTGGCGAGCCTTGCTCAGCAATTTTACCTTCATGAATAAAAACTGTATGATTTGAGACTTCCCTAGCAAATCGCATTTCATGCGTCACAATGACCATCGTCATACCTTCATCAGCGAGTTCTTTAATCACCTTCAAAACATCATTAACTAATTCTGGATCAAGTGCTGATGTAGGTTCATCAAATAGCATGACCTTAGGATTCATTGCTAATGCTCGAGCAATGGCAACACGTTGTTGTTGTCCACCTGATAAAGCATGAGGACGTTGGTCTTTCACGTGATCAAGTCCAACTTTTTCTAATAATTCCATTGATTTACGTTCGGCTTCAGACTTTTTCATTTTCTTAACCGTAACAAGTCCTTCCATCACATTTTCTAAAGCAGATTTATGTGGGAATAAATTATAATTTTGGAAGACCATTCCAGACTGTTTGCGCACTTCGATTTGAGATTTTTTATCCTTTTCAGTATAAGTTTTACCATTAACATAGACTGTACCATCTGTTGGAATCTCTAAAGCATTCATCATACGAAGTAACGTTGTCTTACCAGAACCTGAACGCCCTATTAAAGTTACAACTTCACCTTTATCTACAGTTAAATCAATGCCTTTAATCACTTCGGTCTCATTAAAAGACTTATGGATATTTTTTAATTCAATCATGAGCGATACCCTCTTTCAATGCGTGATTCATACCATCCTTGAATAATTGAGATGATAAAGCATACAACCCAGTACATAATTGCTACTAAAATATAAATAGTTAAATATTCGTATGAAGTAGACGCAACTTCTTGTGCTTTTCTGAACATTTCAGCCACAAGAATGAAACCTAATAGTGAAGTATCTTTAATTAATCCTAAAAATGTATTACCTAATGCTGGTATAGAAACACGTATTGCTTGAGGTAATATAATTCGTTGAACTGTTTGGCGATAATTCATTCCGATTGAATACGCCGCTTCAGTTTGCCCTTTAGGAATTGAAATAATACCACCACGAATAATTTCAGATGCATACGCTCCCACGTTGAATGATAAACCTATTATAGCAGCTACAACCGGTGCTAAAGTCCATTGATTATCCGCATCATTCGTAATGAGTCTTCCTAATTCTGGAATACCATAAAATATAATAAATAATTGAACAATCATCGGTGTTCCACGAATAATTGATACATATACGCGTGCAATGCCTCTTAAAATTTTACTTGTTGAAATACGCATTAATGCAGTAAACAAAGCAATAACAAGGCCTAGAATAAATGTAACTATAGTAATAGGGATTGAATATTTCACCAATCCCTCTAACATTGGACCAAATGCTTGCTTAGCCGCATCTAAAGCGTGTTGCTGTTCATTATTTAGACTTAGAAACATCTTGACCAAACCATTTCTTACCTATTTTAGCTAATTCACCATTATCTCTGATTTTCTTAAGACCATCATTGAATTTTTTAATTGTTTTATCATCTACTTTCTTAGAAAATGCGAAAGCTGATTTATTTTGTTCAGCGTTACCTTTAATAGCTTTGATCTTAGCATTAGGTTTTTGTTTCTTATAATCTAAATAAGATAAACTATCATTAAACGTAGCATCCACACGTTTAGAAAGTAATAAATCCATTGATTGGTTGAAACCATCAACTTTAGTGATTTCGGCACCTTTATCTTTTGCTAATTTACCGTAGTTAGAAGTGAATGTTTGTGCTAATTTTTTACCTTTAACATCATTAAATGATTTAATATTTTTCTCATTATCACGTACAACTAATACTGCGCTTGAATAAGTGTAAGGATTAGAGAATTTATATTTCTTCTCTCTATCTTTATTGATACCAACTTGGTTTGCAATGACATCAAAGCGCCCTGCATCTAAACCTGCAAACATAGAATCCCATGATGTTTCATTGAATTTTAATTTGAGGTTTTCTGCTTTCGCTACAGCTTTAATAACATCAATATCGTAACCAGTTAATTTATCTTGTTTATTGTGGAAAGTGAATGGTGCGTAAGTACCTTCAGTACCTACTCGTAATGTATTATCATCTTTACTACTTGATTTGCTATCTTTATCACTTGATGAATCGTTATTACCACATGCTGCCAATACAAATACTAAAGCGATAATGCAAAATAAAAGTCTCTTCATTTAGTTAAACTCCTTAATCTTATTATTCTAATCGGAATAAAAATATTTTATCCCTTTAGAGTGTAATAGTCAATAAGAAGTTCCCTTATATCAAGTGTTCAGAAAGTTCTAATATATTTTTTATACCGTTCATGATGTTTGTTCTTTTTCTTTTTTAGTACGTTTTTTAAGCATAAATGTGCATAAGAAACTGATCACCGTAATTATCACTGCAAATAAAAATCCTGCATGATAGCCATGCAACATCGTATCTATTTTAATTTGACTGACCATTTCTTGTTTATTCATACCTTTATAATCACTCATTTTAGGTGAAAAATGTTGACTCGCTTGACTTAAAATAGTAATTAATCCAGCTGTTCCAATTGAACCTGCCACTTGTTGTACGGTGTTAGTCATAGACGAGCCATGCGCATTCATTTCAGGAGTTAATTGGTTCATGGTATGTGTCATTACTGGCATTAATCCTAATGCTATACCAATCATACGAATCGCGTAAACTGTAGCTAACATTACTGTTGAGGTATGTTCATCCATCACCACAAAATACGAAGTTGTTATGATTACAATTAACATTCCGATGATAGCTAAAGGCTTAGCACCAAACTTTTCATACATTGCTCCTGAAGTCATTGACATGATAGCCATCACGATTGCGCCAGGTAATAAAATGAGTCCTGAGTCTAATGCGGGCTTATTTAATAAATTTTGAACAAACATTGGTAATACTGTTTCTGAACCGATCATAGAAATCATTGTTACTGCCATAATAAGTAAACCAATTGCAAATTGTTTATTTTTAAAGACACCAAAATTGAGTAAAGGCGTATCCAAGCGTGATTGTCTCCAAATGAATAACACCACTAAAATAATACCGCCGATAATCGTAGACAAGACTATTGGATCGTCCCAACCATCATGTGAAATGGAGCTCGTACCATAAAGTAAACCACCGAATCCTAATATAGATAATATAATTGAGATTACATCAATAGGAACTTTAATATTTTGTCCTACATTCTTAACAGTGAATAAGGCGATAATAAATGTGATTGCTGCTATAGGAGCAACAACATGGAATAAAGATCTCCAATTAAAATATTCAACTAAATAACCAGATAATGTCGGACCAATCGCAGGTGCTAAACCAATCACAAGTCCGAAGAATCCCATATATTTACCGCGTTCATGAGGTTCAAAGATATCTAGAATCGACGTCATCATTAAAGGCATCATAATACCTGAACCTAAAGCTTGAACGATTCTTGCAAATAATAACGTAGTAAAATTGGGACTAAAACCTCCAACAATTGTACCTACAAAGAAGATTAAAATTCCTGTTAGGAAAACTTGTCTTGTAGTAAATCGTTGTATAACTAATGCTGATAATGGAATAACCACTCCATTGGTAAGTAAAAACGCTGTTGTTAACCATTGAACTTGAGAATACTGAATGTGAAAATCTTTCATTATACTTGGTAAAGCTGTTGTTAATAATGTCTCATTTAACAAACCAAAAAATCCACCAAGTAACATAGTGATAATCATGACTAACTTTGTTTTTAAAGACATGACCTTCCCCCCTTTTATAACATCAAACAGATATTTGCCTATTATACATATTTTGAATAAGTTAATCATTTAGTTGGCTCACTTTTGTTTCTAAAAAATACTACGACTTATGTAATTCTGTTAAATCGTAATAATTACTATTTACAAAAGCATTATTTTCTTCCATAATATAGATACACAAGGAGGAAGATAAAATGAAATTAGATTTACAAACTGCTAGACGCAATTTGAATAGTCCAAATATAAAAACAAGAAAACGTGCTCTGAAAATAATAAAACAACATAAAAGAGCGAAATAAAATCTTTTAAATTCTAACACTTATATTTAAACATCTAAATTTGATATGTTAATCATTTACCCGAAATGAGTAAGACATATTTCCCAGACAATTTCCTTATTATTCTTTCAACTTATAACTTCACATAATAAAAGCCATTAAATGATTTAAACTTATCATTTAATGGCTTACTCTATTCTGGTCTATTATAAATAGTATTTATCTTTCACTTCCAAATCATCAGTTAATTCATAAACAAGTGGCGCACCTGTTTTTATTTCATAACCAACAATCTCTTCACTAGATAAATTTTCAAGGTATTTAATTAATGCTCTAATGGAGTTACCATGTGCAGACACAAGTACAGTTTCACCATCTAATAGATGTTGTGAAATTCGATCAGTCCAAATAGGCACAACGCGATCTAATGTATCCTTTAAACTTTCAGAATATGGCATCATTCTTTTATCTAAATGTCTATATCTACGATTGTTTAAATATTCTTCACGTTGTTCTTCACTTTCTGCTGGTGGTTGCACATCATAAGAACGTCTCCATTGATGAACTTGTTCTTCTCCCCATTTTTCACGTGCATCATCTTTATTTAAACCTTGTAATCCACCATAGTGACGTTCATTTAATCGCCAACTTTTATGCACTGGAATCCACTGTTGATTAGAACCTGCTAAAATATATTGTGTTGTTTCTAAAGCTCTAGTTAATAACGATGTATAGGCAACATCAATTTCTAATTTATTATCTGCTACTTTTTCACCTGCAGTTTTAGCTTCTTCAATTCCTTGTTCAGACAACTTCACATCTGCCCAACCGGTAAATAAGTTTTTAGCATTCCATTCACTTTGTCCGTGACGACATAATATTAATTTTGGCATAAAAAAACACCTTCCTAATTTAAAATTACGTAATCAACCACTACACAATCTCAAAACATGAGCGTAAATATAACAATGAGATTGCTAACATGACTTAATGATTACATGAATAACTGACCTCATTTTTCTCTCTCACTACTATTATTATAGACCGTTAAAACTTATTTTCCCAAGTAATTGTATGGCTATTTTCGTAATATATTGTCACAAGACATTGATATATTGAAATGTTTGTTTTATGAATAAAATATCTGACTTTGTATTTTTACTTTGATGTAACCTATGAAAACAATTGCGATGATATAGTGTATTTACAACTTTAGAAAGACACAAATCAAAATAGATCTGTGATATTTGCATCATGAACTGCATTTTCAGACAGATTCTAGTTAAAGGAGTTATTAATTATGAAAAAATCAATACTAGCAATTCTAGCTACAGTTTCAATAGGCGCTACAGGTTTAGAAGCCGGTAATGCACATGCTGCTGAAAATACTAATCAAAATTATAATTCTACAGCTACTCAAACATCATCTAGCCATAGCTCAAATGCAAGTAGTGAGTCAACAAGCGAAGTATATCAAGAATTCATAAAAGCTGGAGGTACAAAAGCACTTTGGGAAAAAATCGTACTTCCTGAATCAGGCGGAGACCCAAATGCATCTAATGGACAATATCATGGATTAGGTCAAACTAATCAATCATGGGGATATGGTTCAGTCGCTACTCAAACTAAAGGTATGATTAATTATGCCAAAGAACGTTATGGTTCTATAGATGATGCTATTTCTTTCCGCGAAGCTAACGGGTATTGGTAATTTATAATTAGGTTAAACCTATAAAAATATAATGATTGTTTAAGATACGATCTACTATTAACTAAAGCTATATTTCAACTATTATCTTAATAATTCAACATCTCTCTACGTATTAATATAGCCAAAACCCCTAAATGAACTTTTTAAAATCAATTCATTTAGGGGTTTATTTTAAATCATTTTCTCACTCTAATTATGTTTTTACTCTTTAATCGTTTTATTATTATCTTCTTGATTATAAGGTTCAGGATGAACATATACTGAAGAAATACCTTTTTCATGTAAATGATGCTCTACTCTATCACAAATTTGATGAGCTTCATACAATGACAGATTCGGTTTCACGACGATAGTTACATCAAGAAAAATACTACTTCCATGATAACGCCCTTTAATATTATTAACGTCGATAACATCTTTTACTTCTAATATATCATTACGATAGTCTTCTAGATCTCTTTCATTAAATCCGTCACTTAAAGTAAAGATTGACTCTTTAAAAATCCCAAACCCGGTATAAATAATTAATAAACCTAGAAGTGTCGCTAAAATAATATCTACAATTGGAAATCCTATTTGCGTGAATATAAGACCTATAGCTGTACCGATACTGACTAAACTATCGGATAAGTTATCTTTTGCTGCAGATCGTAACGAACTGCTATTAGTTTTTTTAGCGAGTCTGTGATTAACATAAAATACACCTAACATAATCACACCACTGACTACACTGACAATAATTGTAATTACATTAGGTACATGTCTATCTTGTGTAATAAGTCTTGGTGCATTTTCCGTTACAACCTGTATCCCGACGAACATAATAATAAAAGATACAAGTAATGTCGAAATATTCTCAGATTTTAAATGACCGTATGGATGATTTTTATCTGCAGGTTTAATAGAAATTTTTAGTCCGACAATAACTGCAATTGAGACGATAATATCTGTCATATTATTTAACGCATCTGCTCGAACCGCTGCAGATTGGTATATATATCCAGTAACATATTTGGCTATTGAAAGAATAATATACACGACTAAACTAAGATAGGCACCACGTTGAGCAATCTTCAAATTTTCACTTTGAGACATGCTTATTTACCACCTTAATATGCTTTAATAACTTTAGTATGAAACAATAACTGAGGTATTACAACGTTTTTTTATTTCTATATTTTTTATGAAAATAAACTAATGAAATTTTTAGATTTGCCTAATTTATAATTTATATTTATTCAAATTTAATCACAATCTCAAATCTCTTTTTAAAAAAAGCAACCCACTCAGTACAACGTACTTAGTCGGTTGCTTTATCTAAACTCAATTAATCTCGTAAGATCCACTTAGACAAAATAAATGTTACCGGTATCGTAATAATTAATCCTACAAATGGGGCTATCTCTGAAGGGAAATGAAACCACTGCACAAATATGTATAAAAGTAATGTTTGCATTCCCATATTAACCACCTGTGTAAGTGGAAAACTTAAAAACTTTTTTAGCGTTGGTTTTACCCTATAAACAAAATAACAATTTAAGTAATAAGAAATGATGAAACTCACAATAAATCCCGTGATATGACTGACCAAGTAATTAACACCTAATAACTTTAGAAGTAATAAATATACAATATAGTAATTTAAAGTATTGATTCCACCCACTATTACAAATTTGATAATTTCAAAATGTGTCTGGGTTAATCTCATTCTCTATCTCCTTTAATTATTCTCCATCATAACCAAATGGTACTACTTTAAACTTTAGATCTTTTGGCAAATCATAATATGCTTTAAAGTCATTGAAATCCGTCTTCGTTGACGGTGTTGTTAAATGCGTATATTTTTCGAAAGGTAATCTCTCTAATATAATACTTTGATGACGCTTACCATTTTTTAATTGTTCTTCAACATTTTCAATTCTATTGACACTACTTTGATAAATCAAGCTAAATCCTATAACTAATATCAAACTATGAGCACATGCAATTGCCTTAACGATAGTCGTTACTTTATTGATATTTCCATCAAATTGCTTTACAAAACTAAGTAAAAATATTAACCACAGCACGTATATGAAATAAAAGTTTCTATTTCCTATTGGAGCCACAACCAATAATGGTAGCGTCGATAACACGATTGAAATTAAACATCCTAAAGCGATGGCTCTTAAATATTTTTCTGATATTAATATGACTGTACTATATATCAAGACCGCAAAGAAAACTGCACAAATCAAGAAGTTTAATAAAGCTATTGAAAATGATTTTGTATATATTTCAAAATGGAATTGATCATAGATGAGTAATTTATAAAACGGTAAACTGTACAAACCATACATAATTGCAAATTTAATAACAACATGTTGGTTTACAAAAATTGTATTACGAACCAAAAGTATTGTAATGATAACCGAAATAACTACGAGTATTAAATATTGATTAAGAAATATATACTTAGGAAAGTCCATTAATAAAGTCGTTCCTATTTTATGTAAAATGCCTACTTTATCTGAAATAGAATGGTAGATTGTTTTACCATCGATGATTTTAAAGTAAATAGGATTTAAAAACATAATGATTGCGCCAATGCAACTTAGCATAAAGCCCACAATTAAATAGTAGTTTAGCTTTTTATGTTGGATGCCATATATACTAGCACCAATTAAAATGATAAGACTATTGTATATAGTGATATTTTCAATAAATAACTGCCCAAACAAACAAGCTGTGAGAAACAGCCAAAGATGATTAATACTAGCCTCTTCATCTCCATAAAGAATATAAATGATAGTATATAAGATGAATAATGAGATTATTGATGAAGGAATATAATTGTAGAATCCTGCTATCCATCCATAAGTTTCACTATAAACTCCACTTGGAATCATTATTAAAAATGTAAAACATATCAAAATATATATAAACTTTTTATTTACATTCACTATCATTGAACAAAAGTAAATCATTAAACACGATAAAGCAGTATAACTTAAATATTTGAAAATAGCGCTATGCATCGCGAGAATCTCTAAAAAATTCCCGAGATATCTTCCATTCGTTTTCATTAAATCTTGCCCAAGTGAACTTATGTGTGAATTTAAATACCAATGCCAGTCAACAAAAGATAATGGTGTTAGAATAGCCATAATGAAATAAAATAATATAATACCTATATACCAACATAATTGTTCGTGTTGTTTAAGTTGTTTCATAAGATGTCCTCTCTGCATGTTCATGATGTTTTATCGTAAGCTTAATTTATTTAATTTTATTATAGACTTAAAAACATATAAATGACTATCCCTTTCCAAAAGATAATGATAAGTGTGACTTTAGTTGAAGTTTATTTTAAAAAAAATAGCAATAAAACATAATAATAGGAAGTGATTGCGTGTCACAATTTAAAATAGTTATTGCCCCAGATTCGTTTAAAGAGAGTATGACAGCGAAAGAGGCAGCTACTGCAATTCAAAATGGCTTTCAAGAAGTGTTTAATGATCAAGTTACTTACGACCTTATACCTATGGCGGATGGTGGCGAAGGAACAACTGAAGCTTTGAAAGAAGCTTTAAAGGCGACTTCCTATACCGTTCAAGTTAAAGACCCTCTCTTTAGAAATATTGATGCAAGTTATGCAAGAAGTGATCAATATGAAACAGCTATTATAGAAATGGCTGAGGCATCTGGCCTTCATTTATTAACCCATGAGGAGAGAAATCCACTTCAAACTTCCTCCTATGGAACTGGACAACTCATTAATGAAGCACTTAAACATGGTGTAAAGAAAATCATTTTAGGGATAGGAGGAAGCGCGACCAATGACGGTGGCGTGGGTATGTTGCAAGCATTAGGAGTTTCTTTTAAAGATGTTGAGCATAATGAAATTAAACCTGGTGGAGCAGCGTTACACACAATTGATAAGATTGACACCTCTCATCTCAATCCTTTGCTACAAAACGTTGAAATTAAAGTAGCTTGTGACGTTACAAACCCATTATTGGGTAACCAAGGCGCTACTGTAATATATGGACCTCAAAAAGGCGCTACTGAAAAGATGATACCAAAGTTGGATTCCGCATTAAGTCACTATCATGATAAAATTAAAGAAGAATTACAAAAGTCTGTCAAAGATATACCGGGTGCAGGCGCAGCTGGTGGCATGGGTACTGCTTTACTAGCTTTTCTTGATGCTAATTTGCAAGCAGGTATAGATGTAGTTCTAGATGAAACACGTTTTCAAGAGAGAGTGAAAGATGCTCAAATTGTTATTACAGGGGAAGGTAAAATGGATGAGCAAACGATTTATGGTAAAACACCCATAGGCGTTGCGAAAGTTGCAAAGGCATATGACATCCCGGTTATTGCAATTTGTGGTAGCCTCGGTGATCAGTATCAAGAAGTTTACCGCCACGGCATTGACACTGTCTTTAGCATTACTGAGTATCCTTCTGATTTAAAGACCACCCTTGAAAATGGACCACAATTCATGCAAAGAACTGCAACAAATATCGCCCGTCTCATCAAATTGAATTTGAAATTAAAACCATAAAATTGAAGTTTACCATTACAATGAGGTGACATTATGAAAAGAACAGATAAGTATAGAGATTCATACAAATACGATAATCAATATCAAAACCACCGACGTCGAGCTGAAGAAGACGAATTTCGAAATCGAGCTCAATCTCCAAATAAAATGAACGGTCAACGTTCTAATCAACGAGAATTTGATGATGAACCAGAACGTTACTATAATGGTCGTGATTATCGTCGTGAACAACAACTTGAAGAGGAAAATGAAAAATCAGGTCGAACTAAAAAATGGCTTATTGCTATCATAGTTATTTTACTTATTATAGTAGCCATTTTTGTTACCCGTGCCATCATGAATCACAATGATGATAAAGTAAATAATGATCCTAATGTGTCTCAAAATTATAAAAAACAAGTTGAAAGTCAAAATGATGATATCAACAAACAAGTTGACTCGGCGAAAAGTGATATTAAAAATAATAAAAATAGTGAATCTCAAATTAGAAAATTACAAAATGAAATTGATAAATTAAAACAAAAAGAAGAAAATAATGCTGATTCTAAATTCACACAATTTTATCAAAAACAACTTGATAAACTAAAAAATGCTAATAACGCACAACAAAACAATGAAAATCAAAGTAAAATTAATAGTATGCTTGAAGATATCAACACTAAATTTGATAGCATTAAATCAAAATTAGAAAGTATATTAAACGGTTCAAGCTCTGATGGACAAAGTAATTAATCACACTAACCTAGCAAGGTCGTTTAGGGTAACGACTTTGCTAGGTTTTTATGTATACACAAATTAGTATTTAAGTTTAGTACTTACAAACACATGTAAAACGTATATAATTGATGTTGTAATTTGTTCAAAGGAGATTATTTATGACTCATTCAAGTGCCAAGCACTTTTCAATGATATTAATCATTATCTTAGGTGTCATGACAGCATTCGGTCCACTTACGATCGATACATATACACCTTCTTTACCTAAAGTACAACATGATTTTGGAACTACAACTTCAGAAATCCAATTGACACTATCCTTTGCAATGATTGGACTCGCGCTTGGGCAATTCTTATTTGGACCTATTTCAGATGTCTTTGGTCGTAAACGAATTGCCACGATATTAATGATGATATATTTAGTAGCCACTTTTTTATCTATATTTACCGGTCACTTAACGTTATTTTTAATTCTACGATTGATACAAGGTTTAACAAGTGGCGGTGCTATCGTCATCGCCAAAGCGTCTGTTGGAGATAAATACCATGGTAATGAATTAGCTAAATTTTTAGCCTCATTAATGGTAGTTAACGGTATTATTTCCATATTATCACCATTGCTAGGCGGTTTTGTATTATCTATATCTAACTGGAGAATGATATTTGCATTTTTAACGCTTATCGCTTTTATAGTTTTAATTGGTATTTTCTTAAAAATGCCAGCCCATACTCAAACAATGCAAACACGTCTTCAATTTAAAGATATACTTAAAGATTTCTTGTATTTACTTAAAAAACCGACATTCGTTATTCCTATGTTGCTACAAGGTTTAACCTATGTGATGTTATTTAGTTATTCATCAGCATCTCCTTTTATTACTCAAAAAATTTATCACATGAGTGCGCCTCAATTCAGCGTGATGCTTGCTATTAACGGTGTAGGATTAATCATAGTTAGCCAAATTGTTGCACTACTAGTAGAAAAAATTAGTCGTCAAAAATTATTAATTTATTTAACGATTGTGCAAATTGTAGGCGTAATATTACTTATTGCGACGTTAGCTTTACATCTTCCTTTATATGTATTACTCATCGCATTTTTCATTAATATTTCGCCAGTTACTTCAATTGCGCCATTAGGCTTTTCAATGGCAATGGAAGAGCGAACAGGAGGTAGTGGTAATGCCTCTAGCTTGCTAGGTTTGTTCCAGTTTATATTAGGAGGGATTATCTCGCCATTAGTTGGTTTAAATGGTGAACATGATATGACTCCCTACTTACTTATAATTAGTGTTACTGCTATCTTACTAGTTTTACTACAATTCATTTATTTTAAGCTTTATTCAAAAAACACTATATCTCATTAAAAAGTAAAGCCTCACTTCAAAATGTAGAAGTGAGGTTTCATTATAATTATTGAATTGGCATCCATATCTCAGTGACGTAAGATTCACTTTGTGTATCACCTGGTCCGTATAGCTCAAAGAATGGAGCTTGTTTTATTTCAATATTTTCTCTAGGAATAAGTTCATGATGTATATCATTCATTGTTTGCTGAACACTTTTAGGGACAGGTCCTTTAGCTTCGACAACTAAATACTTTCCACCTTCTAAGTTGAATGTCTCTAAACCATCATGAGGATCTTCTGTACTTGTCACACCTATAGCGTAATCCATTGTTCTATCTTCTTTAGGCAGACAAACACCTAACAAACCGTTCAATTGGTTATCGCTTTTTTGCAATAATCGTTCATCTAATTTCATAGTATGCACATCTTCCCAGAAATCCGGAATATTACTTTGAGCGTGTCCTCCGCTTTTATAATGTCTATAAGCGCCTATGACTTTTGTGCTCTCAATATTTTCTATTCTGTAGTCCATGTTCATCTCCCCCATTTTAATTTTACTCAATTATCTTATAACCCATTTTCAAAATAATAACCTCATCAAATAGAACAAACATTTTAATATACTAAATGAATGGCACGTTATATAATATTAAATATTAAATGAATACCAGTTTGTTGAGGAAGAAATTATGAAGAAAACCATTTTACCAGTTAAACCTATAAGTCAATTATTTCCAATCCCTATGGTTATGGGATGTGAAGGCGTATCGGCAGCAATGTTACTACAATTTAATCATCATTCAATTAAAGCAACGGAAATTATGAGCAAATGGCCTAAACATCCTAACAATCCATATAAAGGTTACGTAGGCCACCCACTGTTAGTGAAGTTAGGTTACCACCAAACCATCTTTCCTGCTGCATTCGTTCCTTTCCTCAAGCAATATGACAATCGTGTTAAAGATGGTTCAGGTTCTAGCTTAAAACAACTTGAACGCATAATTGATCAAGGACAACCTGTCATTATATATCATACAAGTTTAGGTGCTAGACCCTTCCACCGCGTGTTCCGTCTTGATAATAAACCTACTAGACTTGTATCGAACATTCATGTCACATTATTAATAGGTTATGATGATACTTATTACTATTATATTGATCCTTTGTGGACACAACTAACTAAAGGAATTGTCATACCTTCAATCATTCCAAATCAAAAACAGATAATCAGAATTAAAAAACAAAAATTAGAATGTAGTTATAACGCACCAGGCCAAATGTGTGTATTCGTTCAACCATAATAAAAAGTAAAATCTCGAGACAAAGCGTTGTTGTCTCGAGATATTTTTTAATTACAATTAAATTTTAAATATGGAAATCTATTAACGCATGATTGATTTCTTTAGCTAAATCAGACGTTCTCCATTGTCTTTGATAACCTAGACACGGGCACATATAAACTGTATCACTATCTCTTAGTTCTTTTCGAAAATGAACATGCCCCATAATACTATATTTAATAGGATATTTCTCATAAATATAATCAAAATCTTGCGTCCCAATAAATGCATTAAAAAAATCAAAAATTCGATGTGGTGTAGGTACAACAAATTGTGGATGTGTAACCACATGTGTCATTAAAATAATATTACGGTCATCAACGTTCTTGATATCTTCATCTACCATTTGGGCAGCCACTTTTGACAACTGTTGGTCTGACGTAGTCCAGTCAATTCTTACTTTATCTTGCCATGTCGCCCCGTAATGTTTGCCTTTTTTAATTTTGTCTAATGAAAATCGCTTATCTGCATAACTATAATCATACCAACCTGTATGACCAACGATGGCCCACTCATCATTAACAATCAATGGACGTCCTATTAAACATTCTTCTTGTGTTTTATAAAATTCTAAAATCTCAGTTGATGATTTATCCGAGCCATCGGACCACAAGTCGTGATTCCCAGGTATAAAATAAGTTGGAATTTGTATCATGGCTTTTAAATGGACAATAAACTGATAACTCATTTTATAATCATTAGAAATATCTCCGGCAATCAATAATATATCCAATTTCCTCTCATTAACTACCTCTGCCAAAATATTGAGATAGCTTTCCGGTTTGAGTTTTGGGTGGCGATCAATATGTAAATCTGAAATTGTACCTATTTTCATGATTTGACCCTTCTTACATTAGATTACAATAATTTTTATTATTACATATCCAGAAATTAAAGTTAATTAATCAGTTTAGTAATATTACTTGCTATTTACAAAAATAAGATTATAATTAAGTATATTTTTTAGCTTTACTGAATTTTTATAGATACAAATAATATCAATCTAATTTTTTGATTATTCTAAAAAATCATAAGTATTTATTATCATAAACACTCTTATAAATGTATTTACTTATATTTCTGTAAATCATTGCTTTATCAAAATTGTTTCTATAATATTAGACGAAAGAAAACGCTTTCATAAACATTTGTTTTTCTGAGGAGGAAGTCTATGGCTAGACAATTGCATAGGGAGTTAAATAATAGGCATATCCAATTAATTGCTATTGGTGGTGCTATTGGAACTGGATTATTTCTAGGTTCTGGGCAAACTATTTCTTTAACTGGACCGTCACTATTATTTACTTATATGATTATTGGGATTATTTTATTCGCATTTATGCGTGCTTTGGGAGAATTGTTATTAAGTAACTCTAAATTTAATTCATTTGTAGATATCGCAAATGAATATTTAGGACCTTTTGGAGGATTCGTAATAGGTTGGACTTATTGGATTTGTTGGGTCGTTTCGAGTATGTCAGATTTAACAGCCATGGGGCAATATTTCGCATTTTGGTACCCTCAGGTCCCTCATTGGTTAACTGTGTTATTTATTGTACTGATTTTAATTTCATTTAATTTATTAGGCGCCCGTTTATTTGGAGAACTTGAATTTTGGTTCTCAATTATTAAAGTTGTAACTATTGTAGCGATGGTAATTGTTGGGTTGGTTTTAATTTTCCTATCATTTAAAACGCATTATGGTCATGCTTCATTCACCAATTTAGTTAAGCACGGAGGCATGTTCCCACATGGTCCTTTCGGATTCTTAATGTCATTTCAAATAGCAGTCTATTCCTTTATTGGTATTGAGCTTATCGGTGTAACAGCTGGTGAAACGAAAGATCCTGAAAAGACCATCCCTAAGGCTATTAATAACGTTCCTATTAGAATTTTACTCTTCTACATCGGTGGTTTATTAGTCATCATGTCAGTCATTCCATGGGATAACATTGACCCAGATAGTAGTCCTTTCGTAAAGCTATTTAGTATTATTGGCATACCTTTTGCGGCTGGTATAGTGAACTTTGTTGTCCTAACTGCAGCCGCTTCAGCTACAAATAGCGGTATTTACTCAAATAGTCGTATCTTGTTTGGTTTAGCTAAACAAGGTTTGGGACCTAAAGTATTAACTAAAACAAATTCTAACGGCGTGCCCTACCTTTCAATGTTCGTGTCATCGATTACTTTACTTGTAGCAGCGTTGTTAAATTTTATCTTCCCAGATGCAATCAAACTATTTATATATGTTACGACTTTATCAACTGTACTCTTTTTAGTAGTTTGGGCAATGATTATCGTGTCATATATAGTTTATGTTAGAAAGGACCCTGAAGCACATAGAAATAGTAAATTTAAATTATTCGGTGGTCAAGGCGTCGCGTTTGTCGTATTAGCTTTCTTCTTCTTTGTATTTATATTATTATTCTTTAGTGCTGATACACGTGCAGCAATCTTTATTTCGCCAATCTGGTTCATATTCTTATTCTTCTACTATAAAAAATATAAATCAAATGCCAAAGCATTAGCTGAAAAACAACATTTAAGCAATCAAAAGCAAACTAAAAACATATAAATGTTCTCTTTAAAAACATCTTAAAGAATATAATTTGTTATTCTTGCTCTTATATAAGATGTCTTCAATTATTACTCTTTGAGTGGCGGAACTATGAAAGAATTATAAACAATTCTTTTTGTTCCGCTTTCTTTTTTTGGGGTAATAATTAATACAAATTAAAGTTAAATTCTGCTAAAAGTTGTGTATATGTGATTTACATTTTTAAATGGTAAAATATATGTTATTGATTTATAGAGGAGAATCATATGGAATTATTAGAAGCTTTTTTAATTTTTATATTTGCAGTCATTGTAAGTTCTGTCTTACATAATATGTTTCCTAAAATTCCAACTGCATTTATTCAGATTGGTTTAGGTGTTGTCATCTTTACTCTACCTATTCCAATGCATTTCGAATTTGATTCAGAAGTATTTATGATGGCCGTTATTGCCCCATTATTATTTGTTGAAGGAACGCATGTGTCTCGTTCTAAATTATTGGAATACCGTAAACCCGTCATTTTAATGGCAATGGCCTTAGTTTTTACAACGGTTATTGGCGTCGGTTACTTTATACATTGGATTTGGACCGATTTACCAATGCCAGCTGCTTTCGCGATAGCTGCGATTTTATGTCCTACTGATGCTGTGGCCGTATCAGCCATTACAAATGGGAAAGTTTTACCTAAAGGATCAATGTCTATTCTAGAAGGGGAATCATTGCTGAATGACGCAGCAGGTATCATCTCATTTAAAATTGCGGTCACTGCGCTTGTCACTGGTGCATTTTCAGCAATTAACGCTATCGAACAATTTATTATTTCGACAATCATCGGAATATTAGTCGGTGCCATCTTCGGTATTATTGTCGTGAGAATACGTATCTACCTTACAGCGAACAAAGGATTAAAAGATAATAACACATTAACATTTATCCAATTATTGACACCCTTCGCTATTTACTATATAGCTGAAACATTGCATGCATCAGGTATTATAGCTGTAGTAGTAGCAGGTTTAATTCATGGTTTAGAACGTGATAGATTAATCCGTGCACAAACAGAATTACAAATGAACTTTACACAAATTTGGAATACGTTTAGTTATGCACTGAATGGCTTTGTCTTTGTTGTACTTGGATTCATCGTACCTGAGGTTGTTATGGAAATTGTTAAAGATGAACCTGAAAATATTAAATTCTTAATTATGATTACCCTACTCATTGCGCTTGCTATTTATGTATTTCGTTTTATTTGGGTATTTGTATGGTATAAAGACTTTTATTTCCCGAAAAATATTCAATATTACATGGATAACTCAGATGAAGAAGAAACACCTCCCAATCGAGCACACTATGCTTTTATAATGACAATGTGTGGGATTCACGGAACGATTTCACTATCTATGGCATTGACCTTGCCGTATGTAATTAGTAATGGACATCGTTTTGAATATCGCAACGATTTATTATTTATTGCATCATTGATGGTATTAATCAGCTTAATATTAGCTCAAGTCATTTTACCGCTCATTACGCCTTCTGAAGAAGTATCTCATTTCAAAGGCATGAGTTACCAAGAAGCGAAAATATTTATCGTTCAGAATGTGATAGATCATTTTAAAAATGAATCTAAAAACAATCCTTCCATAGATTATAGACAAGTGATGAACCAATACTTTCAAGAATTAGGATTTCTATTAAATATTGAACCTGATAGTAAAAATACAAAAGAGTTGCGACGATTAGAAGATATTGCAGAAGATGTGGAAACAAATACGTTACAAAAGCTTATCGATAATGGGAAAATTGATGCTACAAATGTTCGAGACTATCGTAATGTCATGGATGCTACTCAAGCTTATAATGAGAAAACGTTTGTAGAGAAATTTACTCGACTCTTTAAAATGATTTACTTGCGTTTTAAAGCTAGAAAAAATCGTAAAAAAGAAGAACGTTTAGTTCATAAACAAGAGCATGCTAGACTTAGAGCATCACACCAATCAACAAGTAACAATAAAGCTAGAATTCGTGAGCAACGTGAAGCATACAAAAATTCAAGACAAGAATTAAAAGAAGAACGTAAATTGAGAAAGCAGCAGTTCCATGATAGTTACAAACAAGTTCAAAAAATCTTGCGCATCGTTAACCACCATATCGTGTTGAGATTACGAGAGGAACAAGATAGCTCGAATGTTTTAGAGGTAAGTTTAGTAATCAATCAATATTATTCATTATTACGTATGTTACGTAGTCGTTCACGCAAAGACTTTAAATCCACTAAATCCCAAACACAAAGTAAAAATGACCTTGTTCCGGAAAATTTAAGAAAGTTAAAATTAGAAGGTTTATATAAACAAAGAACTATTCTGGATAAGTTAATCCAACGTAATAAAATAACGAATGATGTTGCAACACAAATTCGTGAAAATATTAATTACAATGAAATTGTTTTATCTCACGAATTAAAAGAATAAGGCGTATCATTTCAAAAATATGACTTTTAAATAGCTATGTATATAAAAAGGCTCAGAAAGAAGATTGTGATCAATCTTTCTGAGCCTTATTTAGTATGGTTACTTGTTCTCTCATACTGTCTCACATTATTTAGTTAATTTAAATGGAATGGTACATAATATAACGTTTTTTTGATAGATCAAATGCATTTTCAATCTGAAGCTTGTTTGATTGTGAAGTAGATTGTGCCATGGTTTTTTGGGAATGAATTCTGGCACAACTACTGTGATTAAATAGTTTTGATCATTCGCTTTTTTACGAATTTTGTCGATAAATCTTGAGATTGGACGAATGATACTTCTATATTCTGAATGTAAAATAACTAATCTTACATCTGGGAAGTGTCGTTTCCATTTCTCCATTAATGCTTTATCATCTTCATCTCCAAAAGTGACATGGACTGCGATAACATCATTATCAGCTAACATTTGAGCATAATAAATTGACTTATCAACCGCCGTCGTAATACTAGGTATTGGCACAATAGCTAAATTACGATCTACAACAGGGATGTCATGTACATCGATATCGGAGCGTAATTGTTGAGCTATATTTTTATAATGCGTATTAATTCTCATAAATACAGATACTACAAATGGTAAGAAGAATAATATTGGCCATACTTGAGTAAATTTAGTGATTAGAAGAATCATAAATACGATAAAAGTAATTGTTCCACCCACTAAGTTAAATGATAGTTTAATACCCCAACCTTTAGGACGTTCTTTTACCCACTTCAAGACCATACCAAATTGTGCTAATGTAAATGGAATAAACACACCTACAGCATATAATGGAATTAGATTTTCAGTCATTCCGTTAAACACAATAATTAATATAATCGCCAAGACACCTAAAACAATAATTGAATTTGAATATCCTAAACGATCACCACGAACTATGAACATACGTGGCATATACTTATCTTTAGACATTGATGCAGCCAACATTGGAAATGCAGTAAATCCAGTATTGGCAGCTAATACTAATATCATTACTGTTGTTGCTTGAACGAAATAGAATGCAACGTTATTACCAAATATTTTTGAGGCCAGTTGAGATAACACAGTAGTCTCTGTTTGAGGCATTACACCATAAACGTAAGAGAGCCCCACGATTCCTACAAGTAAAACTGCTAGAATAGTCCCCATAGTTACTAATGTTTTGACTGCATTTTTCGGAGCAGGATCCTTAAAGTTGGTGACAGCATTAGAAATAGCTTCCACACCTGTTAAAGAAGAAGCTCCAGAAGAGAAAGCCTTTAACAGTAAGAATAATGTTACCCCCGGTACTGCAGTGCCAACAGTTGAATGCATATGTGGTTGCACGTCTCCTATAGCAACACGATATGTTCCTACAATAATTAATACAATTAATCCTATTATGAATAAATAGACTGGATAAGAAAGTACAGTGGCTGATTCTGTAAGCCCTCTTAAATTCATAATTAAAATGAACAAAACTAATAAACAAGCAATTAACACTTTAAAATGGTATAAGCTTGGAAAAGCAGCGACAAACGCATCTGCACCTGATGAAATACTAACTGCAACTGTTAGAATATAGTCTACTAATAGTGAACCACCTGCGAGCAATCCCCATTTCTCACCGAGGTTCGTTTTAGAAACCATATACGCACCTCCACCTTTAGGATATGCGTATATAACTTGTCTGTATGACATGATTAAAGCTGCAAGTAAGATAAGAACTGCACCAGCGATTGGTAAAGTATACCATGAAGCAACAGCACCAATTACTGATAAAGTGATCAATATTTGCTCTGGTCCATAGGCAACAGATGATAAAGCATCGGAAGACAGGATTGCTAAACCTTTAAATTTAGTAATTTTTTCATCCTTTAAGTCTCTATTTTTCTTTGGACGCCCGATTAAAAGTCTTTTAAATTGATTAAACATAACGCTTACCTCTTTAACTCTTTATCAATGGCTAAACTATACTCCCATCTCTATAAAATGTATAGGTTTTCAAGTCATCTTTTAATATATCATTTACTCCATTAGTGTTAAAGTACACTTATTTTTAGTTGCGTTTTACAAAATTTTTTAACTATACAAAAGATTGATAGCAATGTAACGAGTCTTTTTATGAAGTATTTTTCAAGAAAGCTGGTATAATAATAAACACTTATCGCATTTGGGTTGTACACAATCGAATGTAAATACCAAGATTAATTGAGGAAAGCGCAATGAAAAAGAAACAGTTTATCATCACTATTGTAGCCATGATGATTCTTATATTAAGTGGTATATTAACAAAACATTATACCGCTCATAGTAAAACGGAGAGTATGCTTACCCATCATTCACAGAAACAAATCGATCATATCGTTCACTCAGCAATGAATAATGGTAAGATACCTGGTGTCTCCGTGCTTATTGTTAAAGATAATAAAGTCTTTTTAAACAAAGGTTATGGTTATGCCAATGTGGATCAAAAAATGAAAGTGACCCCTCAAACAAAATTTGAAATTGCTTCAAATACGAAAGCTTTTACTGGATATGGGATTCTTCAACTTGCTGAAGAAGGTAAATTAAATTTAAATGATAAAGTATCAAAGTACATTCCAGACTTTTATATGACATATAACGATGAGAAAAAAGATATCACTATTAAACAATTGCTAGGACATACAAGTGGCATACCGAGTGATATTACTGAAGAGGATCATTATTCGGAAGATTATAATAGTCTGAAACATATCGTTGAATATGCTAAAGGGAAAGAATTGAATAATGCGCCTGGTGACAGCTTCGAATATTCAAATATGAATTATGATATCCTAGGTTTAATTATTCAAAACGTCTCACATCAATCTTATCAATCATATATTAAAGAACATATATTAGAGCCGTTACACATGCGACATACTAGTTTCAAAACTACAAGTAAAAAAGGTAAAAACGAAGCTACTGGCTATGAATTAGTAAGTGGTGAAGCTATAAAGACTACACCTGAATTTAATATTGGTGATACCCCATCAGCTTTTATGATGACGAGCACCAAAGACTTAGAAAATTGGGTTAAACAACAATTAAAACCTTCATCTAAAATGAATTCTATAATCAAACACTCACATCAAAAGATTTCAGAAACTGAAAATCAATCAGACGATGATGGTTATGCTGCAGGTTGGTTTATTAATTCGAGCAGCCACATTATTTCTCATCCAGGTACTCTTAATAATTTCTCGTCAGAAATTTTACTCAATCCTACTAAATCTTACGGAATTGTCGTGTTAGGAAATATGAATTCATCTCAAGTGGCAAATCTAGCTGAAAACTTAAGTTCACAAATTTTAAATAATGATCACTATACAACTATTGAACAAAAAATTGATGAGTCTAAAAGTTTTAATCATACGATAACTATTATAACCGGTCTTGGGGCATTTGTGTTTTTACTTCTGAATTTAATACGACTTAATCACTTAAAACACCAACGTGTAATCTATGATAAAAGGAAAGTTCCATTTATAACATTCCTCCTGATCATCACATTATTTGTCATATTGAGTATTGTTATTTATTTACTTCCTTTGTTTATATTAGGAAATGTAAGTTGGACATTTGTATTATCATGGTTACCTGCACATGCGAAGTGGCTGTTAACGAGTGTTTACCTTTTCTTGTTAATGATGATGATATGGTTAGCCATTAATGTTTTGACACGTCATCCCAAAAGTTAAATATCAGATTTTAACACTTAAGCAATGAATCTTTACATTTAAGAATGATTGCACATTCTAAAGTTTCAATTTTGATACTTTTAGAGTGTGCAATTTTTTATATCTATAAATACTTTGTACGTAATTTTTTGTTAAAATTCAATTATATTGTTAGAGATAGAGATAAAAAGGAAGATGACTATGCACAAACGACTTGCTTTAATATTGTTAAGTTTAATAATATTTTTAGCCGGCTGTGATTACTCGAAAAAAGAGAATCAAACAGGCTTTTTCTATAATTTATTTGTTAAACCAATGGACAGCTTACTTCACTTTTTAGGTAGATTATTTAATGACAATTATGGTTTAGCTATAATTGTTATTGTTCTTATTGTACGATTTATATTACTACCTTTAATGGTAATTCAAGTGAAAAATATGCATATGATGCGTGAGAAAACGAATGTGGTAAAACCAGAATTAGATGCGATTAGAGAGAAAATCAAAAAGGCTGACACTCAAGAAGAACGTAATGCGGCTAATCAATTATTAATGAAGAAATATAAATCATATGGAATTAACCCTTTTAAAAACATGATTGGATGCTTTCCGGTAATTATTCAAATACCAATACTAATGGGGTTATACATGAGTTTGAAATATCCAACAAGTGATGGAATCACTAAGTATCCTCATTTCTTGTGGTTTAACTTAACTGAACCAAATTTAATTATGACAATTATCGCAGCTAGTATGTACTTTATTCAACCATTAGTCAATTCAATTCATTACCCTAAAGATCAAAGAAAAACATATTATGTAATTATGGTAGTTTCGCCGATATTCATTACATATGCTTCTTTAACTTCCGCTTCAGCACTTGGTCTATACTGGAGTATCAGTGCAGCATTCCTAATAGTTCAAATGCATCTTGCACACTCTTATTATGGGAAACAAGCTAAAAAAGAAGCAGCCAAACTTAAAGATCAATTAGAACTAAACCAAGCTAATAAAACAGAGTAATAATTTGAATTAATAAACCATATAAATAGCACTATTTAGAGCGTGAAGACATCTATACAGAAGACGAACTAAACACTCTAAATAGTGCATTTCTTTTATTCTATAGGATTCATACCATCTTTCCACGTTGAATAGATGAGTTTACCACCTTGTGCTTTGAATTTGTCATTCGTCACACCTCGTTCAAATGGTTGTGCGGGTTGTATTGTTATTTTTGGATTAACCTGTAATTGATTCTTATACCATTCAGCAAAATCAGAACCTTTTACAGGTTCATCGTCTGCTACATTGTAAATACCATTATCAAAATTAATCGCTTGAATAGACGTTTCTACAGCATCATCAAGATGCACAAATGATGTAACACCATCGCTTAATGTAACATCGCCGTCGATAAATTGGTTATAAATCATGCCATCTTTGCCATACCAAGTTCCTGGTCCATATAACCAACCAAAACGTAAAACAACATATTCTCCTAGACGTTTAGTTTCATTTTCAAGACCTTCTACGCCATCGACTGTGACTTTTCTATCTCCGGTAGAATTATAGTCTAAAGGCGTTTCTTCTGTAGCTAATCCTTCACCAGCTTCATAGGTAAAAGCAATGCTCTGCGCGATTACTTTTCTAACGTTATGCTTAATTGCAGCATCCATTAAATTTTTAGAACCATCAATTCTCACTTTAGTATTCGCACTCATATCTACATTTTTTAAATCAGTAATTTGATTGATAATGATTTCAGGTTTAAAAGCTTCTATAGCTGCATCAATTGTGTCGGCTTTAAGAATATCACCGACATAAGGTTGCACACCTGCATTTTCCAATTTCTGTTTACCATGTTCTGATGTAGTAAAACCTGCGACTTCATGTCCCTCTTCTTTAAGACGTTTTACTAATTTCGTGCCAATTAAACCTGTTGCTCCTGTTACAAATATTTTAGTCATTTTATTCACCTTTTCTTTCTATTTTTTAAAATGAATTTCCTCAATAGCTTTATTTTAAAGCTGATCTAACGTAATCAATAGTATTCATCCAAACAATATGACCTAGTAATTCAGAAATACGTTCTTCTTTAGGTAACTCATCAATTTCAGGAGTTAAACCTACACGAGGTAACAAGTATTCATGAAATGCAATATTTATAGCTATGCCAAATAAACTCCCTCTTAAAACAGTTACTTTGGAATATCTTTCAGCAAGAATCGCATATGCGAACGCATGTGCAATTGAAAAGCCATAATGAATGCCCATCACAGCTATTGGTATTTCATTTTGATTGTAGTTATAAGTAGCATGTTTAACCTTCTCAGGTAAGCCTAATTGATTTAATAATGTCATAGGTGGCGGCTCTTCTTCACGTTCAGGAGTTCTCGGCGGTACTAACGCTTCCCATCCCATTTTAATAGCGCCTCCAATGAAGCCTCCAACAAGGCCTGTAACCATGATTCTTTTACATGTACTAGACATCATAACATCTCCTTTTTTACTCAGTTTTGTGTTTACCCTTTTCAAAAAAGCTAAAGCATATTGTAAAAAAAGAAGTAGCACATCGATTAACTTCTTCATCATCTTATAAAAAAGTTAAAACAAATGTCCTACTTCATTATTTATTGTGCGTTTAACTGACTTTCCTTTGAATGAATCAGATTTGTCACAAATTCATTCACTGGAGCGGGTATATGATTTTCTTTGCCTAATCGTGCAACTGCACCATTAATATAGTCAATTTCAGTTTTACGATGATCTTTGATTAAATCTTGATACATAGAAGGATAGTGCGGACCTACCTTTTCATTCAAGTCTATTAGATATTCAAAAACTTCATCAACATTAAGGTGAACATGATCAGATGTTGCAACATGAACAATTTCTTGTGTTAATTTATAAATTAAATTTTTGGCATAGCTACTTTCATTTAAAGTGGCTAAGTTACACTCCAAGATACTGCACAATGCATTCGCTGTGCCGTTAACACAAATCTTCTTCCAAATTGATTGATGTAAATCTTCGCTTACGACTCCATTTAATTCACTTTGATTGAGGATATCTACGATAATTTTTACGTTATCGATCCCCTCTGGAACAAGACAACCAACTTCTACGGGACCGCTTCCCATAAGGTGAGTATGACCCGGAACGTCTATACCGGCTGTCCATGTAGTGACACCACGAACAATACGGACATCTTCTACATAATTGCGAATGAGTCGTTCATGTTTTAACCCATTCATCGTACAAACCACAATGGTTTCTTTATGAATATGAGGTTTGATTGCATCTAACACTGACTCTAATTGCATAGATTTAGGAAATAAAAATATAACATCGTAAAGTTCATTTGACGGAATTTGTGAAAGACAATGCATAGGAATGTCAAAATGATATCCCTCACCATTAATATCAATATGTAAGCCTTCCTGTTGAATAGATGTGACTTGGGGTTCCCAACCATCTATAAGAGATACGTCATAACCATTTTGAAACAGTTTGGCTCCAAACCCACTTCCAAGTGCGCCAGAACCCGCAATTGCTATTTTCATTCCTTACATCCCCTTTATTAAATGATATTATTTTTAAACTACTACTTAAAAGATAAAGCGTCAATGCACATTCGCTCTTTTTTCTAAATTTTCTGTTAATTTTTATTTTAGAAAATGGATGGCCAATACGCCATCCATGATTTTTATAAATTTGATTGTTTTTTCGGAACTAAGAACAAGATAGCTACTAGAGCGAGGAGTGCTACAATTGCGTTAAATATCACACCCATAAAACCACCGAGTGATAAATTTAATTGCGCAGCAAGCACACTATAAACTGTACTTGAAATAGCGACACCAAAGGCATTCCCTAAAGAAGAAGCCATTTTGTATACACCTGAAGCTACACCTACTTTTTCGTCTGGTGCTTGAGCAACAGCTGTATCTGTTGAAGGCGTCGCATAGATACCTAAACCAGTACCAAATAATAAATACCCTACAACACTCGCTGCGATGTACCATGCGTCAGGTAAAAATGTTAAAGAAAGTAGAATTAAACCTATAACTGTAAAACCACTTCCCATAAGTAGTGGTCGTTTAGGTCCTAATGCTTGTAAAATCTTTTCACCTACACGAATCATAATTAATACCGCTACTAAATATGTAAGTGAAATATAGCCTGTTTGTTGAGAATTAAAATCTAATTGCTGTTGATAATAAGTGTTAACCACAATTAACGTACCACCTGCAACACCATTTAACATAAAGTTTGAAACTGTTGCACCGGTATAGCCTTTATTTTTAAATAAATCAAAGTCAACAAGAGGATGTTTGATTCTATTCTCATACATAACGAATACGATGAGTGAGATAACGAAAACGGCAATTAAACCTAATATAAGTGGAGACATCAAGCCATAATTAGATGTTTGAGTAATAATAACATTAATACTTAACATACAAATCACTAAAATGATTAATCCAATAACATCAAATTTCTTAGGTTCCAGAGGTTTATTGCCGATAGGTTCAGCTTTCGTCTCGGGAGTATGTTTCATTAAAAACATTGCTAATATCGTCAAAATAATAGAGATAATAAAAATAGAACGCCAGCCAAAATTTGTCGCCATTAATCCACCAAATAATGTACAGACGCCACTACCACCCCATGAGCCAATAGACCAATAACTGAGCGCGCGTTGTCTAGCTGTGCCGATGTAATATTCATTAATAATCGCTAACGTCGCGGGCATTATACATGCAGCAGAAAGTCCTTGAACTGCACGACCAATAATTAATAGACTCGGTAATGGTGTAATAATGATAAGAATTGAACCAATGATATTTAATGCTAATCCAATATATGTAAGTTTAACGCGTCCAAATTTATCCGCGATATCACCGGCACCAACAATAAATAAGCCAGAAAATAATGCAGATAAACTCACAGCAATATTTATCGTACCGATATCACTGTTATAAGATGATTGTAACGGGACAACCAAGTTAACCAGTGACTGTGCAAATAACCAAAACGTGATAACTCCTAATATGATCCCTAGTAAAAGGCGGTTATCTCCCCTAAATTCTTTTGAAGTATTCATCTATCATTTATTCCTCCTACTTGAATTAGAAACCCTAAATCTGAAAGACTAACTCACTTTAAATATATTTATTTATCTTAATTAACGAAAATACCCCTGATTATTTTTTCGTAATTTTACATTAAGAAACTTTATCACATTTAAATTTACTTTTTAAATGATACCAACAAATATGGTAAAATTTTTAAATTAAGTCTTATTATGTATAGTACCTTCTATCAAGAAATGACTTCTTATAATTTTTAGAAAATTTGTAAATATAGAAACTTATTCTACACTATTTACTTTAATATTTCCATACTATAATGTTTGAACTTATAGGTTTAAGATATGTAAGGGCTTAATTTATTGATTGAATTCTTGGAACTCACAAAAATAAGTCAAAAAAATATAATTTCCATGACAATTTATTTACGTTTTTAGTATTATTTCAATAGAATTACCCTTAAAAAATAAATACATATTACAATGTGTTTTATAGAAAGCAAAGGAGGAATTAAAGTTGTCAAACTCTAATTCAAATAAGGAAGATAATAAAAACCCCCAAGAGAAAACATATAATGTTTTTCAACAAGCCTTAACACTGGCAGTTATTTTATTAATTTCTAAAATAATCGAATCATTTATCCCGATTCCTATGCCAGCTTCAGTTATTGGTTTAGTATTATTATTCATCGCTCTATGCACTGGCATAGTCAAATTAGGACAAGTTGAATCTGTAGGAACTGCTTTAACTAATAATATTAGTTTCCTTTTCGTTCCAGCTGGTATTTCAGTTATTAACTCATTACCAATCTTAAGTAAGAGTCCTGTTTTAATTATTTTATTAATTATTATTTCAACTATTTTATTACTTATTAGCACTGGTTTTGCTTCACAACTTTTAGTTACGAAATCACTTTTCCCATCTAAAGAAAAAAATGAAGAAACTAGTCAAATCGGAGGTTAAACAATGCTTGATCATTTAGGAATTCACACACCATACTTTGGAATATTACTTTCATTAATTCCTTTCGTAATTGCTACATACCTATATAAAAAAACAAATGGTTTCTTCTTATTGGCACCATTATTTGTCAGTATGGTTGTAGGAATAGTGTTTTTAAAGGTAACTGGCATTAGCTATCAAAATTACAAAATTGGTGGTAATATCATTAACTTCTTTTTAGAACCGGCTACTATTAGTTTTGCGATACCTTTATATAAAAAACGTGATGTATTAAAAAAATACTGGATTCAAATATTTGGTGGAATTGCCATAGGTACTGTCGTAGCACTTATTTTGATATACCTAGTTGCTAGATTATTCCAATTTGGTTCTCAGATTACAGCATCAATGCTACCTCAAGCAGCAACAACAGCAATCGCTTTACCTGTATCTGAAGGTATTGGCGGAGTAAAAGAATTAACTTCCTTGGCGGTTATTTTAAATGCAGTAGTTATTTCTGCACTAGGTGCTAAAATAGTTAAAATGTTTAGAATTTCAAACCCCATTGCGAGAGGATTAGCTTTAGGTACTAGTGGCCACACTCTGGGTGTAGCTGCTGCTAAAGATTTAGGTGAAACAGAAGAATCTATGGGAAGTATCGCCGTTGTTATTGTAGGCGTAATTGTCGTAGCTGTTGTACCTATTCTCGCACCAATCTTATTATAAATTTTTAAACTTTATAATATAAAAATAGAGCTACATTTCCTTATACTTTTAATAGGAAATGTAGCTCTTTATTATTAACAATTACAAATCACTGAATATTATCCTAATTTTTGAACTTGGTCTTCTTGTGACTGAGTTTTTTATTTTTGCGAGTTGGATCTAAACGCTTCTCTAAAAAGCGTAATCCAATGTCAATAATTATAGCGATTAATGCAATAGGAATGGCACCAGCTAAAATGAATGTTGTTCCATCTGTAGAATTTGTACCACGAATGATAATATCCCCAAGTGTTGGCGCACCTATAAATGAACCAATCGCTACAATACCAATTGCTACTACAAGTGCGATTCTTATACCTCCAATAATCACAGATAATGATAAAGGAAGCTCAATCATTCTTAAAATTTGGTTGCCCGTCATGCCCATACCTTTACCCGCATCTTTAATGTTATCATCAACTTCTACGATACCTGTGTACGTATTTTTAATAATTGGTAGTAAAGAATATAAGAACACGGTCACAACAACAGTAGTTGGTCCTAGACCCATAGCTAACATTAGAATCGCTAGCATCGCAATGGCAGGTACTGTTTGGATAATGTTAGCAATCGTAATGATTGGCCATGATAAGCGTTTATATTTCGCTATAAAAATCCCAATGGGTATACCAATGATACAAGCGAATAACACTCCATAAACAGACATAAGTAAGTGTTTAAAGAAAAGTTCTAAAAGGAAGGCCCAGTTGAGTGAATAATACTCTAGGATTGAATGCAATAAATTGCCTTTCATTATTTTTGCCCTCCTTTCTCATCATCAAAATAATGATGTTTCTTCAAGTACTCTTCCGCAATCACGGCAGGTTCTTTGCCTTTACCATCCGCTTCATAATTTAATTTTTGCATTTCTTTAGTATTAATTTTACCTTGTAGTTTTTTCAATGCTTTATCAATTTTAGGATTATCTTTAATTAATTTCTCCGTAGCTAGAGGACTGCCATCATATGGTGGGAAGAATTTACGATCATCTTTTAAGATTTTTAAATCATAGGCTGCAATACGCCCATCTGTAGAATATCCTACTGCTACATCTAATTTTTTATTTTTAAGTGCATCATAAACTAAACCAATTTGCATTGGACGAGCACTATCAAATTTAAAGCCATAATCCTTAACGAATGCAGGATAGCCATCTCCTGCACGATTCATCCATTGCGTATCCATACCTAAACGCAATTTATCTTTATACTTTTTAAGATCTGATACTTTTTCTAAATGATATTTCTTAGCTGTTTCTTTAGTAACCATAAAAGCGTATGTGTTAGCAAACCCTAGAGAATCATAATATTTTTGATCATATTTCTTTTTAAATAAGCGTTGCGTTTCTGACATCGCCTTTTTAGGGTCCTTCGTCGGTTTAGCATCAAGTACACTTGTTAGTTCCGTACCTGTGTATCGAACTGACGACATATTCACATCTCCGCGTTGTAACGCATTATGCTGAATAATACTTGATCCTAAGTTACCAATTAAAGTTGGTTTGATTTTGCCATTTGTTTCATGCTCAATCATTAATTTTTCCATATTACCAATAATTTTTGTTTCACTTGTTTCAGTCGTCGTAATTTTTACATCATCTTTTGCATTGCCATCACCAAGGCCTGGCAAACTACACCCAGATAATACTAAGAGGGACAATGCAATGAGAATGACTGTATATTTCATATGTTTCTTCAAAGACGTTTCCTCCCTTTTTAATTATCTAGATACTTTGAGACCTTTAGGCACTGCCCACTTTTCAACTAATGAAAGTAAGAAGTCAACAATTAACGCTAAAAGTGTTACTAAAATAGCTGCACTTATAATCATAGGTGGTTGATAAAGATTTAAACCGTTAAATACCAAGTCACCTAATCCGCCAGCTCCGACATAACTTGCAAGAGTTGCCCAACTAATAACATACACACTTGAAAGTCGGATACCACTAATGATAAGAGGTAATGCAAGTGGTAATTCAACATCTTTCATTAATTGCATCTTCGTCATCCCCATACTTTGACCTGCTTGAATAACATTTTTATCAATATTTTTTACACCTAATACTGTATTATTCAAAATCGGTAGTAAAACATAGATAAATAAAGCTACAATAGCCGGTGTCTTACCTACACCAAAGATAGGAATCATAATTGCTAATACTGCAAGTGTTGGTATTGTTTGGAGTACACCTGCAATGGTTAATACAACATTAGCTGTGCGAGTCGTTTTAGAAAGTAAAATACCCAGTGGCACCGCTACAACAATTGCTATTAGTAAAGCAATAATTGAAATATAGAAATGCTCAATTGTTTTCGATATGAGTTGACCGCCGTATTCTTGAAAGAATGCTCTCATTATTGATCAACTCCCGTTTTCTGAGTATCATCAGGCTCATTAGCTCCTTTATGTGAGTCAGACTCTTGAGCTACGTTAGCCTCTTGCTCCTCTTGAACACGGTTGTGGGTAGGATGATTATTTAAATGAGATGAGTCATTCCTTAAGCCCTCATCACTCTCACCCCAAATTGAATCGTAAACAATGTCCACTAAGTTTGCACGAGTAATTAAACCAATTAATTCATTATCATCACCCACTACCGGTACGTTTCTTACATTACGTTTAAGAATCGTACGCACTGAATCTTGTAATTTTGAATCAATATGTACCTTATAAATATCACGTTGCATCGTATCAATTAATTCTTTTTTTGCTCTTAAACCTTGATTGATATCTTCAATATCTAAGAAACCTAATAATTTATTATGATTATTCACGACAAAGATGGTATCCACTCGACGTTCTCTCATAATATTAACTGCATCATTTAATGAATCATCCGCCTGTACTGTTACAGGTTTAATCATCGCACCTTCTACCGTCTTCATATTCGGACGATCTTGTATTAAACGATTTTGACCGATAAAGTCTTTAACGAAGTCATTCGCAGGATTTCTTAATATATTATCTGGTGTATCATACTGCACAACTTGCCCTTTAGACATGATACAAATTTTATCTGCCAGCTTAATCGCCTCATCCATATCATGTGTAACGAAAATAAATGTTTTACCAAGCTTTTGTTGTAACTCTTTAACTAAGTCTTGTAACGTATCTCGAGTTATAGGATCAAGTGCGCCAAATGGTTCATCCATTAAAATGATATCCTGTTCAGCAGCAAGTGCACGCACTACTCCAATACGTTGTTGTTGCCCACCTGACAATTCAGCTGGATAGCGATCTAAGTATTCTTCAGGTAAATCGACTAATTTAATTAATTCTTTTGCCTTACTATCTTTCTTCTCTTTAGACCATTTTAAAAGTTTAGGTACTAAAACAATGTTCTCTCGAATGGTCATATGTGGCATTAAACCGATTTGTTGAATGACGTAACCTATGCTACGGCGTAATTCTACTGGATTCATATTACGTACATCCTTACCATTCATCGTAATCTGACCGTCAGTCGCTTCAATCATACGATTAATCATACGTAATGCGGTCGTTTTACCACTACCACTTGTCCCAATAAAGGCGATAAATTCACCAGATTCAATATCCAAGGAAATATTATCAACTGCTTTTTTATTCCCTGAATAAATTTTGGTTAAGTTTTTAATACTTAACATAGTTTTGTTCCCCTTTCCAATAGTTAAAGTGACGAAGTTTCCTCAAATTTCAAAAAATAAAAGGCCTCAAGAGCAGTTGTTAAACAAATAGGTTCATAAGTTAAACAAGAGCACAGAGGCCTTTGCTTTTAAAATTTTGAATATGTAATATTTCACATAATTATGTTAGCAATCTGAATATCATACTAACACTAATATGTGCACACGTGAACTTCGGCAGTTATATAAGTCTATACCCTATATTAATTTATTAAACATCAGTCAACTTACAAAGTCATATTTTTCTATGTTAACTTTTTTATAAAATAGAGCCTAAATAAATATTTACCATCTAAAAGTTAAATTTCGATGAAAAAATAAATCAAACCGCAAAAATTCGTGAATTTTTTCACATAAATTTGCTTTAACCTATTGAAAACCTACCATAATAGTATTATTCTCAAAGTGTGATAAGAATTATTACACCAAATGAAAGACTAAAGATGTAGTTTCGATGTCAAATAAACAATTGAGGGGTTGTTAAATTATGAAAGCAGCAGTCTGGTATGGACAAAAAGATGTTCGTGTAGAGGACCGCGATCCAAAAGTATTAAAAGATGATGAAGTTCAAGTGAAAGTCTCATGGACAGGTATTTGTGGTACAGATTTACATGAATATTTAGAAGGACCTATTTTCATTTCAACAGACAAACCTGATCCGTTGTTAGGTCAAAAAGCACCTGTAACATTGGGTCATGAGTTTTCTGGCGTAGTTGAAAACGTTGGTAAAGATGTCACACGTTTCAAAAAAGGTGATCGAGTTGTCGTAAACCCAACTGTTTCTAAACGTGAAAAAGAAGAAAATGTTGATTTATATGATGGTTATTCATTTATAGGTTTAGGTTCAGATGGAGGGTTTGCAGAGTTTACTAACGCACCTGAAACAAACGTGTATCATTTACCTGACAATGTATCAGCACGTGAAGGCGCACTTGTTGAACCTACAGCTGTAGCTGTTCAAGCTGTTAAGGAAGGCGAATTATTATTCGGTGACACAGTTGCGGTATTTGGAGCTGGCCCTATTGGTTTACTAACTGTTATAGCAGCTAAAGCAGCTGGTGCAAGTAAAATCTTTGTCTTCGATCTATCTGAAGAACGCTTAGAAAAAGCAAGAAGCGTTGGAGCAACTCATACCTTTAACTCTGGAAATGTAGACCCAGTAAAAGCTGTATATGATAACACTGAAAATGGTGTAGATGTTTCATTCGAAGTAGCTGGTGTTGGTATTACATTACAACAATCTATTGAAGTGACACGTCCACGTGGTACTTCAGTTATCGTAGCTATTTTCGGTCACCCAGTAGAATTTAATCCTCTTCTTCAAATGAATAGAGGGGTTAAATTAACTACTACAATTGCCTATACACCAACAACTTTCCAACAAACAATCGATTTAATCGCTAATGGCAGTTTAAATGTTAAAGATGTAGTTACCGATGAAATTGAATTAGAAAATATAGTCGAAAGTGGTTTCAATCAACTTGTTAATGATAAATCGCAAGCTAAAATTTTAGTCCGTTTAAATGGTGATCAAAAATAATTCAACAATTAGAGTGAAATAAATAAGCGAACAGGGTGGAATCTGTTCGCTTTAAAGCTGTCGGCATGGTCTCTGACGATGTCGACAGTTTTTTATTTATGCTTAGAGAATAAAATCATGCGCCTGCTCTTTCTTTTCATCACTTATCTTGCATGCCTTTTCCATTTAAAATATGCTCATAATACTTTTCAATGCGATTAATTCTAGTTTGACTACGTTTCGCTTGTGAAATGTGATATATGTACTGATGCTGACGACCTGGAGTCAGATTATCAAACGCCTCTTTAAATTGTGGATTTTCTGAGAATTTTTCCTCTAACTCTTCAGGCACTTCATAATCTTTAGTTTTCTTCATTTCAACTTTCTTACCTGCTTTTTCAGTTTGAATGGCTTCATTTATATAGAATAAAATCTCATCTTTTCGTTCTTTAATTTCGTCTAAACTTTCAAAACGCAATTGACGGGCTGCTTGAACTTTCTCAGTTTGTTGCACTAACGTATGATATTTATCCTCTAAGATAGCCCCTTTATGAAATAGTAGTGCTACATAATGTTTAAAACCATGAATAAGCACTACATTCTTATTATTTAATGTGTAACATGGGTGCATCCATTTATATGTTTCTTCAAGTTCAGTTTCTTCAAAAATTAACTTTCTCAAATATTTATAACACGCCTGCCATTGACTATCTTTTTGTAAAAATTGTTCAACCTTTTCATTTTTTTGTTTATTCATCATTAGCTACCCCCTTCAATCCTTTTATTAAATATTATTAGCTATTGTATAATTAATTTTCAGAAAAATCTAATTATGTAACGTTAATTAAAATTTTACAAAAACACAATTTGACTATTAATTAAACTCGCGTATAATTGTACCAGTAATTTGTTGAAAAATCTTTCAGCACATAAGAAGGAGTAAATATGGAAAATAAAAATAAATCAAAAAGTAGTAAGATTAACCTCTCGCAACTCGTCTTACTAGGGCTTGGTTCATTAATCGGTTCTGGTTGGTTATTCGGAGCATGGGAGGCATCTTCTATCGCTGGTCCAGCCGCCATTATTTCATGGATCATCGGTTTCATAGTTATTGGAACGATAGCTTATAACTATATTGAAATTGGGACAATGTTCCCACAATCAGGTGGCATGAGTAATTATGCTCAATACACACATGGTTCACTACTTGGATTCATAGCGGCATGGGCTAACTGGGTTTCACTCGTAACAATTATTCCAATTGAAGCTGTTTCAGCTGTACAATATATGAGTTCGTGGCCTTGGGAATGGGCTAAACCTATGGGAGCTTTAATGAAAGACGGCTCAATCAGTACAATTGGTTTATTCGCCGTTTACGTTATTATCGCAATATTCTCCCTTTTAAACTACTGGTCTGTCAAACTATTAACTTCTTTCACTAGTTTAATTTCAGTATTTAAATTAGGAGTACCTTTATTAACTATTATTATGTTAATGATTTCTGGATTTGATACAAATAACTATGGTCACTCAGCAAGTGCATTTATGCCATATGGTAGTGCACCAATCTTCGCTGCAACGACTACATCAGGTATCATTTTCTCATTTAACGCATTCCAAACTATCATTAATATGGGATCTGAGATTAAAAATCCCGAGAAAAATATCGCTCGAGGTATTGCGATTTCACTTACATTAAGTGCAATCTTATACATTGTACTTCAAAGTACGTTCATTACATCAATGCCAAGTTCAATGATTCATGAACATGGTTGGAATGGAATTAATTTCAATTCACCTTTCGCAGATATGGCAATTTTATTAGGTATCAATTGGTTAGCAATTTTACTTTATGTTGAGGCTGTTGTTTCACCATTTGGTACAGGTGTATCATTCGTAGCTGTTACTGGCCGTGTGTTACGCGCTATGGAAAAGAATGGTCATATTCCTAAATTCTTAGGTAAAATGAATGAACAATATAATATTCCACGTGTAGCAATTGCATTTAACGCAATCATCAGTATGATTATGGTTACACTTTTCCGTGACTGGGGTACATTAGCAGCGGTTATTTCTACAGCAACATTAGTAGCATATTTAACAGGCCCAACAACAGTTATTTCATTACGTAAAATGGCACCAAAAATGACACGTCCATTTAAAGCAAATATCTTAAAATTTATGGCGCCATTATCATTCGTACTTGCGTCACTAGCAATTTATTGGGCTATGTGGCCTACGACTGCAGAAGTTATTTTCATTATCATTTTAGGTTTACCAATTTATTTCTTCTATGAATATAAGATGAATTGGAAAAACACTAAAAAACAAATCGGCGGTAGTTTATGGATTATTATTTACTTAGTCGTACTCGCATTCTTATCATTCATCGGAAGTAAAGAATTCAAGGGTATGAACTGGATTCATTACCCATGGGATTTCTTAGTTATCGCAATTGTAGCTTTAATCTTCTATCAATTAGGTACAACAAGTTACTTCGAAAGTATTTACTTCAAACGTGCCAATAAATTAAACAAGAAGATGGGCGATAAATTAAGAAAACGTCGCAGAAAAGCAAGACGTAAAGACTGGAAAGAAAGAGATCGTCAAGAACAAAATAACTAACGCATAACTTATAGCGCTCGAGATAAATATCTCGAGCGTTTTTTTAATGGTATAGTTTAAATTAAGAGATTGATAAGGAGATGGGAATATGGTTAAAGTAAATATCAATGAAGGAACAGTTCTTGGAACAAGTGACGGTGATATCGATACATTTCTAGGTATACCTTATGCCCAATCATTTAATTCTAAGACACGTTTTCAACATTCACAGTTATACAACATTGTCGATGAGATGATTGATGCCAAGAAAGCTAAACCTATCCCTCCCCAACCCTATAATTCACTTGAAGATTTCTTCTCAAATGGCGTTCAGACGTTTGAAACTTTTAAACAAGATGAGAATTGTCTTTATCTTAATATTTGGCGAGCAAGTAATACCCAAAATTTAAAACCCGTGGTTATTTATTTCTATGGAGGAGGATTTACTCAAGGGCACGGAACAGCAGATTTATACAATCCCTATCATCTCGTAGAACAAGAAGATACTATTGTTATTACCTTCAATTATCGTTTAGGTGCTTTAGGTTATTTAGACTGGTCTTATTTCAATAATCATTATGATTACAATAATGGTATGTCTGATCAAATCAACCTTTTAAAATGGGTACACCATCATATTGCCTACTTTGGTGGTAATCCTCAAAACATAACGTTGATGGGTCAATCTGCGGGAAGTATGAGCATAATGGCACTCATGCAAATACCAGAATTAGACCAGTATTATCACAAAGTGATGTTGCTCAGTGGCACATTACATAGTGATTCTCCTCTAACTGCAAATAAGAAGGCGCAACAATTTGAATCTTTAGTTCACAAGCATTATCCTGATAAATCAATTGAATCATTAACTAGTAATGAAATTTTAGATTTAATGAGATTACATAAAGTAGAACGAGGGCCATCGAGAAGTCTTGATTTGATTTATCAACCTATCCAAAGCCCTGAAATGACACGATCTGTAACTGCATTTTCAAAACCAGTATTCGTTGGTTTCACGAATTCTGAGGGAGATATTTATATAGAGAATGATTCACGGAAACTGTCACCATTGCGCTTTAAAGAAATCATGCGCTTATTCGATATTCCCATTTTAGAAGAAGTTCAAAGTGCACAACAACAAAGAGAAGTAATAACGACATCTTATTTTAAAAATATGGCATTGAACTTTCTACAATCTACACATTCTCAACATAAATGGTTAGCACGTTTCGACTGGTGTAAACCTAAAAGCATTCATTTTAAATCTGCTTACCATATTCTCGATATGATATTTTGGTTTGGCAACTTAAATATTTTATCAGCAAATAACTATCATTATACGCAATCAGATATTCAATTAAGTCATGACATGATGGCAGATTTAGGTCACTTTGTAAGATACAATAGAATGCCTTGGTCTAAATACCATGAAGATACTGAATACTTTCATATATATAAATAAACCTGAAACGCTCATCCACTAACATGAGCGATTCAGGTTTTAATTTTTAGCGTAATGAATGTTCTTTAAAGTTAAAACAACAATAAGTCCGAGTAAGCCAATTATAGCACTTGTATAGGTTATGGCTTGAACATTAATATGAGATATCACTAACCCTCCAACAATGCCACCAAAACCAATACCGGCGTTCAGACATGACATATTCCAACTCATTACTTGGCTTGTATCACCTTCAACGTGTTCAATAATCCCACTTTGAATCGCAGGGTTCGTACTCCACTGCATAATATTCCATACAAACAATCCAATGAGTAGAATAACTGTTCCTGCAAGTAATTGGTTTAACACAAGCATCATGATAATGAAGATTGATACTGATATCATCAACCAACGCTTACTTGTAATTTTATCTGCAAAGACTCCCCCAAGTGATGTTCCGATTACTCCAGCAACACCGTTGATTAACAATGCTAGAGATACAAAAGATAACTCGTGTCCCTTAGATAAAATTAATGGGTTAATATACACAAAAGTGACTGAGTTTGCTACTAAAACTAAGAAAGTAATAATTAAATATTTTACGATTTCCATAGGACGTAAGATACGTGAAGGTATTTCGGAATCATTGTCCGATGAATGATTAGAACGATTGGCATGTGCTAATTCGCTTTCTTTAGGAAGATAGATAATCATCAATATACCTACTAGAACACTAACTGCCATAATAAATAGAAATGTAAAGCGCCAACCAACCCAATCACCTATCATTGTTCCAATAGGGACACCAAATACGTTAGCACCACTAAATCCTGTATACACAACACCTATCATCTTACCTCTATTCTTCGGTTTCGTTAACATTGCAGTTAGGGCTAAGACCTTAACAATGATTAATGATGCTGCAGCTGACGATAGTATACGTCCTATAACTAAAATAGTGAAATTCGGTGCAATTGCGATGATTCCGTTACCAATGATAAAGGTGAATAACGTCCATAATAAAACTGGTCGTACAGCAAATCGATTCGTTAATTTAACTAAAATCGGACCACAAATTGCAAATGTTAATGCGTACATTGTAACCAGCTGACCTATAATCGCTTCGGAAACATTAAGATCATGGCTCATTAAATTCATAATACCAGCTACCATCATCTCTACCATTCCCACGATAAACACACTCAATATAAAAGTGGCAATACGCACGATAGACATAAATAAACTCCTTTCTTTTAAAACTAAATTGTATCGCAAAGGTTTGTAGCAAAAATAAAACAGCTACAAACGCTGAAATGTTCATAACTGTTTCATTATATAATAAGAAATTATGTTTTGTGTAGAATGGATTTAGGTATTATTCATCCCCTACTACATCTGAGTTTCGCGCTACCAACTGATGTCTAGCGTTGAAGAATTGGCCATAACTCATGTAAGTTGCAATTAATGCTGACATAATCGTTGCTGTCGTATGAATAAAGACTACTAATAGTTGGAATTTAATGGCTTGTAATGGAGGTACCCCACCAATAATTAAGCCAGTCATCATCCCAGGAATAGATACAAGTCCATACGTTTTCACAGAGTCAATAGTTGGTACAATGGCCAAACGGATACTCTCTCTAATAGAAGACTTTGATGCCATCTTCGGAGTTGCCGATAGCGTTAATTTAGATTCAATACCTGAAATGTCTTGAACAAATGACCGATCTAAGTTTTGATAAGCTAAGTTAATGGCAATCAAGCCATTATTCGCCAACATCCCGCCAATTGGAATAACTTCATTCGCAGTAAATTTTATCGCTCCGGTAGCTAAAGTGCCTGCTAATGGTAATGCTGTACCGATAAATATAGCTACGAATGAAATCCAGAATACATGATGCATCACTGGTGAAGCACGACTTATAGTATTCCATGATGCATTAATAATAATCACTAGCACACATAGCATGAGTAGCCATTTTTCATTAATTTTAAAAATGTAATGTAGCAAGAATCCTAAAATAAGTAATTGTATTGCTGCTCGTATCGTTGCAACTACTAAATCTTTAATGATATGTAAACCTTCTTTATATGAAATAAAGATTGGAATCAATAATAGTAGTGCTGTTAAACATAATGCTGTATTACTCATCACTATTCAACTCCTCGTCCTTAGTGATTTTACCGTCAGTAATGGTGATTCTTCTTTTAAAATGTCTCATACTCTGATCATCACTATGAGTAATCCAAAGAATGGCTACGCCTTTTTTAGCAAAATCAAAGATAATATTTTCAATATTTTCTTTGTTCTTAGTATCTAGTGCACTTGTCGATTCATCCAATAGTAACACTTCTGGCTCATACATTAATTGACGTGCAATCGTAATTCTTTGACGTTCCCCACCAGACATATGTTCAATTTCAGCATCTAAGTCATAATCTCCCAGTCCGACTTGTTTAATAAGTTGTTTTGCTTTTTCCTTATCAAACTTATCCCCTCTTGCCTCACAAGGGAATTTCATATTATGTTCAATCGTTGAACCTATTAAGCCACTTTGTTGCATAAGATAACTTACACGTGATCTTAATTCTTCTGGCGAATAGTCATTGTAATTTTTGCCATCTAGATATAGCTCACCTTCAGTAGGACTAATTAAATTATTAAGTTGCTTAAATAAGGTGCTCTTTCCACTTCCAGATGGCCCTATAACTGCTATGGTATCCCCTTTTTCAATATTTAAATTGATGTTGTTTAATATTGTACGTTTATCCGCTTCATATGTAAGATTCTCAACTTTTAATAGCAAGACTAACGCTCCTTTCTATGAAACTATTGTTGTTTATATTCCCTATTTTAAGTTTTATATTAACATTAAATAAATATTTATATTTTCTGAATATTATATTTATCATTACACAAAAAATGAGTACACACTCACAAATGTGTACTCATTTACATTATAAACCCATTACCATTATTAGAAATGAAACAGCATTGTTTATAGTATGCATCGTAATGGTAGCTGCTAAATTTCTACCAGTTTTGTGATAAACAAAAACGATCATGGACGCGATGATAATATAGGGTCCTATTTCAAATGGTGATTTAGCACCCACACAATGTAAGCTAGCAAATATAAGTATCGAGACTATATACATGAGCCCGTAAGTTAATTTTTTACCTAATTCATGAATAATCAAATGTCTAAATATTAACTCTTCAACAAAAGGTGTGAGTATAACAATATCTAGAAAAAGAAATGGTACTAACCATCCATGTGTAAACATTTTCGCTATATCTTTATTATTTTCAGTATCATTAAATTGAAACTTTTCCGGTAAAAACTGCATTAAAATCTGATAAAAAGATTCAAATACATAAATCATGATGATAGATCCTATAATTAATATAATATGTTTCTTAAGTGCTTTGAATCGTGATATAGCTATAGGTTTAATGTTGTTTTTATGCATGAGATAAAACACAATTAGTAAAATGAATGCTCCAATTACACTTCCAATGGTTGCAGCATTCATATAATAATCTTCAAATATTTTCTTTGACATGTTACCTACTATTGCATAACCAATGTAGGCACCAATAATTCCACATATAATAGGTATCGCTGTTAAGTTTAATATATAAATTGGAATTAACCAGAAGTCTCTCTTCACTATTTTCTTCGAATCAAATTCGTTCATAACTGGTGTATTTGTTTGTTGATGTATTTCATGTGATTCGTTGCTCATTGAATACTCCTTTATTTAATAACTTTAAAAGATATACACTTTACTCAATATCTCTAAAAATATGAAGCATTGCACACCTACTTGGTAAAGATAGGCTACTGCTAAATTTTGACCTGTTCTAATGTATAAATAAGTTGCACCACTCGCAATAAGTAAATACGGAATTATTTCGAAAATAGAAGCCATGTCATACGTATGTACTATAGATTCGATAACAATTGATATCACAATCATTATTTTCTTGTTCCATTTCTTACCTAACTCATGAATAATGATGTGTCTATAGATAAGTTGTTCAATCATAGGGCGTAAAATTACCATTGATATAAACGTAAAGCATAAGGCGATTGGGTGTAGAAATAATCCTTCCACTCGCCGTTCATATTGTGTTACACCAAATCTTAATGAGGCAGGTAGCCACTGAACAAGCCACTCAATAAGTAACATTAGCACAAATGTAATTATAACTACAATAAGTATTTGACGTACATACTTTTTAGCGTTTTTAAACTGTCTCCTTGCGACACTGGCAATATAAAACTTATGTAAGGTAAAAAACAGCATGAGCACTAAACCTTGTGCCAGAACAAAGCTTATACTTAATGAAAGGTTGTAAAACCAGTCAGGTGGTGCATGCTGTGTAATCATTGCAGTAATACCTAGTGTTCCAAAGACTACGATGATAGGTATTATACTTTGACAAAATATGTATGCTGGTATAAGTAGAATGTCTTTTTTAACAACCTTTTTACTGTTCCATAAAGGAATATGTCGTTTTCTCTCTATTGATTGTGTCTCTCTATTCATAGCTCACCTCTTATTACCTATCACTTAAACATTATCACTAAAGTACGTAAATGTAATAATTTAATTGAAATTTTAAAATTAATTTTATACGCTTTCATTGTAAAACGCATACATTAATGTATCATAATAATGAAGAAACTAGTTTAGGGGGAATGTTTATGTCTATATTGACAACGATGCAATTTATAGTCAATATCATCATAATGATTGTGCTATTAGGTATTGTTATCATGAGTTTAATTTGGCTATTTAAAGATAAAGGTCAAGATCAACATAGTGTACTTAGAAATTTTCCAGTTTTAGGACGTATCCGTTATATCTCTGAAAAAATAGGCCCCGAACTTCGTCAGTACTTCTTCGCTGATGATAATGAAGGTAAACCATTTTCAAGAAATGATTATAAACATATTGTTCTTGCAGGTAAATATAACTCTCGCATGACGAGTTACGGTACTCAAAGAGAATATAAAGATGGGTTTTACATACAAAACACAATGTTTCCATTACAAGCCTCAGAATTACATGTCGATAATTCAGATTTAATCTCAACATTTTTATATCAAATTGAAAACGAACGATTATTTAGTCGTGATGAACATAGAAAAAGATCTCAAATCGATCCTTTCTTCTTATCAGATGAACATGCAGTTGTCCTAGGACCTGAACTTAAACATCCATATAAAGTAAAACGTTTAGTAGGACAATCAGGTATGAGTTATGGTGCACTCGGTAGAAATGCTATAACTGCTTTATCAAAAGGGTTATCTAAAGCAGGCACTTGGATGAATACAGGTGAAGGTGGGCTATCAGATTACCATCTTAAGGGTGATGGTGATATCATTTTCCAAATTGGCCCAGGACTTTTTGGCGTGAGAGATAAAGAAGGACACTTTAATAAAGACATGTTTTTACAATTGGCTGATCGTGAAAATATTCGCGCATTTGAATTAAAGTTAGCTCAAGGCGCTAAAACACGTGGTGGTCATATGGAAGGCAATAAAGTTACAGAAGAAATTGCTAAAATTCGTAATGTTAAACCCCATGAAACAATTAATTCACCAAACCGTTTTGACTTTATTAAAAATCCAGAAGACTTACTCAAATTTGTTGATCAAATTAAGAATCTAGGTCAAAAACCTGTAGGATTTAAAATCGTAGTAAGTAAAGTTGATGAAATCGAAAAACTAGTAAAAACAATGGTTCAACTCGATACTTATCCAAGTTTTATCACTGTCGATGGCGGTGAAGGTGGCACGGGGGCTACTTTCCAAGAACTTGAAGATGGCGTCGGATTACCTTTACTTACCGCACTACCCATCGTCTCAGGTATGTTAGAAAAATATGGTGTCAGAGATAAAATTAAAATATTTGCATCTGGTAAACTCATCACTCCCGATAAAATTGCCATTGCGTTAGGTTTAGGTGCTGATTTAGTAAATATTGCTAGAGGTATGATGATTAGTGTTGGTTGCATCATGAGTCAACAATGTCACTTAAATACATGTCCAGTTGGTGTCGCTACAACTGATCCTAAAAAAGAAAAAGCGCTCATCGTTGATGAGAAACAATACCGTGTGACAAATTATGTAACTAGTTTACATGAAGGTCTATTTAATATCGCAGCGGCTGTTGGTGTTAATAGTCCGACTGAAATCACATCAGAACATATTATTTATAGAGAGCTTGATGGAGCTACTCAAAAAATTAAAGATTATAAACTTAAATTAATTTCATAACTAAAAAAAGAGTGCGAGATTCACGTCCCGCACTCTTCATCATCTAAAATAATTGTTCAATCAACTTCAACAATTATTCATCATTCATTTTGCTTTTCTCTTTCAAACCATTACGTTTCAATTGTTTAACTAATTTCTTCATACTTACATAATCTTTTTTCTTAGCTTTAGCAGACTCGAAACCTAAATTCTTTTTCAATTTATCTACGTCTACTTCTTTATAATCGACATCTATATGCTCGACAGCTTTTTGATCTTTGTAATCGACTTTATACGTTACACCTTTAACGCCTTTAAAAGCTTTCTCATCTTTTTTTAACATTTCTTTAGCTTGTGATTGATCAATTCCTAAATCATCATATTTAACCGTTCCAATGGTAGATTGCTTAAGTACTTCGTCATCCTTATATGTTAATGACGTAATGACATTCTTACCATTAACGTCTCCCTCATATGTCTTCGTTTGTTCCTTACTACACGCAGAAAGTGCAGCCACACTTAGAACTAACACTGCTATAAGAGAAATCACTTTTTTCATTGTTGTCGCCTTCTCTCGTCTTTTTTTCAAATAAATTATACCACCATCGATACAAATATGTTACTCATATTACTTTCCACTATTTGATTTTATTTCTTGAAAATGAACTCAAAAGCTACTGCCACATCATAAAGAATGTCACATGCATGTTATACTAAAATTGAAAACTTATTATTGGAGGAGATAGCTATGTCTGACTCAAAGGAACTACTTAAATCATTAACAGACGTTAACGGCATTGCTGGACATGAAAAAAATGTTAAATCACTAATGAAAGATTACTTAACTCCTGTAAGTGACGAGATCGTTGAAGATAATTTGGGAGGCATTTTCGGGAAAAAGCGTGCCCAAAATGGTTCAAAATCATTAATGATTTCAGGTCATCTTGATGAAATCGGATTTATCGTGACTCAAATCGATAAAGACGGCTATATTTATTTCACACCTATCGGGGGCTGGTGGAACCAAGTGATGTTATCTCAGAAAGTAACAATCACTACTGAAAATGGTAAAGAAATTAGAGGTATTATCGGTTCAAAACCTCCTCATGCGCTCTCACAGGAAGAACGTAAGAAACCAGTTGAAATTAAACATATGTATATTGATATAGGTGTAGCAAACAAAGAAGAAGCTGAAGCTGCGGGAGTAGAGCTTGGAAATATGATTACACCATATAGTGAATTTGAAACACTTGCAAATGATAAATATTTAACTGCGAAGGCGTTTGATAATCGGTATGGTTGCGCATTAGCTATTGATGTCCTCAACCGTTTAAAAGATGACAGTATTGATATCAACTTATTCGCTGGTGCCACAGTTCAAGAAGAAGTCGGTTTACGTGGTGCTAAAGTCGCAGCTAATCTTATCAAACCAGATCTTGCAATAGCAGTAGATGTCGGCGTGGCATATGATGTTCCAGGTATGAGTAGTGAGAAGAATCAAGGCAACTTAGGTGATGGCCCTCTTGTTATCATGATGGATGCAACAAGTATTGCACATGATGGTTTCCGTAAACATATTAAAGAGGTTGCAGAAGCTCATCATATTCCTGTTCAATGGGCTACAACTCCTGGAGGCGGTACTGATGCTGGTAGCATTCATGTAGCCAATGAAGGAATTCCGACAATCACTATTGGTGTAGCATTAAGATATATGCATTCTAATGTTTCAGTCATGCACACAGATGATTATGAAAATTCTGTTCAACTGATTACTGAGATCGTACGCTCGTTAAATGACGACAGCTATCAATCATTAATGTGGTAACAAAAAGACAAGGAGGCAAATCATGTTTTCTAAAAATGATGATAAAAAGACAACTATTTTTGGAGCAATGAAATGTTCTAATTGTGGCAAAGAAATCAATAAAGATGAAAATCTTACAATACAAGTTAAAGCGAAAGACTTAAAAGGTTATACCCATCTAGCAAATTGGGCTGATTCGCAATATAAATTATGTGAAAACTGCGCCCAACAATAGAATAAATGCCTAAATCTGAAACGCATATAACCCCCAGTTCCTCATTTATGGAAACTGGGGGTTTGTGATTATATCATATATGATATGGTCATCATTATTTCGTTGAATTCTTCCAACTATCGTCACTTAACATTTCACCAGGCCATGTATATGCCATCACACCACCATCGATACGAATCGTTTCACCTGTAATAAATGAACTATCATCAGAAGCAAGGAATGTCACTAGTTTACCTACTTCATCAGGCGTACCCAAACGACCTAAAGGTGTAACCCATTTTTGATTTTCACGGAATGTTTTACCCGCTTCATCTTCAGAGGTACCTGCTAAATTATCAACTAATGGTGTTTCGATTGTACCAGGTGCTATCGCGTTTGCGCGAATATTTTCACGACCATATTCAATGGCAATAGATTTTGTAAAGTTAATCACGCCACCTTTAGCAGCGTTGTAACCAGAACGATACAAGTCAGCTGCTTGACCTGAGAATGATGCCGTATTAATGATAGAGCCACCATGATCCATCATTAAAGGTAATAAGAACTTAGTTACTAAGAAAGTTCCTCTCATATCTACAGCCATAATTTTATCGAAGACCTCTACTGGATATTCATGAATACGACCCGCACCATGATCTACACCTGCATTATTAAATATCACGTCGATACGACCATATTTATCTTTAGCTTTCTCGGCAAATTGTTCTACTTGATGTTCATCGGAAATATCTACTTTATAGGCTGTAGCTTGACCACCAGCCTCATTAATTTCCTTCACTGTGTCATCTAACTTATCAGAAATGTCTAATGCTAAGACATGTGCACCTTCATTGGCTAAGACCTTTGCAGAACCTTGGCCTATACCTGTACTTGCGCCGGTTACTACTACAATTTTGTTTTCTAAACGTTTCATCGCTCGTCACTCTCCCGATTTTTTAATTCCTTCATAAAACTTTCTTCATTATTTACAATATATATCTTCCACTTTTAAATTCTTCTTAAACGCTGTTATATCAATGATATCGCTTTAGTTTATGATATTTATTTTCCGGAAAATGAACTTTAATATTATAGATAGCGTTTACATATATGTATTTATCATGTAAGCTTAGTTTTAAATTTCAGAAAATTCTTACCTAAAGATGGTATTGGTGGGTATAGATTCAATAATGAATCAAAGGGGGCAAATGACTAATGGGGGCAAATGCAAAGGAGAAAAAGTCTTTCGTAAGTAAATTTTTAAATGGAGTCGAATTTGTGGGGAATAAATTACCAGATCCTGCGGTACTCTTCTTCTTTATGTGTGTAGGACTCGCAATCATTACTTGGTTTGTATCATTATTCAACGTATCCGTAAAACATCCTGGTGATGGGAAAGTCATACATATTAAGAGCATATTAAGCCATGACGGCTTCGCTTATATCATGAATAACGCGATTAAGAACTTTTCAGAATTTCCCGCACTAGGTTTAGTATTAGGCGTGATGATTGGAATTGGCGCTGCTGAAAAGTCTGGCTACTTCGACAAATTAATGATTTCAGTCGTGAACAAAGCACCAAAAAAGTTAATTGTTCCAACGATTATATTAATTGGCATATTAGGAAGTACTGCTGGAGACGCGGCAACAATTATCTTACCACCACTTGCAGCAATGTTATTTATTAAGATTGGCTACCATCCTATCGCTGGTTTAGCCATGGCCTACGCTTCAGCAGTTGGAGGTTTTGCTGCAAATTTAGTAGTAGGTATGCAAGATGCACTCGTCTATTCTTTCACAGACCCAGCAGCACGTATTGTTTCTAAAGACATTAAGACAAACGTGGCTATGAACTGGTACTTTATCGCAGCAAGTGTTGTTGTCTTATTACCAACAATCCATTTGGTTACGACAAAACTCATTATTCCTAGATTAGGACGTTATGATGAAAGTCAGGCCCATGAAGACACAGAAGAAACATCTTCTCATATCACACCACAAGAGAATAAAGCACTCTTTTGGGCAAACATAAGCTTTGTAGTACTCATCGTTTTACTCATTATATGCGCAATACCAGAACATAGTTTCTTAAGAAATGCGAAGACTGGAAGTCTACTCGACGATGCACCGTTAATTAATGGTGTCGGATTAATTATTTTAGTTGTGTTCTTAGTACCAGGCACAATTTATGGAATATTAAGTGGAGAAATTAAAAATACTAAAGACTTAGGCAGTATGATCGCAGAATCATTAGGTTCTATGGGGTCATTTATTGTCATCGTATTCTTCGCATCACAATTACTTGCCTTTTTAGAATGGAGTAACTTAGGTGTCATTGCAGCCGTTAAAGGTGCTAAATTATTACAACATCAAAATGGAATAGTTTTAATTATAGGAATTATTTTACTAAGTGCTTTAGTCAATATGTTGGTCGGTAGCGCTTCTGCCAAATGGGGTATTCTAGCACCTATCTTTGTACCAATGCTCATCTTAGTTGGATTCCATCCAGCATTTACACAAGCAATTTATCGTGTAGGTGATTCAATTACAAACCCTATCACACCGATGATGCCATATCTACCGTTATTACTTTCATATGCACAAAAGTATGATAAAAATATGAAACTCGGTACACTACTATCAAGTTTGATGCCTTACTCTATCGCCCTCACTATTGTATGGATAGCCTTTACATTAATATGGTTCCTACTTGGTATACCAGTAGGCCCCGGAGGACCAATTAAGGTGTAAAAAAGGTGCGGAAGTGAGCGGTTAGGTTGCGAGCAATTACTAGCATCAAGCGAAAACTGTTCTTTAGTTTTTGCGCGATGCGTATAATTGTTGAGCAATCTGCTCACTGAAGCCCGTCTATCAAGGTGCGGAAGTGAGCGCTTAGGTCATGAGCAATAACTAGCAATGAGCTAAAATTGTTCCTCAAATTTTTGCGAGTTGTGTATTATTGTCGATTGACCTGCTCACTGAAGCCCGTCTATCATTCCTAGCATTTTAAACTCACTTACAATAAAAATAATCGCTAGTATATCTTCCCTCTAGATGTACTAGCTTTTTAAACTTTTAAATTCAAAATTTTATTACAGACATCCTTTTATCTGCGTAATTAAATACATATTGTCTAAAATATTATAGTTTTCCCAAATTACTATAAAACTTTAACAAAAAGTTTCTTAAAAATCTTTTCAATTTATCTATATCATGTAAAATAAAATTAAACAGGGGTAATTTCAAACTTCCCGTAAGAATCAGAGGAGGCAGAGATGGAAGAAAGAATAGGTTTAATAGACATTGGCTCAAATACGATTCGACTCGTTATTTTTGGTTTCACTACAGAAACAGGACTAAATGAAATCCTCAACATTAAGACACCTGCACGTCTTAGTCAATATTTAACAGAAGACACAAAAATGAACGATGAAGGTATTGAAGTGTTAAAAGAAGCGCTTCGTAGTTTCAAGAAAGTTGCTGACAAGTTTGATGTTCAAGAATTACATCCTATTGCGACAGCAGCAATACGTCAATCGCAAAATAGAGATGACATCATTAAGCAAATCAAAAAAGATTTGAATATTAAAATTCAAATTGTGCCTGAAGAAGATGAAGCTTTCTATGGATACTATGCCATTTCACATACGACAGATATTGAAAATGGTATTTCTGTAGATATTGGTGGCGGATCTACAGAAGTGACGCTCTTCAAAGACAAGAAACTTAAAGAGGCACATAGTTTTCCATTTGGAGTAGTAACATTAAAACGTCAATTCTTTGGCGACAAAGACCATAACGATAAACCAGCCATTAAAAGTATGGAAAAGTTTTTATCCGAACAGTTTAATCAACTTGATTGGTTAAAAGATCAAGAAATTGCACTCGTTGGTGTAGGTGGCTCTGCACGTAACGTTGCGCGAATACATCAATCAGAACATTCCTACCCTATTGGTGGCGTTCATAACTATACCATGTCACTTAAAGACATCGATGAAGTATATGATATCATCCGTAAAAGCTCACGAGATGATTTAACTAACCTTGATGGCCTAAGTCGAGATCGCGTAGATATTATCCTACCTGCCGTCTCAGTGTTTAAAACACTTTTCAAGAAAATTGATGCTACACAATTCACTTTCTCAAGAAACGGTATTCGTGAAGGCTATGTTATGAACTTGATACGTCAACGTCACCCTAATGAATTTAAAAGAGATAACGTACGTCAAGATGCATTAAGACATCTTGCGAATGAGTATAACATTGAAGAAGATAGTGCGAATCGTCGATTAAAATTAGCTCAATCTTTACTGGATCAACTATTAAAACACGGTAATTTGAAAGTTTCAGCTCAAGAAAAAGCTTTATTCGTCGAAGGTGCTTACATTTATTACCTTGGTAGCTTTATAGATTCAGATTCAAGTTCACCACATACTTATTACTTAATTGCGAATTCTATGATTAATGGATTTTCTCATAAAGACCGTGTGAAGCTAGCATTACTTGCAAGTTTTAAAAATAAATCATTACTTAAGTTCTATGTTAAAGAAACAGAATGGTTTAGTGGTAAGGAAGTTGATACCATTCAGGCTTTAGGTGGCATCATTAAATTTGTGAATGCGTTAAATATTTCACATACCAGCTTTGTAGAAGAAGTTAAACTTAAAGAGAAAAAGGACGATAAATATGAACTCTATGTTTACTACAAAGGAGAGCCTATTGCAGAAGAGTATCAAGCCAATAGACAGAAGAAACATATCGAAAAGATTTTAAAGGGGAAAGTTTCAATCATCTTTACAAAATCTTAAAATTCATATGATATTTTTAGACTACACAACTATAAAGACTAAATAATGAGGTGTATTGAGAGTTATGCAAACTCAATTGGGAGAAAAGGATATTAATTTACCACAGTACTATAATAACAGGGAGTTAAGTTGGTTAGATTTTAACTATAGAGTCTTACAGGAAGCTTATGATAAGAATAATCCATTACTCGAAATGCTTAATTTTGTATCTATTTTCAGTTCAAATTTAGATGAATTTTTCATGGTTCGTGTCGCTGGTTTAAAAGACCAAGTGAAAATGGGTTATGACAAACCTGAAAATAAAGCTCAAATGACGCCTCAAGAACAACTTGATGCGATTAAGATAAAGAATACAGAGTATGTACATATGCAATATCAACGCTACAACGAACTTATTGAAGAGTTACGTAATTATGATATTGAAATGGTTAAACCTGATTGTTTATCAGAAACGCTCATAGAGAAACTTGAAAAAGAATTCAAAATGCGTATTCTACCTACTCTGACGCCACTAGGTATTGACGCGTATCACCCATTTCCAAAATTAAATAACAAAAGTTTAAATATTTTTGTAGATATCGATACTGAAGATGCTATTAATTCTGCAATTGTACAAATTCCATCTTTAATTCCTCGCTTTTTAACACTTAACGAAGGTAATAAACAATATGTTGTAATGGTTGAAGATGTCATTACATACTTTATCAACTACCTATTTACAGGATATGAGGTTTTAAATACATTTACTTTTAGAATTACCAGAAATGCTGATTTAACGATTCATGAAGACGGTGCTGAAGACTTACTGATTGAAATTGAACGCTTTTTAAAAGAACGTAAAAGTGGTTCAGCCGTGCGTTTAGAAGTCGATGGACGTACAGCTCAAAGAGAGAATATCGAATGGCTTAATGAACAATTAGAAGTAGAAGAAAATGACGTATACTTCTTAAATGGTCCCTTAGATTTAACATTTTTATTCGGCTTAGTTGACCATCTTTCAAATAAACTTAAATATCTTACTTATGAGAAATACACGCCACAAGTACCTAGATCATTAGGGAACAATAATATTTATAAATTAGCTTTAGAAAGAGATATTTTCTTCCATCATCCTTATGAATCATTTGAGCCTATCGTCGATTTTATTCGTGAAGCAGCTGACGATCCAAATACCATTGCGATTAAACAGACGCTTTACCGTGTGAGTAAAGACTCGCCAATCATCAATAGTCTGAAAGAAGCCGCTGAAAATGGTAAGCAAGTTACAGTGCTTGTGGAACTAAAAGCTCGTTTCGATGAAGAGAATAACGTTCATTGGGCACGTATGCTTGAAGATGCAGGTTGTCACGTGATTTATGGTATGACACACCTTAAGACACACAGTAAAATCGCGCTAGTAGTTAAACGTATTGGTGGCGAATTAACATCATTTGTACACCTTGGTACAGGTAACTATAATGACAAAACAGCCAAACTTTATACAGATATGGGAATCATCACTACAAATCAAGAAATTGCAGAGGATGCGATTAACTTCTTTAATTATTTAAGTGGTTACTCTATCAAACCTGAATATAATAAACTGATTGTAGCGCCATTTGATATTCGTGATGTCTTTATCGATCGCATAGATAAAGAAATCAGTAATCACTTAGAATATGGAAACGGTAAGATTATGATGAAGATGAATTCTCTTACCGATAAAGCTATTATTGAAAAGCTCTTTGAAGCCTCTCAAGCTGGTGTTAAAATTCAGCTTATTATAAGAGGTATCTGTTGTCTCAAACCTGGTGTTCCTGGAATTAGCGAAAATATTGAAGTAGTAAGTATTGTTGGACGTTTACTTGAACACTCTCGTATTTACTACTTCCATAATAATGGCGACGAACGTATTTACTTATCTTCAGCAGATGTTATGACACGTAACATGATTAAACGTGTTGAAATCTTGTTCCCTGTTGAAAATAAAACCATTGGTAAGCGTTTAGTCGATTACATGAACTTACAACTTTCAGATAATGAAAAAGGACGTTACCAAGATGAAAATGGTGTATATCACTATGTTAAAAACAACTTGTCACCATTAAATTCACAAGTATACTTAATGCAAAAAGCAATCAAATATGGACAAGAGCTCAAGAAACAAACTGCACAACCAACAGGTCAACCCGTTCGTTCAAAACGCGGTGGTAGTTGGATGAGTAGATTGAAAGAATCGTTTAGAAGATAAAATCTTAAACTTTACTTATAGTAACAAGTCTTTCTGCTTGATATGAAGCAACCCCTCACTATACGAAATAGTGAGGGGTTTTTTTATCCACTTTAACCCTTACAATTTTGGATTTACTTCACATTCTATATTACTTCTCAGGGTGCTCATACCAATGTTTCAGAAACTCATATAACACTTCGCTATACTGCTCTAATTCACGTTTCTCAACCTTTTCATCAACACTATGTGCCTCTTCCAGACTACCTGGACCATATAATATAGTTGGAATATCGAAATGCGCAATCCAACCACCATCTGTTACGGTCGTACTCATGCCATGTCTTAACGCACTGCCATGCACATGTTGATGCGCATCTTCTAGTTGTTTAAATCCAGGATGTTCTATTGGCACTGTAAAACTTGGGAAGATTTCTCCCTTGTCTTCAATCATAGATGCTCCACCCCACTCAAACTCAAGTGGATTCTCTCTCATCCAAACATCCGCTTCAGCCACGCGATTTAAGTAATCTTCAATTTCTTCAACAACATCTTCATATCGCTCATTAGGTAAATAATGTACGGTAATCCATAATCGGCATTCATTTGCAATAAAAGCTGGATGACGACCGCCTTCTATCACTGCTGGATTAATGGTATTCGCACCTGGTGGCATGCCTGGACTCTTTTTCATCACTGCCCAATGAGATTCAAGTTCATTTAATGCTTGAATGACCTTTGTCATCTTTTCAATCGCACTTGCACCAAATAAACCACCGCCCGCATGAATCATCTGGCTACGGGCGCCATCATGTATCGTATTTTTACTTTTAACAATAATCCAACCTGTGATAACGCCACCTTGTCCTAAAGCTTGATTTTCACTCGTATCTAATACTAAGGCTAAATCCCCTCTAGGACCTATCTCACATGCACGTTTTGTACCTGCTTCTCCAACTTCTTCACCTACAACTGATTGTACGATAATGTCACCTTTAGGACGATGTCCTTCTTGATTTAACCTTTCCAAAACATAAAATAAGGATGACATGCCACCTTTCATATCACTGACACCTCGGCCGTATAACCATCCGTCCACTTCTGTTAACTTGAATGGAGGATATTGCCAATATTGATCATCATCTACAGACGCGACATCAACATGGCCATTTAATATTAACTTGGGTGCTTCAGGGTCTTCCCCCTTTAAAGTGGCCACAATGATACTATCATTGTCATAAAGGTGTTCTCGCTGAATAGAGAAACCTAAATCTCTTAATAATAATTCAATTTCATTTTGTAATGGGTCTGTATTTCTTCCTGGAGGACTCTCCGTGTTAAATTCAACAAGCATGTTTAAAATCTCGAATTGACGTTGATTCATTTGATATCCCTTCCTTTATGTAAATTAAAAGTATCAAATAGTTTACAATTCAAGTTTAACATTCTATAAGTGCTTGTCATCTTAATAATATGCTCTTTAATACTTCTATACAGGTCTGACTGTCACTTCATTAACATTTACATGGCTTGGTTGCGTTAACGCATATACAACTGCATCGGCGATGTCGCGTGTATCTAACTTTTTACGTCCGCCAAAGTCATTACCTTCAGTCATTGGTGTTTCAACCATGCCTGGTGATACACTTGTCACTTTTACACCGGTACGTGCGAGTTCTTTTTCAAGGGCTTGTGTAATAGTATGGATTGCTGTTTTAGTGGCGCTGTATACAGCATTTGTCTTCGTAACTTCAAATCCAGAAATAGAAGCAATATTTATAATATGCCCACATGATTGATTTAATAAATGTGGTAATGCTGCTTGTAATACATAAAGCGTCCCTTTTAAATTCACATCAATCATTGTGTCCCATTGTTCAACGTCATAATCTGTGATTTTAGATGATAAACTTTGTCCAGCACTATTAACAACGATGTCGACTTTACCATAGTGTCCTTTAACGACTTGTAGCATTTGGTCAACACTGTCTTTTTGAGTGACATCTGTAGGGATGACTTTTGTCTCAGTTTCAAGTTGTTGTGCCACGGTTTGTAGTTTTTCTTCATTTCTTCCAGCAAGCGCAATGTTAACCCCGTGTTGGCTTAGCGCTTTGGCTATAGCTTCTCCAATCCCACTACCTGCTCCTGTAATTACTGCTACTTTATTCTTTAACTCTGACATATCTTTAGTCTCCTTTTTGGAAAATGAATTTCAATATAAGTTATATCTATCTTAACGTTTTTCAATACTCTATAAAATTGTAGTGATTGCAAAAATTAAAAAATGTTATAATTTCAGTGTGGGTACTTAATAATTAATATAAAGTAGTGATATATAATTATGAGTATATACTAGAAGGAGGTAGTGAGAGAGATGTCTTATCATGATCGCGTTCTAAAGTTAAGAGAAGAAAAGCACCGTACTGCATTTGAATTTCCTTTCGAAGATTTATTTACTAAAGAAGAATGGTTAAATATGTCTATAAAAGAACGTCAAAAAGAGGAAAAAGCTTTTAGACATGAAGTTGAGAAGATGGAAGACGTGAGATTACCATTTGCCAGTAGAGATGCAGCAAAGAATAAGTTATTTAATATCACTTATGAATATAATGGTATTAAAAAGAACTTTAAACAAAATGATAAAAAAGAAAACCCAAGAGGTCGTATTACTCAATAGATTAGTCCAGAATAATTCATTAGAAGATGAATATAGTTTGGTCATCGCGCTTTCCTTGGAGACAGTCTCAACCTTGCTATGCAAGTTTTCAACTCGTCTTATCCCCACAGGAGTCGGATGACCTTATTTTTCGTTCACCCTTCAAAAAATATTAAATACTTAAAGTGTAATTTTCGGATTTTAATTTTTTATTTATTAAATAATTAATAAGTTGAATAAACATAGTGAAGACCACATCTTACTGGGGCGTAGGATGTGGTCTTCTAACACATTATTCTAGATTTTAGGGGTATATAGAGTGTTTGTTGCTCTCAATTACTCTTTGAGAGCAAGTTCATTTCATCATTTTCGGGAGTTATCAATAGCGTTATTGGTTTGGTTAACTTGTAACAAGGGATTTACGTTCTAGACTATAATAATATAATCTCTCGGCATCAATATAAGGGATTGAGTCAATTGTTAAATATCCATCTTTAAGATCACCTATAAGACCTTGATTTACGCCAGTGTGTACATAAATTTCGTAACTACTTACATCAGAGTTAATTAAATTCTCAATTACATTTCTCATAGTCAATCACTCCATAATTTATTACTTACTCCTTACAATTCATATACTACACCTTTTCATGTAAAATAAAAGTATTTTGTGATACTTTTCACAAAATCATCACTTCTTATTTTTTATGTAAATTCTCGATAATATTTAAGCATCAACATAATTTATAATAACCTTGTGATAGTTCTTTAAAAAGTTTTAGGTAATATATCTATTCTGTTTCTTGTAAAAACGCTATTCTTGTAGTATAACTATTTTATTATACAAAAATATAGTGAGTAATATTTTTGTTTTGGGGGAGTTTAAAATTAGTAAGTTAATTTCAATTGTTGTTCCTGTTTATAATAAGGAACCTTTTATTGAGAGATGTGTACAATCTTTAGTGGATTTAGAAATGGACCATTCATTAATTGAAGCTATATTTGTAGATGATGTTTCTTCGGATAGATCTTATGAAATTCTTCAGTACTATGATGATAAGTACGATTTTATAAAATGTATTCAATTAGAACAAAACTCTGGAAGTCCAGCTGAACCTCGTAATGTAGGTATCGAGGTGGCAAATGGTGAATACATTGCTTTATTGGATGCTGACGATTGGTTAGATAAAAAGGGCTTTCCGAAATTAGTATTTCAAATGTCTGAACATCATTCAGATATTGGCTTTGGACAAAGCTTTAGGCATAAAGATAAAAATGTTTCTAAAATGGCTCGTTTCGCTTCATATAAGGAAGCCAATGGTTTAATTCCATATGAAATCAATGAAATTTTTCGTGCTGTGGGTCCACCAGGTAAAATCTTTAAGCGTTCAACAGTAATAGATAATCAAATAAAATTTCAACATATGAAATTTGGTGAAGATAAATTATTCTTTGCGGAATTAATTAGTAAGTGTACAAGTGCATCAATGACAACTGAAGCTACCTATCACGTTAATCGCTTTACAGATAATGTCTCATTAGTTAAATCTACTGATGTTATTGAAAAATCAAAAATCAATTTAGAAGTTTTACGTCAAATTGTTAATTTAGATATTCCTAAAATAGCTATGGAAAGTATTTTGAGTCGTATAGTAGAAGTGGATTACATGCAACGCTTCTTAGTGACTAAAACATTTTTAAAATCTGATAATAAAGAATTCTTTTTCAATCAATTTTCTAAAGTAGAATCCATTATTAAAGAAACTGGATACAATGTGGAAGACTTACTTACTATAGATGAGTATAAAAATGTTTATAGTCTTTTTCACTCTGATAAAGAAGCTATGCAAGAATACATTTATTACAAAATTTTTGATTCTAACAAACAAAAGTTTATTAAAAATACAAGTGTTTATTTAAAATATCCTGATAAATATAACCATTTAATACCTCTACAAGAAGCGTGTATGCCTGTGTATAAAGGTACAGAGATGATAGATGATACATTTTATGAGGTAATTGAATTATTTACTAAACCAAGTGTAGAAATCAATAACGTAGAATTAATTAAAATTCGAGACGAAAGATTTTCTAAATCTGTGAATTATGAACATAAAGATAACTTCATATATATTAAAACTGATGATTTAATCTTTGATGAATTTGATTTTAATATTGCTATTAAATTTAATCTTTACAAAACAGCACTTGTATTCGCTACTTATCCTAATTTCAATGATGATGTTAGTCTAAACCGTCAAAACTTTAAGTTAGAATTTATAAATAAACAATTTAAAATTGAGGATGTCCCAACAAATAAACTAAATGATACTAAGTATTTAAGCGAAAAACCCAATTTTATAATTACTAAAAAAACTATTAAAAGTTATATTGATGCAGATTTTAAAGAAGAATTTAATACTATTAAAAAAGGTAGTTTAATTCCCATATCAGATATGAGTCAATCATCTAAGGGAACAATGAGATTAATTACTAAAGATAAGCGATTCATTACTGCTAATGTAAATTTTGTTAAACCTACTGAATTGAAAAAGAAAGATGGCTACGTTTCTACTATTCCTAAAAGAATTAGAGTATTGAAGAAGTGTAAACTTTACACTGACGTTACTTTCAAAAACGAACCAATTCAAACGATGCAACCTAAAGATGAATTAAATATTATCGATATCGATTATACAAATAATTTTACTCCAAGATTAAAAACCGTTGATGGTTATTACATTACTGCTAATGTTAAGTTTGTAGAGGTATTACATTAATACATTAAGAAGGCACACAGAAATAAAATTTCTGTGTGCCTTTTCATATTAATCAATATTAAGTTTTTTGATGAATTGCTTAAGTTCATCTTTCATACTTTCGTCTTTTAGTGCGTATTCGATAGTAGTTTTTACGAACCCTAACTTTTCACCAACATCGTAGCGGTTACCGATAAAGTCATATGCAAATACTTGATGTTCACTATTCATTCGTTCGATAGCATCAGTGAGTTGAATTTCATTACCTGCACCTTTTTTCTGTGTTTTTAAATAATCAAAGATCTCTGGAGTTAGGACATAACGTCCCATAATTGCTAAATTAGAAGGTGCTGTACCTTGTTCAGGTTTCTCAACAAACTTTTGAACTTCGTAACGACGTTCTTTTTTAGATAAAGGATCAATAATACCGTAGCGATGCGTTTCTGACTCTGGCACCTCTTGAACACCTATAACTGAATTACCAGTTTCTTCATATACTTCCATTAATTGTTTAATAGCTGGTGTATCTGATTCAACAATATCATCACCTAGAAGCACAGCAAACGGTTCATCACCTATAAATTGACGAGCAGAATAAATTGCATGTCCTAAACCTTTTTGCTCTTTTTGTCGTACATAGAAAATATTAGCTAATTCAGTAGAATATTGAACTTTTTCTAATAATTCAGTTTTACCTTTATCTTCTAACACCATTTCAAGTTCTTTTTGATTATCGAAATGATCTTCAATTGCTCGTTTGTGTTTTCCAGTAACGATAATAATATCTTCGATGCCTGCGCGTGAGGCTTCTTCTACTATGTATTGTATCGTTGGTTTATCCAATATTGGTAACATTTCTTTAGGCATAGCTTTTGTAGCTGGTAAGAATCTCGTACCTAAGCCAGCTGCAGGTATAATTGCTTTCTTAATTTGTCTCAATATGTAAACCCCTTTATTTATATTGTTTATCGTATTCATTTTAAAGTGTATCATTATTTAAAATGCTTTCATAGTAGAGTTAATCCCTTCACCAATTTACTTAGTGAAGGGACTGTTATTCATATCGATAATCATTCGGTTATATTTAATTAAACAAATAAACTGATAAATAGTATGAAAATAATTCCAGAAACAGAGATGATTGTCTCTAGTAATGACCACGTTAAGAATGTTTCTTTAATCGTGAGACCAAAGTATTCTCTGAACATCCAGAAACCTGCATCATTGACGTGGGATAGGATAACACTTCCTGCACCAATTGCGAGCACAACTAATGCTACGTTCGTATCTGAATGATGTAATAAAGGTATTACAATTCCTGTTGTTGAGACCGCAGCAACTGTAGCTGATCCAAGCGCGATACGTAATACAGCTGCGACAATCCATGCGAGCAATATAGGTGACATGTTGGAACCTTCAAACATTTTAGCGATGGTGTCTCCAACGCCTCCATCAATTAACACTTGTTTAAATGTACCGCCACCGCCAATGATGAGTAACATCATACCTATAGGATAAATTGCATTTGTAACGGATTCCATAATATTCTCCATCTTACGTTGCCTCATTACACCCATGGAGAAAATCGCAAAGATAACCGCAATTAACATTGCTGTACCAGCTGTTCCTATAAGATAAATGATTTGTTCAAACCAGTTTGTTGGATCTTCATGACCTGTCACTAATTGCACAATTGTAGAAATTAACATTAAAATAACCGGTAATGTTGCTGTAAGTAAGCTAATACCAAAACTTGGCATTTCTTCCTCTTTGAATTCTTTTTGAGTACCTAATGAAGTAATATCCCCTTCGCGTCTATAAGCACTAGGAATTATTTTTTGAGCCATATGATTAAAGAATGGGCCTGCGATAAGTGTCACTGGAATTGCAATGATGATACCGTATAATAATACTTCACCAATATTAGCTTTAAGCTCTTTTGCTATCACGACAGGCCCCGGATGTGGTGGTAAGAAACCATGAGTTACTGATAATGCTGTAACCATTGGTAGTCCTAATTTTAAGATTGAAACATTTGCACGCTTAGCTACTGTAAATACTAGTGGTATTAATAGTACTAAACCAACTTCAAAGAATAATGCAATACCTACGATGAAAGCAGCGATGAGCATAGCCCACTGAACATGTTTCTGACCAAATTTAGCGATGAGCGTATCTGCAATTCGAGTAGCACCTCCACCATCAGCTAGTAGTTTACCTAAAATTGCTCCTAATCCGAAGATGAGCGCAATATGACCTAAGGTACTACCCATTCCATTTTCAATCGTTTCCATAATTTTATTTAAAGGCATTCCTAGTAATAGTGCCGTAATGATTGAAGTAATGATTAATGAAATAAATGTATTTAATTTCAAGAATATAATTAAAGTAAGTAAGATAACAATCCCGAGTACAACACTTATGAGTGGCCAAATTTCTCCAAACATAACATTCCCCTTCTTTCTCTTTTAAATGTCTGAGTTGCAACTTTATAGTTAATACTCTTAGTGCTTAATTGCTTATATGTTTACGTTGGAAGTTTGCTATTTCACTATAGCTTTCAGTTATAGAGCGACTTATATTAATAAAGATTTTAACAAGCTCTTGATAAATTGCTACAGTATCTTCATTTGGTTGATGAGCGTTCGTTGTTCCTACCATTTTTTCAATAATAGAGAAGTCATCAATTTCCCCTATTGCTTTCAGTCCTAGTACACATGCACCTAAGCATGAACTCTCATAACTTTCTGGCACGATAAGATTAGTATCAAAAATATCTGCCATCATTTGTCTCCAAATCTCACTTTTAGCGAAACCACCTGTCGCTTTAATTGTATTTGGTGTCTCATTCATAACTTCTATTAACGCAAGATATACAGTGTATAAATTGTAAAGTACACCTTCTAATGCTGCACGTATCATATGTTCCTTTTTATGAGAGAGCGTTAAACCAAAGAATGAACCTCTAGCGTCTGCATTCCATAGTGGGGCACGTTCACCAGCAAGATATGGATGAAAGATAAGACCTTCTGCACCTGGTTTTACTCGACTAGCAATTTGCGTTAACACATCGTAGGGATCAACACCTAAACGCTTAGCAGTTTCTACTTCGCTTGCAAGAATCTCATCACGTAACCATCGTAGAATCACTCCACCATTATTCACTGGACCACCAATGACGTAGTGTTCATCATCTAAAACATAACAAAATATACGACCTTTATAATCTGTACGTGGTTTATTTATAACTGTTCTAATGGCACCGGATGTACCGATAGTCACTGCAACTTCACCTTTTTTATAGCTATTAACACCTAAATTCGAAAGTACACCATCACTTGCTCCCACAACCACTGGAGTATTTTCATCAATATCCATGAGCTCGGCAAAACGTTTCTTCATGCCAGTTAAGATATGGGTTGTTGGTACAAGCTCTGGTAATTGGTCTCTACTAATACCTAGTAGTTTTAGCGCTTTTTCATCCCAGTCTAATTGTCCTAAGTTGAACATCCCAGTTGCTGACGCCATTGAATAATCGATGACATACTTACCAAATAATTGATAGAAAATGTAAGTCTTAATATCAGCAAATTTAGCTGTTTGATTATATATGGCAGGTTGTTCATGTTTCATCCAGAAAATCTTAGATAGTGGTGACATTGGATGTAACGGTGTACCTGTTCGCTGATAAATTTCAAAGCCATTATATTCATTTTCAATTAAATCAGCATAGCGACTTGAGCGATTGTCAGCCCAAGTAATATTCTCAGTTAAACGTTTATTTTGAGCGTCCATTGCCACTAAGCTGTGCATTTGAGCACTAAATGAAATTAACTTAATATCTTTCTTCGAAATACCAGATTCTCGAACGATGTACTTCACCGTCATTAACACTGCATCAAATAATTCATCTGGATTTTCTTCTGATACGTCTACATTGGGTGTATGTAAGTCATAACCAATATTATGTTTCATTATAAATTGACCATTTTCATCGTAAAGTACAGATTTAGTACTTGTAGTTCCGATATCAACGCCAATCATATATTTCATTATAGGGTCCCTCTCTTCCAAATCTTTACCGTAACCAAAAACTTTCTATATTTTTTCCAACGTCATCAAAGTTTAAGTGAAACGCTTCTCTTAATTTCTCAGCATCATAATGTTCAATTGCTTCTATAAATACTTGGTGGTTGCGATGAATTCTTTCAAAATCTTGTTTGTCTGTAGCCATTCGATGTCTCATAGATAGTAATATGAGCGACTCCATTACTGGCTTCAAGTGATTCCAAAATGTTTTAAGATATTGATGATTCGCAGCATAAATGATGACTTCATGAAATTCGAAATCATGTTTTGTAAATGCCTCTGCATCCTCAAACTGAACCGCCACTTTCATCATTTCTAATTGTTTCTTCATTTCTTTAGCTATCGCTTGTGTGTCATGACCTTTTAATCTTGAAAATGCGAAAGATTCAAGCATGAGACGTAAATCATACATTTCTCTTTTCTTTTGATCTCCAAAAGATAAAACTTGAGCTCCCATACGTTCAAGATGTATTAATTGGTCAGTTTGTAACAATTTGAAAGCATCTCTAACTGGAGAGCGACTAACATTAAATTGCTTGGCTATTTGATTCTCTGTTAATAATGTGTCAGCTAAGATTTCTCCGCTTACGATTCCTAAACGTATTTCAGCTGCAATAGACTCTCCGGTTGTTAAACCTTCCATCCACTTTTTAGGATAGCCATAAGTCATTGTCTCCACCCTCCAAACTTGAACATCTTAACTTGTATACAAGTATGGTAATATACACGTTTTTATTTTGCAAGCGCTTTCTTTAGTTGTTATTATTTTTCAAAATAAAAAACCTTAACGTAATATTACGTCAAGGTTAGTATCTGTTTTCTATTTAAGTTTTGGAAACTTCGACACAGAAATGTGTTTAAGACGCCCTTCCGTCTTACTTTTTCATTTAATTCGAAATCCAATTTTTAATATGGTCTACTACGCCTATTTGATCTTTAGAAGTTGTTTCCAACACACTAGGAAAATCGATATGACCTATTCCTGGATATAATATTTCTTTTGTTTCACCACCCAGTTGTTTAAACTTTTCAAGTGTGGCTTGTGAATCTGTGTATGGAATAATTTGATCTTCTTTACCAGACATGAACATGATTTTAGGGAACTGCTTTATTTCATCTATATCGGGTAAGTAATCTGTCTTAATAGTATAGAGTATGTCGGTAATGATGGTTTTTATTGGAGCGACAAATTGTATTAAATCTAACGCATTCTCTTTATGAGCATAAATGGTTTTGTTCAAGATGTATTGAGGAAGATTTTTAACTGCTTTCACTTCGTCCTTCAAAATATCCCTCTTACTATTATTTGTAAATAGACGCGCGAGCATACTAGCATCTGGGGTAATTTTAGCTGCGCTATGTAAATAAATAAGATGAGTAATGGGGAGAGTATTGTATTTAAGTAGACGCGTTGCAATCATACCTCCCATTGAATAACCGACGATACTTAATTCGTGAATTTGTTGTTCCTCAACCACTTGCGTTAAGACATCATAAATACGTTCAGAGTAATCATCAAGCGTGTGTGTATCCCTGTCTAAATCAGAACTCTTTCCTCTACTAGGACAATTCACAAAGATCATTTTATATTCTCTAAAATAGGGTTCGAACATTGTCATTATTTTATAAGTTAATAATGCTCCGTGGATAAAGACAATTACATTATTAGAATTCATATCTCCTGCGTATGCGACTTCGCTATATTCATCTTTAAATCGTTTCAGTGGATAAACCTTAGTTGTAAAATTCTGCTTAATCATAAATAACCTCGTATTTCTAATATATCAATTAAAATAATAATAACATATAAATAATTTTTATATAAATATAGCCAAAATAAAGTGGTTATTGAATTTAACATAATTAAAACCATCTGTGTGACCAGATGGTTAATAAAATTCATTCTATAATACACTTTAATTACTCGATATCTCTGAATGGATTTGTTGCATCTTACTTTCAACATTTGTAATATCAGTCGCACATTGTTCAAGTAATCCTTTATACTTTTCAGTGTCTGCGTCATTCTTATATCGAATCTTATGTTCTAAACTTGCCCACATATCCATACCAATTGTACGAATTTGAATTTCTACTGGCGTCACTTCTACAGCATCAGCTAAAAAGACAGGAATGGATACCACAATATGCAAACTACGATAGCCATTTTCTTTGGGATGTTCAATATAATCTTTTCGCTTCAACAATTTAACGTCTTCTTGTTTGAGTAGCATTTGTTCAATCACATAAATATCATCTAAATAATTACAAACCACTCGAATACCTGCAATATCCATGATATTCTCTTTGGCGCTTTGTGCACTCACTTCAAGCCCTTTACGACTTAGTTTCTTAACTAAGCTGTGCATTTCTTTAACTCGTCTTTCCATATGATGTATGGGATTATGTTTAAATTGATAATTAAAATTTTCATCTAAAATACTTAACTTCGTACTAATTTCTTTAAGTGCGGAAGAATACACATGGTCTAGTTCAACAAAGCTTAATAGTGTATCAAATGCTGCCTCACTATCCTGAAAGTTATTTAAACTATTTTTGAATTCATTTCTTAAGTCTTCGACATATAATGAAGGCTTTCTTTCTACGTACATATATCTCGACCTCCGTTTTCTATACACCTCCATTATATCGGAATTGAAATCGATAGAGAAACGTTAGCCCATCATACTTTCGCCTCATTTAAGTAAGCAAACTAAAACCGCATAAGTATGAGCACTTACGCAGTTCAATTTAATCTATTCATCTTTTTTATGTTCGATGACTTTAGTTCCTTTATTGTCAGCAATCTCGTTCGCACGTTTCACGGCGTCTTGCTTTTGATCGAATGTATCTGAAGCTTGTTTAGCATCTTCAGTTTTAACTTTCCATTCATTGTCTTCGTAATAAACATGTATATTTTCGTCATTTAATTTTGGATTAGCTGACTGATCTTTCTGGTGTTGTGTGATATGTTTATTCTTTAATTCATCTAATGCTTCCTTAGACGCATCTTTATACCATTTTTCAGCTTGTTGTGTAGCAATAGGAATCACGTCGCCTTCTTTATAGCCATCTTTTAGCATAGCATTTCCGATGTCTATTGCCTTCTTACGTTCAAGTTCATCGAAATTTTTCCAACTTTGTGGGTAATCGTCCATTGTCCAAGGCATAACTTTACCTCCCAATAAAATAACTTTTAATAGTATTTACCACTATCATGAGTTATTAAACGAAAGGTTCACTTACTAACCTTTTGATTGAGAGTCATTTGAAGTATGATGTTCTTCCTCATTTTCTGTGATATCTTTACGTGCGTGAACACTGTTACGCTGAATATTAATTAATGCTGATCGAATATAATTATATTGAGGTAAATGACTTAACTCTCTTTCCTCTAAACTGCCTTGTAGTTGGAAATGCTTGGCAATATTTTCAAACGCTAAGAGATACTCGCCCATTTGCTCATCATCGATAGTTATACGATGTTTGTTATTCATCGCTCTTTCTAACATAAAACTAATTTCCTCTAACGCAAAGATACTTGGATAATAATATCGCACAACCTCTTTATTACTGAACAATTCTCCGTTGGCAGAATTATACATTTGAGTGACGTTGCTGATTTTTACGTTTAAATTTAAACGTTCTCCCTTATCTACTTCATTCGTTTCGTATTTATTTTTAGAAAATAAATAATGAAATAGCGTGGCTTCTTTACGAACTAGTTCTGCAATCGCTCCTGGTAACATTGAGGAGGCCGTATTTCTGGCAACTAAGAATATCCCTATAACAGTTATGACAATACCTAATATAACGTCGATAATACGTGTATAAGCAATTTCTATACTTAAGTTATGCGAAGCTAGACCATTCAGCATAATTACTTGAGTAGTAATGAAAATAACAGCAAATGCATAGTTTGCCGCAACAAACGCTTCAGTCATCACTGCTGAAACACCCATGATTAATATTGCAATTAACGGATTAATGTTTAAGGCTAATATGCCTGACAAAATAAGGGCGCCAATAATTGTACCTATTCCTCTTGCTAATGCACGGTCAAGTGAACGGATTGTCGTCATATTTGAGAGTAATACAGTATGTGCTGAAAGTGGTACCCAATAAGCCTTTTGAATATTAAATCCTAGCGCAATAAATATTGCTATAGCCATAATAACCGTATATTGTAGCGCATTTCTGAAGACGATTGAATCAAAAGTTAAATTTTGATAAATACGTTTACTATAGAGTGGTTTGCGAATATCGGCTTCATGTTCAATTTGATTGTCGTTCGCATGTACCATTTCATCGATTTTCAATATATGATTCAATAAATTTTCAAATTCTGAAGGTACGTCCACAGGCTTTGTCCATGGTCTTGAAGTTCGAGGTTGTTGTATTCCATTATAAATATGATCCATCATTTCAATAAGATCTTGTGGAATAGGACGAACATTTTTCTCATTTAATTCGAGTAACTCTGAATAGATACCTTGTGCTGCAGTATGTAGGAGTATTAACTTTTGGAAACGTGAACTTAACTTTCCATTACCACCTGATGTAGAAGTGATAAGGAGCTTTTCCGATGTTCTAAATTCAGTTACAGCATTTCTCGCGTATGTTTTAAACGCTTCAGGGTCATTATAATGATGTAACAAGTTATGAATTGTAGCAAAATCCGCGTTAATCGCTCTATCTTCTGCTTTAACTTTGGTAAATAAGATGGTTAACATTACAGTTATTGTCGCTAATATACCACCAATAAGAATGCCTAAGCCACGTAGTAATGCTTCTTCTGGCGCATGAGGTAAATTAATAGGCAAACAATATGTTACTAAGAAGAAGGTAGAAGACGGTCCAGCTACTTTGAGTGCATTAAAAATATAATACGGTACCGCAACGACAACAAGTAAGATAAGACCAAATACTATCGGCTGTATAATCGTTAACGTACCTAACATCATACAAAGTGAGAACGACAGTGAGCAGATAATAACTGTTCTTAACATAGATTGCGTTGAGCCTTTAAACACATAGACATGTGCAAGTGTACCTGTTGATATTAATAAGCCAAAATTGAAAAATCCAAAAAAATAGCCTATTAAAGCAGGTATAATAAGTAATAATCCTTGTCTTAACCCTTTATAATAATCAATTTTAGATTTATCAACACGGGTCAGTGAATTAAGTACGTGATTCACTTTAATCTTCCTTTCTAATTTACATCCCCAAATAAGAACATAAGAAAGAACGAGACAATTTAATTTTATGAGTTGAATAACATTGTCTCGTTCATTTTTTATAATCTATGATGTTCATAAGTGTTGCATTTACTTACCAATTATAACACTGATTATTCATTTATGTTGAACGTGCGAATTGAATTATTTTTCTACTGTTCGACTTACATCTATCTTAGGTTCCTCAGTAATAAATTTACTAATATTTTGGCTAAATGTTTGGAAGTGTTCAGATTGATTGTGTTCTTCAACAGCATTTTCATCTTTATAATTTTCAACCACCACAAATGTATTCGCTTCGCTTACATCTTCATAGTGATGATAGAATAAATTTCCTTTTTCTTGTCTAGAATGTTCCACTAAGTCAGCCATTAATTGTAAGTAATCTTCGCGTTTATTTTCATCAACTTTAATCTTAGCATTAATGATAATCATTTGAATAATCTCCTCAGCTTCTTAACAGTTTAATACATAGATAACCTGAAACATCATGCTTTAAACTCTTGTAAATTCAGAAGTAAATAAAAAAAATACTAAGATGAGTGGTTTGGGAATCTTAGTATGTTCAAGATAAAAATATTAATTTGATTGTTCTTCATCTACAACAAGTGGTTGATCTGGTTTAACGAAGAACCATAGAATAGCAGCAATAACTGCAGGAACAATTAATAATTGTAATGTCATTGACCAACCTAGTTGATCTACTACTATACCGGCAAGTAATGGGCTAATTAATGCGCCGATGTTCCCCCATAAGTTCATCCAACCAGACACTGTGCCTGAGAAGTTACGACCAAGGTCAGTCGCTGCTGCCCAGCTCATACCCATTGAAATACCTACGCCACCTAAACATAAGGATAACCAAACAATTGTCATGTATAAGTTATCAGTATGAACTGCTAAAAAGATTGATACAGAGAACACTACAAATCCAGCGATAGCAATCGCACCACGCGCTACAAATCGTGACTGCCCAGAATTTAAAATTTTGTCTGAGATTGCTCCAGCTGAGAGTATTAGGAAGAACATAAACAACCATGGTAATGAACTGATTGCCATATCTTTGAAATCCACATGATATTGCTCAGCCAAATATGTTGGTAACCAAATTAAGAATAATGCGATAACGAATTGTACTACAAAATATTGTAGTGCAATTGCATAGAAACTAAAGTGACTTAAGAAACGTTTCCAGGGTGGTAAAGACTTTTCAGTTGCAACAATATCACGATGCTCAGTGATATATTTCTTCTCCGCTTCACTTACCATTTTGTGATGCTCAGGTAAATCTTTAGCAATGATTGCCCATAAGATAGCCATAACAATACCAACTGCACCAAAGATATAAAATACTGCTTGCCAGTTAAAGGCATTAACAATTGCAATTGTGATAATCGGTGCTAGTACTGGTCCAAAATAAGACCCAGCTAGAAGAGCACTCGAAGCTCTTCCTTTTTCGTTTTTAGCAAACCAAAATGAGTTAAATACGGCATTCGATGGGTACATTGGGGCTTCGCCGACACCGAATAAAAATCTTACAAAATATAATAAACCGTGATGTTTAATCATACCTGTCAAAATTGTGAATGCACTCCACCATACGAGAGCTATAGTAATCATTTTACGAGGACCAAATTTCTCAGCTAACACTCCAGAAGGCACTTGCATAAATGCATAACCTAGTGAGAAAAATGAGGCTAATAAACCAAATTGTGTTTTTGTCATACCTAAATCTTTCATCATTGGAGCTGCAATATATGAAATATTAGACCTATCCATATATGCAATTACGCCGATGAGAAAGAACCCAATTGCAAAATACCAGCGTACATTACTGCGTTTTTCATTCATATTTGTTTCCTACTTCCATTTAAATTATGTTGTTTCTATATAAGATGTCGTTAAGTTTCAGAAATTCCCTGCGATGACTGTTAAAACTACCCTTTTTAGAACAACTTTTTTAAGTTGTAGCGCTACAATTTTTATATAATATAGCACGTTGTGAAAACGGTTACAATAGTTTAGACGAAATTTCTTTAAAAAATGTATATTTTTCGTATATTTTACTGGAATCTCCAGTTTTAAGCATGTGATTTAGATTCACTTATATAATGGTGTCTAAAACCATATTTTTTATAAAATTGAGTAGCTTAAAACATTAAATTAATTATTTTTTATTCATTATATGAAGCATATATGTAATTTTATGCATAAATTGAATATGATTAATAAAAGCTAAAGAAGTTTGAAGAATATTCCTAAAAATAGTAAACTGAATTCAAAGAAAACGTTTGAAATTTTTTTGATACAATTTCATATAAATCCACTGGAAGTGCCTTTGTTTAGGGCTGAGAGTAAAGAAGTGACTTTATAATTCCTAGAACCTGATCCAGTTCATACTGGCGTAGGGAAGTGGCGACAAGAGAGTTTTAGGACTTATATAGATGATTTAAGCGCTATTTCCCATTCAGGGAGGTAGCGTTTTTTTATTTATAAATTTGAGGTGATGCACATATTTATCGCAATAACTTACGATAAGACACTTACAACACAAGACTTAGAACACTTCTTAAATATCGAGGAAGGCATTGATGCCCTATTATTTCGAACGTCTATGCCAAAAAATGAATTAAAGAAGATTTTGATTCAACTCATTAACCAAGGTTTTCCTAAGGATAAAATGATTATTCATAGTGACACGGCATTATTAGAAGAATTAAACCTTAGTCGTATTCATTTTAAAGAAAATGTTAAAACAGCTTTTGCATATAAAAAATTACATCCAGAAATCCAAGTGGGTATGTCCACACATAGCATAGATACTATTTATACATGTATAGATGAAGGACTTGATTATGTTTTTTACGGTCATATTTTCCCTACTCCCTCACATCCGCATGACACGCCACGTTCACATGATGAAATCGTAGAAGCATTAAATCTACCTATACCTATTTATGCTATCGGAGGAATTTCTGAACATACGATTTCAAAGTTGGAATATGGATTTGATGGTATTTGTGCTATTTCATTTTTCATGAATGCGTCTTTAAATGAAATTAAGGAATTAAGAAGGAAGTGGTCACAACATGCATGATGTACTTATTATTGGCTCTGGTGTCATAGGTATGTCAATTGCTAGACAGTTAAGCGCAACAAATTATGACATCGCGATCATCGACCGAGATGTTCCAGGTAAACATGCTTCATATAAAGCTGGAGGCATGTTAGGAGCACAAAATGAATTTACTGAAGATAACGATTTATATAAATTAGCCATTGAATCGCGTGGGATGTTTCCTAAATTAAGCGAATCTTTATTAAATGAGACTGGAATCGACATACAGTTCAAAGATTCAGGACTTATTAAGATTGCTAACCAAGAAGATGACCTCGAATCACTCACACGTCAATATGAGTTCCATAGACAAATGGATTCTAGTGTCAAGCTACTATCCAATGATGAACTTATACAGCTTACCAATGCGAATGTTGAACCAGCTTATGGCGCAATTCATATACCTAGTGATGGTCAAATCAATGCTAATAAATACACGAAAGCTTTGTTTAAATCTCTACAACAACATTACATCACACGATATTATCACCAAGAGGTTCAATCGATTGATAGAAGAAATGGCTACTACGCTGTGTGTACTGACCAAATGTCACCTATTGAAGCACATAAAGTGATCGTTGCAAGTGGTGCTTGGTCCTCTCAACTATTAAAAAACTACTCTCTTCCTAGAGAAGTCATTGGAGTTAAAGGCGAAGTTCTATTACTGGAACATGATGAACTAGATCTTAAAGAGACATTATTTATGACTAATGGATGTTATATCGTTCCAAAACAACCCAATCGTTTCTTAATAGGAGCAACAAGTGAATTTAACAATTACTCTGTAGGCACATCAGAAGGCGGTTTAAATTGGCTTTTAGATCATGCAAGCGCTCGTGTTCCAGAACTTAAGAATAGTCGTGTACTTAAAGAATGGTCAGGTGTTCGTCCTTACACGAATAATGAAATGCCAATGATGGATCAAATTGATGATGGCTTGTTCGTTATTACAGGACACTATCGTAATGGGATTTTATTATCTCCCGTAATTGGACGCGATATAGCAAATTGGTTAATTTCTGGCATTAAACCACCTCGTTACTCAAGCTTTAGTGTGAAAAGGAGGAGCAATTATGAAGTGTATTATTAACGGAGACTCATTCAGCTTTGACCAAGAACAATCAATTTATGATGTTTTAACAGCACTAGAATTAGATCCTAAGCGCGTTATCGTTGAATTCAATAAAGAATTAATTAAACAAGATAAGTATCATGAACATACTGTTAGAGAATATGATCGATTAGAATTATTAGAAATTGTTGGAGGCGGATAAAATGTTTAAAATTGGAAATTTAGAATTACAATCTCGTTTATTATTAGGTACTGGTAAATTTGACAATGAAGATATTCAATCACAAGCGATTGCAGCTTCAGAAACCAATGTTTTAACCTTTGCTGTTCGTCGTATGAATTTATATGATCGTGATTTACCTAATCCTTTAGCTAACGTTAACTTAAAAGACTTTATTACTTTCCCGAATACAGCAGGTGCTAAAACAGCTGAAGAAGCAATTAGAATTGCTGAAATTGCTAACCATGCAGGTGTATGTGACATGATAAAGGTTGAAGTTATTGGCGATGACGAAACGTTACTTCCTGATCCATTTGAAACATATGAAGCTTGTAAAGTACTTTTAGAAAAAGGATATATCGTATGTCCATATATCTCAAATGACCTCGTCTTGGCGAAACGTTTGGAAGAACTAGGTGTACATGCAGTCATGCCACTTGCGTCCCCTATTGGAACTGGTCGTGGTATTAATAATCCGCTTAATTTAAGTTATATTATTGAAAATGCTAATGTACCGGTTATTGTTGATGCAGGTATCGGTTCACCGAAAGATGCATGTCATGCAATGGAGCTAGGCGCTGACGGTATATTACTCAACACAGCGATTTCTGCAGCTAAAGATCCTGTGAAAATGGCTGAAGCAATGAAGCTTGGAATTAATGCGGGTAGACTTTCATACGAAGCTGGACGAATACCAGTAAAATATACTGCACAAGCATCAAGCCCTACTGAAGGTTTAGGTTTTCTATAATGTCACGCTACGATAGACAAACGAGATTTCACCCTTTTGGCGAAGACGGACAACATCAACTCTCTACATCACAAATACTTGTCTTTGGTGCTGGAGCTTTAGGGAGCCATATCATAGACCAGCTTGCTCGCATGGGTGCTAATCATCTTACAGTTATAGACATGGACATCGTTGAAACATCAAATTTACATCGTCAGACGCTTTATGACGAAGAAGATGCCTATCATCTTGTTTCTAAAGTTGAAGCTGTAAAAAATAAGGTGAGTCAAATCAACTCAGAAGTCACTCTTACTGCTTATGATGTTGAAGTCACTTCTTCAAATATTGAGGATATAGTAAGTGAGATTAATCCAGACATCATTATTGATGGAATGGATAATTTTAAAGTGAGATTTCTCATAAATGAAGTGTGTCATAAGTATGAAATACCGTGGGTCTATGGAGCAGCTGTTGGTAGTAAAGGAACTGTTTACGGCATTGATTACCAAGGTCCTTGTTTAAAATGTCTCATGCAAACCATACCTGAGACTGGAGAAAGTTGTGCTATTAATGGTGTTCTCCCACCTATTGTCTCAATTGTAGCAAGTTATGAAGTGGCTGAAGTGATTCGCTACTTAAGTGGAAAAGGATTTTCAAAGCAAATGATTACCATCGATGCGTTTGATCTTAGTTATAAAGCGATGAACGTAGATATATTGAAAAATAATGAATGCCCAGTGTGTGAAAACCATCAATATGACTTATTAGAAACAAAACAAGAAAATACTATTGAGCAAATGTGTGGTCATACGTACCTATTTAGAATGCCTAAACATGCATTTGATTACTCAAATCATTTCCCTGGAAATATTGTAAAAGCTACTTCATTCGCTACACTTATCAAATATGAAAATTATGAATTTACTCTATTTAAAGATGGACGCATGAATGCTTACGGGGTTCATAGTGATGAAGAAGCTAGTGGTTTATATCATACTTTAATCAAATCTATTCGATAATTTCGTACAAATCAGGTTTGCCTTTATTATCAATTTTAAGCAATTATTGTTATTATCTATTATAATTAACATACAATGTATTAACATTGCTTAATTTAAAGGAGAAACGAGTTATTAATGGAACAGATTATTACAGAGTTTATTAGTAAGTGGGGCTATACCGCTATATTTATTTTAATCTTATTAGAGAACGTCTTACCTGTAGTTCCTTCAGAGATTATTCTTACCTTTGCTGGTTTACTATCAGTGAAATCCCACTTATCTATATGGACACTATTAATTATTGCTACTATAGCTTCGTTTATTGGTCTACTCATTTTGTACTATATTTGTAGACTTATATCTGAGGAAAAATTATATCGATTTGTGGACCGTCATGGTAAATGGATGAAATTAAAAAGCAAAGATTTAAAACGCGCCAATGATTGGTTTAAAAAATATGGCGCATGGGCTGTCTTCTTATGTCGTTTCGTACCAGTATTACGTGTGCTGATTACTATACCAGCTGGCATTAACCGTATGAATGTAGTTCAATTTACTATCCTTTCCTTATTAGGAACAACAATTTGGAATTTCGCACTTATTTTACTTGGACGCTTATTAAGTGATAGTTTCGGTGCTCTTATGATTGGCATTCATACATACTCACGTATCATGTATGTCATCATCATTATCGCTATTATTTACTTCGTTATCCGTTACTTCATGAAAAGACGCAAAAATGTTAAATAAGTTTAGCTGAGTAATCCTTTTTTAGGGTTTACTCAGCTTTTTTCATACAAATTAAAATTTTTAGTACGCTATCATTGAAAAAACACTACATTTTAAAGATAATTTATGTAAGCGCATTACTTTTTTAAAATAATGCATATGTGATGGAAATATTTAACAGAGGTGACTAAGCATGACTCCTATTACTGAAAGTGAAATGAAACAAAAATATTTAGATTTACTCTCTCAAAAATTTGATAGTGCTGAGAAATTAGCAACAGAGATCATTAATTTAGAATCTATCTTAGAATTACCTAAAGGCACAGAACACTTTGTGAGTGATTTACATGGTGAATATGAATCTTTCCAACACGTTTTACGTAATGGTTCAGGAAACGTTCGCGCAAAAATCAATGATATATTCGAAAATAAATTATCTCAACAAGAGATTGATGACTTAGCAGCCTTAGTGTATTATCCAGAAGAAAAATTAAAATTAGTAAAAAATAATTTTGATTCCATAGGTAAACTCAACGTATGGTATATCACTACTATCGAACGTCTGATAGAACTTATTACATATTGTTCATCAAAATATACAAGATCTAAACTACGTAAAGCTTTGCCTGAACAATTTGTTTATATTATTGAAGAGTTACTATATAAAAGTAATGAATTTCATAATAAGAAGCCCTATTATGAAACTTTAGTTAATCAAATTATTGAATTAGAGCAATCTGATGATCTTATTATCGGTTTATCATATACCGTCCAACGTCTTGTAGTCGATCATCTTCACGTAGTTGGTGATATTTATGACCGTGGACCGAAACCAGACAAGATTATGGATACGCTCATTAACTATCATTCAGTTGATATTCAATGGGGTAACCATGATGTGTTGTGGATAGGCGCTTATGCAGGCTCTAAAGTATGTTTAGCTAACTTACTTCGTATCTGTGCACGCTATGATAACTTAGATATTATTGAAGATGCTTATGGCATTAACTTACGTCCTTTACTTACTTTAGCTGAAAAGTATTACGACGCTGAGAACCCTGCTTTCAAGCCTAAGAAACGTCCTGATAAAGATGCAAGTTTAACCAAACGTGAAGAAAGCCAAATCACTAAAATACATCAAGCGATTGCTATGATTCAATTTAAACTCGAAATGCCTATTATTAAGCGTCGCCCTTCTTTCGAAATGGAAGAACGTTTAGTATTAGAAAAAATTGATTATGACAACAATGAAATTACAGTTTATGGCAAAACTTATCCCCTTAAAGATACTTGTTTCCAAACTGTAGACCGAAACGATCCGGCGAAATTACTGCCTGAAGAAGAGGAAGTTGTAGATAAATTACTTCTTTCATTCCAACAATCTGAGAAATTACGTCGTCATATGTCATTCTTGATGCGCGAAGGTAAACTTTATCTTCCATACAACGGCAATCTTCTGATTCATGGATGTATCCCAGTTGATGAAAATGGAGAAATGGAATCTTTCGAAATCGAGGGCGAGCAGTTAAGTGGACGTGAATTATTAGATGTCTTTGAATATCATGTACGCAAAGCTTTCGACCATAAAGAAATCACTGATGATATATCTACTGACTTAGTATGGTATTTATGGACTGGTAAGTATTCATCTCTATTTGGTAAGCGTGCAATGACAACATTTGAACGCTACTTTATAGAGGACAAAGCTTCTCATAAAGAGGAGAAGAATCCATATTATCACTTACGTGAAGATGTTGATATGATTCGCAAAATGTTGAAAGACTTTGGACTAAATCCAGATGAAGGTCGTATTATTAATGGTCACACACCTGTTAAAGAAATCGACGGTGAAGATCCAATCAAAGCTGATGGTAAGATGCTCGTTATCGATGGCGGCTTCTCTAAAGCCTATCAATCCACGACGGGTATTGCTGGATATACACTGCTTTATAACTCATTCGGTATGCAATTGGTGGCTCATCAAGAGTTCAATACTAAAGAAAAGGTATTATCAGATGGTTCTGATGAGCTATCAGTGAAGCGTGTTGTAGATGAAGAATTGCAACGTAAAAAAATAAAAGATACCAATGTTGGTAAAGAGTTACAAGACCAAATTGATATCTTAAAAATTCTAATGCATGATAGATATTTAAAATAAATAGAAATACTAAGCATAAAATCCTTAGTTTCTTGTCATAAATAAAGTGAATTCTGTTTAAAAGTCATCTTGCTTTCCGTGGGGACGGTCTCAATCTTGCTCAGCAAGTTTTCAACTCGCCCTATTCCCACAGGAGCCGGATGACCTTTTTTATATCTTAGTCATTTCAAAATGTAAAATTCTTTTGACATTTTATGTCAGTACGTTATCATAATAATGTCAAAAACTTTTTACATTACGGAGTGGAATTAATGAAAATTATTCTTTTATTAGTAGTATTCTTAGTCTTTGGAGTATTATGGAATATAATCATAAACAAATATTTGCCAACTATTTTAACCGATGTGAAAAATAAAAAATATGACGAAAGACAATCTCAAATGGTCGTTGAAATATTCGCCAAAACATTATTATGGACGGTATTTAGTTTGATTGTTGCTATACTATTAAAAGTCTGTGATTTTACTGACTCACAAAAAAATGTTTTCACCAGATTTTTTAGCAATTATCCAGAGTTACATTATTTAATTTTAATATCAGGATTTTTAATAATATTCTATTATCATACTAAGAAAAAATATTCAACTTGAAGGTAATAAAGTGAAAAATAATATTTTGTACTATCGTAAAAAGATGAAAATATCTCAAGAAACATTAAGTAAGAATCTTGGGGTTTCTAGACAAACTATCAATGCTATTGAAAATAACAAATATGACCCATCATTAGTATTAGCGTTTAAATTAGCTAAACAGTTCTCAGTTACAGTTGATGAGTTGTTTACTTATTAATGGGTCATTATGCCCTAACCATATCAATGAATCACAAATAAACCCGTAGATGACTCAACTTCATCTACGGGTTATTAGTTTACATTAAAATGACCTCAGTTATTATCATGCATGGGCATCTCTTAAAATACCATAAACCCCTGTGTCATTTTCTGGTAATTCTCTATTACTACGTTTGAATGTGACTTCTTTATCTTCACTAATGTAGTAAATCAACATGTCTTTATCTGTAAGTTCATGGTACTCTTCTGCTGGCACTTCTACTATATTGTGTTGTGTAATGTAATTATTAAACCAGCGTGGGCTGTGATTTTCATCAAATAAAATATGATTACGAATCGGACCACTCAAGTTATTTCTCGCCTGTTCATCATTGAAAGAAACAGGCATCATATCAACATTATTTAAACCGAATTCTGGTACTAATTCATTAAATGCCAGACTATTGAAAATAAATGACTGTGTCATTAAGATACATTTATTATATCGAAGTAAGTCGGAATAAATACGATCATTACTTGATAATAAATTACCTTTGAAGACTTCAAATCCCGCTTCATGTGCTTTCTCAGATGTATTTTCAAATAAATTGAACATCATAACTGGAATCCCATGATCTCGTAAATTCACGCCTAGGTGGAATGAGAACTCACTCTCACCTACTATAATTACACCTGGTGGTTCATTACTAGCGACACCGAATAATTTACTTAATGGTGTAAAGCTAAAGCCATAAATGACCACGGTAATAAATACTAAGCCGAATGTCACGGGCGTGATATATTTCGCCATAGCTACTTTGTCATCCATAAATAATCCTGAGAAGAATTGGGCCACTGTTAATACGACTATCCCTCTTGGCGCCATCATAGCGACAATCGCTCGTTCTTTCTTAGAAATTTCAGTTTTAAATGTTGAGAAAAGCACTGAAATAGGTCGAACTAAGACAATCATGACAATACAGAAAATAAAGAGTTGCCATGATACTACATTAAGTAATACATCTTTCGTAAGTGATGACGTGATTAAAATAAAGACTGTACTTACTAATATAGAAGATGCATTATCGATGAAATGATCTGATTCTTTAAAGATTAAATCATGACGTTTTTTACGTGCCATTATTAAACCAAAAATTGTCACCGCTAATAATCCAGATTCCGATAATATTGCATCACAAACACTAAATGTTAAGAGAATAAAAACGAATTGGATAGGTGGCATTAAATTTTGTGGAATCATATCTTGGCGTATGAACCAATTAAATAAATATGACGCACCAAAGCCGATTACGACAACGGCTAATATTTTCAGTACGAATATGAGAATAACAATGAAACTTATACCTTGTTCAATAATTTGGAAGATATAAAATGCTGTCAATGCAAGCATCGGACCAATTGGGTCGAGAATAATACTTTCCCATCTTAATATAGAGTCAACATTCCTCTTTACTTTCGCTTGTTTTAATAATGGTTGAATCACAGTTGGACCTGTAATTAAAAAGAGTCCTCCCATGACAAAGGATACGGAGATTGGAAAGTTTAGGATTGTATGTAAGGCTATCGCACCTAAAATCCATGCAATAACTGCGCCGACTGTTATGATTCGAATAACCGCTTTAGAAATTCCTTTAAGTTCCCTAAAATCTAAATTACTGCTACCTTCAAATAAAATAATTGCAACAGCTAAGGAAACGATTGGACTAAACACTTCAGATCCTAACGCTTCTTTAGGATTAGTGATACCTAATATCGGGCCAACGAGTAAACCAACAATCGCCATAACTACTATAGATGGCCATTTAATTCTATCTGCTAACCATTGACTAAAAATCCCTAATGCTAGAAATAGAACTATCATCAGCATAATGGGTAAGTCCAATGACATATGAACACCTTCTTAATATATTTACTTGCCTAATATATTCAATATTGCCTAATACTATCAAAAATGATGTATAAATGCATTATTATTTGCTTAAAACTTTTGTAAATGTATAAAAATAATTAAATTGATTAAAATTAAACTTACAATTACTGAGCACCTTAAGTTTATGATACATATTAATTATACACTAAAGTCAAATTATCGTACGTCACATTTATACAATAGTACATATGTGATGAACTTTACTGTTTATTTTTTCGTCTATATCATCTACAATAGATAGATGTGATTTTTCAATTTTTTAAAATAAATGAATACATACAACATCTTTAAAATATATAAATTTGAAGGGATATGCATGTTAAATGAATACTGTTAAAGAATCCATCATCGTTGCCTTCGCTTTCGTTGGCGTGGTCGTTGGCGCTGGATTTGCGACAGGTCAGGAAATATTTCAATTTTTCACAAGTAATGGTATCTATAGTATCGCTGGAATTATCATTACTGGTCTTATCGTTACTTTAGGTGGAATATTTGTTTTAAACACTGGCTTCCGTCTTAAATCTCAAAATCATTCTGAATCAATCAATTTCTATTTACATCCTTTGATTGCAAAAGTTTTCGATATCATACTGACTATATTTTTATTTTCACTTGCTATTATTATGACGGCAGGTGGTGCATCAACAATTAACGAGAGCTTTGGCATACCTTTTTGGCTAAGTTCTTTAATCTTAGTAGTGCTAATATTACTCACGTTGTTTTTACAGTTTGATCGATTAATTGCTGTACTTGGTGGGGTTACACCTTTCCTAGTCGCTGTAGTAGTAATGATTGCTGTGTATTATTTTGTTACTGGTCACATTGATTTTACTGCCGCGAATCAATATTCTAATAACAATAAATCAATTTCTCCAGGTTGGTGGTTCGATGCAATCAACTACGCCAGTCTACAAATTGCAGCTGCTTTCAGTTTTCTAACAGTTATGGGTGGTAAGTTGAAGTTTCAGAAATCGACTGTTTATGGTGGCTTAATTGGTGGTCTCATCATTACTTTCCTATTGCTAATGATTAATCTAGGATTAATTACTGAGTTCGATAAAATAAAACATGTGGCATTACCATCGCTACTCTTAGCAAAACAGATTTCACCTTCTATCGGCACAATTATGTCTGTGATCATGGTGTTAGTAATATATAATACTGTTGTAGGTCTAATGTATGCATTTGCTACACGTTTTAGCCAACCCTTTACAAAACGTTATTTTAGTTTAATTATTATGATGGCTATCATTACTTTCATTTGTACATTTATTGGATTTATCTCACTGATTGGTAAGGTATTCCCAATTATGGGACTATTTGGTTTTATTTTGCTTATCCCTGTCATATATAAAGGTTTTCTTAGACACTAAATATGAGTCAGGCGAGCTGTTAATGCTCGTCTGGCTTTTTTGTTGAATGTATCTTACTTCCCTTTCACATTTCTCAAAGATTATTACTCTCCATATGTTTTTCATTTTCAAAATTAGGATAAAAAATTTCGGGAATATAAATTGTGGAGGTGTCTTAAATGACAAATCAACTATTTATTAATAATGAATTTATCGAGAGTCAATCGAATGAAACGATGGATGTGATTAATCCTGCTACAGGGGAAAAATTCGATACAATTACATTTGCGACTAAAGAAGAAGTCAATAACGCAATTGAAAAATCTAAACATGCTCAACGTGAATGGGAACGCGTTCCTCAACCTACACGTGCCGAACATGTAAAATTACTCATTCCATTATTAGAACAAAATCGCGATGAAATAGCACAATTATATGTGAAAGAGCAAGGAAAAACGTTAGCTGAAGCTTATGGTGAAATTGATAAGTCTATCGCATTTATTGATTATATGACTAGTTTAAGTATGAGTAATAAGGGCGAAGTACTTCAAAATAGCGTAGAAAACGAAATTATCCAAATTACGAAGAAACCTATTGGTGTCACAGCGGGCATCGTCCCTTGGAATGCCCCTATTATGGTTTTAATGCGAAAAGTTATTCCCGCTGTTGTTACGGGATGCTCAGTCGTTATTAAACCAAGTGAAGAAACGACACTTTTAACATTAAAATTAGCTGAACTATTCCGTGCTTCAACAATACCAGCTGGATTAATTCAAATTGTTCCAGGCACTGGCGAAACGGTTGGAACACAACTTGCAACGCATGAAGATATTCAACTCATCTCACTTACAGGTAGTATGCGTGCTGGTAAATCAGTATATGAACATGCAGCACAAACAGTTAAGAAGGTAAACCTTGAGTTAGGTGGTAACGCACCTGTTATCGTTACACCTCATGCGGATATCGACAAAGCTGTAGACTATATTGTCACAGCTCGTATTAATAACGCTGGTCAAGTGTGCACATGCCCTGAACGTATCTTTGTTCACGAAGATGTTCATGACGAATTTATTGAAAAGGTTTCTAACAAAATGAGTCAATTAACTGTAGGAGACCCACTCGATGAGAATTCAGATTACGGAGCTATTATTAACCAAACTCAACTCAATAGTATTCATGAAAAAGTCGAAACTGCAGTGACAAACGGTGCCAAATTAGTATTGGGCGGACAAAAATTACAACGTGATGGTTTCTTCTACGAACCAACTGTATTAGATCATGTAAATCCTGAAGATAGTGTATTTAAAGAAGAAATATTCGGACCAGTCCTAGCGGTTACAACGTATAACGACTTCGATCAAGTGATTGATGACGCTAATGATACAAATGCTGGTTTATCTTCATATATTTTCTCTGAAAACTTTAAAGAAGTAATGACCGCTTCAGAACGTTTAAAATTTGGTGAAGTTTACGCCAATTGTGAAGCAGAAGAAGTAGTGAACGGTTATCACGCAGGATGGCGCGAATCTGGTTTAGGAGGCGCTGATGGTATTCACGGCTTTGAAGAGTACTATAACACTACAGTAAGTTATTTAAGATATTAGTAGTATATGAAAAGACCCTTTTAGAGTGAACATGTCATTCTAAAAGGGTTTTTAATTATTGATTTAAAGCTTTGTCTAACGATTCAATATCTTTTTTCATTAGTGATTGATAAGTGATTGACTGATTGTCTTTTTCTTTTTTAGTAAGTACTGCTAAATTATGGAAACTTAAAGGTTGGGTATCTGTTTCTTTTTTTATCACATCTGTAATTTTAGAAGTAATATTTTGTTCATATAATACATAAGGAGACTTGGAATTTTTGATGTTCTTCACGATACTCAATATCTTCTTCTGACTTGGTTCTTCATCATTCATTCCATTAACGCCTTCTTGTTTAAAATGATAACGATGAGTAAGATAGCCTAGAGAATCGTGAGAAATAATAATTTTTTCACGTTTAGGGCTTTTAGTGATTTTTTGCATCTTTTTATCGATATTTGCGACATCTTTATCTAACTTTTTATAGTTTTTTTCATAGTATGACTTATGTTTAGGATCTTTTTGAATAAGCTTATCTTTGATTTTCTCAGCGAAAATGCGATCTAATACTGGGTCTAGCCAAACATGTGGGTCGTTTTCAGTTTCAGCATGATTATGACCTTCATCTTCATCGTGATCATCGGAATGGATTAATTCTTTTTGATTTAAATCGCTTGCAAGGGCTAATTTCATATTTTTATTTTCCATTGATTGAGTTATTTTAGCTGAAACTGGGTCTAAGCCATCGCTAGAGTAGATGAATAAATCACTTTTCGCAATATTAATCATATCTTTTTGCGTAGGCTCATAAGAATGTAAATCAGCACCTGGAGGATAAATAGATTCTACATCTACGTATTTACCGCCAATTTGTTCTATAAAACTTTGAAATGCAAAGACGGTTGTATATATTTTCATTTTGTTGTGACTATTGACATTGTCTTTTTTGCTAGAATTTATACTCTTACTACATCCACTTAATATTAAAATTAATGATAACGTAATAAAGATAATTGCCTTTCTTTTCAAAATGAGCCCTCCACAAAGCGTAATTATTTCGTTTATCACTATATCTATAACCTTCTAAAAAAGCAATAGCTAAGCCTTTAAAAAATTAATCATGTTTTAGAATTTAAAAAGAGTGATAAATATATGTATAAACATTTTAAAGGAGTGAACGTTAATGGCTGAAGAAATTAAACAAGGCGATCATAAATTTTATGTGGGAGAAGATGAGAATAATCCACAAGCAGTAATTACTTTCAAAGAAGTAGATAACAATGAAATCGATATTGACCATACTGGTGTATCTGATGAACTAGGTGGTCAAGGTTTAGGGAAAAAATTAGTGAATAGCGTTGTTGAATATGCGCGTAATAATAATTTAAAAATCATTGCTTCTTGCCCATTTGCTAAAGATGTTTTAGAAAAAGACGACCACGCGCAAGATGTATATTTAGGCTAATACATTGATATTTAATCATTCCAAGGAGATATTATTCTTCTTGGAATTTTTTTGATTCAAACTTGCTCTTTTCACCTCCTAGTAGTATATTTATTATACTTAGTATAAATATTAAATGAAGATGACTTTTTCATCTGAGGAGGACTACACTTTGCATACCTTTCACTCATCAGAAGCAACGCAAGTTACAAATATCACTCTGAACGTTAAAGATTTAAATACAATGACTGACTTTTACTCTAATGTTTTAGGTTTTACAATCAATAAACAAACTGAGCAACAAACCATTTTTTATATCGGTAAACATGGACATACATTAACTTTGAATAGATTGATTGATGGTCGTCAACCTGGATTTAGAGAAGCTGGATTATTCCATATCGCCTACCTTCTCCCTTCGCGTGTTGACTTAGCAAACTTCCTTTATCATACTAGCCAACTCAATATCGCGGTTGGTGGTGGCGATCATCTTGTAAGTGAGGCTTTATATTTTAATGATCCAGAAGGTAACGGCATTGAGGTCTATCAAGACCGTCCTGATGAAGGATGGCAATGGAGTGATGGATTTGTCAAAATGGATACACTACAAGTTGATGCCAATGATTTAATTGCTCAACGTTCTAAAGAAGGATGGCAAGGTTGGCCAGAAGATGGGATAATTGGGCATTTACATCTTAAAACACATGATCTAGGACAAGCACGCGCATTTTATATTGATGATCTAGGGTTAGAACAAATTTCTAATTTCCCCCAAGCACTCTTCATGTCCACGCAGAAATATCATCACCACATTGCGGTGAATACTTGGCAGTCAAATATAGCAAGAACACATAATCAACTATCATATGGATTAACTCATGTAGATATATATCAACCTAATGCAGAGATTAAACATTTAACATCACCAGAAGGCTTTGACATTAAGATTCATGGTGATAAAAATTTAGTGTTAAACACATAAAAAAAGAGGGCTTTCGCCCTCTTTTAATTTTTTATTTATATTAATACATACCATTTGGTTGGTTACTTGTATCAATAAAGATATTTTTAACTTGTTGATAGTTTTTAATTGCGTCTTTATAAACTTCACGACCAATACCAGATTTCTTATAGCCGCCGAATGGTGCGCCTGCTGGAATTTGGTTATACGTATTAATCCAAATACGACCAGTTCTCATTGCTTTAGAAACATTTAATGCACGGTTGATATTAGTTGTGAAAATACCACCAGCTAAACCATATTCTGAGTCATTCGCGATATCAATCGCTTGTTGTTCATCATCAAATTTTTCAACTACTAAAACTGGACCAAAGATTTCCTCTTGAGCTAATTTGTGTTTATTATCTTTTAACTCAATAATAGTCGGCTCGAAATAATAACCTTTATCTAATCCATTGTCTGTAATACGATGACCACCAGTTAAGATATTAGCTTTATCATCATCTTCTGCAATTTTTACGTAACTTTGAATTTTTTCTAATTGATCTGGACCAGTTTGCGCACTCATTTTTACATTTTCATCAAATGGATCACCAACTGTGATATTTTCAAAAGCTTCTTTTAGTTTAGGTAATAATTCGTCATAAATTGAAGATTGTATTAGCAATCTTGAACCTGCACTACAAACCTCACCTTGGTTAAATAGAATTCCTAACTGAACGCCTTCAACAACTTGTTCTAAATTCGCGTCATCAAAGATGATGTTGGCACTCTTACCACCAAGTTCTAATGTTGTAGGTACAATGCGTTCAGCTCCTGCTTTTGCTACGCCGTAACCTACATCTGTTGAACCAGTGAATGATAACTTATCTACACCTTCATGGTTAAAGATAGCGTCACCTGATTCAGAACCTTTACCAGTTAAAACGTTCACTACACCTTTAGGTAAAACTTCTTGGAAAATTTTAGCAAGTTCAATTAATGATAAAGGCGTTGAAGAAGATGGTTGAATAACCACTGTGTTACCTGCAGCTAATGCTGGTCCTAATTTCCATGAAGCTAATAAAATTGGGAAGTTCCATGCAACCACTGCACCTACAACACCTACAGGTTCATTGACAACTAAACTCATAGTGTTTTCGTCAATTTCATTGACTGTACCTTCATCAGTAGTTAAAACACTTGCGAAATATTTAAACTGATTTGCTGCTTGAGGTACATCAATTGTAGAAGTTTCACGATATGGTTTACCATTTTGTAATGATTCAACTGTAGCTAAATGTTCAGCCTTTTCATGAATGCGACGACTAATTTCTAATAAGTAATCAGCGCGTTCAGCTTTTGAAATTTTACTCCAGCTATCAAAAGCATCATGTGCAGCTTGCACTGCTTTATCGACATCTTCTTTGCCAGCTCTTGCAACTTTAGCTAAGTCTTCGCCATTAGCTGGGTTAGTTACTGTTAATGTTTCTCCACTACCACTTGATTGGAATTCGTTATTGATAAATAAGCCATAACTTTCGTCGATATAATCTCTTACGTTAATATTTGCCATTTTAACCCATCCTTTATAGTGATATTTGAATTGTTGAAACTACCTTGCTTAACTTAAATATATTTAAAAATGTAAACGTTTACTTTTGTAGTTTTTATTTTACCTTCTTTTCTATATGATTCAAAACAATGTGTTTATGAGCATACTCAAAAAGAAGTCCTAGTCTTGAATTACCCGCATATATAAAGACTTATTCACTTCTGAAAAATTTAAAAATTTTCAAAAAAACAGACTCTACAATCTAAAATTATAGAATCTGTTCTTGAATATTTTAAATTATTATACCCAGCTAATAACGTCATCTTTGTTTTGACGAACTTTACCATGAGCAGGTTCTTCAGCTCTATAACCGAAACCAACCATTACTGAAATACCGAAATGTTCAGTATCTAGGATACCTTCATCAGCTAATATCTCAGTCACTTTATCTAAGTCAAATCCTTCCATTGGGCATGAATCAACGCCTAAGAGTGCTGCAGTCGTCATCATATTACCTAATGCAATATAAGTTTGTTTGCTAGCCCAATCATACAATGTACGTTCATTATCATTAATGTGGAAATTGGTTTGGAAATTATCAAACTTTTCATTAACTGCTGGAATTGTGCTTTCTTCGTACTGTTTAACACCACGAATTAAGTTTTGGACGTATTCAGATTGAGAAGTTACATTTTTACGTGCAAATATCAATACAAAGTGACTCGCTGTATCTAACTGCTTCTGAGCACCCCAACTGTATGGTTTAAGTTTATCTCTTAATGTTTCACTTTGGACTACAACAAAATGCCACGGTTCCAAACCTAGAGAACTCGGAGATAATCTCCCTGCCTCTAAAATTGTTTCAAAATCTTCATCACTCACTTTTTTAGACGGATCAAATTGTTTTGTAGCGTGTCTAAATTTAAACGCATCAATGATTGTTTGATTCATATTACTCATACCAGTGTTTCATCCTTCCTAAAATACATTGTTAACAATATCAATTTTCATTACATCAAAAGTATAAATGACTTTTGTACACGATAAAAGTAAATGAATTTCATAAAAAAAGAGGATGTTTATTTTTAAAATGAGAGATTTTTCACATTTTTCTTTTCCAAAGGTCATTTCGCACTTGATTTGTGAAAACTTTCACAATATAATGAGCTTGTAAGTTTTAGTCTTACTTATTTATTTTTATTCTTATAACTTATTATTTAGTACGATTTTTTATATTTTAGAAATGGGGTTATTTTTTAATGACAAGAATTATGTTTTTCGGTACACGCGAATATGAGAAAGAAATGGCATTAAACTGGGGTAAAAAGAATAACATTGAAGTAACTACTTCTACTGAACTTTTAAGTAAAGATACTGTCGACCAACTTAAGGATTATGATGGTGTAACTACCATGCAATTCGGTAAATTAGAAGTTGAAGTTTACCCTAAACTCGAAGCATACGGCATCAAACAAATCGCTCAACGTACTGCGGGATTCGATATGTACGATTTAGATCTTGCTAAAAAACATGGTATTGTTATTTCTAACATTCCTAGTTATTCACCTGAGACTATCGCAGAATATTCTGTTTCTATCGCATTACAACTTGTACGTAGATTCCCTGCAATCGAAAGACGCGTACAAGATCACAACTTTACTTGGGCGGCACCGATTATGTCACGTCCAGTTAAGAATATGACAGTCGCTATCATTGGTACAGGACGTATTGGAGCTGCCACTGCTAAAATTTACGCAGGATTTGGCGCAAAGGTTGTTGGTTACGATGCTTATCCTAATCATTCTTTAGACTTCTTAGAGTATAAGGATTCTGTTGAAGAAGCTATTAAAGATGCAGACATCATTTCATTACACGTACCTGCAAACAAAGAAAGCTTCCACTTATTTGATAAAGAAATGTTTGCGAAAGTTAAGAAAGGTGCTATTTTAGTTAACGCTGCTCGTGGGGCTGTTATTAACACACCTGATCTTATTGATGCAGTTAACGATGGCACATTATATGGTGCTGCAATCGATACTTATGAAAATGAAGCCGACTACTTTACATTTGATTGGACTAACAAAACAATCGAAGATCAAACGCTTTTAGAGCTTATTAGACACGAAAAGATTTTAGTCACACCTCACATTGCTTTCTTCTCAGATGAAGCAGTACAAAACTTAGTTGAAGGCGGCTTAAATGCAGCGTTATCAGTTATTCAAACTGGAACTTGTGAAACACGTCTAAACTAATATATTTAAAAGGGTGAGAAAAGTTGGTATATCCACTTCTTCTCACCTTTATTTATGCTCATATGTTACTTAGAACTACTTCTTCAATAGTAGTTAATACACCTTGTTTATCATTAGATGGTGCTACACCACTCGCTAATTCAAATAATGATGCGTCGTTACTATTTTCCATAACATAACTAAATTGTGCGAGTTCTAGCATATCTTTATCATTATTAGCATCTCCAAATGCCATTAATTCAGTAGACGACATCCCCCATTCAGTAAGTAATCGTCTTAATGCTTGACCCTTTGTCATATTAGGCATAATGACATCTATACTATCGTGCCCACTTGAGACTAGCTTAATTGTATCTTTAAAAGCTCTCTCTAACTCATCATCCAAGTGAGGATGAGTATCTCGATTGATATTGAAAGCAATTTTAACATAATCGTCTTCAGGTAAATGTTGAAGTGAATCAATTTCTTCTAATTGATGATAATAAAAATGCGCGTCCTCTTTAAAAGTTGCTTGGGTACTTTTTAAAATATACGCACTTTTCACACCACATATGATGAGTTCATCCATCTTGTGGTCACTGCTTAAATAATCAACAACGTCTTGAAAATCTTGTCTATTGAAACTTCGGTAGTTGTACAACTTATTCCCATTATATATGACTGCCCCATTTTCAGAAATAAAGAACATATCTCTAACGCCAAAGATAGACTTCAATTTCGCATATTGATTTCCACTTGCAGCTATAAATTGTATGTTATGCTTCTTTAATTTTTTAAAAATTGTTTCAAACCGTGCCTCATCAAATTGCTTATTTGAATCTAAAAAAGTGCCATCCATATCTACTGCAATTGCGCGTATCATTTTAATATCCCCTTTAATTGACCAACTTTAATCTCATTATATCTGTGTGTGTGAATGGAATGAAGTTAAAGATAAGTCTATGAAACTATATTCACATTTAGAAATTGATTTCATCACTTAAAAATACTTAACTCATGTGAATGTTTGTTAAATGTCTATTAAACTTTATGATTTATTACTATAGTAAAAGGTAGAAGTATCTTGTATATACTCCTACCTGATTGTTCTTAATTCACTTGTGTTGCGATGAATATTTTTCGTTTCTCCCAGACACCTGTTTTCTCATTATAATCATCACAAGTAATCAACGTTAATTGATTTTTTTTACCTTTTTGTTCATCTAAAACTTCAACATCTGATGGATTAACGTCATGAATTTTTGTCATTTTATACTTACGTGTTTGATTACCTACTTTAAAATATACTTTACTTCCTTTTTTAGCTGCTTTTAGGTTAGTAAATTGATAGTGCGGACGGTCAGTAAATGTGTGACCAGCGATAGAAATATTTTGTTGATCTAATGATTCATCACCTTCAGCGAAACTCACACCTCTATTAAGTTGCTCTAGTGTCGCAGGTCCTGGATAAACCGGCTCCTTAATTTCAGCATCTGGTACTTCAATATAACCAGCCATTTTGGATTTATCCTTTGGAATTGTAGGTGTCTTTTGTTTCGTCGAGGTATCCTTTTTTTCATCGTTGTCATATTTCTCAATCTTATTGTCGTTATCTTTTTCATGAAGATAATTATCAATATGTGGCTTTGCAAATAAATATATTGCTAATAATATTAATAAGACACCAATGAACGTCGTTAATCGACTCGTCCATTTTTTCATTACTGTAACTCCTTTAAATGTTTTTAAAGATTTATCGTAGTTTGAGATAAGTATAGCATTATTTTGACACGACAACACTAATATAAAAGGAGCTTATAAAATCTTTTATAAATATCGCATGTGAAATTACTTAACAAATAATTGATTTATTAGAAATAAAGGTATTTAATGGAATGTAAAAAGAGGGGTGCCAAATGATTAGACATGCTAGAAAAGAAGACCTGCCAGATATTCTTAAAATTTATAATGACGCCATAATTAATACTACTGCAGTATATACATATGATCCCAAGGAATTAGAAGAACGACTACAGTGGTTTGAAACAAAATCAATAGCCGAAGAACCTATATGGGTATATGTTAAAGACCATCATGTTATAGGTTATGCAACATATGGCTCTTTTAGAGATTGGCCAGCCTATCTTTATTCTATTGAACATTCGATTTATGTTGATCCCGACTATCGTGGTCAAGGTATAGCTTCAAAGTTATTAGAAATACTCATTCAAGACGCAAAGGCCAAAAATTATCGAACAATTGTAGCGGGGATAGATGCTTCTAATGTAGGAAGTATTGAGCTACATAAAAAATTTAATTTCACTCACGCTGGAACAATTAAAAATGTAGGATATAAATTTGAAAGATGGCTCGATTTAGCATTTTATCAGCTTGATTTACATCAATAAAAAAGAATGAAATTTAACTAAGGAATGTCTTTGGTTAAATTTCATTCTTTGTTTTTATTTTCAATAACAAAACGAATATAGTAGAACATAAAAACGAGAATCATACTTAATGATAATGATTTAAATAATAAGTTGACCCATGTCCCCTCTGTAGTCCATAAATAAGTTATCGTTGTGTTAATGATGAATGCTAGAAAGATAAGGAATAATCTTAGCATTGCATCAACCCCTTTTAAGCTATTTTAGATTGGGGACCCACATTTTGCAATACTAAAGAAGCACTTATGATGGTAATAATTCTTTAGTGCTTCTTACATAATAGTTTCTTGACTATTGTGTTCATCTAATATGCGAATTCTAATTTCGACGGTGTTCTTAATGCAATAGACCATAGTCTATTGTAATCCTTTTTAATCATTCAACTATGTACTTACTAAAACAGTTAATCTTTATAACCTTAGAAAAAAGCACTTTAGTCTTGCTATACACAAAACTAAAGTGCTTAATCATTATATTTATAAGTTATTTATTATTTACCATATTTTCAGCTTCACCGAAAATTTTACGTTTAATTTCTTCACCAGTTGGTGTACCAGCTAGACCACCTAAACCTGTTTCACGAAGAGATGCAGGTAAATTACGACCAACTCTGTCCATCGCACCGATAACTTCATCAACTGGAATACGACTTTCAACGCCAGCTAATGCAAGGTCTGCTGAAATTAATGCGTTACCTGAACCAATAGCATTTCTCATTACACAAGGAATTTCAACGAGTCCTGCTACAGGATCACAAACTAAACCTAATAAGTTACTTATCGCAAGTGCCATCGCATGACCAGATTGCTCTGGCGTACCGTTAAAGATAGCTACAGAAGCTGCCGCAGCCATTGCTGACGCAGAACCAACTTCTGCTTGGCAACCGCCTGTAGCACCAGCAACACTTGCGTTGTTTGCAACTACACGTCCAAATAATGCTGAAGTAAATAGGAAATCTATCATTTGATCTTCAGTTAAATCATGCGTTTTCTCTAATTTGAAAAGAACTCCGGGTATAGTTCCCGAGGAACCAGCTGTAGGTGTAGCACAGATGATACCCATTGCTGCATTCACTTCGTTTGTTGCAACTGCACCTTTAACGGCTTCAATCATTTCTTTCCCTGATAAAGCATGATTGTTTTCGTTGTAATCACGAAGTTTTGCCGCATCATGGCCTGTATAACCTGTAACACTTTCTACACCGTCTCCAGTAGTACCTTTTTCTACTGCATCACGCATCACTTCAAGATTTTGTTTCATGCGTTCACGTACTTCGTCGCGTGATATACCTTCTCTTTCCATTTCTTCGTTGATCAAGATATCAGCGAAGGAAATGTCATGTTCAACAGAATAATCTATTGTCTCTCTAATTGAATCAAACATTTATAATCCCCCTCTAATTGATATAGGAAACGTTTAAGTCACTGTATTTTTCTCTAATTTTGTTTAATGTTGATTCTGAGATTGCTTTATTTAAAGGTAATACAACTAGACCATTATTGTCGCTCGTCTTGACAGTTTCATCACCAAAATCAATTTCCATATCTGTCATGTCGTTGATTAAGTGATTCACCTGAGCTTTATCCATTTCGCCGTCTATTTCTAACATTGGAAGTCCATTGTTAATTTCAACTTCTAAGCCATTGACGTTAATGCCTTTAAGTTTAATTGTACCGCCACCAATTGAAATACCAATGACTTCAATGTGACGTCCACTTTCAGAGTTCGCCTTAATATAAGCACAGTTAGGATGTTGACCGATACTTTCTCCATCTTCTTCGATGATATCAACATCAATATTTTCATCCTTAGCTATATCTAATGCTGATTTAATTCGGCTATCGAAGGTGCTATAGCCCATAGCACCACCAACTACAGCTACGTCTGTACCATGTCCTTGGTGCGTCTTAGCAAAAGATTCATAATAATGAATCTCTAAAGTTTTAGGCATGTCTCCTAAAACAGCACGTGCTGAGTTACCTATTTTAACTGCACCAGCAGTATGAGAACTTGATGGTCCCATCATAACTGGTCCAATAATGTCAAAAGCACTTTGGTAATCATAGCTTTTAGCCATTATTAAACACTCTCCTTAACTCGATTCTTTTTCCCTGGTAATTTGAAACTAATATTCATTAAGTTAAACTTCTTGATAATTGAACTCATAACGAATGCTAGTACTACACTTACTATACCCACTGTGATGATAGTTATGATAGAAGTCACTGCATTATTAAATCCAAATAATACAATCGCACCTGCGATCGGTGTAGCCATACCTTTTACATTGATTACTAGTCCACTGAATGTAACGATACAAGCATTTACAACACCGATGATGGCATTCGTACCATAAAGTTGTAGTGGATATTTTGCAATTAAATCTATTTGTGTCAATGGTTCGATAAATACTGCGAACGCATTGGTTTTCTTACCAATATGCAGTCTACTGAATAGTACTGCGTTAACGAATGAAGCACCAGTACATGTTAATGCACCGATTGCCATTGGTATACCTGTAAGCCCTAATAAGCTTGTTAAGACCATTGAACTTAAAGGCGTCATGCCTGTTACAGGTATAACTAGTCCTAATATAACTGCTAAAGCATAAGGATTATCATTACCTACAGATGAGATAGCTGAACCAATTTGTTTAAGTACAGCGATAACCCCTGGTGAAATTAAATTTGCTAAACCAAATGTAATTGCTGGAGCCAATAAAATTACAACAATTAAATCTAGTCCTTCTGGAACTTTTTTCTCTATCAATTTAATCCCAAAAGCAATAATATATGCTGCTATAAATGCTGGCAATAATTTTGAATCATGTAAAACTAAACCAACGATAACAGCAAAAACTGGAGATACACCCAAGTTTAAACATGTTAAAATACCAACTGCAATTCCGCTTAAACTCCCTGCTAAGTCACCAATTTCTTGAAAAAATTTAATGTGGAACACGCCACCGATAGCATAACTTAAGAATGCTTGTGGTAAGTATGTGGCACAAGCTGCCCCTGATAAAGCTTGTAAACCTTGTTTACCATATGGCGCAAAGTTTAAGAACAGCGTCATGATGATAAGTACAATTACTAGTGTCCCTACTCCTAAGATTATATTCATTTCCCCATAACCTTCTTTCTGTTTTTTTAGGCCATAGCTATCGTACACCCTTAAGAAAGCGATTTCAATAATTTACAACAAATAAATTAGTAGATATTGTGAAATAATTCACTAAGTTATATTTTTATTGTTGCAAAAAGTACAAAAGAGAAATTATTTTGTTATTTGATTTTATTCGAAACATTTTACACCTAACCCTGACGAATGTAAACGCTATCATAAACATTAATTTACCCTTACCTCAAAATCGTCTTCATATGATGTACAGATAACTAGTACATATCATTTAGGCGACTTATATATTCTAACGCTTATTATCTCAAAATGTAACAAATTGCTCACAATTTTTAAGGGCTTATTGCAAATTTCTAGTGCAACCAGCCCTTAAATATGAATGTTTAATTTAAAATTGTATTTTTACCCTTAAACCTATTTTCAGATTCACGGGTGAATTTTATCATTTTCTACTCTTACCTATATCATTTTAATTAATTAGGCGGACTTCTACCTCTATATCTTTTCAATAAGTAAAAGTTACCCTTTAATGAAAAATAATTTTTCGGCTAAGTCATAATTCTTTTGACTCAATGAAAATTCTTGTCTTGTAAGTCTTTCTGGTAATTCAAGTATAAGTAAGAAAAGTTTGTCTACATTTGTTAACACTTCTTTAGATGTAGACATAGATATTGATTCCATTTGCTCAATAAATGGTGCGTATCTACAGTAAGCACTAACAAATATTTGTAGAGGATAGATGCTTTGATTGTTTTTATATAAATTAATGAAGACTTTAACAATATGACTGGGATAGATGATTTCTATAATATTATCTTGAATAGAGAATTTTAAATTGCATTTTTTGAGTTCTGAAAGTAGTTTTTGAAGCATATATAGGAGTAAAGGAATGTCGCGATTTTCATGAGCAGGTGGAAGGTTGAGTTTATCAGTTAATGTATCTGGATCTAATGGGAATGATAATTTAAGTGGTTTAACAGTTGTTTTGATTTTTAATTGGGTCATTCTAGAGTATGCACTCAACATTTCACTGTGCTGGTTGACAGGATAGAATTGTAAAAAACGTAACTTTTCATCATTAATATCACTTTCAGCTTCATCTCTTAGATTGATAAACTGATTATTTACTTGATGCGAAGGTGGTTGATATTGAGGGAATTGAATTGACCTTTGAAGTTGGTATGTAGTGGGTAGTGTAATATCTTGGTGTTCAAGTTCAAGTAATAAATTAGGATAGTCGAGTTCATTCATATACGCAAACGTTCGTGGCGACATACGGCTTAGAAACTCACACAATTCTTGTTTCAAAATTAACATATTATCATCCTCTCGGTGTCTTATTTTTTAATTGTGCTCATATATTAATTGTTAAAATATAATTTTATTAAACGTTCTATTTAGTGTAATGTCAATATTCATTTCCTTGAAAATAATTTTTCTTTTTTGTCGCTCAAACTAAAAATCAATTATTGTTTCCCATCTTTTCAATAATTCACTTTTTTCAATAAATTTCTATATAAAGTCTAGGTTTTGCATTTAGAGTTATCAAGATAAAAAAACTCTCGCACAAGAATTGTCCGAGAGTTGGTACTTTACTTTGTAATCGCTAGCAGTTCCTTTGTTAGTTCTTTCGTTTGCTTATAGACTCGTTGATAAACATTATGGAATTGTTCGTATCGTTTATGATTTTCGGCATTAGGTTTAAAAACTTCTTCAACTTTAATAAATGTCTCAACACAATCAGCTACACTTTCAAACCAACCTAGTCCGTATGCTGCAAGCATAGCTGCTCCCATACTTGGACCTTCTTCATGTTTTAATTTTTTCACTTTCATATTAAAAACATCTGCTTGAAGTTGAAGCCAGAACTTACTTTTAGCCCCTCCACCAATTGAGGTAATTGAATTGATTTCGTGTCCTGCTTCTCGCATTATTTTGATTGAATCATATAAAGAATAAGTAATACCTTCTATAACTGCACGTGCAAAATCTGCTTTTTTGTGTTGTCCACTAATACCAATAAAACTACCTCTAATGTAGGCATCCCCATGTGGCGTGCGTTCACCAGCTAAGTAAGGAGCAAATAATAAGCCATTTGCTCCTAGTTTGGCACTTTCAGCAGAATCTAAAATTTGGGCGAAGGAGTCATTTTCAAAGAATGTGGTCTTCAACCAATTCAAACTATAACCTGCAGCTAATGTAACTCCCATCGCATAATACGTATTAGGAATACTGTGATTGAAGAAATGTAAATTCTGATCATACTCTGTAACATGATTATGTTCAACATTTAATACAACGCCAGATGTTCCTATACTACATAATGCCTCTTTATCATTAATCACGCCAGCTCCTATAGCTCCACAGGCATTATCCCCACCTCCGGCAAATACAGCAACCTGATGCTTTAAACCTAGTTCATCTGCCAGTAATTCGCTAACGTACCCAACACATTCATGTGAATTGACTAATGATGGATAAATATCAGGGATATTGAAAATTGAGCCCACATCTTTTGTCCACAAATTTGTTTTAGGATTTAATAATAATGTGCTAGCCGCATCACTGTATTCCATATTAATTTGATTCGTTAAACAATATCGTAAATAATCTTTAGGTAACATAAATACATTCACTTGTTCCCAAATTTCAGGCTCATGTTGTTGAACCCATAACATTTTAGGTAATGTAAATCCTTCTAATATTGGGTTATAGTTGAGTCTCTCACCATACACTTCTTTAATTTGACGACACTGTTCCGAATTTCTAGTATCATTCCAGAGTATTGCATTGCGTAAGGGCTGTCCTTCTTTATTTAAGACGACTAGACCGTGCATCTGTCCTGAGAACGAAAGACCTTTCACAGCTTTATTCTTTAAAGCATTTGAAGAGATAATGCGCTTAACGCCACGCTTAGTAGCTTGAAACCATTCATTAGGGTCTTGTTCACTATATCCAGGTTGCTCTTGAAATAATTTCAATGGTTCACTTACAGTCTCCAATACTTCGCCTTGGCGATTGACTGCGATAATTTTAATTGCGCTCGTTCCTAAATCAATACCTAAAACAACTTCTTCCATCTTTTGATCACCCTTCGTTTATGTCAAATATGTATTAAGTTATCTCTGTATATTTATATCATATATGCTTACATACTATATGAAAACTTAAAGTTTGGAGTTAATAGTATTTTAGAAAAAATAATAGCTCTAAGATGATTGTTTTAACACAACTTCTTAGAGCATTTTTTTAATTATGAATACGTAATGAAATACCTTTCACTTATAAGACCAGCTAATTATTTATAGACATTGATTACTTCATCTCTAGTAGGAATAGCTGCTTGAGCTCCTTGTCGTTGAACAGTTAAAGATGATGCTTGATTAGCGAATTGGATAGCTTGTTCCAAATTACTCAAATCTTTGTTTAATTGGCTCACAAAAGCTCCAATAAATGTATCACCTGCAGCAGTAGTATCAATAGCTTCTACTTTATAAGCTGGAACAATGTTGGATTCATTCTCAGTGGCATAATATGTACCTTGTTCCCCAAGCGTAATAAGTATTGTTGAAATTCCTAATTTGAAGAAATATTCTACGGTTTCTTTCATGTTATCTTGATTAGTGATAGAGATACCTGATAGTAGTTCAGCTTCAGTTTCATTAGGAATAATAATATCTGTTAATGCTAATAAAGATTTAGGTAAATCAATCGCAGGGGCAGGATTGAGTACAGTTGTTACACCATTTGCTTTAGCAATTTTAAAGGCTTGTTCTATAGCTTCAATTGGTATTTCTAATTGTGCCACAACAAAGTCCGCTTCAGTAATTGGTTGTTCTGCTGCCATGACATCTTTAGCACTTAAAGTCATATTTGCTCCACCATATACTAAAATTGTATTCTGACCGTCTTCTGATACTGTTATGAAAGCTTGTCCTGTTTCTTCATTATCAGCGGTTAAAATATATTCCGTATTAATAGACGCCTCTTTGAAATCTTCAATGATAAAATCGGCATTCCCTTCTTTACCTACTTTAGTAACAAAAGTTGTTTCAGCTTCTAGACGACCAGCTGCAATCGCTTGATTAGCACCCTTTCCTCCACCAAATTCTCGTTGCGCTTGATCAATGTGTAATGTCTCTCCTGGTTTAGGAAAACGCGTCACGTTAATAAATTTATCAACATTGGTTGAACCTACTATAACTACCTTGTTTCTACTCATTGAAATAGCCCCCTTTTTAGATATATAATTCTTCAATCGTGCTTTCTATCAAAAAGTGACATTAGATTCTAATACGATATTAGAGAATGGTGTGGTCTCTCCTGTTCTAATGTTCCCTTTATTATGTGGTGATTGAAGCATCTCTTTCATTTTACTATGAGAAATAAATTCAATCTCTACATGTTCCTCGATTAAGTGTTTAATTGCTTTAAGCTGAGTTGAATTATTTGTTTTTATCTCTTCTGCTAAGTAAATTTTTTGAATCTCCACTTCTGTTAAAACATTTTCAAGTACATCTATAAAACTTGGTAAGCCTTTAGTTACTGCTAAATCAATACGTCTTTCATCATTAGGTATAGGCATTCCTGCGTCGTTGATGGTAATTAAATCATAATGTCCTAAAGTTGAGATAGCTTGTGAAACATGACTATTTAATACTGCTGTCTTTTTCATAAATATCAATCCCTCACTAAGTTATTTAATAAATACAGTTACGGAAGCAGCAATAAGAATTAAAACCAATCCGACAATAGTAATCATTAATTCTTTTGGTGTTTTCTTCTGATTTAAAAAGAAAATACCTGTTAAAGTTGCTAAAACGACTGAAGTTTGGGAAAGAACGAAACCAGTAGCTAGTCCATTCATATTGGGTTGGGCTGAAATTAAATATGTTAACGCGGCAAAGGCGAAGAAGAAACCAGAAATAATTTGTTTCCAACTGACTGCTTCTTTAAAGGCATTCCCTTTGTTCATATTCATTAGAGCATAGATGACTGCTACAATTACCATACCAATAGCATGTGGTAAAAATGCTTTTAATCCACCTATATCTGTAGCTTGTGGTGCAGCTGAATAAACCCAATATCCAATTTCACCAATAAGTAATAAAACCACTGCTTTTCTAAGATTTTGACTATACTCTTGTTCACTTTTCTCTGACCAAACTGTCATGCGTGCGCCAACTAAAATTACTATGAGTGCTACGAATCCAATCATTTTGTTTGCTATACCAGGCCAGTTACCTAAAGCGAATACGCCCCATAACGAAGCACCTAATAATTGAAAAGCTGTTGTAATAGGCATAGCTCTAGATGATCCTACTAACCCAAACGCTTTAAATGTAATAATTTGACCAAATGCCCATCCGGCACCTGAAATAATTGAAAATATGAGTGCCATACCTCCGGGTATTCCAATACCTTTTACCACGGCTAATATAATTGCAAAGATTAATGTCCCGACTGTTGCACCAAAGATTTGGTTCACAGGTCGTCCACCAAATTTAGATGCAATCGTTGGGAACAATCCCCAACCTAATAACGGTCCTAATCCTATTAATAAAGCTATAATATCCATAAGCCACCTCGAAGTCTTAAATAATATGTAAAACTTTTACTCAATCATCATACTATTTATGAATTTACCTGTATACGCTTACACCCAATGTCATAAAACTGTCGGATATGCATAAATTTTTTTACGGTGAGGGAAAATTAATATTGCAATCATAAATCAGTCATTTTAAAATTAAATGTTTTAATCACATGATTCCACTAAATACATAAAAACACCTTCAAAGTGATATGATTTCAACTTTGAAGGTGTACTATTATTTGTATTTAATTTTTAACGGTTACCAACATCTGAACCGACGTCTACTGATTTTTTATTTTTATCATACACGGCACCTTGAACACTACCGAAGTTAGGGTCATTACGTTTTTCTTGAACGCCATAACCTAAACTTTTGAAGATGTTAATATCTTCATCGCTTGTAGCATTTTCATAATAAACTGTACCACCATCATTATAAAAACGTGGTTTATCAACAGATTCTTGCAACGTACCGTTACCATTTAAATAATCTACGATAACCTCATCTAAGATAGTAGGAATTTTGTTACCTCCAGGAGTACCAATACCCATGTAGAAGTTAGGACCTACCACTACTGATGGTGAAATGAATGATCTTGGTGCTTTATGAGGTTCCCCATAGTTAGGACTCGTTGATTCTTTAGAGAAGTCTCCTAATGAGTTGTTCATATAGAATCCTTCTTTCATGAAATCACCAGATCCAAAGTAACTTGAAAGTGTATTAGTCGTGCTTGCTAATTTACCATCTTTATCAATAACTACAAAGTGCGTTGTACTTGTATTATCAGTTCTTATTTGGTTAAAGTCACTACCATTTTCTGTGTTGCTTCCAACATTAACTTTATTTAATTGACCAAGTAAGTAATCATCCGATAATTGTTGGTCGTTACTTGCTTCTGAACCATTAACGATATCACGGTTTTGGTACATTAAATCACGTGATTTAATCATCGCAGTAATAAAGCTAGTACGGTCAGCATTATTTTGGTTTTCTTGTTCATCAACTTTTAAACCTTGTAAAGTTAGCGTACCACCTAATGGGTTAGAAGCTGAATAAATTTTGTTATTTTTATAAGTTGTGCTTACTGGTTCTTTTGATTCAGTTTTGAAGGTTGTGAAGTCCTTTTCAGTCAATTTATTTTTTAACTGTTTAGAAATACTTTTGCCTACGTCTTTGTAGAAGTAATCTGGGCCTTTATCACGGATTTTCTTTAACGTGTCAGCAAGTTTACTTTGCTTAACAACGTCACCTTCACGTACTGTTTTACTTCCTTTGAAGAAAGGTGAATTACGGTCAATCTTAGAGCCGTAAATTTTCAAACTACGTTCAAGTTCTGAATCTACTTCGAAGCCATCTTCTGCTAAAGGAATGACGTAGTTAAAGATTTTCTTCTCATCCATTTTACCTTCTTTTTCATGCATATCATGCATACCTCTAACGAAGCCAGGTACACCGATTTTGTCGCCTTGTTTATAATTGTATGAAGACATTGTCTTATATTCATACATTTTAGGGACTTCTCCATCTTTACCATTATAGGTTAGCGTTGCGCCCCCACCGCCTAAACCAGACGAATGAGGTTCAGTTACAGCTAGAGCATAAGCAACACCTTCAGCTGCATCTGTTGCATTACCGCCATCTTCAATTATTTTATTACCTACTTTAGTTGCAATTGCATTATTAGAGGCAACACCATAATTTTTTTGGTTACCAGATTGTTTATGGTTCGCTATCTTATTTTCATATAACGTGTCTTTGTCCACTTTCTTCTCTGTTGTTAAGAAATAAAAGAGGAACGAAATCACAATTGTTATAACTAAAATGACACTCAAGGTCACTTTATTATATATATTCATATTTAGCTTGCCCCTTTTGAAAGATATTGCTGTTCTCCATTTTTCAATTCATTTTGTTCATAATGATCTAAACCTTCATTTGCTTTGGCAAATGTCACTAATAAGAAAATGACAATAACTAAGATGACAACGACGATTGGCAACCAATGTTTTTTAATATTCAAAAGTATAACCTCCACTATTATCTGATTTTAAATTAACTGTTTTATCTTTGATATTGTTATGGAATCTTACATGATCCAATTTATTCATATCATCTTTAGAGATTTTACCGTCTTTTGACTGAATTGGTGTGATATGGAATTTATTATGTTTTCCGTTCCAATCTTGTTGTACGACCATGCCTTTTTGGTTTTTCGATAAGAAGTCATCTGAAGTTGTATTACCTAAACTATAGAAAATAGGTGTATTTTTATATTTTTCTATTTTATGTACAACTGAATTATGACCAACAATAATGTCAGCACCAGCATCTGATAATGCGTGCGCATATTCTTTTTGTCTATCAGTTACATTTCTTTCATTAGGAATACCCCAGTCAACATTAACTACTACGTAATCATTGTTTTCTTTTAACTTCTTAATGAGTGGATAAAAAATCTTCGGATCTAAACTGATTGAAGTCGTATTTTTTAAAGGTTTAGTATAATTTGATTCAACATCTGTAAATGATACATTTGCGATTTTCTTACCTTTAATTTCTTGTTGAACAGTTTTACTATTTATAGGATTTGAACCATTTCCTGTTAAAAAGTTATAACCTGCTTGAGATTCAACTTTTCTCATTAACTCTGTCGCTTGAATATTATCAATAGACTTGTTGATGAGATTTACACTTTTAATATTTTGTTTACGTAAGAACATGATATTTTCTATGTTTTTATTAAGATCATCTTTTTGATTTTTTGAAAATTCATTAACCAATAAAGAAGCCGAAGAAAAATCACTATTCTTTAATGTGTCTTGAATTCCTGCAAATACATCATTCAAATTATTTTGGCGAATGTGTTTATTTAAAGTAATGTTGCCTAAGTATGTAAATCGAAGGCTATTTCCACTTTTAGCATCACTTTTGACAGGATCGACATGTATTGCTCTGATCGCAAATACTAATAGAATTAAAGCTAATAAAAGGACAATCGCCGTGTAAAGCGTGTTTCTTCTTTTATGTCTTTTAGACTGTTTAAGTAACCACTCACTGGGCGATAATCGTTTTTTCTTTTTCATTAATACGCGCTCCTTGTTCGTGATTAGTTGATAAAGCTATATAAGAACAAGATGACATAAGTAATACAAGTTAATAACATTGTAGTTGATAATGTAATTACGACACCTTGCTTTTGAACCGTATTTGCAATGATTCCTGGAATGACAACACCAATACCTGAAACTTCAACCATCTCAAATGGCGTGAGAGGATAAATTAAGTCAAATATAAACTTGAGTACCATACCAGTTAAAATCATAGCAGCGAATTTTCTTCTACCATATAAAATCACCCAATTACTAATACCGTTATTAACAATAAAGTAAGTTAAACAACTAATAATCAATACTGATAATAACATTATGGGTTGATCAAAAATTAAAGCTAAGTAACCAGGAACAACAAGTCCTGCCGGGTTGATCCCGAATTTCTCAGCAAATATTAAACTGAGAATAACACCTACGAATAAGGAGAAATATAACTCTGAACCTATCATTTTTTTATTCTATCCCTTCTATGAATTCCGCTATTCTTCCACCCGGGCCGTGGATGTTTCCTACACAAAAGACAAGTGCATTTTCTGACTCATGCATAATTCCTTTTTCAATTTCAGAGAATTCTTGCCCTTCGTAATTTAAATATTTCTTATCTGGCATTTTTTGCATTAGGTTTGAAACCATTTGCGTACTCTTACCAGTACAAATTAAAACATCATAATCAACATCTTCTAAGAAATTTTCAACGAATAATTGTGTTCTATCAATTCTATCTGAACGACAATTTAAAATGATAATTTTCTTTTTGTATGGATAATTATATGATTCAACTTTATTCAAAATTGCCTTTGTAGATTTTGGTTCATTTGCAGCAAAAGCATTAACAAAGACATTTTGCGTGTTATTTGCATGGAAATATTTAATACGCACCGCACCTGGATCGGCTGGGGCATTTAACATACCTTGAAGTGCTGTTTCATAATCTACACCAACAGCCTCTGCTATACCTAAGACAATGGCAACATTATCCGGGAAGACTAAGTAGTCAAATTTTCTTAAGTATGATTCAGGTATTTCGTCTTTATCTACAACGATGATTTCCGAATTTCGCTTTTTAGCTTCTTTCGCGAAGAAATCAGTATATTCATCTTTCATTACAACTAATTTACCATTATATGGAATAGTTGCTGTAAAGGCTTGAGCTACATCTTTAAGAGTTGGACCCAATACATCCATGTGATCTTCCATCACGTTTACAATAACGCCAATGTTTGCCTTTACTAAATCTTTTTGGAATGTAATTTGGTAGTCAGGGTTAACAGCCATACACTCATTAACAAGTGCGTTTGCTTTTTGCTTTACAACCTTACGAATAATATCACGCTGTTCACCAATATTTGCACCTTGAGGTTTTCTAATTACATCGTATTCTTTCTGTGTGAACCAGTACATCATTCTTGCATCTGTTCCAGTCGTTTTACCGATTACTCTGTAATGGTCTTCTCGAAGCACACTGTAAGCCATTCGAGTGATTGTAGATTTCCCACGAATCCCATTGATATTAATTCGTAAAGGGATTTTCTTTAGTCGATTCGCATGACGTCTTTTTTCTTTAATTCCTAGCCATAGAATCAACAGGACACACACTATAATGAGAATCAATCCGTCTTACCTCGCTTTTCTATGTAATATTAAATTGTTAATGGAAAATGATAAACACTAATTTAAATTAATTAACTCACAATTTTTACAAAAATTTAAAACGTTTCCATCATAGTAAAGTCTAAATAAAAAATTAATCAAAAGTCAATATAATCTATATAATTCATCATAATTCATTACAAATTTTTTTATTCTCTAACTAGTAGTAGACTATCATGTGCGTGTTGACTCAGTTTTAAATCTTTTAACCCAACATTAAGATAATGTAAATAAATGTAAAGTTATTGCATATACACTATGCATTTTTTAGAAAAAATGATAAATTTTATTTTTATATTGTAGAATTTTTTAATTCATTTCATATCTTTAGTAAAGTAATGAGAATTTTACTTTGAATTTACATTAGCTTAAAAAACACATGTTATCTTTAATATGAAAGTTACTACGACCTTAGGAGGATATGGATGGATAAACCAGTAAAACTCGCTGTTGGCGTCTATCTTGCAATCATACTAGTTGTTTGTAGTTGTTATCTTGCTTTTATACTTATCGGTAGTTTACAAGGTAAAGATATGAGTAATTCAGTTTTAGATAGTGATCATTCTCGTATCAACAACACATCTAGAAATAGTGATGAGGACGTAAGTTCAACATCAAGTCATTCAGATTCATCTCATTCACATTCTTTCACAACTTCTAACTACAAAAATGTAAATTCGAATAACACTCAAAATAATTATCATCAAACACCAAAAAATGCGAATTCCAGTTATCAGGTATATTGATAACAGAATTCGCATTTTTATTAATGTGATAATTGAAATTGTTTAGGTGTAACTTTGTATTTATCTTTAAACACCTGTATGAAATAACTCGTTGTAGAAAAACCGCAATCCATAGCTACTTCCGTTACATTATTATGAGTTAATTTAAGTTGCTTTGCGCCCTTTTCCAATCGATAATGCAATAAATATTGAAAAGGCGTCATACCTACATACCTTTTAAAGAGCTTAATCGTTTCTGAACTGCTAATGCAGGATATCTTACATAAGTCATGCATTTTTATTTTATATGTGTAATTCCTCTGAATAAAGTTTATGCACTCTTTTATTCTTTGATCAAAGTAATAATATTGTTTGGAATGATGAGTTTGATCAATCAGCATGACGAGATATTTCAAACAAATATAATACTCACTTAATATATTAAGTTGATAATGCTTATCTTTTGCTTCAAATAATTCTCCTACATTTTTTATCTTTTCAATTAATATCTTTTCTTCTACATTGACACCATTTATTTTCATATAAGGATGCTTATCAAGCGTATTAATAATTTGATTTACATATTTATAATTTACATAGTCTGTCGCATCAGGTAAACCAATATTCCAACAGTAAAAGGAAGTATCCGCTTCAAGCCCTTCTATTTTATGAACTACATTTGTATTAATAAACAAAGCTTGATCCTTTTTTAATACAACGGTTTGATTAGCAATTTCAATTTGAATAGTCCCACAAGTGACCACCATTAGCTGTAAATCATTGTGCCAATGCAAAGGGATATAACCTAGAATCGTTTGGTCAAGTTGAGTATGTAACATGATATGTTGACATAAGGAATCTGGATAATGAATAATTTCTTCTAAATTATCTTTCAATCGGATATTTATTGCCATGAATATCAACCTCAACATATTGATACTTTTTTAAAGTAAAAAGATATATTTCTCATTATATACTATATATCATGAGATTAATCATCATTATGGAGGTGGCGAATTGAAAGGTTATAAACAATCGAGATTAAAAGGTATCTTATTCGCTATTATAGGGGCAATCTTATGGGGATTAGGGGGAACTGTTTCAGATTTTCTATTTAAGCATGCAGGAATCAATGTAGACTGGTATGTAACTACAAGATTAATAATTAGCGGTTTATTTTTATTAGTCATGTTTAAAATAATGAATTCTAGACAATCCATATTTGTCATTTTTACTCGTGTATCTCACGTGATTACTTTGATAATTTATAGTCTCTTTGGCATGTTAATCGTTCAATATGCTTACATGGCATCAATTAATGAAGGTAATGCAGCAGTCGCTACTTTATTACAATATATTGCGCCTGTATATATCATTCTATGGTTTGCATTCAGAGGTAAAGAAAAGCTAAGGGCATTTGATATAGTTGTTGTACTCTTGACACTTGTCGGTACATTTCTGCTCTTAACAAACGGTTCACTTTCTAAATTAATTGTTGCCCCTTCAAGCTTATTTTGGGGAATCTTGGCCGGATTAGCTCTAGCATTTTACACTATCTATGCGGAAAAATTATTGAATAAATATGCCTCCATTTTAGTCGTTGGTTGGGCAATGATTATTTCCGGTATAATTATGACTTTACGTCATCCTATTTGGAACGTCAGTATGACTCAATGGCATGTGTCCACGTTTCTTTATTTAATATTTGGAATTATTGGAGGCACTGCTCTAGCATATTATCTATTTATTGATAGCTTGAAATATCTATCAGCTAAAGAAACAACGTTATTTGGTACGATAGAACCTGTAGTTGCAGTTGTAGCAAGTGGTTTATTTCTAGGTGTATCATTTAAGGCTTTTCAAATATTAGGAATTATTATCATAGTCGTTCTTATTTTAGTTCTTTCTTTGAAAAAGCAACCCAATATCGACAACTAAAATGATTACCAGCCACTAAAAATTAAAAAACTCACATGAGGAAATACCATAATGAGTGATTTTTCTCATGTGAGCTTTTAACTTATCGAAATTATTTTAGGATAATACGCTTTAATTGTTCTAAGAAGCGTTCTCGTTCTGGAATAGGAAAAATAGGATAAATATGGAACAAGCTATAACCTGGTATAAATTCGTGATTAATACCCTTTTCATTCAACATAGTTGAGAATTTAACAGCATCTGGATACAATGTTTCTTTCGTACCCGTTGTTATAGTAATATGCCCCAAATCCTCTAAATCTCCATACATTGGTGATAATTTGTAATGATCTAAAGGTGCATCGCCAGCCCATAAATTGACTAAATATTTACTACCTTCAATACCCAACATTGGATCTTCTTTTTCATATTTTCGAGCTTCTGGATTACTAAATGTTGCATCTAAAACAGGTGAAATTAATACAATATGGCTTGGTTGTGGTTCACTATCTTTTTTAAGCTGTTGAGCAAACGCTAATGCAATTTGTCCACCAGCAGAATCCCCCATTATTATCATTTGTTTTGAATCATCTATTTTATTTAGCAAATGATGATACAGCTTTGTCAGTAATTCAAATGTAGTACGATAATCCCTATGTGGAATTTTTGGATAAATTGGCATAACAACCTTCGCATTTAGCGAATCAGCCAATAAATCCATGTATTCAAAATGATAATCTAATGGGTCCTGAAACCATGCTCCACCGTGTATATACAAAATAGTACGTTGATCGCGTTGTCCTTCATCATTGACGATATAAACTAAGGAACCATCGTAGTCTTTAATTTGAACTCCATGACTAAATTCATAATCTGTTCCACTATATTTACCCGCTGTTTCGTATTTCGTTTCCTCTAGAGCTTTTTCTGCATCTTGTACATTTTCAAACGTTTTTTTCATTCCAGACATGCGAATCATTTTTTCTTGTAAAAAGCTCTTGTAACTTCTCTTTTCTTTGACTCTTGCATATAAAATTGTGCCGACAATAGTGGATCCTATAATGGTTGCTAATTTTCTCAACATCTGAAAGTCGACCTCCTCATTTTCTATTTAATACCATTTTAAATCAAAAATAGAAAAACTTTGAGTAAATGACTTCAACAGTCCCTAATTAAATAAGAAGATTAATTATTTAGTATTAATAAAACCATTACCTAAGACATCACGCACATCGTGTATGACGAGGAAGGCACTTTCGTCATAAGAATTAACAATCTTCTTCACAGTACCAATCTGACTTTGTGAAACAACAGCGTATAATACATCTGTATTGTTTTGCTGATAAGCGCCTTTACCACTTAATAATGTTGACCCTCTGCCAGTTGCTTGATATATGTCAGAGCTTATTTGTCTATTGTATTCAGAAATCACTGTCACAGCCTTCTTAGGATTAAAACCTTCTACTACAAAAGCCATTGCTTTCTCCACTATGAATAGCATAACAATTGTATAAAGTACATTTGAAACCGGTAAGACAAGAAGGAAGGATAGCACGACTAAAGCATCTAAAATTAATAATGCTTGAGAGGTTTTTACTTCTGAATATTTGCTTATAATTCTAGCAATAACTGATGTCCCGCCTAATGTACTTTGAGCAGCAATAACAAGTCCTGTGCCAATACCGATGAGTAAACCAGCGAAAACAGAATTGATAAAGTTTTCATGAATACCTAATCCAAAATGCTCTGTTAAATCTAGGAAAATAGAACTTGCTGTAATCGTTATTGCAGTGTATATAGCAGTCGTTCGGCTTAAAAATTTCCATCCTACAACAATTAAAATAGCGTTAATAATAAATGAACTTAGCGCCGGTGAAATACCTAATGTATAGTTCAAAATAAGCGATAGACCAATTGCTCCACCTTCACCTAAATTACCAGGAATAACAAAGCAATTGACTCCTAACGCAATAATTAACGTCCCTAGTAAACAAAAAATAACGTTTTTAAAGTGTTCTTGACGACGTTTTTTCTCCATTTGAGCCTCCTCCAAGTGTTTTCATTTTTTATATGTTTGATTTTTCTTATTCTTGAAAAAGTCACACGTCTCTAATAATAACACTAAGTTTTTGTCTACCCAATCAATGAAGTTTAAATAAAAAAAGAAATGAAACAAAAGTTGTTCCATTTCTTTATTTAAGAGAATCATGCATTAACTTAAGTTGATGTTCAAACGATTGCATATCGATAAAACGTCCTTGTCTATGCATTTCCTTACCATTTAAGAAAATTAAATCTACCGGTACTGTAAAAATTGATAATTCTCCAGCAATCTCCTCTACATGAGATTGATTGACGACACCTAATTTTGCAAAAGGATATTCTTGTAATAAGTCTTGAAGTTGTGGAAGGACAGCATGACAAACGCTACAATGATCTCTCATAACATGGATAACTGCTAGTTCATTAGATTGAATAAACTGGTTAAATGCATAAATACTTTGTAATGTTTGAGTCATGGTCATCACCTTCCTTTTATTTTCTATTATTATTAATTAAAACTTTTCTTTTAGCAAAGTTTTTATTTAATTTTTAAGAATATCTTGAAATACTTGTGGCATTTTTGTGATTTTTTCTCTATCTAAATCATAAAATCCACCCATTTGAGACCCTACGCAATGCACTTTATCACCTGACGAGATTTCAAATTTAAAAACCCATTTCAATTTACTAGCTTGAACAAGCCAACATCTACCCACTGGGCGATCGTGAATCGTTATAGGCACTTTATATTCAATTTCAGTTTTCATAAGGATCGGCGAAATGTGATTCTTAATCATCTCTGAGTAATTCATATATTGATTAATAAATACTGTTCGTAAGTCTTCAAACCATCTGACATAAACAATATTACTAACAATACCCATAGCATCAATATCGTAATTATTCACTTCTATCTCTTTCTCAGCTACTAATTTACCTTCATGATTCATAACTCATTCTCCTTTACTATATTCAATTTTATTTTACAACGTTATTTACAGATTTTCATTTAGATAAACTGATTAAGATTAATATGAGTAAATTTACTATTTGTCATAAAGATGACTTAAACCGCTTACAAGAAGCATGGTATAATTATTGTGAAAATATTCACAATATTAGGAGGTTTTGCTAATGAAAGCATACAACTATGTTAAACCCGGAGTGGCTGAACTCATTGATAAAGAAAAACCAGAAATTACTGAAAGTACTGATGCTATTATAAGAATGGTTAAAACAACAATTTGTGGAACTGATTTACATATTATTAAAGGAGATACTCCTGAAGTTACTGAAAATACAACTTTAGGTCATGAAGGTATTGGTATTGTAGAATCTGTTGGTAGCAACGTTAATAACTTTAAAGTCGGTGATAAAGTTATCGTATCTGCTGTTTCTTCATGTGGTAAGTGTTACTACTGTACAAAAGGTATATACGCTCATTGTGAAAATGATGGCGGATGGATTCTTGGGCACTTAATCAATGGTACTCAAGCTGAGTATGTTAAAGTTCCTTTCGCAGATAACTCTTTATATCATGCACCCGCTTCTTTACCTGATGAAGCACTTGTAATGCTATCAGACATTTTACCAACAGGTTATGAAATTGGTGTATTAAAAGGAAAGGTCAAACCAGGAAGCACTGTTGCAATAGTAGGTGCTGGTCCAGTTGGTTTAGCTACACTGTTAACTGCACAATTCTTCTCTCCTTCTAAAATAATCATGATTGATTTAGACAATAACCGATTACAAACAGCCCGCTCTCTTGGTGCAACGCATTTAATTAATTCTAAAAATGTCGAAGAGGCTATACAAAAAGTGAAAGAATTAAATCCTCGCGGTGTAGATGTAGCCATTGAGGCAGTAGGTATCCCACAAACTTTTGACTTATGTCAAAAACTCATTGGTGTCGATGGTACGATTGCGAACGTCGGCGTTCATGGTCTACCTGTTCAATTTGATATAGACAAACTTTGGATTAAAAATATCAATGTAACCACAGGATTAGTTTCTGGTAATACAACTGAAGAATTGTTAGAAGCATTAAAAAGTAAAATTATTCAACCTGAACAATTAGTTACACATTATAGTAAATTAAGTGATATTGAAAATGCCTACGAATTATTTAGAAATGCAACTGACCATAAAGCAATTAAGTTACTTATAGAGAATGATATTACTCCAGTATAATATACCCTTTTTTAAACACTAAAAAAATAAGCATTTAATTCTTACTTAATCATTATGTGACAGATGACCAAGTTTGAATTAAATGCTTTTTGCTAAATCAAAACTTTCATTATTATTTAAAATAGAAATATAAGTAAATAATTAAAAAAGGTAGCGTTGTTAAAGAATTGTTAAATATATGTACCATCATACTGTCCTTCAAGTTTCGCCTTCTATCATAAGCAATATAGAGAATAATTCCCATTAAAAAATAAATTGCATAAGAAAATATATTTGATGATAGATGTTGAGAGCTGAATATCAATGATGAGAAAATTAAGGGTAGCCAAAAGCGGCATTTCATAAATAAAGTTTCCTTAAAGATTCCTCTAAATACCAATTCTTCTAAATATGGTCCTATGATACAAAGACACAATACGGTTACTAATACAATAGTGGGATGAGGTAAATGGCTTTTATCCATAAGTGAACTTAAACTGTCATCTATTGTATCCTGATTTTGTGTGTTTGAATTACCTGTAAAAATAAACATTAAAGCATTCGCACTAATACTACAGAGAATTACGAGAAAGAAAAAACCAATATTGATAAAGATATCTTTAATACTCATCTTAAAATCTTGATATTCATAAGTACGATATAAATAATAGGATCTTATCCCCCAAATGATTAAAAGTGTAATTCCTAGAATAAACATACTCATCGCTATTGTATACCAATCATTCAGTCTTAAAGATAATGGAAGTGCAACAAGTGATAAACCCACAGGAACTTGTATTACGACTATCATTATTAAGTAGATGAGAACATTGATTATCTTGTTCCCTTGATGTCTAACTCTAGAATTCTTGTTTATTTTAGAATCACACATACTTTTAACCTCCAGCTTTAGTGATAACATTTATGTAACTTACATTACTACATTGCTATTTATTGTTACCGTTGTCAATGTTATACAAAAAAAGTGCACATCTTTGAAATCTCAAAAATATGCACTACCAATTATGTGTTATTTAATTTTCATTATAACTTTTCCTGGATCTACAGATTTAACATCTTCAATTGTTAATGTTTTATCACCTAAATTTGTGATAATTACCGGCGTAACAATACTTGGTGCGTTATCTTTTAGATAAGCTAAATCAATTTTCATTAAAGGTTGACCTTGTGTTACAGTTTCATCAGCTTGAACAAAGCTTTCAAAGCCCTGTCCATTCAATTTAACTGTATCGATACCAATGTGAATTAAGACTTCTACACCTGTATCTGATTCTAAACCAATCGCATGTTTCGTTGGGAAGATGGTTTTAACTGTACCATCAAATGGTGCTACAATTTCGCCTTTTTCAGGAATGAAACCTACGCCATCGCCCATCATTTTTTCAGAGAAAACTTTATCCGGAACATCCGTTAATGGAATCATTTGACCATGTCCAGGTGAATAAATTTCAGTTTCAATGACGTCTTCTACATGAACTGGTTCATCAGAAATCTCTTCAGTTACTGTTGTCTCACTAGGTTTAGTAATTTCTCCACTCATAATCTTTGCCATGTCATGCTTAATTTGATCTGATTTTGGGCCAAATATAGCTTGCATGTTATTTCCTACTTCTAGAACTCCAGAGGCACCTAACGCTTTCAATCCTTGAACGTCTACCTTCGATTTATCTGCGACTTCAACTCTAAGACGTGTAATACAAGCATCTAGATGTTTAATATTTTCTTTACCGCCCATAGCATCTAATACATCAAATGGTAATTTAGCAACACTTGAATTGCGTATCTCTTGTTCTTTATCTTCACGACCAGGTGTTTTTAATTTGAATTTTCTAATTGCAAAGTCAAATAAGAAGTAATACACAATCGCATACACAATACCTACTGGAATAACCCAAAGCGCGTTTGTGCGATGCCAGTTAAGTAAACCGTATAAAATATAATCAATAAACCCTCCGGAGAAAGTCATACCTATTTTTACACCTAACAAGTGCATGACCAAGAAAGAAGTACCTGCTAAAAATACATGAATCACATATAAAATGGGTGCCACAAATAAGAATGAGAACTCTAATGGTTCAGTAATACCTGTTAAGAAAGAAGTTAAAGCTGCTGATAACATTAAACCTCCAACAACTTTCTTACGTTCTGGGCGAGCATTTTTATAAATGGCGAATGCTGCCGCTGGTAAACCAAACATCATGAATGGATATTTACCTGTAGTGAATGCGCCAGCTGTAAATGGCACGCCATCTTTCAATTGTGCCATCCAAATTCTTTGGTCTCCACGTACTAAATCTCCAGCGTGATTTGTATAATGGCCAAATTCAAACCAAAATGGTGCATAGAAAATGTGATGCAGACCGAATGGAATAAGTGATCGCTCAATAATCCCAAAAATAAACGTAGTTAAAGTTAAGTTCTTATTCAATAAGAAGTTTGAAAGCCCATTTAAACCATCTTGAATAGGCGGCCAAACAAAACTTAATATGATACCTGTCGCAATTGCGACAACTGATGTCACGATAGGTACAAAACGCTTCCCTGCAAAGAAACCTAAGAATGCTGGTAATGTAATGTTATAAAATTTGTTATAACACCATGCAGCTAAGGCCCCCATGATAATACCACCGAATACCCCTGTTTGAAGTGTCGGAATTCCAAGAATTAATGCATGAGCAGGATCTTTAGCTGCTTGGCTTAATTCCTTAGCACCATTTGAGTATGAGAATATATCATCAATAGTGATATGTAGAACTTTACCCATTGTCGCATTCATAATAAGGTAACCTACTAGTGCTGCAAGTGCTGCTACACCGTCTCCTCCTGCTAAACCAAGTGCTGTTCCGATTGCAAATAATAACGGTAAATTGTCAAAAACCACTTGTCCTGAAGCTTCCATAACTGAAGAAATTGCTACAAACACAGGATGGTTTAACCACGGTGCAAGGTGAACAAGTTGTTCATTATGCATTGCATTACCAAATGCAAGCAAGATTCCGGCAGCAGGTAATATTGCTACTGGTAGCATTAATGCTTTACCAATACGTTGTAACTGCCCAAATAGCTTTTTAAACATATTAAACATTCCTCTCCATCTATAGTTGATACATGTAATGGCATAAAAAAAGACATGAACAAACAAGACCATCATTTTCTTTAATAACTCAAAAAGATGGTAAACCTCATTTGCTCATGCCTGCATAACCAGTAACACGCAATATTTAATATTTATTTACACTAAGTATACACAGTTAATAAAGCGTTTACAAGACAATTTTTTTATTTTTTATATAAAAAGAACCCGACTTAATAAGTCGAGTTCTGTAAATCATCTATTATAAGAAACGTTTAGCTGCTACAGAGATTGGTGGGATTTGATCAAAGTCTAAGTTTTTATCTTCAGTGATTGATCTGTAAGCCCATCTACTATAACCTAATGCTTCTTCGTTAACGATTTTACCTGGTAATGGTGCAGCGTTTGGATCAACGTGTACGTCTACGATAGTTGGAACGTCTTGAGCCATAGCTTCTTCAACGATATCGTCTAAACGACTAGCATCTCTAACAACATAACCTTTACCACCAGCAGCTTCAGCGAATTTAGCGTGATCCATATCAGAGAAATCAATCGCATATTCTAATTCACCAGCAGCTTGTTGTTCATATTTAATGAATGATAATTGTTTATTGTTTAATACGAATACAGTCATTGGTAAATCATATTGAACTGCAGTTGCGAAGTCTTGCATTACCATTTGGAATGCACCGTCACCAGCGATAGCAACAGCTTGACGGTTAGGGTAAGCAATTTTAGCTGCCATAGCACCTGGAAGACCGCAACCCATAGTACCTAACCAACTTGAGATGATGAATTTGTTATTAACTGATAAGTTTAGGTAACGAGTTGACCAAACTGTAGCAGTACCAACGTCTGCTGAGATAATAGCATCATCTTTTAAGTTAGCATTGATTGCTTTCATTAAGCGTTCTGGACGTAATGGTGATTTATTATTATTTTTATCTTGTTCCATCCATTTATCCCAAACAGCTTTACGTTCTAATGTTTTATCTAAGAATTGACGTTTAGCAACGTGTTTAATATTTTCAGTTAGTTGATGGAAAGCAACTTTACTATCGCCTAAAATACCAACATTGATGTTGAAACGATGACCTAAGTTAGCTTCGTTTGTATCAATTTGGATAGCTTTAATGTTTTTCTTAGGTAGATAGTCTACGTAAGGATAGTTTGTACCAGCCATGATTAATAAATCAGCATCTTGGATTGTTTGATAAGATGTTTTAGTACCAATTTTACCTAAGTTACCAATGCTGTATGGATGATCATCAGGTAAGATTGTTTTAGCTGGTAATGTGTGAATTACTGGGATTTTAGCAGCTTCGATAAATTCACGTAATTCTTCTTTAGCGTGTTGAGTACCCATACCAATAATCATTACTGGTTTTTTAGCTTTATCAATTAATTTAGCAGCTTTTTTAATGCTCTTGAATTTAGGAGATACTGGTTTAGGTTTAGTAGTATCTACTGCACGGTTTGTAGTATCTTTAATTTTTTGAGTTAATAAGTCGTTAGGACAAATAACTACCGCTACACCTTTTTTCTCATAAGCTGTACGGATTGCTTCATTAACGATTTCAAATACGTTGTCACCTTTTTGGATTTGGTGGTTGTATACAGCAACGTCTTCACATAATTTAGAAAGATTAGTTTCTTGGAATGCTTTAGTACCTAATAAAGTACTATTAGTTTGACCTGATAAAATTAATTGAGGAACGTTGTCCATTTTAGCATCATACATACCGTTTAATAAGTGAACTAAACCAGGTCCACCGATACTTAATGCAACACCAATTTTACCTGTCATTTTTGTGTAACTACCAGCAGCTAAACTTGCTACTTCTTCGTGACGAACGTGGTAGAATTTAAATTGATCTCTTACTGTACGTAAGCTATCTACTACTGCGTCAATTGAGTCACCTGGAATACCATATAAGTGGTCAATATCCCAAGCTTGTAATGCTTTAACTAATGCTTCATTTGCTTTAATTTTTGCCATTTTTACAAATAGCCTCCCTTTCTAGTATACGAGTACATCTTTCCCTTTAGTAAAACACTAAAATCAGTATTGGTATTAAGACTGAACTTATGACAGCCGTAAGAATCATACCAATAGAACTAAATGCTCCTGATTCTATATCTAATTCCAATGCTTTTGCAGTACCGAAGGCGTGTGAAGCATTTCCATAAGTTAATCCTTTAGCAATAGAGGATTTGAAACCTCCCATACGCAATAACATTGAACCTAAAATACTGCCGATTAAACCTGTAGTTATAATAAAGAGTACAGTCATTGTATCTGTGCCTCCCAATTCTTGGGAAACTTCAATACCAACTGCTGCAGTGATTGATCTTGGTAACAGGGTGACAATCGTGTCTTTAGAATAACCAAAGATTTTCAACGTTGTAAATACTAACACAAAATTAAGAAGTACACCCGTCAGTACGCTTGCAAAAATGATAGACAGATATTTCTTTATTTTGTGTCTGTTTTCATATAGTGGATAAGCAAGACAGACGACTGTTGCATTTAATACATGGTTAATCCATGTACCACCTTTCATATACCCTTTGTAACTCACTCCGAAAACTAATAGTATAATTATTATCCCAATTGATGCTATCAGCGCAGGGTTTAATAATGGATTTTTATATTTATCTTGGAGTCGCTTAGAACCATAGTACAAAATGACTGTTAATAATATCATGAGAACGGCTTGTAAATAATCATTCATGACTGATCTGTCCCTTTAGTTATTTTGTCTTTTCCTACCATTTTTTCAGCTATAAAGCCTGAAGATAAAGCAACTACACATGTACCTATAATAATTACGATAAAGAATAATACATAATTTAACGTAATATCAGAAGCTACATCCATAATACCTACCACTGATGGGATAAAGAAAAATACCATTGTCTTGAGTAAGAAATTAGCCCCTACATCAATCCAACTTTCTGGAATAATCTTAAACTGTAAAAGTAAGAAGAACAAAATTAAACCAACTATACTACCTGCTAGTGGGATGTGTAATAATTTCTGCACTTCTGTTCCTATATAGGTAATCAGTAATATCAGTGCAAGTTGAAGTACTAACTTAACCAAAAATTTAGCCCTATACATAGTCAACATCCCTTTCTATCAAATTGTGTCTAAATTGTTACTAACTTTTTTCAGTGTTATTTACTATTATAATACTGACTCTTCTATAGTAAAAATACATTTTAAGAATGTTTTCTATTCCTCTAATCTATGAAACCGTTTACATATCATCCTCAATTCTTAATCTCTGAATCGTCAACTGTTATTAGCATTGATTTGTAACGTAAAAATACAAATTTATCATGACTCAATAGCCAACTCATAAATAAAAGATATGAACTGGCTATTGTAGTCTTAATAATCAATTACAATTGAGGCGAACATATTACTCTACTTTTGTTCAGTCAATTTTTCTTTTAAGAACTCTATCCATTTATTTGTCGCATGACTTAAACGCTTATCTTTTTTCCACACTACGCCAAGTTCCCATTCTGTATTAGCATTTTCGAGTTGAATCATTTTCACATCATCATTTAATAACTCTGAGATAGTTGCAGGTAATATTGTAATTCCTAACTTATTGATGATGAGATTCTCGATAACGTTCCATTGTGAAATTTGAGAAGCCATATTAGGAACGAACCCAGCGTTTTTAGCATTTTCGATAATTTTATCATTCAAATAAAAATCTTCATTAAATAGTATAAAATTCTCTTCAGCGAGTTCCTCCATCTTAATTTTAGTTTTATAAGCTAATGGATGTTCCCTATGTAATACTACTCTTAAATCTTCTTTATTGAGTGAAATAGATTCAAATAAATGATGATCGACCGGTAAAGTCGTTACACCGATATCCACTTCATCATTTAAGATGAGGTTCTCTGTGGTTTTCCCTCCACTTTCGATAAGATTGTAAGTGATATTTGGATATAATTGATGAAAATCACCCAAAATCCCTATAAATTTACGCATACTCATAACTGCAGACATACTAATGTTAATATGCCCTGTTTCTAACCCATACAGACTATTAATTTCTGTAGGCAAGTTATCATATAAAGAAATAATTTCTTTACATTTATTGAAGAAAATTTTCCCAGCATCTGTAAGTACTAAATTTCTTTTACTTCTATCGAATAAGGGGACAGCCATTTCTGCTTCGATATCTTTAATTGCTTTACTTATTGTAGGCTGAGCGATGTATAAAGATTTAGATGCGTTTGTCATTCCACCTTGTTTTACGACTTCGACGAAATATTTCATGTGTTTAATGTCCACGCATATCCCCCTTTTTTATAAATAATATATTAATTATACAATATGATTGACCTTTTTAGCGATTAATAATTTTCCTAAAAGAATTGCATAGTCAAAATTCTTTATTAACAAGTATTTTTAAATAATTAAAATATGTTACAATGTCTGTGGCTCATATTACATTTTTTGAGGTGAGGAATTGAGCTTTTACGAATTTATGCAAAGTTTCCATGGTGATGACACACCGTTAGGTGAATTGGTTGATTGGATTAATCAAGATATCAATTTTCCTAAAGAAGTGAAGAGCCATAGTGAAATATTGACATATTTTCGAAATAATCCATGTCCTGAAAACATACCTGTGACAGTGATCAAACGCGCACTTGCTGTTTTCAACCAATTCACCCAAAATGTATAATGACCGTTAATACATTACGTTTAACATATTCTTTATACATGAATGCATGGAGTTAATCATCTCGCAAGACGTCCTACGGGGCGTCTTTTTCATTGTAAATTGCATACAATATTAACTTTATTACAAAAAGAAATACAATATTTCAAGAACATTACATTTGCTTGTACAATTCGTTTCTTATATTGTATTACGTATTTTTAAAGATTATTATATATACGGTTAAAAAATAAATACATTTTTTGGGGAGAAGCAATGAAACTTAAAAAATTATTATCACGTATTATTATCGCTACTGGAATCATGTTCACTGGAACTTTAACATATCAAACTATAGAACATACGCACGTATCACACGCTGCTTCATATAATTATTACAGCAAACATCAATGTACTTGGTGGGCCTATAAACGTCGAGTTCAATTAGGGAAGCCTGTTTCTAATAGATGGGGAAACGCTAGGAACTGGTACTACAACGCACGCCGTTCAGGTTACTCAACGGGACACAAACCAAAAAAATACGCTGTTATGCAATCTACTGCAGGTTATTATGGGCACGTGGCAATTGTAGAGAAAGTATACAATAGTGGAAGCATTAAAATCTCAGAGTATAATTATAATGTTCCTTTAGGTTACGGAACACGTATTATTAGTAAATCATCAGCACGTCATTATAATTATATTTATTAATATAAAATAAGCCATCAAACAAGTATGAAACCATATCAACATTTACTTATGGAATTCATTACCCGTTTGATGGCTTTTTAATTATGATTGACGTAATTCTTCTAAAATTTCTTTAGCTTTAGCTGTATTAGCGCGTGTTTCATGTTTCAATGCTTCCGCAACTTTAGCAATTTCTTCACCTTGTGCTCCAACAACAATTGCTAATGATTTATATTGTAAGCTCATATGTCCTTGCTGTATACCTTCTGATACAAGCGCACGACAAGCTGAAAAGTTTTGAGCTAAACCGACTGCAGCTACAACATGACCTAACTCTTGGGCTGACGCTACATTGAGTAAATCGAGCGAGGCTTTTGCAATAGGTAATACCTTCGTGCCACCACCCACAATCGCCAAGGTCATAGGTACTTCAATTGTACCGATTAATTTTCCACGTTCTTTATCATATTTCCATGCCGCAATTCCTCTATATTGACCATCACGACTAGCATATGCGTGTGCACTCGCTTCAGCACCTCTTGTATCGTTACCTGTAGCAAGAACTACTGCGTGAATACCATTCATTACACCTTTGTTGTGAGTAGCTGCACGATGAATATCAACTTGAGCTAATACTGAGGCACGTTCCATACGGTGTGCTACCTCTTCGCCACTTCTCTCACCTCTATTTAAATCGTTAACATCTATTTCGCCTTGCACTTTAACTACTGAAGCCGTCGCGTGATTAGATAAAATACTCATTAAAACATCTTTTTCAGGGAATTCGTTTTTAAGATGAGCAGTGATTGCTTCAAGAATTGTATTTAACATATTAGCGCCCATCGCATCTTTAGTATCAACATATACTTTCAATGATAGTAAATGTTGCTCAGGGAACGTATCTATTTCAATACGTTGGTAACCGCCCCCACGTTCTTTAATAGATGGATAAGCCTCATCAGCAATTTGATGTATTTGTGGTTCAAGTGCTTGGATATCTTTAGATAATTGTTCTGTATCTTCAATATCGTCAAACACAATTTGACCGATCATTAATCTTTGACTTGAGATTGTTTTAAAGCCACCACTTTGGTTAACAAGTTTCGCTCCATAACTTGCGGCAGCCACTACTGAAGGCTCTTCAACCATCATTGGCACCACATATTCTTTATCATCAACAATAATTTTAGGTAATAGTCCAACTGGTAGAGTGCCTTGACCAATTACATTCTCAATCAAACTATTTGCCACTTCTTCATTAATAAGAGGATGACTAAGTAATGAATCATAATTATCAGTATTGAGCCATCCATACTCGACTAATTGCTTTAATTTATCCTCTCGAGATAAATGTCTAAATCCTTTTTCTAAACTTTTCATGATTAAACTCCTTTTATATGTATCTTTCAAGTTATTTTAAACTTTTAAATATTTATTTTCCGGAAAATTAAATTTCCAATCATACCATATAGACGATTAATTTAATGATAACAATTCATCGTGTAAAACGCTTACATTTCTATTATACTTTGATGAAATATTCTGTTATATTTCATTGTATAACATTGTATTGGTTTGATATGATACTAATGCTACTTTAAAACTGAAAGGATGATTCGCCTTATGAACATAGGTATCGATAAAATAAACTTTTATGTACCAAAATATTATGTAGACATGGCAAAGCTTGCAGAAGCACGCCAAGTTGATCCAAATAAATTCTTAATAGGAATCGGACAAACTGAAATGGCAGTAAGTCCTGTCAACCAAGATATCGTATCGATGGGTGCTAATGCTGCTAAAGATATTATAACAGACGAAGATAAAAAGAATATTGGAATGGTAATTGTAGCAACTGAATCTGCTATTGATAATGCCAAAGCTGCAGCAGTTCAAATCCATAATTTATTAGGTATTCAACCCTTCGCACGTTGCTTTGAAATGAAAGAAGCATGTTATGCTGCAACTCCTGCAATCCAACTTGCTAAAGACTATCTTGCACAACGTCCCAACGAGAAAGTTCTAGTTATCGCAAGTGATACTGCACGTTATGGTATTAACTCAGGCGGAGAACCTACTCAAGGGGCTGGTGCTGTAGCAATGATGATTTCTCATGAGCCTAGCATATTAACATTAAACGATGATGCAGTTGCTTATACCGAAGATGTTTACGACTTCTGGCGTCCTACAGGTCACAAATACCCACTCGTTGCAGGTGCACTATCTAAAGACGCTTACATTAAATCATTCCAAGAAAGCTGGAATGAATATGCACGTCGTCAAGGTAAAACACTATCTGATTTCGAATCACTTTGCTTCCATGTACCTTTCACCAAAATGGGTAAAAAAGCTTTAGATTCTATCATTGATAATGCTGATGAAACTACACAAGAACGCTTAAAATCAGGATATGAAGATGCAGTATATTATAACCGTTATGTTGGTAACATCTATACTGGTTCATTATACTTAAGTTTAATATCATTACTTGAAACACGTGACCTCAAAGGTGGTCAAACAATTGGTTTATTTAGTTATGGCTCAGGTTCTGTTGGCGAATTCTTCAGTGCAACACTTGTAGACGGTTTCGAAAAACATCTAGACATTGAAGGACACAAAGCATTGTTAAACAATCGTACAGAAGTTTCTGTCGAAGAATACGAATCATTCTTTAAACGTTTTGATGATTTAGAATTCAATCACGACATTGAACAATCAGATAAAGACAATGATCTCTTCTACTTGAAAGACATTAATGACGATATTCGTGAATATCATATTGCAGAATAAATCATGGACAAATATCAAAGCTTGGAAGTCTTACCTAAGACTCCCAAGCTTTCTTTATGGCTTTGTACTATATTTCGGTCTATAAAGCTGAGACATATCAACATTTTCAATTTCTAGCAATTTAATTTTATTATCTATCGTGCCACCGTAACCTGTTAAACTTCCATCCTTACCTACCACACGATGACAAGGTATGATGATAGAAATCGGATTACGACCTACTGCCCCTCCTACAGCTTGAGCAGACATTTTTGGCTTACCTAACTTTTGACCAACACTTTTTGCAATGTTTCCATATGTTTCTAAGTCTCCATATGCTATTGTTATTAACTCATCCCAGACCTCACGCTGAAAGTCGCTTCCATGTGGTGCTAATGTAAAATCTATAACTGGATGATTACCTTCAAAATATTGTTCTAGCCACTGAGTCACTTTTTGAAATAGTGGTAAGTCCCCTTTTGTTTTAACATTTTCTATATGTTGGTTCGGATATAAAAGATGCGTAAGTGCAGAACCATCACTAATTAATTGCAGTTCACCTAGTGGGGATTGAAATTTCGTTTGATATTGCATTTCAATAACTCCTTTATCATATAATACGATTGCTAAGTTTAACTCTATTATTGAATGGGAATTTTTAACTCAATAAACATAGTGGAGGTAATAATATGATTCAGCATAAAAACGATGTGGATCTTCATTTTAATAAAAATAACTTAAGTCCTAAAAGTCAAAACCATGCCAATGAAATTACTATTTTTTACAAAGCACTGTATCAAATTAATGATATCGTGTTAGGTTTAATATTTCTGGTTGGAAGCTTTCTCTTCTTTAGCGATAAAACAATGATAGCCGGCACAGTCCTCTTTGTTATCGGTAGTCTTCAAATGACAGCACGACCAATTATCTCATTTATACATGATCTCAAATTATCTAATTATTATAGACGCCTATATAAAGATGAATTAAAAAATCAATCTGAATGAAGGTTGTGTGGTGATAGCATTCTTAAGTTTGTTTTAATATACTAGTGAATCGTAATAATTTTAATAAACATAAGTTGAATACTTTAAAAGCTGAGGCAATAAATAAATGCCTCAGCTTTTCACATATCATAAAAATTAATTATTCAAAATTATATAGTTCATAACCTTTATCTTTCGCATACTCTAAAGCGACAAGTTCTAAAATATTTATAAAGGCAGGTTCATCTTTAACTTTAATATATTGGAAAGTTAAACTATGTTCTTGAGCAGTGATACTTTTTAAATCAGATTGATCTAAGTTTTTACTTTGGGCAAACCCTTTTCTAAACTTTGTTGTACCACTATCTGAATGAGAGTTATATTGTCCTAATTTAGTGTATAAGTCTTTATTTATAGGTTTATAAGTCGTTGAGTACCCACCAGTTTGTCCTACGTAAACTGGTTTCTTTTGATCAAAAATAACATAAACCCCATACTTATCTTTGACTTTCTCACGATCTTCTTTTGTGAAAGCCAAAGCTTCTTTTTTATCATATTTAAATAACTTTTTTAATTTCTTCTTATTATCCTCTAGTAAGCTATCTAGTTTCTTGCTACCTTTCATTTATTAAATCCTCCGTATTAATAAAAATTTACATTCTAAAAAAATAGTTACATATAATATATCACTTTTTAAAAAGTTTAATCATTAGAAAAGTAAATTAATAATAACTCAATATTTACTTAATATAAAAACTTCCCTACTCTTATTTATTAAAATGAGTAGAGAAGTTCTTATTTGAGGAGGATTTTATTTAGTTCTAAGATGGCGAAGACTTTTTAGAAGAAGAGGTATTGCAATGACATTGCGATTTACAACTTCCACATTGACCTGCTTTAGATCGTTTAAAGAACTTAAATAATGTATACACTGTATAGCTTACAATAACTGCGATAATTAAAATGTTTAATAATACATACATAGAATCACTTCCTTACGTAAATAAATGGCTAACTTGATAAAACATTAATGTTAAAATGTACGCTGTTAATACTGGATAGATCACAGCAATAAGTGTCCATTTCCAAGAACATGTTTCTTTTCTAATAGTGGCAACCGTAGAGATACAAGGTACATATAATAGTATAAATATCATAAACGCATATGCTGAAATTGGAGTGAATTGGTGTTGAATCACATTGACTAAACCATTCTCATTGGAAGAATAAAGTATAGCCATTGAACTAATAATAACCTCTTTTGCTAAAAAGCCTGGTATCAATGTTGCTCCTGCCTGCCAAGTTCCAAAACCTAAAGGAGCAATGATAGGAGCAAAAACTTCTCCCAGTATATGCATAAAACTTTGGTTAATTTTCACATCAAATCCATTAGGGCCCATATAAGTTAAAGCCCAAATCACTACTGAACCACCGAAAATAAATGTACCTGCTTTTTTCACAAAACCTTTTGCCTTTTCCCATGTACTACGCCATAACGTTCTAATTGAAGGTACACGATATGTTGGTAATTCCACGATAAAAACCGAGTCTTCATTTTTCAAAATAAATTTATTCATAAAAGTACTCACTAAAAGAGCAATCAGAATGCCAATTAAATATAAACTAAGTACGATAAGTGATTGGTATTCTTTAAAGAATACACCTACGAACAAAGCATAGACGGGTAACCGTGCTGAACACGACATAAATGGCGCGATTAAAATAGTAATAAGTCTTTCTTTTTCATTTTCAATACTACGCGCAGCCATAATACTTGGAACATTACATCCAAAGCCAATAATCATAGGGATAAACGACTTTCCACTTAAACCAATGGATTCCATAGTCTTATCCATCAATACGGCAATCCTAGCCATATAACCTGAATCTTCGAGCAATGAAATAAAGAAGAATAAAACTACGATTTGAGGAATAAATACTAATACTGAACCTACTCCAGCAATAATACCATCAGTAATTAAGTCTTGAAGAAACGGTAATAGATGCAATTGTTGCATCAGTAGTTTTATCCAATCGGTTAATTGACCACCGATGAAATCGTCCATTTTATCAGATAAAGGCGTCCCCACCCATGTGAAAGTGGTTTGAAATATTAGCCATATAATACCTAAGAATATTGGAATTCCTAAATATTTATTCATAAGAATTTTATCTAATTTAGCTGTGAAAAATTGTTTTTCTTCTTCCGGATATTCAACAACATTTTTTAAGATATTATCTATAAATGCTTCTCTTATAACTTCTATACGTTCGCGTACGCACATATTAGAGTGTTTATCTAAGTTTGTTTTTATGGGCTCTAGAAGATTAATCAACTCAGCCCCTAATTCTTCGTTAATTTTGACATTATCAAGCAAATATTGAATTGCTATAAAACGTATTCGTTCATTTGGATACGACGTTTCTTTCTTGATAATTGAGCTAAGTCGTTCGATAGCTTCTTCAATCTCATTGCCATAATCAATTTTGAAGTGTTGTCTTTGATCAGATTTCAAGAATTGAAGTTCATGCAATAAAGTGTTTGTACCTTTAGCTTTTCTTGCTACTATAGGAAAAATAGGTACTTTTAACTTTCTCATTAGAGTGTCATAATTAATCTTTAAACCATGTTGAATAGCTACATCCATCATGTTTAAACCAATGATTATAGGAACATTGAGTTCTAGCAATTGAACAGTTAATTGCAGATTTCTTTTAATTTGACTAGTATCAATGATATTAATCATTCCAGTAAATGATGTTTCCATCAGAAATTCTGTAACAACTGTTTCATCTTTAGTGATTGGTGAAAGATCGTATACACCAGGTAAATCTATTAATTGTCCTAGATTTTCTTTTAATTTACCTACTTTTTTCTCGACCGTCACACCGCTCCAATTCCCAACGTACTCATAAGATCCTGTCAATGCATTGAATAGAGATGTTTTACCTACATTAGGGTTACCTAAAATGCAATAACTTTCATTCATATCATCTACTCCTCTAATGCAATTTGACGAGCATCTGATTGTCTAATACTAAGATATTGACCATTGATTTCAATTACACTTGGTCCATTAAATAAGCATTTACGCTTAATACTCACTAGACTGCCCTTCTTTAAACCAAGTGCTCCCAAACGATATAACATGCTTTTATTATTCAGATTGATACTTTTAACTTTATATTGTTTATTTTTCATCCCAGTCATTAAATTCAACATCATACTCACGCTTTCTAACCTTAATTAATAATCATTATCAATAAGAAAATCATATGCCTATTACCTATGATTTACAATATCTACAAAAAGATAAATGTGTCTATTTTTAGAAATGATTATCTATACATAAATCTAAGTTATTGCGTAATGGTTAATGCGACGATATAGTTTAACTATACAGTGTAGATGAGCGAGGTTATATTTATGAATGAACAAGACTTAAGAGTAGTGAAAACTAAAAAGGCGTTATCATCGAGTCTTTATCAATTGTTAGAGAAAAGAAGTTTCGAATCTCTTTCTGTTAATGAAATTTGCGAATCTGGAATGGTTCACCGGACGACTTTTTATAAACATTTCTATGACAAATATGATTTGTTAGTTTATCTATTCAAGTTACTCACTAAAGATTACTTTTCAACCGACTTAAAAGATCGGTTAAATAATCCTTTCCAAACAATTGAAGCTACATTTACAAATAAAGAAGAATTGGAAAAAATCGAAAAAGTACAAAAAGATGATGTATCATTCGGTAAAATATTTAAAGAAGTTTGTGTAGATATTATGAAGGCAGATATTAAAGAAAATATTCATCGTATCTCTGTTGATAAAACAATCCCAGAAGATTTAGTATTTTATATCTATGGTTCTACATTAGATGGATTTATGGAGTGGATTAAACAAGAAAACATTCAATGGCCCGCTTCAGAAATTGATAAAGTTTTCCATAAAGCAATCAACATTAGTATTTCTGAATAGATTTTTGTACTCTAAAATTAATTAGAAAAAGCCATCAATAGGAAGCATTTGAGTCAACACTCATTTTACCTTCCTATTAACGGCTTTATTTATTTTATCAGAACATTTCTGAAACAACTTTTTGTTCTAAGAAATTAAGTAAGTAGTCCGGACTACCTGTTTTAGCGTCTGTACCTGACATTTTGAAACCACCAAATGGATGATATCCAACTACGGCAGCAGTACAACCACGGTTGAGGTAAAGGTTACCTACATCATATTCATTTACTGCTTTAATCCAGTGTTCACGGTTATTTGTGATGACTGCACCTGTCAAACCATAATCAGTATCGTTTGCAACATCAATTGCTTCATCAAAGCTATTAACTTTAATAAATCCGACAACTGGTCCAAAAATTTCTTCTTGCATAATACGGTCAGCTGACTTAAGACCTGAGAAGATGGTTGGTTCGATGAAGTAACCTGTTGAGTCATCCGTGCCTCCACCTTGTTCTAATTTACCTTCCTCTTTACCAATTTCGATATAATTTTTAATTTTATCGAATTGTTTCTGATTAATTACTGGTCCCATAAATGTATTGTTTTCCGTGTTACCTAAATTTAAATCTTTAGTTAGTTTGACTGCTTTCTCTAAAATTTCATCATGCACGTCTTTATGGATAATTGCTCGTGAACATGCTGAGCATTTTTGTCCTGAGAATCCGAACGCAGACGTTACAATTGCCTCTGCTGCTAAATCCGTATCAACGTTTTCATCTACGACAATAGCATCTTTACCACCCATTTCAGCGATAACACGTTTCAAGAAGTTTTGTCCTTCTTGAACTACAGCACTACGTTCATAGATACGTGTACCTGTTGCACGAGAACCTGTAAATGTTACAAAGTGTGTATCTTTATGATCAACTAAATAATCTCCTATTTCTTTAGGATCACCAGGTACAAAGTTAACAACACCTTTAGGTAAACCAGCTTCCTCTAAAATTTCAATTAATTTATATGCTGTAAGTACAGTGTCTTCTGCAGGTTTTAATAGAACTGTATTACCAGCCACCACTGGAGCTAGTGTTGTACCCGCCATAATTGCAAATGGGAAGTTCCATGGCGGAATTGTAACGCCAGTACCTATGGGTTTATAGAAATATCTATTATGTTCACCTTCTCGATCTAACACAGGTTTACCTTCTGCTAAATCCATCATTGAACGTGCATAATATTCGATAAAATCGATACCTTCTGCAGCATCGCCTACTGCTTCATCCCATGGTTTTCCAGCTTCATATACCATAACAGCAGAAATTTCTTCTTTACGACGACGAATAATTGCTGCAACGCGTAACATCAATTCAGCACGATCTTTATGAGACCATTTCTTCCATGATTTATAAGCTTCGTTCGCTGCTTGAAACGCATTTTCTACATCGTCTTTTGTAGCTTTAGAAACTTTAGCAATTAATTGAGCTGTATCTGCAGGGTTTAGAGATTCAAACTTGTCACTCTTATCTATTTTTTCACCATTGATGAATAGCGGAATATTTTGACCAAGTTCCCCTTTTACCTTCTTTAATACTTCGTTGAAGCGGTCTACATTTTCTTGTACTGAAAAATCAATCCCAGGTTCATTTTTGAAAGGTACTACCATTATCATTAACCCCCTATGTATTATTAAGATTATTAAAACCACAAAACATTGACATACATTTCAAATGATAGTTCATATCATTTACCTTATTCTACTATGTTCACACCCGGTTTTGCAATCGCTTACATTTATATTATCTGAAAAGTCTTAAAAATAATTTGGAGTTAATGTGTCTTTTTATGATTAAATTTACAATTTTATGCATTTCAATTATTTTGTTTAGTAAAAAAGTTGTTGAAAATAAGAAAATTATTGTATAGAATTAATGGTTGAGCCCTATATTCTAAAAAATAAATAAATTCAGAAAGGTATAAACATATGAAAACTTATACATCAGTAATTTTTTGGATGCGCGCCATCGCGTGTTTAAGTATAGTAATCATTCACTCTATTACTACCACTTTTTCAAAAATGCATTCCGTCCCTCATAGTACATCACTTCGTCTATTCCAATTATTATTAATGTTTAGTACGCCAATGTTCGTTTTTATATCAGAATTTTTACTAGCAAAAAATTTTGGCTCAAAATTAAAAAAGGGCTTCTTCAAAAATAAATTGATTTATTTGGGCATACCCTACATTATTATTAATTTAAGTATTTCTTATTTTTACTTTAGTCCAAATAATTTACATGAATATTTATTCCATGTTAAAGAAACAATGTTTCATGGAGGGGCTGTTACATATTTTATAGTTATTATTTTTCAATTTTATATACTACATTGGCTATTTTCTAAATATCTAATTGGTTTGAATCCAATTGGGATGATTGTTATATCAATTTTTATCACCACAATGTATTGGGCTATGAGATCCTTTGTATCGCCTCCTGATAATCCTATAATAGCAGCTATTTGGGATCGAGAGGGATGGATGATTTTCATAGGTTGGTTAAGCTATTTTTTACTCGGTTTCTATATAGGCACTTACTATGAAGTATTTATGGAAAGAATAAAAAATTACTCTATTCATATAATTATTGGAGCATTTCTATCAATTCTTTTCATGTTTTCAAATTATTTACTTGGTATTAGCACATGGGTAGAATCTAAAAGAATAGATACACCTATTTATGTAACAATGATTATTTTATTATTTTTCCTCTTTTCTTCCTATATTAAGTATGTACCTAAGTTTATTGTATTTATAAGTAATTACTCCTATTGTATCTACTTAGTTCATTATTTTTTGTGCATGATTTAGGATTATTAAGCCATAACCCAATTAAAAATGTAATATTCAATACTATAGTTACATTATCTCTAGCTATTACAGTTGGATACGTTTTTAATTTATTTAAATTTGGAAAATATATTGTAGGTGGTATAGGAAAAGTTAACTACACTGCCGTTTATAAAAGTTACAAAAATAATCTTATGGATTAAGATCAAGAATGAAGAGCTTTATCTCATTTTTAAAATTAAAAGACTAAGCTAAAATCATGAGAATGTACATTTAAAAATTAGAGTTTATAATAGAATAAGCAATATAGCCCATAAATGAAATCATAGTACATTTATGGGCTATTCGTTGTTTTTTTAATATTACTGCTCAATCTTTCTAATCACTTTACAAGGATTACCTACTGCTAAGCAATGAGGGGGTATATCTTTGGTTACTACACTTCCTGCACCAATAACGGTTCCTTCACCTATCGTCACCCCAGGCAACACAGACACATGTCCCCCAAATCAAGTGTTACTTCCTACTACAATGGGTTCTGCTAGTTCTAGCCCTTTATTACGTTCCTCAAAATTAAGTGGATGTGTAGCAGTGTAAAATCCACAGTTAGGACCTATAAATACATTATCTCCAAACGTGATGCCACCGCCGTCCATTAAATAACAATTGGTATTAATAAATACATTTTTTCCGAACTTAATATTCCATCCATAATCTGTATCAAACGGGATTGAAATCCCCACATTCTCAAGTTTATAGCCGAATAATTTCTCCATTATTGCGTTGCGTTTTTTAACATTACTAGGGCGTGTGTGGTTATATTCAAAGCATAACTCTTTTGCTTGTAACCTATCCTCTTTCAACTCATCATCAAAATTAGCATCGTACCACTGATGTGCTAACATTTTTTCCTTTTCAGTCATGACTATCCCTCAATTCAAATAACAATATACTAAATAAAGCTGAGATAATCATTCATATCTCAGCCTCTAAACATATTTATATTTATGTCGTAATATAATCTCCACCATTAACATGAATGACTTGTCCTGTAATATATGAACTATCTGCTTGAGTTGCTAAGAACACATATGAAGGAGCTAGCTCTGCTGGTTGGCCTCGGCGACCCATTGGCGTATCTCCACCTTGATTTTCAACCTTTTCCTCATCAAATGTAGATGGGATTAATGGAGTATATATAGGTCCTGGTGCTACAGCGTTAACTCGAATACTTTTTTCCATTAATGTTGTCGCAAGAGAGCGAGTAAATGACACTATCGCACCTTTTGTCGCAGAGTAATCAATAAGATGACCTGAACCTCTATAAGCCGTTACACTAGTAGTGTTAATAATTGCGTCACCTTTTGAAAGATGTGGAACAGCTGCTTGCGATAAGAACATCATTCCAAAAATGTTCGTCATAAACGTCTCTTTGACTTGATCAGGCGTAATATCCTCAAAATTATCTCGTGGGAATTGAACACCACCATTATTTACTAAAATATTTAAACTACCAAAATCTTTAACAACATCATCAATGAGTTTTTTAGATTGTTGCTCGTCTTTTAAATCATGTGCATATGCTTTTGCATCTACGCCTAATTCTTTTAAACGTTTAACAGTGTCTTCAGCATCTTGATGTTCATCATAATAACCTATAGCAACATTTGCTCCCTCTTTAGCATATAGTATTGCTACGGAACGACCAATACCAGAGTCGCCACCAGTAATTAAAGCAACTTTGCCTTTTAATTTACCTGCTGCTTTATATTCATCTAATTCAGCTACTGGCTTAGGATTCATGTCCGCTTCTATACCAGGCTGTCTATCTTGAGTGTAGCCTTTTATTTCTTTATGAAAATCTAATAAACTCACTAAAAATCAACCTCCTCTATACTTACAAAACACATTCCCATATCGCACAACAAGCAAACACTTACACTACCACATAGAGATTTTATTTATTAAAATAGTTCTAAAGTACGATAGTATCTCAATACTATAGGCTCATGACCCTTAGAAAAAAATCACATATACTATATATTAAGAAAGAAACAAAGGAGCCACCATTATGAAAACATTACTAAAAGGAGTTATCTCAGTACTTATCATCTTAGGAATAGTTAAAACTTTTCAAGACCACGATATCCTTAACGAAGCCAGCTATTATTATGAACAAGCTAAAAGTGGTGAGCTAGTTCAAGACATCTCAAATTTAGATTTCAATAATTTTAAAAATTTAGATCTAGAAAACTTGAACCCATCAGACTTTTTCTAAGAAATGAATTGATTATTTATAAATCGAAATTGAAATAACAATCTAATAAACATTTACTAACGATATAACAAATATTCAACTATTTTTTATCCCTCTATCATTCATGATTGTAAAACAATTTCTTAAATATAGATTATAGACGCGTACCTCATCGACATTTGATGATGTGCGCGTTTTTTTATTACTAAAAGTTAGAAACTATTAAATTGACTTTAATACCTATAGGGGGTATATTGAAATTAAGAAAAACGCAGAAAGAAGGTATACCTTTGTCTAATAAAACTACCACATTGGATATTACCGGAATGACATGTGCTGCGTGCTCTAACCGAATAGAGAAGAAATTAAATCGATTAGACGATGTTACAGCTCAAGTGAATCTAACAACTGAAAAGGCAACAATTGAATATAATGCCGATGAATATCAACCAGAAGCATTTGTAGAACAAATCAAGAAATTAGGTTATGATGTTGCAACTGAAAAACAAGAATTAGATATTACTGGGATGACATGTGCAGCCTGCTCGAATCGTATAGAGAAAGTTCTTAACAAAATGGACGGCGTTCAAAATGCAACAGTCAATTTGACAACTGAACAAGCATTAATTGAATTTTACCCTAGTACAACGAATACGGATCAACTTATTCAAAGAATTCATAAATTAGGTTACGATGCTAAACCAATCACAAATAATAATTTAGAAAAGTCATCTCGAAAAGAACAAGAATTAAAATTAAAACGAACTAAATTAATGATTTCAGCAATCTTATCTGCACCACTTTTACTTGTAATGCTCATTCATGTATTTCCTGTTCATTTACTAGAAACTATAATGAATCCATGGATACAACTCATTCTAGCTACACCTGTACAATTTATTATAGGTTGGCAATTTTATGTAGGTGCCTATAAGAACCTACGCAATGGTTCTGCCAACATGGATGTTTTGGTGTCTCTCGGCACAAGCGCGGCATACTTTTACAGTATTTATGAAATGATCCGATGGTTACTAAATAAAGTGAATGAACCTCACTTATATTTTGAAACAAGTGCTATTTTGATTACGCTCATTCTATTTGGGAAGTATTTAGAGGCACGTGCTAAATCTCAGACTACCAATGCATTGGGCGAATTATTAAGTTTACAAGCTAAAGAAGCTCGAGTATTAAAAGATAATCAAGAGATGATGGTTCCTCTTAATGAAGTTATAGTGGGAGATACTTTAGTAATTAAACCTGGTGAAAAGGTTCCTGTAGACGGTGAGATTATCAAAGGAAGCACCTCCATCGATGAATCCATGTTAACTGGTGAATCTATTCCAGTTGAAAAGACAATCGGAGATGCAGTAATTGGCTCTACACTAAATAAAAATGGTTCTTTGATCATAAAAGCTACTAAAGTGGGCAGTGACACTGCATTAGCAAATATTATTAAAGTCGTTGAGGAAGCACAAAGTTCTAAAGCACCAATTCAAAGATTAGCGGACATCATTTCAGGTTATTTCGTACCTGTGGTTGTTGGTATTTCATTGATTACATTTATTATTTGGATTATTTTCATTCATTTTGGTCAATTTGAACCTGCGTTGCTTGCTGCGATATCAGTACTAGTCATTGCATGTCCTTGTGCACTTGGTTTAGCAACGCCTACATCTATTATGGTAGGTACTGGTCGCGCGGCTGAAAATGGTATTTTATTCAAAGGCGGCGAATTTGTAGAACGAGCTCACCATATAGACACTATTGTATTAGATAAAACAGGTACCATCACTAATGGTAAACCAAAAGTTACAGATTATGTTGGCGATCAAGATACACTTCAGCTGTTAGCTAGTGCTGAAAATGCATCTGAACATCCTTTAGCTGAAGCCATCGTCAATTATGCTAAAGATCAAAACTTAACACTTTTAGGCAACGAAACTTTCAAAGCTGTACCTGGCCTGGGTATTGAAGCGACAATAAATGGTCATCGTATTTTAGTTGGAAACAGAAAGTTAATGCATAACTATGACATCAATATAACTCAAGAACTCAATAACAAATTAATTCAATATGAACAACATGGTCAAACTGCAATGGTAATTGCAATTGAACATGAACTGAAAGGTATTATTGCTGTTGCTGATACTGTTAAAGATACTGCAAAACAAGCCATTAATCATTTACAAAATATGAATATTGAAGTAGTCATGCTCACTGGAGACAACAAACAAACGGCACAAGCAATTGCTAAAGAAGTAGGTATAGACCGTGTTATCTCTGATGTGTTACCTGAAGAAAAAGCTGAACAAATAGCTCTATTACAAAAAGAAGGACGAAATGTTGCTATGGTTGGCGACGGTGTCAATGATGCACCTGCTTTAGTTAAAGCTGACATTGGAATTGCAATAGGTACAGGTACTGAAGTAGCTATTGAGGCTGCAGATATTACAATTCTTGGTGGTGATTTACTACTACTCCCTAAAGCTATAAAAGCTAGTAAAGCAACAATTCGCAATATACGTCAAAACTTATTTTGGGCATTTGGATACAATGTCGCAGGTATTCCTATAGCCGCTTTAGGTTTACTTGCGCCTTGGATAGCCGGAGCAGCCATGGCATTGAGTTCAGTTAGCGTAGTGACAAACGCACTGCGTCTTAAAAAGATAAAATTATAAATTCCCGATTACCATTACTTTCATTAATCGGAATAGCGTTTTAAGATTATAATATAGATGAAGATATCGATAAAGGAGTGAAGTCTTATGACTCAAGAAATAATTCAAGTAGAAGGTATGAGCTGTCAACATTGCAAAAATTCAGTTGAATCAGCATTAGCAAACTTAAACGGTGTACAATCTGCCGAAGTTAATTTAGAAGAAAATAACGTTCGTGTAGAATTTGATGATTCAAAAGTGAACATCACACAAATGAAAGATGCTATTGAAGATCAAGGCTATGATGCAAAATAGTTATTAAATATAAATGCCTCAGAAAGATAGGTAAAATCTTACTGAGGCATTTATATTTTTTATTATATTTCAAAAATCTCTTTTAATATCTTTTCGCAACTATCCGTTGAATCGTTAGTCATTAATAAGTTAATCAATCTGGAATAGTCAACACTTTCATGTTCCACGATTTGTTGAGCTAACAGCTCTTCGTTCTTACTGCCTATAGTAAAACTACCATAATCGAATATATTAAAGTAGTAGCCAGTTTCTTTTTGGTATAGCTCTTCATCTTCTTGCAATAATATAATTGGTTTATTTAAATGCGCATAATCAAAAATGGTTGACGAATAATCGGTTATAATACATTCACTGATTAAATATAACTCTTGGATATCAACTAATTCATTAAAGAAACAATGCACGCGTTCATTAATATGACTGTAGCATTTACGTAGAGCCCCTTCATTTGGGTGAAGTTTAATAATAATATCATACTCTGTAGGCAAATAATCTATTAATTTCTCGATATCTATATTAGTAATTGTTTCCCTTTCGTTTCTTCTCCATGTTGGACAGTATAAGATATATTTCTTTTTATCAGATAACTTAAATAGGTATTTAAGTTTAATTCTATTTTGTTCTTCAAGTGTATTATTTTTTAATAAATACGTATTTCTAGGCGCACCATAATTAAGGATGTTTAACTTAGGATTTTTAGAGGTTTGGAAAGCAGACTCAAATAATTTCTTATTTAAATCTGAAGAAACTAATAAATAGTCCCACTTTTTCATTCTAGGAAGAAAATTTTTCAACTGAATCATACGTTCTTTCTTGTTATTAAGATCATTAACCATTTTCTTCATAGGTAGACCGTGCCAAGTTTCTACAAAAACCTGATTTCGATGTTTATACACTTTATCAATAGCATTACCATTTATAAATATATATTTACTTCTACGAAATTTATTAACATAATCGTCACTTGAGAGTCTTGTTGGGATAAACCCATTCTCTCTTATTTCCATGTCGACTAATGCATTGACAGAACTTACGAAAATCTCTTTTTCAGGATACAGACGACGAATTGCATGTGCAATATATTTCGGATCACCACTAAATGATTTACCATGAAAACATTCTATAAATACATATTTTTTACTAGGTTTAATTTTATTTAATTTTCTAAGATAAAATGGTCTATGTATAACATGAAATACTTTTCTTATACATTGATAACATTGTCTAGCTCTTTCTTTTAAAGTAACTTCATTTTTATCCTTTTTCAACTTACTTTTTCTTGCTACTGCGAGTTTGTAATTACTATTAAACCTAACTTCCTTAGAATTAATAGCAATATCTATATTTTTTAAGTAAGTTTCGGCATAATTTTTGTAATTAAATTTTTCTTGTAGCATTTCACAGTCTTCTATTCTTTCTTTATCATTATAATTTTTTTGTGCAAATGCTAATAAAATCTCACAATCTTTTTCAATGTCTTTAGTTAAAAATTCAGTACAATGATATGATTGATAAATTTCTTTTAGAAGTCCATCATCTCCACCATATATCAATGCTCTGTTACCTTTAAAAATCGATTCAATAATAGAATAACCAAGCGTTTCATAAGGGGATGTAGAAATATAAATATAATTCTGAGGTTGGTACCCATTAATGTAGACGTATTTATTCAGATTATAGTAGTTAACCAAGTTTTTATATAATGTTTCTGATGGGCCATAACCAATAATATTGAGTCTGATATTTATCGTATTTTTATTTTTTATTATGTAATTAAATAATTTTATCGCGTACGAAATATCTTTAACTTCATCCTCAAATCGTGATTTAATTAAAAAATGTTTATGTGTATTTTTGGTAATTTTATCAATGGGAATGTGTTCAGTATTCACGTATTGGTTAAAAACATTTTTATAATTAAACCTTTTAATAAAATCCGATTTTATACTTTTAGTACTTACTCTCACACAGTCAATTGTATCTAACGAAAGATCTATATCTTCAGTAATATACTTTAGTGGTCCATGTATTTCTCCAACAATTTTTATTTTGGGGTTATATTTTTTAATTAATCTCGAATATTTAAAAAATGCTTCTCTAGTAATAATTAATAATTGAGTTTTTGCTAATTGCTTTAAGTTGTTTAAATAAAAAATATCAACTGAATTGTTCGCTAAGTCTTCCTCTTGGATTAGTAAATCTTTCTGTGCTTGATCGAATTTTTTATAATTAAAATAGTTAACTGTATGTTCATTTTTCAAAAAAGCTTTAATTAAATTGATATTACTTCTAGAAGTTCCCCCTTTGGCAAATATGTTAAAACCAAGTATAGTGATTTGCATTGTTGTTCCATCCTTTATATGTTGTTGAATCATAGTTAGTGTTATTCTTATAAAAGCTCATTTTAACTAATTCACTCTCAGACGAGTATCTCCAATATTTATGACATCCATAGCAGCATCTAAGGCATCAACAATAAGATTCTCCACTGCTGCTTCAGTATAGAAAGCAATATGCGGTGTTATAATAATATCTTCCCTTTGTATTAATGAGTTTAATAATTCATCGTTCAAATCTTCTCCACGTCGGTCTGTTGTAAATACACCTACTTCAAGTTCATAAGTATCTAAGGCAACTCCCTTTAATCGCCCTTGGTCTAACGCCGATATCAGTGCTTGAGTATCAACTAAAGAACCTCTTGCACAATTTACGAATACCGAGCCCTTTTTGAAGTAACTAAATAAAGCCTCATTAAACAAATGATGATTATATTTTGTAGCTGGAATATGCACAGTCACAATATCCGCTTCTTCAATCGCTTCTTGCAAAGTATCTTTGTAAGTTACATACTTAGCCACATTTTCATTCGGAAATGGATCATATGCTACTACTTCACTACGATATCCTTCGGCAAATATTTGAGCTACAATACTACCTATACGTCCAGTACCAATTACAGCAACTTTTAAATCACTCACAGACTGCGATAAAATCGATGGTTCCCATCTAAAATCGTACTCTTGCATCTTATTTTGAATGCGATTTGAATAACGTACGACATTAACAGCTTGAGTAACCGCAAATTCAGCAATACTACGTGGTGAATATGACGGCACATTGGAAATAATTAGATTATATTTAGTCGCTAAGTCTAAATCATAATCATCAAATCCAGCACTTCTTTGAGCGATTTGTTTTATCCCAAATGATTCTAACTTCTTATAAATTTCTTCAGAGATAGGTAAAGTTTGAGATAATGAGAGACCGTCACTACCTGAAACTGTCTCGACATTATCTTCTGTTAGTTGCTCTCTTGATAAATCAACTTCTATATTATTACGCTTAGACCATTCTTCAATATAAGGTAAATCCTCATCTCTAACACTCATAATTTTAATTTTAGTCATTCTCAATCATCCCCTCTGATTAACATTTAGCCATTATACATGTTGGCAAGGTCTGTTAATCTCTCTGTAGCTTCTTCTAGTTGCTTATCGTCTAATGCAAGAGAAATACGCACATAATGCTTGCCGTTTTTCCCAAAAGGTATACCTGGTGCTACTAAAATAGATTTCTCTTGCAATAAAAACGTTTCAAATTGTTCACTATTATACCCTTGTGGCGTACGCAACCAAGAATAGATACCACCTTTAGAATGAACAAATGGTAATTTTGCTTCTTTAAGTTTTGCTTCAAATGTGTCACGTCTTCGTCTAAATGTTTCATTTTGTTGTATCAAAAAATCATCATAATTATTTAAAGCATACGTGGCGGCATCTTGTAATGCTCCAAACATGCCAGCATTAGTATGTGTTTGATACTTTTTCAAAGCTTGAATCATGTCTTTATTTCCTACAGCAAATCCGACTCTAAATCCTGACATATTATATCCTTTGGATAAGGAAAAGATTTCGATAGCGACATCTTTACCATGTTCCGATGCAAGAATACTTGGGTTTTTATCATCAAACCCAAAGGCACTATATGCAAAGTCATGTACAATTTTAGTATCTGTATCTTTAAATCGTTGTACTGCTTCATCAAATACGGATTGTGTAGCTGTAGAACCAGTAGGATTATTAGGGTACGTTAAATAAATTAATTTAATGTCTTTTAAAACTTGTGGATCAATTTTATTCCAATCAGGTAGATAATCTGGTGGCTCTAGTTCTAGGGGTACAGGGTTAGCATCTGCTAACATGACGCCAGCTAAATAATCAGTATATCCTGGATCTGGTAAAAGCACCGTTTCGCCAGGATTGACTACACACGTTGGTAATGCAACTAAACCATTTTTAGTGCCATATAAAATGCAAACTTCTTCGTCTTTATGAAGTGTGACACCATATTGTCGTTCATAAAAATTTACAATGGCTTCTTTAAAAGACTCTTTCCCGTGAAAAGCACCATACTTTTGATTCTCAGGAATACGTAACGCTTCAGAAAAATGGTCAATAATACCTTTAGGTGTTTCTCCATCGGGAATTCCTACCGCCATATTAATAAGCGGAAGAGATCCATGTTCAACTTTACGCCCCATTGTCTTTCCGAAATAACTATCAGGGATTGTAGCAAGTCTATTTGAAATTACCATTATAAGCCCCCTTTATTAAATCTCAATCCTCTTATTATTATCAATTTTATCAACAAGATTAATTATGTCAATATTAACAATTTTCAGATAAGTGAAGTTAATTATCTCCCTTTCCCTAATTCTAGAATAACGGTAATTATTATGAATCAGCAAAAAAATTCCCACTAAATATATAAAAAATCCATAAACGAATGATTTATTTTCAAACATTTATGGACTCTTTTTCAAATTGAATGACTCCTAATTTTCACTAAATATTATTGTCTATATCTTTCAACATTTCATTTACAGTAATTTTAGCGCTAGTTAATACAATAGGTACTCCGGCACCAGGATGTGTACTCGCTCCAGCAAAATATAAATCTTTGTAATCTCTCGAAACATTTGGAGGTCTGTAGTAGTTACTTTGGGCTAATGTCGGCATTAAACCAAATGCTGTACCAAACTTCGCATTATAATCATTTTCAAAATCGATTGGTGTATAAACAGTTTCAGATATAACATTTGATTTTACATCCTCTAATACGTCAATTGTCTCTAATTGACGATAGATAATATCTTTAACTTTCCTAATCACATTTTCATCTTTCCAATTAATATGACCTGTTTTTAATTCTGGCGTAGGCATTAAAACATAGATACCGGTTTGACCTTCAGGTGCCATACTCCGATCTCCAACTGCTGGCACATAAACGTAAATAGATGGATCTTCAGGTAATGAACCGTTAAATATTTCATCTATGTTTTGTCGGAATTGTTGGGAAAAAATGACATTATGTAGCAACATCTCGCTAGTCACATCTTTATCAATACCAATATACATTAAAAATGCAGAACAAGAATAATCTAATTTTTCAATTTTACTAGGTTTATATTTTTTTACGGGTGAATGTGAAGGCATCAATTTTTCCGCTGCATAAGGAAAATCTGCTGTACATAATACTTTATCGAATCGTTGCACAAGACCATTAACCCTTACGCCATCAGCACGCTTATATTTAGGGTCGATGATGATTTCTTCTATATTAGAATTTAATTGAATATTCACATCTAAATCTTTATTTAATTTAACAAGTCCACGTGTTAATCCATACATGCCCCCCTTAATAAAGTGAACACCAAACATCATTTCTACCATAGGAATAATTGAGTATAAAGAGGGGCCGCGTTTTGGATCAATTCCTATATATAACATTTGAAATGCTAATAATTTTTGTATTCGTTCATTATCAATATAATTTTCTATTAAATTATCAGCATTGTTTAATGTTTTTAATTTCAAACCTTTAATAAGCGAATCTACATTATAGAAATCCGTAACCTTTCTATATGTTTTCTCTAAAAAATGATAGCGCGCAATTTCATATCGCTTGTAAACATCAGTTAAAAATGACATAAACCCATGTGTCGTACCTGGTTCAATACTTTCAAGCGTTTCTTGAAGTTCGGCTAAATCAGTAGGTACTCTTACTTTGTCATTTTTCCCAAAGTAAACATCATAAATATAGCGCAATTGTTCCATATCTACGTAGTCTTCAAATTTCTTACCGCTTTCTTCAAATACTGCCTTGTATACCTCGGGAATCATCACGATAGAAGGACCTTTATCAAAGGTAAAGCCATCTTTAGTGAATTGACTCATTCGACCACCTGGATACCCATTTTTTTCAAAAATTGTTACATTATTACCTTGCGAAGCAAGTCTTGCTGCCGCTGCTAATCCAGTGACGCCTGCTCCTATTACAGCAATATTCATACTACATTCCACCTATAAATGATATTTCTTTTTTATTGTTTTATACATTTTTACCTTATCTAATTTAGAAACGTAGACACGACGATGTAATGTATAGGAAGCTTTTCTCACTTCATCTAATATGCCGCGGTAAATAATTGAAGCTAATTCAATAATTGGTTGCGCTTCTTTATTGAAAACACCAAGATTTGATAGTGCAATATCATAGTCTTCTTGAGCTAGTTTCGCATGATGCTCCCATAAATCAATATATTGCTGTGACACTCCATTGTTAAAATTATTTTCAATAGAGACATCAAATCGAGACAAACTCGACTTACTGAAGTAAATTCTGTCATTCTCAAAATCTTCTCCTACGTCTCTTAAAATATTGGTTATTTGAAGTGCTTCTCCTAGTTTACGCGCGATTCGATACGTTTCTTCATTTGGTTGCTCCGCTAGTACAGGAGTTAATACTTCTCCCACTGTACCTGCTACGCCATAGCAATAGTTTAATAATTCATCATCAGTTTCAAACATCTCAAAATCCTGGTCTTCATATACAGTTTGAATGAGATTATAAAAAGATTGATATTCAATTGTGAAATTTTGAGAAACTGTATACAAAGCTTCCATAATCATTTGATTGCTTTTAAATTCGTAGTTTTCAACGTCATGATTTTTCTCGATAGTTATAATATCTTCGTGTATATTTTTAAGTATTTGAGGATTTTCATGTACGTCAATACTGTCATCTATAATTCGACATACTGCATAAATCGCCCATACTGCTTTGCGTTCATTTTCAGGTAAATAATCAAAAGCATAAGAAAAACTTTTAGAATGTTCTTTCATAATTTGATGGCAGTATTTAAAGTTTTTTTCATTCGATGTCATGGAATTCCTCCTATAATTTAATGGCCTAGTTTAAAATTCAACTTATATCAAATGTACGACCCTTCCATTTTACCTTTTTTGAAAAATGAGCGTGTCGCCATGAGTTTATAAAGATAATAATAAAGAACACAAACAAAATTGGATGAAGAATGAGCAATATTATCGAAAAAGCACCCACTCTTCTATGTAAACTTACAAATTCCCATGTATATAAAATATAAACAATTCCGGAAAATATTAACGATATCGGTTTAGCAATCCATCCAAGTAGTAAAGCCATTGTAGATGTGAGTGAGCCCATTAACCACATTACAATCGCCAACATTACTTTAGGTTCAGTTTGATTGGCTCCTACTGAAAAATGCTTTGTCCATCCTTGTATAAGTGAGCGAAGTCCTTCTTCATACATGCGAAACTTAACATATTCACTACCTTCGTATACTGTAACAGGCAAGTTAGATTGACTAAATGCCTCTCCTAATGCAAAGCCTTCTATAATAGTGTTGCGTGCGTTTTTATGACCACCTGTTTTAAAGTAATCCTCTTTATTCATTATTGTGACAGGACCAAAAGCCGTATAATTATTAAATTTACCCGCTAAACTTGAAAATCGATTCATTCCGACAATCGTCATTAAATTAAAGATAGCCGAAAGACTCTCATAAAATTTAAAAGTCTCATGGTAAGGTTGAATACTTAATAGTCCTTGATTCCCTTGCTTAGCAAATGAATTTAATATCGCCTCAATAGCATGACTATTAAAGATGACATCTGCATCAACAAACATCATTAATGGCGTTTGAACATGTTGGGCTCCTTGATAGCACGCATGAGATTTACCATACCATTGGCTATCTTCTTTAGTTTCATAAACAGTTGCTCCATAAGCTTTGGCAACCTCACTCGTCCCATCTTGAGACGCATCGTCCATAACTATAATTTCATAGATGCCATGTTGCTTAGTCAAAGATCTTAACAAGTGTGGCAACCTTTGCGCTTCATCTCTAGCTGGTATAATAACTGTTAATTCATTGCTATGAATAGTACTATGTTTCGAGCGAGATAATGTATGTCTTCTATTATATATAAATTTTCCACAAATTAATGAAATAACAGATGCTAATGATAAAAGGAGTTGTATAAGTTTCAATTCTTTCTAACTCCTTCCCGCTTCAATAGCATTAATTTTGTCTGCAACTTGCATGCCACTTAACGTTACCATTGGCATACCTCCACCTGGATTTACAGAGCCTCCCACAAAGAAGAGATTGTCAAAGTACTCACTTTGCTTAGGAAATTTAAACCCTTTATTTTTCTTCTTATCTGCGACTACACCATATATGGCCCCTCTATTTGAGCGATAATTATGTTGGATATCCTCAGGCGTCCAAATATCTTCATATATAATATGCGCTCTCAAATCAGTCAGTCCCATTCGTTCTAATTTCGTTAGTACACGTTCTTTAAACGCTGCATATTCTTCTTTTTTAAATGGTTTATCTTGAATATAGGGTATATGTGGTAAGACTTTAATATTTTCATATCCTTGTGGCGCTTGTTGTTCATCCGTTTTATTAACATTTACTAAATAGATTGTCGGATCTTGAGGTAATACCTTTTGATGGAATACTTCATCATAGTTTTTCTTAGAGTCCTTTGAGAAAAAGAAATTATGATGAGCAAGTTGAGAATAGGATTTGTCTATCCCTAAATGTAATACATAACCTGAGCTTGCAGGTTCATATGTTCTTTCGAGTTGGTCAATTTTTTGTTGATTAAAATGCAATAACTCTCTATAGGTAGGGATGACCTCCATATTGGAAATTATATAATCCGCTTCAACATACTTCCCACTACTTAAACGTACGCCCGTAACGCGTTGATGATACGTTTTAATATTTTCAACAGCAACCCCCATTTGTATGTCCACGCCTTCTTCAATAGCCAATTGTTTTAGCGCTAGTGCCAATTTATGAATTCCACCTTTGACATACCATAATCCTTGTTCTTGTTGCATATGAAATAACATTGAGAGAACTGCAGGTGCATCATAGGAAGAAGAACCTACATACTTAATAAAGTAACCTAGCATATCTCTTAATTTTGGATTCGAAATATAACGGTGAATTGCTTGTTGCATTGTTGAAAAGTAATCAAAACCTCGCAATGCTTTAAAAGGTCCATGATATTTTATAATTTCTCGTAACGTATCTAAGCCAAAATTGAAATATCCCTTTTCAGTAAAACGATGTATACGCTTAGTATATTTTAAATAATTGTCGAGTTCCTTCTTATCTTCTTGACCTAACTGCAAATTATTAAGTAAAGTTGCTTCAGTATTTTCATATAGATCAATGATTTCACCATCAGGAAAGAAACTCCGCCATTGTAACGGCAATCTTTCAATTTCGATATAATCAGCCATATTTTTCCCGCTATAGTTAAAAAGACGCTCAAATATGTATGGCATGGTTAAAATAGATGGACCTAAGTCAAAGCTAAAACCCTGTTTCTCTAGACGATTCACCTTTCCACCAATATGATTATTTTGCTCAAATAATGTTACTTTATACCCACTTTGAGCCATTCGAATAGCAGCGGATATCCCTCCTAAACCACCACCAATAACTAAGATGGATTGAGTCATATTACTTACCTCGCTTTTCAATTATACGTATTAAACGTTCGATTCTTGGACGATTATATCGTTGTGCTACAATCACTGGAAGATGGCTAAACGTTACGTACGCAATGTTAATCATTTTGATGTACCGTGGAGCTTTAACAAATAGCCACACAGGTAAAATGGAAATCCAATGTATCAATTCTGCACGTCTCATTTCCAATAATAAGCGACGCGTCTGTTCAATATTTACTGATAACTTGCTTTTATCATAGATATCCTTATTAATTTGAGCACCTTCAGGTATCAATCTTTTCCACTTACTTACCTTTAAAGTATGATCCCAAAGTTCACCATTTTCTTCCCATTGAAAAGATCGAAATAAACATGAATATTTTTCAAAAAATGATTTAGGGATACGTGTACCTAAATGTGCAATAGACATTTGAACGACAAACCAAAATAGACTGTGCAAAATAATAAGGCGAGTTATAGATTTAATAGCTTTCATACTTTCACAGCTTTCTATTTACAAATAAAACCTTAAATAGTTATTCGATTATATTCCCTCTCATATCAGATGCGAAACGCAAATGCCATGTTATTCTACACTACTAAAAAATTGCATAAAAAAAGAGGATGACATATTGTCATCCTCAAAGATTATAACTCGAATTGTCTTTCCAGTTATAAACTATATCTTACCACCAACCGTTAGATTGACGGAAAGAAATTGCGTTACCGATTGAACCATAACGTTCTTTAGCGTAGTTAATCATACCTTTAGTTTGGTTAGATACTGAACCGTAACCCCAAGATTGGTTAGTTTGACCTAAACCATGGTATTGACCGTTAGAAGCGTTAACGTTACCACCTGATTCAGGCATTACAATAGCGTTCCATAATTCTTCAGTACCACCAGCAGCTAAGAATTGAGCTTTAGTAGAACCACCAGTTGAAGCTGAGCTTGATGGTGCTGAGTATGAAGTTGTTGAAGTGCTGTAATTATGAGTTGAAGTAGTTGGAGCTGAAACAGCTTTAACACTTGTATTGCTTGATTGTTGGTTTGAACTTACTGATTGGTTTGAACTTTCTTGGCTGTATGAATTAGTGTAATCAGCTGATGATTGAGTAGTTGAACCAACTTGAGCATAGTTCCATGACCAGTTAGTACCATTAGAAGTGAAGTTGTATTGGAAACCATTGTTTACGAAGTGGATATCGTAAGCACCAGCTTGAACTGGTTTAGAGTTTAATTGTTCTGGGTTGTGTTGAGCTAAATCAGCTAAGTGAGCTTGATCTACGTTAGTAGTTTCAGAAGCGTGAGCTTCGTTACCTGTTAATGCATAACCTGCAATTCCTAAAGATACTGCTAATGATGAAGCGATAACTGTCTTTTTCATAATATAAAATCCTCCAAATATGTTTTAAAATTAAAATTTGTAAATTATATTCTAAGTGTTTGATTTCGTTGTGCTACATTGAAAATGTTTTTTGTTAACTTTTGACGGTATTCACTATACCACAAAAATCTCGTTTGTATATTACACGTTCCTTACAAAAAATTACAATAGAAGTTTGATTTTGTAATCTTGAAACAAAAACATTTCTCTTTGTAACATATAATTTCTTAAAAATTGTTTAAAATTACATTGGTATTTGTGGTTTTACATTAGTTTTTAGGTTGGTTTGACCCAACTTTCAAATAGTCTGTAATATTACAGATTTCATTTTTGTTACACTACCGTAATAATTCTATAATCTAATTTGACCCAACAAAAAAGTAAAAAAGATGAATTTCAAAGAAATATTCTTGAAATTCATCCTCTGATACAACTTTTTCTTATCTATAAAACGTCTTCGCATCTTTTAATAATCGTTTTGAGAACTTCGAGACGACTTGTTTTTTTATGATCTGCTTTTATCACATGCCATGGCGCTAACTTCGTATTCGTATACTTAATCATATCTTGACTGGCTTCTAAATACATATCCCATTTTTCTCTATTACGCCAATCTTCGTCTGTAATTTTCCATTGCTTATTTGGATTTTGTTCTCTATCTTTAAAACGTTGCAATTGTTCTTCTTTATCTAAGCATAAAAAGAATTTGATAATTATGGTACCTTCATCCGTCCACATTCTCTCAAACTGATTAATTTCATCATATGCGCGTTTCCATTCATGATGCTCTGCAAATCCTTCGACTCGTTCCACCAATATTCTTCCATACCAACTGCGATCAAAAATTTCGATGTGTCCTGATTTAGGCATTTTTTTAGCGAATCTCCATAAATAATGATGATTCTTTTCAACATCTGTAGGCGCACTGATTCCATTAACTTCATAACCAGTCGGATCTAACTTTTCTCTGATACGTTTAATATTCCCACCCTTACCTGCAGCATCCATACCTTCGAATACTAAAACTAAAGGGATTTTACGTTTGTACAACGCAAATTGAATTTCTCTCATACGGGTTTGTAATTCTACTATTTGATGTTGGTAATCTTTTTTCTTAATTTTAGATTCTTCAATATTAAATAACGACGTTGAGAAATGACTATTAAATTCTCCATCTATATATTCTTCATGTTTTTGGTATTTTTCAAGCGCATATTCTAATCTTTCTATTATATTTAGATACATGTTTGTTATTGCTTGTTCTCTAACCGTATAATCAATGATTTGCCAATCATTACAATTGTGTATGATACGTCTCATTTCATTTAAATAAACATCTTGGGGTATTACCTCCTCATATTCTTGAACCTTCCATCTCATCAACGGGTTACTTTTAGTTTGTTGAATATGAGCTTGACGTTTCTCTTCATTTATTTCTATAAAGAACTTAATTATTTCATAATTATCTTTCTTCAACATTGATTCGAAATTACTAATTTGTTTAAGTAATGAATCATAATTAACATATTGATGATGTTTGATATTATTTTCCTTATAATCAAGATAATGTGAATACCAGCTTCTAAAATAAATGTTGATGTCACCTTTTTGTGGCAGAGTATTCCAATATTTTTGTAAAAATTGATATCTTAAATCGTATGTTTCTGGAGATTTCGTAGCGATAAAGTTTGTATACTTCGCGTCTAATTGAAGTAATAAATCATTTGATAAACGTGTCTTACCAGACGCGGGTATCCCTTCAAAAATGATCATGACAGGTATACCTAACTCATGGGTCTTTCTACTCAACTGTGCCACTTTTAATTGTAATGTGTCGATGTGATGCGACATGATTTCACCCTCTATATTTTTATTACAATAAACATCCAATTTTACACTTTTATTTTAGCACAGAAAAAATCTCCTCAATGTATCACACATCGAAGAGACTCTACTCTATCCCATAAATTTAAATATATCATTACGATATAGATGAATTACTTTCCGTAATAATAAATCTAAAATCCAAGCAATTAAAAACGGCACTACAAAAAACGCAACTATAATCAGTAACAGACTTAACCATACTGAATCAACATGCATAAATTTAAAAGCATTAATAGGTCCTACCATACCTATAAATCCGAAGCCCGCTGATTCCTTTGTTCCACCAATACCAATGATACCTGATGCGATACCTGATAATGCTGCTGTGATAAATATTGGTACCATAATCACAGGATATTTGACCATATTAGGCATCATCATTTTTACGCCACCAAAGAAAATTGATAAAGGAATGCCTAAGCGATTCACTTGGCTCGTACCAATAAGAAGGACAGCTTCTGTAGCAGCAATACCTATTGATGCCGAACCAGCTGCAATACCTGATAGGCCAATTGCCATTGCAATTGCGACGGTTGATAATGGCGATATAATAATAAAGCTAAATACCATAGATATCAACATACTCATAAGGACAGGCTGTAATTCAGTAAAGCTATTCAACATATTTCCAATACCTGTAGTAATTAATCTCACATAAGGTAATGTAAAAATACCTATCGTTGCTGATAGGCCGCCTACAATTGTCGGAAAGACTATCAGGGCCATACTTCCTACACGTTCTTCAATTAATAATATGAATAATACTGCAATTGCAGCTGTAATCATCGTATTAATAAGGTCCCCTATACCTGCGACGATCCATACACCATTTTTAAATTGAGCTGCACCACTTCCAACATAAGAAGCACTAGCAACTACGGCAATTGCCAATGGTGTTAAATTAAATTTCATAGCAATAAGTGCACCGATAAGGGCCGGTACAGTAAATTGGATGGCTTGCACGACTCCTAGTAAAGTTTTAAAAATAGGCTGATATTGCATTAAATATTTAAAAATCTCTCCCAAAATCGCATTTGGAACGAGTCCTGCGACAATTCCAATTGCTACCCCTGATAAAACTCTAAAAATAAAATCCTTTGGTCCGTCGATATTTCTAATAGCTGACATGACTTAAACCTCCCAATGTGCTGAGTAATAATTATGTATAAAGACAAAGTCTTGATTCGCAAAGTATGATTCAAGTAAATGATTCTTAGATGCAATAACTTAGAGGGATATTTAATGATATTCATACACGCGTCTCAAGACTATGAGTAATAGTATATCACGTTTTCAGAAAATTTAGATAATTATTTTTGCTATTATCTTACAAATTTTCAAATTATGCGAAAACCGTATGATTTAATATTTACTCGAAGATATACTACAATCATTGACACAAGGGAGGTAACGTTATGTGGAAGAAAATTGTATGTTCTGTTGGGGCCACAACAGGTGCTGCTATTGTGGGCTCTTACTTATATACTAAATTAATTGAAAAACGTAGTTATAAGAGCTTTTTAAAAGAAAAATTTAATCATGTTTCACGTGGCAAACAATACTTTATTAAGCCGAAGAAGATTGATCAAATGCTTAAAATGGCTCAAATCGAAAATAGCAAACCTTTCAAAGCTACAAAATATAGATTTAATCATAGAGTGGATATACGAGAATATTATGGTACACATACGTACTATGTTAATCATCAAAATGATCCACATCAGTTAAAGATTTTATATATGCATGGTGGTTCTTGGGTCGCAGGTCCATTCAAAGAGCATTATCAAATGATGGATCAACTTGCTACTGATTACAACGCAGAAGTTATTGCACCTATATACCCTAAAGTGCCTCAAAGTGGCAAACGCGCAACATTTGATTTAATGACTCATATTTATCGTAATCTTTTAGATTCTGTGTCTTCATCCGACCATATTATCATTATGGGAGATTCTGCAGGCGGTAACATCACATTAAGCTACGCGCAGTATCTTAATGAAATTAATTTACCTCAACCAGGTCATATTATCACTATATCACCAGTGGTTGATGCCACATTTACTAATCCAGAAATACCTCATTACGAAAAGGTAGATAGTATGATTGGTAAATAAGGACTTAAAACATTTGCTAAAATATGGGCTGAAAGTGATGAGTTAGACAATTATAAAGTATCTCCAATTAATGGAGACTTTAACAATCTCGGTCACATCACTCTTTCAGTAGGAACACATGAATTACTTTATCCTGACGTAATTAAGTTATCTCGTAAATTAAACTCTGAAGGAATTAGCCATAATTTACTTATTGGAAGTCATATGCTTCATGACTATGCGATTCAGAATATTCCAGAAGCAAAACAATTTAGAGAAAACTTAAGATATATCATCAATGACAATCGAAAAATTAAAGATAATATTATTTAAGATAAATGATTCCCTAAGAAAGATATTATTTTTACTCTTTCTTAGGGATTTTTTTGTATAAAAAACACTCCCTCTGTAATAGAGGAAGTGTTTTTAACTATTATTCTTCTGTAGTTTCTGCATCATCTTCTGTTGGAATTTCAGCTTTACGAGATTCTTTTTTGTATTTTTGATACATCAAGAATAATACTAGAACCCAAACTGGAATAAATAGAACTGCTAATCGCGTACTACTATTAATAAGTAAAATAACAAAAATGAAAGCAAAGAATACTAAAATACCATAAGCCGTGTATTTACCACCAGGCATTCTATAATTACTTTCTTTATGTTGCTCAGGATTGTGCTTTAAGTATCCAATATAAGCTACCATAATAACTGCCCAAATTGAAATATTCAACACAGTAGAGAAAGTAGTGATTTGAACGAATACTTTAGTAGCATCTTTAAAAATCGCATTTAATATTACTGCAATGCCTAATAATCCACAAGTAACTAAAATTGCATTGTAAGGAACGCCATTTTTGTTTGTTTTATGTAAAAACGGTGGACCTTGATTTCTTCCAGCTAAGCCAAACATTGTACGGCTATTCGCAAATATACCACTGTTACATGATGAAGCCGCTGCTGTTAGTACAACAAAGTTAATAATACCAGCAGCAAAAGGAATTCCTATTAATCCGAATAATTTAACATAAGGACTTTCTGCAGGATCTAATTTGTCCCAAGGAACTACTGACATAATGACTGCTAATGAACCTATGTAAAAGATTAAAATTCGGAATGGTACGTTATTAATTGCTTGAGGTATTGTTTCATGAGGATTTTTAGTTTCCCCTGCTGTAATACCTATCAATTCAATACCAATAAATGAGAATATTGCCATTTGGAATGACATAAAGAATCCTGAGGCACCATTTGGGAAGAAGCCGCCTTCTTTCCAAATATTAGTTACCGTCGCTGGACCGTAATCCGTCTTCATAGCAAAGATTACCATTACAATACCAACAATAATTAAAGCTAAAATTGTAATAACTTTTATAATAGATAACCAAAATTCAAGTTCACCAAATAATTTGGCACTAAATAAATTCAATGCTACTAATACTAATATTGTAGCTGCTGCAGTAATCCAGTTAGGCATGTCTGGATACCAGAAGTCGACGTATTTGGCTACAGCGGTAACTTCCGCCATACCTGAAATAATCCAAGTTAACCAATAAGTCCAACCAACCATAAATCCTGCCATTGAACCTATGTGATGATGGGCAATGTCACCAAATGACTTGAAACCTAAGTTCGATAAGAGCAATTCTCCCATCGCTCTCATAAACATAAATAATATAAAACCTACTATAATATAAGTAAGTAATATGGATGGTCCTGCTAAATGAATAGAAGCACCTGCGCCCAGGAATAATCCTGTACCAATAGCACCACCAATTGCAATTAATTGGATATGCCTATTGCTTAATTCTCTTTGCAGTTTATCTGCCATAACCTTTCCTTCTCCATTTCATGGAGTATATTTATGACTGAAATCGATATGTAAAATTAGATACCCCTTTTTAATCTAATAAACAATTTTTCTCAAAATCAAATCATTTATTCTTATAAGTTATATAATACCCCAAACAATCAAAAACAATCAAATACTAGAATAATTTGTCTTTTTTATCTTTTCCAATACTTCTAATAATTCCTTTATTATAAACATTTATAACAAATTGAACAATTTCATTAATATTCACCGTTTTATGGTAAATCGTACAACTTCAATATGTATCTGATGAAAGTTGATATTTTTCTTCATAATCACGTCAATTCCTCACAAATTGTGAGAAGTTTTCATTTTTTAAAATCAAACCAAAAGATATAGTAAAAGGCACCATGTACTGAATGAGAATACACGGTGCCTATTTATATATTTTTCACGCTTATTTAACAAACAAGAAAATTAAACTTATGCCCATCAGGATCTTTAAACATTGCTCCATAATACCCTTGTCTTACACCTGGTTTTTCAATAATTGTTCCACCAGCAGGTTCCACTTTCGCTAATAATTCATCAACGTCTTTATTTTCTTTAACACCTAACGAAACCATCACTTCATTAGGGCTTGAATCGACATCTTGATGTGATACAGACTCGAAGTGATTATTTTCTATCAATATCACAATCGTTTGTCCAATTGTAATACCTAACATTTTATCTAGCATTTCTGGATTTTTATTAATTTCAAATCCTAGAGACTTAAAGAACTGTTCGCTACGATCTAAATCTTTTACATTTAGATTAAACCACATTGAATGCATCGTACATGTCACCTCTCATTTATAATTAGACGATTTCAAGTTTAAAATGCCGCTTGAGCAATCCATTCATCAAGTGTTAAGCGCGTGGGATTAAGACGTTCCATTTGTACAAAATCTATAACATAACCTTTATTTTCAAGCCAACTTCTTTCAGCAGTGCCACTCGTAAATTCGCCTTCAATTTCAGTTGGTTTACCTGTTACGGTTGCAAAAGTTTTGACTACTTCATTTAGAGTCAGCTCATCAGAAGCAATTTCTATATCTTGATGATTATATGTTTTAGGATCTTTGAAAAGTGCTGACGCAATTTTAGCAATATCGATAGAAGAAATCATTGAAAATTTCACTTCAGGATTAATAAATTCTGGGATTTTAATTTCTCCATCTGAAACTTTAGTGATTCTTAAGAAGTTATCCATAAAAAACGATGGTTTAATAATTGTAAAATCTAAACGAGATGCTTTTATCTTATTTTCTAATTGTGCTAATGCTTCAAAGTGAGGACCTGTTCTATCACGATTAACACCACCCGCTGTGCTATAAACGACATACTTAACTCCTTGTTCTTCAGCAGTTTCGATAATATGTTTACCTTGCTTTAATTCCTCTTCAACATGGTCTGGAATAATAGGCTGAACGCTATATACTCCATATTGGTCAGCCATCGCTTGAGTCAAGCTTTCTCTATCACTCAAATCGCCCTCAAAAATCTCTAATCGATCATTATGAATTGATGTTAACTTTTCATTATTTTTATTTCTAGTAAACGCACGCACATGCCAACCATCTTCCAATAATTGTTTAACAACAGCATTTCCTTGTTTACCAGTTGAACCAATGACTAATATACTTTTACTCATGTTTATCTCTCCTATTGTAAGAACCAATAATCTTCTTTTTCGCCTTTTAAATAAGTATATTCTTCAGGTGTTTGACCATTTTCTTTAATATTTGAATTTATAATGTCACGAACATCCCAAACGCGATGGATAAATCTTTGTAACTGATTACCAAAGAAACCGCTAGGAGCATTCATGTTTAATACCTTTTCCACTTCTTCAACCGAAATACTCATTTTATTTGCTATGTCTTCAATATTTAAAGTTGAATTATGGAAATGTTCTCGTAATTCTATAGCAGTGATACGTCTTTGCTCTTTATTTAGTGACATATTATAGTGTCCCACTTTCATCTTATTTTTTAATTAGCATTATATTTGAATTCTAAGTAAGTGAGATTTATAATAAACGGATCATTATCCGTTTGTCAACATTAGCTCATTAAGTAGGTGAATACATTGCGTAAAGATGCTCTTCTAAACCGTCAACGTATCGAGAATAAAGCGATCGAACTATTTAAACAATACGGCGTTGAGACAATCAGTATGAATAGAATTTCTAAAGAACTTGGTATCGGTATGGGAACACTTTATCGGCATTTTAAGGATAAAAGCGATTTGTGTTATCACATTATCGAGCATGATTTCGATGAAATTATTCAAAAAATGAATGATGTAGCTGCTTCATCTAATTCTAAAGAAGAGAAGATGGAACACTCCCTAGATGTTTTTTTGACATTTAAATATGAAAATAGTGATTTATTAAACTGTATTGAGGAAAGTAATAGTAAGTCTCAATTTCATCAAAACCAATTTTTCTCTGATTTATTTAATTTTTACTATGATTTATTTAAAGATGGCGAGGATGATTCTTGGGCCATATTCAAAACTGATATGTTATTAAAATCACTTTCTACTAAAGCTTATGAAATTCAAAAAAATAAAAGACAACTTTCAAATAATGAAATAAGAGATAACTTAATAAAACTATATTTAAATTAATTGAGGTGTTCATGAATGGAAAAAGTTACGTTAATTACTGGTGGAAATAAAGGTTTAGGTTATGAGACAGCTAAAGAATTAAAAGCGAAAGGCTACAAGGTTTATATAGGATCTAGAAATGAAGAACGTGGTCAACAAGCTTCAAAAGAATTAGGCGTCGACTATGTTCAACTAGATGTAAGTGATGATAAATCAGTTCAACAAGCCTTTGAAACTATTTCAAATAAAGAAGGCCGTGTTGATGTACTTATAAACAATGCCGGTATTTCAGGAGGATTCGCTAAAGTCGCTGATTTTACTGCTAAAGACGTCGAAAAGGTATATAACACAAATGTTTTTGGTATCGTACGCATGATGAATACCTTTATTCCATTATTAGAGAAATCAGAGCAGCCTGTAGTTGTAAATGTGAGTAGCGGATTGGGTTCATTTGGAATGGTTACAAACCCAGATACTGCTGAATCGCAAGTTAATTCACTTGCGTATTGTTCTTCTAAATCAGCGGTCACAATGATGACTGTACAGTATGCTAAAGGCTTACCACACATTCAAATTAATGCAGCAGATCCAGGTTCTACTAATACTGATTTAGTTGGTGATTTCAGTAACAACTCTAAACCTGCTTCAGAAGGTGTAAAACCTATCATAAAACTTGCTACTATTGATAAAAATGGTCCTACAGGAACATTTATTGATGGTAATGGCACAATGCCGTGGTAAATCATTAACAAGTTTGGCCTCATGTTTAACGGGAAAAATTTTCAATGAAATCAATGAAAATTACACATATATAATTAGTTATTAAGATATTTATTATCTTAGGGAGGAAATACACAATGAAAAGTATAAACTTTGAAGAACATTATGTTGTTGAGGATATACAAAAAGAAACAATGAAACATATGACATCTGATCCTAAAGGTGTACCTATGCAAACGATGTTAAAAGGCCTTGAAGAAAAATCTGGTTTTACTGATGCAGATGAAATCAAACATCACGATGCACGTATTCAATTCATGGATAAACATGACGTTGAAATGCAAGTATTATCTTATGGAAATGGCGCCCCTTCCAATCTTGAAGGCGAACGCGCAATTGAATTATGTAAACAAGCAAATGATACGTTAGCACAATATATCAATGAACACCCAGATCGATTTGTAGGATTTGCTACATTACCAATTAATGAACCTAAAGCAGCAGAAGAAGAATTTAAACGATGTGTAAAAGAATTAGGTTTTAAAGGCGCATTAATTATGGGACATCCTAAGAGTGGCTTCCTAGATCAAGATGAATATGATGGCATCTTTGCTGTAGCTGAAGAGTTAAATGTTCCTATTTATTTACACCCTTCTCCAGTTCAAAGCGATGTTTACCAAGCTTATTACAAAGGTAACTACTCAGACGTAACAGCAGCTACATTTGCTTGCTTCGGTTATGGTTGGCACGTAGATGTAGGTATTCATGCCATTCACCTTGTGCTATCAGGTGTATTTGACCGTCACCCTAACCTCAACATGATCATCGGTCACTGGGGCGAATTTGTTCCATTCTTCTTAGAACGTATGGATGATATTTTATTTGCTGACCATCTAGAACATCCTATTAGTTATTATTTCAAAAATAACTTCTATATTACGCCAAGTGGAATGTTAACTAAACCACAATTTGATCTAGTAAAAGCAGAAGTTGGCGTCGACAGAATTTTATATTCAGCAGATTACCCTTATGTTGAACCTGAAAAATTGGGTACATTCTTAGACGAATTAGATTTAACTGAAGAGGAAAAAGAAAAAATCAGCTATAAAAACGGAGCTAAATTATTAGGTCTTGAGTAACACTTACACGAAATATATAAGTGTGTCTTTTCTTTAATACGAAAAATATTTAAATGGAGGTTTCAATGATGGAAACATTAGAATTGCAAGGCGCAAAATTACGTTATCATAAAGTTGGCAATGGACCACTTCTTATTTTAATCCCTGGTGCGAATGGAACTGGTGATATCTACATGCCACTAGCTAAACAATTACAAGAAAAATTTACAGTTGTAGCTGTAGATCGTCGAGGATATGGACAAAGTGAATTAACTGAATCATTACCAGAGGAAGTATCTAACCCAGAGAGTCGTTATCGCGTGAAACGTGATGCACAAGATATTGCTGAATTAGCTAAGTCATTAAGTGACGAACCCGTATATGTTTTAGGCTCAAGTTCAGGTGCTATCGTTGCAATGCATGTCCTAAAAGAACATCCTGATGTTGTGAAGCAAATTGCATTTCATGAACCACCGATTAATACATTCTTACCGAATGCTAAATATTGGCAAGATAAGAATGCTGAAATTATTGATATTGCTGTGAATGAAGGCATGCCTCAAGCTATGAAACTTTTCGGTGAAACATTAAATATTAGTTCTATTGATGCACAATCAATGTCTAAACCTGCTCAAGCAGAAGATGATGCAGAGAGTAAAAAACGTTTTGAAGAAATGTTAGGTTGGTTTAAATATGAAATTCGCCAATACACAGAATCTGATATCTCTTTAGAAGATTTAAATCATCATAAAGATATCATCACATTACTTAATGGGACTGATTCCAAAGGTTCTTTCCCTCAAGAAGTTAACTTCTATATTAAAGATGAAACGGGAATTAATATTGTAGATATCCCTGGTGGTCACTTAGGTTATATACAAAAGCCTGAAGGATTCGCAGAAGTATTACTCAAAATTTGGAACTAATCTTAGCTTAAAGTATTAAAGGGAGTTTATTAAATGTTATTTGAAAGAAATAAACCTTATACTCAAGAAACTTTGTTAGATAAAGAAAACATTTTAGAATTAATTCAATTCGAACGTTTTTGTCGCGATAATGCCTTATGGGATAGCATGAGAACTTGTTTCGCTAAAGACTCACATGTGAACATTTCTTGGTTTAATGGTACTGGAGAAGAATTTGTATCCTCCTCTGAAGCAATGAATCGATACGCGCCACATCAAATTTATAATACACAAATGTGGATTAATAACCATCGTGCTGTAGCAATTATGCAAGCAACAATCCAGTTTCGAGTAGATATTAAAAACGTAGAAATGCAATTGGATTCAGACACTAAAATTATCTACTGTCTTGATAAAGACAATGATGACGTTTGGTATATTTCTAATTTAAGTTGTATTTATGAAAAAGATAAATTAACTCCTGTCATTCCAACGACTATTAATTTACCTAACTCAGAATTTAGTGAATACCGAGAAAGTTATGCTTGTTTATCATATGCGCTCAATGAACTAGGGTATGATGTTAACCATGACTTACCAGGTATAGATAGACCTGATGAAGTTAATAAATACTATCGCCAATTAGATAAATGGTTAACTGAGAAAGATGATGATGAAGAAGAGAAACATTAGAGTTATAAACCAAACTCAAAATAAATAAGTAACGTTTACTCTTATATGCAGAACTGCTGCCTAGTTTTAAAATATCGCAACATTATACAAAATATTTAAAATCACTTATTTCTATAAAGGAAGTTTGCTCAATGAAGAAGATAGATTTACATGCACATTACATTTCACCTGGTTATAGCCAATTTCTTGATGACTATTTTAATGGTGAAGGTGACGGCGTTAAGACGCCCCCATTTTCAGTAGAATCATATTTAGAATTAATGAAGAAGCAAGATATTGAATATGGCGTATTATCGATTTCAAGCCCGCACATTAGCGTTGCACCTGATGACGAGATGTTAAAACTTGCTGAAGAAGTGAACGACTATGCTTCAAATATCGTGCAGGAACATAGCGAACGTATTTGTTTCTTCGCAACATTACCCTTGCCCTTAGTCAATCAGAGTGTTCAATTTATAGATAAAGCATTAGATGAACAGCATGCGTTAGGGTTCACGTTACCAACGAATGCACGTGGCGTATATTTAGGTGATGAGCGTTTAGCACCGATATTTGAAAGATTAAATGAACGTCAAGCAACTGTAGCCATTCATCCTAATGAACCTAAGCCAGCTATTAAAGCGATGAGCGAAGAAGTACCTCCGCCACTTATGGAATTTATCTTTGATACAACTCGTACAATTATTTATATGAGTCAAAAGAATGTATTTAGTAAGTATCCGAATATTAAGTGGATTGTACCTCATTGTGGTGCTTTACTCCCTATAATCGCACAACGCGTAGCGATGGGCAACAAGATGTTTGGATCAGAGAAGCAACCTGATGATTTAGAACAAGTAATGAAAGAACTTTACTTCGATTTGGCCGGTAAGGTTTTACCATATCAATTACCTACTCTATTAGAAATGGTTGATAAAAATAAAATTGTATATGGTTCTGATGCACCATACACAACGGACCAAGTAGTCTCAATGTTAGCGAATGAATTTGAATCTACAGATTTAATTACAATTGATTCAAAAATTCATATGCTTTATGACAATGGCAAATCATTATTAGATAAAATGGAACTTTAATTTATTAAGATATAAAATCACCCCACACAAGCGCTCATATATATCATCATTAGAGCCTGTGTGGGGAATCTTTTTATTTTAAAATTGTATCCATTGAGCGATTAACACTACCTGCGTACATATTACCGAATTTAACTAAATGAACCATCAATAAGTATAATCGATAAAATTCTAATCTTTTTTGTGCACCTTTGGCTAAAGGAAAATGCTTTTCATATTCCTCATAAAAATCTTGAGTAAATCCACCAAAAACCGTCGTAATACCTAAATCGAATTCTCTGTCACCATATAATGGTGCAGGATCAAATAGTGCAGGGCTACCATCAGTTAAAAACATATAGTTACCGCCCCATAAATCACCATGTAATAAAGATGACTTACTTTCATGACTATCAAGTTCATTTACCATCACAGTTCTTACTTCTTCATAGACTTTATTATCTTCTTCATTCCACAACTCTTTACGCATCAATTCATCTCTTAAATGATCCATTCTTCTTTCTATGAAAAGTTCTTTCCAGCTATTAGTCCATGAATTATCAAATGAAATATCTCCGCCTTCATGTGGTAAACTGAAACCAAATTTACCCTCTTTTTGTTGTTGACTATGCATCTTAGCTACAAGCTGACCGAGCTCTCTTTGACTTCCACTTCCACCTTCTTCTAAATAGCTCAAAATAAGATAAGCATCTCCGTTAATTTCACCACTAGCAATCACACGTGGTGCTGTGATACCTGCATTCTCAAATTCATTTAAGCCAGCTATTTCAGCCGCATAGAATGATTCTGGACGATTACGCTGAACAAGTAAAAAGGAGATATCATCCTCAGTAGTTGTAACTTTGAATGCTTCATTAACATCACCACCACTTACTGGTGAGATATCTTTTACTCCGTCTATGGGGAGTTTCTCTTTCCATTCTGCTTTCATACTTTCACCTTCTTAAGAAGTTTGTCGTTATACCTTATTATATTGCCAACTCTCATTATAATTAATCTTTTAAAAGTAATCGGTATATATGAAATAAAACTGACCTAAGAATTAAGTCAAATTTTCAACTTTCACTAATTTAGCTATGAAAATTTTTATTAAAATGCTAGTCTATTAAAGGAATGTATTTCAAATATATTAAATTGAGGATAGTAAGCCTCAAATATAATGAAATAGGAGCGTTAACATGTATAAATTAGTTAAACCTTTATTATTTAAATTAGATCCTGAAAAAGCACATGGTCTTACCATTGATGCATTGAAAATGGTACAAAGAGTTCCGAAAATTTATCCTATCATGGACAAAATTTTTAATTACAATCACCCATCACTCTCTCAAACCATTCATGGCATCAAATTTAATAATCCCATTGGTCTCGCTGCAGGATTCGATAAATCTTGTGAAGTACCTAAAGCATTAGAGCATGTTGGTTTTGGAGCCATAGAATTAGGTGGTATTACCCCTAAACCGCAACCAGGGAATCCTAAACCACGTATGTATCGCTTAATTGAAGATGACGCGTTAATTAATCGTATGGGCTTCAATAATATAGGGATGAATAAAGCACTTAGTCATTTACGCCGTCATGCCTATACGATCCCAGTAGGTTTAAATGTGGGTGTTAATAAGAAGACGTCTTACGAAGACCGTTATCAAGATTATATAAAAGTTATCGATACATTTAAGAATGACGTGACATTCTTCACAGTTAATATCAGCTCACCTAACACTGAGAATTTACAGAATTTCCATGATAAAGATGAATTCACGATGCTTTGCGAAGCGCTCACTACTTTTAAATCTGAAAATGATATCAACGTACCTATATTCTTGAAATTAACTTCAGATATGGAACTTGAAGGATTCAAAAACATCTTACCTTCCATAACTAAGACTTTTGATGGCGTTATACTAGCTAACACGACTCGTCAACGTGACGGTTTAATTTCTAAGAATAAAACTGAAGAAGGCGGATTAAGTGGTAAACCTTTATTCGAACGTAATTTAAAACTCGTTAAATACGCGTATCAACAAACTAAAGGTAAATTCTTAATTATCGGAACTGGTGGAATCTTTAGCTCTGAAGACGCAATTAAAATGTTAAGAAATGGTGCTTCTTTATTACAAATTTATTCTTCTTTAGTCATTGAAGGTCCAGGTTTAACTAAGTCAATGAATAAAGACATTGCTAAATATTTATCTGAAAATGGATATCAAAACGTAAGCGATATTATTGGTTTAGACGCATAAACTTTAAATGATTATAACGCTTTAAAATATTTCAAAAAAATGAACGTTTAGTTAATACTCCTGAAATTTCTTTACTTATAATATTTACGATTTATACTAAAGAAAGGTATATGTTTCAAGAATTTAGGAGGCAACAATATGAGTGATGAGAAGAAAGAGACAACATCTCAAACTAACCAACAAACGATTTCTGAAAAGCCCAATCATCAATCTAATGATGACAGAATAGGTTTGAATGGTTACCGTAAAACAGACCTCGATTTAGATATTGAACGTGAACTGCGTGAAATGATGGAATCAGGAGAATCAGAAACAAAGACGGAAAGTAGAAAGTTTAAGATATTCTCACTTATCTCGATGATTGCAATAGCAGGCTTAGCGATTTTTAGATTTATACACAGAATGATATAGTTTTAAAAAAATTATCCCAAATGTAATAAGATAGTATTGTCTTAAATATTATCTGTACATTTGGGATTTTATATTAATTAAAATTGTTGTAAAAATGCCTTTGCTTCTTTATTAATTTGTTTAAAATCAATACCCTGTCTCATTGCAGCAAAGACGCAACCACAATAGCATTGCCTAAAAATATGATAGTCTTTGCACATTTCAATTGAACGTTCGTACCCTTTATTCTTTTTAAAATCACTAGGCAAATATTTAACATTATAAATATTTTGAACATCCATTCCTAGTTCATTAATAAGTTGTGCGTTTTTCTTTGGAGAGAGTGTTATGGCACTTCCAAAATAGTCGTAACCATATTCAACAGCTGCTTGAGCTACAATTTCTAATCGCATTTCAAAGCATGCTGAACATCTCAATCCACCCTCTGGCTCATCAGTTAGCCCTTTCTCTTTAGCCATCTTCATAAATTCATGTGGTTTATATTCTGCTTCAATGTATTCGACATTGCTATTTGTTTTACTATTGAAATCTTTAACAAATTGTTCTTGAACTTTAGCACGTCTTAGATATTCATTCTTAGGATGAATATTTGGGTTCGCAAAGTAAATTGCAATATCAGCATATTGAGTTAAAAATTCTAGAGTATATGTGCTACATGGTGCACAACAACTATGTAATAAGATACGTGGGCGTTCCCCATCACGTTGCCACTGAGATATCATTTTTCTTAGTACTCTATCGTAATTAATCTTCTGGTTTTTCATTTTTGCCAAAATTTTATCCGCTTCAATCATAATAAAACCTCCCTTTAACACACATTTTTATTATATATTAACTTTATTATATAATAACATGATGTATAAAGAGAGGTTGTCTATCATCAAAGTAATAATTACTAAAACAATTTACTTTTTTAATCAACTATACTTGTGTTCATGTTTATTTTTTAACAAACTAGTATTCCTTTTTAAGCTTAACTAAATAGACGCAAAACATAAAGCCACCAAATATTACTCCTGAAATAAGTCCATTCAGTAAATGGCCGCTCCAATCAATAGGATCATTCCATAAATAATCTATTATCACACCGATGAGAGTCATGCAAACACCAAAATAAACCATAAATACAACACTCAAGATACCATATCTTCTTATTAATTTCTTATATTCTTTGGGTGAATATGCGACTTCCTCAAAATGTTTATTCTTACCAAAGTTAATGATAAGTATAATATTAAATATAAAGAATACGGCAAATAACACTATCGTATGCATTGTAATTGTATGATGATACATATCAATAATTGTAAAGAATACAATTGTTAGAACTGTAACCAAATAGTTAATAGCAAACATGTTTGCTAGTTTTTGGTTAAGTTCTGACTTTTCTCTTTCATCCTTTTTTGTAGAGGTACTTGTGATCCAATTAAGCATCAAATCATTAAAATTACTCATCTCGTTTCACTCCTCAATATCCTTTGTTAATGTCAAATATATATGACAATATTAGAAATGTCAAATATAGACGACACTTTTATATAATCATAATATTAGAATTATTAAAATTATATAGTAAGATTGCGTTAGAAAGATATTTCATAAAAAGGGGTTAAAATATATGACACAATTACATCCATATTTATCATTTGATAAAGCAAAAGATGCACTTGAATACTATGAAGACGTCTTTGGAGCAACTAATGTAAACAGATTAGCAGTAGGCGAAGAACAAGCTGAAAATTTTGGTTTAACAAAAGAACAAGGTGAAGAAGCAACGATGCATGCAGAATTTGAGATTTTAGGTGTTAAAATCTTATGTTCTGATTCTTTTGGACGTGTAGATAATATAAATAATGGTATTTCTTTATTAATTGATTTTGATACTAATGATAAAACAGATACTGAACGTGTTGAGAATTTCTACAATAAAATTAAAGATCACGAATCTATCAACATTGAAATGCCATTAGAAGAGCAATTCTGGGGCGGTAAAATGGGAACTTTTACCGATAAATATGGTGTGCGTTGGATGCTTAACGGCCAAGATTATTCTCAAATGAATTAATCATATTCATGCAAATTAAAAAAGTGGCACATCTCTTACAAACTTCACAATGTAGAGATGTGTCACTTTTTATCTATATTATATTAAATTCCCTTTTCTCGTCTTATAAGTGTTGCTGGACCATTATTAACGATTTCATAAAAATGTTGAATCAATTCCTCTTTTGAAATTCTATTTTCATCCTCAACCCAATGACGTATTAAAGATAAACCAGCGCCTGAGACATAACTCATAAAATACGGAAATGGAATATCTCCGATTTTATCATTATCGTTAACTACATGATTCAAGTGCCCAGTTAATAGTTCGTATAATTTTTCATGTAAATTGGACTCTTTACCTAAGTTAAACATAAGTTTATAGAAATCTAGATGTTCTCCTATACTATTAATCACAAAATCCATTGTCTCTCTTAACTGGCTTTCTGAAATTTTCAGTTCGTCATCATTCTTACTACTCTCGAGAAAACTTCTAATTTCATCAATTTTCTCATTTTCCATCTTATCTAATAAGTCATATTTATCTATAAAGTGAGTATAAAATGTACTTCTATTTACGTCTGCTAAATCAGATATTTCTTGAATTGTAATTTCTTCAAAACGCTTCTTTTCTAATAATGTAATGAGGGCATCTTTAATTGCAGTTTGTGTTTTTCTTACTCTTCTATCATGAGACATCTTGTCACCTTCTTTTTATCTCTTTCCACAATTATAAGCATTCTGTTGGGTTTTAGACAAACTTAAGAAAATGATTATTGTTAATTATAAACACGCTTAGTAAGATGAAAGTGTATTGAAAACCATTCTCAATAAAAGGAGGTCACATTAATGAATCATTTATTAGGTAATCCAGAATTAAATGTAACTGATGTTAATGATGTTCATAAAGGGCTCAATTATATCGTTGTAGATAGCGTCCAATATGGTAATCAAGAGATGATAATGGAAAAAGATGTAGAAGTTATCATGAAAGACGGTGAAACTCTATATTTAAATATTTTTAGACCTAATAAGGAAGGTCGTTTTCCAGTTGTCATGTCAGCAGACACATATGGTAAAGATAACAAACCTAAAATCACTAACATGGGGGCAAAATGGCCTACCTTAGGTAATATAGCAACATCTAGTTTTACACCTGAGGAATCCCCTGATCCTGGATTTTGGGTACCAAATGAGTATGTAGTAGTCAAAGTAGCACTGAGAGGTAGTTCAGGTTCAAATGGCATTCTATCACCTTGGTCAAAACGTGAAGCTAAAGATTATTATGAAGTCATTGAATGGGCGTCACAACAAGAATGGTCCAACGGTAATGTTGGAACGAATGGAGTCTCTTATTTAGCAGTGACTCAATGGTGGGTAGCCTCCCTCAATCCTCCTCACTTAAAAGCTATGATTCCTTGGGAAGGATTAAATGATATGTATAGAGAGGTCGCTTTTCATGGCGGAATTCCTGATACAGGATTTTTCCGTTTTTGGATTAAAGGCATTTTCGCTAGATGGCCAAATAATCCAAATATTGAAGGTTTAATTCAAGCTCAAAAAGATCACACACTTTTTGATAGCTATTGGAAAGCACATCAAGTACCTCTTCCTCAAATTCGAATTCCGTTATTTACTTGTGCCAGTTGGTCTACACAAGGTTTACACAATCGTGGTACATTTGAAGGCTTTAAACAAGCAAGCTCAGTTAATAAATGGTTATATGTTCATGGTCGAAAAGAGTGGGAAAGCTATTATGCGCGTGAAAATTTAGAGAAGCAAAAGTTATTCTTTGATTATTACCTTAAAAAAGAGGACAACGATTGGAAAGATACCCCAACTGTGACTTATGAAGTCCGTGAGAAGTTCTATCAAGGACATTATCGTGAAGCATCTGATTTCCCTATACCTAATACACAATATACAGCTCTATATCTAGACGGAGAGAATCATTCCCTCAATTTAGATAAACCAAAACAAACTCATGTTTCACACTATCACTCTGAAAAAGATAATGAGTCACTACGTTTCACATATACATTTTCTGAAGATACAGAGTTAACTGGAAATATGAATTTAAAACTATGGGTTTCTTCTAACGAAGCAGATGATATGGAGATATTCGCAGGTATTAAAAAATTAGATAGACAAGGTAATGAAGTTAATTTCCCTGACTTCAACCATATTGAACAAGGACAAGTTGCTACAGGTTGGTTAAGAGTATCTCACCGTAAATTAGATGATGAAAAATCTACTATTATACAACCATGGCATAAACACGAACAAGAATTAAAATTGAAAAAAGGCGAGATTGTACCAATTGAAATAGAAATTTTACCTTCAAGTACTTACTTTAAACAAGGTGAAACGCTCGTTGTAGTTATAAAAGGAAATGAAATTATTAAAGGCACTAGCTCTCCTGGTTTAAGTACACGTTATGAACATCATGAAACAGTTAATAAAGGACATCACTATATTCATACTGGTGCTAACTATGATTCTCAATTAATTATCCCAATTATACCTCAATAAATAAAAAAGCTTTAGGAAGTTAAGACAATTTTATGCCCAAGCTTCCTAAAGCTCATCTTTTAAAAATTATTTTAGTAATTAAATTCCTTCATAGACTCCTGATGAAATGTAGTTGTTGTCAGAGTCTGTTTTATATATAAATTTAATTGGAGTGTTAATACGGTATGTATAAACAAGTTTCCCTTTATTATTCTTTACCTTTACGATATTTTCACCGCTACTTTGGTAGGGTTGCAGCTCAAAAGAATAATCTTTACTTTCAAATTTATCATTTTCATACTTCTTAATGATATTTATCGCTTCTGTTTGCGTTAAGTCAGCCTTCACTCTTTTCTCAGTATTATCTTCTTTATCTTCTTTATCCTCATCTTCTTTACTTTTATGATCTTCAGATGTACCTTTGTCGCCATCGTCCCTATCTTTCTTTTCTTTGTCATCTTTATCAGAGCCACTAGAGTCATCAGACTCATTAGATTCATCTTCGTATTTATTGATTTCTTCACTATTAAAAGATAGTTCGATTGTCTTATACTCTTCAGTTCCTTCCGGCAATCCTACACGTTCACTATTTGTCTTAACTGTATGTTTTCCAATTTTTCCCTCTAAATGAACCATAATATTATCATTTGAATTGTATGGTCCATATACTTTATTTTCATCGAAACGTTCATCAACTTTATTATTAATAAACAACTTAATATCATTTACTTTATAAGTATGATTAGGCTTAATCATAAAGCGTTTTTCTTTAAAATTCTCCTTAACGATAGAACGTGCTGGTGTCATTAAAATAGTTATATTACCCTTGAATGTTTGATTACCAACTTGTTTTTTGGCATCGAGTTGATAATTACCAAGTGGAAATGTGCCTACTTCAACGGATTCATCCTTTTTTAAATTGATAGTATGAGTTTGACCATTGTAATCATAATTAATTTTCCCATCATCATGTGAATACATTGCTATAGAATATTAAACGTGTAATGGTCAAACACTCCAAAACGTTTACCATTTTTCTCTATTTTAATAATTGCTAATTGATTGATACTTATTGTATGCGTCTTAGCTTTAGACGTCTTCAAATTTTTCAGACTATCTTTTAAATCTTGAGAAAGTTCATTTAATTTTCCTTCATTTTTTAAAAATCGAAGATATGCATGTGCTTGATTATCATTAAGCTTCTTTCCATCAGAAGTGAGTAATTTAGAAAGTTGACGATGGTCTTCTTTCTTAAGTGCATCTGAAATTTGATCCACACTTTGTTCTGGAGACAGTTGATGCTTTAAAAATATGAACACACTTATTAAAGTAATGGCGATGACTGCTACTAAAATTGAAATAATAATTAATGGTTTATTCGGTTTCTTAAATTGATAAGCATCACTATAACGCCCTGGGGGATAAGGTAGACGTACATCATTTCTAGACATAGACTGTTCAGAGTATCCTGTAGGTTTACCACAACGTGTACATACTTTATGATTGGGATTTAATGGGTTTCCACAATATTTACAAAATCTCAATTAAATCACTCTTCCGAACAATCTACTTAAGTCTTGCATTACTACACTTTCAATCACGTTTTCCCCAAAGATTAAAGCTATGATGGCTAAAGCAAATATCAAAATAATCACGCCGTAAACACCTGAAATTCTAGTTTCATACAATGAACTATATTTCCCGAGGATATACGCGGGTGATATTGTAAAAAATAGATACATAACAATAAAAATAAGTGCCGCAAATTTATATGAATTTAATGCAAAAATTATTCCTGAGAAAATTAATAAAGCTACTGTAAACGTATTGATGATTACATAATCTGATAATAATTTATTGAACTTGATTTCAGGAATAACTGTTAATCTTACCACCGCATATGTAATTCCAATATGAATTGCTAAGATAATAGCTAAACTTAAAACAAATCTAAGTAAGATATCTTCTTTTTGTATTTCAAATAAACCTACTTGACTCGGAATAAGCATAGTAGTAAATAAACTTATCAACAGTAGTCCTGCAACAATAAGAGTAATCAGTATTCTAAAACTAAATGTTTGATTATCTTTAATAACTTGATCTGGTCGTTTAAAAGCATTAATAAAAAATTCTTTTAATTCATTAAGAAAATCTTTCTCATTTGTACGTGCCTGTTCAAATGTTTGATTAACAGGATGATGTGTATCATTTTGATTGACTACAGATTGATTAATATTTTGATGATGATTAACATCCGTAAGTGTTGATTGTACATGCTCCTTAGTTTCTTTAGTTCGTTTATCTAATGTCTCTTTATTTGTAGTTTCTGATGATGTTATCCCAGTAGTTTCTGTAGTAACAGATTGAAGCTTAGTACCACAGTTACCGCAAAAGACGTCTTCTGGTTGAATATTCTGGCCACATTTAGGACAATTCATAGATGTTTGGACCTCCACTATTAAGATATTTTAGATTATATACCATATTTATATTGTTATCTATATAATTTTATATTTATATAATAATATTAGTGTTATCCTAGTTTTTAATATAAAAATTGCCGAGCTACTCATTAGTAACTCAGCAATAATCTTTCATATATCTTTAAGTTTTAGGTATTGCTTTTTTATGGCACAATCGAGTTCTCTTTCTCATGTATCATTTCTATAATTTCATTGTACTCATTCATAACTGCTACTTTGGGTGAATGATTTTTAACTTCTTTTTCATTTAATTGTGCATAAGTCATTATAATGACGATATCACCCACTTCTACTAAACGAGAAGCTGCACCATTTAGACAAATTTTACCGCTTCCACGTTCTCCAGCAATAACATATGTTTCAAATCTGGCACCATTATTATTATTCACAATAGCGACCTTTTCATTAGGTAAAATATCCACCGCATCTAAGATATTCGAATCTATCGTAATACTACCTACATAATTTAAGTTTGACTCCGTGACCCTCGCTCTATGAATCTTAGAATTCATCATCGTTCTTATCATTATTTGCCCTCTCCAATAATCATATTATCTATCAAACGTGCTTTTGAAAATTTAACTGCTAATGAAATAAAAACTTGTCCGCTCATCCATTTCTGTTCAACTAATTCTGGATAACTGTAGATAGCTACTTCATCAACGTGTCCACTAGTATTGTTGTTTAAATAAGAAGTAATACTTTGAATGATGACACAACTTTGTCTCTCACCTTTTTCATATAAATCACGTGCAATTTGCAAACTTTTATTTAAATGAATAGCTTCTTTTCGTTCTTCTTGAGTTAAGTATACATTTCTAGAACTCTTAGCTAACCCATCATCTTCACGTACAATATCGACACCAACAATTTGAATAGGATGATTAAAATCTTTAACCATTTTTTCAATTATTGCTAACTGTTGCGCATCCTTTTTCCCAAAATAAGCATAATCAGGACTAACGATATTAAATAGTTTATTTACTACTGTGACTACTCCTTCGAAGTGCCCTGGTCGTTGTGCACCTTCAAGCACTTCAGCTAAACGTCCTACCTTAAGCGTAATATCTAACTGATCAGGGTACATTTCCTCCACACTAGGATAAAAGACGTAATCAACATTAATACTTTCTACAGCTTTAACATCCTGGTCAATTTGACGTGGATATGCATCAAAATCTTCGTTCGGTCCAAATTGTAAAGGATTAACAAATATACTAATGACTGTTACATCATTGTTCTCAACTGACATACGCATCATTTTCAAGTGACCATCATGTAATGCTCCCATTGTAGGTATAAAGCCTATTGTCTTCCCTTGAGAACGGTATGACTTCACAATCTCTTGCATATCATTAATAGTTGTAACGATTTTAGTCATTGATGTCGACCTCGCTCATAATCTTTTTCCTATAAGTGTGAGCTTCTGAAGGGAATTCACCTGACTTCACTTCATTATCATATTGTTTTAAACCATCCACACCAACTGAAAAGTCAGCATATTGTTTTACAAATTTGGCCTGTCGATCTATACCATAATTCAACAGATCATGGTAAACCAATACCTGACCGTCAGTCTCTTTCCCAGCGCCAATGCCAATCACTGGTATCGTTAATTGTTGGCTAATGACTTGAGCTAAATCACTTGGAATTGCTTCTAATACTAGAAGCACTGCGCCTGCTTCTTGCATAGCTTTTGCATCTTCAATCAGTTGTACTGCCGCTTCCTTCGTTCCCCCTTGTAATTTATATCCCATCACACCAACACTTTGTGGTGTAAGTCCTAAATGAGAAACAATGGGAATACCCATACGTGTTGCTTTTTGAATAAATGAAACAAGATGTGCACCTTCTACTTTTAAAGCATTCGCCTGTGTTGCTTGATAAAGTTTAAGTGCATATTTCAAATCATCTTCATCACATACACCTACAGTCCCTATAGGCATATCAACAACTACAAATGTGTTAGGTGCGCCCCTTCTCACAGCCTTTCCATGATGAATCATATCTTCAACGGTCACTTGAACTGTACTTTCGTATCCTAATACGGTCATTCCAAGTGAATCTCCAACTAAGATCATGTCAATCCTAGCTTGTTCTGCTTGCTTTGCACTCGGAAAATCATAAGCTGTTACCATAGAAATTTTAGTTTGCTCGTCTTTCATCTTTATCAATTGACTTAATGTTTTCAATTCATTTCAACCTCAATTTCCTTTATTATTAGCAATAGTATAATGAATTGCACCAAGAAAGGAAAGAATTATATTATGACAATTGCCGTTATTGGTCCAGGGGCTGTTGGAACAACGATTGCTGCTGAATTAAAAGCTGTCTTACCTGATACACAACTCATTGGTCGCCATAATAAAACAATGACCTATTTCCCGGAAAATACTTCTCAAGCACAAAACATTGATGTTGTTTCATACGATAACACGCATCATTCATTCGATGTCATAATCATCGCTGTTAAAACACATCAACTTCAAAACGTCATTAAGCAATTACCAACTATAGCCCATAAAGATTCACTTATAATCTTAGCCCAAAATGGTTATGGTCAATCACAACATATTCCTCACCAACATGTTTATCAAGCTGTTGTCTATATTAGTGGTCAAAAAAGAAACGATAAAATCACTCACTTTCGTGATTATCGCTTACATCTACAAGACTCATCAGATACTCGTAAGTTAAAACAGCAGCTTTCTTCTTCTAAGATTGAACTTATTTTAGAAAGTGATATCCAAAACAAAATTTGGTATAAACTTCTTGTTAACTTGGGAATTAATTCAATTACTGCTATAGGGCATCAACCCGCTAAAATATTACAATCAACACACATGAAAGAAATATGTCGTTCTATTCTTAACGATGGGTTACAAGTTGCTCAATCAGAGGGGATTCATTTTCCAGATCAGACAATCGATGACATTATGAAGATTTATCAAGGTTATCCTGATGAAATGGGAACAAGTATGTATTATGATGTTTTAAATCAGCAACCCTTAGAGGTTGAAGCTATTCAGGGGTATATCTATCAAAAGGCTAGATTTCATAAACTTAACACGCCTTATCTAGATACAGTTTATACTTTCTTAAAGGCTTATCATCTTAAATTTATAGAAACCAAAGATTTATAATTGAATATCAATTCATAAAAAAATCCCAAAAGCGACATTATCTATCGCCTTTGGGATTAACTTTTGTTATTCAGCTTCTCTAATTTCATCTTCAATATCTTGATAGTCAATTTCAGCGTCAGTAAATGATTTCGCATCTACTGGGAAGTGTTGTTCAAACGTTTCAAAGTTTTGAATCTCTACATTAACATTATCTACTTCAAAATCTAATATGTGACCACCAAAGTCGCGATCATCATTAGCAAAGTGAATGTGGAATCCTGCTGAACCCACCCCATGGAACAATTCTGGTGTGAAGAATCCAACAATAGAACCTTTGATATTTTCACGTGTTTCTTCAGGTTGTCTACGTGCTGAATCAATAAGACGTGTATAAGGTGGTTCTTGACCAGGCATCATACGTACATGCATTTTTTTAAATGTACCTGAAATTTTCACAGCAGAAAACATATTTTCGCTTGTCATCTCTTTTTTAACTTCATCAAAAACATCGTCTTGATTTTTATCTGAAATACTGAAATTTTTGTCTGCCTTAAACTGAGTGACTGTAGCATATGGTGTCATTTCATCGCCAGTTAATTCAATAAATTCTTTATGTTCATTTGCATGGTAAGCTTTACCATCTATAAAAATGACCTCACCATTTGAACCTGTAAGTGTCCCAATACCTAAATCCCCATGTTCTAGTAACTCATTAACTGAAGCAGTTCCTTCTAATAAACCTGCCATCAAAGTTCCTAGCGTTCCGTGTTGGTACAATACATTAGTCATATTACTTTTCACTCCTATTAATATTCATTTCTTATTACTTTAAGAAACGCAAACTAAAGATGACCTATCTCTCTAGAATGCGTTCTTTTTTATATCCTGGAAAATGATTTAACAAACACATACGCTTTCAAATTAATTTAAAGCATTCGGTAACATGTTTGTAGATAATTTAACATTATCTTCGTAGTTAACTGGGATATCGATTAATACAGGACCATCTGTTTCATAACCTTCTTTTATAGCTGCTTCTAACTCTTCTTGGTTAGATACACGTAAACCTTTTGCTCCAAAAGATTCTGCATATTTAACAAAATCAACGGCACCAAAGTCTACACCTGAAGAACGTTGATATTTCATTTCTTCTTGGAATTCAACCATATTATAGCGCCCATCATTCCAAATCAATTGAATAATGTTTAAGTTTTTACGTACAGCTGTTTCTAAATCTTGAGCTGAGAATAGGAAACCACCATCACCAGCTACAGAGACAACTTGTGTGTTAGGACGGACAAGTGCAGCTGAAATTGCCCAAGGAAGTGCCACTCCAAGTGTTTGCATACCGTTACTAAATAATAAATGTCTTGGATTATAACTTCTAAATTTACGTGCCATCCAAATGTAGTGACTTCCAACATCTACAGTTACTGTAGTATCATCAGTTAAAACTTTTTGCATAGATTCAATGATTTCAACTGGGTGCATCACATCATCTTTATGCGTCGCTTTAATACCAGTAGCCTCAATAATCTCTGCTCTTAATTTTTCAAGTTCATCTAAATGATCTTGATTAATAAATGGTTCATCAACATGTTCTGAAATAAGTTCAATTGTACCAGCGATATTACCAATTAATTCTTTGACTGGTTGCATGTAGTTTGTGATTTCTGCTTGAACTTCATCGATATTAATAATTTTAGTGTCTAATTCTTTATTCCAGTTACTTGCTTCATATTCGATTGGATCATAACCAATTGTGACTACTAAATCACTTTTTCTTAATAATTCATCACCAACTTGGTTTCTAAAGAGACCTACACGACCGAAGAAGTGATTTTCTAATTCACGACTAATCACACCTGCACCTTGGAATGTTTCAACGACAGGGAGACTTGTTTTTTCAACTAACTGACGAATAGCTTCTGTTTCAGCTTGGCTTGAACTTCTCATACCAGCTAATAAAACTGGGAATTTTGCATTTTTGATAGCATCAATGACTGCTTGAACATCTTTTTCAGCTGGTACACCAAGTTGAGGTTGTTGACAAAGTGAAATTGCTTTAGCTTCAACTGGTGAAGAGATAACGTCTTGTGGAATACTAATAAAACTTGCACCATTTTTACCTGACGTTGCTGTACGCATGGCATTAGTCATCACTTCTGATAAAGATTCTGGGTCTTGTACTTCAGCACTATATTTTGTAGATGATTTTAATAGTGCTGCGTTATCAATACTTTGATGTGTTAAACGTAATAAGTCATTGCGTTTAACTTGACCACCGATTGCTAATACTGGATCACCTTCAGATGTAGCAGTAAGTAATCCAGTTGTTAAATTACTAACTCCTGGACCACTCGTTACAAGTGCAACGCCTGGTTTACCAGTTAAGCGTCCGATTCCTTGTGCCATCATTGCAGCATTTTGCTCATGACGTGTAACAATTAATTCTGGACCATCATCTTCTAATGCATTGAATAAGTAGTCAATTTTTGCTCCCGGAATACCAAATACATATTCAATTCCATTATTTTTTAAAGTGTCAATTACCATATCTGCTGCTGAATATTGTTTGTCAGCCATTCATTTCATATCCTTTCAAAAATTTAATTTCTTTATTTCTTTTGAATTTTAAGCATGCGTTATACTAAATGTTTAATTGAGTCGTATGTTTCTTCAAGTGTTTGAACTGATTGCTTAAATAATTGTTTCTCTTTATCGCTTAAAGGTGTTTCATATATTTTAACTGCACCATTTTGGTTAATTAATGTTGGGACACCTAAGTAAACTTCTTTATGTCCATATTCCCCATTAAGTTGACTTGATACAGTTAAAACACTATTTTCGTTATTTAATAATGCTTTAGAAATTCGTAAAAGCGCTAAAGCTATACCATAATAAGTAGAACCTTTAGCTTGGATGATATCGTAAGCAGCATCTCTAGTGTTCACATATATTTCTTCAGCTTTAGCTTCACTGCCTGTTTGTTCTTTTAAAGTATCAAATACTGAGATACCTGCAACATTTGCTTGAGACCAAACTGCAAGTTCAGAGTCACCATGTTCACCGATAATGCTTGCATGTACACTTGATGGCACAACATTTAGCTCTTGGCTAATTAAATATCTAAATCTCGCACTATCAAGAACAGTACCTGAACCAATAACGCGTTCAGCTGGTAAGCCTGTGACTTCTTTAACATAGCGAGTTAAAATATCAACAGGGTTAGCTGCGATTAGGAAGAAACCATCGAAACCACTATCCATTACACTTGATACAATACTTTTCATAATTTTAGTGTTTTTCTCTACAAGTTGTAAGCGTGTTTCTCCTGGTTTTTGTGGTGCACCTGCTGTAATGACAACTAAGTCTGCATCTTTACAATCGCTGTATTCCCCAGCTTTTACTACGACTGGTGATGCACTGTAGAGTGCGCCGTGATTTAAATCTTTCACGTCTGCTTCTACTTTATCTTTCGCAATGTCAATGATGACAAATTCATCTGCAATCCCTTGAGTAACCATAGCAAATGCATAGCTAGAACCTACTGATCCATCACCAATTAATACAACTTTTTTACTAAATTTTTTCATTTTAACGACTCCTTCGCAATAAAGTGACACAATTAATGTGCTTAGTTTTATTTTTATAATATTTTCATTAAAATAACTAGAATTTTAATTGTCCTTAGTTATAAAATCACTATTTCAGTGACGAAATTGTTACAATTTGTTCAAAATGTTTTATTTAGTGACTAACTTTATTACATAATTAATTATAGTACGAAAACATGTATTAATAAAATACATAATAACGATTATAAGTATTCTTAAAAGGAATGGTTTATATATAGAAAAATATAATATATCAATAGCTATGAGATCTTTTAATCGTAAATCGTGGTAAATAATATACGCGTTATGGAAACATTTTTCTTTAATTTTATATTCTCTTATAAACTAAAACGACCTCTAACAAATTAATTAGAAGTCGCGTTTAAAATTTATTTAACTGGTTGGAGTGTTGAAATAAAGTCTATCCACTGGCGTGTTACATAATTTAAATAAGCATCTTTTCTCCATATGGCACCTAAATGCCATGAGAGTTCTACATTTTCTAATTGAATGGACGTTACATTATCTCCCATTAAACGTACTAAACTTTCAGGTACAATACTAATACCTATACCTTGTTGAATCATGTTAGCAATAAAGCTAATTTGTGAGATGTTAGCGACTGTCTTAGGATAGAAACCTATACGTTTACAGTTTTCTATAATTTGATCTTTAAGATAATAATCATCGTGGAACAATACAAATTCTTCATTTTTTAATTCTGCTAGGTCTACCTTTTCCATATCCGAGAGATGATGATCGTTACTGACTACTAGTAATAACTCTTCATTGTATAAGGAAACAGAATGGAATAATGAATGGTCCACAGGCAACGTTGTTATACCTATATCTACATCGTCATTAGCAGTTAAGTTCTCTACTATTTTCCCTCCACCTTCAATGACTTCGTATGTCACATTAGGGTATAACTTGTGAAATTGATTAAGCGCATTTGTAAACATTTGAACATTCATCATGGGTGAAAGTCCTATCTTAATATGGCCCTTTTGAACATTGACTACATCGTTCATTTCTAATGATAGTTTCTCAAATAGAGCCAAAAATTCTAGACTATTGTCATAAAATGTTTGGCCAATATCTGTCAATTTAATTTGTTTCTGAGAACGATCGAATAAAGTAATATCATATTCATTCTCGATATTTTTTATAGCTTTACTAATCGTTGATTGAGCAATATATAAATGTTCTGACGCTTGTGTCATTCCCCCTTGGCGAACGACTTCTACGAAATATTTTATCTGTTTAATTTCCATTTCTTTACTCATCCTTATGCAAATTAATATTACTGAATATTACGTTCTCTGCGATAAATCAGAAAGCTATAAAATATTAAAACGCTAATTAAAATGAATGCAGCTATTAAAATTGTATAGATTCCCATATATTTTTGAAGTAACGCAGATATAATAGCCCCCACAACAAAACTTATTACTATTCTAATGTAAAGCAATGATTTACTCAATTGTACTTTGTCTTTATTTATAATAAATTCACTTAGCGCAATCACAGCTTTTTTTAAATTACCTGTTGAAAATGTGTTAGCATATCCTTCACCTTCTATTTTACCAAACGCAGTAGTAAGCATGGCCATACTAAATGCTAAAGGTGGAATAATATAGATGTTCGGTATTGATGCAGGTATAAAACCCACTGTGATGCTACTCATTGTGATTGGTAGTAAAGCGATAAGACGCCAATATCTTGTAGCTATTTTCGCATGTATTAATGAAACAAACATGACACCTATCATAAATGAGATAACTGAAATAATCTTTAACAATCCACCATCAAGGTTATGATGAGAGACTTCAGAAGCTAGAAAGATGAGGTTACCAGTTTGACCCGCTGCTAAAGTGCCTCCACGTTCTAAAAAGGTATAAGCATCTATATATCCACCAACAAATGTCAATGCAATAGCCATCTCTTTAAATTGATAAATATTTTGTGTGAGATATTTGTCTAATGAAATAGCTACCACCTCTTTTCTATTTTTTCAATCATATTTTACACCTTGCCACTATAGAATGTTAATTTATCCGTTTTATAACCCATAAATGTAAATTGTAAAATATTGGTAAAAATTTCGTTAAAAATTCTATTTTTATTTTTTGTATATCTGATATAATCAAGTTTATCATTTCGTGAAATGCTTACATTTGATTTATTCATCAAAAGAGAGATAGAAAAGCTTTAATTTTTCAGAATTTTTAGACAAAATAAGAAAATTCTATGCTATGATATAAATTATTAGAAATAGCTGGTCACTCGTGATGTTTATATAAGGACTATAACAATCTCTATAAACACCATGACTGCTCGAAATAGATGTCTTATTAGTAAGTGGAGGTTTATTATGTCTAGTTTTTTTAACCGGATTACTCGTAAAGAGAATCCAACAATTTATCAAAATAAAGATGGACACCTTAAACGCACATTACGTGTTCGTGACTTTCTTGCGTTAGGTGTCGGTACAATTGTTTCTACATCCATTTTCACTCTACCAGGAGTTGTTGCTGCAGAGCACGCCGGTCCAGCAGTAGCTTTATCGTTCCTATTAGCAGCTATAGTGGCTGGTCTTGTAGCTTTTACATATGCTGAAATGGCATCGACTATGCCTTTCGCAGGATCAGCATATTCATGGATTAATGTATTATTTGGAGAATTCTTCGGATGGGTTGCTGGATGGGCATTACTTGCTGAGTACTTTATTGCGGTAGCCTTTGTTGCTTCCGGATTTTCAGCTAACTTAAGAGGTCTTATCGCCCCGATTGGTATCACATTACCTAACGCGTTGTCGAATACTTTCGGCAATAAAGGCGGTGTAATAGACATCATCGCTGCTGTCGTAATTATATTAACTGCGTTATTACTTTCTCGTGGTGTGACTGAAGCCGCTCGCATGGAAAATATCCTAGTTATACTTAAAGTTTTGGCAATTATCTTATTTGTCATTGTTGGTTTAACAGCAATCAACTTTAGTAACTTCGTACCATTTGTGCCTGAGCATAAAGTTACAAAATCAGGTGATTTTGGTGGATGGCAAGGTATATATGCTGGTGTATCAATGATTTTCTTAGCATATATTGGATTTGATTCAATTGCTGCAAACTCTGCAGAAGCTATTAACCCTCAAAAAACAATGCCTAGAGGGATTTTAGGTTCTCTTGCAGTAGCCATTGTACTATTTGTAGCCGTGGCATTAGTCTTAGTTGGTATGTTCCATTACTCACAATATGCAGACAATGCTGAACCAGTAGGTTGGGCTCTACGTAAAAGTGGCCATGGAATTATAGCGGCAGTGGTTCAAGCGATTTCAGTTATCGGTATGTTCACTGCTTTAATCGGTATGATGTTAGCCGGATCACGATTATTGTATTCATTTGGTCGCGACGGATTACTACCTTCATGGTTAAGTCAATTAAATCATAAGCACTTACCAAACAGAGCTTTACTTATTTTAACAATTATTGGTGTGGTAATAGGTTCAATGTTCCCATTCAACTTTTTAGCACAATTAATTTCTGCAGGTACACTCGTAGCATTTATGTTTGTATCACTGGCAATGTATCGCTTAAGAAAACGTGAAGGTAAGGATTTACCAAAACCAGATTTCAAATTACCATTATATCCAGTATTACCAGCTATTACATTTGTACTCGTATTACTTGTATTCTGGGGACTAAGCTTTGAAGCTAAATTATATACTTTAATATGGTTCGTTGTAGGTATTGTTATTTACTTACTTTATGGACTGAAACACTCTAAGAAAAATGATGAAGAAGAATATCACGCACCGAAATAATAAATACTAAGTGGCACAAGTGTTGTTTTTACAGCACTTGTGCCTTTTTTTATAAAAAAAAGATCCTCATTTAGTTTTAATAAAATGAGAATCTTTTTGATTCATTACCATCCTTGACCGGTAATTTCATACTGATCTAAGTTACCTTTTTCCAATGCTTTAAGTGCATTCTCAATGGTATCGAGTGCTGTATCAAGTTGTTCATAAGTAATTACTAGTGGTGGTTGAAATCTCAATACATTTCCTGCGACTGCAATGATTACAACTCCATGCTCAAAGCAATAATTACAAATTTTCAATGCTGCTTCTGAATCTCGTGTCTTAATTTCCTTATCAGACACAATATCTATACCTATTGATAATCCAACACCTCGTACATCTCCTACACTCTCAAACTGTGTCATCCATTGATTCATTCGCTGGCGTACGTAGTTCCCCTTTTCAGTGGCAGCGGTTAATAAATCTTCCTCTTCTATCATTTCTAATGTAGCTAATGCCGCTTCACAACTAACAGGGTTGGCACCTGTAGTAAATAAATGCGCTGGCGCTTCAAGGCTTTCCATAATTTCTTTACGACCTACCAAAGCTGACATTGGTAAACCTCCAGCTAGAGACTTTCCAAAAGTAATTAAATCAGGAGTAAAGTTAAAATGATCCACAGAACTCCATCTACCTGTACGTCCTAATCCTTGTTGAATATCGTCAACTGCAATTAAAATACCATGCTGGTGACATAAATCTTGTAGGGCTTCAAAATAACCTGATACAGGTTCAAGTAAGCCTCCATCACCTTGTATTGTCTCTACTACAATGCATGCGACCTCTTCTGCTGGAACGTATTTCGCAAACATTTCTTTGAGAGGCGCAAGATATTCTTCCACTGTATTAGATGTTGATTGTTCAAACATCCCTCTATATTTGTCTGGAAATGGAATATGATAAAAACCATTAAGTAATGGTCCATAGTGTTTTCGCATATTTAAGCTAATAGCTGACATCGATAAAGCGCCAAACGTTGAACCGTGGTATGCGTTTGTGAAACTAATCATATAGGGACGTCCGGTATAGGCACGAGCAAACTTAATAATACCGTCATTAGCATCAGATCCAGTTAAACCAAACGTTACTCTTTTTTCAAAATCTCCAGGAGCTATTTCACAAATCTTCTTTGATAAACGTACAAGTGGTTCATGATACATATATGCTGGCGTATAATGAACAAATTTTTCTGCTTGTTTTTTAATAGCATCTGTGACTTTCTTAGGTGCATGCCCCACATTTTGCGAACTTGCACTTGATAATAAATCTATATATTCCTTTCCATCTACATCTACTAGCGTCGCACCATAGCCATAATCAATAGCTAAAGGATAATATTTAATACGTCCTGACTTAGCGAAATACTTTTCATCTTCATTAATTAAATTTTTTGCTTTACTCATGATAAATTCACCTTCCCTAGGCTTTATCATCCATTTCTTATACTGTATTATTCCTTCTCATAACGCTTTTGAGTCACTTTTTATCAGTCTTAAAATGAATTCCCAGTAATATGATAGTACTCAATATACTAATAATTTTCTGATTTGTAAATATTTTCTGAATTATTAAAATATTGTTTGGGTTTATTAATTTAAAAATGAATTCAACCACTCAAATAGAAATGTCTAAATTGTTTAATTATGGGAATAATAAAAAGTAAAATTATTATGGAGGATAAATTTATGTGGCTTAGATATGGTTATCATTTATTAAGTGCAATTGTCATCAGCGCTATATTATTAATCACTACTATTGTGATGGACGTTCTATTTCAAAAGACGCATTTAACCCAGCTATTACTTAATATTGATTTCTTAATTGACCCGAAGAAAGTGCCTACAATTGTTGAAGGGTTGATTCATTTAAGTATAGATATCGTAATCTATATCGTTTTTTTAATTATTTATCATTACTCCAAGCCCCTATATTACTTAGCATTTGTTCCTTTAACGATTATTTTTATAGTCATGTACCCATTTTTAATTGCGATTGCCCAACGTTCATTGTTTAAATTCAGTTGGAATGCATATGCATTGTGGATGGAAGCTCATATCTTATTCATGATTCTCATGGCTATCAGTATACCTACGATTGCTAAGAAACACTTATAATTAAAAGGCCCAGAAGCTATTTGTTCTGGACCTTTCTTACTATTTATTATTCCTCATCACCATGTTTATCATACTTAGTAACAATGCCATCTTGATCTATAATGTAAGAGCCTGCGAGTTCCCCATCTTTATCTGTAAATGAGAATCCCCAATTGCCATCACTGTCTTCTTCAGGCTCTTTGTAAGTATATGTGTCAGTATCTAATTTGTGTCCTTCATAATCTTCCACCAAATCGATTACATTACTTCGTGTCACTGTAGTACTATCTGAACTATTATCATCATCTGAATCTGAACTTGATTGAGTATCGATTGGATCTCCATAACTTGCAGGTTCTGATGACATTAATGCACTTATTTTATTAATTTCACTATCACTTGCGTCATATAATTTTACAGTTGAAGCTTTGTCTAGTACACGTTGTGATTCTTTCTTGCCATATTCATCACCGTAAATCGGACCGTTAAATTGTGATGGCACGGGATAAATCGTTATCGTACCGTCTCCATTATTTTTATAATAGACTGACCCAGCAGCATGAACGCTTGCAGTCAAAATTTCAGTTCCTTCTGGAAATTTTACAGAAACATCAGGTAAATAAGGATCAATTAATTTACCTGAAACATCCCCATGTTTAATATCTAAATCGTCAAATTTTATATCACTGTTTCCCCTATAGCTTTCTAATGCCGTTAACCATACTTTCGCATAATAAGTATTTGAATGCGTATTCTCCTGATTAGCGTCCTCTTGACTCTTGTCATTAGAACTTTGACTTGATGCATGATTTGAATTATTATTTTTAGAATTTTTATTACTTTTAGATGACTGAGATTTATCGTCTGAAAGATTTGAACTTCCTTTATTGTCATTACTTTGCCCCGTACTACAACTTGCTAATAATAAAGATGTCACTAGACATGCACTCACCATTTTTTTCATACCTATTAATCCCCTTTTTTCTGAAAATGAATAGCTTGATGCTTAATACATATAAACTACTATATAAATTAATTATATAGTGTATGTAAACTAAAGTGTATAGTTATTTTAAAATTACATATCACATGTTGATTGCACTCTATCGAAGACATTTTATGAATAAATTGATAAGTAAATATGAACAAATCGTGAGGATATATTAACTTCTTTAACTTATCTTAAAGTTTCAATAATGTTTCTTTTAAACCGGTATGATTATTTTATTCAGGTGGTACACTAAAAGCGTAGAAAACATTATTTCAAATTCTAAATTCTCAAATTCGAAATGGGGTTATCATTGTGAACAAGGTTTCTCTTATTGCAACAACTGTAATAACTGGGGCAGTATTATTTACGACTGCAAATGTTTCTGAAGCAAAAGCGGATGAAGTAACTGCAAATAATGCAAAAGACGTAGCACAACAAGCTATGAAAAACAGCGGTGGCAATCCCAACTTACAGAATTTCAATGCCGTAAAAGATAAAGGGGACTACTACGAAATCGGTATTAATAATAAATCTGGTGCAGGTGTGGGTACTTATAAAGTTTATAAAGATGGTGAGGTTCAATATAAAAGTGGAAACTTTGGTAATTATAGCACTTTGAATAGCGAAGATTGTTATACTGGCCAAGATATCACAACAAAACCTTATAAAGAACCTAAACACGTGGCCAAAAAAGAAGTAGCCGTTGATTCTACTAGAGAACTTAATTCATTCTATGTAGGAGACGTAAAATCTTCTGATTTACCAAAGCATTCTAAATCTTCACTTCCTGAAACAGGTCATAATGACACACATGTAGGGATGGATTTAATCGCTGGTACGTCACTTCTAGCAGGCGGATTATTAATTGGCGGACGCAAACGTAGAGAAAAAACTTCATAATCTAATAAATTTAAATTTTATTGATAGAGGGTCATATGATAGTGTTTCATCACTATGGTATGGCCCTTTTTTGACGATTTTTTGAAATCCAACATTATAGCAATGATAAATTGAATAATCGATAATTAAAACGGAAATAATAATAATGTAAACATTAATTCTAATAATGCTTACGCATTTTACTATAGATTAACAAAGTCTTAAGGAGGAATTTAATCATGAAATATGTAGTCGTTGGTACATCACATGCTGGTTATGAAGTGATTGAAACACTTTTAAAAGAAGATTCAAATGCTGAAATTCATGTATTTGAAAGTGGAGATAAACCTTCATTCTTATCTTGTGGTATTCAAAGCTATTTAGAAGATGTTTCACCGTCATTAGATTCATTACACTATGCTTCTAAAGCTTCTTATAAAGAACAAGGAGTTAACATCCATGTAAACAGTACTGTTACTGACTTAAATACAGATAAAAAAATGATAACTGTAGAACAAAATGGACAATCTAATGAAGTAACGTATGACAAATTGTTCTTAAGTCCTGGCGGTAAACCAGTTACTCCTCCAATTGACGGCATTGATCAGTATAATAACGTACTATTTATGCGTGGTCGTGAATGGGCAGATCAAATTAAGCAACGCATGCCTCAAGCTAAAAAAGCGGTTGTCGTAGGTGGTGGCTATATTGGTATCGAAGCTGCCGAAGCCTTCGCTAAAGCAGGTATTGAAACAACGATAGTTGACATTGCAGATAGAATTTTAAATACGTATTTAGATCAAGAATTCACTGACATTTTACAACAAAATTCAGAAAAACATGGTCTTTACTTCAAAGGCGGTGAAACCGTTCAATCATTAACTGGTGATGACAATGGAAACGTAACAAAAGTTGTAACCGATAAAAATGAATATGAAGCAGATACTGTTTTATTCGCAGTCGGTGTTACACCTGCAACTGAATGGTTAGATGGCAAAATTGAATTAGGCGAAAAAGGTATTATCAATATTGACCATCAACAACAAACTTCTGCTAAAGATGTATATGCCGGTGGCGACGCAACACTTGTACCATTCGCTCCAGTTGAAGAAGATCGTTACATTGCTTTAGCGACAAACTCTCGTCGTCAAGGTGTCGTAGCAGCAAAAAATATGACTGGTAAAAATATGACTATGCCAAGAGTATCCGGAACATCTGGATTGCAATTATTTGATTATAAATTTGGACAAACTGGTGTACACGGTACAGAAGCTGATAGTTATGATGGCAATTTAGGTCAAAAATATGTTGAAGAACTGATCCATCCAAAATTCATGCAAGACGAAACTACAATTCACATGAAAATCATTTACGATGAAGATAGTCATCAAATTTTAGGTGGACAAGTCATGTCTACAGAAGATGTTACAGCTTCTATCAATACAATTTCTATGGCGATATCAGCAGGATATACACTAGAACAATTAGCCGTACAAGATTTCTTCTTCCAACCTGACTACGATCGTCCATGGAATTACCTCAACGTGCTTGCTCAACAAGCGCTTGGTGATACGTTCGGTAGTGACAAAATGCTATTCTAAACTGATTTAGGTTGCATATATCAATACTCAGTGTGAAAAGTACACAAAACTTTTGCACTGAGTTTTTTATATTCATGGTATAGGTTTCTTAAAGTTTCAGAGCGATGTAAGGAATATTCTTAAAAACATTTGAGCTATATGAAGACCTTATGTACCCTATGAAATTTTCACTTCAACTTGATAAGAAATAAGCCTTATACTTTTACATTGTCAGCAATATAATTCTAATTTACGTCAAATTTATGACTTAATACAATATTCAGAATACTTTTACACATTTTTCGAGTTGAAAAGCTTGAGATAAAAAATATTTTTTATCATACTATAAATGAAAGTTAAGTTAAGGAGTGGAAAGTATGAATAAAGAACAATTAGAAAAAATGACTAATGGCAAAGGATTTATCGCAGCATTAGACCAAAGTGGCGGTAGTACTCCTAAAGCGCTTAAAGAATATGGCATTAATGAAGACCAATATAGCAATGAAGATGAGATGTTCCAACTTGTACATGATATGCGTACTCGCGTAGTAACTTCACCATCATTTTCACCTGATAAAATCTTAGGTGCAATTCTATTCGAACAAACAATGGATCGTGAAGTAGAAGGTAAATATACTGGTGATTACTTAGCTGACAAAGGTATTGTACCTTTCTTAAAAGTCGATAAAGGTTTAGCTGAACAACAAAATGGTGTTCAATTAATGAAACCTATCAATGACTTAGACGAAACATTAGACCGTGCAAATGAACGTCATATCTTTGGTACTAAAATGCGTTCTAATATCTTAGAATTAAATGAACAAGGTATCAAAGACGTTGTTGAACAACAATTCGAATTTGCTAAAAAAATCATTGCTAAAGGGTTAGTACCAATCATCGAACCAGAAGTAAACATTAATGCAAAAGACAAAGCTGAAATTGAAAAAGTATTAAAAGCTGAAATCAAAAAAGGCTTAGACGCATTAAATGATGATCAATTAGTAATGTTAAAATTAACTATTCCTACTGAAGCTAACTTATACAAAGAATTAGCTGACCATCCTAACGTTGTACGTGTCGTTGTATTATCTGGCGGTTATAGCAGAGACGAAGCTAACAAATTATTAAAAGACAACGATGAATTAATCGCAAGCTTCTCACGTGCATTAGCAAGCGACTTACGCGCTAGCCAATCTCAAGAAGAATTCGATAAAGCGTTAGGCGACGCAGTAGATTCAATCTATGACGCATCAGTAAATAAAAATTAAGGTGCGGAAGTGAGCGCTTAGGTTTTGAGCAGAACCGAAAAGCGAGCAAAACTGTTTTGTAGTTTTGACGAGACTTTGAGAGTTTCTGCCGAAAAACCTGCTCACTGAAGCCCGTCTATCATTCCGGTTATGCAACATTATCTTGCTTAACCTAATATAAAATGCCGTGTGGTAATCTATTTGACCACACGGCATTTCTTTATACTTTTTATTATTTATTATCTAATTTTTGTGCTTGATGCTCTTCAAACAATTCACCAATGTGATTAAAGAAATCGCCAAATTTTTGAGCAGCGTCATCACCAAACATTTCTTCTAAATTAGCTTGAGACTCACTTGCACTCTGTTCTGAAGCTTCATACATAGATGCTTCATATTCTTTCAACGCATCTTGTAAATTATTATTCTCTTTAAGTGCTTTCGCTAATAAATATGCATCGTAGAATGCCATATTAACACCCTCGCCTGCAAATGGACTCATTAAATGCGCTGCATCTCCGATTAAAGTGAGATTAGATTGATTCTCCCACTTAAACCCTATAGGCAATTTGTAAATTCGACGTAAGAGTACATCATCACCAGCATATTCAATATATTTTTTTAAATCTTCGTCCCAGTCCGAGAAATCTTGTAACAACTGTTCTTTAATTTCTGACTTACTCATTCCTTTAAATTTTTCAAATTCCTCATAATCCATTTGATAAGACATATATACTTTAATTCTTCCATTGCCATTCACTTGACCAAGAATTGCTTTATGGTCACCAAATGCCATCATTTTCCCATTTTTATTAAACGCTGCTAAATCAGGATATTGATTGTATGCATCTTCTACATTTAGTTCAACCATTGAAATACCATTATATTCTACGTCCACATTTGCTAAATAAGGTCTCACTTTTGAAAATGCTCCATCAGCCCCAACTACAAAGTCAAACTCAGCTGTATCTCCCTCAACAAATGAGACTTCAACTTGTCCATTGTCTAAGCGACGAAGTGATTCGAACGCTTTACCATATATTACTGTGCCTTCACTTAATTGTTCACTGATGATATCACATAGTTCACCACGATCAATTTCTGGACGTCCTCCCTCAACTTCAGGATCGGCTGTTTCTTCATAATAAACCTTACCATTTTTATCTAAAACGCGAGTATCTTCACCCTCAAAACGAGCAAGCTCTCTAAATCGATCAATAATACCTGTTTCTTTTAATGGTAACTGGCCACTCTCCTCATGAATATCTAAGGAACCTCCACGGTCTCGATTTACATCTAACCCAGCTTTCTCAAAAATTGACACTTCAAATCCTTGTTGTTGCAAAAGAAGTCCTAGCATTAATCCACCAGGTCCTCCTCCAATAATACCTACGCTTTTAACATCTTTTATATTCATTTGAACTCCCCCACTATCTATTTTTATTTAGAAAATTGTTCCAAACGTGCTTTTGTTTCTTCTACAAATTGGTCAAACTCTTTTTTCAATTCTTCATCTTGTAGTGCTTGCTGACTCGCTTTCATAAATCCTTGGAACACCTCATGTAATTGTTCTCTTGATGCTTTTAATTGCTCAAAGTCTATATTTTGAAACTGTTCCATTCGTTGTGTAAATTCATCATTATTAATATTCTCCTCTAAGAACTTCTCACCTTCTTCAGTGATTGAGTACACTTTCTTTTTACCATCTTTAGAGATTGATACAAATTCTCTATCTTCTAACATTTGTAAGATAGGATAAACAGATCCAGGACTAGGTGAATAGAAGCCTTTAAAACGTTCTTCTAAATCTTTAATAATTTGATATCCATGACGTGATTCTTCCTTCAACATTTTAAGAATGACAAATTGTAAATTGCCTTTCTTGAAAAAGCGGTCACGACCGCCGCCTCTCGGACCACCAAATCCTCTGCCAAAATCAAATCCTTCAAATCGCTCCATTCTTTGTCTTATCATTTCAGGTCTTCTTCTGAACATTTAAATCACCTTTCTTTATTTGTTATTTCGATATATCAATATCCTAAGCGATATATCGAAATATGTCAACGATATATCGTAATAATTTTTCGAAAAATAAATACCATTTTAACAAATACTGTTAAAACGGCATTTAGAAGTCGTACCTTCAATACATTTAGTCTTGTAATGTGATAAGTACTTTCCCAAACTTACCACCTGTAACTACGGGTACATGATCGCCATATTTATCTCGTAAATATTGTTCAATACTCTCTTTTTGTTGCGCATTCATTTCAATTTCCACTTCTTTTAACCAAGAACGTAATTGACGCATGACTTCATCTACACTTTTTTCAGCATGTTGTGTATGACGCTCAATTAAGGTTTCATACGTATAGTTATTGCAATAAAGTAGCTGCAATAAATAATATAAATCAGCAGTCATCGGCGAAGGTTCTAATTCAAGAAAAGCAACGACCTCATCCACGATTGAGTTTTCTTTAGGTCCTGCTATTAAGCTGACATAAACATATTGATGAGCTATATCTATAGCTTTTTCCACGGCTTCCCATGTTGTTACTGCAGGACACATTGATGCAAAGACTAAATCGAATTTTTTAATCTCTGTCGTTTCAATATTTTCAAATGATTCATTAATTGTTTCAATCTCTACACCATAATGTTGCGCATTATCTTTTAACATACCGTGCAATATGGATGAGGGTTCAAGACTAGTAACTTTAGCGCTTTCTTTTGAGAACGGTATACTAAACACTCCTGAAGCAGCACCAACATCCAGTATACTTAGGTTTTCAAATCCTCCTGTTTGATTCTGAATCCATGACATAATTCGTTTTACTCTTTTTTGACTCTCTTCAGTAAAAGAATTTTTATTAAAATTTTCAGCCCATTTTTCAAAGCCTGGAGCATCAGGTTGACCTAAACCTGCACGTTTCATTCTTTTATCTTGTGTATTAGGATCATTGTCCCAAGCCTCTTTCCAAAACTGTTGATCAAAGATATTTTCATTTGTCATATCATCAAACTCCTTCGACTCTAACTTTGACTCCATTGTATCTCTTACCTTTATTTATTAAAATTAATTAATATTCTAGGCATGAGGTGAAATATTTGTATATAAAAAAGACGTGTGAGACATCTTTACATCTCACACGTTAAAAATATCTATTCTATTTTTTAGCTTTATCATAATAACCTAGTTCTAGGTCTTTTGAAGTTTGTTTACGGATTTTTCTCATTAATTGTTCATCATTAATTAATGATTCTCCATAAGAAGGAATCATTTCTTTAATTTTCGGTTTCCAATCAGAAGTATATTCAGGGAAATTACGTTCTAATACTTCTAATGCAACTGAAACTGAAGTAGAAGCTCCTGGTGATTCACCTAATAAAGCGATAACTGAATGATCTTCAGAGTTCACAACTTCAGTACCGAATTGAATGAAGCCTTTACCATTCTCTTCAGTATCTTTAATAACTTGTACACGCTTACCTGCTGTGTATAATTGCCAATCTTCATCACGTGCTTCAGGATAGAATGTACGTAAGTGATTCATGCAACCTTCTTTAGTCATAATCACTTGATCAATTGAATATTTAATTAATGGCACATTCTTAATTGCTGCAGCTAATAATGTTGAGATGTTATATGGCTTAACAGATCTGAATAAATCAAGGTTAGAACCAAATTTAAGGAATTTTGGTCCAATATTCGCGAATGGTCCAAATAATAATGTTCTTTCACCATCGATATAACGCGTATCTAAGTGAGGAACTGTCATAGGTGGTGTGCCAGGTGGTTCTTTACCGTATACTTTGGCATCGTGTTGTTCAATAACTTGAGGGTTAGTACAAGCAATAAACTGACCACTAATTGGGAATCCACCTAAGTGTTTACTTTCTGGAATGCCAGTTTTTTGTAGAAGTGGAATCGCTCCACCGCCGGCACCAATAAATACATAATCTGTTTGATGTTCAAATACATCACCAGTATTACGGTTTTTAATTTTAACTAACCATTTACCATTAGATAAACGTTCAAAGTCTACAACTTCATGATTGTATTGTACTTCAACGTTTGAAGAGTCATGAAGGTTTTTAGCCATTTTACGAGTAAGAGCACCGTAGTTAACGTCTGTACCTTCATCAATTTTACTAGCCGCCATAACGCCACCGTTATTTTCACGACCTTCCATCATTAACGGAATCCATTTTTTCATTTCTTCAAAGTCTTCTGTATATTCGATATTATCGAACATTGGGAAGTTTTTCATTGCTTCATAACGATCTTTTAAGAATTTCACGTTATTTTTACCACGTACGAAACTAATGTGTGGTAATGGATGAATAAACTCTCTAGGATTTTCAATTTGTCCACTTTTTACTAAGTGACCCCAGAATTGTTTAGAAATCTCAAATTGTTCGTTGATTTCTTTTGCTTTTTCGATATCAATTGAACCATCTGGTTGTTGAACTGTATAGTTCAATTCACATAACGCAGCGTGTCCTGTACCCGCATTGTTTCGTTCATTTGAACTTTCAATACCGGGACGATCTAGACGTTCATATAAATGGATATCCCATTCAGGTTCGATGCTTTTTAACATTGAACCGAATGTTGTACTAAGTACACCGGCACCAATTAATACAACGTCTTTTTTCTCAGACTTTGCCATGTTGTTCACCTCTCAAATAATTTAAAATATATTACACCAGTACATTAGAGTTGTTCTTTTATTAAATCCCAATTCACAACTCCAAAAATTAAAGAGCATCTTAAACTCTTTACTAGTTACTACACTTCTATGTTAAAGCAACAATAAGGAAATGTAAATTATTCTAACTAAGATTATTCAATTGTTTAATAATAATTTTTTTATACTAAAATATATTAATTACAAAATATTTTTTCTCTTTTAATCCGACTACAATATTGCTCTTAATGCACACCCACATCAACATGAAATAACAGCACAAAGTTAAAGTTTTCTACTTCAACCTCGTACTGTTAAAATAAGCAATTTAACGTTGCATTAAAAACTTTTCTATATAAAATGCAGATTCTTCAATAGATTTATACTCAGTATTGATGACTGTAGCATTCAATTTTTTGAAAACTTCTTCTGCATAAGAGAGTTCTTTCTTAATTCGTTCCAAACTATTATATGTAGACTCAGCAGATAACCCTAACGTTTCAGCACGATTGCGACGAATGTTTGCAATATAGTTCGGACTTGCAGTTAAGCCAAACACTTTTAGTCCCTTTTGTTGAAATACATTGTCTGGAATGGCAACTTCCGGTACTAAAGGGATGTTTGCTATTTTATAACCTTTGTTGGCTAAATACATGCTTAATGGTGTTTTAGACGTACGTGAAACTCCTACAATTAACGCATCCGCTTCACCAATATCTGTAAAATGTTTACCATCATCATATTTGACTGAGTATTCAATAGCTTCAATACGTTTGAAATATTCATCATTAAGTTTACGTAATGCGCCACTTTCCATTAAAGGTTTAGCATCTGTATGCGTTTCAATTATTCGAATTAACTCTGACATATAATCGACGTATGGAATATCATGTTCTTTCGCAAACTGATGACCTAAAGCATTAAATGATTCGCTCACTAATGTTGTCGCTACAATTGCATTTTGTTCTCGAGCAAGTTGAAGCACATTAAGAAATTCTTGTTCATCTTTAATGTACGGAAATTTCTTAATCTCAACTTGGGTCAAATCTGGGAATTGGGTTAATGTAGCATGAATCATACGTTGTGCCGTTTCCCCAATTGAATCCGAAACAATAAATAACTTTAAAACTTGATCGTTCTTCTCTTCCACCTTATCGCTCGCTTTCCTCCGCCTGACTTTGAGCAGTAGCTAATATCGCACCAGGTACTCTGAATGGCGAACATGATACATAGTCAATAGACCATTGATTAAATTGATGAATTGATTTAGCATCACCACCAAGTTCACCACATACGCCTATCTTGATCTCTGGTTTTATTTGCTTAGCTTGTTCAACCGCGTATTGAATCAATTGTCCCACACCATCTTTATCTAATGTTTGGAATGGATCAATCTGTAAAATGTTACTTTCAGTATACACGTTTATAAATTTCCCTGCATCATCTCTTGAAAAACCATAAGTTAATTGTGTTAAATCATTTGTACCGAAACTAAAGAAATCACAATGTTGTGCGAGTTGTTGCGCAATTAAACATGCTCTCGGTGTTTCGATCATTGTACCAATAAGATAATTCACATTTGTTTTTGCGTCATTTTCCAATTGAGTAATTGTTTCTGCTAAACGGCCTTTTAGAGTAATAAACTCTTCAACAGTTGAAACAAGTGGAATCATAATTTCAGGATGACACTCTATGCCCTCTTTCTTAAGTTTCAATACACTTTCAATAATCGCCTCTACTTGCATTTCGTATAACTCAGGATAAGTTATAGCTAAGCGACAACCACGGTGACCTAACATAGGATTAACTTCGTTGAGTTCAGCGATACGCTTACGTAATACATCTTTAGGAATATCAAGTTGTTCGGCAACGCTTGCGATGTCTTCATCTGAGCTTGGCAAAAATTCATGTAATGGTGGATCTAATAAGCGCACAATTGTAGGTCGGTCTTGAGAAAGTCTAAATATAGCTTCAAAATCCTCTACTTGATACGTTCTAATCTTCTCTAATGCACCAATACGTGCTTCATGGTCTGAAGCTAAAATAAATCGGCGCATCTCTATTAAACGCTCAGCTCCAAAGAACATATGCTCTGTTCTTACAAGTCCAATCCCTTTAGCACCAAAATTATATCCTGCTTTAATATCTTGAGGTGTTTCGGCATTCATTCTGACTTGTAAGCGCGCAGTTTCTTCAGACCATTCCATAAATTGTTCAAATGCTTCACTGTGTTCTGCATTGACCGTTTCAATCTCACCTACATATAAATCTCCTGTGGAACCATCTACCGAAACCACATCACCTTCATTCAATTCGCCATCTGAATAATAAACCGTTTTATTTAGAGTATCGATTTCAACATCTGAACAACCTGTAACACAACATTTACCCATCCCTCTTGCCACAACTGCTGCATGAGATGTCATACCTCCATGAGTTGTAACGATAGCTTCACTAGCAATCATACCTTCAATATCTTCTGGGGACGTTTCCGGACGCATCAGAACTACACGATGACCTTTTTCAGCTTGTTCTTTCGCATCTTCAGCTGAGAAGACGACTTGGCCTGTTGCTGCACCTGGACTTGCAGGTAACCCTAATTTCGAAATAACAGTTGCTTGCTCTAAGGCTTCTTCCTTAAAATTAGGATGCAATAATTGATCGATTGATTTTACATCCACATTCGCTACTGCCTCTTTGCGAGTGATTAAACCTTCATTAACCATATCCACAGCAATTTCAATGGCAGCTCTTGCCGTACGTTTCCCATTACGTGTTTGAAGTAAATAAAGCTTGCCGTTTTCAATCGTAAATTCGATATCTTGCATGTCTTTATAGTGTGTTTCAAGTTGCTTTGTCACTTCAACAAATTCTTGATGAACCTCTGGCATTTGCGCCTTTAATGTATCAATATCTTGTGGTGTTCTAATTCCTGCTACAACGTCTTCACCTTGCGCATTAAGTAAGTACTCTCCAAATAATTGGTTATCACCAGTAACTGGGTTTCTGGTAAACGCAACACCTGTACCACTCTGTTCTCCACTATTACCAAATACCATTTCTTGCACATTGACTGCAGTTCCAATATCATGCGGAATATCATTTAATTCTCTATATACACGCGCTCGATCGTTATCCCAAGATTTGAATACCGCTTCAATCGCTTCCTCTAATTGCTTTAATGGTTCTTGAGGAAATGGCTTATATACCTCTTCTCGGTAAATCTCTTTAAACCTTTCACATATCGTTTGCAAGCCGTCAGCAGGTATATCCGCATCGTTCTTGTAATTATGTTTATTTTTGAAATCATCAAAATATGTATCAAATGCCATCATAGGGATACCATAAACGACTTCACCAAACATTTGTAATAAACGTCGATAACAGTCATAGGCGAAGCGTGCATCATTTGTTTTATCAGCAAGTTTCTTCACGTTGTCATCGTTCAAACCTAAATTAAGGATAGTATCCATCATTCCAGGCATAGAAATTTTTGCGCCACTACGCACTGAAACTAATAATAAATCTTCGTCAGAGGAGAATGATTTTCCTGTTCTTTCTGAAAAGGACGTTAAGTGATGTATCAATTGTGTTTTAACTTCTGTTGGCAATTGTTCATTTTGTTTTAAGTAATCAATACATGCCTCGGTTGTAATTGTAAATCCATCAGGTACCGGTAAACCTAAACGTTTCATCTCAGACAGGTTAGCACCTTTCCCACCTAATAAATCTTTCATTGAAATGCGTCCTTCGTCAAATGCATAAATATATTGTGTCATCATAGACCACCTCTTCTTTTAATATGTCATACTAATCATTTTTTAGTATGTCATATTAAAAGAATAATTACAACTATTTTTATGAAAAGGATTTCATAAATATTACGATTACGTGAATAAAAGCCTTTAAAACAACATTAGTGAAAATATAAATATGTTATACACAAAAAACTGTCGACTCAGTTTAATACTGAATCGACAGTTTAATACATAATTATAACTTTATAGTACGAATTAAATTAATCTTGGTTATTGTATTTTGCAATTTCCGCATCACGCAGTTCGACACGGCGAATTTTACCAGAATTTGTTTTTGGTAAATCATCGACAAATTCTATTGCTCTAGGATATTTGTAAGGGGCCACTTCATTTTTACAGAATGTCTGAAGTTCTTTAACTAGTTCATCATTGCCTTCATAGTTATTTTGTAAAATGATAAAGGCTTTAACAATATTACCACGAATCTCGTGAGGACTAGCAACCACTGCACATTCCTTAACAGCAGGATGATTCGTCAATGCGTCCTCTACTTCAAATGGACCGATTGTATAGCCAGAGCTGATAATAATATCATCACGACGTCCTTCAAACCAGAAATAGCCATCTTCATCTTTATGCGCTAAATCTCCTGTGACATAATAATCACCTGCTGAAGCCGCTTTCGTACGTTCCTCATCTTTATAATATCCTTTAAATAATGCAGGCAAATCTAATGGCACAGCGATATTACCTTTAGTTTGAGGTGGAACTTCATTACCATCATCATCAATAATTGTGACAAAACTACCTGGAATGCCTTTACCCATAGACCCCGTACGTGGTTCTGTATCTTTAAGAAAACCGATAAGCAATGTACTTTCAGTCTGACCATAACCATCTCTTACTGTAAGATTAAAGTTGTTCTTAAATTGCTCTACAACTTCACGATTAAGTGGCTCGCCTGCTGAAACCGCACTGTGTAGATGTTCTAAATGATAGTCATTTAGATTACTTAATTTTGCCATCATACGATATTCAGTCGGCGTACAACATAATACATTAATTTGATAATCTTGTAATAATTCAAGATACGTTTCTGGTTGGAAACGTCCATTATATACAAAGGCTGTTGCGCCAGTTCCTAGTATTGATAAGAACGGACTCCATACCCACTTTTGCCAACCTGGAGCAGCCGTTGCCCACACAAGATCATCTTCTTTGATACATAGCCAATGTTTCGGTGCCATTTGTAAGTGCGCATATCCCCAGCCGTGAGAATGTGTAACAGCTTTAGGATTACCAGTAGTTCCCGAAGTATATGAAAGAATTGCTAAATCATCACGTGTCGTTTCAGCACTTTCAAGTTCATTACTTTCGTTAGCTTTTTCATCTTCAATAGAAATCCAACCATCTTGATGACCAGCAATAATGAATTTAGTAAGTTCCTCGTATTCTTTAACGCCTTCAAATTCTTTAGTTAATGTGTGAAATGCAATCACTGCATCAATTTCACCATGTGTAATTCGATATTGTAAATCTTTTGTACGTAACATTTCTGAGCTTGGTATAATTGCGATACCCAATTTTAACGCAGCGATGTATAATTCGTATGTGGCGATAGCGCGTGGCATCATGATTAATACTTTGTCACCTTTTTTAAGACCATGTTTTAAAAAGACATTCCCTACTTTATTTGCATTTTGCAATAGCTCTTCATAACTTACTGAAATATTATCATGTTCGTTATCTTTATAAATAATCGCTTTTTTAGATGAATCTGAAGCGTATTTTTCAATTTCAGAAATAATATTATATTTCTCTGGAGCAAGTAAATCTGATTTGTTCATAACTGTACTTCCTTTCAATTCACATTCATACTCATACTATCAGAACTTAAAGTCCATTCAAATGGATTAAACTTATATTATAGTAATTTTCTGTATTTTTAGTATTATTGGGGTTATATTGATAATTGTTCTTGTATTACTTATTAGAGCACTGTATATGCGTAAGGAATATGATGAACAGAATCAGAAACAGTTACTTATAAGTCACTTTTAAAAATAATCCTTACGCGGTTAGGCATTAAACTAGCCTTTTGTGTCTATATTGATACAATCACTTATTTAGAGAAGAGAAACTATAGATAACTAAATAGATAATTATAATGACTATGACATGAATGGCTCCTAGAAATATTGCAAAACCATCTGTCGAAAATGGGGTGAAATAACCTGATGAATTATAAACATTCATAAATAAATGAACACATATCCAAGAGAGAAATATCCCAATGACCCTACATATTACAATGCCTATGTTATTTTTTATACCAGTTTTAAAAATAGATAAACTCACTAAGAGCGCGACAATCACAAATGGAATATAACCTATTAGTGACCCCGTATGATAATCAATATTTAGGCCGATAAACTCTATTGGAATTAAGGAACAAATTATCGTAATGAGTTTGAAAAAATTCATTTTAGATTCGTGCTCTCCTAACTATTTAAATTTGTCTATTTTTCAATATTTAATCGTATTTGGAAATCGTTAATCGACTTTATAACTATTAAAGTTGAGAAATGTCATATTGTCAAAATGATACAGTGACCTCAAAACCTTCTATTCTAATTATGAGTGAGGGGCACGTTTACCAATTTAAACTTGTAAAAGCAGTTTAGAATTAAATGCCTATAAATAAGAAGGCTAAGACACAAATGATTGTCTTAGCCTTAATTAACATATTAGCAATGGATGACTATTTTAAAACTGCGCTTACATCAATTTTCTACAATTCTAAACATTTTTATTGGTGGACTCCCAAATCAAAAATTATTTTAAAGATTTCAACAAGCTATGTAAGTTGGATGCGGGACAATAGAATTATATTTCTGCCCTTCTCTCCACCTATTTACCTATATGACGCTTTCAAAATCTATATGATGATGAAGTTTTTCAAGTTCAATTCTAACATTATATGATAAATCGCGATTAACAATGCGATGATCCACACCTTTTGATGTTCCACGTTTCTTATGTGTTTCTGCGTACTCAGCAGAATTCTGCCAATCATAAAATGCTTGTCGATCTTCCCATAAAGTTACGATTATATAATGTCGACCTACAGTTTTAGGTCTTAAAAATCTCAACGCTCTAAATCCTGGTACATTTTCTAAGTGTTTGTTTCTTTGTAAAAACTTTTGTTCAAAAGCTTCTTCGTTTCCTTCATTAACAAAAAGATGATTTAACACGCAAAATGCGTCGTTCGATAGTGTATTTATAGATTCTAGCACTTCGTAATATTGTTTATCATTATTTTTCTCTATCATAAAAGAATGATCAGTTTCTTCTATAATATATGCCTTGTATGCATCATTGATTAACATATATAATTCCTTCATTTCACTTCAATTTATAAGTATTACATCCTACTTTGTTCATAAAGGGATAATGAGCGTTTAACAATTTCTATGAGTTCATGATCGAAATCTTTAAGTTCATTGAAATAATTGAGTATATTATCAGCTACAGTCTCTTCAATTGGAAAATGAGCATCTTGGTTAATCCACGCCGCTAACTCTCCCAATGGCGTTTGATCTCCCACAAAGTTCTGAATAAATTCATAGAAACTCACGCTAACACCCCTTTTTTCGTAATATAAATTTATACTATCACGAAATGACTCATAAAACATCATATCAAAGAATATTCAGTGAAATTTATTTGCATTTTCAAAAAGAAAACTCTTTAAAACGTTTGTTTAATTTAAAGAAAATAGACGATTCTTATGAGGTCTTTTTAGTATTAGGAAGTGTGAGCCATACAATAAAGTATGCAGTGAAAGCAATCATTGTATTAAACCATAGCCCCATCATTGCTCCTAATTTTGGATCAAATAATGTTGAAAATATGCTATAAATTGAACCTGAAATGGCCACACCAAAAGCGCCACCTATTGAAGAAGCCATTTTATAAATACCTGAGGCGACGCCTACCTTTTCCTCTGGAGAATGAGAAATGGCTGTATCAGTCGAAGGCGTTGCAAATAAACCTAAACCTAATCCAAATAATAAAAATCCTATCACGCATAAAGTGATATACACTGGAATAGGTAAAAACGTAATCGACATTAAGAATATTCCCACTGTTGTCGACATCGTACCAATTAGCATAGGTTTTCTAGGACCAAACTCTTGTAAGATTTTCTCTCCTACTCGAATCATTGTTAATACTGCAATCAAATACGTGAGTGACAACAAACCTGTTTCAAATGAACTTAAACCTATACCTTGTTGGACAAACGTATTCGTTATGAGAAGCGTACCAGCAACTGTATTAATTAAAAAATTAGCAAATGTCGCACTCGTATAGAATCGATTACGAAATAAAGCAAAATCGATGAGTGGATAGCGTTTTCTATTTTCAAGGATGATAAATAATATTGTAGATAACACAAATGCAACAAATAATGACACAATCGCTACGGAAAATAAACCTAAATGTGCAGCTTGTGTAATCATAATATTTAGACTGAGCATCATTACAACTAGTAAAATAAGACCCACAATATCAAACTGTCTTGATGATGCATGTTGATTCTTAGATTCTGGCGTACCTTTAATTAAAAGTACTGCAATGAGGGAGACGATAATTGAAAAGACAAATATCCATCTCCAACTTAAGAATGTAGCTATCATCCCTCCAAATAAAGATGCGAAACCAGAACCTCCCCAGGAGCCTATAGACCAGAAGCTGAGCGCACGCTGACGTTTGTCACCATGATAGTATGCTTTAATTAATGATAGTGTCGCAGGCATAATCAATGCAGCAGAAAGACCTTGAATTGCACGTCCCATCAATAATAACGGAATGTAGTCAGAAACGATAATAAGTAATGAGCCAAAAATATTTAACCATAGTCCAATTATCGTTAAACGTACACGTCCAAAATAATCTGCCAAACTGCCCGCTCCAACTACAAACATGCCACAAAATAGAGCTGTTAGACTTACCGCAATGCTTATTGTACTTAAATAACTGCCAAATGACGTTTGTAAATTAGGAATTACATTGATTAAAGAATTAGCAAATAACCAAAATGTGATGACTGCTAATACGATTCCTATTAAAAGTTTACGAGTCCCTATGTATTCATGTTGCTGATTCATTGATGATTAAATCTCCTTTTAAGTTAAATAATCTAAAACAACAGTGCCCACTGCTTCAGCAGCAACAAGCATTGATGATTCATTAATATTAAATTTAGGATGGTGGTGAGGGTAAATATCACCATCTTCAGGTGCAGCACCTGAATAAATAAATGTACTTGGTAATTCAGTAGCATAAAATGCAAAATCTTCTGATGGTGGCTGAGGTTCACATATCTCAACACCTTTAATATCATCAATTTGTGCATTTTTGATTGTTTCTGCGACATATGAAGTGAATTCTGGATCATTATATAACGCAGGATAATCCTTTTTGAACTCGAATTCACATGTTACTCCAAATGTTTCCTCTATACCTTTAACAATTCTAGTTAATTCTTGTTGAATTGTATCTCTAGTCTGGTCAGTTAGAGCACGAACGTCTCCTTCTATTTCAATTTGATCTTTAATCACATTGAATTGACCTTTACCATCAAACGAACCTATAGTGACTACACCCGTTTCAAATGGGTTCAGACGTCTTGATACTACTGTTTGAGCAGTAGTGACAAAGTTGGAACCAGCCACAATTGCATCATTAGCCATGTGAGGTGATGAACCATGACCACCTTTACCTTGTACAACTAGTTTAAAATAAGCACGACCTGTTTGAACATAGCCTTCTTTGTAAAAGACTTTACCTGCTTCCATCGTACTCATAACATGCGCACCTAATACATGATCCACACCATCAAGCACACCATCTTTAATCATACCTTGGGCCCCACCTGGCGGCATTTCTTCTGCAGGTTGATGAATGATAACGACTTTACCTTTGAATTGTTCTTTCATTTCTATCAATGTTTCTCCGAGAATAAGCATATATGCTGTATGCGCATCATGGCCACACGCATGCATAACGCCTTTATTTTTTGAAGCAAATGACAGTCCAGTTTGTTCTTCAATAGGTAATGCGTCAAAATCTGCACGAATCGCAATCGTCTTACCTGATTTCCCACTATCAATTGTTACTTTAACACCATTGGGTCCTACATTCGTTTCAACGTCACAATCTTTCTCTTTATAAAAATCGGCAATGTATTGAGGCGTTTCAGTTTCATGAAAAGAAAGTTCAGGATGTTCGTGAAGATATCGTCTGATTTCAATCATTTTACTTTCTTTCTCACGTAAACGTTTAATTAATTCTTGATTCATTTATATCCTCTCCTCAATTCAATTATAGAACTTAATCGTCAAGGAATGTTGCACAGTGTCTTTTTACTATATTTTTTATTTATGATATTAACAACTACAATATTATACTTTTTGAAAATTAATAGAAAATGAATTACCAAAACATAAATAAAAAGCCTTTAAATGAATTTGAATTCAATTCACTTAAAGGCTTCGCTAATTATAGAATAGCTTTTGTTCATTTAATTGACGAACTTAGTTCGATTAATATTGATAAAATGGATCGTCTTCCATTGCGCCAGCTTTCTCATCATGAACACCATGTTTATAGTAATCTACATATTGAGGTTCTAATGGTTGTCTACCACGAATAATGTCTGCTGCTTTTTCAGCTAACATTAAAACTGGAGCATGAATATTACCATTTGTTGTACGTGGCATTGCTGATGCATCTACGACACGTAAGTTTTCCATGCCATGAACTTTCATAGTTAATGGATCTACAACAGCCATAGGGTCTGAAGAAGGGCCCATTTTAGCACTACAAGATGGGTGTAATGCTGTTTCGCCATCCTTACGTACCCAATCTAGAATTTCTTCATCAGTTTGTACTTCTGGTCCTGGTGATATTTCTCCACCATTAAATGGATCCATAGCTTTTTGTTTAAGAATATTACGTGCAACACGAATTGCTTCTACCCACTCGCGTTCATCTTCTTTAGTTGATAAGTAGTTAAACACGATACTTGGTTTTTCAAATGGATCTTTAGATTTAATTTTCAAGCTACCTCTTGAATTTGAATACATTGGACCTACGTGAACTTGATAACCATGCGCAACAGGTGCTTTTTGGCCATCATAACGTACAGCTATAGGTAAGAAGTGGAACATTAAGTTAGGATAATCCACTTCATCATTTGATCTTACAAATGCGCCACCTTCGAAGTGGTTAGATGCTGCGGCACCTTTACGCGCAAAGATCCATTGTAAACCGATAAACGGCATACGTTTTACATCAAGACTTGGTTGTAATGATACAGGTTGTTTACATTTATGTTGAATGTATACTTCTAAGTGATCCTCAAAGTTTTCACCCACACCTGGTAAGTGCATACGTGGCTCTATGCCTTTAGATTTTAAGAACTCTGAATCACCTATACCAGATAATTGTAATAATTGAGGTGTGTTGAACGCACCGCCTGATAAGGTGACTTCGTTAGCTTTAACCGTTTGTTCTTTACCATTTTTCTTATAAGTGACGCCTGTTACCTTTTTACTATTGTTATCATCGAAATTAAGTTTCGTAACGAATGCACGTGTCTCTACGTCTAGATTTCTACGTCTCATTGCTGGGCGTAAATACGCTCTAGATGCTGACATACGGCGACCATGATGAACTTGACTATCGAATGGACCAAATCCTTCTTGTCTAAAGCCATTTACATCTGGTGTTTTATGATATCCCGCTTCAACACCTGCATTAAAGAATGATTTAAATAATGGATTTGTAGCAGGTCCACGTTTTAATTTAACCGGTCCGTTATGTCCACGTACTTTATCATAAGGTGACGCACCATAAGTTGTTTCTAACTTTTTAAAATATGGTAAGCAGTGAGCGAAGTCCCATGTATCCATACCTTCTGGCTCTGCCCAGCCTTCATAGTCCATTGGGTTACCTCTTTGATAAATCATACCGTTAATTGAGCTTGATCCACCAAGCACTTTACCTCTAGCATGGTCAACTTTACGTCCCATATGAGGTTCTTCTTCAGTTTGATATCTCCAGTCATAGAATGGGTTACCAGATGGGAACATTAATGCTGCGGGCATTTGAATAAATAAATCCCAGAAATAGTCACTACGTCCAGCTTCCAATACTAATACATTTTTATCTTTATCTTCAGATAGACGGGCACCTAGTACTGAACCTGCGCTTCCGCCACCAATAATGATGTAATCATATGAATCATGTTTTCTACTCATCAAATTCGACCTCCAAAATTGATAGTTTTCTTTGTTTTTCAACATCTCTTTCTTAAAAGGTTTTACATATTGAAGTGAGCGCCATTATGTTTTTCTAAGCGCTCACTCGCAATGAATATTTTTTAATTTCGAAAATTAAATCAGCATACTTTTTCAAATGGAAGAATTATTTACTAAACCAATTCACTGGTTCTGGATTCGTGTTTGTTAAGATGTGTTTAGTAATCAAGTATTCTTCAAGTCCTTCTTTACCAAGTTCTCTACCGATACCTGATTGTTTATAACCTCCCCATGGCGCTTGAGCGAAATAAGGATGGAAATCATTAATCCAAACGGTACCTAATTTTAATTTGTTAGCTACACGTTGTGCTTTACCAATATCTTTAGTGAATACCGCACCAGCTAATCCATAGATTGAATCGTTAGCTAAACGAATTGCTTCTTCTTCATCTGAGAAACCTTCAACAGTTACGACTGGTCCAAAGACCTCTTCCTGAACAATACGCATTGATGTATCACAATCTGTGATAACAGTAGGTTCAAAGAATAAACCTGCTTGTAAATCTTCACGTTCAGGACGTTTACCACCGATAGCAATTGTAGCGCCATCTTGTTTAGCAACTTCCATGTAATTTTCAATTTTCTCACGATGTGCAGTTGAAATAACTGGTCCCATTTCAGTGTCTTGATCGAAACCATTACCAATTTTAATTTTACTTACACGGTCGATCAGTGCCTTTTCAAACTTATCTTTAATATCGTTATGAACTAAAATTCTAGAACCTGCAGAGCAAACTTGACCTGCGTGGAAATAACCACCATTTAGCGCTTGATCCACTGCTAATTCAAAGTCTGCATCGTCAAAAATGATGTTTGGATTCTTACCACCAAGTTCTAAAGCAACTTCAGTTACATTGTCAGCAGCTTGTTTCATGATGTGTTTACCTGTTTCAATACCGCCTGTGAATGATACTAAGTCAACTTCTTCATGGCCAGACATAACGTCGCCAACTTCTGAACCTGCACCTAGAATTAAGTTGATTGTACCTTTAGGGAAACCAACCTCTTCCATTAATTCAAATACACGAATTGTTGTTAATGGTGTAATTTCACTAGGTTTCATAACTAAAGAACAACCTGTAGCTAATGCAGGTGCAATCTTCCATGATGCTTGAAGTAAAGGATAATTCCAAGGTGTGATTTGTGTAACTACACCGATAGGTTCTTTGATAACTTTACTTTCAGAATTTGGGATTGGCGTATTAATGATTTCGCCACCATCTTTATCAGCTAATCCTGCGAAATACATGAATACATTATGAATATCATCCATATCTGCATAAGATTCTTCTAATGTCTTACCAGTATCTAATGTTTCAAGTTTAGCTAATTCTTCTCTATTTTCTTTAATTTTATCTGCGATGGCTCTTACTTTTTTACCTCTAACTTCACTTGTTTCAAGTGACCATTCGCCCTCTTCAAATGATCTTCTTGCAGCTAAAATTGCTCTTTCCGTATCTTCTTTAGTCCCCTCAGCTACTGTAAAGATAACTTCTTGATTATAAGGATTTATAATATCTCTTGTATTTTTATTTGAACTTTCAACCCATTCACCATCGATATACTGACGGTTTGATAATTTATCTACAAGTTCCATCAAAACAACCTCCGTTAAGTTTGTTAAATTTTTATTTAACGAATTTTACAAATTTATGTTAGCATAGGTATTGAAAACGTGTCAATTTCTTAAAATACATTTGTAATACACAAGTAAATATCCAAACTTAACATTATTCTCCTTACTTACAACTTTAATTTGATAAATTAATTTTAATTTTTGTAAAAAGGTTTTATAATAGTTTGGCATGTAAAATTTTCAATTTTAAGTTATTTAACTTAATTGACGTGGTAAAAAAATTGAATATTAGAATTGGAGGTGCAGTGATGACACGTACGAATAATGACGCGCACCAAGTCGAACAAGCGAAAGATTTAGTGATAAACTCTATTGGAGAAACGATGGATTTGTATGGTATTAATCGTAGCGTCGGCAATTTATATGGCATCATGGTTTTTGAAGGCAGCATGACACTAGATGAGATGCGTCAACAACTACAAATGAGTAAACCAAGTATGAGTTCAGGTGTAAAGAAACTTCAAGAATACGACATTGTTAAACAACAATTTACACGCGGAAGTCGTAAGCAACATTTTATCGCAGAGAAAGACTTCTTTAATTTCTTTAGAAACTTCTTTACAAGAAAATGGGAACGAGAAATCGATACTAACATGGAAGCAATTAAAGATGCCGAAAAGATCATCAACCCACTATTAAACAAAGAAAATTTAGATGAAGAAGCAAAAGAAAATGCGTTAAATGTTAAAGCTCAATTAGATCATTCAAAAATATATTATGAATGGTTAGAACAATTAAGCGAGTCATTGGAATCTGGAGAAATATTCAAATACTTCCCTATTCCTGAACATGAAAATGAATAAAATTAAATTTAAATTATAACGTAAAAAAGCCAAGGGATATTCAAACGTATTTAAACGTGAATATCCCTTGGCTTTTTTGAATTAGTATTTATAAATTATCGTCTTCTGGTTCTTCTTTGACTTGAACGATTCGAAGTGATCGTCGTTCAACTTCTTTCAATTTATCTGCACGTGTTTCAAGTTTTATTCGATCTCGACCCAGTATGATGAGGAAGGAAATCATCATAAAGGTGAAAATGACGAGTAAAGGTACACTGGCCAATATTGATGCTGTTTTCAATACTTGAAGTGCTCTCTCGCCACCCACTAACATGAGTGAGAATGGAAGTAAACATAATGCGAATGCCCAGAATAAACGATTGGCTCTTAAAGGTTCCCCGATAACTTTTTTCTGTGATGCAGCTGCTAGGATATAAGAACCAGAGTCAAATGTTGTTGCTAAGAATAAGAATGCTGAGATTAAGAATAAAATAATTGTAATTGTTGGGAATGGTAACTGATGCATTACTTCAATAATTGTTGCTTCAGTACCATGACTATTTAAATAATTAATAACATTAAATTGTCCAGTAATTTGTAGGTAAACTGCATAGTTACCAAAAATACCGAAGAATAATACACATCCTAATGTACCGTAACACATTGTACCTAATACTACTTCTTTAAGTGTACGACCTTTAGAAATGCGGGCGATAAATAAACCGATGAACGGTGCATATACTAACCACCAAGACCAATAGAAAATTGTCCAATCTTGAGGGAAATGAGTTTCCTTACGACCATGAATACCGCCAAATGGTTCCATCCAAGTCGCCATGTGGAAGAAATCTCTTAACATGTTACCGAACCCAGTTACCGTTGTTTCCATAATAAACACTGTTGGACCAACGATAAACACGAACGCTAGTAATATGAATGATAACCACACGTTGACGTCACTTAATTTTTGGATACCTTTTTTCAATCCAGTATAAGAACTAATTGCGAATATAACTGTAATGGTTAATAAGATGATTGAACGTAACACCATATTAGTTCCATCTAAACCAGTTAACTTCTCAACACCAGCTGAAATCATTGGCACACCAAGTGCTAATGACGTAGCGGCACCTCCAAGTAAACCAAATATAAATAATATATCTACAACTTTACCGATAAATTTATCAGTTTGACCTTTTAAAATAGGTCGACAAGCTTGACTAATTTTATAAATCGGTTGTTTCTTAACGAACACAAGATAACCGATTGGTAGTGCTGGTAATACATAGATAGCCCATGCAATAGGGCCCCAGTGGAACATACCATACTGTGTCGCATATTGAAGTGCTTCATCTGACATTGGTTTTGCGCCATTAGGTGGGACTTGGTAGTAAAACGCCCACTCAATCACACCCCAATACAAGATATCTGAGCCGATACCCGCACAAAATAGCATCGCAGCCCATGTGAAATTATTAAATTCTGGCTTGTCACTTGCTTTCCCTAATGTGACATTGCCGTATTTACCAAACGCTATGTAAAGAACGAAACAAAAGATTGCCAGTCCCATAAATAAATACACAGAACCAATTGAATTAGAAATGGCACTATTGATGTCTGTGATGATTGTTTCACTTGCTTTCGGAAAAACCATCATAGGTATAACGGCAAAAAGTAATACTATGACTACGCCTATGAAGGTCGTCCAGTCCATAACTTTTTCCTTTTTCAATTGTGATCCCCCTAATATTATTTTTATGAATCGTGTGTTCAATTACGCTCAATATTTATTGATTCACAAAAAAGACAATAACGAAGTTTTAATAATAATGCAAATTACATACAAAGATTTTTAACCGTTATAGTGAATATTTATATAGTTTGAGGCATTTTAATGCTCATTTAAAATGACTATGACAACAGTGTTAAATTAAAATTTAACAAAATAAACGAATTTTACAGAATGTTGATTATGCATAAAAATACGCATTCAAAGAATATTTATTTATTTTCAAAACTTCGACTCTTAAAGAAATAATTCCTTATACAAAAGAAAAACTACTTTCCAATTTCATTGAAAAGTAGTTTATGTAAACCGTAGAGAATGATTTAATTTTTAATAACCTAATAGTGCTTTAATAGTGAACCCAATGATGATAGATACAGTAATCACAAAGAATCCTGGGACGGCGAAGCTGGTTGGTCTCGTTCTGCCTGTTTCATCTAACTCCACAGCAAATAGTAATGTAGGTTGAGCTGGTATCACGAAGTTAACGTTCAATGTTTGTACCATGGCTACGAAATAAATAGGTGGAATGCCTAAACTCATAACGATCGGCACCATAATCGATGCAGTGGCAGTTTGAGATATTACAATCATCGCTACAATGGAAACCAATATAATGACTAACCATGGAACTTGGCTAATCGTTTGTCCGATATCATTTTTTAATATTTTTAAATTTTGTGGCGCATTAAAGATTGTTGCACCTAACCAACCCGGTCCAAGCACAGCAAATAAAGCTCCCGTTGCTGATTGCGTAATATGAGAAGTTAAAATATCTGATGTGTTAATTTTGACTAATAGTAAATTAATTGCTGAACTTAAATACATAAAGAATTGTACTATCTCAGTCATTTCTACTTTGACTGTCTTTCCATTAACATCGAATGTAGGCATAAGATGTGGGAATATACCAAATGTTAAGATGCCTAACACACATAATAGAAAGCTTAGCACGCCTATTTTTACTTTTCCTGAAAATTGATTTTCAAGCTCGTCCTCCGGCATTTGAACTAAACGCTCAGATGAATCATGTACTTTCTCTTTACGCCCTACAAAAGTACAAAAAATACTAAGTAGCAACATACTAATAAGAGCAGTTGGTAAAACGATACTTAAATACTTACCCATCGATATATGATATCCTGCTAAAACTGAAATGATATATGCGGTAGCTGAAGCTGCAGGGCTACAAAGCAGTGCTAAATTTGCAGTTAAAACTGATGCAGTTAAGGCTCTCTTAGGTTGTATATGTGCCTTCTGCGCCGTTTTTGCAATAATAGGTTCTAAGGATAAAGCTATATTAGCCGTACCTATACCAAAGACGAAAAGGAAAACAATCATCGGAGCAATAAATATAATCGATTTTGGAAAGCGTTCAATCACACGCGAAGCAATATAAACGAGATAATCAATACCACCTGTTGCTTGAAGAGTTCCGCCTGCGATACCAATAGATAAGATAATTAAAACTGCTGTAACAGGAGCTGAACCTGGAGGTAATCGAAAGATAAATATCATTATTAACTGAGCCACAATCGCAAAGATACCACATCCAAGTGCGCCAGCTGTTCTAAGACCTAATAATATCGCAAGAATCATTATTATGATTTCTATGATAAATAAAACCATGAGAAGATCTCCTTAAACTTGGTGAACAAATTTTGTATACATTAATATTTTATCACTTAAAGATGTAAATAGTATATATATAGGTAGAATATTATTTATTATCACTTTAAATTTGATTAGGTATTATCATTTTTCCTACTTTAGTGATTAATATCTCTTTTAACGTTTTAGATTATGAAATAAACTGAAGCGAGTGTTATCACCCGCTTCATTATTACACATATTCAATAATCCCATGGCTACGCAAAGAATCTTGAACGTCTATCACGCGTTGGTTAAGAGAGCCTTTATAAGGTAAATTGGGTTTATATAGCTGATACATAAATAGTCCATCAACCAAAATATCAGTAAGTTCAAGTAATTCTCGTCGTTCATCCGTTTGATGTTTCAAATATTCAAATAGAAAGCCAGTCCATATCCAAATCGTTTTACTGTAACCAAATCTCTCTCTAAACGCTCGTGCAATCTTTAAAGATATATTCAAATTGCAAAAAGGCTCTCCACCCAAAATACTGATTCCAGAAATATATGAGGGGGCACAATTTTCAAGTATTTCTTGCAAGATATCTTCAGAAAATGTTTCACCATATTTAAAAATCTGTGCTTTTTCGTTATAGCACTTTTTACATTGAAAAGGACATCCTGATACATATACACTACAACGTACACCCTCGCCATCCACAAAGCTATGACTTTCAATTTTAGCAATGTGATTTTGTCCTGTTTTAATGTCTAACATGCTCATGAACGTGGTTCCTTCATATGTTTAACTCTTGCACAAATTTCTTTTTGACGTCCTTCTATTACTGGTCGTTGTACTGGATTTCCTAAATAACCACATGTTCTTTTCACGACATCGACGGTCTTAGGATCGCTATTTCCACAGTTCGGACATTTATAACCATTTTCAGTAGTTTCAAAATCACCATCATAATCACACTTGTAACAATGATCAATAGGAATATTCGTTCCTAAATAGCCAACTTTATCATAAGAATAATCCCACACTGCCTCTAACGCTTTAATGTTGTGATTAAGTTTAGGATATTCACAATAATGAATGAAACCACCACTTGCATAGTAAGGGTAATCCTTTTCAAAATCTAACTTCTCGAAAGGTGTTACATCTTTACGCACATCATAATGGAAGGAATTCTGGTAGTATCCTTTATCGGTAATATCAGGTATTTCACCAAAGCGCTCTTTATCTAAGCGACAAAATCGGTCGGTCAAAGATTCGCTTGGCGTACTATAAATACTAAACCAAATATCATATTGGTTAGTCCATGCATTCTGATAATATTTCATTTCTCTTAGAATATCTAATGTAAATGTTTTAGCTTCAATATTATCCTCCCAATCAGGACCGTAAAACATTGTTGCGGCTTCATATAAGCCAATGTAACCCATTGAAATCGTCGCACGTTGGTGTTTAAACAGTTCTTCTACATTTTCAGAAGCGTTTAATTTGTATTTAAAAGCACCACTTTTATAAAGAATTGGCGCGTTATTAGGTATTGCATCTTTTAAGCGTTTAATTCTATAAACTAATGCATCATGCATCAATTGCATTTTTTGATCAAATAACTCCCAAAACTTGGCCATATCACCATTAGATTCTATTGCAATTCTTGGGATATTCAATGTGACAACGCCTAAGTTACAGCGGCCATTATTTTCAAAGTTTCCTGTTGCATCTTTCCAACTAGGTAAGAATGAACGGCAACCCATTGGCGCTTTAAAATCACCCAAAAGCTCAACGATTTTGTCATAATTTAAGATGTCAGGATACATACGTTTCGTTGAACACTCAAGCGCGAGTTGTTTAATATCGTAATTGGGATCATCTGGGCTAAAGTTAGTACCCTTTTTAATTGAGAAGACAAGTTTCGGGAAAATAGCTGTCATACGGTCTTTACCCAGTCCTTTAATACGCGTACGTAAAATAGCTTGTTGTATTTTGCGACTAAGTTCATCTGTACCTAAACCAAATCCTAATGTTACAAATGGCGTTTGACCGTTGGAGGTATAAAGTGTATTAATTTCGTATTCCAAACTTTCGATGGCATCGCCGATATCTTTAGTCACTTGTTGCTCTACGTAAGATTCTATTTTATCCGGTTGGACATATTGTTGTGCCATTTCACGATGATGTTCTGCATTTAATTTAGCATATGTACTTAATAATTCATCTACGCGGTCAACTGTACAACCACCATATTGGCTGCTTGATACGTTTGCGATAATTTGAACAAGTTGTGCAGATGCGGTTTGTATTGATTTAGGGGAGGTCACATGTGCATTACCTATTTCAAAGCCATTTTCTAACATATCTTTAGCATCAATTAGACAACAATTCGTTAATGGTTGAAAAGGATGGTAGTCTAAATCATGGAAATGTATATCTCCAGATAAATGTGCTTTAGCTACGTGTTTTGGAAGTAGATTTTCTAGTGCATATGATTTAGATACAGTTCCAGCTGTTAAATCTCTCATTGTAGAGAAAGTATTACTATCTTTATTTGCATTTTCATTTAATATTGTCGGGTCTTTTGTTATCAATCGTGTTAATGATTGTTCTAAAGCAGTCATATTATCACCTTTTTCTATATATGGTATCTATTTACAAAATATAACACTATATATAGTATTACAATCGATAACTTAGACGTTAACGAAAGTGTCAAAAAGATTTTAACGTTTCATGAACTATATGTAGAAAGGGCACTTTATTGCGAACAATTAGAAAACTCTAACATGTGTGATTATCATCTACATGTCAGAGCCTTATGAATAAAAAATATTCTACTTATCTATCTTTGTCTTTAAACCGTTCTTCAACTTTTTCATTATCTACTGAATGATGTGCTTTATCTTCAGTTTGATGGTGTGGTGCTTCACTCTTTTCACTTTCTTCATCTGTGTGACCTTTTGCCATTTGAAGGTTCTTTTCTGTGTTTTTACGTTTTTCTTCTTTTGAACGTTTATCGTAAGCACGTTCTTCATAAACTGAACCAACTGTTAATATAAGAATAACAGCTATAGTGACAATGATAATAACTGCTAAAATAATCCACATCCAAATGTTAAATTCCATGTTACTTCACCTTCCTTAAAGCTAAAAATAGCTCAACTCTAATCTCTTTATTTTTAAATTTCCCTTTTAAAATAACTTCAATCACATAATCATTGACTTAACTCTTTATATGTATAAAGTTTCTTATCTATATAAAAAAGCCATGAACCGTTTAAGTTCATGGCTTCAGTACTAAAAATATTTCTAGTCACTCGATTATGAAATGTAGTTATAAGCGCCAGCTTGGCTTGCTGAGATTGTACGAGTAGATACAACTCCAGGTCCACCGTTATAGTTCATTTCAGATACTTTTACTGAACCGTCATTATTTACGTTCTCAACGTATGCAACGTGACCGAATGCACCTTGTGAAGTTTGCATGATTGCACCTTGTTTAGGTGTATTGTTTACAGTGTAACCTGATGATGCTGCTGCGTTAGCCCAGTTGTTAGCGTTGCCCCAAGTTGAGCTGATTTTGCCGCCAACTTTGTCATAAACATAGTAAGTACATTGACCTGAAGTGTATAGGTTTGAACCTGAAGATGTTTGACCTGCGAATGCAGCTGATGCATTGCTTGAAGATTTTTGAGTTGGTGCTGATTGAGTTGTTACTTTAACGTTTCTATCAGAAGTTGAATAATTTGCACCTAAACCTCCACCATTATTTGAGTTGTAGCTTTGAGTTTGGTTATTTGTTCTATAATTATTGTAGTTATTGTATGAATTGTAGCTTTGTGTACTTTGGTTAGCATTTGAGTAGTTAGAGTTGTTTCCTTGTTGAGCTTGTTGTGGACTCCAGTTACCTTTCCAATCGTAATGATAGTTACCTTGTTGATCGATTGTATAAGTGTAGCTGTAAGAATAAGGATCGTTAGGGTTATATCCATTATTGTTATTTTCCGCTGCATCTGCATCGTGTTGCATGATTCCAAATGTTGCAATACCTGCTGTAGCGATTGTAGCTGTAGCGATTTTTTTCATTTTAATATCCTCCTATAATTTGGGTAAATCTTTTAACTATCTCGTGGCTACCTTCAATTATCTTTAACATTTAAGTTTAATTTTTTCTTCGTTAATTAACGACAAGAGACACTGTAACAGACACACAACCGTTTGTGTACAATGTTAATACTTTGTAAATGAATCATAATAATGTAACGCCCTCTTGTAAAAAACGTGTGTCAATTTTACACAATTTAAACCACTTTCATGACAGTAGTTATAGCGATTTAATCAACATCGTTGTTACAGTTGTTGTAATTTATCTGATAATTTTTAGAGTAAATTATTTCATTGAAAAAGGGATGAAAACTTCGTTTCATCCCTTCTGTGATAGCGCCTTCACACTAAGTATATGATTTAATTAAAATCTAAACAGTAACGACGCCCATAAGTACTGCGAGGAGTAGTAGCACAATAGCAAATCCCCAAATCCAAAAGAATGCATACTTAATGTAAGTACCCATATTCGCTTCAGCAAGTCCAATGGCTAACCATAATGCTGGTGAAAACGGACTTACGAATGTACCAATAATATTACCTATCACCATTGCATATGCTGTAGAAACAGCTGAAACATGAAATTGACTAGCAGTTTGTTCAACAATAGGTAAAACAGCAAAGTAATATGCATCCGTACTTGTTAATAAATCTAACGGCACACCGAATATTCCAACAATGATATGCAAATATGGACCTACTGCATCTGGAATAATCTTAATAAAATCAGTAGCAATCGCTTTAAGCATACCCGTTTCATTAAGAACACCTAAGAACATTCCAGCTGCAATAATGACTGCCGCCATCATTAAGGCATTAGGAGCATGAGCCTTTAATCGATCCATTTGTTCATCAACACTTTTATAGTTGATAATTAGTGCGAGTGAAGTGCCTATCATGAAAGCAAACTCTGGTGGCGCTAGATTTGCTAACATGATGACGATAACTAAAATCGTTAATACTACATTTATCCATATAATATAAGGATTATTCCTAGCACGGCCTTTAACTGGAAACTTAATATCTTGTTCACGTTCATAAATATTAACTAATCTATGTATATCTACATCTTGCGTTTCTTCTACTTCGCCTTTTTCTATCGCCTTCTTAATAAGTTTCTTTTCACGAAATCCTAAGTATACTGCGAAGATGATTACGAGGACGAATCCAATAATTTGAATTGGAATCAGACCATACCATAATTCATTCACACTTTTCACTTTCAATACTGTTGCCACACGTGCCATAGGTCCACCCCACGGAACCATGTTCATAATTGCTGCACTTAATGCAAGTAATAATATTAGTAGGTATTTATTCATATTTAGCGCTTTATATAATGGAAGCAATGCTGGTATTGAAAGTAGGAAAGTCACTGCCCCAGCGCCATCTAATTGTGCAAATGAACCAATTAACGCAGTCATAACACAAACAATAATCACATTACCTCTCGTCATTAATATCAATCGCTTCACTAAAGGCTTAAATAATCCACTATCAGTCATAATGCCAAAAAAGATGATGGCAAATATAAACATTATGACAACGTTCATAACTTGTGATAAGCCCTTATCAAAGAATTTTACTAAATCTCCCACACTGTACCCCAATATCATTGCACCGATACATGGTATCAATGTCATGCCAACAACCGGGCTAATTTTCTTCGCTATGAGTAAACCTACAATTGAAACAATGATCGCTAACCCAATCATCGTTAACCATATATTATCTCCATGCATATTTAACATCCCCTTTTATTAACTCCGCTATGTCATACGTAGGTTTAATAAGTATTACTATACACAGATGTATAAAATTTTAATCATCCCCCAATAAATCATTCCTCATCATACTCGTTAAATCCCCTTGTATTTTGTAAGCGCTTTCTATAATTGTAACAAAGATTTTCAAAATAAAAAATATGTATAGACATATAACAATTCAAACATAAAGCATGTATGTTCATTGACATACATGCTTGTGAGTTAAATATATTGATGTTGCTTAAGGTATTGAATCACACGATCAACTGATTGATCAATTGATTCATGTTCAGTATCTAAAATGATTTCTGGATGATCTGGAGCTTCATAAGGGGCGCTAATACCTGTAAACTCAGGAATTTCTCCAGAGCGTGCTTTCTTATACAATCCTTTAGGATCGCGGTTCTCACATTCTTCAACACTACATTTCGTATATACTTCTATAAATTCATCATCTTTGAGAATCGCGCGTACATTATCGCGATCTTGTTTATACGGCGAAATGAAAGCTGTCACAGTGATTGAACCTGCATCAACCATGAGTTTGGCAACTTCACCTATACGGCGTATGTTTTCAGTACGATCTTCAGGACTAAATCCTAAATTTTTATTAAGACCATGACGCACATTATCCCCATCTAAACGATATGTTTGCTTTCCTTCATTGAATAGCGCTTTTTCTAAAGCGACAGAAACGGTCGATTTACCTGAACCAGATAACCCCGTAAACCAAATAACTGCACTTTTATGACCATTACGATTTTGTCTTTCTTCTTTCGTCACTTCTGAATCATGCCAAGTAATATTGTTAGATTCACTCATGCTATCTCTCCTTTTACTTTATTATTTTTCTCGTAAACCTCTAATTAGTACTTCAGCGACTTCTGGTCTTGAAAATTGAGTCGGCAAGGATTCTCCGTTACGTAATTTTTCTCTAACTTTTGTACCACTTAAATGTAAATGTTGAGAGGCATCATGAGGGCATGTCTTAGCCGTCGCCATATTACCGCATGCTTCACAATAAAAAGCATGTTCAAATTTTAAGATTTGAATATCTAGTTCATCTTCAAATTGAGTGATAAGCTCTTGCGCTTCATATGTGCCATAGTAATCACCCACACCCGCATGATCACGTCCCACTATAAAGTGTGTACAACCATAATTCTTACGCACTGTTGCGTGCAATATTGCTTCACGAGGGCCGGCATAGCGCATTGCTGCAGGATAAATCACTAGTCGTGCTCTATTTTCAGGGAAATAATTCTTGAGGATAGCTTGATAACTTTCCATACGAACATCAGCAGGTATATCATCTGATTTAGTTTCTCCAACTAAAGGATTGAGAAGTAATCCATCTACAATTTCTAAAGCTGATTTCTGGATATATTCATGTGCACGATGAACTGGATTTCTAGTTTGGAATCCGACAACCGTTTTCCAACCTAAATCATGGAATAATTGTCTTGTTTCAGATGGATCTAGATGATAATCAGAAAATTCATCATGTTTAGGGCGATTGATTAATTGAATAGGTCCAGCTAAGTACACATTACCTTTTTCATACACTTTCTTGACACCTGGATGTTGTTCTTCAGTAGTTCCATAGACTAATTTTGCTTCTTTTTCTTTATCGTACGTGTACTTCTCTTATAATTTTAATGTTCCATATAATTCACCATCTTCACCGTATAAAGCAATGTCATCACCAATTTCTAATTGATTCGCTTCTTCTTCAGATACTGGTAAAGTAATGGGAATACTCCATACTAATCCATTTTCTAAATGAGTGTCTTCAACAACTTTGGTATAGTCTGCTTTATTCATAAATCCTGTTAACGGACTAAAACCACCAATACCAATTAATTCTAAATCTGAAATACCCCAAGGATTTAAAGTAATTGATTTATATGATGATGCTTCCTTAATTAAACGTTCTCTTTCCTCACCTTCAACAACTCGGTTAATTAATTCACCACCATGTGGTTGAATTGTATAGTTAATTACTTCTTCATTTTTAGACATCGTTTTATAACCCCTTTATCCAATTAATTATATTTGTTTAATCGGCTTTTCTTGTAAGAAAAAGACAATTTCTTGTTTCGAATCACCTGAACGATGAGTAAAACAATAATTGCTGCTAAAATAATACATCTAACTGTATTTGAGATTGTTGTATCTTTAATGAAATAACTTAATAATGCATTACTATTTGTGAAAATAATTAACCCACCCACACATATTGCTAAAATATTTATAGGTAAAATTTTAACTAAATATGCTGAAATTGGAGCAGCAAGCATGCCACCAACACTTAGTGCAATGACAGCAAACCAGTTAATCTGAGTTAATCCTAAAAATATAATAAAACTAATTGCTGCAGAAGATGTAACAAAGAATTCACTAGCTGAAACCGTACCAATCGCATAACGTGGTTGAATTTTCTTGCTTGAAAGTAAGAGCGGTGTATTCACTGGACCCCAGCCTCCACCACCGATAGCATCTAAGAAACCTGCAATCGCACCTTGTGGAATCACTTTGAAACTACTCAAATCACCAACATGCGTATGGTGTTCATGTGTTCTTTTAAATAAGAATTGATATAAAATATAGAATCCCATGCTTAATAAAAAGAGTGCAATGAATGGTTTAATGTAATTACCGTGAATAAACGTTAAAACGCCTGCACCTATGAAGGCTGAAATAGAACCAGGTATCGCAAGCTTTAACATCGTTGGCTTATGAACATTTTCAAATTTCCAATGAGATGTACCAGAAGCTGCAGTGGTAGCAATTTCTGAGAAATGAACTGTTGCAGAAACTACTGCTGGCGCAATACCATAAGTGAGTAAAATGGATGATGATGATGCACCAAATCCCATGCCGAGTGACCCATCTACAAGTTGTGCTAAAAATCCCGCTATTGCGAATATTAATACTTTGCGCATATATCAAATGCCCCCATTCTTCATTAAACCTGTGATTGAAGCCATCGGATGAATTCATGTTGCTTATTCTCATCTAAATATGTGTCTGATAAAATTTGTTCAAGTAACGCATGTTTATCAGATGGCTCTATGCTGAGTGCTTTAATGTATTGTCTACTTTCATATAGAAATTGAACATAAGTTACATACTCCTCATTATATGTATCCTCTAAATGATTAATAATACGTTGTCCTAACTTTGGACTCGCACCTTCAGTGGATACACTAATCGTTAAGCGATCCCTTCGAAAAACATTAGGAAACGTAACATTACCTAATTCAGCTTGTTCTGCATGATTAAATAACACATGTTCAGGTACTGATAACCTTACCTCTTCATTGACCTCTGAATGATTGGTAGCAGCAATTACCATATCTGCCTCTTCAATATCAGTAGGTTCGAAACGTTTTTCCAAATAAGTGATGCGCTGAGTTTCAACCCATTGTGCTATTTGATTAGTGATAACCGGGCTTACAACGTGAATATGTTCTGTGTAATTTAACAATGTTTTAATACGTCGTGTAGCAATTTTCCCACCACCGACAACAACAACTTTTTTGTTTGTTAAATCTAACATTAATGGCATATTCACGGTAAATCCCTCCTCGTATTTGTCATATTCATCTTACTATTTTTCTTCATTTTCAGAAAATAAATGATAAAACTAAAACAGTCCTATTTAGATGTCACTTTAGGAATTGACAATTTGTTTACATCAGCTTGCTCCACAAACCAATTGATCTTCTCTCGCATATGGACTACATCACCAATGATGATCATAGCTGGGTTCGTTATTTGATGTGCCTTATCTACAATATTACCAAGTGTACCAGTAATCGTTTTTTGTCGTATTGATGTACCCATGTGAACGAGTGCGACTGGCGTTTCTGATGAACGACCATGTTTCGTTAATAAATCACAAATTTCTGGAAGTCGTTTAACTCCCATATAAACGCATAACGTTTCTGGTCCATTCGCTAAATGTTCCCAATATTGTTCTTTATCCATACCTGGTTTATTGACTGCGGTTACGAATGCGACAGATGAACTAAAATCTCTGTGAGTGACAGGAATACCTGCGTATGCTGCTGCAGCAATACCCGATGTAATACCAGGTACAATTTCAAACGGAATATTGTGATTTGCTAGTACTTCCGCTTCTTCGCCACCTCTACCAAAGACGAAAGGATCGCCACCTTTTAATCGTGTAACAGTATGCCCTTTCTTAGCTAAAGTGACCATCATTTTATTCGTTTCTTCTTGTGGTAATGAATGCTTATTAGGATCTTTACCACAATAAAAGAATTTAGTGGAAGGAGAGGCGAATTCTAAAATTTCTTTATTAATCAAACGATCGTAAAGAATCACATCTGCTTTTTTAATTGCTTTTAAACCTTTAATTGTTAATAAATCAGGATCACCAGGACCTGCACCAACTAGAAATACCTTGCCCATATTAATCACTCCCCCTTTAGATTAGCTATGGAAGTCGCGACCATCATGGACTTTTGCTACCACACCTGAACGTATGACGAAATCACCAAAGTGCTCGCCTTCAAGTCGTTCTTTACCGTAACTAATCAACAATGGACGTAAACTTTCTAATATTTCATTTTCACCGATATTTTCTTTATACAATTTATTGAGACGCTCACCTTTGAAGCCACCACCTAAATACATGTTATATTTGCCAGGTGCTTTTCCGATAAATGCGACTTCAGCAAGTGCAGGTCTTGCACAACCATTTGGACATCCTGTCATACGAATTGTAATTTCTTCTTCCTGAACTCCAGCTTCATCTAATAAATCTTCAATTTTAGAGATTAAAGATGGTAAGTATCTTTCCGATTCTGCCATCGCTAATCCACAAGTTGGAAAGGCTACACATGCCATAGAGTTTCTACGTAATCCAGTATAGTTCTTACCATCTGTAAGACCATACTTATCAATGATAGCTTGGATTTCATCTTTTTTCTCAGGTGTAACGTTAGCGATTACTAAATTTTGATTCGGTGATAATCTGAAGTCACCTGTATGCATTTCAGCAATTTCTCTAAGTGCTGTTTTCAATTTATAATCTTCAGTATCTTTGACTCGTCCATTTTGAATAAACAACGTAAAATTCCAATTGCCATTACCCTCAATCCAACCTAAACGATCACCATTATGTTCAAATTCAAAGTCACGTGCATCTTCAATATCCCATCCTAATCGACGGTTCAATTCTTCTTTGACCCAAGCTTCACCAAGACGATCGACTGTATATTTAAAGCGTGCATTTTTACGATTTTCACGATTACCGTAATCTCTTTGAATTGTTAAAAGCTTTTCACAAACATCTACAGCTTTTTCTTTTGGTATGAATCCTATTAAACGCCCTAGTTGTGGATACGTTTGAGTATTACCGTGAGTCATACCCATACCTCCACCAATCGTGACATTAAATCCTAGTAATTCATCGTTATCTACAATAGCAATAAGTCCGATATCTTGTGAATAGACATCGATATCGTTAGAGGGTGGTACAGCAATACCGATTTTAAATTTACGTGGTAGATACGTATTACCGTATATCGGCTCCTTTTCCTCACTGGAATCTAATACTTTCTCGCCATCTAGCCAAATTTCATGATATGCGCCAGTTCTTGGAAGTAAATGATTACTAATGTCAGTAGCATATGTGTTCACTTCTTTGTGAACTTTTGATTGATAGGGATTTGGGTTACACATCGTATTACGATTTACATCGCCACAAGCAGCTATTGAATCTAAGACAGAGTCGTTGATCTCCTTCATAGACTGTTTTAAGTTACGCTTTAAAATTCCGTGAAATTGAAATGCCTGTCTTGTGGTCAATTTAATCGTTTGATTAGCATGATTATTAGAGATGTCATCCATAGCAATCCATTGATCTGGTGTCGCTTTCCCCCCTGGTACACGAACACGTATCATAAAACTATATGCTGGTTCTAATTTTTGTTTACGACGTTCATCTCTTAAATCTCTATCGTCTTGCATGTAACTTCCGTGGAACTTTAATAGCTTAGCGTCATCTTGTGAAATCGAGCCCGTAATTGGATCGGCAAGCCCTTGTTCGATTGTTCCACGTAGAAAGTCACTGTCGGCTTTTAAAAATTCCATTTCATCAAGATTCTTATCAAGTTCTTCTGAAATTTGTTTATTTGTTCTAGCCATGTATCCCCCATCCTTTCTATTAATACACGTCTCGTTGATATCTCTTATCTCGTTTCAATTGCTTCAAGTATTCTTCTGCATCTTCTTCAGAAAGATTTTGTTCTTTCACTAATACATTACGAATAGCTTGATGAACATCCTTAGCCATCTTACTCTCATCACCGCACACATAAATCGCTGCACCATTTTCAATCCATTGGTTAAATTGCTCACTATTTTCAGCAATTTTATGCTGTACATACACTTTTTGATCCGTATCTCTTGAAAAGGCCACGTCTAACTTAGAGAGGGTGCCATCATCGAGCCATTCTTGCCATTCAGTTTGGTATAAGAAATCAGTAGTGAAGTGTTGTTCACCAAAGAATAGCCATGTGTGACCTTCAAATCCTAGCTCTTCACGTTCTTGCATATACGATCTGAATGGCGCAACACCAGTTCCTGGACCTATCATAATCACTGGGGTCTCTTCGTTTTGAGGGAATTTAAAATTTGGATTACGTTTCAAGTAAATTGGAACCGTATCACCTTCTTGAATTCTCTCCGCAAACTGTACTGAGCATACACCTGTACGATCACGACCATGCGCGTTATATCTTACAGCGCCCACCGTAATATGCACCTCATCAGGCGTTGCTTTATAACTACTTGAAATTGAGTACTCTCTCGGTGGTAACTTTCTGAGTAATTGATACATATTTTCTGGCTGAAGTTCAGTTGTTGCAAAATCATTTAATAAATCAATGAGGTCGCGACCTTCAATATAATTTTGAATCCATTCCTTGTCTTGAACTTTCTCGCTAAGTTCATCATTGTTAAAGAACGTTGCCGCATTCTCAACTAAAGGTTTTGTTAACTTCGTTATTTCAAAATGAGAAGTTAATGCATCTTCAAGATTAAGTGTATCGCCATCTTCATTAATTAACACTTGCGTGTCCGGACTCCATCCTAATGTACTGACGAGCAAGTCGACGAGGGCTGGATCATTTTGAGGTAAGACAACAATACAATCGCCAGGTTCATATTCTTCACCGAAATTATCAAGTAATAATTCAATGTGTCTTGTTTCTTTATTTGAACCTCTACCATTTAAATTAATATTCGTTAAGACTTCGGCTTCATAAGGATTAGACTTTGAATATTTCTTCTCCTTTGCGGATTTAATAGACTCACTTACCACTTGTTCACTGTCAGTGCCTGCTGGTGTTGAATCTATCGCATTGATGACATTCGCCATCCACTTTTCAGCATCTTCATCATAATCAACATCGCAATCGACACGGTCATAAATTCTCTCAGCACCTAATTCTGCAAGGCGGTTATCAAAGTCTTTACCAGTTTGACAGAAGAATTCATAAGTTTGGTCTCCTAATGCTAAAACTGAGAATCTTACACCATCTAATTTAGGCGCTTTACGACCATGGATATATTCATGCAATTCTACAGCATTATCTGGAGGGTCACCTTCCCCATGCGTTGCAGTCACAATAAATAAATCTTCAACTTTCTTAAGATTTTTAGGCTTGAAGTCGTCCATAGATTTAAGTGTGACATCATTTCCAATGTTAGATAAACGTTCTTCAAAGATTTCTGCTAACCCTTGTGCATTACCTGTTTCAGAACCATAAAGAATAGTAATCGAGCGTTGTTCTGGCGTTACTTCAGGCTCTTTTCGATGTAACATGGCTTCAGTTTCTTGACTTACTGAAGACGTTGAAGATGATGCTATATTGTCAGAAGCTCCCTCACTCGTAGCATTCGATGATTGGTTTGCCATGAGGTAGCCACTTAACCAAGTTTGTTGTTCTGGTGTTAAAGTTTGGAGTAATTCATTAATCTGTGCTGCTTGCCCTTCAGTAAAGGGGCTATTAGTGACACTTAAGTTCAATCATATACACCTCTTATCTTAATTATCCCGATATTTGATTATATTTATTTCTGAAAATGTTTCCAATATCGTTTATTCTAGTATGTACTAAATATTCACGACAGTAAATGAAAGAGAGTGATGCACAATACATCTATCCCTATTCATTAACCGCCGAGAATCATTTTATGTTTCAACAATTTTTAAATGAGTTTTACTATAACAAAGTAAGTTTTTGGTTATATCTTATCGGAATACTATGTTTTAAAGTCAAAAAATTTTGATTACCTTATTATGGTTTGTCTGCAACATGTAAGCCACATTCAGTTTTTTCGAAATTAGACCATCTGCCAGCACGGGAATCATTTGAGTCAAATACTGGTGCAGTGCAAGGGATACAACCGATACTAGGATAATGTTGATCATGCAATTCATTGTAAGGTAAATCATTACTCTTGATATAGTCCCAAACCTCGTCTTCAGTCCAATAAATAAGCGGACATACTTTAACTGATTTAAATCGTTCATCTTTATTAATAAAGTCCGTGTTTGCACGTGTTGGTGATTGGGCACGTCTTAATCCTGAAACCCATGCTACCGCGCCAGATAAAACTTCCTCAAGTGGTTTAATCTTGCGAATATAACAACATTGATTAGGATTATTCTTCCATAGAGCGGGATTATATTTATCAGCCTGTTCTTCTAATGTAAGTTCTGGTTTTTTCATTTTAATTCGAAGTCGTGGATATTTCTCTTTCACTCTATCAATTAAATCGTAAGTTTCTTGGAAATGTAAGTCTGTATCTAAAAAGACGATCTGTGCATCTGGTTTAATTTGATAAATTAAATTGATAAGCACCATGCTTTCAGCCCCAAAACTACATGAATAGACGATATCGTCACCATAGATTTGGTAAGCCCATTCTAATATTTGGTAGGCACCTTTGGTTTGGTCGTCAGCATCGATAGTGTCGATAAAAGGATCACCCGTAAAACTATCATACGTAATCTTATCTACTGACATCAATTTATGATCCCCCCTCATTTCATAAATTCATTCAAACACTTAAATTCCTATCTGAATTGTCAGAATAATTATGTTTACTACTTTAACTACTTTTAATTTGAAAGTCAAGATACCAGTGTAAATATTCATCATTAATTTTAAAATTAAATACTAAAAACTCTCTTAAAAGTCACTTCGACTTAAAAGAGAGCTAACACATCATCATTTATTCATTTAATAATTCTTTAATGAATTCCTCCATCTCTTCTGGAGAGTCATAAGGAAGATACTTGCCTACTACTTTACCCTCTCTATCAATAACAAACTTTGTAAAGTTCCACTTAATTTGCGAACCAAATAATCCAGGTTTCTCGCGTTTTAAAAGCGTATATAAAGGATGTTCATTGTCACCATTTACAATTGTTTTCGAGTGGATAGGAAATGTAATACCAAACCGTCGACGGTAAGTATTGTAGATTTCATCCATCGACCCAGGTTCTTGATTGTCAAAGTTATTACAAGGAAAACTTAAAACAACTAATCCATCATTTTTATATTTTTGATATAACGTTTCCAATCCTTCAAATTGATCGTTTAATGCGCAATTAGTTGCTGTATTTACGATAATAAGAACCTTTCCTTTATATTCTTCTAAAAAGTAAGTAGAACCGCCACACCTTTCTACTTTTATATCATAAACACGCTTACTCATTGAGATACACCTCTACATCATTGCGAATTTTAATAAATCAATAACGCCACTAGATGCTCCAGGGAAAGCAAAAATATTTTGAATTAATTTTTGAGCTGTCATTTTGTTATTAATAATAAATTTACTAAACCACTTGCATTATTACTGTGAATTTCTACAATCATTGCTTGTGATTATCTAAGATAATAGATATTTCCGCTTCAGTTTTATTATTATACTCAGAAATCATTTGTTTACCGCGTGATACGGCAAATGATATCGACTTCGACTCCTTTTTAAACATGACAGATACGAATTCTATACATATGATACCCGCTACAATAAAAGTTATACTTTTATGACTTCGTTACCTCGTCTTAGCGAACAGTATTTCGGACTGTTTAACATTTAATTCTTAGTTTCTTTTCATTAAATAGGTCTAATTATTTATTCATGCCATTGTGAGTTTAAGTGTCCTTAACTCATAAAACAAGTCACACGAAATATTACGAATTGGTTAAACCAAACCATTTAAATTCTCTCTTTCATAATTGCGTCAATCATCGACTCACATGATAAGTTTAAAATATAACTAGTTTTCTAGTAACATGTGTTACTTATTCACACATTCACCTCTTTTCAATCGAGTACGATTGGTTGAATTCTATTACATTGTATTTCACAATTCAAAATATTTGCATAATTTTATATAAACAAATAGAGTTGCTTTCGCAACTCTCTATAATTGATCAACATTTTCGATAACAGATATTTTCCCATTTTTAACATTAACTAATACAGAGAAATCATTATCTTTATTGCTATCATAGATTAATTGATTTGGCTTTCTGTCATCAGGTTCGTTATATTTTTGGATAAATTGATCTTCTGAAATATCATTAGGGGCCACCCCTACATGAACAACTTCATCATTCTCATACGCAACTGCTAAGTTCCCATACTTTTCGTAAGTATAATTTGAACTATCAACATTTCCATCGGATTTACCAAATTTTTCTTCAACTTCTTTACGTGTCATACCTGTATATATACCTTGATAACCACTCGTTGACGCAGATTTCATATACCCTTTATCAAATGCTGTACTAAAGACATCAATATGCGGACCTTTAGAAGTTGAATCTTTCTCACTTTTTGAATCATTTGTATTAGATGGACTTGATTGAACAGATTCTGATGTCTTATCATCATCTTTGACATAATGTTCATAAGCATAATATGCTCCGTAAAGCATAGCAGCAATGAATCCTATAAAGATGAGTGATAATAAAATAATTAAACCTGTTGGCTTCTTACTACGAGATGCACGTTGTAAGTTGTAGTTAGAATGGTTTTGGTTATAATGAGGTGGGTGATTTTGATATGATTGCCTAATATGTGCTCCACATTGATTACAAAATGATTGGCCCTCTTTTAATTGATGTCCACAATTTGAACAGTACATAACTAACCCTACTTTCAATTTTTACTCAAATTAAGTTGTTAAACAATATTTTAAAATATTTTTTATAGAAAATCTATGCTCTTAATAGTTGAAAATACTGTTATTCATCTTGCTTCTAATTTTTAATATAAATTATGAAAAGAGTTAGTTATAAACAAAGCCACTCCCAAAATTATGGAGTGGCTTTATATACAATCATTCATATTATACATATAAATTTATGTCATATTCTTATTGAGTTTTATCATGGGTATCTTCGTAACGAATACGTTGTCGATAGCCATACGTACTTTCTTTAATTAACTGATCATTTAATAAACCTGCACCTATAGCACCTGCAACTGTAGAAACAGATGCTGCAAACCAAGGAATACTTAAATAAAGATCTGGACCTGCTGGACCTTTAAGACTTACTTGTTGTCCTAAAAAGTCTGCTGGTAGCAACACTAACTCTGCAATCAAGAACAGAGTATATAAAATAATATAGTAAATGATAATGGCAATAATTAACGTCATAATTGTCGTAGCATTATATAACCAAGTTATCCTTTTATTTTTACTTGATTTAACAGATTCCCAAAGATCGTGAGACATCATAATCCATATTAACATGCCAATAATCGCGATAATGGATATACCAAATAGACGCCACATTGAAAAGTTATTGGCCATTTGCCACATCGTTGTAAAGACAAGCCCGAAAGCGCCTGTCGTAAAGGCAATGGCAACTATATTACTTAAACTTGCCATCATATTTAATGGGTTATTAGCAAATGTCATACCACTGACAAGTCTAAACATACCTCTAGAACGAGAACTTGATAAATATCTTAAATGATATGACTCAGTTTCTTCTAAATACACTTGAGTTTTATCTATTTTAGAGAGAGGAAATTGTTTTTTAACGGATGTCTCTATATTGTTATTATCATCGTAATTACGACTTTCGTGTTCTGCTTCATGGAGTTCTTGAATGATACTAAGAATTGCTTGTTTAAATCTATTTTTTACTGGGCGCCAGCCAAATGCTGGATATGAGAAGATTGCTGCGCCGTTATACATGTTGATATCTAATGCCATCACTTGATGATCAGCAAACATCGGCAAGTCAGTAATTGAAATGACGTAATCCCATTGACGCTTATCATGATAATCTGCAACTTTCTTAAATATTTCATCTACAGATTCTGCGAAGCCAGTTAATGGATCTGTAACCAAATCAAATGTCCATTCTTTTTCGTTGTTGTATTGTTCAGACAACATATCTGGCAACTCTTCCATCAAACTTTCTGCTAGACGTTCTGTAACCCCTGGCGCTACAACTAGTCCAACCGTTCTTTTCTCCAAATCTGCCATTACTCATCCTCCTCTCTGTGACCTTGTTTTTTACCTTCATATTGTTCATCTTGCTGATCATTACTTGAAGCTTGTTGTTCAACTTTCTGATGTGATACGTCTTGAGATTGTTGTTGTTCTTTTTGTTCTTCTTCTGCCTCTTTATAGCGATGATATTGTCTATATGAATACGTAATGCGTCGTATTTTTTCTTCATCTTCAACTGTAGAACCCATAGCGCCTGCTAATAGACCTAATGACGCGACAAACCAAATCAATCTTAAATAATTAGTAAAGGTAAATTGAGCCTTTGCACTTGTCCAACTATTAAATAAATCAACTGGTACAAATAGCGTAATACTGATAATGAGTAAAATGTATAGAATAAAATAATTCATTAAAGTAATCACACTCAATGTAACTAGTGTCGTTGAGTTATAGATATAACGATAAACGCGTTGGGATTTCGCAGTCTTTCTTTCTAATAATTGATGTGCGTATAGTAACCAACCTGCCATACCTAATATCGCAATAATCATAAGCAGTATAAGTCTGAAAGGTGAATAAATGACACTGAGTTCCCAAGGCATAGAGAAAATTGAAATATACGTACCTGTAGCAAATGCAACGGAGATAATCTTTTTAAAATTAAAGATATTCTTCCATGGCTGATTGGCTCGTGTTAAACCACCAATAAGTTGAATCCAACTAATGATAAATAATGTATTAATGTAACGTCTTTTTTCAGATTCATCTTCATTAGGTTCAACTGATTTCATGCGTACAAATGGATGTGGCGCATTTTTACTTTTCGGATCTTCATAGTATAACTGTTCAATCAAAGATGTCACAGTCTTAACTAATTTACTGTTCAAACCCATAAAGCCAAGTGAAGGTAGAGATAACATAGCTACTTGCTTATCATTATTATAGTCACTAATCACGACTTTATTATCAGAAATACTCGGTAAATCAGTTAAACAGATGACATAATCCCAGTGATGGTCGTCCTTTAATTGAGCGGCCTTGTCCACACTTTCATGTACATCTTCAGCTGAACCTATCATTAAATCTACTTTAATATCGAAGTTCCAATGGCTATCACCTTCGATACGTTCAGTAAGCAATTTTTTTACTTTTGGTATGATTCTCTTCGCATGATGATGTGCAACACCTGGTGAAGGTATGATGCCGACTGTATGCATATGCGTTAGAACCTCCTTTCGTTTTTCATTTTCAGGAAAATTAAATTTAATATAGATAAAGTGTACGTTAACACTACCTCTAGCGTGCCAACGTACACTTCTATTCATTCATTTATCAAGTTCCAATTGTAACATTTATTTCGCAAGTACGAGTGGTGAAAAGATGATATAACTTATTACCACTAATGCCAAGATAATTATTCCAGCAACATAGCGATATTTCCATGGTGTCATATCGACCTGTGCTTGACGTGATTTTAAGTCATATTCACTAGAAGGTTTAATCTTATTGAAAATTAATACAATAATTAAATCTACAAAGAATAATACGCTGAATGTATATAGATAGTTAATTTCTGTAAATACGAGACTCACAATCGCATATATTATAATGTGTGTAGCAAGTGCAACTTTAGCACCTAACTTAGATGTCTTCTTAGAATAGAATGCGACAAACACAAGTACGAGTACTGGCATACTATAAACACCATTGAATTGTTGTACAACAGCGTATAAACCACTTGGGAATAATGAAATGACTGGCGCAAGCCCTACTACAATTGCGCCAATAACGATTGTCGCAATGTGACCTACACGTGCAATATGTTTATCAGATTTATTCTTTCCAAAGATGGGTTTATAAAAATCAAGCGTAAGTAATGTCGTTGTACTGTTTAATGAACCTACAAATGAGCTTAAGATTGCTCCGAAAATCACGGCACCAAATAAACCGAAAGCCCAATCAGGTAGTACTGAACTTACAAGCGCTGGATACGCATTGTCTGGAGTTTTAATACTGCCATTAAAGTAGTTGTATGCAACTACTCCTGGAAGCACTGTAAATAAAGGCCCGAACACCTTGAATAAACTTAAGTATATAGCACCTTTTTGTGATTCCTTTAAGTTCTTAGCAGCAAGCGCTTTTTGAACAATCATTTGGTTTGCGCACCAGAAGAATAAATTGTTGAAGAACATACCGAAGAATAACGTAGGCCATGGCACAATATCAGAATCGATTTTACCGAAGCCATTCAATTTCTCTGGCGTTTTTTGAACCATTTTATCGAAACCATGGATAAAATTACCGTCACCTAGATGTCCGAGACCTAGAATTGTAATCGCAAGTCCACCGATAATAAGCGCCATACCATAAATAGAGTCACTGAATGCGCTAAGAGATAAACCACCGACAAATAAATAGATGATTCCTACAACGCCTATGACCAAGGAAATAATGATAACGGCAGTTGTACTGCTTACTCCTAAATATTTATCAATGTTAAACATTTTGTTGAACACGAGTGAACCAGAGTAAAGTACAACGGGTAAGAATGAAACGACGTATGTGAAAATAAATAAGATAGATACAAATCGCTTAGTAAAAGTATCATATCTTAATTCTAAGAATTCAGATATAGTCGTAACACCATATTGTAAATATTTAGGTAAGAAGACCCAAGCTAATAGTACAACCGCTACAGCTGCAGTAACCTCCCATGCCATAACTTCCATACCTTGTGAATAACTTTGTCCATTCTGTCCCACGATTTGCTCCGTAGATAAATTAGTCATAATAATCGTCGAAGCAACTGTGAATCCTGTCAGACTGTTACCTCCCATAAAGTAACCATCTGAACTATCTGTTTTAACTTTTTTCGATTGTAGATAAGCGTATAATGAAATACCACCTACTACCAGAATGAATAAGAGTATCGATATCCAATTCATCCTCAATAATTCCTCCCTCAATCATTTTGAACATTAGCATGCAAAAATATATAGACTTAAATATAATCATTTAAACTTCGTTTTTAAATGTACATTGAATTGTGTGCATCGAAAAATTCTAGACTAATTCATTAACATTTTCAATAGTTGTATGTAAATTTCATTTTCGATAATAAATCTGTTCAAAGTTTTATATTATATAATAGGAAGAAACTCGTTCATCATATATTTATAGATATTGAAAAAACCGACCCACTCATTTTGGTGGATCGGTCTTTGTACTTAATAAACTTATACAGTTATTAATTTAATATTTAAATGGATTGTCTTCTTTTTCGTTTTTACGATGACGCTCTTCTTCTTTAATAAAATCATCACGTTTAGTGTCATTAGAATTAAAATCATGATGATTATCTTTTGAATGATTGTTTAAATCACGAGACTCTCTGTCACTATTGTGTGAATATTGATCTTTAATTTCTTGTTGTTCTTGCTTTTTGTCATCACCAGATAAAATAAATGAGTTATTCTTCTCATTAACTTGTCTGTTACCATTTTCATAGTGCTCATTATTTTGATAATTGTCATGAGAATGTGTATTATCATGAGCATTATGGTGATCATGATTATGATGATTGTCGTCGTGACTATGATTTCTATCATATTCATTATGATTGTTATTGTAATTATTGTTTCTGTCATATTCATTGTGGTTGTTATTTCTATGGTGCTCATTATTTGCATAGGCATTGTGATTATCATTGTATTGATGATTTGGATCATTTTTAGGTTTACGTGCTAATAGCATGATACCTGCAATTATCCATAAAATACCTGCTAAGAAACTTGAAGTAAGTAACGCAATAACACCTACGATTAATAAGATGATACCTGCAATTTTAGATTTTTTACTGATTAATAATGTAGCAATAATTGCAAGAATTAATAATACTATAAAACCAATGATGTACCATGTACCCATACTTGATAACATTCCATATGACTGATTAAGTTGGTCAGATGATACACCTTGATTTGAATCTTGAGTATTATGAATCATTTCATGTTTAAAATCTTTATTACCCATCATTGAAACCATTAAAGCAATAAAACCTAAGTATAAAAGATGGAGTATATTTCCTATCCAAGATAGAACTTTTTCAACAGTACGTTTTATCATGTTTATAATTCCTCCTTTGCAAGATATTTGTTTAATACCCTAAAAATTTAGATTTATTCTTAAAAATTAAAAAAAGAATTTAACATTTTATTTGAAGTTATTAATTTCATGAAAATATAAAGGTCATTTCAATTAAATTTAAAACAATATTAGCACTAGAAATACAAGTTTTATAGTGTATAAAAAAGACTAAGACACGATAAGCATGTCTTAGCCTTTGAAATATTAATGTTTATTATTAATGATCATATAGTAAATACGTGAAGTTACCCAGTACATAAGAGAATATATAGCGATAAATGCTAAAGTAACTCCTATAAAGCTTGTAGCAAATACTCCACTATTTTTAGGTGTTATAAATCCAAGAAGATTAAAAATAATTTTGGAAGCAACTAAGGTATGGATAATTGCTACAATAACAGGTATTGAAAATATCCATATAATTTGTTTATTGATAATTTTCTTAATTAAGTCTTGTTCAAGTCCAATTTTTCTCATTACTTCATATTCACGTCTATCATCATAACCTTCAGAAATTTGTTTGTAATACATCATTAGGAAGATAGCGATGAATAATACGAAGGATACCACAGTCCCGACAAATATCAATCCGCCATTAACGCCAGTCCACTCCTTTTCAAATCTGGGTCTATCCTCTACAAACGCTCCATTATTGCTATTTTTATTTATTTTATTTATTTGAGAAGCACTGAGTTTTTTATCCCCCATAACATTGAATTCTAAAAAAGATCGTGGATAGTAGTCATCATCTTTAGAAAAATTATTTAGGTAATTATATAACTTTTCTTTAATTTTATTATTTTTCGTTACTAAATAAGCACCGTCCATAAAATTTGATAGCGTATTTATATTTATTTTCTTAATATGCTTCAACCTATATTCAGTTCCATTGATTTTTATTTTATCTGTCTTATTTAAAACGGAATTATCTGTATTAATTGCTATCTCATTACTTTTAAGACTTAAGTTAGGGTGATATTTATTATAATCATTAAGTGTCATAAAATATGTCGTAATATAGTGAGGTACTTCTTTAGATAAATAGAATAATCGACCATCAAACTTTTTTGAGTTCGGCCTTAATATAGTGTTATTTTTATTATTTACAAATTCAGCCTTATTGCTTTTTAGACTATACATTTTAAAGGTATCGGTTTTAACGTGCCTTTGAATATCATTTTCTAATGAATCCATTATTTTTTTTACTTTTTTATCTTTATGAACGTCTCCACTCACGCTGATAAAATATTCATTTGGCCATATTTGATCTATTCGTTCATTGAAACCTCTATAAGTGTGAATTGTCATACCTAAAGTAACTATGAGGAATGTAGCTAATAATGATATAGTAGCTAAGCTTACTGCGTTAGATTTTAATCTACTTCTCAAATTAGATACAGTGAAAAAATTATTAGTCTTGTAATAAAAGTTAGGTATTCTTTTTAACCAATCTAATATTAATACGCTTAAAGATATAAAGAGGAAGTATGTTCCTATAAAAACACTAAGCATAGCTACAAATATACTTGCTAATGAACCAATCATAGTATTGTTCTGTAAGGCAATACTATACCCAAACCCAGTTAGAAGAATTCCTAATAACAATGAAATGTAAGTAAAAATTTTAGACGTTTTTCCAGTTTTTTTACTATTTTGGTTAACTAATTTAAGTGGACTTTGAAAGGTTACCTTTATAATATTTATAATATTAAGCACGATTAAAACTACCACTAGCATGATTAAAGTTATCCACATTGCTCTAATATCAAACGGGTAATCAACTAAACTTGCACTCTTCCCTATCCATATTTTACTTATAAGCATAAAAAATAAAGAACCGAACAAGTATCCCCCAATTAAACTTATACAACTAATAATTACGAAATTGATCAAAGATTCAATAACCAAAGAAACTTTTATATGTTTTTTCTCCATCCCTAAAATCATGTATACAGCAAACTCTCGTTGCCTTCTTTTAATTACAAAGTTATTAGCATATACAACAAATATTAACGTCAACATAGACATGAGTATATTACCTAAAACAGCAAATAGCGGAAGCGTGACGCTGTGTCGCTGAGTATACGTATTTTGAGTTATCGATATTAATATATACTCAATACCAAACATGATACTCACAGCAATAATAAACGGAATAATAATATGACGTTGTGTGACATACCCACGTTTTATCATTTTCCATATCATCTTGAATGTCACACTAATCACCTCTTCCATTTAGGATAGCTAAGCTATCTGCAATCCGTTTCTGATATTCATCTCGAGATTCTTCACCACGATAGATTTCATGATAAAGTTTCCCATCTTTAATAAAAATAACTCTTTCGGCATATGACGCATCGATATTAGAATGTGTCACCATTAAGATAGTTTGATTATTTTGGTTAATTTCTCGAAATAATTTCATAAGGTTTTTAGAAGTTTTGGAGTCTAGTGCTCCAGTAGGTTCATCGGCTAGTAATAATTTAGGCTGAGCGATGAGTGCGCGTGCTATAGCAATTCGCTGTTTTTGCCCGCCTGAGATTTCGTATGGATATTTGTCCAACAAATCATTAATACCTAATTGAGTGCTTATTGTTTCAAGTCGTTCATTCATTGTTTTAGGACGTTCATTAGAAAGGACAAGTGGCATTAGAATGTTGTCTTTATTGGTCATAGTGTTTAAGACATTAAAATCTTGAAAGACAAATCCTAAAGTTTCTCTATGAAAACGGGCAACTTCTTTATTTCGCAGTTTGTTGATTGCGGTTCCATTAAGCGAAATAAAACCTTCTGTTACCTTATCGAATGTCGCAATGAGATTGAGTAGCGTAGATTTTCCCGAGCCAGATTCACCCATGATAGCTACAAACTCGCCGTCATCAATTTCTAAATTCATATTATTTAATGCGGTAGTTGAGTTAAGTCCTCTTCCATATACTTTTTTTACATTTTTCACTTCTAATAACATCACGAATGCCCCTTTCTCATTTCACTTAATATCATAAAATAAAAAAGTGCCAACAACATTCATAATTTCTTACAAATATTGTTGGCAAACTTACAATTTTGAAAGTTAGCTAATCTTCGTTGGGAAAATGTATTTTAAATGTCGTACCTTCACCAAGTCCTGAATCTACATCGACCTCATGATTCAAATGATTAGAAATATGCTTAACAATGAACAATCCTATGCCGCTTGATTCTTCATTAAGTCTGCCGTTGTAACCAGAATAGCCTTTATCAAATATTTTAGGAATATCTGCTTTACTAATACCTACACCATTGTCTTTAATGATTAATGTTTGTTTAGCAGAATCAAATTCAATCCAAATGTCTTTTCCACGCGCGTACTTCAAAGCATTATTTAAAATTTGTTCTATCATAATAGACGCCCATTGTGCATCCGTTAAAACAGTTGCTTCACACTTTTCATAGTGTATTTTAGTATGTTGTTCGATAAATTGAATTCGATATTTCATGATTAACGGACGTATTAGTTCATTCACTGTCACTGATGAAATTGTCATATCAGATTCTTCGTTGAGTAATTTTAAATAACTCAATGCTAAGCTTGTATAGTTATCAATTTGAACAATTTCTTGTCTTACGCGATTGACAACATTTTCTTCATTACGTTCGAGTAATAGTTGTGACGCTGTGATAGGTGTCTTAATTTGGTGTACCCATGTTAAAAAGTAACTTTCCACATCATTACGATATTCTACTTGGCGATTTTTTACTTCAGTTAATTCATTTTCCAAATTATCTACCTTCTCTTTAAGATCCTCATTTCTCTTAAATCCAAGGTACTTTACCCACCAATGAATAACAATGATGAGTAATACGATTCCTAACGCAAGACCGAAGGCACTAAATGGTAATGAAAATAAGTAAAATATTAATGCAAATAATAAAAATATACAAAATATAATTGTAATCTCATTTCGAATCGATTTTATAAAAGATAGTAACATAATCATTAAACCCTATATCCGACATTTTTCTTAGTTTCAATAAAATCATCAACGCCTATAGATAATAACTTCTTGCGTAATCTAGTCATATTAACTGCTAAGGTATTGTCATCAATAAAGTTTTCAGATTCCCAACACTTTTCAATTAATGCTGTACGACTCACGTATTTTCCTTCATTTTGGAATAACATTTTCAAAATTTGAAGTTCTGTTAATGACAATTGAACAGCGTCATCATCCTTTACGAGTTTCGCCTCATCAAGAATCAACTTGCAACCTTTCACATCTAATTCATCATTTGATACGGATAAATCGTATGTACGGCGAAGTAACGCTTGTATCTTCGCTACTGTTAGCGATAAATTGAACGGTTTCTCAATAAAGTCATCGCCACCCATTTGAATAGCCATAATTTGATCCATATTATCGGTTCTTGAACTAATAAACATGATAGGAACATTAGATTCTTTGCGCATTTCTTGGCACCAATGAAATCCATTGAGTGTAGGTAAATTGATATCTAACAATACTAGTTGTGGTTCTGTTTCACGAAAATCTTCCATAATTTGATCAAAGTTTTCAACAACATTCACTTCATAATTCCATTTTGAAAGTTCATTAGCCAAGCTCTCAGCAATAACTAAATCATCTTCGACTATGAGAATCTTCATAACTGTTCACCTTTCAACGACATACTTTAACTATTTGTTCTCTTCTGAATCATAAACTTTATTTTTATCTTTTTCAATTTGGTCTTTTTGATCTTGAGCTTTTTTACTTCTTCTTCTTTCTTCAAAAATACCTAAAGCTATAAATCCAATAATCAATATTGGAGATAACATAACAAGTATCATTATTTCACCTTCTTTGAGGTTGTTTCGTCCTCATCGTTTTATAATAAAATTTCTATTTATCACTATTTTACATGTTTGTATCTAAAAAATACATTTTTAAATAAACACGATTCATACAATTTTTTGTCCTAAAATATTGAATGAAAAAAGGTAATCTCTGTATCTTTTAGTATAATAACTCAATTTAATTTTAAGCAATTAGAATTTAAATTCTTTTCAAATTTATATACATTTACAATTCATTTACTTAAAAATTACTTTTAATCAAAGTTCATACCCTATACTTAAAAATGCAATACATAACTTATTTAGGGGGCACATTAATTATGAGTTTCATTAATAAATTTGGTAAAACAACGATAGCAAGTTCTATTGTAGCTGCATCTGTAATAGGTGCTTCAAATGTATCACATGCTTCAGGAAGTGGTGCGGGTCCAGGTGAAAATGCTCAAGGACAGCAAGGACAAGATGATGCAGTAGCATTTGGTAATACTAAGAATCCTAAAAATGTTATTTTCATGGTTGGCGATGGCATGGGCCCATCTTTCAATACAGCATATCGTTATTATAAAAATCAACCTGGCGCTAAAAAAATGAATGCAACTGCATTTGATAAATACCTTAAAGGTACAAATCGTACATATCCTAATGATCCAAAAGAAAACGTAACAGATTCAGCTGCGGGCGGAACTGCTTTCGCGACTGGTCATAAAACATACAATGGCGCAATCAGCGTTGATAATAATAAAAAGGCATTAAAATCTGTTTTAGAACAAGCTAAAGAGCAAGGTAAATCAACTGGTTTAGTTACAACGGCTGAACTTACTGATGCAACTCCTGCTGTTTACGCATCACATGTTGACTCTCGTGATAAAAAAGATGAAATTGCTCAACAATTTTATAATGATAAAATTAACGGTCAACATAAAGTAGACGTTCTCCTAGGTGGCGGTTCTAAATACTTCGGTAAAGAAAATGGCAACCTTGATAAAAAATTCAAAAAAGACGGTTATGATTTAGTAAGTAATAAAACACAACTTCTTAATTCTCAAAGTGACAAAGTATTAGGAACTTTCTCTGAGAAAGATATGCCTCTTCAAATTGATGCACCATCTAAAAATCCTTTACTCGTAGATATGGAACAAAGTGCATTAAGTAAATTAGATAAGAACAATAAAGGCTTCTTCTTAATGGTTGAAGGTGCTTCTATAGATAAAGCTGCACATCCAAATGATGTTACTGGTGTAATGTCAGAAATGGGAGGCTTTGAAAAAGCATTCCAAAACTCTATCGACTATGCGAAAACACATAAAGATACTTTAGTTGTGGCAACAGCTGACCATTCAACTGGTGGTATGACGATTGCTAAAGGTAAAGATTACAAATGGAATCCAGAAGCTATTCATAAAATGAAACATTCTGGTATGTATATGACTAAAGAAATTGCTGCAGGAAAAGACCCTGAAAAAGTCATCAACGAAGGTTACGGCATTGACTTCCCTAGCAAACAAATGGATAAAGTGAAACAAGCTGCCAAAGATTTACGCAAACTTCAAAAAGAAGGTAAAGATGATAAAGATCCTAAAGTAGCAGAAGCTACTACAAAATTACAAAATGCCATCCAAGAACCAATTAATGATGCGTCCCACACTGGATGGACTACAAACGGTCATACTGGTGAAGATGTGAATACTTACGCTTACGGTCCAGGATCTAGCAAGTTTAAAGGCAACATGGAAAACACTAAGAGTGCTCAAAACATCTTCGACTTTTTCAAAAATGATGTAACATCTAATCAAAATCAACAATAATTCAGATATTTAATGATAAAGACGACTTGGTATATGCCAGGTCGTCTTTTTTAATGAAAAACCAGTTAGAACATCTTAGTGTCCTAACTGGTTGATATGCTTATTAATCTAAGTTTGCTTTATATTTTTTCATTACGCTATTTAGATCATTTTCATCTGGATAGAAGTACAATAAGTTGTCATTACCAACTATTTATAATTCTGCGTTTGACATACTTTCTTTTTTCATTTGATTGCGCTTAATTAAAGCAAACGCTCCTGCTCCTCCTGCCACTAATGCAACTGCTACTGAAACACCAATAATAATATTTCTTGTCATATCTTGCTCACCTAATCCTTTCTTTTGTTTTGATAATTTTGCCATTCTATTCTTAAATATGTTCATTACCGTTTTATGGGCTTTCGCTTGTGTTAATTTATAAACGACCCATGGTAATGTTGGTTCATATTCTTGAAGGGCAATAATCCCTTCATTTGTATTTCTCAATCTGCGAAATTCGAAACGTGCATTTCCTCCATTATCCGCATGTGCTAAATCGCCACCGACAATGCGATAAACTGCCATTTCTTCACTTGAGTCATGTTCATCTTTTTTCATTTTCAAAATAAATTTATTAATAAATGGTACATTCATATTGAATTCATGTTCATTAATCGTACCTTTCACTAAGTGCAATGTAATATTATTTATGAAACGAGCATATTCCGTTGTCACATCTTTAATACTATATCCATCAGGAATTTCAAATCGTGTGATGGCGCGCACATCTTTAATTTCTTCTTTCTTAGATTTAGAGTGACTAGAACTTTGTTTCGCCTTCTTCTTTTTCTCTTCTTTCTCTTCGTCTAAAGCACGTTTCACACTATCTTCAAATGTAATATTTCCTAATGACAATTTAGGTACGATGCGTTTATCATGCGGTACCATATCATGAATTAAACTATTCATTAACGGATAAACCATTTCTTTCGGTACACTTGAAATCAATTGAACCCAATAACGACTTACAATTATCGGTATAATGGGCAAGTCAAGCATAGGTAATGGTTTGTCTAATACTTTAGCTGTTCGCTGAATCAACTCTTTATAATTCATTGTCTCAGGCCCACTAATATCGATAGATTCATTTTCAGATGGAGAGCGTTCAACAAGTGCTGCTAACCCATCTATGACATCTTCTATCGCTACTGGTGCTATCATGTTATATGCCCAACTAGGTAATACCATAGCTGGTAAACGTTCAACTAAACGCTTAAGTATCGGATAAGAACTTCCCTTCGCACCAATAATTAATCCAGCGCGTAATGTACTAACCGGAATACCATAATCACCAAGAATCTTTTCACATTCAAGACGACTTCTTAAATGAGCTGATAAATGATTGTCATCTGGAATCAAACCACTCATAAAGACAATATGTTTAACACCCTGCTTTTTCGCTGCACGTGCGAAGTTATCTGCAAGCAGTGCATCCATATCTTCAAAGTTAGCTTGTGTTAACTTTGCTGATGGCATCATTGAATGGACGAGATAAATGGCTGTATCGATCCCTTCCATTACTTCAGTAATTTCATCTAAATCAAATAAATCTGCAGATTTCCAAGTAACATTCTCCTCATTCTGTTTGTTACTCGTATTTCTAGAAATCGCGATGATTTCATGTTGATCTTTTAATTTATCTTTAAGGTGACCACCGATATATCCCGAGGCCCCAGTTAATAAAATTTTAGACATCTTTCCACCCCTCTTAACTATTGTGGATTCTTGATGCTTTTGAAAATGAAAGCCCCCTACTTCAATAAGTTGATATTCATTTCCTATATCAATATATATACCCGAAATTTACAAAAAAAGACAAAATCCAAATGGATTTTGTCTTTTATCTTCAATATAATCACTTACTTTGATAAGTAAATTTTAGTATTCGATATTTGGTGCTTGGTTAACATGGTTTTGGTATTTTTTAAAACCATAATAAGCTGCGCCAGCTAATGCTAAAATAACTGCTAATTTTTTCATCTGTTACACTCCTTTCTAGGATGCTTAATATGAACATGTAAGCTGTTCAAATCTTTAATACTATTATACACTTTTTAAAGTTAATTTTAAAAACTTCAAATTCAGATAATATTAATTTCATGAAAATAAATTGTGTACTTGTAGAAATAGGCACATATAAAATTATTTTATAGTCCATTAGGATGATTTTTAATTTAACATATTGTGAAATCTCCCTGACTAAGTATAATTATTATATCAACTATACAACATTTTTAAGGAGAACTAAAAAATGGCAAAATTATTATACATTACAGCTCATCCACTCGATGAACTCGTTTCAAATTCTATGGCAGCTGGCAAAGCTTTCATCGACGCTTATCAAGATAATCACTCAGGAGATGAAGTTAAACACATCGACTTATTTACTGAAGATATTCCTCATATTGATAAAGATGTATTAATTGGTTGGGGAAAAGCTGCAAAAGGCGAAGAACTTACTTCTGAAGAAAGTAAAAAAGTTACTCGTTTAGGAGCCATTCTTGATGAATTTTTAGAAGCTGATAAATACGTATTTGTTAGCCCAATGTGGAACTTATCATTCCCACCTGTTTTAAAAGCTTATATCGATGCAATTACAGTAGCAGGTAAAACATTTAAATACACTTCAGAAGGACCTCAAGGTTTACTCACTGATAAAAAGGTACTTCACATTCAATCTAGAGGCGGATACTATAGCGAAGGACCGACTGCAGAAATTGAATCTGGAGACCGATATTTAAGAAACATTATGACATTCCTAGGTGTACCTTCATACGAAACTGTTATTATTGAAGGTCATAACGCTGAACCTGAAAAGGCTGAAGAAATCAAATTAGCCGGCGTTGAAGAAGCAAAAGAACTAGCTAAAACTTTCTAAAATATATTAGCGAAAAATCTCAGAAAAGCATTTGCGATTCTGAGATTTTTTATTTTCTACTATTTTAATTTTTGCATTTAATATTCTTTCATATAGCCACACTTTATCTATCTTTTCCTGATTCATCAACTTGTTGTACGGCTTTATCAATGGCATCTGAAAAACGATACATCGCCGGTGACCAATTACTTCTATTATTTCTAGATTTCGCAGATAGTTTTTCATTCACAAATAAAGATTTTCTTAAAGCTGTCGTTAATTCAAGTTGCACACCTTTCCCTTTGATATCTTCATTAATGAAATTTTCTTTTAAGTCTCCACCTAAATAAGTTGGTGCGATTTTAACAACAAAATGATGTTTAACTAATTGTTTTTTAATTGCTTCTTTTAAAGGTGTATCTAATCCTCCAAGATAAATGACAGGTTTATCCCCTTTAGCACCATGTATGGAAACTGCATAATCTTTAGATTTAACCATATTTAATAATGTAGGATCATTATAATGACTTGAAGTGACATGCAAATCTTCAGCATGTTTTTTTCTTAAAACGGTAAATGAAAAATAATCATAGTGATTATCGTTAGCTATTAATTTAGTTAACTCTGTGGTACCCGCTTCAATGTTTCCTCCGTGAGGCGCAATAATTAATACATGACTTCCTACTTTTTTAACTTCTTTCTTCCAATCCACATTCCGTTTTGTATGCTTAAATAAATCAGTCATAGATTTAAAACGGTCTTTATGATGTACATCTTCTTGTGCTGATTCTGAAGGCTCAAGATTGACAGTGGATGCCTGTCCCTTATCTTCTCCTTGACCTACAATCAGTGGTACATGATGCAACTTTGAGTGATGCGTTGCAGAATTCTTATGTTCATGTGTTATAGCACAGGCGCTAGTGATTCCTATAATTAAAATGACTAAGCAAATAAGTATTGATAATTTCATTTTACTTGAGGTACTTATTGATATTCTCTTTTTCAAAATCAAACATTTCCCTTCTTACCATTTATAAAAGAAGTATTTCAAATCAATTTATTAAATTTGAACAATTTCTATTAGTTATAAATATAAAAAATAATAGGGCTATCGAAATCATCCTTTAGCCCTATTATGACAATATTGTTATATAGTTTTTGAATTAATTTACTTCTACAAAATTAATGATTTGGATAAATATTGTTGATACTCGTATATAACGCATCAACAAATGTCTGCATCAGCGGCGTCCAATTACTTTCATTAGAACGATTCTTAGTACTTGTATCACCATTATTGAAGAAAGCTTTTCTGAGTGCAGTTGTTGGCTCAAGTTGAACGCCTGTATTGTTTTCTTCTCTGTTTATAAAGTTATTTTTCTTTACTCCTCCGATATAATCAAGTGGAGCCATCACTGTAAAACCACTACTTTTTAATTGTGTTTCCATTTCATCTCTTAAAGTGGAAGGTGGTCCTCCTAAATAAATAATTTGATCTGTACCAGCTGCACCATGAATAGAAATTGTAGCTGTGCGATTTTGAATCATTTGGTTAAGAGTAGGATCATCATAATGCGTTGAAGTAACGTGTAATTCAGTATTATTTTTAGGTCTTATAGCTTCAAAAGAGAAATAATCATAATTTCCTTTTTTCGCCAAAGCTTTCGTTGCTTCTGTCGTTCCTTGTTCAATGTTTCCTCCATGAGGTGCAACAATAAGTACTTTCGTACCATTATCTCTTGTATCTTTTTTCCAATCTACACCTTCCACCGTTTCACTCTCAAGTTGTGTCATCGATTGATACTTATCTTTTATATGTCCTTCTGGTGCAGTACCAATCATTTCTTGATTATTATCTGTTTGATTAGTGGTAGGCACGGTAGTTGCCGGTGTTGTTGTAGGCTGCTTAGTTGATGTTGATGGCTTTGTCGGTATCGTAGTTGATTTTGTTGCTGAAGTTGTAGACTTCGCTGTTGAAGTTGTAGGTTTAGTCGTTGTCGTAGTTGATTTCTTAGTTGATGATATAGGCTTTGTCGACGTTGAAGTTGATTTTGTTGTTGATGGCTTTGTTGTAGATGTTGTAGACTTTTTAGTCGAACTTGTGCGAGTAGATGTGCTTGTATGAGTAGCGGTCGACTTACTTGGAGTTGTTGTGCGAGATGTTGTCGTTCCACTCTTACTTCCCGATGTTGATGACGACGTACGTTTCGTAGTTGTAGTAGACTTTGTTGCTTTAGTCGTAGTAGTTGATTTTTTAGATGTTGATGATGTTCTTGAAGTTTTAGCTGTCGGCTTAGTAGATGTAGATTTTACTGCTGATGTAGATTTTGGTCGAGTAGTAACTGACTTAGTAGTTGTCGTTTTACCCGTAGAAGTTGTGGGTGCTTTGGATACAGTAACTGAAGTTTTACTACTCGTAGCTTGTTTAGTTGGTGCTTTCGTAACTACAGGTTTTATACTCTTAGTCGATTGTTTAGTAGGCACGACTTTCTTAGTAGTTTGAACTTTGCTTGTCTGATGAACTGGCTTAACTACCTTTGTAGATGTTACTATCGGTTTAACTGTAGTTGTTTTAACCCTCGATTGCGTTGATGTACTTTTACCATTAGTCGTTGTTCGATGAGATTGTGAATAACTCGAGTGCGTACTAGCTTGAGCTTGATTACCCATTGCGCCTATAGTGCCTAATCCAATTAAAGCAGTGACTGCTCCCAAAGTCACTTTTCTAAATGAAAATGCACGAGTATGTCCTAATATTTTCATACCATTTCCCCTTAAAAATGAATTAATATAAAACAATAATATACCATTTTCTGTTAAAAGCAATACTTTTTTATTTAGTTGTAGTAAACATTTAAAACATACTTACCTTTTTTATTTCTTACATTATTGAAAGTTAACCTACAAATCATTGAATAACACTTATTACCTAATTAACCTAGAATTAAGTAACTAAACCAAATGAGGAGGAATCGCAATGGTATTAGGTGCTTTAGGGTTAATTGCATTACTTATTTTATTAATCCCAGTAGGTTTTATTGCATTAGTTGTAAGTCTAATTAAAAAGAATAGCCAATAATCATCATTATATATATTTTGAAAACAAAGAAAGCTGAGACCGTCATTCATACAGTCTCAGCTTTTATCAGTTTCCTTTAAATGTTCTACTGTTTTAAATCCTTCACGATAATTCGCTAATTCTTCCATTATGGCATACCAGTCATTACCAACATTTTGCTTGGTCTGATGAAATAAATCATCTTGTGCTTTATTCAACTTATGAATTAACGCATCGCCTTTTTGTGTAGAATATAATTTTTTTACACGACGATCCACTTCAGACGTTTCTTCATAAATCAAACCTTCTTCTTTCAATTTACGTAACGTTCCATGAGAGCCTTGTTTAGATATTTCTAGAGTTAACAATAATTCTTTAATAGTAATGCCTGGTAATTTATTGATGAAAAATAAAAAGCGATGATGTTGACGACTCATACCATATTCTTCAATAATTTCATCTGCCGTTGTAATAAAAGTTTTGTACGCGAAATAAAATAACATGTGTTCATAATCATTTTTATTCATCGACATTTGTGTACTTTCCCTTCTCTTCAATATCGTCATTATAATAAAAATAATGCTATTCGTCATCAATTTCAGATTTTTTTAACTTTTCAATAAAGGTCAAGTTTATTGACTTTAATTATTATAACAGATAATATTTTAGATGTAATATAAATACAATACAAAGGTGGAGTTGAATATGAAACAACGCGTAGGACAATATTTAATGGACGCAGTTTATGCAGCCGGAGTAGATAAAGTCTTTGGTGTTCCCGGGGATTTTAACCTAGCCTTTTTAGACGATATTATTTCACATGAACATATAGAATGGATTGGCAATACGAATGAATTAAACGCGAGTTATGCCACAGATGGTTATGCACGTATCAATGGTTTAGGTGCTATGGTCACTACATTTGGTGTTGGTGAACTTAGTGCAGTAAATGGCATTGCAGGTTCTTATGCCGAACGTGTACCAGTAATAGCTATCACAGGCGCACCAACTCGTGCAGTAGAAGAAGCTGGAAAGTTTGTACACCATTCACTTGGTGAAGGTACATTTGATGATTACAGAAAGATGTTCGAACCTATTACAACTGCTCAAGGTTACATTACTCCTGAAAATGCAACAACTGAAATTCCTAGATTGATCAATGCAGCAATTCAAGAGCGTCGACCAGTTCACTTACACTTACCAATTGATGTTGCATTAGCTGAAATCGAAGTTTCAGAAACATTCCAACCTGAAGACGTGCCTCATCAAGATGTTAAAAAATATATTGATATGATTGAAGATAAATTGAAATCAGCGAACCAACCACTTATTATTGCAGGACATGAAATTAATAGTTTCAACTTGCATAAAGAGTTAGAAGAGATTGTTAATCAAACAAATATTCCAGTCGCTCAATTATCACTAGGTAAAGGTGCCTTTAATGAAGAAAACCCTCATTATATTGGAGTATTTGATGGTGAAATTGCTGAAGATAAGATTAAAGATTATGTGAATAACAGTGACGCGATTTTAAATATCGGTGCGAAATTAACTGACTCAGCAACAGCTGGCTTCTCTTACGAATTCGACATTGATGATGTCGTGATGATTAATCATAAGAACTTCAAGATGAATGATACAGTTGCGAATGACGTTACATTACCTAGCTTAGTACATGGTTTGAAGGATCTTCATTTTGAAAATAAAAACGACTACCCTCAATATGAAAGACCACAAAAGAATAATTATGAACTAAGTGATCAGCCATTAACTCAAGAAACATATTTCAACATGATTCAAGATTTCTTACAATTAGACGATATCTTAATCGCAGAGCAAGGGACATCTTTCTTCGGTGCATATGACTTAGCAATGCATAAAGATAATACATTTATAGGTCAACCACTTTGGGGTTCAATTGGTTATACGTTACCAGCCACATTAGGTACTCAAATTGCTGACCCTCAACGTAGAAATGTCTTACTCATTGGCGATGGTTCATTACAATTAACGGTACAATCATTATCTACAATGATACGTCAAAACTTGAAACCTGTTATCTTTGTTATCAATAATGATGGCTACACTGTTGAGAGAATGATTCATGGTATGAAAGAACCATATAATGATATACGCATGTGGGATTATAAAGCTTTACCTGCAGTATTTGGCGGAGACAATGTCGAAGTACACGATGTTAACACGTCAGAGGAATTAAAGCGTGCATTTGAAAAAATTAATTCAAATAGCGATCGTATGCACTATGTAGAAGTAAAAATGGCAGTGGAAGATGCACCAGTAAAATTAAGTGAAATTGCCAAAGCATTTGCTTCTCAAAATAAATAAATTTCATACTCATTGTAATTGAATGAGACATAACAATGCCCTCCTATCAATGTATTGATAAGAGGGCATTTTCTTTAAGCTTTATTGTTTTGAGCAATTAAACGTTTTATTACTCAGTAAATTGTGTAATGTCTTCTAAAATTTGTTCTGCTGCTACTAAACCACGATGTTTAGCCCATGTTTCACGATTAACTTCATGAACACGATTGTTTTTAACAGCATCTAATTGATTCCATACATCTGACTCTTTAAAGTTATTGAAATCTTTTTGGTTATCTTCATCTACCATAACAATTAAGCGTTCTGGATTAACTTCAGCAACTTTGCTAATAGGTAATTTATGATAATCAGCACCCATATATCCAGGTAAATCATTTTCATTTTCTTTAGAAATACCAGCTTTAAAACCTACATCTTCTAATAATTGACCAACATAAGATTTAGAAGCATGAATGATTAAATCTTGATCAGTAACAACGCCAGCGATTGTAGCAACATCTTTATCTATACGTACTTTAGAACTTAAATCTTTAATTTCTTTTTCATGATTATCTAAAATTGTTTTACCTTCATCTTGTTTAGAAACAACTTTCGCAATATAATCGAATGATTCTTTGTTTTGTTTATAGTCTGCATCAAAACTTTTAACTAATACTGTAGGTGCAATTGAATTTAAATCTTCAAAGATAGATTTATGTCTATCCTCATCTGCGAAAATCACTTGTGGCTCAGCATTTTTAATGTCATCAACACTAGGTGTTTGACGATGGCCAACTGATTGATAACTACCTACATTTTTACGAGTTTCACTGTCTAAATTGTCTACATTGTTATCATCTGCAATACCAGTTACATTTACGTCTAATTTCACTAATGCTTCTACAAATGAATACTCTAAAGCAACTGCAGATTCAACTGTATCAGGAACTTCAACTGTGCCAACATTTTGTTTAATTTCTTTAGTCATGCGAAACATTCCTCCAAAAATTAATGATTAGTTCTATTAAGTGCTTTTGTAAATGGTTACATATGATGTATGTCCGAATTTATCATTTTTAAACATCAATATGATTTATAGACAAAAAATATTGATGACAACAGAGCGGACGCATTGTACAATAAATTGTACAATGTTTAAAGGAGCTGTTAATATGCCTTCAGTTAATTATTCAAACGCTAGACAGAATTTCAAAGAACTTATTACTAAAGTGAACGAGGATAGTGTGGCTTACACTATTACGACAAAGGAAAATGAAAATGCAGTGATTTTAGCTGAAAAGGATTATAATGCGATGTTGGAAACGATGTACCTTCAATCCAATCTCGCTAATGTGTCTCACTTAAATCAATCAATTATGGAATTGAATCATAACCAAACAATTACAATAGAGATTGATGATAATGAGTAAGTTTAGTGTAACTTTTACAGCTCAAGCATTTAAAGATTATCAATATTGGCAACAACACAATCAAAATTATTTTAAAAAAGTGAATGCTTTACTTAAAAGTATTGCAAGAGATGGTTGTGTCGATGGTATTGGAAAACCAGAAGCATTAAAAGGAAACTACGAAGGCTATTTCAGTAGAAGAGTTTCAATAGAACACCGATTAATATACAAAATTAAGGATGATTCAATATTCGTAGTGTCTTGCAGATTTCATTATCAATAAAGTAACCGTTTCGCGTGAAACAGTTACATAATTAAAATTACTTTGAACAATATAACCCTTAGTTACTATTATTTAGTCATTTACTTTAATAATTAAAATGTATATATTTAAAGTAAATCATACAAAAAGGGGCTAAATGATATATGAAATTGGTGAATCAATCTAAAAATCCTCATGCATTTAAAGATGTTTCTGATAATGAAACTACGATTGCTATGGTCATTTGGTTATTATCATTTTTCACAACTTTCTTAGGGCCACTCATTATTTGGGTATTAAAAAGAGATGATTCTGCTTTTATCGATCAACAAGGTAAAAATTATCTTAATTACTTAATTAGTTATCTTATTTATACAATTATTGCATCCGTTTTAGTCTTTGTACTTATAGGCGTCGTCTTATTGTTCATCCTTGGTATAGCAATGATCATTTATTCAATCGTCGCAATCATATTTGTACTCAAAGGTGAAGACTATGTCGTGCCTTTTACAATAGAATTCATTAAATAATTTAAGTTACTATATAAAAACGGCGCTTAAACGTTTTGACGTTTAAGCGCACTTCTATATCTTCTATAAACTTTCATCATCTAAGAATTCTTTATCAATAACTTCTTTAGTAATGTCTTGCAATCTTTCTTTTGTCATATTTGCTCCATTAACATAATGTAAACCATGTTTCTCTGCTAATTTGTCAGTATAGTCATGTAAAGGATATATTTTAAAATCTTTTTTAGAATTCTTATCATATACATTGGCTAATTCGTAATGATTAACCATACTTCTCCACTTCACGTTTTCCACTTTAACGCCTTTTGGATTTTTAACTAATTTAAAATTAAGACGCCCTAATAAATCATTGCTTTCATTACCTGTAGCTTGGCCGTTTAAAAAGTTACCAAGTGAATATGCAACAAGTGTTTTATTGCCATCTTTCCCTTTCACCCATTTCACCGGCTCGATAACGTGAGGATGCATTCCTAACACTACATCAACTCCTGCATCTGCAAAGACTTTTGCGTATCTTTCTTGAGTTTTATTTTCCATATGATGACCTTCGTTGCCCCAGTGAGCTGATACAATCACTGCATCACTTTGCTTTTTAGCCTCTTTAACATCCTTTTTAATTTGTGTTTCATCAAATGTATTAATTGTGTATGGATGGGAAGGTTTAATACCATTAGTGCCAAATGTATAACTTAACATTGATACTTTTATACCATTAACTGTTTTTGTTGGAATCTCATCTCGAGCTTCTTGAGAGTTAAAAACACCTGTAAATAAAACTTTGTCTTTAAATTTATCCCATGTATGTATACTGTTGTTTATACCAGATTCACCTTGATCCATTGCGTGATTATTAGAGCCATTTACAAAGTTAAAGCCTGTATCTACTAAGTCCTGAGCCACACTACTTGGTGTATTAAAACGCTTAAATCCATGATAAGGTCTATCATCGCCACCAAGTGGAGATTCTTGGTTAACATATGCAATATCGGCATTTTGAATATCTTTTTTAACAGGCTCATACATAGGTTTGAAATCAAAACTATTTTTACCTGTTTTCGCATCATTATAGACTTCAGGGTGGATCAAGTTATCACCTACAGCTACAACAGATGCTTCTGACTCTAGATTAGTAGCTAATGTTAATCCACTTACACATAAAAAAGCAATAAAGAATATAACTGTAGAAATATAGTATTTCAACAATGGCGTCACTCCTAGTTAAAGAATCCAATCTTCAAAACATCTAATATATATTACTCTTATTTTAAACTTAGCAAGATTTTAAAACAATATAATGTAAATTATTTTAAGTTTTCTATAAAATTTTACATTTTCTTTACATTTTAAAAGTTAGGTTTAGTCGTTTGGTTTTGAATTTTCCAAGGTAAAAATCTTATATACAAATACCCCGCGTCAAATTAATCATGACACGGGGTAAATAAATTATTTTCTAGGAAATAAGATTACTACGGTTATAAACTAAATATCTTTGCGTAATCATATAATCTTTTATATCAATTTCAAGAAAATAAGAGTAGCGACTGACAAAATCTTTAGAGTCATACTTAATACGATATGTGTTTCTAAAGTTATACCTAAGTCATTCATTGTCTTAATACAATAAGACAATATCTTATTATGACTAGGATATTGTGTGTCTACCACAGAGTAGAATTTTCAAACTGAAAGCGCTTTGAGTTCATATAAATTTCAATATATTTAGATAATCGTTAAATTTTAATATTCAACTTTAATTATTCTACAAACCATTCAATGGCCCTTTTAATCGCCTTATCCCAAAATGCATAATTATGCTCACCCGGGCTATCCTCGAATGTATAACCAATACCCTTTTCATCAAGCGTGCGAATAAATTCTAAATTATCTTCATATAAGAAATCCTCAGTTCCACACATAATAAGAAGTTCTGGTAATTGCGCATTTGAAACAATTGCTTGTTCTAAAAGATGATACGTATCTAGATTTGTACCTTTAATATCAGTATTCTCTCCAGTGATAGCTTTAGCAGAAAAATCTATCCACTCCAAATCTATGAGAGTTTGCGCTTGGAATACAGCAGACAATGGTGCTGCTTTGGAAAATTTATCTGGTTGGGTAAGCGCAAATTTAATCGTTCCATAACCACCCATTGAATGTCCCGCGATAAAATTATCTTCACGTTTTTTAGAGAGTGGCAAAATTTGATGTACATACTCATATATTTCTAAAATATAGTCATAATAACTATGACCATAGGCCATATTAGCGTAACCACTATGATCTACATTAGGCATAATAATTGCGAGCTGATGTTCATTAGCATATCGCTCAATACTTGTGTATCTCACATAAGTGGTTTCATCACTCGACAAACCATGTAAAAGTAATAATGATTTAAGTTGTTTAGGTGAAGTGGAGCTATCAAAGTAAGTTGAGTCCTCCGGTAAGATGACTGTAAGATTTTGATGCATACCTATTGTCGGTGAACTATAATTCAATGTCATTAAAGCCATGTGCTTCACTCCTTCATTCGTGTTCAATTCTATTTTACATTTACTTTGTTTTATTTCATAGAAAAACCCGAGCAACAAAGCTCGGGTTTAAAAATTAAATAGTAAATGATGGTTTAGTATTTCTTACTTCTACGTTTGCTTCCTACTAAAAGTAATGATCCTAATGCTGCAAGAATACCTCCAAATAACGTACCATTATTTGCCACATCATAACCAGTATCTGGTAGTTCTTGCTTATGATGCTGCTCCATCACTAGATTATTATAATGATGGTTTGAGTCATGATGAGATGTCATTTCATGATACTGTGTTGGTACTACTGGTACTTTATGTTCTGAACCAGAATCACAATTTGAGCCGCTGTCTGAATCTGAGTCACTATCTGAGTCTGAGTCGCTATCTGAATCTGAGTCGCTGTCTGAGTCTGAATCGCTATCTGAGTCTGAGTCACAGTCTGAATCCGAACC
>NZ_KV798364.1:323862-390314 GCF_001809655.1 Staphylococcus sp. HMSC055A09
GAATCCGAACCACAGTCTGAGTCTGAATCGCTATCTGAATCTGAGTCACTATCTGAGTCTGAATCGCTGTCTGAATCTGAGTCGCTGTCTGAATCTGAGTCACTATCTGAGTCTGAATCACTGTCTGAGTCTGAGTCACAGTCTGAATCCGAACCACAGTCTGAATCTGAGTCGCTATCTGAATCTGAATCATAGTCCGAATCTGAATCATAACTTGAGTCTGAATCACTGTCTGAGTTGTAATCACAGTCTGTGTCTGAATCGTAGCTTGAGTCTGAATCATAGCTTGAGTCTGAATCACTGTCTGAGTTGTAATCACAGTCTGTGTCTGAATCGTAGCTTGAGTCTGAATCATAGCTTGAATCTGAATCATAATCTAAGCCTGAATCACTATCTGAGCTATAATCACAGTCTGAGTTGTAATCACTATCTGTGTTGTAATCACAATCAGTATTATATTCACTGTTTGTGTCGTAACCACTATCTGTGTTGTAATCATAACTTGTTGAATCAGTATCATAGTCTAAGCTACGATCCGAGCCGTAGTCACAATCTGTATTGTAATCACTATCTGTGTTGTAATCATTGCTTGTTGAGTCAGTGTCATAGTCTAAGCTACGATCCGCGTATAAATCGCAATCTGAGTTGCTATCTAAAGCTGAAACATTTTCAGCAACGTCTCCATTAGCTGAGACATCAGATGAATTATCTAAATCATCATTATTATTTTCGGAAACACCACTTATTGCTTCTATATCGTAATTGTTAGAACCTGCTTGAATACCATTTTCACAGTCTGCTGATTCTGACAATGATTGATTAGCATCATTATTTTCTTCTTGAGTTTCATATTCTTGGGCTTTTTGTAATTCATCTATATTATTGTCGTTGTTCACTTGGTTATCTGTTTGTTCTTGCACTGATTCGTTGTCAAAAGTTTGTTCATTTGCAATGCAGTTATCAGTTGATTGGGCGTCAACTGATTCATTCTCCGTATTACGTGTGTTAATATCTGTTGAAACATTTTCTAATGATGTAGCATCTTCTTCTTGGGCTTTGGATGATGCATCATCACTATATTCAACTTCGTTCATAGGAACTTCATCAATAATACAATCGTTGTCTATTTGCTGAGTTGGTTGTTGCTCGTTATAGTCGTTTTGTGTGTTTTGAGTTTCTGTTAACATTTCTTCTTGCTGGCCTTGATCAGTAATACCCGAACAATCTTCATCCACTTGTGCCTGAGTTAATTCAGTTGAAGTCTCAGCCGCTTTAGCTTCATGATTCACTCCGAATATTAATGTTGCACCAACTAATATTGATGCCGTTCCTACTGTAAATCTTCTAATGGCATACTTATTGTGCCTGTTAGGCACGAAATCCATTCTTTTTCTCAAATTACTTCTCTCCCTAAAAAAATTTTGTGATTTATATAATCACACAGAATATAATACTACAATTTCTTTTTATATAAAAGAGTTAATTAAAATGTTATTAATAATTCACAAAATATATGAAATTTGTTTTTGGTGTTATTTTTTGAATTTCAATTTTATTTCAGAATATTTAGCGTTTCAACGTATTATTTTTATATTAGTAAATTTTTTAAGAAAACAAAAAGCGTTAGTTAAATAATTCATATGAATATCATTTAACTAACGCTCTAAAGTAATTATGAAATATTAAATTTTTTAAGTGTCATTATAAATCTTTGCTGATTAACCAGTTTTTATTACTTTTGAATAGAACTTTATCCTCTCGAAGTTCATTAATGATATGACCTGTGGTTTCTCTAGATATACCGGCCATATCGCTCAACAGTTGTATCGTCATGAATTGCTTAATTTCATAAAATTCATCATTATCATAACCAACTGTTTGGCAAAGATAGCGTAATATCTTTGTTACGCGTTCTTTCGCAAGCTTGCTGGTTAACGCCATATTATATTCAATGTGTTGGCATTGTGTTGCACTCAATAATTCAAATAACCTTACAAAGATATCCTCATGATTTTTACAAAGATATTCAATTAAATCTTTAGGTATGCCAATCACTTCGCAATTCGTCAATGCGGTGCACATTTCATTTGGCGCCTTATCTTGAAATAAATTGTTTAAGGGAAATAACACTTTTTCTCTATTTAAATAACGATACACATCACCATTAAGATTAAAGTTTTCTCTCATTATATTCCCTTCTATTAATAAATAGATATGCGTCGTTTCATCTGACGAAAAGTAAATTACCTGACCCTTACTATAATGTCTCACAAAGCATTGGCTTTTAAATGGAAGTAAGACACCTACAGGTATATGAATATATGACGCTAATTGTTTAAAACTTTCATCAAGTTCATTTTCTCTACAAAACATTTGATTTCCAGCCATAACATAAACTCCTTACTACCTAAGCTATTGGATAGAGGAACAACCAAACATCTTTTACAAGTTGTTAACGGGGTAAGTGTCAAAGAAGAACCGCTTCAAAGATGTTATATTTTTTGATTAGGGGGCCATCGTTCTTAAATCTCCAATAGCATAATCATTCATTATTTATGAATATGTGTACCTGCTTGCTTGTCGAACGCTTGATAAGCATTTTCCAAATTAGTGATGATCGCTTCTTTATGCTCCCCACTTTCAACGAAATCAATCGCCGCTTCTATCTTAGGTAGCATTGATCCTTCAGCGAATTTACCCTCTTTCGCGTAACGTTTCAAAGTTTCAACATCAATATCTGTTAACTTTTCTTCATTAGGTTCTTTAAAATTAATATACACGTGCTCTACATTGGTTAAAATCATTAGCGTATCCGCATCAATTAAGGCAGCTAACTTCTCGCTAGCGAAGTCTTTATCAATGACGGCGTCAACACCTTCATAAGTATTATCTTTCTTAATAACAGGTACACCGCCACCACCACATGCAATGATGATATTTTTTTGTTCAACAAGTGTACTTATCAATTTATGTTCAAGTATTGAAATTGGTAAAGGTGATGCGACAACCTTTCTATAACCACGACCAGCTGAGTCTGCTTTATAGATAGCCTCAGGTTGCGCTTCTTTCAATTCTTGCATCTCTTCTTCAGTATAAAATGGACCAATCGGTTTAGTTGGTCGATCAAATCTCGGATCATCTTTATCGACTTCTACACGAGTAATAATAGTACCGACAGCTCTGTCACTGCCAATCTCAGATAGTACACGGTTAATTTCTGTTTCTAACCAGTAGCCTATCATACCTTGTGTCATAGACCCACATACATCAAGTGGCATAGCGGGCGTTTGTTCACTATCAGATTGAGATTGTTGAATCAATAAATTACCTATTTGAGGACCATTACCATGCGAAATGACAATATCATTATCGGATTGAAATAGTGGTTTAAGTGTTTGCATGGTCATGCGAATAGCCCGTCGTTGTGCTTCTGCTGAACCTTCAGACGTCTGAATCGCATTACCACCTAATGCGATGACAATTTTTTTATCCATAACAGTTCGCTCCTTTTTCTAGAACACGTTAATCGCGCCACTACATAGTCGTATAAGTCCGACAATAGATAGAATGATAATGATAGCGAAGAAGATATAGTCAATGCGTGTTAAGCGTGTTTGGTTATTTTTTTGAACGATTGAATAAACGATAAGACCAGGAATGTAAAGCAACATTGTTAATAATAAATAATCAAATCCTGCAGCATAGACTAGCCATACTGCGTATAATGAGGCGAGTATACCTATTGTCCATTGTTTAGGTGTCGCGTGTTGTTTATGTTCAATAGTGTACTTAACTTGGTAAAAGGCACTGAACATATATGGGTATAAAATGGCACTAGATGCTAATGAAAATGCAAATTGGTACGCGCTGTCAGTGAACAACATACTAATCAAGAAAATTTGAACTAATATGTTAGTGATTAATAATGCATTGACTGGTGCGCCGTTTTCATTTTCCTTAGCAAACCATTTCGGGAATAATCCATCTTTCGCAACGATAAAAGGCAACTCTCCGGCAAGTAGTGTCCAACCTAACCATGCACCTAAAACTGAGATAATTAGTCCGATGTTTACAAGTGTTGAACCCCAATCACCTACGATGTAAGCAAGGACATGTGCCATAGATGGTGCGTTTAATTGAGAGATATGGTTTTGAATGATAACACCTTGTGCTAATACAGTTAATAAGAAATAGATGAGTAACACTGAAATTAATCCTATTACTGTTGCAGTACCTACATCTTTCTTACGTTTGGCACGACTTGAAAAGACGACAGCACCTTCTATACCGATAAATACCCATACAGTGACGAGCATTGTACTTTTCACTTGAGACATTGTGTCTCCAAAGTTAAATGGTAGTGCACCATGTGCATTCATTCCGAAGAATCCTTCTTTAAAAGTTTCAAAATTAAAGGCAACTAACATGCATATAATGACTAATAATATAGGTATTAACTTGGCAACCGTAACAATACTATTAATAAACGCCGCAGTTTCTACCCCTTTAAGTATTAAAAAGTGAACACCCCATAATAAAATTGAAGCAACGAGTATACTTGGGAATGTGTTACCACCTTTAAAAATTGGGAAAAAGTTACCGACGGAAGACATTAGTAATGTTGCGTACGCGACGTTCCCTAAAAATGCAGAGAACCAATATCCCCATGCACTTGCAAAGCCGATAAAATCGCCAAAACCAGCTTGGGCATAACTGTATATACCGCCATCAAGATCCGGTCGTTCATTTGTAAGGTTTTGGAAAACGAATGCTAATGAAATCATGCCTATGGCTGTGATAACCCATCCTATAATAATGGCTAAACCACCAGCTTGTCCTCCCATATCAGACATGAGATTGAATGCACCGCCACCTATCATTGATCCTATTACAAGACCTATCAATGATGATCGACTTAACTTATTTTCTCCTTGTTCGCTCATATTCATTTCTCCTTTAGAAGTAGGAATCTATAGACTTACTTTTCCCTTTAATTGTTATCATTGTGCTGAAACTAATAGTGTATTTTCTTTCATTCATATCCTGTCATTAAGTCAGTATGCGAGAGTGGGTGTTGTGGAAAGGTGTGAAAGATAGTTACGACCGTTACATTAAACGGGTTAGTAAACATGTGACTACGGACGGATTGATAACGGTCAATTCGTAACGACTTAATGATGATGAACGTTTAATCTTGATTCATCACTGCTCGAATATGATAAACACAATCACTCATTTGACTTCATACACTTGGAGTGGCTCAATTTGTTTTGTATGTTGTAAGTCTATAGTTTCTCATGATGTTGTGTAGATTTAATCTAGCCTAGTGTAGCAGCCATAACAGCTTTAATTGTGTGCATGCGATTTTCGGCTTGATCAAATACTTTAGAGTGCTCACTTCTAAAGATTTCATCAGTAACTTCCATTTCACTGAGGCCATATTTATCATATATATCTTGACCGTATTCTGTTTGTGTATCGTGAAATGCTGGTAAACAATGTAAGAAGATTGTACTGTCTTTACCAGTTAATTCGAACATCGCTTTATTGACCTGATAGTCCTTCAATAAATTAATGCGTTCTTCAAACTCACTTTCTTCGCCCATAGATACCCATACATCTGTATAAATAACATCGGCATCTTTAACTGCTTCTTCGATCTTATCAGTGACTAACACGGAACCACCATATTTAGAGCCACAATCTCTAGCAATTTCTACATAAGCATCTTTAGGACTTAGTGCTTGTGGTGTACAAATTCTAATATTTACACCAAGCATCGCACCAGCTACCATTAATGAATGTGCCATGTTATTACGTCCATCACCGACATAAGTCAAATTAATGCCTTCAAGATGTCCGAAGTTTTCTTTTACTGTCATAAAGTCTGCCAACATTTGTGTTGGATGCCAATCATCTGTTAATCCGTTCCAAACTGGTACACCAGAGAATTCTGCAAGTTGTTCTACTTTCTCTTGTGAGAAACCTCTAAACTCTATACCATCAAACATTCTGCCTAATACTTTCGCAGTGTCTTCAACAGATTCTTTTTTTCCTAATTGTATATCATTTTTTCCTAAAAATTCAGGATGTGCACCTAAATCAATAGATGCGACTGTGAATGCAGCACGCGTACGTGTAGACGTTTTTTCAAAAAGTAATGCAATGTTTTTACCTTCTAAATAACGATGCGGTGTGCCTTGTTGTTTATACGTTTTTAACGTCATGGCAAAATCTATTAAACCTTCAAATTCTTCTTTGGTAAAATCACATTCTTTAAGTAGTGATCTTCCTTTTAAGTCAAATGGTTTCCGGATTTTTTCCATAATATACGCCCCTTTCATCTAATTAGTCGCAGTGTAAATCATCAGCGCCTTCAAAACTTAATATGATTAGTCTTAAAATTGAAAGCGATTTCAACTACACTATAACAGGTGTTTGAATACTATTCTATAAATCTTCTCTGAATAATGGTTGACTCATACATCTTGGGCCACCACGTCCGCGAACTAGTTCGCTTCCAGGAATTTCAATTACTTTAATACCGCGTTTTCTTAACAAATCATTTGATACATAGTTACGATCATATGTGACTACTACACCTGGACGGATACATAATGTGTTTGAACCATCATTCCATTGTTCACGTGCACCATCAATCACATCACCATTACCAGTTGGGATTAACTCGATATTATCAACACCAAGTACTTCCTCCAATGTTCGTTTAAGGTGACTTGAATGAGTGATTTTAATGTCATCACTAGCTTCATCATTTTCAATAATGAAAATGTTCATATTACCTTCAGCTTTAAGGATTGCAGAGTGCGTTGTGAACTTATCATAATCAATCATTGTACAAACTGTATCTAAGTGCATAAATGTACGGCTAGTTGGAATCTCAATTGCTACTACCTTTTTAAAAGTGGATAACGGATCTTTAAATATACGTCGTGCTAAGCGTTCGATAGCTTGAGCTGACGTACGTTCTGATATTCCAATTGCTAGTACTTCTTTAGAAAGTACAAGTTCGTCCCCACCTTCAATGTTGAAAGGACAATCACGGTCTAACCATACCGGAACATCCGCATCTTTGAATCGAGGATGATGTTTTAAAATGTATGAAATGAAGATTGATTCTCTACGTCTAGCTCTCCAAAACATACGATTCACTGTAATACCTCGACCTATTGATGCTTGTGGGTCACGAGTGAAGTATAAGTTAGGCATTGGGTCTAAATAGAATGGATACTTGTCATCCATATACTCAACTAAATGCGTAGATTCTAATTTTATCTCTTCTTTACGCACACCAGCCATAACTTTATCAATCAACTCTTGATTAGATAATGTTGAGAATAATTTTTTTATTTCTTTCTCATGACCAAGAATTGTTTTACGAGATTCTGCTAACACATCATTGATGAATTGTTCTCTAATATCTGAATCTTCAATGCTTTCTGCAGCAAGTTTCTCTAAGTATAGTACTTCTACTCCTTCATCTTGTAACACTTTGGCGAACCGATCGTGCTCTTGTTGAGCAACCTCCAAATAAGGAATATCGTCAAATAGTAAACCACCTAAATAATCTGGAACTAAATTTTCTAACTCTTTACCTGGACGTTTAAGTAAAACGGTTTTAAGTTTACCAATTTCACTGTTTACTTGAATGGGTCCATCTGCCATATTCATTTCCTCCTTTTCTGTAACTTCAACATGAGTATATAGTGATTTCACATATATTTATGTGATTATATTCACAAGTTCAATGTAGAAAGTTTTGTACAATTTGGTTATTCAATACATTTATATGATTGTTTATACATTTTTGTATTGTTATTTCGTATGGAAAATGAATATTCAGCTAATATGAAATAATGAATGTTTCGATAAAAAGTTTTTTATTCACTTAAATGAATAGTTAGTCAATATGTGAATTAATAACTTTAGTAATATAAAAGACCTAGCAAACGCATGCAATACGTTTACCAGGCCTTTCGATTCATTATTCAGATATGAGAGATTATGAATAATTATGATTGAATATTTTGTAATACACATATTCAGCCATTGCTTTAGAATGAGTAAGTATCATAATAGTGTCGTTGCCACTTATAGTACCAACAATCTCTTTAAGTTGTAATTGGTCAATATAATAATTGATACTTTGCGCAAATCCTGGTGACGTCTTTATAAGTATATATGATTCTTTAATCACGGTACTAATGATTTCTGTTTCTAGATAATCATCTAGCTTAATTTTAGCGTCGATTTGCGATTGATTATTTAAAATTTTGTATTCAAATTGTTTGCTCTCAGCTGGCAGACGAAAAATATTAAGTTCTCTCAAGTCTCTCGCAATGGTTGTCATACTATAACGAATGCCAAAGTGATCATCAATATAATCAATGATATCTGCTTTTTTATAGATGTGATTTTGTTTAACAATCATGGTTACTAAATCCTGACGTTTACTCTTTTTCATTAAATGATAAACTCCTCACTAAATCTAATTTAAATTCATTTAAACTTTAATAATTCTTTTTATTTAATAATAATTTATCATTCTAATGTTAAAAATATATGAGAAAGTATGTAAAATTTTGTGACAAATATTGAGTAACACAGGTAGTACTATACATCACTTTAATGTATAACTGACATTGAACAATCATTTGTACAATGTATAAGATGTCTTATCTTTATAAATCATTCTAATCCATCCAATCATTAATAAAGCCGAATTAATGATTGATAATAAGTTAGAATAAAATGCAGATACGTGAATCAAATGAGTGAATATTAAAATATTAATGAAGAAAAGAATGATTAGTGGTGTAAATAAAATGAAATCTATAATATTCAGACCTTGCTCAGATTTATTCAACCCCAATCAACTCCTAAACCTTTCTATCATTGATCGTGTTTATCTTTCTTATTTATTCGAATCAAACTAATAAAAACGATAATGGTATAAATAGTGGCAACATAATTAGATTGGCTTTCTGACAACTTTACTATGTCAAAGGTATTTAAGAAGCACATCACTGCAACTATAAATAAAATGACAATCAATACGAAATCTTTTTTAGTTAACTTCTTTAATAATTTACGCACTTCTTATCTCCTAACACTTTATTTTCTATTTGGAATGTTTATGTTCATCCAATGACTTAAACAGATTAAGGACGACAATGATTATAAGAAGTATTAACGTAATGATTGGCGATACGTGTATTAAATTAAATATCTGCAAAACTCCAATTAAAACGGCTAATAAACTAATAATGATTAACAGAATATCAATAACTTCAAGTTGTTTTATCTTTTTCATCCTCTTCTCTCCTAGTAATATTGCTTTTAGAGCATAATTTTTCATTTATAAAAGATGTCACAATAATCATAAGCAATGCTAATAATACGACATTTAGTAAAGGCAACTTAAAAAAACTAACGAATCCCATAATCAATATTCCTATAACGTCTCTTAAATTAAAATCTTTCATTGGATCATTCGTGTTTATAACCCCTCATTTGTATTGTCTCTTTCACTCTTTATAACATTTATAAGATAGAATAAAAAGGTTAGGTAGAGTTAAGAATATCTATTAATAGTTTCAATCAATAGACTGCCGTCTCACTTCGGCTAGACAACCCGCAGTCTCCTCCCTAAGAATATTTTAAAGCCCCTACTCTACTGTTAGAGTAAGGGCCACATGAAGCCAAACATTGTTTGATCATCATTTATTAAGGCGTTTAATATTTGTAAGTGTTTAACATTAATTCTTGTTTATTAAGGCGTTGATTATGTTCGTTGATAGATTGTTTATGGCTGATTTAAACGATTTAAAGTTTCAATTATTTATACACCAACGTCGTCCCATGCATCTGCTACTTGGTTAGCTGTGTTTTTATCATATAAATCTAAAGCTGATTGATACAGCGCTTCTTTAGCATCACTAAAGTTTGAATTTGAACTTAAATATTCTGTGAGCGCTCTGTAGTAAATTTGTTGTGCTTTACCCTTTCCAATACTACGTATTGTATTGTAAGCTGCTTTATTAGGAATTCCAGAGTTAGTGTGTACACCACCATTATCTGATTGTGTATTTACATAATCATCCATGTGAGATGGTTGTCCAAATCGTTCGGGATTGGACATACTTCTTAGTGCATCTCCATTTTGTCCTGGTGTATACACATCCTCACCCATTAAGAAATCTTCATCATCGACAAAGTAACCGAAGACATCCGAGAAACTTTCATTTAAAGCACCTGATTGATTACGATAATTAAGATTCGCTGTTTCTTGGGTTACACCATGTGTGATTTCATGAGCTACAACGTCATTTGCACCAGATAGTGCTGTAAATGTTCGTCCGTCTCCATCCCCATATATCATCTTATCGCCAATCCATGCGGCATTATTTCTATTATCAGAACCTTGGAATTTGTTTACGTGGGCTAGAGAGATAATTGAACTTCCTCTATCATCATATGATTCACGACCGAAAGTATCTTTATAGTAGTCATACACTTGTTTAGCGTAGTAATTAGCGTCAACACCAGCACGTTGATTATCATCTGTGAAGTTTTTATCGTTATCTTTGATGAGCGAATGTTGGCCAGTGTTATCACTATAATTGTAAGCTGCTAATTGTCCTTGATGCGTTAAATCTTGTAACGCATATCCTCCATTTACACTATTGATATTAATTTGTTTCGTATCACCAAGCACACCTTTACCGGTACCTGTCGTCGCTGCTTCTTTGATGAGATTTAGTTTATCGACAACTTGGCCTGTTTCTGCATCAACTTTGATATTCCAATGTGAAATTTTAGGTATTGTGGTAATCAATTCTACATTGTAAACATACTTATTTGTTTTACCATCGATTTCTACTTTATTTGTTTTGACGGCGTCTTCTTTCATATTTTTCGCTTTTTTAGGATTAAGGTTAACCGCTTCAAACGCTTTTTTAGATGCTTGTTCTTTGTTGATCGACACCTCATTAGTTGGTTTCACCTTCTTCGCATCAGTGTCACCGTTAATTAATACAACTTTGCCTTCAGTATTCACATGTACTTTAACCTCCTCATCAGGAGCAAAGACGTTACCTACCTTAGGTTGTAAAGTGTAGTGCGTAAATCCTTTGTTGTCTTTTTTTACATCAGTGACAACATAGTCTTTATAATGGTTCTTAACGTTTTCTGAACCAGGCAATGCTTTAAGTGCTTTTGGTGCGTCAGTCTGTTGAGTAACCTTCGCATCAATGTCTTGTTTTACTGACTTGTCTTTAGCATGGCCATCCATAGTGACAAAGGGGCTTGCGACCGTAAGTGCTGCGATACTTGTAAGTGCATATTTTGAAAAATTTTTCATCTCGTAACCTCCTATAAATTTTTGAAAAAGCAACTTACGGTGCCATCGTAATTTTAATTTTCTGTTAAGTAAATGGAAACTGCATTTTATTCACATACTTTTCATTTATAAATTATTTGTATAAATAATATGTTCATTATGTCAAAAACTTATGTTAGTATTTAAACTTTGATAAACTGTATTTATTTATTTTTATTAATTAAACTGCAATAAAATTAATAATTATATTATGCATAATGAAATTAAGCGAAAGTGTATTGTGCGTAATACCTTTGATATCAAGGGTTTTGAAACATAAAAAAATTACTCGACATTCAATCGAGTAATTTCCATCAATCATTTTTTAATATTTCACCTTTAATAGGATTATTATAATCTTTAAATTGAATCTTCAATGATTGACCATTTTCCAAATCAGGGGCATTCATAACTTGAAAGTGTAAATGAGGTTCGGTAGAGTTTCCTGAATTGCCACACTGGCCAATCACTTCTTGCGCATAAATTAAATCCCCTTCATGTACAGTAATCGAATGCTTCTTTAAATGGGCAAGAACACTATACTCATGATCGCCATGCTTCATCATTACATAATTTCCATATGGCTCACTCTCATTTGTGTTTCCAGGCGTATTATCATTAATATGGTTCACAACTTTGACAACCTCTCCATAAATCGGTGCAACCACATTCGCCCCAAAACTATAATAATTTGAACAAAATTGACCACCATCATACATCGTTTTACCATTGACTAGTTTCACTAAATCATATGCATAGCGTTGCGTTTCATAGTTATAGTGGTAATTAAATAATTCGTTATCTCCACCCCAATATATTAGCCATTCATCTTTAATAGGAAGATCATAAGTCTGTTTCGTCCATTTATCTTTAAAATAATAGAGGGGTTTCAGTATTAAACTATAAATAACATCATTTTCCAATAACACGAAAATACCATAATTTTGGTATTCATCTAGCCAGATTTTTTCGCCACTCTTTTCATTACCTATATCAACATACAAAGTATGTTTCTTCGCATATTTCATATATAGATCTAATGTTTCCTTTAACATGCGTTTACTAATAGAGCGCTTAAAACTTTTAGAAAACATCCTATATAACTCATTATGCTTTTTATTTTCGATTAGAGTAATTAATTTATTTAAGTCCATTTTCATCCCCCCAGATGTCCTATACATTAATATATATTCCCTAATTTATATATAATTATCATATTTCATCTTTATATATAAAAATTAGACCCTTACAAATAAAAGCCTATGAATTCACTAAAAATATCCATTCAATCAAAAATGCACAAAAAAGCCCACCTCACTTTTTCTAGCGAGATGGGCTTTCACCTTATCAATTAATACTTAAAATTCATCAGTAAATGACGTTAAGAAATCGATATAATAATCAACAAAATCAAGATAATTTTGTTTTTCAACACATTCGTCAACTTGATGAGGTCTAATACCAGGGCCGAACATTAAGAATGGGAAGTGCTCATCCTTACCACGAAGTAAGTTAGACGCATCTGTAACCGCAACAGTCGGCGTAATAATTAAACCTTCCTCATTAGGGAAATGTGCTTGTGCTTTCTCATGGCCAAGTTCTACCAATCTATTTTTACCAGTTGTTACAACAGGCGCTAAATCAAGATAGATTTCTTGAGATAAACTTGAACCATTTTCGTTAGCTTGTTTTAAATATTTATTAAATAATTCTTTAACTTTGTCATTATTATATTCTGGTATAGTACGCACGTTAAATTCAGCAGTCGCACTATCCGGTACAGAATTGACTTGTGAACCACCGTTAAAGATACTATTTGTCATGACTAAACCTTCAATTAAATCTTTAGCCTGTTCTTTAGTGACATTTTCAGGTAATTGACCTGCTAACTTATTCACCATATTACTGTAGTCTAAAGACTCACCTTTAACAGTTTGCGTAAGTTCTTCATATTCTTTATCAATATTTTGAATAAATTCGAGTAGTGGTTTAATCGCATTTTCACCTAAGAATGGCATTGAACTATGTGAAGATCTACCTTTAGAAGTGATTCGGAAATCCATAGAACCTTTATGCGCATAGACTAAACTTGGATAAGACGGTTCAGCGATAAGTAACGCGTCTAAATCGTCTGCATAGCCTTTTTCATATAATTGTGAAGAACCTGCTTGTTCCATTTCTTCACCAACAGTCGCCATAAATTTAATTGTACCTTTATTTAACTGGTTACTTTCTTTAATTTCGATTAACGCAATGGCTAATGCTGCTAAACCTGATTTCATATCAGCAGCACCGCGTCCATACAAGTAACCATTATCTTCAGTCAATTCAAATGGATCGTAAGTCCAGTCATCATGATTTCCTTCAGCGACCACGTCCATGTGACCTGAAATACCGATGACAGGTTGACCTGAACCAACAGTGGCAATTAAATTGGCACGTCCTTCTGAAACTTCATCTAATTCTGATTCAATTCCATACTTGTCGAACCACTTTTGTAAGTATTTCGCTACTTCCAATTCATTGTCGTTCACTGTTTTGATTACGACGATATCCGATAGAATTTTGACTCTCTCTTCATTTGTTAATACACTCATGAATGATTACCACCTTTCCATGACTTCTATACCCACTCACTTTGAAAATTAATTTTCCGACAGAAAGTGAACTTTATCAAATTTTAATATTTCATTGATACAACTTAAATTACGTATAAGGAAAATTAAAATTCTTAAGCGCTGGTGCACTTTAATAAGGGGGAGGATATCATCATCATTGACCTTTATCAGTGTCTCTCTATTCATCATATCAGTTTTCCCTACTCTAATTTTATAGATTTGAATAAATATTTCTCCACTAAATAAAAAAGAGTGGCACAGAAATATAATTTGTCAAAATTAATTTCTTTGTACCACTCCGGCAAGGATGACTAAGATTGAAAGAAGCTTAGCATAAGTGCACTTTCAATTCAGATATCTACTGCCAATATGTTAATTAAGGTTGAGACAATTATCTATGTTACAGCCTCCACCTATAAATCTTATTTACTTGGTGTAGAAAGTGAGTAGCCAATCGTCACTGCTACGACACGACTATTATCTACTACAAACAATACACCTAAACCTTTACCTGAAGGTGTATAACAAAAAATACCGCCATCCTTGTTTTTATTATGACTTTTCTTAATTAAATCTTTGCCATAAGCTTTTTTCAGCTGATTTAAGGTTAAATCTTTAGTCACAGTAAATTGGACTTGTTTAGCCTTAATCCCATCATTTGCGACACCTTCGAAATGTTGATCATACTTATCGACCATTTTAGTACCAGTCGAATGTGTCAATTTAATTCCATTAAATGTCACATTATTACTCTTAACGGCTTTAATAAATTGCTCTTTAATTAAGAATGATCCATTTCCTTTAACGTAACCTTGATACGTATAGTAATGTGAGTTTGTAGCTTGAGCAATGCCATTAACTGGTGAAGCCGTAGAAACACCCACTCCTACTAATGTTCCCATTGCGATAGTTGATGCTACAAATACTTTAGTTAGTTTTCTCATGATAAGCTATCTCTTTTCTAAATTTAATGTTGCTTGTTCATTACGTATTAATAAATGATTAGCTAGAATTTTTCTCCAGTCACACCTAGTGTTCCGATTGTAATTTTAGTTACTTTATTATTCTTAGTAGTAAATGATATACCATAGTGTTTATTTCCTGGGCTATAAGCATACGTTTTAGTGCCTTTGTGCTTGTTAGGTAAAGCTCTCAAACCTTTACCATAAGCTTCTTTAAGTTGTTTCACAGATAGATGACTTGTAACTTTAAACTCTACGCTACCTGCTCTCGTTTTCTTAGTATTAACTCCACTAAAGCTTTGGTCATATTTCTTAACCGTGCCTTTATATTTGTTCACATGATTTTTACCAGTTGTGTAAGGAATTTTAATTCCATTCATTCTAAAAGTGTCATACTTTAACGAATTAATAAATAGTTGGTTTAAAACAAATGAGGCATGATTACCAGCATATCCTGTAAATGAGTAGTAAGGTGCTGTTGCTGCATGGGCTTGATTCACTGGTGGCGTATCTGTTGAAAGGCCAACTCCAAATACTGTTCCGGCTGCTAACATTGACGATAAGATTACTTTTGTAGTTCTGTTCATAAATGGATCTCTCCTATGTTTTTATTGGAATCGCTATTTATGTACAACAAAGATGGGATATTACGATTCAATTACAATATTACAATGCGATTACATAAAGTGCAAATTTTTCTTTAATGTTTTTTATTACATTCTTGTAATTTTTTATATTTTCAAAAATAATTGGTATGATATATGTAACTTATTATTTCAAAATAGTTCTACTTATGACCCGAAAACGATTATAATAGAATACAGAAAAATTTAATAAGGACGGAGGACAACCATTTGAAAAAGATATTAGCAAGCATCGTAGTGATCCTTCTTGTCGCTGCATTAAGCTTCTCAATTTATGCAGCAATGACGCATGAAAGCAAATCTTCTAATACAGACTCAAATAAAGACAATCAAAAAACTGAAGAGAAACATAAGAAGAAAAATAAATCTAATCAAGACAGCGATCAATATAATGGAAATAATAACGCTAACCAAAGCCAAGAAAATGCGCAATCAGAACCAGCATCTGGCACATATAACGGAAACTCTAATATCAATCATTCCAACAACACAACTAAGCAACCTAGCAATAATCAGTATCAAAACGATAAACAACAAACCAAAACAAACGAAACTAAAGATAAACCATCTAAGAACAACTACAAACCAAGCACGCAAAATAACACGAGCAATAATAACTACAATAACCATTCACAACAAAATAGTCAGAACTCTACACAACCATCAACATCAGAGAAACCTAACAACCAGCAATCTAGCTCACAAAACTCTGAAAACAAACCAAGTAACCAACAAAACAATAACAACAGCACACAAAATAAACACGAGTAATAAAAAAACGTTTATGCAAACAGATGTATGCATAAACGTTTTTATTTTTTATTAATGGAATCTCATACCACCATCAACAATGATAGTTTGTCCTGTAATATAGTCTGAATCACTACTTGCTAAGAAGCTGACAACGTTAGCCACATCTTCCGGTTTTGAAAGACGTTTTAAAGTGATTTGATCAGTGAACTGTTTCCAACCCCACTCTTCGGGTTGATTGTTCTCTTTAGCTAATTTTATTGCAATACCTTCCATCATTGGTGTTTCAACAATACCAGGTGCATACGCATTAACTGTAATACCTTTATCAGCTAAATCACGAGCAGCAACTTGTGTTAAACCTCTAACAGCAAATTTAGTACTACTATATAAAGATAATCCCGCATTACCCTCTACACCAGCTTGAGAAGTAGCATTAATAATTTTACCGCCATGACCTAACTTATTAAATTGTTCTAATGCAGCTTGTATTCCCCAGAATACGCCACCTAGATTGACTCCAATAACTTGATCAAATTGTTCAGGTGTCACTGTATCAATTGGCGTCATTGGACCTAAACCTGCATTGTTAACTAATACATTAAACTCTCCAAAGTGCTCGACCACTTTTCTTAATACTGAAAAGACTTCATCACGATTTGAGACATCAGCTTTAAAGGCAATTGCCTCTTGTTCATTTGTAGTTAAAGATGACGCAGCATTTTTAGCACCTTCTTCATTGTAATCAACTATGGCTAAATTAAATCCATCTTTAAATAAACGTTCAGCAATTTTCAAACCAATACCTTGAGCCGCTCCAGTAACAACAGCTACTTTTTTAGAATTACTCATCCAAATCACTCCTATAGATAATATATTCAATTATTATATTATCACTAAGATATAAGAATGATTTGTAGAGATTGTGAATACTTATTTAAATTTTATATCTTATTTGGCAATTACATATACTTATGAGTTATCATAAATTATAAATAATTTTAAAAAGGTGTTTAACGTTGAAAAAGTTAATTTATATCGCTCTTGTAATTATAGTAGTAGCCATTTGTTATATGATTCTAAATTTCTTATTTTTTGATAAATGGGTTATGTATTCCAGTGAAAAACAATTAAATACCTCTATTAAAAATAAAGATACTAAAAACTTAAAAGAAATTGCTAAAGATAATAAAACTTATCAATTTCTAAAAAGCCAAGATAAAGTTTCTATTAATGGACAATCAGATAATCAAGGTAGCGGTCATATAGGTTATTATCAAGTGAATATTAATGACAAACTAGCTACTCTAACTGTTAAAATTAAGTATGCATTACTACCAGAAAAACCAAAAATAAAATCAGTAGAATTAAATGACTAACTAACAAAAAGACTCTAATACATATCAAATTGTACTAGAGTCTTTTTAGTTAACATAAATGACTTATCGGAAGTTAACTCTCATCGTATATTCGGGGATGATATAATATATAGGTCGCCTATCCCTCAGGCGTCAATTTGACGTAGAGAGGAGGTGTATAGAGTGATGCTTATTTTCGTTCACATCATAGCACCAGTCATCAGTGGCTGTGCCATTGCGTTTTTTACTCATTGGCTAAGTAAACGCAATAAAAATAGGTGACATATAGCCACACCAACAAAAATCCCCTCACTACTCGCAATAGTGGGGGATTGGTGTATAAGTGAATACTTATTTTCGTTACCTAAATTATAACACTGGTGAGTGAAGAAATGCAAAAAGTGTGTATAAAGGACGTCCTATATTATACTCACCTAATGCGAAAAATCCTCAAAAACGTATTGTCTATCATAGAGTTGTAGAGAAGACTATTTTTTAATTCCCATACTACAAACAAACTAAATAGTATGATAAAAGTTATTAAATTCCCATAAACGAGTAAACTTTTAATAGAATTATGAGACCATGCAGTTAGACTGATTAATAAACAAAATATAGATAGAAATAACAATATATTTCCTCGCAAATCTAGGTGAATAGATGTACTTCTATTTTCTTTAATATTTCTCTTCAATATTAAACAGCCAACTAACCCTACTACGATAAAGGGAATATTCATCCAAAATATCCATCTCCAACTTCCTAAAGAGAGTAAACTCCCTCCTACACTAGGTCCTAAAACTGGTCCTATTCCTAAAAGTATACTTAGCGTTCCTAGGGCCGATCCTTGTCTATCTTCAGGAATACTAGTTGTAATAATAGCAGTGGCAGTGCCTTGCAACATTGCTGCTCCGATGCCTTGCAAACCTCGAAATGTGATCAATTGGATAATATTACTTGAAAAACCACATAAAATTGAAGCTATTAAAAACACAATAAGCCCGATACTATAGATATTTATTCGACTAAATTTGTCACTCAATCTTCCAAATATGATAATCGTTCCCGTCAATAATAAAGTATATAAAGTGACACTCCATGTTATCAATGATGTATCAACATTAAATGATTTCGATAAAGTAGGTAATGCAACGTTAATAATCCCACTATCTAAGGTAGATAAAAACATTCCTATGCCTGCGGTAAAAACAACTAAATAATCAAAATATTTAGAAGAAATGTTCAACTATAATACCTCCTCATCTAACTAATTTACTCATACCCATATAACATTTTGCTTAACAATATAATGAAGAAACTGTTATTTGAGCAAGTCAATTAAAATTAATGTTTGATGGGAGTAGTTGTTGAGTCAATTGTTCTAATGTAATGATTTAAATTTGGAAGTTCGTTGTCTTGAATATCGGAGACTTGGAGTCTATTAATTGTTTGATTACAATGATCGATAATTTCGTACTTAATTCTTCAAAGTTGATTATCATACCTACTTGCCTATCTCCTCGCTAACAAGTAAACTTTGATTGTGGAGTAAGCGTTTTCCTAATCAAACTTTGTGGGAGAAGTGAGATGGACTATGATAAACAGACAGATTAAACTCATTCAACTCTTAATCAATAACGCTCAAACGTACATTAGCGGGAATGAAGTTTCGGCTTATTTAAATGTGTCTAATCGCACAGTTAGGAATGATATTAAAGTTATTAATTCTACATTCATTGATAATCTTATAGTGAGTGTTAAATCTAGAGGCTATCAATTAAATTTAGATGCATATTCTATTAGTTTTATTGAGGGACAATTAAATGACAGTATTCTTAAAGAGAGAAAGTTATTAATTACGATTGCTTATAAATTATTGATGGATCATCATACATATACTTTGAGTGAGCTTGCATCACATTTTCATCTATCAAAGGCAGATGTACTCGATTGTGTCACACGTATCCAAACTTGGTGTGAAAAATTTGATGTCACCATCACTTTGAAAAGGAAACAAGGCATCATTATCGATGCTAGTGGTTCGGATTTAAGTAATGCGGTTCTTCATCTGAATCAACTCTCTTCGAATGAAATTAAAGTGGAAGATTTGATTCTGCAAGAATTACCACAGGGACATATTCAGCGTATTCATCATATTATTAAGAAACATATTCAAGCTTCCGAGCTTCAAACGTCAGATAATCAAGTGCGACAATTACTTGTGCATTTAATCTTAATTATTAAGCGCTCTAACTCTGAGGAGTTAGATTGGGAGTCGAATCCAACTTCTCTAGCCATAGCACGACAGTGTATTAAAGATATTAATCAACAACTAGGTTACCAGCTAACTGATGAAACGAGTCAATTGTTTTCATTCTTCATTAGTTATCATTTCAATCAATTTGATTTAAGCTTCCAACAACTCTTTATTCAAAGTTATATTCAACGGTTAATACAATTGATGGAAACGAATGTAGATATTCCTTTTTCTAAAGATTCAATTCTAAAAGAAAATATTTATACGCACTTTAGTCGTACCTACTTACGATTAATGCGCAATGTTTACCTCAACAATCCGCTGACATCTGAAATCAAACAACTCTATCCTTTTATCTTTAACACGCTTTACGATGTAATTCATCAGTTATCTAAAGACACTGACATACAACTTAGCGAAGATGAAATTGCCTTTTTGACGATTCATTTTCAATCATCAATTGAACGACAAATGCACTCGACCATTAACGTCGTCATTGTGTGCTATTACGGCTTAGGGGTTTCAACTTTATTAGCTGAAAGAATTAAGAAATTAAGTCCTTCAATATCAATTGTTGATACATTGAAACTTGAAGATGTTGAGACATATGACTTTGCGCAAGTGGATTTACTCATCACAACGCATGATATCGACTTAAGTCACAAACGTTCATCACACCTTCCGAAAGTGATTCAGGTGTCGCCATTATTTTCGAAAGATGATGAACGCCAAGTTGAACATGTAATTAAAACGTTTAAAAACCCAACGTTACAAAGAGATGCCCTGTCACCAATAGAATTTGTGGTTGAGTCCGACATCGAACAAGATGAACCTTCCATTGCACTCTCAATCTTTAAGAGAACTCAAGAGATTCTAGAAGAACATCAAACGACTTTAGACGGTTACATTGAATCTGCGATGGAACGCGAACGTCAGTCTTCAACTTTCATAGGCAATGGTATGGCGATTCCTCACGGTAATCCTGAGAAGGTGCTGAAATCTCATGTGATTGTCTATAAATTCAAGCACCCCATTCCTTGGAAACAACATGATGTGAAGTTAGTATTCTTCCTAGCGATTGCGAAGAAGGATGCGCAAATGATGAAAAATATGATTCAGTCACTAGCCCAACTTGATGAACATACGGTTGATCAGTGGTGTATGATGGAGAACCATGACTTTAAAAATAAGTTAATCGCTCAAATTCGAGAATAATTGCCACTAATAACGGCAATTATTCTTTTTTATATAGCATTGAATACGCTTACACTTTAAATAAAGGAGAGTGAAAGCGATGAAAATACTTGCTATAACATCATGTCCGAACGGTATCGCTCATACATATATGGCTCAAGAAAAGTTAGAACAAGCTGCTAAAGAAATGGGCGTAGATATCAAAGTAGAAACACAAGGCGGTGTAGGTGCTGAAAACATTTTAACTGCCAAAGAAATTAAAGAAGCAGACGGCATCATTATCGCTGCTGATAGACAAGTTGATCTTTCACGTTTTAATGGTAAACGCCTCATTAATGAGAACGTGCGTGAAGGTATCCATCATCCAAAACAATTAATTCAACGTATCATTGATCAAGACGCCCGTATCTATCATGGAAATGATTCAGAAACTCACAGCCACAATTCTGAAGAAGATAATGAACATAAAAGTGGCATGCAAATGGTCTATCAACACTTAATGAATGGTGTCTCTTTCATGGTGCCATTCATCGTTGTAGGTGGATTGCTGATGGCCATTGCTTTAACTATAGGTGGCGAAGCGACTTCTAAAGGCCTCGTCATTCCAGAGCATTCATTCTGGAAATCAATTGAAAATATTGGAAGCTTATCTTTTAAATTTATGGTTCCAATTCTAGCCGGTTATATTGCCGTAAGTATTGCTGATAAACCCGGACTTGTTCCAGGTATGATTGGTGGAGCTATCGCTGCTGACGGAAGTCTCTATGGCAGTACTGCAGGTGCTGGTTTCTTAGGTGGTATTGTTGCCGGTTTCTTAGCTGGTTATATCGCTAAATGGATTAAGCAAATTAAAGTTCCTAAAGCGATGGCACCGATTATGCCAATTATTATCATACCTATTATTTCTTCACTTATCGTAGGACTGATATTTATCTTTGTCATCGGTGCTCCGATTTCAAGTATCTTTGCTGCATTGACGACATGGTTAAAAGGTATGCAAGGCGCAAACATTATTATTCTAGCGTTGATTATCGGCGCTATGATTGCCTTCGATATGGGTGGTCCGATTAACAAAGTTGCCTTTCTCTTCGGTTCTGCATTAATTGCTGAAGGTAACTATGCAGTGATGGGAATGGTTGCTGTAGCAGTATGTACGCCTCCAATCGGTTTAGGCTTAGCCACATTTATTCAAAAACGTAAGTTTAATAAAGCTGAACAAGAAATGGGTAAAGCCTCATTTACAATGGGTCTCTTCGGTATCACTGAAGGTGCGATACCTTTCGCTGCCCAAGACCCACTTAGAACGATTCCAGCTAATATGATTGGTGCTATGGTAGCATCTGTCATCGCCGCGCTGGGAGGTGTTGGAGATAGAGTTGCCCACGGTGGTCCAGTTGTAGCAGTACTTGGCGGTATTGATAAGGTCCTTTGGTTCTTTATCGCTGTCATTATCGGTAGTTTAGTCACAATGATGACGGTTTTAATTTTCAAGAGACATACACCTGTGAATGAAGTGAATTCACACGAGACTGACCCTACCCTTGAAAATGATTCTACATCAGCAAACGATACAACAACACAAAGTAATGTAGCAACGACTGCTCCACAAAGTGAGCCTACAAATGAAAGTAAAGAACATGAAGTATTTGCCGAGAATATTATTGAAATATCAAATACTGAACTTACGCGTGACAATGCGATTGATACGCTTATTTCTAAATTAAATGAACATCACTATATCTCTAATGTTGAAGAAGTTAAAGAAGCTATTCATAAGCGAGAAGCAGAGTCAACTACTGCCATTGGTATGAATGTGGCGATTCCTCATGCGAAATCAAGTGCAGTCAATCAACCTGCCGTAGCTGTTATGCAAAATAGAAAAGGCATTCAGTGGGAAAGCCTTGATGGTTCATTACCGCAATTGGTCTTCCTTATCGCTGTGCCAAATGACAGTAATGATACGCATTTAAGATTATTGCAACGCTTATCAAAAGCTTTAATGCATGATGATACAAGAGACAACCTCGTGCATGCTCAAGATAAAAATGAAATTTACAACATTTTAAAAGAGATATAAAGGAGTGTAAGATATGGTATTGTTTCTTAAGCCTGTATTTCAAGAGCGCATTTGGGGTGGCAATGCTTTAACTCAGTTTGGTTACGATATTCCAAGTGATCAAACTGGCGAATGTTGGGCTATTTCAGCACATCAGAACGGACCTAATGTCATTGAAAATGGCAAACATCAAGGTAAGACGTTAGATGAGGTATGGGAAGAAGATCGTGCGTTATTCGATAACGATTCTAGAACACACTTCCCGCTTCTAACTAAAATTCTAGACGCTCATGATCAACTTTCAGTACAGGTTCATCCTAATGATGACTATGCACTTAAACATGAAGGTGAATATGGTAAGACAGAGTGTTGGTATATTCTTGATGCAGAACCTGGCTCAGAAATCATCTATGGTGTAGAAGCACAAACAAAAGAAGAATTAGAACAACTCATTGATAATAAAGACTTCGACCATTTATTTACTCATGTTCCAGTTCAACCTGGCGACTTCTATTATGTTCCTGCTGGTACAGTACATGCGATAGGTTCAGGCATCCTCATCTTAGAGACACAGCAATCTTCTGATACCACATATCGTATTTATGATTACGATAGAAAAGATAAAAATGGCAACACACGTGAATTACATTTAGAACAAAGTAAAGAGGTTATCGATATTTCTAATCGACAGCCGAATACTTCTCCACATACTAAAGAGATTGATGGTAACACTTATACGCAATTTGTGTCGAATACGTTCTTCACAGTAGAGAAATGGGATGTTTCTGAACATCTAACTTTAACGAAACCTCATCCGTATTGCTTAGTATCAGTCATTGAAGGTGATGGTCAATTAACAGTTGATGACGAAACATTCACTGTTCAAAAAGGTACGCATTTTATTTTAACAACAGAAGATAAAGCAATTCAGTTTAATGGACACATGGATCTAATTATAAGCCATCCTTAAATAAGCATTGCTTATAACTAAAATAATCCCTCGAATTGAATCTTACAATTCGAGGGATTTTAGTATATTATTCAGTTACTTTACTTTCTGCTGCACGTTTAGCAATTTTACGCATAATTGGATCCATCACAGGTTTCATACATATACCGAATATAATAAATCCGAGGCCGAACAATGTGAGTACGACAACTTTAGTAATTAATATTTCAGGTACAATACCACCTACAGTTTCACGTAAGGCGTCAATGGCATAAGTGAAAGGCAGATATGGTGAAATGGTTTGGAAGAACTGTGGTGTCGTTTGAATTGGGAATGTTCCTCCACCCCCTGCGATTTGTAATACGAGCAAGATAATCGCTACAGCTTTACCTGGATTACCTAACATGGACACGCATGTATAGATGATTGAGTTAAATACGAGTGAACTAAATACAGCGATGGTTACGAATAAGACTGGTGATTCCACCGCCGCTTTAAGTATCACTAGGTCACCTATCGACACGATAAGTGCTTGAATGATACCTAAGAGGAAGAAGAAACCAGCTTTACCCATATAGATTTGTCGTGCTGTTAATATAGGTCGCAAATGTTCATGTTTGTTATCTACTGAAAGTAAACTTACCATTAATAAGCCACCTACCCATATTGATAACGCTGTATAGAATGGTGTCATTCCTGAACCATAATCTTTCACTGGGAAGACATCCGTAGTCTTTTTATTAATTGGATTTGCAATTGTGTCTGCTTGCTTTTTCAAATCATTCTTTAATGTGTCTATAAGTTTATCGATAGCATCATCTTTGTCTAGTTTCTTGAAGACTTTATCTGCTTTTTTAAGATCCTTCTCAACGTCTGGCAATTTATTCTGTGCGAAGTCAGCTAGTGAAGCTAAACCTTCTTTCGCGCGTGGTTGATTCTCATTTAATAAATTAACAGCGTTGTCATATCGATTAAATAATGCCGGTAAATTTTGGTTTACTGATTGAGTGACATTGGCTAATTCTTGTTCCAATTGTGGTAAGTCATTGCGCACGAAACTAGCGGCTTGTGCAACATCTTTCTTCACAGTTGGGAAGTAAGCTTGAGCAGTTTTCATGGCATTGATGTAAGTTTGTTCAATACCAGGTAAAGTGCTTTGTATTGTATCAATACGTTCTTTACCATCACTTAAGATATCTTGACCTGCATTAATCACTTGGTTGATTGAGTTCAATTTCGATTGAATTGTAGATAAAGTATTCTGACCTTTATTTAATTGATCTGTAATTTCGTTTGAAACAGCTAATAAATTTTTGTTTAGTTCATTTTTAATATATGAACGGAAGTTATCAAGATTATCACTCAGTTTTGGCAGTCCACGAAGTACTTTTACTGCTTCAGACTGGCCTGAACTACCATTTGATAAAGCATCAATTAATTGATTAGTTGTTCGTAAACTATCATTAATTTGGTTATTCGCCTTTTTAATATGTTTAATTTCTGATGATAAATCTACATCTTCACTTTTCTCTAGTTCTGAAAGAATATCGATCATTTGTTGATTATATTTAGTAGCATTTTCCAATCGAGATTTAATATTCTCAAGTGGTTCTTTAAATTGTGTAGGTTTATCTGATGCGATAATACCATATGCCATGTTCTTCAACGCTTTAATATCTTGTTGAGTGGCTTGAGCTTGTTTGTCTGTCTGATTTGATAATGATAATAACGATTCTGCTAAGGCGGTGTTCATTGATTTAATGTCGTTTTGTGTTAAATCTGAATCATTGTTAGATGAATCACCCATCGTACTCATTTGACTGGTCTTTATATTAGAGTAACTATGCCCTAAATCTTTATGGCTTTGGGTAGCACTTTGTTGCTGTGTCGTTGTCTGATTGTTTAAATCTTTATTCACAGCACCATTCACTTCTTGTGCTCTACCGGCAGCTTCTTGATAGTCTTTCACACGCTGCTTCGCTTGAGTTAAATATCCTTGTGCGTCGTTTAATTGACTACTTGCTGCATCAATGCCTTCACTAGCAATGTCTACACCTTTATTAATCTTAGGAAATTGTGCTGGCACATCATTCGAAGCTACATTGAGTAGTCGTTCGATATTCGGCATATAATCATTAAGTGCTAGGATGAGTTTCGCCTTCTCATTTAAAGCGGGAACAGCGGAATTGACTGCATTGAGTTTATCTTGAGCATCAGTAATATTAGCCTTATATTTACCTAAATCTCTAAATTTATTCGCATATTGATCTAACTCGTCTTGATGATTGTTAAGATAAATAACTTTGTCAGCGAAGTCGTTTATCTTAGGTAATGCATCATTCGCTTGATATACCGCATTTTTAATCTTATTGATTGTCGGCACATTGTCTTCTAATGTTAGACCGACTTTATTTGCTTCAGTTAACAATGCTTTCGTAACTGTTTTATTAAATTGCTCATTGGCTTTCTCTACAACGAGCGATGAACCTGTATCTGTCAGTTTCGCTGCTACGGCATTAATTTTTTGGTTCACTTTGAAATTAACGTCTGCTTTTTGCGGATGCTTTCTTAAGGTGCCAGTAACTTGATGTGTAAACTTACTTGGTATGTATATACCGGCATAGTACTTACCCATCTTAATTTCATGGTCTGCTTTTTCTCTGCTAACAAATTGCCAATCGAAACTGTCATTGTTCTTTAACGATTTGACCATTGTATCGCCGACGTTAATTTTTTTACCTCGAACTTTGTCACCACTGTCTTCATTTACTACTGCTACTTTAATATGGCCTGTATTACCATACGGATCCCACATCGCCCATAAATTGAACCATGCATAGAACGAAGGTAGAATAGCTAGACCTGCTAAGATCACCCAAACACCCGGCGTTTTCGCTACCCTCTTCAAATCCGTGATAAAGAGTTTTAGTGCGTTCTTCATATTCACACTCCTATTGAGAAGGTCTTTAATATTCATTCTTTATAATAACTCTATTTTTATTTTTGAAAATGACTCCCCCATCATTACTTGATCATTGAGGAGATACTTCTATTATTTTATAAAATTTCTAGGAAAGTAATTTATTTTTACAAGTAAGATTTGTATAATAAATGTATTAAGGCGCATTACGTTTCGTTGATAGATATCAACACTATAAGTCATAAGTTAAATTATACCAAATTCTCAATTATTATCACACCAAAATTAAACTTTTCGAGGGAGAAAAAATGTGATGTCGAAAAACAAATTGTTAATTTATTTACTATCAACTACGTTGGTATTTCCAACATTCACTACCCCTACGGCCGTTGCGAAAGATAATACAGATGACATGAATCAACAAACAAAGGTAACTCATAAAAGTTCACAGTCGAAAGAAGATAAACAAGAGCAAACTGATAGCAATCAACGTGCGCACCAAGCTGAAAAAGCTTCTTCTGAGAAATCTCCTTCTAAAGAGAACGGTAAATCTTCTAAAACGCATAAAAAAGATAATGATGTTAAAGCGGATAAAAACAAAGCATCCAATCAGTCAGATCAGAATTCTAACCAGCCGCATCAAACTACAACAGCAGTTACTGATCAAAATAAGCAAAAAAATACAAATTTAGTTGACCAATTTTACCATAACGTTGCTCAAAGTCAGTCTCATATGAACGACCTGTTAAAACCTGATAAATATGATGATAGCTTTAGTTTAACTACATTAATTCAAAATCTTTTTAACTTTGATTCTAATATTTCAAATTATGAACAGTCAGACGATCATACAAGTCAATCACCTTCCACTTCAAATAGAGATGATTCTACTGATAGTGATAACAATGATTCTAAAGAGGTAACATCGAATAAAAATACTAATTCAGACATTCCTTCTGAAGGAAGTCATTCCTCTCATTCTGAAGATCAATCACATCAAAGTAGTACATCATCTTCTAAAGCAGAAACAGATGATTCAAAGGTGAGTGACGCATTATCTCAATGGGAACAAGACGATGATAAAAATACTTCCCAGTCACAAGGTCAATCGTCTCAACAAGATGAATCTAAACAGTCATCAAATCAAACGCATCAATCATCTTCTAATCAAACAACATCACATTCATCAAGTGACAACAACCACTCAAGCGTATCTGATTCAGCACTAGATACCATTCTTGATGAATACAGTGAAGATGCTAAGAAGACCCAATCTAATTATGAGCAGAAATCTAAACATCAGAAGAACACATCGCAGTCTTCTCAAAATAATAATCCGCAACTACCTACAGAGAATGAATTGAAACATAAATCTAAACCGGTTCAATCGTTTGAGAATGATATTAAAAAATCTAATACGCGTTCAACAAGTTTATTCCAACAAGTACCACAAATTGAAGATGGCAAAGTGTCAGACGATAACTTTAATGTGGTAGACAGCCAAGATACTCGTAAATTTATTAAATCGATTGCTAAAGATGCACATAAAATTGGCCAAAAAGAAAAGATTTATGCCTCTGTTATGATGGCTCAAGCTATCTTGGAATCTGACTCAGGTAAAAGTAGTCTAGCTCAATCACCTAACTATAATTTATTCGGTGTTAAAGGCAGTTATAATGGGGAATCTGTGAACTTCAATACACTAGAGGCTGGTAGCGATAACCAAATGTTTAGTATAAACGCTGGATTCCGTAAATATCCTAATTTGAAATCTTCACTCCAAGATTATGCTGACTTAATTAAAAATGGTATTGAAGGCAATCCTACAATTTATAAACCTACTTGGAAGAGCGAAGCATTAACATATAAAGAGGCAACGTCACACTTATCACATTCTTATGCGACAGATCCGAATTATGCTAAAAAGTTAAATAGTATCATTAAACATTACAATTTAACTGCATTTGATAAAAAACGTATGCCAAATCTGAAAAAATATACTCAATCAATTGGAACAGAAACTTCAGGAAGTGATTTCAAACCATTTGTTGAAGCTAGTGGATCTTCTCCATATCCACAAGGACAATGTACGTGGTATGTTTATCAACGTATGCAACAATATGACTCATCTATTTCTGGTGATTTAGGTGATGCACACAATTGGAACAATCACGCTGAAAGAGAAGGTTACACTGTAACACAGTCACCTAAAAACCATACTGCTGTTGTCTTCGAAGCTGGCCAACTTGGTGCAGATACACAATATGGTCATGTTGGTTTCGTTGAAAAAGTCAACGACGATGGTTCAATTGTGATTTCAGAATCTAATGTTAAAGGTCTTGGCGTTATTTCATACAGAACCATTGATGCAGAAGATGCCAATGATTTAGATTATATTCAAGGAAAATAATAAGAGTTACTCAAGATAGCATGTCTCTTCATAGAGCTTGCTATCTTTTTTATTTTCCAGGAAATAGTTGAGTTTGATGTGTATTTAAAATAATCCCTCCATAAACAATGTTTACGGAGGGATTGCTCAATTTGTATTTCATCGTTATATAAGGATGTTACTTTACTATAAATGGTTTCTCCATGATTCGACTGATTCTATTTCGCATGAACGATTTAAAATTTGTTCTATTATGAAATCATGCTTATCATCTGAACGATCTCCCACAGCATCTTCTAAAACTGTGATTTGATAATCTTTATCTGCAGCTTCAAGTGCGGTACTTAGCACCACTCCACTTGTCGAAATACCTGTTAAAACAAGGTGATTAATTTGATTCGCATTCAAGAAGACCTCTAAACCACTACCTGTAAACGCACTAAAACGTCGTTTAGTCATGATTGGTTCATCCTCTGCAGGTTCTAATTCCTCAAGAATTTGTGCAAACGCATCATCCTCTGTCATGGATATACCGCGTTGTTTAAAACTTGAGAACACACGATTATGAGGTGAAACGTCTGCAAAGTTTTTCTCTAATGCAACACGCATAAAGACTACCGGAATTTGGTGTGCGCGTGCTGCTTCTATTGCACGTTGATTTGCTTTAATTAAACTATTAATTTGTGGCACATTATTTGCGATACCTTTTTGCATATCCATCACTAATAGAGCTGTTTGATTTGTCATAGTCATACTCCTTTAACTCTTTTTTCATGAACAGTTTCTACATTATAACGATATGAGATACTCATTCTCCAATTATTTATATTTATTTCCATTGAAAAGTCACCCAAACATTTTAACAATTTTAAGACGTCCGGGTGACTAAATTTATTAATTATGATGCATGATGTTTCTTACGGCGACTTACCCAAATCAACGTGCTTCCAATCACTAAAGCAATGATTGCAAATGGTAAAACACTCAATTTAAGAACTTTACCTGCAGCTGGTAAAGAGATATTGCCGTCGTCATTTAATATTCCACTCAATAAGCCATCACCTGAACCTAATGATAAATTGTTCTCTGGGGATGGTGTATCCATATTACCAATACCATCTAGTATAGAATCTTTAGAGTTTAAATTATCTAATATACCTGATCCATTTGTTAAACCTGCGAGTTGGTTTAATATATCAGCGAGTTGACTACTGTTGTGATGATTACCATGGATTCTATCAAGTAATGATGGGCGATCTTTTATTGGTGATAAAATATAATTTAAATCACCTTTAGCTCGTTTAACACGATTTTGAAGTTGCAATAAGTCATTTGCTTTACCATTTAAAGCGGATTGTATCAGTTGTAACGCATCTGTTTTATCATTTTGAATACGTGTAATGACACTTGCTAAAATTTTCGCTTTATCTTGATTCAATCGTGTCGCTAATATCGTTTCGATTGCTTCTTTTTTATTTTTAGCATTATTTAATACGCCATTTAAAATATCATCTGCTGTTGCGTGACCATTTTTATCAAAATAGTGTTTTAATTGATCAACAATTTGAGATTGACTAAAGTGACCATTGGCTAATTTCTTTGCTATTTGAGAAGCTTCATTGTTTCCTAGTCGCGTAGATAATAGTTCTTTAATCAATTTTTCTTTATTATGTGATTGATCCAACATTGATTTAAGAATATCATCACTTGAAGTAGTGGCAACGCCATCAATCTGCTTCGCGATTTGATTAGCAATGTCTTTATCAGATTGACCTTTAATTTTAATGTTTTTCAATGCACGTTGAGCTTCATTGTTACTCATGATGCTATGAAGTATATTTTCAGTGGTCTTAGCTTTATCTTTATCATTTTTAAGTTGATTTAATATCGCGTTTTGTTGTCCATCAAGTTTTTGATGCGCTCGATCAATTTCACGTTTTAATTTTTGCTTATTATCGTCGGATAAATGGTTATCTTCCTTAACTTTGCTTTCTAAAGCACCTAAATCATTCAATTTACGACTTAGATAGTTCTCATTATTATCATTTTGTCGTGATTGTCTCTGTGCAAGCGCATGTGTGATTTTATCACTACCTTGTAAGTCCTTAGTGATTTTTCCAATCGTATCCTCAGCATTATCCCTATTTTGATTAGCTTCTGATTTTAGTGTTGCTATATCATGCTCAATTTGATTTTGACGCTCTTTGTTATCAGATTGATTTGAAGTCTTTTTATCACTTTGACTCGTACTAGAACTTTCATTTGAGCGGAGAGAATCCACATCATCTTTGATAGAGTCTAATTTCTTGAAAATGGTCGTATCATTCGCCTGTGCTTTAGTATCATTGTCTTTAGCTTCTGTATTCTGTGTATCTTCTTTATGAATAGCGTCTTTATTGGGATGGTCTTCATTTACACCATTGTTTTGTTGATAGTTATCAACATTATTAGAAATGGCATCCAAATCTTCTAAAAATTGATCTAACTCCTTAGACGCTTTTGAATTGTTGTTACTATCATTAGAGACCGTTGAATTTACTAACTTTTCATTATGTTGTCTCGCATCTTCAATAATAGCATCTATTTTAGAGTCATCTTTGGCACGATCTATACGAGTTTGATAATCTTTGATATCTTCTTTTGATAAGTCTTTTAAGTGATTTAATTTATCTTTAGCTTCTTTAATGTGTTTACTTAAAGAATGATTTTGATCTTGCGATTGTGTCATCGTACGAGATGTCTCTGTAGAATCTGCGTGTGTATTGTGGGTAAATCCATAACCAATGATTGTCCCACTGACAAGTAGTGCTGTACATGAGATTTTTAAATATCCGCTAAGTTGGTGTACACGTGTTCTCTTCATATATTTACTCTCCTTCTATAGATTTCCCAATTACTCAATTCAATGCCATTATATACCATTTTACATAAAGATACACTTATCATTTTTATTACACTCTTTTAGATTTCTGTAGATTATTTAAAAATAATATTAAATATAAAATCACATTTCTTGTAAGTTTGACTTAAATGGTATTATACTTCGTTATAACCTTGATTAGTTAAACAAAATATCTAATCAAGCGTAATCAAATAAGGTAAGGAGTTCTCAAAATGGCAAAACCTTTATATACTACGACAATGATTTCAAATGGTGGCCGTGATGGTCGCGTATTTAGCCCTGATAATACATTCGTTCAAAATCTAGCCACACCTAAAGAAATGGGTGGTCAAGGTGGTAATGACACGAACCCTGAACAATTATTTGCTGCTGGATATAGTGCATGCTTTAACAGTGCTTTATCATTAATTTTATCTCAAAACAAAGTAAACGATGCTAACCCAGAAGTAGAAATCACTATTGAATTAATTAAAGATGACACTGACAATGGCTTTAAACTTGCGGCAGATATCAAAGTAACACTTGAAAATATCTCACAAGAAGACGCTGAAAAATATGTAGAACAAGCTCATCAATTCTGTCCTTATTCTAAAGCAACACGAGGTAACATCGACGTGCAATTAGAAGTAACAGCACAATAAAAAATACGGTAAAGCCAAGCCATTAAAAAATCCCCTTACTATCACCAGTAGTAAGGGGATTCTTTGTTTATCCTACTTTAATTTAACGCGACGCTCTTGAATTTTAGCATCATCATCAGAAACCTTCACAGAATATTGTTTCTGCGATGTTAAATCTAGTAATGTTAAGTATTGATTATGACCTGCGCCAGTATCAATATCTATGACACGAGGTTCAATATGAATGTGATCTTTCTTATATCCTAATCTATAATTCGGCACATGACCGTGAACAATAACTTTATTTTTAGGTAAGAAGTGGTTTAAATTTTCTGGAGCATGGCCTGTAACAACTGCTCTTGATTGTTTGCGCATCGACTTACTTGTATCAATTCCTGCATGTACAAAAATATATTGACCAATGACTTTATAATATGGAAGTTCGTTGATAAATTGATGCCACTGTATCGCTGGTTTGTCTTTACGTTCGAGCCATCTTAATTCATGATTCCCCACTAACGCGATAGCCCCGTCGTTTACTAATTGTTTTACAAATTTTAATGTCCCCACTGAATCTGGACCATTATTGACATAGTCTCCGATAAGTACTAGTTGGTCATCTTTTGCATCATAGTGAGCTGCTTTCAGCAATCGCGCTAGAGACTTACCATGCCCATGAATGTCCGATACTGCTAATAATCTTTTAGGCATCTGTGCATCACGCTCCTCTCACTACTACTGAACTCTTAAAGCTTTTTCTTTCTTTGATACGTTTCTAATATGAATAAAATGATTGAAGTAATACCTATAGACATTATTGCCATTGCCATACCTTGGGCAGAATCTCCTTGCTCAAATTGACGGTAAATAAACGTTGAAGATGTATCCGTATTAGGTGGTCTCAACATTAACGAAGCAACTAATTCTCTCATAGATATGCAAAATATAAGTATCCATCCAGAAATAATGCCTGGTCTTAACAAAGGAAATGTAATTGTTCTGAACAATGTCCATCCTTTACTACCTGAAATCTGAGCTGCTTCAATAAGATTTTTACTTAAACGTTGATCAACCGTTCTTATGTTTTGAACAGCGTATGGAATATAAAGCACTGTGTAAGCAACGACTAATATTCCGATTGTATTATAAACCGGTAAGGGATTATGTTTATTATTCCAGAAAAGGATTAGCCCAATAACCACAATAATACCAGGTACTGTGTTTGGTAATAAACTTGAAAAGTCAATCACCCGACCTAAAGAATTACGTCTTCGTGTGATTAATACAACCCATAGACCAATTAAACTTGCTAACGTAGCCGAAATAGTAGCTAACATGATGCTATTAAATAAAGCTATGCCACCATTACCCGATAATACATTAACAAAGTTTTGCAAAGTAAAGTTACTTAGATGAAATCCTGACGATAACTGTTTCATAAAGGCATTCATAAAGATACTTGCATAAGGTAAAACGATAGTAACGATAATTTCACAAATAATAAATACATAACATAATATATTCCACTTACTGCGAGAATGAACTTTCACTTTATGTCCTTTTCCAGCATTAGAACTTAAGTGATTTCGCGATTGAAACCATTGTTGAAATGCCCATACTGTCATACTCACAGCTAATAATAAAGTAGATAATAACGCTGCTCTTTGAAAATCAATCGGCCATATAGAAGCACTATGATGAATTTCTGAGGTTAATACCTGAAAGCCTATTCTGTTTCCCATTGTGACTGGTGTACCAAATTCTCCGATTGTTTTAACGAAAATAAGCAATGCTCCCATACTATATCCTGATGCAAAAAGTGGCGCTATAATTTTACGAAAACGATAAAAGAATGTACCTCCGTAAATTTCAGCTACTTCTTCTTGTGATTGATGAATTGTCATGAGTGCATTTTTCAAAATAATATATAAAAATGGTGTCAAGTGGCAACTCATGATCAACACCATCCCAAAAAAGCTAAAGAAATATGGTGTCACACGTGAGAAAATGGGGCTGAGTTGTTCCAACAGCCCATTTCTCTGCATTGTTAGCATCCATCCCATTGATCCGATATAAGGTGGTGTCATAAATGGAATCATAATAACAAGATCTAACCATTGATGTTTAGAAAGTGACGTCTTTGTCATAATATAGCTCAGTGGTAGTGCAATGATTGTGCATAATATGACGACTGAAATACCTAAAATAACTGAGTTCCATAATATTTTAAGGTGGTAAGGTTGACCTAGTTGTTGGATGTGTTCCCCAAATGTGCCATCCTCACTAGACACAAACCCTTTAAAAAGTATTAAACATAAGGGCAAGATGATGAGGAGGAACAACACAATGACTGCTAGTACTTGGTTCACACGATAGAATGAAGAATGATGTCGCATATTATCTCATCAATTCCGTGAACTTTTTCAATACTTTTTCACTCTTATCACTTAAATGATTCCAATCATATTTATACTCTTTGATATCTTTAAGTTTAGCTTTACCTTTTTTCTTCTCTGCTGTTTTGTCTGCTGGAATTAAATAGTGATCATCCACTTGCTTTTGGCCTTTAGAACTAGTGACATAGTTCATATATTTTTTAGCTAACTCTTTATGTTTTGATGATTTTAGAATAAATGCTGGACGCGGTGAAATCGCTGTCCCTGATTTAGGATATTTGATGTCTACCGGTTCACCTTTTGCTTTCGCTGCATATACCATGTAGTCTACACCACCATATACAACATCATTGTCACCTTTAATCACTGATTCTAATGCAGGTTTATTCGCACCAGCAAGTTTCATGCCATTTTGCTTCAATGCTTTATATTCATCCCAAGCTTTACTTCCTTCGTTATTCACTTTAATAGATAATAAATCTAATGCCGTACCAGATTCTGAAGGATCAGGAATGGCAATTTTATTTTTAAATTTAGATTGAGTTAAGTCTTTGACGTCTTTAGGTGGATTTTTAACGTTTTTAGTATTGTAAGATAAACCTAATGCACTGCCACTAAATCCATAATAGTATCCGTCTTTATCTATCCAATCTTTATATAATTTTTTATGATTTTTAACTTTATAAGGTTCAATTAACCCTTTCTTCTTATAATCTAATGCTGCAGGTAGTGATGCGAGTTGAACTACATCTGCTTTAGGATTATCTTTTTCAGCTTCTAAGCGACCAAGAATTTCTCCAGTAGTTCCTTGGAAAACTTGTACTTTTTTACCTGTTTGTTTTTCGAATTGTTTGACCATATCATTAACTAAATTATCTGGTCCTGCTGCATATAAAACGAGTTTATCTTTACTATTTCCGTCATTTGAACTCGATTTAGAACTATTACTCCCTTTGTCGCCATTCTCTGGTTTATTTTGACATGCTGCTAATAAAACTACCGTTGCAATTAAGATTACGATATATTTAGTGAACTGCTTCATGTTTAGTTTCCCCCATTTTTATAAAGTAATTTTCAGGAATATCAAAGGTTAAATTGACCGTCTCATTCTCTTGAAAATAGTTACTATCGTAAAACATAATCGAGACACCATGCGATGATGCTGTATATTGATAACGTTCACCTGTGAAGCTCACTGTCTCAATGACAGCGGGTGTCGCTTTCGAATGAGTTGCTTCTTCTATATGTACGTGTTCTGGGCGAATTAATACGCCATATTTCCCCTCTTTAGTTTGGATAGAATGATTAAGTTGAAAACCTTCATTCGTGCTTAAAACTTGATTATGACTCACGCCTTCTAAAAATGTCCCCTTCCCAATAAATGTGGCAACTTCCTTGTTCTTAGGATGTTGATACAATGTTTCAGGCGTTCCATATTGAACGATACTTCCATTCGACATGACTGCAATATAATCTGACATACTCATAGCTTCATATTGATCGTGTGTGACGAATATAGCGGTCATGTCATATGTTTTAATTAATCTTTGAATTAATAACTGCATATCTTCCCTTAAACTTGCATCTAAAGCCGATAATGGTTCGTCCATCAATATCAGTTTGGATTGTGAAATAATTGCTCTGGCTAATGACACACGTTGTTGTTGGCCACCTGAAAGTTGATGAATCGCTTTATCATAGTGTTCTTCCAAGTGTACCTCTTTCAGTGCTTGCATCACACGTGTTTTTAAATCTTTCGTATCTTTATTTACCTTCAATGGATACGCAACATTTTGGAAAACAGTCATGTGTGGCCATAGTGCGAAATCTTGAAAGACCATCCCTAAGTCTCTCTCAGCCGGTGATACATATGTATGTTGGTTAGAATCATAATAAGTGCGCTCATCATGATTTATACTTCCAGAATCTGGTGTTTCTAAACCGGCAATTAATCGTAACAACGTGGTCTTACCACATCCTGAGGCCCCTAGGAGCGATACAAATTTACCACTCTCAATCGTTAAATTAATATCTTGAATCACAGTCCTTGAACCAAATGATTTTTTAATATTTTTAAGTTCTAAAACCACATCCTCACCTCTTTCAATTACTACTATAGAAAAAGATTGTTAATAATTATTAAACAGAATGTTAACGCTAACTCAAAAAATTATATGTAATATGTATAAATGTATAGAGAAAATTTATATTTGGGAGGTGACATGCTTTGAATACAAAGCAGATGATGATATTTAAGCAGTTTGTTGAATTTCAAAATGAAAATGCGGTAGCTGAATCAATGAATATTACTCAACCGACCGTGACATTTCATTTAAAAAATTTAAATAAATATTATGGTATTCCTTTATATTACAAAAAAGGAAAGCATTTTAAATTAACTGAAGCTGGGGAATTGTTATATCGAAATACAACTAAATTATTAAATTTAATGCAGGAAACAAATGATGTCATGTCAGACTTCAAAGCTTCTAAGCGAGGAACTTTAAAAATTGGTGCAAGCCATGCGCCTGTTTACCACATTTTGCCAGAAGCCTTTAAAAGTTATATGAATAATCATCCAAATATACAAATTGATTTAACAGTAGATACAGCGCCTCATATCATTGATAAATTGAGAAGTAGAGAAATTGAGTTAGCTGTCATTTCTGAAAATGCCTTTTACGAGAATGATTTAAAGGTAAAACGTTTTATGGAAAATGAATTAATGATAGCTATGGACAAAGAACATCCACTAGCTCATAAAGAAGCGTTAACTATGAAGGATTTAGAATACTATGATTTTGTTATACATAGTGGAGGATCTACCAGAGAAAGTATTGATGAGTGGCGTCGTGATAATTTAGTACAACTTCGTGCACGTATGCAATCGAATAGTTTGAGTAGTATTTTAGAAACGATTAAACATTCTCATTATTTAAGTTTAATTAGTCATAGTGCAATTCAACATCGTCAAGACATCGTAAGTAAAAAGCTACCTAATGGACCCAGACCTCGATACATATCAATAGTTTACCGTGATGATATGTATTTAACTCCAGTTATACAGAATTTTATCTCACTCATATACAATGTAAATTTCGGGGAAGCTCCAAATCAACGTACGTAGATAACGTAAAATAAAAAGCAGGAAGTGTTTGAAACACAAAGTAGAAATTGAACCTAACTTTGTCTCAACTCACTTCCCTACTTTCATGGAAGTAACATTTAATTCTTAGTAATTTTCAAATATCAGATTGGTTTTAAGTTGATCTTTCTTCTCATGAATTCCTAATTGATCTAACCTCTTAATGATAGCACTTTGAACTTTTTTCGCTTCCGCTTCATTGGTAACTTTAGAGGAGATTTCTACAACATTTTGATCTTTAATATCCCAGTTTTCGATCTTCACTTCATTACCATCAATATGACCTTTATGTCGTTCAAAATGGACCGGTCCAATTAAATGAGGTTGTTTGATTTTATCTAATGCATCACTATAAGGTTGTTCAGCATGAGTCTTTAAAATCTTTAAACTATCTTGAGCATTAGGCATAGCTAAACTTCCTGAACCTAGTTTTTCTTTTGCTTCTTTTGTCACGCTTAATGTTTCTTTACCTTCACCATATTCTACTTCGTACTCATCTCCATTATAGCCATCTGCTTTTGCTTGTTGAATGGCGCTAGACACATCATGATTAGAAATAGCATATCTCTTTTTATACTGCAGTTTATGTTTACTATCATCTTCAGATTTGCGTATACGATAAGTGACGTTGTTTTGATAATTCGTACGGTTGGCATCATCTAAATATTGAACTTGAAAGTCTTCATCTTTGTCTTCTGAACCTAAATCTTCTAAGACACTGTGCTTAATATGGCGATTGTCTTTTACTATTTTATGACTATCTGCATATACTTTAACTTCATATTGATCTGGTTGATTTGTCTCAGCTTGCGCATTATGCGTTACTCCGCTACCAAGTAAAATTGCTGTTGTAACCATTCCAACTTTAATTAATGAACTTGTCATTCGCTCCCACCTCCACTTTCAACATAAACGATGTTTATGTAGCAAACATGACATTAAAATAAATAGATAATAAATTTTTATAAAGTTTTTGAATATATACTTTTATAAAGTTTATATTCTCACTACTATATTTCACAGTTTGTTAAAAATATTCTCCTATCACATTAGATATTTCAAGATTAAAAGGGAATATGAAAGTAACTTCATAATCTATTTCTTCATTATATATATCCGGAACTAGGCGACAACGAGATACTGTAGGAGGACGATGTATGTTAACAACTTCCATTATTTTTATGATAATTGGTCTATTACTTATTTTAGTGAGTAGAATCGTGTCTAAAGCTGAATCATTTGATTTAAGAGAGAAAATTTATGTACCAGGTTTGTGCTTACTCTTAATAGGAACGCTTTGTTTAATTGGGCATTTTGTTAATGCTTCACTCTAAATATCTTATTGCTTAATCATTTTCTAAAAAAGTAACAACAATTCTGACTATCTGTTGCATTTTTCAACGTCTTACTCAAATTAGTGGTGTTTAGAGCGTTGGGAAATTGTTAAATTAGTATATGTAACTTACAAGCACCTTAATTTTAATGCCTCCAAATCGCGTTAAAATTATTAAGAATTCCATGCTCTGTTGCAAAATAATATACAAATAGGAGGAAATGTCTTGGCAAAACTTTTATACAAATTGGGCAAATTCATTGCTAAGAACAAATGGGTGAGTATCCTTGCATGGTTAATCGTTCTAGGCGTTATTATCACCCCGCTAATGATTAACTCACCTAAGTTTGATGATGACATCACAATGAATGGTCTAAAATCATTAGATACAAATGATAAAATCACTAAAGAATTTCATCAGGATAGTCAAAAAGCCTCGATGAAGATTGTCTTCCATTCCGATAAGAAGAATGGTATTACAGACAAAGATACTAAGAAAGATATTGAAAAAGCACTTGATAATATCAAACAAGATGATGATTACGTACAAAACGTAAGTAACCCTTATGATTCTCATCAAGTTAATGATGATAAAGATACTGCAATCGCAACAGTTAACTATGTCGTTAACCAAACAGCGTTGCAAGATTCTTCTAAGAAAATTATCGATAGAGAATTAGATGATGTAAAAGCAGATCATAATCTTAAAATTGAGCAAACTCAAGGTGGCTCAATGAATTCTGAAGTAGGTGGTTCTTCAGAACTTGTAGGTATTGTCACTGCCTTCATCATTCTACTGATTACATTCGGCTCATTAATTGCAGCTGGTATGCCAATTGTCAGTGCACTCATCGGACTAGGCTCCAGTGTTGGAATCATCGCTCTATTAACATTTATATTCGATATTCCAAACTTCACACTGACTCTAGCTGTAATGATAGGTTTAGCCGTTGGAATAGACTACTCTCTATTTATACTCTTTAGATATAAGGAAGTTCGTAAACGCGGTCTAGAGCCTGTCGAAGCTATTGCGACAGCAGTTGGTACTGCAGGTAGTGCCGTTATCTTCGCCGGTGTGACCGTAATGATTGCAGTTTGTGGTTTATCACTAGTTGGCATTGATTTCTTAGCTATTATGGGATTCGCATCAGCAATTAGTGTATTATTCGCTGTCCTTGCTGCGTTAACACTCTTACCTGCACTTATTAGCGTGTTCCATAAACGTATTAAGATTAAAGATAAACCTGAAAAGAATAAAGATCCTAAAAATCATCCATGGGCTAAATTTGTTGTAGGTAAACCAATTATTGCTATTATTATTAGTTTACTTATCTTAATTGCAGCTGCCCTTCCAGTGAGTGGTATGCGTTTAGGTATCCCTGACGATAGTCTTAAAGCTAACAATACATCAGCACACAAAGCTTATAACTTAATTACTGATAACTTTGGTGCCGGTTATAATGGTCAAATCGTTATGTTAGTAAACACGAAAGACGGCGGAAGCAAGAAAGATATTCAACAAGATCTAAATAATATTAGAGATGATATTAAGGATATGGATAATGTAGATAAAGTGGCATCACCACAATTGAATGATAATAATCACTATGCATTGATTTCTATCATTCCTGAAGATGGTCCAAATGCACAGTCTACAAATAATTTAGTTTATGATTTACGTGATTATAATAAAACTGCTAAAGAGAAATATGACTTTAATACAGAGATTTCAGGACAAAGTGTAATTAACATTGATATGTCAGAAAAACTTAATGAAGCTATCCCAGTATTTGCTGGCGTTATTGTACTCTTAGCATTTGTGCTACTAGTATTTGTATTCCGTTCAATCCTAGTACCATTAAAAGCTGTACTCGGCTTCGTATTATCACTACTAGCAACACTTGGATTTACGACACTCGTGATGCAAGATGGCTTCTTAGGTAGCCTATTCGGTGTAGAAAATACGGGTCCTTTATTAGCATTCCTACCAGTCATCACCATTGGCTTACTCTTCGGACTTGCCATTGACTATGAACTCTTCTTAATGACACGTGTACATGAAGAGTATAGTAAAACGGGTGACAACGATCATTCTATCCGTGTAGGTATCAAAGAAAGTGGTCCAGTCATCGTTGCAGCAGCACTCATTATGTTCAGTGTGTTTATCGCCTTTGTCTTCCAAGAAGATTCAGCGATTAAATCCATGGGTATTTCACTCGCATTCGGCGTTCTTTTCGATGCATTCGTTGTACGCATGACTTTAATTCCAGCACTTACTAAATTATTTGGTAAAGGTTCTTGGTATATCCCTAAATGGTTAGGCGGTATCTTACCTAAGATTGATATCGAAGGTAAAGCTTTAGAAGAAGGTCATTCAAACACGAATACTTCTACGAATGAAGCACATCGCTATAACCGTCGTAATCGTGATGAAGACATTTATTATGATGACCAAGAATATACACGTCGTCATGGTCAGGCTTATGACAAACGTGATGCACATGATGAGAGACATAGACGTTATGATGACCGCGAGCGCTATTTCAATCGTGATCGCTATGGCAATAATGATAAAGAGGACTATCCTCGCTACGTTCGTCTAGATGATGACCGTCGTGGCTATGGGGAAGATCATTTTCCGGAAAATGACTCACAATATCGTAGATCACAATATAGACAAGATGAGAGAGAATCAAATGTAGATGAACCATCTCGTCAACGACGTGAGCATGTAGATTATGAATCTCTCTACACACAACAAGGTAATCATTACCGTAGTGAAGGCGAAAGAAACAGATATGAACGTCAACCTCATCGTGAGGAAAGATATGATGACCCTCAATCTCGATACGAGGATGGCCGATACGAAGAACGTCATTATAGAGATCATGCGCAACGTTCTGATAGTGAGTCTCGTACAACTGATTTATTTAAACAATTGTCTCGCGAAACTAACGATCAAGATATGTTATTTAACGCATTAATGTTATATGCACGTGAAAATAACAAAGATTTATATGATGACTATGCGCGTCGTGCACCTCGCAGACATGATAATGAAGATGAGAGAGAGTAAAATCACAAAGGAGGAAACGCCGAATGTTCAAGAAAAGTAGTTTCAAAGTTTTAGGACTACTTGCCACACTCGCCTTAGCAATTGTGCTAAGTGCGTGTGGTAATGGTGGCAATGGATCATCGAGTGGCGGAAATACGTCACTAGGTAAGAAAGATGTTAATATCCCTTATATTGCAAGCGATAATTCTACACCACGTTCATTAGTTATTGCGGAAGTCCTTAAAAAAGCTGGATACAATGTTACTACTACGCCAGTACAAGCGAGTGGTCCATTATATGCGTCAGTATCTCAAGACTCTGACTCATTCCACGCATCAGGTATCTTCCCTTCAACAGATAAAAGCTTTTACAATAAATTTAAAAGTAATTTAACTGTTTATGATAAGAAGAATTTAGTTGATAATGTTAAAGTTGGCTTAGCTGTTCCTAAGTATGAACAGGATATTGATTCAATTTCAGACTTAAATAGCAAGAAATCTACTACTAGTAGTAATACTGGCAATAGTAGTAACAGCTTTGGTAAATCTGTCGATTGGACAATACAAGGTACAGATGCTAGAAATGGTGTTATGAAACAAACTAAAAGTGAATTAGATGATGGTCAATTAGACAAATATAGTCTTAAAGAGTCATCTGACCAAGATCAATTTAAAACGATTCAAAAAGCTTATAAACAACAAAAACCTATCGTCTTTACTGCTATGGAACCAAGTTGGTTCTCTAAGGAACTTGATATTAAAATGTTGAAAGATCCTGAGAAGATTTACGGTAAAGATGATGAACATATTAACCTAGTGTTTAATAAAAATTTCAAAGATGATCATCCTGCTGCATATACGATTGCAACACGTATTTCCGATAATTGGAGCAAAGATGATGAAGAAAAATTAGCGAAAAAAATCTTCAAAGATAATAAAAACCCTGAAGACGTTGCTAAAGATTATGTAGATAATCATGATACTAAAGTCGATAAATGGTTAAAAGGTATTGATCACTAACTAAAAATCGATAGTATCATTAACCCCTTCACATTGAATGACAGTGAAGGGGTTTTTCTTTGTTCACTTATCTTAAAATGATAATCATCAGGAGTTATATTTGGTAAAAACACGCTACTTATGATAAATTAACGTATATTCTAAGTCATGAAGTATCCTTTGAGAAGAAATATAGAGGAGAAATGTGTATGCCTACATCAACGCAAAAACGTATGATTCGACATATCAATAAAACTGTTTTTGAACTGTTATATGATTATCACTTTGATGAAATTACTGTACAAAAGATATGTGAAGTAGCTGAAATTAATCGCAGTACCTTTTATCGTTATTTTCAAGATAAATATGACCTACTCTATTCATTACCTCCGTATATGACAGGCGAAATCATGGGTGATCCAAATACAGAGCACTCTATTGATACCGCTGAGTCATTTAAAGCGTTTATTTATTATATAGAACAACATAAAACTGTTTTCAAACACTTGCTCGTATCTTCAAGGCAAGTAGATGTATTTAGAAGTCTGACACATGCAAGTCGCGAAATGATGTTGTATGGTTCAAAAAATAATCACAACGATCCACTAGCACTTAAAATTCGAGAAAGTAAGCACCCTGAAATTTTAGCTGACTTCTATAGTAGTGGCGTCATAGAAGTTTTAAGACGCTGGGTTGAAAATGATTACAATTATTCTGTTGATGAAATCTTTGAAACATTAAATGCAACACTAGAAAGTTCTCTAAACGGTTGTAAAAATTCATAAATGAATAAATTTTAAAAAAGCACGTATCTCCTACTTACCTGCTCACAAAAGTAAAAGATACGTGCTTTTGATTTAATTTAGGATAAGAGTTGTTTTTTTAACTGCTTCAGCAACTTGTGATGGAGACTGAGGGTTTTGTCCTGTAATGATTCGATCGTCGACTTCAAGTGTAGATGTAAAAGGCACACGTCCGAAATGATAGCTGGCACCACGGTGTTTGATTTCATTTTGTAAATGAAATGGAATCATTGTATCTCGTTTAGCTAGTACTTCTTCAACATTTGAAAAACCAGTCACATTTTTATTCTGTAGGAGAAATGTGCCTCCTGCATCTTTAACGTTTAGCAACGCAGCAACACCATGACAGACTGCTGACACAATACCACCTTGCTCATATATCGTGTTCACTGCACTTTGTATAAATTTATTTTCCGGGAAATCATACATGACACCGTGACCCCCAGTGAAATATACAGCATCATATTTATCAGGTTGAGCTTCGCTGATAGGTTGAGAATATTTCAACATATCCATGAAATGCTCATTGTTATAATATGCCTTTGTAGTATTGTCTAACATAAATGGACTAAGGCTCACTGGGTCAATAGGTGTATTGCCTCCTGTGATGTTGAATAAATCAATATCTACATTCGTATCTTTGAAAGCATCATAGAAATGAACAAGTTCACTTAGCCAAAGACCCGTGGGCGTTTCCGTATTACCGAAGTACTCTGTACTTGTATTAACAATCATTATTTTCTTCATTTGTTTCACCTCTTTTATTCATCTTCCATCTTCACAATAATTTTACCTTTAGCTCTGCCGCTCTCAGAGTATTCTAAAGCTTTTTGTGTTTCTTTAAAGTCATATACTTTACCAATAATAGGTTTAATTTTTCCAACTTCAATGAGTTCTGTGATTTCTCTTAATTGTTGACCACTTGGATGCATAAACAGGAATTCATATTGAACATCGTATTTTTTAGCTAAACGTTGATATTTATATGAAGCTGCTTTGAGTATGCCACGTTTAAAGATACTTTTATCTAATTTTCGTGCATTACGTTCAGTTGGCAGTCCTGAAATGGACGCGATGATGCCTTGTGGCTTAAGAATTTGGAACGATTTCTCGAGGTTCTCTCCTCCAAGCGTATCAAATACACCGTCGAAGTCTTTGAGTACCTCTGAGAAGTCTTGTTCTTTATAATTAATAAATTCATCTGGATTGAGTGACTCAATGAGTTCTTTACCACTATCGCTTCCCGTTGTTGCAACATAGAGTCCTTTAGCTTTCGCGTATTGGATTGCAAAACTTCCAACACCGCCAGATCCAGCTTGAATAAGTACTTTGTCCCCTGGTTGCGCTTGAATAACTTCATTGATTGCCTGATACGCTGTTAAGCCCACTAAAGGTATACTCGCCGCTTCTTCATACGATAATCCTTTAGGCATTGGCGCGATTTCTTCTGCATTAACTGAAATATATTCAGCAAATGTACCAATTTTAGATTTTCGTGGACGACCATAAACTTTGTCCCCTACCTTAAATTGAGTGACTTTGTCTCCTACTTCATACACTTCACCAGCAAAGTCATTGCCTAAAATGAGTGGAAATTGATATGTTAATAACATTTTAAGCCCACCATCACGAATTTTAAAATCGATGGGATTAATGCTTGCTGCTTTAATTTTTACACGAACTTCGTAAGGACTCATACTTGGTAATGGCATTCTTTCAAGTGATACAGGTCCTTTACCATAATGATGGATGACCATTGCTTGCATATCTGTTTTCATCTTTTTCGCCCCTCTTTAAATGTAAATTTCATTTAATTCCTAAAAGATTGTGCGTCTGATAAATTTAAGTTTCATCAAGTGTAAAGTGCATTTGTATTCATTACAAGAAAAATGCATGCCACTCCTGAGAGCGTCATGCATCCTAATATTTTAAATTTACTCTTCCGTTTTATTATCAAAATTTCGGCCTTCTAATCCAGCTAATTCTTCTTTAGTAGCAGCTGGTGCTTTCATCTCAAAGATTTCGTCCACTACTGTATAGTCATAATATCCTAAACGTGCGATAGGTCGAATGGATTGAATGTCTAATTTACCATTATCGAGAATGACTTTGTCATCGATATGGACTTGTGCCACACGTCCTATAACAATATCCACAGTTGATACAGGATCACCTGTTGGTATACGTACTGTCTGAACATATTCACATTCAAAGTGTATTGGTGATTCTTTAACTCTATATCCAGGCGCTTCAATACATCCTTCTTTTGTAACTCCGGCGAATTCAAATTCATCTTCTTCAGGTGGTAAAGCCTTCGAAGAAAGATTAACCGCTTCACGTAAGTCATATGTAGCCATATTCCATACAAACCAACCTGTTTCTTCAGCGTTCTTTACTGTATCTTTCCGTTCATGATTACCTAATACAGATTGATTAGCTGCGAACATAACCATCGGTGGATCCCATGTTAAATTTTGATATTGACTATAAGGTGCTAAATTATCTTCACCATCTTTAGATACTGTCGAAATCCAACCGATAGGTCTTGGTACGGTACTACTTTTAAATGGGTCATGCGGTAACCCGTGACTTCTCGTGCCTTGCTTTGGAGAATAATTCAATTGACTCCACCCCAATTGTTTTAATGTTGTTATATTCAGACTACATGACATTGTCGCTTAACGTCTAATATTAAAAAATGATTTATCTATAGCTTCATACTATAAACAAATCATTTTCTTATACTCTATAACTATGAAATGTTGAGTCATTTTCCTACAAAATTAATTCACATAATGGTCATTCGGCATAAATATAGAAACGATAACTGCTAGAACACCTATTATTGCAATAGTTACAAACTCTAAGAAGAAATTAGGAATTTGCTTAACATAAATCATTAAAATTGGTGCAATAGCCGTTCCTAAGAATAAAATCACTGTATTAACTGATAAAAAGAAACCTTGATTACTGTTCACCACAACCCCCACTTTAGAAATCACTGTAGGTATAGCAAATGCAATACCTGCTACAAATGTCACACTAAAAATAGTGATGAGTACAATGTTCGTGAAAGTTCCCATGAGTATAAGTGATACCACGCATGTAGAGAGCGCTAAAGTTAGGACACGTTTCGTACCTAATCGACCACTCAAACGTCCTGCTAATAATGATAAAAACATTCCTATCACACCAAATAATTTTACGACTGATGCAACTGACATATCCCCACCAACTTTATTAGAGGTTATATATGAATTCAAGATACTATACATACTAATAAACATAATGAGTAGCGTAAGAGAAATAAATAAGCAATACAATACTTTAAGATTTTGACCAAAGTCTTTAAAGTTATTGAAGAAATTAAGTAGTTTTAGATCTGGCTTTTTATTAGGGCTTTCTGGCACATGTTTATAAATAATAAATGTCAGTGTTAAATATAATATCGTTAAGATAAAATAAACCCAATGCCAATTGAGATAACTGACTACTATTTCACTCATATTTTGACCGAGTACACCTGATAACATAAAACTTGTACTAATAAAGCTGATTGCTGTAATTCGTTTGACTGGAGGATATGTTTCAGTTGTGTACGTAATCGCTACTGGAGAGAATGCTGCAGCGAAGATACCTTGCAATGCGCGCATGATAAGTAAAAGCATAAATGAATGTACGAATCCTATGATTAAGCAAATGATGACTAGCGCGCTAATACCCATCAGTATCGTTTTTATTCTGCCGAACTTTTCAGAGATGGTGCCGTAGAAAAGACAACTTATTGAATAAGTGAGTGAGAAAACAACACCATTCAATGTTGCTACTGATTGAGGAACATGAAAGTCTTCTGCAAAAGCTGCGGTTAAAGGCAATGCTGTGTATAAACTACCCATCACGATAATTCCTGAAATAAACATAATTGTCGTGATGAGATTATAGTTTCTACTGTCTTCCATTCATCTTCATACTCCTTTCAAATTTTTAGTCAACGTTACTATTATGCCAGTTTGATTTTAAATTCTAAAGGGGAGATTTAATTGGTGAATATTACCTATATTAAAGATAAATTAGCTGAAGTCTATAATGATGCATATGATGCTCAATATTATTTTTTATAATAAGGAAACTTTTATATTGACATAGTAAAAGTGTAAGCTTAATATATACCTAGTATAAAAAATATACTAGGAGGTGTGAGTGATGAAAATAGAATTGGGATTAACATCTTTTGCTGAGAATAGCGATATTGTTATGCCTGATGGCAAGCATGAATCTATTAGTCATGCACAACGAATTCGAAATATTGTCGAAGAAATTGAACTCGCCGATCAACTTGGTTTAGATATCTATGGTTTAGGCGAACATCACAGAAAAGACTATGCAGTTTCTGATCCCGTAACAGTTTTAGGCGCTGCAGCTGCAAGAACACAGCACATTAAATTATCATCTGCTGTTACGGTCTTATCTTCTGATGATCCGGTTAGAGTATATGAGAGATTTTCGACTTTAGATGCTGTATCTAATGGCCGAGCTGAAATCATGATTGGTCGAGGTTCATTTATCGAATCTTTCCCTCTATTCGGTTATAATTTAAATGACTATGAAGATCTATTTAATGAAAAACTTCAAATGTTGCTTAAAATCAACAAACATGAAATCATAAGTTGGGAAGGTAAATTAAGACCAAGTTTAGAATACACTGGCATTTACCCACGAGTAGAAAATGGCGAATTACCTATATGGATTGCTACAGGTGGTACGCCTGAATCATCACTCAGAGCTGGTGCGTTTGGCTTACCTATTACGTATGCTATCATTGGGGGAAATCCTAGACGATTTGCACGTAATATTGAAATATACAAATCAATTGCGTTATCTTACGGACATGATCCTTCAAAATTACCTATTGGTGTACACTCATGGGGTTATGTAGCTGAAACAGATGAGCAAGCTAAACGAGAATTCTTCCCTTCACTTAAAGCACATCAAGATATTATAGGTAAAGAAAGAGGTTGGCCAGCTTTCGATGAGAATGCATTCGAAAGAGAAATAGGCAGTCATGGTGCTATCTACTTAGGTAGCCCTGAAACAGTTGCACAAAAGATTATTGATACAATTGAAACTCTAGGTATTAATCGCTTTATGATTCATACGCCTGTAGGTTCTATGCCACATGAGTATGTGATGAATTCAATTCGTCTTTTTGGGGAAAGGGTTAAACCTATAGTAGATAAATATTTTGAAGATAAATAGGAGGAAATATTTTATGATTTTACGTTATGCTACAAATTTAAAACTTGCTAAAGAATTATACAATGCAAGCAAACCAAAATTACAAGGTGACCAAGGTATGGTAGATACTTTCACTAACACATTCGGTTTACCAGCTAGTTCAGTTAAAGTAGCGGGTGGTGTTGAAGCTACTGCAGCTGCATTATTCGCTGCAAGTTTCTTAAACAAAAACATCTCACGTCTAGGTTCACTTGCTACTATTTCAGTATTAGGTGTTGCAACTTATAAACACTTTGAAGCTGGCCACGGTAAAAAAGGTGCTCAACATGCCCTTGATTTACTAGGTTTAGCTACTTTAAGCTTATTAGATACTTTCACTTCTAAAAGATAAGAGTTAAAAATTAAGACTCTCCGCATCGGCGGGGAGTCTTATTTATTATTTAAATACTTCTTCATAACTCTAAATGCATTTTACGTATCTTCTTGATACTTTAGTTAATAAATTTACTTTTTATATTTATTTAAAAGTGATTCAGGAACATGACAAAGATATTGATCTTCAGGATGCCTATCAAGATGATCTTGATGTTCTTCAGCACTTTTCACATAGTTTAATAATGGTTTAACTTCCACCATAATTCGTTGTGCGTCTGATCTACTATCAATAAAATCGCGAGCTTCATTTAAGTGATTAGAATCATCACTATATATACCGGTACGATATTTTTCACCTACATCTTGTCCTTGTTTATTCAAGCTATATGGATCTATCATTTCAAAGAGATAACTCATTAACTCTTTAATGGTTACTTGATTTGAGTTAAATTCAACTTTTACACATTCTGCATACCCGTCGTACGGGCCATCTAAGTTATTTGTAGTTCCATTAACTCTTCCTGCCTCAGTATTAATCACGCCAGGTATCGTTTTAAAAAAGGCTTCTGTACCCCATAAACATCCGCCTGCAAGATATACGATGTCCAACTCTATCACCTCGTATACATTGTAGCATTTAACTAAGATTAAATAACAAATGATATAAAAAAATGTGTTGCCATTTGATTGACTGCATACTCCAAAGTGACTTGCCATTGCTATATTAATATATAAATAAAATAAACCTCCATATCGTTGTTAACAATATAGAGGTTATTATTTAGTAAAATTTAATTATCATTATTTCAATTACTCACAAATTTATATCGCGAATCCTTGTAAAATAATGCACTTGTTATGTTATTAAGAAATTAAAGTCAATTTTTATTAACCGATTTATTTTCTTACCAACGCTAGTATACCTGCTACTAAAATCAAGATTCCTGAAAGAATTCCAAAAAAACTAATAAAAATAAAGTTTAGGATCCCACCAATGATTAAAAGCACACCAATTAAAACTCTTTTTTTGTTAATAATACAACTTAAAATAAGAGTTATAATGCAAGTAATAATTACAGCTACGCCTAATCCACCTACATTGCCACCATCAGTATCAAGTTGAGAACTAACACCTTGGAGCATAATAGCGAACAAACCACCTAATATACCAAATATACTACCCATGATCCCTAACACCATTTCAGCAACTCGATTTGTAGGTTTAACTTTTTGCATTTCATTCATAATTTTCCCTCCTTTATTAATTAAATTAAAAATAGTTAATAAGGATTATATATAAGACTAAATTCTTTATGCGATACTTATTAACATATGCGTTGCAATACATTAAAGTATGCCCACCTTTTTATTTTATTATATTATCTTGTAAAATCAATATTGTTTTCTTCTAATCTACATTTTTGTATATTTTGTATAATTTCAAAAATCTTAAATATTACTATAAATATCAAAGTGACAATTTTGTCATAGATTTGATATCTCATACACAGGAGTTCATAAATAGCTTGTGATATCTTATTTATTATACATAGAGAACGTGAATGATTTGTAAATTTGTTGTACTTTAAACAATGCTTCTTGGGAGACTTTTATTATATTTCTCTAATGTATAGATTTTAAATTTTAAAGGAGAGATTATTTTGACTCAAAAATTTGTCGCTTGCACTATTGGTAGTGTCTTAATTACTCTCGCTTTTCTTGTGGTATGCAATCAACCAGTATCTGCTGCAACTCCTAATGAGAATCAAACAATGAATCAATTACAACTACATTCATTAAAAGATGATTCAAAAGATGCCAGTTCAGAGCCATATTTTTTTAAATCCAACGCAGTAGAACATAAACATCCTATTTATCAAACGACATCAAAATCCACACTTCCTGAAACAGGTAAATCTATATCTCATTCTCCTGTTATGGCAGGAATTATAGCGCTCGTTTTGGGGTTAGTTATTTTGATTCATAAAAAGATTTCTGCTAGAAAATAATAACTATTTTATTTAAAAAATGGGCTTTTCGATTGATCATCGACAAGCTCTTTTAAATTACATAAAAAAAGAGTTGGAACTAAACGCTCCAACTCTTCTTACATACATTAAATAATGAGTAATTTAATACCTCTAATTATATTTGTAAAGAATAGGACAATTGCCCATATAAAGAAAATTGCTGCAACGATAAATGCAATTGTTATTCCTATTCCAGAATGCGCGCTATCAAATAACGCTGGAATAATCATAAGGCTTAACAATCCAATAGCTACAAATACCCAAGTGAAAATATGATTAAATAAAGCATTTCTAGAATGAGTAGAACCTGGGGGTTTCGCTATAATCCATACAACGAGTGGGAATAACACAGGTGCAAAAAACACACTAAGATAACTTAAAGCGCCTAATACATTATTAGCTTTTTCATTATGTCTTTCATCATATCTTTCATCAAAATTGTTCATTTTTTTCACCTCAGTTATATCTAAACATATCATTGCACACAATTTAAGATATAATGCTTAAAATTACAACTCTGTAAGTTTAACAACGTAATACTTAGCATTTTTAATTCAATGCTTGATTGAGTGCCGTCTTAAATGTTGAAACCGAGATTTCATTCGCGTGAGACGACTGTTGATCAAGTTTATCTTTAAATATATCTTTATTAGAACCTACCTCAGTAAGTACTCGGCTCAATTCTGCAACATTTTCAGCTGAAAATAAGTGTGATGGTGAAGTTATAGTTAAATGGTGTGCAGTCTCTTTATACCCAAGTATGAGTAAATTATAATCAAATGCTGTTCTAACAGCATTCAATATTTCCCCACCTTCATTAATATCTAGATAAATATCGCATCGTTGATAAAGTTCCTCTACCATATCTCTTTTAATTGTCGGATAAAGTTTCGCATTCGGATAATGTTCTAGGCTTGTAAGTACAGTAGACATTTCTGTCACTGCACCAATGTGAAAGTTAAAATCATCATGACGTTGTATTAATGCCTCTAAATGCGGAATTTGATCGGAATTAGTTAGAATTAAAATATTTTTTGATAATTGATTTTCTTTCTTTTTACTATATAAGTACCCAGAGGGATATACGAATTGATTTTCAGTTGAATTCAGTTGATTAGTAATCATTTGATACTCTTCTCTTTCAGGAATAATTACTGAAAACTGGCTGAAATTATTTGGCTCAAACATTAATTTCATATTTCCCGGGACATGCCCTTGAGACTGTTCTTGCCAAAATAACACGACTTGTTGTGCAATAGATTGATGATAAAGCGTAATAAACGGTGTTGAAAGGGAATTAATAACGACTTGTTTATAATCAATATTTAGTTCATTTAAATAAAATGCTATAAATTCTTTCGTCGTTTCAAAGAAATAAGACTTCCCTCTGTAATCCAAAACTATATTTTGAGTCACATAGTTTTCGTATATAACTTCTTTACCATTTCTATCCATATATTTTTTTAATATGGGTGTACCGGACAAATCATAGACCTTTTCAGCGTATTTGAATCCTTCTTTTGTGTAGTAATCGACCGAACGAAGTCGTTGGTGTTTATCTAACCATTCTACATAACTTACGACTCTCGTTTTATAATATTCTTTATAGAATATTTTACCTCGCAACTCGCCCATGTCTATGACTTGAGCCATCGTACCGTTTCCTTTTATTTCCCAAAAGGGCGGTGTAGTTACATCATTAAAAAATGCTGGTTTGTCATCATCATAGATTTGATAATTTGCAAAGTATTGATAAGGTGAAGTCACTTCATCTGGTAAGAAACCATCATCATTTAATACAATTGTAAAAGGATGATAGCCAGCTATTTTAAGTGATTCATGTAACTCACGGGTATTACTATCATAATTCTCGAATAAATTAATCATGTAGCACCTCTTTAATTAATTGTTTCCATTTTTCAACTATATGAGTTGTCTTAAACTCCTCAGCAATTTCGTATGATACATCGTGCGGGTGTGAGGGGCCATTTTCAAAATATTGGATGATCTTAGTCGCCATATGATCTGTGACGTCGTTGATGGATTCTCTATCCAAGTTAATAGGAATAAGGTAACCATTACGAGCATCTTTAATAAATGTCGGACTACCATAATTGACATCAAATCCTATCATGCCTAGCCCTGAACCTACTGCTTCCATCAGTGTCAAACCGAAGCCTTCGCTTTGAGAAGCAGCAACAAATAGTTGATAATGACGATAGACATCTTGAAGGTTCACGTGCCCTTTTAACCGAATATAGTCTTGGGCATGATGTTCTTGGATTATCTTCTCGATTCTTTCTTGTTCAGGACCATGGCCGTAAATATCAAATGTTAATTCAGGTAGCGCTTTTCTCGCTTTAATTACCGCTAGAGCTATCCAATCCACATGTTTTTCACTAGCTAAGCGCGAAGCAGTGATTATAGAGAAAGGCATTCTAGGTTCTTGCGGATAACTTAATTGATGTAGACTCCCCACTGGTATCGTTCTGATTCTAGGAGAATCATGCGTATAATTTTTAAACTGTTCGTTTAATATTTTATTTTGTAAATCTGTTGCTGTAATAAAGAAATCAATGTATTTTGCATTCTCAAATTGATATTCATAATAATTATTCCATAAAATATGTGTATCATCAGTTGAGTTCATACTATAATGCTCGGCATGGACAACTACACCCACTTTGCTGTCGCCCTTATTTTGTAAAATAGCCTGACCTACATCTGTAGCGCGATCAATAATGACAATATCGTCGCTTTCTAAGTGAAGTTTGCGAATAAAATACGCGATAAATTCTTCTTTACTATATAAACGTGCATCATCAAATACATATACATGTGCATCATCATCTATGTATTCTTTATAAACAATTGATCCGTCCTCATTATAGAATTGACGCATATATAGTTTAGCTCTCTTATCATACGGCGCATAATACTCAGAAAATGTACGCACATAACTATAAAAATCTTTACGAATTAACATGCCATTCACTACAAATTCTGCACGATCGACATAGTTTTCTTCAGGATTTTTTAAATAGCATGTAACGAAAGTCTCATTATTGTCTAAATACAGTCTCAATACTTTCCCATTTCGCTCATAACTTGAGACCTCGTTACCAAGTTCAGATATTAAATCATTAACTGTATATGTAGTGGGAGCGATATTAATATCTGTGAAGTATTGATATAACCAGATAATTTCATCATCTTTGAACCCAATATTACTCGTTAGAGTTTGAATATTTTCAGATTGAATAAAATCTAAAAACACAAACTTGATTGGATAGTTGAGTTGACGAAGCAGTTGAGCTCGATAAGCTTGCGCATATTCAACCCCACTACTTGCCCACCCAATACCAAAATTTATATTATAAATCGTCATGCCTTTACACCTCTTTATTTATGGAAAATGGATGACCATATCATCAGATTTATCGAATGTTAGAATACTTAAGCATAAATTTCGAATGATTTTTCTTTTGATGTCCTTCGCCATTAATTCATACGTTTCTAAAGCAACTTTGTGATATTCATAAATGATGTTTCGTTGACCATTTTGTCGATTATTGACACTTGCTTTAAGTTGTTGCAAGTTATCCACTTGTTCTATCCACTCACTATCAATTGCTTTTATAAAGGACTTTTGTAAAAAACGGCGTTTTAAGTATGGGTCAGATACTTCTTTCAGATTATGATTAAGTTGTTGCTTAAACTGTTTTATTAAAAACTGTATAACCTCTTCACGATTTTTAATGTCTATATTTGAAACAGTTTCATTAAAAACAAAACTTAAATTTTTATAAATGTAATTAATCAGTGCTTCTTCGTTGATTAACTTTTTGTATTTAATATCATTCGCAAAGACGTCTCGCGCTAATTGTTCAAAGTTAAAGTCCTCAAAGTGTTCTCTCTCAAGAATTTGATCTCTTAAGTCATAAATTTTTTCTCGCTGAATACTAATACTTTTTTCAAATTCATTAGCCATTTCTCTATTAACCATGGCAGTTTCTTCAGAAACCCGTTGCGCTTTATTAACGATTGACTTCACTCGTCTTTGGAATAGTGTACTATTTTCTAATTTTGAAGATTCCAACGATAGTAGTTTTTCATTTCCCACTAAATTAGAATTACTCCAACGTTTTACTAAATAATCATCTAATGATACGAAAATTTGAGAATACCCTGGGTCTCCTTGACGTCCTGAACGCCCTCTCAATTGACGGTCTACTCGGCTATTTTCCATGTGCTCATTAATTATGACTGCTAATCCACCAATTTCGAAGACATCTTTAGCTAATTTAATATCAGTACCTCGTCCAGCCATACTTGTCGCCACTGTTACCGCTGATAATTGCCCAGCTTCTGCTATCATTTGTGCTTCTTTCGCAACATTTTGTGCGATAAGCAAGTTGTTAGGTATGTCTTTTTTGAATAATTGCTGTGAGAAATATTCTGCAGCTTCAGCTGTTCTAGTAATAAGAAGTACTGGTTGCTGTGTGCGATGAATATCAACGACACTTTTTAAAATCGCTTCATTCTTAATATTTCCATTCGCAAAGACTCTATCTGGACGATCGTCACGTTTAATTGGACTATTAGTTGGGATTTCTACCACTATTTTGGAATATAAATCGAAGAATTCTTTTTCCCCTAGTTTACCGGTCCCTGTCATTCCGGAAAATTGATTAAATTGTTTAAACAAGTTTTGGAATGTAATCGTCGCCATCACACTCATATCCCTAGAAATCTCAACATCTTCAATCGCTTCAATCGCTTGATGTAAACCTGACTGCAGTTTAGTACCCTGCAACATGCGCCCTGTTATCCTATCAATTAACACGATTTCACCATCAAAGATAAAATAATCCAAATTATACTTAAATAAATACTTTGCACGAAGCGATAAGTTGATAATTCTGACTAAATCAAAATGTTGATTCTCGTACATATTATTTACTTTAAAGTAATGATTCGCCGCTTCTATCCCTTCTTCAGTTAACCAAACTTCCTTTTTATTAAATTTCACTTGAAAATGAACATCCTCTTCAAGTGTTTCTACAAATGATTTAACAATATGAAATAAATTAGATTGTACACGTGGTGCACCTGAAATAACGAGTGGTGTTTGAGCTGCATCTAAAATAATTGAGTCGACCTCATCAATAATTGCAAAATTTAAGTCTGGTAGAAATTTAGCTTGTATATCGTCAGCCAAATTATCAATTAAATAGTCGAAGCCAAGACGACCGTTCGTCGTATAGACGATATCATGATGATATAGATGATACTTCTCATTTTCTTCATATTCATAGTTTGGTATATCGACGAAGCCAAGAGATGCGCTAAGGCCAAGCCATTCATATAATGGTTTCATCTCTTGATAATCACGTTTCGCAAGATATTCATTAGTAGTAATAAGGTAGGCACCTTTTCCTGCGAGCCCGTTTAAATACAGTGGCATCGTAGCCGTTAAAGTTTTACCTTCACCCGTTTGCATCTCAGCAATATTACCTTGGTGCATGACAATTGCTCCAAGTACTTGAACATCCTTTGGATACATTCCAAGCACACGTTTCGACGCTTCACGTACAGTGGCATACGCTTCAGGCAATAACTTGTCCAAGGTAGTTTTACTAGATTGTAACCGTTCTTTAAATTGTAGCGTTTTCGCTTTTAATTGTTCATCTGTATAGTTCGCATATTCCTTGCTTAATGAATTAATTTGCTTTAAAGATTTACTCACTCGACGCAATCTCATGTTGTTAATGATTGTGTTAATACCGCTATTCACGGTTTTCACCTCCAGCATCGGAAAGTGCATCCAAGTCATACGTTCTTGCATTTTTTATCACACGATTCATAATTTCAAACTTCTCTTTAGTGTTAATGCCTTTTGCAGTACTTGGGTTACGGTATGTCCCATCTCCTAGTTCCACAATCGTTATATTTTGAAAGTGAAGATGATCCATTCCAGCATTAACTAACTCCAACTGATAAGAATGCGCTTCTAACGGATAAACGATTTCTTCTTCCTTATTTTTAATAATTTTGTATTCAAATTGTTCTTTGTTTTTACGATAAAACTTAATTTTGAAATAGGCTGCTCCTTCAGGCTCAACTTGAAAATTAAATTTAAATAAGTAACGATGTCCTTTTTTTAATATCGGAAGTTTAGGACTCACACGATCTTCTGTAAAGTTCGTCAGCATATACCAATTGTGAATCACTGTACCTGAAGGCATGAGTGGATTTTCAAAATAAATATCATCATTATTAAAATGTAACTTAGTGCCATACATAAATGTAGTTAAATTGACTAATCGCCATTTCACTTCAAATTGTTTAGCTTCTTGCATGTGATTCTCTCCCAAATTGTTGTGCCATGATTAAATGATAAAAATTGATAAACCAGTTAGTAATTGTCGAAGAATCATCATTATGTCTCCCTGGTACACTTCTACTCATTACACGCGCATATTGTTTTGTAAGTACTGGTAATAATTCATGAAAGGCATTGATATCATAATCATCGTGCTCCATATATGCAATCGCAAATGTTGTCTGGGTGAGTTGACTGTTGTGTATTTGATTCCAAAATTTTTGATCAAGTTGGTTGATTTCATTTTCAGAAATACCGCCTTCATTAGATCTTAAAACATCTAAAGATGTACCAAAGTCGTTAGGACGGACTAGCTTCATATTATTAGCAATCGTTCCGACATTAATCAATGGTTTACCTACTATCACTGCTGCCGGCTGAAGTCGTGTCGCATAATATAAAGCACCAAAAGATCCCATTGATAATCCTGAAAGTATCAATTGGTCATGGGTAAAACCTAAATAATCTAACGCACCCAGGATGACATCTTTAATGCCATTCTCATAATCTTCAGATCCTAAATAAAAGGCCCCACCCTCAATTCGAGGATCACTAATTAAAATGAAAGGTGCATTCAAACGGTTCATCATAAAGAAACCTTCGAAGCCTTCAGCAGTTCTATAGCCACTAAAATACACATTCAATGGTGGTTTAAAATCACCTGGATTGAAGTAATGAAAGAACTCATTACGGTTTTTATCGCTAAACCGTTGTCCTCCTAGAATAAATTGACCTAATTCCAACCTAGACCAACGCTTGTGAATTGAACCTACAAACAACGTACCTTCTCCTTGCGCTTTGAGAGAAATACTCACATTAGCTTTATACGGTCTCGCAGGCAACTCTATCGGTTGGTCTAATTCATTCTGTTCAAAGATGAATGTTTCAACTGGTTGCTCAGTAGAGTAGACCGGTATCATACGTAGCGTATACTGTATCTTAACTTCACCTTCAATTTTAAATTCTGGCCATATTTGATTGACTTTATTTTCATCAGCAATAATGTTTCGACTCCATGTGACAAGAGGTGTAAGTTGGTCGCCAAAGTTTCCCGAAATCTCTAACGATTCATTACCGTTAAATTGGTATTTTCCAATAAACGCTGTATTTACACGACAATGTATAGGTGTTACTTTATCACCATATTGCCCAGGAAATGTTATCGCCTGTAATTTCTGATGCAAATCTTCCTCATTATCATACTTGAGAGGTTTGATAAAATTTTGCTGAACGACCTTTTCTTCTTGAAAATGCACATCCCAATATGCCTCGTCTATCACCGTGTTATAGGGCGTGCTAACGATTTTGAATAAATTGATAAGTGACTCAGAGTACGGCGCTTGTGTAAACACAAAATCAAATGCCCCGTTTTGTTCTATAAGAGCTTCTACTGCTTGGAGATAACCACTTTCAAAATCAAATACAGCCGTATCTATATAATCCCATTCGACTTCTCTTTTATTTTCAAAAAGGTTTTCTAAATCATTCCCTCCAATTTGGAGTACTTTAAATGTACGTGGCATATTTATCATCACCTTCAAACAATTGATTAATTTGATGAATGATATTTATAGAACTAAATTCATCTACTAATCTCATGGAATATGCATACGAATAATTCCACTTTTTTAAATGTACTAAAAAATAATCTAAAGCTGAGACGATTTGAGAAATATCTTTTATGATTAAACCATTCTGTTCATGTTTAACATAATCAGTCCCTCTATAATTAACTTGTGGCACACCTGCGCCTATACAACAAATTTGTAGAAAAAGGTCGGGTTCATTTGATAAATCGACAACTAACCTTAAATTGGAGATAGCTCTAACAAAGTCTTCTGAAAAAGGTACATACTCCAATTCTATGACCGTTTCTTTTTTTATTTGTGATGCCAATATATCCTCAATTTCATCAGAATGTTCTTGTTTTTCTTGGTGGTACGTATCATTGAGTCGAGCAATTTCTTCCATTAACCAATCGTTTGGATCATTCTTGTATTTGGTAAGTAATTTTAACTTGAAATGATCTTTTTGTTGTATATATTGAAATAATGAAGTTAAAATCACTCGCAATTCATGTTTAGGTAATTGATCTATCCATAATCCTACATACGTATCATAGAGTTGACTACTTTTATTAGATATCGTTTGCGCATCAAAGGGCGTTACTCTTAATAAATGTAGATGCGTTTGAGACTCCTTAGCATAACGTTGAATCTCTCTCTGATTGTCTTGCGTATCGACCAGACAATAGCGTGCTTGAGAGATTGAATCAAATAGTTCAGGCGTCACTTTCTTATTTCGCTCTGTAAATACTGAAAAACATAAAGAAGACTCATCTATCGTATGAGCCATCACTGAATTGTGTCTTTCATCTGATGCAACGATGATTAAGTCATCTTTTTTAATCTCTCTTTCGGCATACTCTTTAAACTTTTCTTCAATTAAATCTGCCATAGTTGCATAAGTTGTTTGTTTAAAATTTGATTGGAATTGCTCCTTAATTGTCACTGTTTTATTTCTCAAATCTTCTTTAAATATTTCTTCTCCTTTGATTGAGAAGTAATGTTTCATTTTACTTTGACCCGTCTCAGTATATGTTCTAACCGCTGAAATAAAACCTCTATCATCAATGACATAGCGTCGTTGGATTATATTGTGTTGAAAGTCTTCTATCCACATTAAATATCCTTCTTGACTAAAGTGTATCTTTGAAAAAGTATGTTCACCTGTGACCGCCTGAATTTGATAAGGAGTAAATATAAATTCTGTATTTTCAGGCCACGCTAAATCTCGATAATCAATTGCCTGTGGGGTTTGATGACTAACACCTTGAATATCATCAAACACTGACCAATAGTTAGTTTCAAACAAATCATATCTGTGAAGGAAAGTTCTGAGATAAGGACTGAAACTAAGTATCATCAACTGATAATCCACATTATTTTTACTATGCATTGTCATTAAACTGATCATATCATCAAAGTCTGTGTATTGACGCTTTTGATAGAAAGGTACTGATGTACTTTCCCACCATTTATCATGACTATACCATGCAGGAATAAATCGCTTCATAATTTCCTCCTTACCAATATTTATCTAATATTTGCTTGTAACCATCAAAATATAAATACGCACGCAGTGTTTCTGCGATATTAATACCTATATAAACAAAGACAATCAATTGAATCGAAAAGTAAATTTCTTCAAATAAATGTGGCACAAGTAATGAACAATATAATGGAATAGCTAACACAATAGCTACAATGATTGAACCAGACCAACATACACGGCGTGCTTTTTGTGATAAAAATCGTGTCGTATGCTTACCTGGATATATCCCCTCAAAATAATTTCCGTTTTTAAGAAATTCTTTCGATTTACGTCGCGTATTAATTAAAAATCGTGATAAGACATACCCTAATACGATTTGCATCAATAAATAGATTGTAATACCTATAGGGTTTGAAAAACTGAAAATAGTCGTCTCAAAATCCTTATCTACGGCAAGTCTACCTATGAGATTAACTATATTATTCTCAAGTATGAAGATAGATAAACTCATCATTATCGTTATACTTCCTGCCGGATTTAACTTCCACGACAAATAAGTTGGTGTATCCTTTGAAGAAATATTCATAATATCATTGTATTCTAAGCGATACTCTGACCGTTCTATAAAGAGTAAGATGAAGAGTATCAAAGCCAATGAACAGATGATAATGACCAATAGTATTGGATTTAAATTTAATTTAGCAAAATGACTATTGAACATTGATTTAACAAGGCTCATTAATACAATTGGCATAGGTCCAGCAATACCGTATGTGGTATTTTGGTCAGCTAACCATACTAAAAATAACGTTCCTGTAATTAAGACAAGTAACAATATAAAAATATTTGTATCAGTTATCGCCTTTTTATTAATAAATGAATGTATGATATAGAATCCCTGAATCGTACTTAAAAGAAGTGTTAATAATCTTTCTTTAAAATGACGTTCCACGCGCGTTTGCGTTTTCACTTTATCTTCATTTTTATAATTCATTAGGGTAATGATAATCATTGAGCTTAACCACGGTCCAAGTCCTAGTGAAAAAATATTCAATGTATTTAAGTCTCCACCGACATTGGAAATTGCTAGCTTAAAGAATGAATCCTTATGTTGTTTAATTGCTTCATTACCGACAATAGAAATATTACTGCCAAGTATGTAAATAATTAAAATGAAACATGTAAATAATATTCTTTTATATAGAATTTTATATTCAAATTCTTTCAACATATTTTCACCCTAATCAAATGGTTTATTTCATTTTCAAATGATATCAAAAAGGCTAAGGAGATAAATAAATTAGTTTTACTTGTAATAGTAATCATTTTATTTATATTACCCTAGCCTTTTTAATATTAAGTAACTAATCGCTATGATTAATCTTCATTATTTTTTCTATCTTTATTTTTGTCTTTTTTAGATCTTCTAATTAATCCTAAACCAGCTAGCATTGTTAATACTAATGAAACTAATCCGCCTCTATTTGTTTCATCTTCACCAGTATTAGGTAATGCTTTGTCATTTTGTTGATCTGAATGTTTTCTACCATGTTGAGTCACTTGATTATGATTGTGTTCATTTTCAGAAGTGAAATTAGATTCTTTATTCGACTGATTAGAATTAATTAATTCTGAAGAATCCATACTACCACTAAGATGTTGTTCACCTGGATTTTGGTGACTAGGTTTGAATCCACTAGGATCCACAAGCGAACCTTGATGGTTTGAAGAATCCGAGTTGCTTGTAGATGTCGATGTGCTTATTGATTCAGACGTACTTGTGCTCATTGAAGTACTATCTGAGTCGGATGTGCTCGTAGATGTACTTAAACTATTAGAAGTGCTATCGCTGGTTGACGTTGATCTACTCATTGATGCGCTATCTGATGTTGAGTCACTTTCTGATGTCGATGTACTGTCTGTTGAGCTTCCTCTTTCAGAGTTGCTCATACTTGTTGAATCGCTAATTGATGTTGACATGCTATCTGAACTTGATGTGCTACCTGACGTAGAGACACTTTCTGAACTTGATGTGCTACTAGAGTTAGAATCACTGACTGATTGAGAATTTGATGTTGAATCACTGTTTGAAAGCGATACGCTCGTCGATGTCGAATCACTTAAGGAATCTGATGTTGATGTACTTAGTGATTCTGAACTACTCATTGATGTTGAAGCACTGATTGATTCTGAAGCCAAGTATGATGGTAAATCAAATTCTGGCAACGATGTGCTAGTCGGTTCAACCATCGAGGATGAGAATTGACTCTTAGATGATATTGACTCACTTTCTGATTCAGATGTACTCATACTTGTTGAATCGCTAATTGAAGTGCTTGTGCTTATAGATGTACTTCCTGAGGTAGAATCACTTAATGAGCCTGATGTACTGTCACTTAGCGAATTACTATTACTTAATGATGACGATATCGAGTCACTTAGTGATGTGCTAGTACTGTTTGAGTTACTTAGACTTGTGGATGCGCTGTCGCTTGTTGATGTTGATGTGCTTTCTGAGTCTGAAGTGCTTGTTGATGCGCTTGCACTTGATGAGTCGCTTTGTGACGTACTTAAACTATCTGATGTTGATGTACTTAGTGATTCTGAAGTACTTGCGCTAACTGAAGTACTACCTGAGGTACTTGTTGAGTCACTTAATGACTCGCTTGCACTGTTTGAAGTACTCATCGAAGCACTTGTACTACCTGAGTTACTTAGACTTGTTGATGTACTGTCGCTTATTGATGCGCTTGCACTTGATGAGTCGCTTTGTGACGTACTTAAACTATCTGATGTTGATGTACTTAGTGATTCCGACGTACTTGCGCTAATTGAGTTACTATCTGAAATACTTATTGAGCCACTTAATGACTCGCTTGCACTGTTTGAAGTACTCATCGAAGCACTTGTACTACCTGAGTTACTTAGACTTGTTGATGTACTGTCGCTTATTGATGCGCTTGCACTTGATGAGTCGCTTTGTGACGTACTTAAACTATCTGATGTTGATGTACTTAGTGATTCCGACGTACTTGCGCTAACTGAAGTACTACCTGATGTACTTGTTGAGCCACTTAGTGACTCGCTTGCACTATTTGTAGCACTCGTCGAAGTACTTGTACTGTCTGAGGTACTTAGACTTGTTGATGTTGATGTGCTTTCACTTGATGAGTCGCTTTGTGACGTACTTAAACTATCTGATGTTGATGTACTTAGTGATTCCGACGTACTTGCGCTAACTGAAGTACTACCTGATGTACTTGTTGAGCCACTTAGTGACTTGCTTTCGCTATCTGAATCACTCATCGAAATACTTGTACTATCTGAGTTACTTAAACTTGTTGATGTACTGTCGCTTGTTGACTCTGATGTACTTTCTGATAATGATGTACTCGCACTGCTTGAGTCACTTAATGATTCACTTGTACTGGCTGAATCGCTTATGCTCGTAGAAGCTGACGTACTTGCGCTTGTTGACTCTGATGCACTAGCGCTAGCAATGGATTCACTTATTGACGTGCTTGTGATATCTGAGTCACTCGTGCTCACTGATGTTGACGTGCTTGCACTTGTTGATCCACTTAGCGATTCACTTATACTACTTGAGCCACTCTCGCTTGCTGAAGTTGATGTGCTAAGGCTAGTTGAATCGCTATTGGATTCACTTGTTGAGTCTGACGTACTATCTGATAATGATGTGCTTGTACTACTTGAGTCACTTTCTGATTCACTCGTACTTGTTGAAATTGACCTACTCTCCCTAATCGAGTCACTTAGTGATTCGCTTGCTTTACTTGAATTACTTGTACTTATTGAGACAGATTCACTGCCTGATTCTGATGTACTTAGTGAATCAGACGCGCTTACGCTTGTTGAATCACTCTCACTTGTTGATAATGACGTACTAGCAGATTCTGAATCACTTATTGATGTGCTTTCACTGTCTGATGTACTAGCACTGCTTGAGCCACTTAGTGATTCACTTGTACTACTTGAATCGCTTGTGCTCGTTGAAGATGAGGCACTTGTACTTGTTGACTCTGACCTACTAGCAGATAATGATGTACTCGCACTTTCTGAATCGCTCACACTTGCAGAAGTTAATGTGCTAGTGCTTTCAGAATCCCTCGCGCTTATTGAGCCTGATTCACTTTCTGATTCACTCACTGATTCAGATGTACTGTTAGATTTTGAAGTACTCTCACTCTCTGAATCGCTCATACTTGTTGATGATGAAGTGCTTTCACTTGTTGAGTCAGATGTACTCTCAGACACAGATTTACTTTCTGAATCTGATGCACTTATTGATTTTGAAGTACTGTCTGATAATGATGTACTCTCACTGCTTGAGTCACTTAGTGATTCACTTGTACTACTTGATTCACTTCTGCTTGTTGACTCTGATGTACTTTCTGATAATGACGTACTTTCACTTGTTGAATCACTTTCTGATGTGCTTGTTGATTCGGATGTACTGTCAGATGTTGAAGCACTCTCTGATTCACTTGTGCTTGTTGATGTACTTGTACTTGTGGAGTCACTACTTGATGTGCTTGTTGACCCAGATTCACTTTCTGATGTTGATGTACTTAGTGATTCAGACGTACTTGCGCTTGTTGAATC
>NZ_KV798365.1:0-222 GCF_001809655.1 Staphylococcus sp. HMSC055A09
CACTTAATGACTCGCTTGCACTGTTTGAAGTACTCATCGAAGCACTTGTACTACCTGAGTTACTTAGACTTGTTGATGTACTGTCGCTTATTGATGCGCTTGCACTTGATGAGTCGCTTTGTGACGTACTTAAACTATCTGATGTTGATGTACTTAGTGATTCCGACGTACTTGCGCTAACTGAAGTACTACCTGATGTACTTGTTGAGCCACTTAGTGACT
>NZ_KV798366.1:0-428 GCF_001809655.1 Staphylococcus sp. HMSC055A09
GAGGGTCAGAGGTTCGAATCCTCTATGGCTCACCATTAGATATGCGGGTGTGGCGGAATTGGCAGACGCACTAGACTTAGGATCTAGCGCCTTCACGGCGTGGGGGTTCGACTCCCTTCACCCGCATATGCGGAAGTAGTTCAGTGGTAGAACACCACCTTGCCAAGGTGGGGGTCGCGGGTTCGAATCCCGTCTTCCGCTCCATTATTTTGCCGGGGTGGCGGAACTGGCAGACGCACAGGACTTAAAATCCTGCGGTGAGAGATCACCGTACCGGTTCGATTCCGGTCCTCGGCACCATCTTTTATATTGTATGCGCCCGTAGCTCAACTGGATAGAGCGTTTGACTACGGATCAAAAGGTTATGGGTTCGACTCCTATCGGGCGCGCTTATTCTACGGGAAGTAGCTCAGCTTGGTAGAGCACTT
>NZ_KV798366.1:528-741 GCF_001809655.1 Staphylococcus sp. HMSC055A09
TCAACTGGATAGAGCGTTTGACTACGGATCAAGAGGTTATGGGTTCGACTCCTATCGGGCGCGCCATTTTATTATGATTATTAACTACATACGGGAAGTAGCTCAGCTTGGTAGAGCACTTGGTTTGGGACCAAGGGGTCGCAGGTTCGAATCCTGTCTTCCCGACTTCTTTTTAAATTTATGGGGGCTTAGCTCAGCTGGGAGAGCGCCTGC
>NZ_KV798366.1:841-1444 GCF_001809655.1 Staphylococcus sp. HMSC055A09
GGTAGAGCACTTGGTTTGGGACCAAGGGGTCGTAGGTTCGAATCCTGTCTTCCCGATAGTACATATTAATTTTGGGGGCTTAGCTCAGCTGGGAGAGCGCCTGCTTTGCACGCAGGAGGTCAGCGGTTCGATCCCGCTAGTCTCCACCATTATTAATTTACAAACTACATAACGGCGGTGTAGCTCAGCTGGCTAGAGCGTACGGTTCATACCCGTGAGGTCGGGGGTTCGATCCCCTCCACCGCCACTACTTATTAGTTGTAGAATTATATTTAGGACCTTTAGCTCAGTTGGTTAGAGCTAACGGCTCATAACCGTTCGGTCGCAGGTTCGAGTCCTGCAAGGTCCATATAATTTTGGAGGAATACCCAAGTCCGGCTGAAGGGATCGGTCTTGAAAACCGACAGGAGCTTAACGGCTCGCGGGGGTTCGAATCCCTCTTCCTCCGTTTTATAAATGGTCCCGTAGTGTAGCGGTTAACACGCCTGCCTGTCACGCAGGAGATCGCGGGTTCGATTCCCGTCGGGACCGCCATTTTTAATTAATTTAATAGCGATTTACCTATAAATAATGGAGGAATACCCAAGTCCGGCTGAAGGGATC
>NZ_KV798367.1:0-216 GCF_001809655.1 Staphylococcus sp. HMSC055A09
AACACGGGTTCGAGTCCCGTAGGAGTCACCATTTTGGAGAATTAGCTCAGTTGGGAGAGCATCTGCCTTACAAGCAGAGGGTCGGCGGTTCGAACCCGTCATTCTCCACCATTCTTAAGTGAATATGCCGGAGGGGTAGCGAAGTGGCTAAACGCGGCGGACTGTAAATCCGCTCCTTCGGGTTCGGCAGTTCGAATCTGCCCCCCTCCACCATCT
>NZ_KV798367.1:316-88034 GCF_001809655.1 Staphylococcus sp. HMSC055A09
AGTGGTTAACGCATCGGATTGTGGTTCCGACATTCGAGGGTTCGATTCCCTTCAACCGCCCTTATTATTAATGGGCTATAGCCAAGCGGTAAGGCAACGGACTTTGACTCCGTCACGCGCTGGTTCGAATCCAGCTAGCCCAGCCATTAGAGCCATTAGCTCAGTTGGTAGAGCATCTGACTTTTAATCAGAGGGTCAGAGGTTCGAATCCTCTATGGCTCACTTTTAAACACCTTCATTATTGAAGGTGTTTTTTTATTATTTGATTTAAATAAATATAACTACAATACTTCTTGAAAAATGCAAGCGTATACATTATTCTGAATCTATGTAAATGAAAGGGGTATTGTCATGAATCAACGTATTGAAATTATTGGTGCACCTTCCACATTCGGTCAAAAGAAACTTGGTGTAAACTTAGGACCAGATGCAATTCGTTATGCAGGATTATTGTCACGTCTTAAAAAAATGGGACTTGATGTTATAGATAAAGGTAATATAGAAGTACCAACATTAGATGTAGAGAAATTTAACTCTGATCAAGAAGGGTTAAGGAACTATGATGAAATAGTAACTGTTTCTGAAAATCTTAGCAAAGCTACATCAGAAATAGTAGAGAAAGGAAACTTTCCACTTACACTTGGTGGCGATCATTCAATAGCTGTTGGTTCGATTTCAGGTATTAGTCAACATTACGAAAATCTAGGTGTCATTTGGTACGATGCTCATGGTGACTTAAATGTACCTGAAGAATCTCCTTCTGGTAATGTTCACGGTATGCCTTTAAGAATATTAGCAGGTGATGGACCAGATGAACTTGTCAATATAAATGATTTTACGCCTAAAGTTAAACCTGAAAATATCGTATTAATTGGTATGAGGGATTTAGATGAAGGTGAAAGGAAATACATAAAGGATAAGAATATTAAAACTTTTACTATGGCGGATATCGACCGGTTCGGAATACAAGAGGTGATTGAAAGATCTCTTGAGTATCTAAAATCTAGAAATATAGATGGCCTTCATTTCTCACTAGACGTTGATGCTTTAGATCCCGCTGAAACTCCTGGAACGGGTACAAGAGTAATGGGTGGTTTGAGCTATAGGGAAAGTCACTTTGCACTCGAATTGTTAAATGAATCAAAATTAGTTACTTCAATGGATATAGTTGAGGTTAATCCTCTTATTGACAATTCGAATCATACTGCTGAACAAGCTGTTGCGCTATTAGGTACTTTCTTTGGTGAAACACTTCTATAAATAAAATTGTGAAAGCACGACTTACATGGTATATACTGTGTAAGTTTTTTTATTTTTTAGTCTTTGTTCATATGACACTATTAACAATGATTGGTATAATAATTAATATGGAAAAATATTACCCGGAGGAGATGTTATGGATTTTTCCAACTTTTTTCAAAATCTTAGTACATTAAAAATTATTACTAGTGTACTTGATTTACTGATTGTTTGGTATGTACTTTATCTTCTCATAACAGTTTTTAAAGGCACTAAAGCGATTCAATTACTAAAAGGGATTGTCGTAATTGTTATCGGCCAACAAGTCAGTAAGATGCTTAATTTAACAGCAACCTCTAAATTATTTGATATCGTTATTCAGTGGGGAGTACTTGCACTAATTGTTATTTTCCAACCTGAAATACGAAGAGCATTAGAACAATTAGGTAGAGGTAGCTTTTTAAAACGTTATACCAACACTTATAGTCGTGATGAAGAGAAATTAATACAATCTGTTTCTAAAGCTGTTCAGTATATGGCTAAAAGACGAATAGGTGCACTTATTGTTTTTGAAAAAGAAACAGGATTACAAGACTACATAGAAACTGGTATTCCAATGAACTCAGATATTTCTCAAGAGTTATTGACAAACGTCTTTATTCCAAACACACCATTACATGATGGTGCGATGATTATTCAAGGTAGTAAAATAGCTGTAGCAGCGAGTTATTTACCTTTATCAGACAGTGTTAAAATATCTAAAAGTTTAGGAACAAGACATAGAGCAGCAGTTGGGATTTCAGAGGTATCTGATGCTTTTACAGTTGTAGTTTCAGAAGAAACTGGAGATATATCTGTAACTTTTGATGGTAAACTTAGAAGAGATATATCTAATGAAGTTTTCGAAGAATTACTTGCTGAACATTGGTTTGGCGCACACTTTCAAAAGAAAGGTGTGAATTAAAATGTTAGAAAGTAAGTGGGGATTAAGATTTGTAGCGTTAATCCTAGCTATATTTTTCTTTTTATCAGTTAATAATGTATTTGGAAATGTGTTTAATACAGACGATATATCACAGAAATCCACTAAAACAATTCAGGATGTACCTGTAGATGTAATTTACAATAATAAAGATTTACATGTTACGAAAGCGCCTGATAATGTCGATGTTAATTTATCAGGCCCCCAATCAAAGTTAATTAAAATTGAAAATCCAGAAGACCTTAAAGTAACAATTGATTTATCCGATAAAAAAGCTGGAGAGTATCACAAGAAATTTCAGGTTAAAGGTATAGATGACGATGTAAGCTACAGTGTAAAACCTAAAAGCGCAGATGTTCATCTAGAGAAAAAGATTACTAAAAAAATGCATGTTCAACCTGATGTAAGTCAAAGTGATATTGATGCAAAGTATAAAGTAAGTAAACAAAGCATTTCTCCTGAAACTGTTAAAGTGACAGGTGGGGAGCAACAGCTTAAAAAAATTGCTTATTTAAAAGCTACATTTAAAAAGGCTAGTAAAATTTCAAAAGATACAAATGATGTAGCTGAAGTCAATGCATTTGATAAAGAATTAAATAAATTAAATGTCTCAATTAATCCTAGTGAAGTAGATTTAAAAGTTGCAGTTGAACCTTATAGTAAAAAAGTAAAAGTTCGTACTAAATCAACGGGTAAACTAGATAATGATAGAGAATTAGATAATATCAAATTAAACGATAAAGAAGTTGAGATTTACGGTAGTAGAGACGATTTACAAAGCATCAATGAAGTAACAGCTGAAGTTGATTTAGATGGCGTATCAGAATCAACTGAGAAAACAGTAAAATTTGACTTGCCAGACAATGTTACAAAAGTAAGTCCTAAGGAAACGAAAGCATATATAAACGTTAAATAATTGTTAGATATAAAGGAGAGTTTAAAAATGGGAAAATATTTTGGTACTGATGGTGTTCGAGGCATTGCCAACCAAGAGCTTACACCTGAATTAGCTTTTAAATTGGGTAGATATGGTGGATATGTTTTAGCACATAATAAAGGGGAGAAGCATCCAAAAGTACTAGTGGGTAGAGATACGCGTGTTTCAGGTGAAATGCTTGAATCAGCCTTAATCGCAGGTCTTATCTCTATTGGCGCTGAAGTCATGCGTTTAGGTATTATTTCAACACCAGGTGTAGCTTATTTAACTAAAGAAATGGAAGCTGCTTTAGGTGTTATGATTTCAGCTTCTCACAACCCAGTTGCAGATAACGGCATAAAATTCTTTGGTTCAGATGGTTTTAAATTATCTGATGATCAAGAAAATGAAATCGAAGAATTGTTAGATCAAGATAATCCTGAATTACCTCGTCCTATCGGTGAAGACATTGTACATTATTCAGATTATTTTGAAGGTGCTCAAAAATATCTAAGCTATTTAAAATCAACTGTAGATGTTAATTTTGAAGGACTTAAAATTGCTTTAGATGGAGCTAATGGTTCTACATCATCACTAGCACCGTTCTTATTTGGTGATTTAGAAGCTGATACTGAAACAATTGGATGTAATCCGGATGGATATAATATTAATGAACAATGTGGTTCTACACATCCTGAGAAATTAGCGGAAACTGTCTTAGAGACTGAAAGTGATTTTGGTTTAGCCTTTGATGGCGATGGAGATAGAATTATTGCTGTAGATGAAAATGGTCAAATTGTTGATGGAGACCAAATCATGTTTATAATTGGTCAAGAAATGCATAAAAACCATGAATTAAACAATGATATGATTGTCTCAACAGTTATGAGTAATCTCGGTTTTTATAAAGCATTAGAAAATGAAGGTATTCAATCTAACAAAACAAAAGTAGGAGATCGTTACGTTGTCGAAGAAATGAGAAGAGGTAACTATAATCTTGGTGGCGAGCAATCTGGTCATATTGTGATGATGGATTATAATACAACGGGTGATGGATTACTTACAGGTGTTCAGCTTGCTTCTGTAATTAAAATGAGCGGTAAATCACTAAGTGAATTAGCATCACAAATGAAAAAATATCCTCAATCTCTTATCAATGTTAAAGTAACTGATAAATATCGAGTAGAAGAGAATATTCATGTACAAGAAGTGATGACTAAAGTTGAAACTGAAATGAATGGGGAAGGTAGAATTTTAGTTCGCCCTTCAGGTACAGAACCTTTAGTAAGAGTTATGGTGGAAGCAACCACTAATGAAGACGCTCAACGTTTTGCTCAAGAGATTGCAGATGTTGTTCAAGATAAAATGGGATTAGATAATGCGTAACGAATAAGTTATTCTTATATTCCTTATTAATAAATTAAAACACCTTCGAAAGAATCTTTCTTCTTTCGAAGGTGTTTTTTATATCATTTACTTTTTCTGTAATAATTCTAATTCTTTAACAATTTCATCAGCTAATTGATCGTCAACTTTGGCATATGTTTTTAAGAAGGCCTTAGCACCATGTTCTTTAATATAGTTATTTTTTTCTACTGTTTCTTGATCAGCATTGTCATCGTATGCAAGAAGAAGAGCAGCTGCTTTAACTAAACCTTCACGTTCTAAACCTTTATTATATAAATAAGTTAATGGTTTGATAATACGATCTTTAGGACCTATTTTACGTATTGTTCCTCGACCAACACGTGTAACTTCATCAGATAGATTAGGATTATTGAAACGATCAATAATTTTCTCAACGTATTGCTTTTGTTCATTTTTAGAGAAATCAAATTGATCTGTGATATATTGACTCGTTTCACTAAGAGCTTGGCGAAGGCCTGCTTCTATTTGTTTATCTTCGATAGAATCTAAAATAGTAGCTTTATTTTCAAAATGACCAGCGTAAGCTAAAAATGCATGTCCTGTATTAACTGTTAACAATTTTCTTTCTATATATGGTGTTAAGTCATCTACATATTTAATATGTTCTAATTCTTTACCGTACCAAGCATCTTTTTCGATAACCCATTCAAAGAAAGGTTCTACCATGACGTCTAATATATTTTCATTTTTTTGTAATGGCACAATTCTATCCACTGCTGAATTTGCAAAATGGATATTGTCAGCTAATGGCCCAGTAATATCCAGAATGGCTTTTTTCAAAGTATCTGTGGCCATAATAGCATTTTCACAAGCAACAATATTTACATGATTTTTCTTTTCTTTTAAATATGGAGCAAATGATTTAGCAATAATTGGTAAAATATTTACTCCAACAGCCGTTGTGATTAAATCTGCTTCAAGTATTGCTTCTTTAAGTTGATCTGAGGGTTTAGCTGAATTAATAGCATCTACATTATTCACTCGAGTTGTTGTTTTAGCTTCATCAGCTAAAATAACATCGTATTGATGTTCACTATCCAGTGCATTAATTATATCTTCATTTACATCTGCAAAGGTAACTTTAATGTTATTGTCAGCTAATATATATCCAATAAAACCTCTGCCGATATTGCCGGCACCAAAATGAACTGCTTTCATTATGCGTCAGCCTCCTCGAATACTTGTTTAATTTCATCTGCAGATGTAGCATTTACGATGCGATCAACATTTTCTTCTTCACTAAAAGTAATTGCAATTTTAGAGAGTAAATCTAAATGATCGCCATCTTTACCTGCAATGCCAACTACGACTTTTACTTCTTCGCCATTCCAGTCAACACCTTCAGGAATTTGTAATAAGCTTAAACCTGAACGAATCACATTACCTTTAGCTTCTTCAGTGCCGTGAGGAATTGCTAATGCATTACCCATGAAAGTTGATACTACGTTTTCACGGTCTTTCATAGCTTCGATATAGTTTGGTGTTACAGCACCACTATCAACTAAAACTTGTCCTGCTTTTTCGATTGCATCATTTTGATCAGATGCTGATACATTTAAAAAGATATTGTCATTACTAAATAATTCACTCATTTAAAACACTCCTATTGTAATTGATTTTTCATTTGATTTAATAATGTGTTTCTTAAAATAGTTTTAAATTCATATGGATTTTGCATAAATTCTTCGATGTCATTCAAATGCTCGCTTACCGCCTCTGAGAGGGCACTTACGAATTGAGCCATTTTTTGATTATCTGGAATAAACATACTTATCAAATAATGAACTGAATTTAAATCATTTTGATTACGTTGCAATTGTATCGGTTCTTCCAAAATAGTAATAAGTATGGAAGGTTTTTTGAACATGTTATCTTTTAAATGTGGGATTGCTACCGGATAAGGATGTAACACCCAATTAGGATTTTGTTCAAACTTTGATTGCAGTAAATCAGCGAATGATTGCCTGTCCTCAATTATATTTTCATTTAATAAGTAAGTTTCTAAATATTGCTTCCAATTATCTACTAATTTATATTCTATTTTCACTGAATCTAATACCTCTAAACCTATGCGCATATCTTGAATTGTTTCTTCAGGATTTGTAAAGGTATTTGAGTTATCATTTTCAGCTAGAAGAGTTTGATTTGAATTCGTACTTAGAAAAGAAGCTACATAAGACACTTCATGTTCTGGTAATAATGGATTAACAATTAGAAATGGGGCTTCGATATCTAAATTTACAGTCGAAATAATTCCGTCGTAGTTATTTAAATCTAATACATTCAAGTCGCTTACAGAAGCTTGAGTAATTCTTTCAATTTCACTAAAGACTTGCTCAAGACGATTGGCTAATAAACGACTTGTTCCAATGCCACTGCTACATACGACTAGGATATTTAAAAAGCGATTTCCCTGATTTTTAATGGATCCACCAAAGTGAAGCACTATAAAAGCAATCTCACTTTCAGGAAAAATTAAATCAGACCACACCATATGCAATGCTTTATGAATCGTTTCAAAAAGACGTGGATATTTAAATTTAATCATTTCAGTTAAAGGATTGTAGGTTTCAATGTTAGATTTCAAACGATTAATTGCAGGATTAATATGCAATGTTAACCCCTCGATTAAGTTTTCCTTATCTTTAAAATGTTGTCCTGATATTCGTGTAACTGTATTAACAAATTGACGAATCTTTTTACTACTATTATCTTCCTCAGAATTAGAATCCTTTGTACCTTTACGTTTAGCACCACGCAAATGAATTGTTATAAAAGTGATTTCAGCTTGGTTAAACTCAACGTTATATATTTCTTCAAGACGTTTAGCAATTTCTGTTGCAACTTCATGCTCGAAGGTATCTTTAACTGTTTCATATATATCTTTATTTAGTGAGACGTATTCACCATTTTGCATACGTGTAATACTTAACACAATGTGAATCGTCAAAGTTAAATAACTAGATTCTGTTAGGGTATAGGGCAGTTGACCTAAATAGTCCATCAATATACGTTCAATTTTAAATATTCTATCTAAATCTACGAGAGATTGTTGAGAATGATTCAAAGATTGGTAAACAAAGTGATTTTCAATTACAGAATAAACGCTTGTACTATTTAAGTTATTTACCATAAGTTGACTAAGAAATTCTCTTTTTTTAGACTCAGGACCCTTTAAGTAGACACCTTCGCCACGTTTTCTTGAAAGTGACAGTTGATAAGATAATAATTCTTCTTCTAAATCATCTAAAAGTTTAGCTAGAGCTTGAATTGAAACACCAATTTCGTGTGCTAAACTAAATTGTTTTATTGCGTGTTTAGTTTGTATAAGAGCATAAAGAATGATTACTTTTTGTTCTTCAATTGATAAATCTAATGTTTGTTGAGTTGTAACTGCTTCCTTCAATCGTCTAATATTGTTAGCTTCTCCAGACAATCGTATACCCTTTTTATTGGCTCGCTCTAATTGTATTGAAAATGTACTTAAGTACGATTCAATTTGTTTTAACTCTCTATGAATAGTACGAGAGGACACCGCTAGTTGTTGAGCGATGTCGTATATAGTGACATATTGGCCGTGATACTTGATTAATATTTCAATAATCTCTTTTGCACGTGTACTCAGTAACATGGCGGTATCCTCCATTTTTGAAAATAATTAAGTTAATCTTCGTGCTTTAAATTATTTAATAACTCTTCATATCTTGGTGAATTTAAGAAGTTATCCACTGAAATATGAATAGCATTTGGAACTTGTTTAATGGCACGATCTGTTAGCGTTTTTTGCGTGATTACAAGTTGTGCATCATGAGGTAATTGATTAATAGCTGTATTAGTCACATTGACGTCAGTAATACCAGCTTTCTTAAATTTATTACGTAGCATACTTGCACCCATAGCACTTGAACCCATACCCGCATCACATGCGAATATAACATGATTTACACCGCTATAATCGTGTGCATCAACATTCTCAGTATTGTAGTTATCTAAAAGTTGTTCAGTATTATCTTCATCATTTTCTTTCTCATTTTCTGTAGAAGACGTAGTAACACCTGTTGTTCCAGCTGTGCTCGCATTCTGTGCATTTGAACGAGTTGCTTCTTTATCAGAATGCGTTAGTTTAGATGAAACGTTAGATTTTTTACCTTTCGTCGCTTCCATTTGAGCTGTAGCAGATTCTAAATCTTGTTTAGGTTCTTTAGTGAATTTCATAATAAGTGCTGCGATGACAAATGATACTAATGTAGCAAGTACTACACCAAGTAACATGTGTAAGAATTCGCCTCTAGGTGCGTTTAAGCAGTAAACGATAAATGAACCTGGGGACGCTGGACTTTTGAAACCGAAGCCAGTAGCTTGATAAGTTGCAACGCCCGTCATACCACCTAAAATAACTGCAATAAATAGTAATGGACGCATTAAAACATATGGGAAGTAAATTTCATGAATACCACCTAGGAAGTGGATAATACCTGCACCATATGAAGTTGCTTTAGCAGTTCCTTTTCCGAAAATCATATAGGCCAATAAAATACCTAGACCAGGTCCAGGGTTAGATTCAATAGTAAATAAGATAGATTGACCAGCATGTGCTGCTTGGTCGGTACCAAGTGGTGTAAATACACCATGGTTAATCGCGTTATTTAAGAATAAAATTTTAGCTGGTTCAACAATAATACTTACTATAGGTAGTAAATGAAGGTGAACTAAGAATTCAACAGCTACAGACAAGATGTGCATGATGAATTTCATGATTGGAGCTAAAATTTCAAAACCAATAATTGTCATAATAAAACCTAAGATACCTGCAGAAAAGTTATTGAATAACATTTCAAAACCTTGTGGTGTTCTAGGTTGCACGAATTGGTCTACTTTTTTCATTAACCAACCAACAAGTGGCCCCATAATCATGGCACCAAGTAACATTGGTGTTTCAGGTAAAGCTACAATAACCCCCATAGTTGCTGTAGCTGCAATAATACCACCACGTAAACCATGAATTAAACGCCCACCGCTAAATGCGATGAGTAATGGAATTAAGTACGTAATCATCGGTCCAGCTAATTGAGATAAATCTTTGTTAGGGAACCAACCATTATCAATGAAGATTGCGGCAATAAAACCCCATGCGATAAATGCACCAATGTTAGGCATAATCATACTGCTTAAGAATGATCCAAACGCTTGGACTTTACGACCGACTTCTTTTTTCTCTTGAGTTTGTGACATCTCTACACCTCTTTTTTTAATTAGTATGTGACTATATTTAGTTTAAATCTTGTAGTTAGTTTCTCTCAATATAAACAAAAATTGAGTTTGTCATGATATTTGTGACAAGATTAAGTCTAACTATTATATAGTAGAACTTTGAATTAGTTTATATTAATAAGTTTTTTCAAAGGTTAAAAAAATAAGTTTTTTAACTTATTTTAGGAAGTATTGTTAAATCATTTGCAAAATAAATCATCGTCAGTGTACAATAATGATTAATGGAAAGGAGGAAAGAAAGTAAATAAATAGTTATAGCGCCTGTGCAAATGACTATATTATTGTTGAAAATTAAAAGTTAATTATGAGAACTTTTATAGAGAATAATATAGCTTTTGTAGACGAGGAGGATAGTGATCGAATAGATCGGCGGATGCTATCCCGGATGTGGCTCATTCGTTAGCTTATTAAGTAAAACACTAGGGCAACTTAGTGGACAAAGTTAATAAGATCGCCGAAATAAAATACTACTAAGGGAAGCGTAGAGTAGCGTGTTAAAATGATCAATTACACACGCTTATTTCTTGATGTCCTCGTATGACATCATTGATATGGTAGAAGGTTATTAATATAAATTAAAATAACAAATCATATTGCTCTTGCTATCCCTCATTTTGGAGGAAATAGATTATGTGTGGAATTGTTGGTTATATTGGATACGACAATGCTAAGGAATTACTTTTAAAAGGTTTAGAAAAATTAGAATATCGTGGTTATGATTCAGCAGGTGTTGCTGTAGTTAATGATCAAGGGACTAAAGTATTTAAAGAAAAAGGTAGAATTGCTGAACTACGTAAAGTCGCAGATAACAGTGATCAAGATGGAACAGTAGGTATTGGTCATACACGTTGGGCAACTCATGGTGTACCAAACTATGAAAACTCTCATCCTCATCAATCAGCAACAGGTCGTTTCACATTAGTACATAATGGTGTGATTGAAAACTATGAGGAGTTGAAAGCTGAGTACCTATCAGATATTAAATTCCTTTCTGAAACTGATACAGAAGTGATTGTTCAGTTAATTGAACACTTTTCAAATGAAGGACTTTCAACAGAAGAGGCCTTTACTAAAGTTGTGACTTTATTACATGGTTCATATGCTTTAGGTTTATTGGATGAGCAAGATAAAGATACGATTTATGTAGCTAAAAACAAATCTCCATTGCTTGTTGGCGTGGGTGAAGGTTTCAATGTTATCGCTTCAGATGCATTAGCAATGTTACAAGCTACTAACCAATATAAGGAGATTCATGACCATGAAATCGTAATTGTTAAACGCGATGATGTGGTAATCAAAGACACTGAAGGTAATGTTCAAGAGCGTGAATCTTATACTGCTGAAATCGATGCTTCAGATGCTGAAAAAGGTGTTTATGATCACTATATGTTGAAAGAAATTCATGAACAACCAGCAGTTATGCGTCGCATTATCCAAGAATATCAAGATGAAGAGGGTAACTTGAAAATTGATAAAGACATTATCAAAGATGTCGCAGATGCAGATCGTATTTACATCATTGCAGCAGGTACAAGTTATCATGCCGGTTTAGTAGGGAAAGAGTTCATCGAAAAATGGGCAGGAGTACCAACAGAAGTACATGTTGCTTCAGAATTTGTTTACAATATGCCTTTATTATCTGAAAAACCATTATTCATCTATATTTCACAATCAGGTGAAACAGCAGACAGTCGTGCCGTACTAGTTGAAACGAAAAAATTAGGTCATAAATCATTAACTATTACTAATGTTGCTGGTTCAACGTTATCTCGTGAAGCGGATCATACATTACTCTTACATGCAGGTCCTGAGATTGCTGTAGCATCTACAAAAGCATATACAGCTCAAATTGCAGTATTATCAATACTTTCACAAATCGTAGCTAAAAATCACGGTCGTGAAGCTGATATCGACTTATTAAGAGAATTAGCTAAAGTAACAACTGCTATTGAAACTATCGTTGATGATGCACCAGTAATGGAAGAAATTGCTACTAATTTCTTAGAAACAACTCGTAATGCATTCTTTATAGGACGTACAATTGATTATAATGTAAGTTTAGAAGGTGCATTAAAACTTAAAGAAATCTCTTATATTCAGGCTGAAGGATTTGCTGGTGGTGAATTGAAGCACGGTACAATTGCACTTATCGAAGAGGGTACGCCAGTTATCGGTTTAGCAACTCAAGAGAATGTTAACTTATCTATCCGTGGTAATATTAAAGAAGTTGTAGCTCGTGGTGCTAATCCTTGTATCATTTCAATGGAAGGCTTAGACAAAGATGGTGATACGTATGTTATCCCTCATGTACATGAGTTATTAACACCATTAGTTTCTGTTGTTACTATGCAATTAATTTCATATTATGCTGCATTGCACAGAGATTTAGACGTTGATAAACCACGTAACTTAGCTAAATCAGTTACAGTTGAATAATTGAACTAGTTTTTAAAACCAGTTAAGGGAAACCTTGCTGGTTTTTTAAAAAACATTTTTAACAGAATATTCCGAAAAATATCGTCGCGGTAGCTCACAATATCAATGTTGTATTTTAAATTGAAATGCATCTTCGTTAATTCTACAAAAGGTAAAGGTTTCTAAGCTATATATATGATATCAACGCTTTATTAAAGTTAAAGTCGTTGCACTTTATATCAAACAGTGACACAATTTATTTAAGTAATTAAAGTAACGAGTGGAGGATAATATGAATAACGTTAAAGCAATATTCCTAGATATGGATGGAACAATTTTACATGAAAATAATAAAGCATCTAACTATACCAAGGATGTGGTAGATGAATTACGTGAAAAGGGTTTTAAGGTATTTCTAGCCACAGGTCGTTCATATTCTGAGATACATCAACTCGTACCTGAAGGTTTTAAAGTTGATGGAATTATTAGTTCTAATGGTACTACTGGTGAAATCGAGGATCAAAATTTGTTTAAACACAGCTTATCTTTAGAACAAGTTAAAAAAATTGTTAAATTAGCTCAACAACAACATATCTACTATGAAGTATTTCCTTTTGGAGCACAACGTATCGTTTTAAAAGAAGATTATCAATGGATGCGTGACATGATTACTGGTGAAACGCCACCCAATAATGTAAGTCATAGTGAATGGACTTCAAGACTAGACGCTATGAAAGATAAAATTGATTGGCGTGACGAGTTGCCGGACTTAGATTATTCTAAAATCTATTTGTTTAATCCAAATCTTGATAAAATTACCACATTCAGAGATGAACTTATTCAGAATAAAGTTTTGCTAAGTATCAGTGTTTCTAACTCGTCTCGTTATAATGCAGAAACAATGGCGTATAATACCGATAAGGGTACGGGGATTAAAGAAATGATTGAACACTTTGGTATTCAGCAAGAGGAAACATTAGTCATTGGAGATAGTGATAATGATCGTGCGATGTTCGACTTTGGGCAATATACAGTTGCAATGAAAAATGCACGACAAGAAATTAAAGATATCACAGATGAAGTGACTGAGGAAACAAATGAAGAAGATGGGGCAGCTAAATACTTAAAATCACGATTATTAGACAAATAAATATATAAACATTAAAAACTCGCAAGTAACGATAATAGGTTACTTGCGAGTTTATTTAATAACTATTATTTCTTGTCAAAAGTGTCTTTAGCTCTATCTGTAATGTCGTCTTTATTGTCAGACACCTTTTCAGAAGCTTTGTCTTTTAAATCTTGACCCTTACTAGAAGCGTTATCTTTTTGATTGCTAAATTGATTTTCAGCTTTATCTTTAAGATTATCACCTTTAGAGTCATTGTCGTTCACTTTATCTTGAACTTTTTCTTTTACGTTAGATGTTTTACCTTTGTTATCGTCTTTAGATGTAGCTAATGAATCTTTGTCATTCTTCTTACCTTTGCGAGCTTTCTTACCAGGTTTATCAATTTTATCACCACGTGTGATGAAGTAATAAATGATACCCATAAGAATGATAAAGTAAATAACAATTCTAATTAGAATGATTAAAATAAGCACAACGTATGCAAGAATTTGAGCAACTGATTGTGACATATGACTAGTTAAATAACTAAATAGGGTAATTAATGGTTGACCTGTAATAAGAACAACTAGGTTAAGTAATAAAATACCAATAAAGAATTTTAACCAAGTTTTCTTACCATTCTTAATTCCATTAAATCCTTCTTTAACATTACTCATTGCTTTTCGATGTGGATTTTCTGCAAATGCAACTGTGTAATTAATCATGAAGATTAAGAAGAACCAATAAACGATTGAAGTAATGAATCCCATTAGTAAAATAATTACAATTTGAGAAATAATTAAAATAGCAATTGAATTATCCACATTACTTACTGATTGTTGTATCCACGCATACAATTGAATAAAAGTGACGTTGTACAATAATTTTAGTAAGTATGCAATGATAAACATAATCATAATAGCAACAACTGAGATCAATGCTAATAATAAAGATGTTGCATAACGGCCTTTTTTAAAGGCAAAAAATAAATCACTAAATTTAATTTTTTCGTGCTTCATAGCCTTTTGGATAACATTAATAGCACCTGCTAATAGTTGATATCCAAGGAAAATAAATAGTAAAGCTAAAATAAGATAAATAATAATAATAGGGATGTACATTGTTAATGAAACGGATTGTCCGAATTGTTGTAACATTTGCATCTGAGTAGAAAATTGAGCTATAAATGCTGATGCAAATCGATAAACAATAAAACAAACTGCAAAACTAATTAAAGCGAATAATAAAGCTTTGAGTAGTTGCGGTTTAGCATTTTTAAATGCCGATTTATAATATCTAAACAAATTTTAAGCACTCCTTTAACGTAATATAAATACAATATCAAAAATCTTATTTTTTTTAAATTAATATCTAACATAAAAGGGTATTGAAGTGTTAAAATATGCTAGTAAATTCACATTGAAAGGAGATATCATCATGAAATTTGCAGTTATTACTGATATCCATGGTAATTATGATGCATTAGAAAAGGTGTTAGATGATATTGATAGTAGAGAAGATATCGATAAAATTTATAATCTTGGCGACAATATAGGTATTGGACACGAGACAAACAAAGTTTTAGATACTGTATTTGATCGTGATGATATGGAAATGATTGCCGGTAACCATGATGAAGCAATCATGACACTAGTTAATAACACACAATATCCTGAAGATCTTAAAGGCAAATTTTATGAGCATCATCAATGGATAGAAAGCCACCTCGATGAATCATATTATGATGAATTAAATCAATTACCACGATACATTGAGAAGACTATTAAAGGTAAAAAGGTTTTATTTATTCATTATGAAATTCCTAATGAAAAATTAGAAGTAGGAATTGAAGGGCAACCTTTCGCACCGATGGCTAGTGATGATGAGCAAGAGATTTCTAAGCTTTTTGAAGATAAAGACGCGGATTTAATACTATTTGGCCACAATCATCGTTTACATTTATTTGATGATAAATCTACAATTTACTTTAATCCAGGTGCAGTGGGATTAAATAACGGAGCTCATACTGTATATGGTATTGTTACAATTAATGAACAAGACATTTCTGTTGAACGTGTAAAACTAGACTATGATGAAGAAGAATTTATTGAAGGTTTTGCTGAAAAACAAGTACCAGCAAGAGACTTTATTTTTAAAAACTTTATGTAAATAATTGAATATCCTCAAGGATGAGACATTGGAAGTGTCTTGCCCTTGAGGATATTTTTAATGACTATTGGCATGTGTATGAGTGTGTATGTGTTCATGAATACCTGAACATAATGTTGAATCATCATGTTTATGTTTAGGTGTTTCAAGTTGTATTGTCATGTGTTGAACATTTTGATGCAATAAATCATGTTCAATGGTTTCTAAAAGATTTTCACATTCTTTAACTGTTAATTGCTCTGAAACAACTGCGTGACAACTGAGTGCATTCATATCATTTGATATAGTCCAAACATGATAATCATGTACATTTTGAATGCGTTCGTCTTTAGTGATTGTAGATATCACTGCTTCTAGGTCTACATCACTAGGTGTACCTTCCATTAAAATATTTAGTGAAGATTTTGCTATACCGTAAGCACTTTTTAAAATAATTAGTGACACCAGAATACTAGCGATAGGATCAGCAAGAGTAAAGTTAAACGCCCAAATTAATAATGCTGCTACGATTGCACCAATTGAACCAAAGAGATCACCTAATACATGGATAAAGGCGCCACGCATATTTAAATTATGAGATGTATCACCGCCTCTAAACATTAACGCTGCAACTACAATATTAACGATTAAGCCAATTAAGCTTATAATAAACATCTCTTGAGATTGCACTTCTGGAGGGGCGAAAAATCTACGAATAGCTTCGATAATAATCATAAGACTGATAATAAATAAAGTTACGCCATTGAATAAAGCAGCGAGCACTTCAAAGCGTTTATAGCCATAGGTTTTAGTTTGTGTAGCATTCTTTTCCGCATATATAAATGCGATAAGTGCTACGCCAAGTGAGATGGTGTCACTTAACATGTGAAATCCATCAGAGAGTAAGGCCAAGCTATTGGCAATAAATCCACCGATGATTTCTACTAACATAAATAATCCTATAATAAAGAAAGAGATTAAAAGTACTTTCTTATTATTTGTATGGACATGACCATGTGCATGATTGTGACTATGATGTTGATGATTGTGATTTGTCATATTAACTTCCACCTTCATTTGGATGACTAGCATGATGAATGGCTTGTTTGAGTAATGTAGATACGTGCTTGTCGTCTAAAGAATATATCATAGATTGACCTTGTCGCTTTGATTTAACCAAGTGTGTACTTTTCAATAACTTTAGTTGATGTGACACATTTGATTGAGACATATTCAATGTATGTGAAATGTGTCCTACACTTGCTTCTCCAAATTCTAATAATTCCATAATACGTAAACGGTTGAGATCGCTTAAAGCTTTGAATATCTCAGTGACTTTGCTTAAAGTATCTACATCGGTATGTTTATTTTGATCAATGTCATTCACCTTGAAGCACCTCTTTATATGAATATTTGTTCATATATTAATATAATTTATTGCGGTAGTGATGTCAATCGTATTTTTATTGGGTTTACTTTTTGAAAATGAGTGGTAAACATCAATTACGATTTTAAAAAGGGAGGACGTTAAGAATGAGTATTTTATTAATCGGTGCTAATGGTGGCGTAGGTTCAAGATTAGTACAACAATTAAAATCAGATAATATTGATTTTACTGCAGGTGTTCGTAAAGAGGAACAAGTGAAAGAATTAAAGGACCAAGATGTCGATGCAACGTTGGTAGATGTTGAAAAAGCCACTGTTAAAGATTTAACTCAACTCTTCAACAATTACGATAAAGTTATTTTCTCAGTAGGTTCAGGTGGCAGTACAGGCGATGATAAGACAATTATAGTTGATTTAGACGGTGCTGTTAAAACTATTGAAGCAAGTAAAGAGGCGGACATTAAGCACTATGTAATGGTTTCAACTTATGATTCAAGAAGAGAAGCTTTCGATTCTGCTGGCGATTTAAAACCGTATACAATTGCTAAACACTACTCAGATGATTATTTAAGAAATTCTGGTCTTAATTATACAATTGTGCATCCTGGAAGACTTACTGATGATGAAGGTACTGGTAAAATTGAAGCAGATTTATACTTTGATAAACGTGCGTCTATTCCTCGAGACGATGTAGCAACAGTGCTTAAAGAAGTAGTTACATCAGATAAATTTGCTAATCAAGAATTTCAAATTCTTAGTGGCGATAAAGAAATTAAAGATGCGATACAAAAATATGAATAATCGTTATAAAAATGATATTAGCAAAAGCAGTCGAGTTACCTTTTAGGTGATTCGGCTGTTATTTGTTTTAAATTATCGAGTGAAAAATGGTTTATTTAACTTCAGATTGATATTGTTAATAATAATGCAAAACTTTAATTAATTAGTGAAGCGTTTGATAAACTAAAATTGAATTAAAGATGATTTGTTCTATTTGTTTTTAAATAATAATTTTTATTCAAAAAATTCGGTACTTCTTTAGGTTTTGAAATGTGGTACAATCATAAATAGTGATAATGAAAAATAATGGATATAACTTAAAGTTAGGGAACTCAATACATAATTATTAAATTGACTGTTGTCTCTTTAGAAATATAGAAACTACTTAATAATAAAGTGAAAAATGTCTTTAAGGAGATAAGTATACTTAAGTTAACTTTAGAATGATAGATTAAGTTGACGTTTAAGATAATGGAGGTGTAATGATGCCGTTATTTTTAAAGCCTATTTTTCATGAAAAGGTTTGGGGTGGAAGTAAACTCCAACAATTTGGATATCATCTTCCAAATGAGCATATAGGTGAGTGTTGGGGAATATCCGCACATCCGAATGGTAAGAGTGAAATTCTCAATGGACCTTATGCGGGGCAGACACTAGATCAAGTTTGGAACGACCATAGAGAACTATTTGGCGAGTTTCCAAGTAAAGATTTCCCTTTAATGGCTAAAATTGTTGATGCTGAGGCACCTTTATCAATACATGTTCATCCTGATGATTCATATGCTTATGAAAATGAAAATGGTCAATATGGCAAGTCCGAATGTTGGTACATTATCGAATCGGAGGAAGATGCTGAAATTACCATTGGCACTAAAGCATCATCTCGTGAAGAATTTGAACAACAAATAAAGGAAGGCAAGTTCCAAGAAAACTTAAGAAAGATTAAAGTTAAACCTGGAGACTTTTATTTTATTCCTGCTGGCACAATTCATTCTATAGGCGCTGGAATCATGGCATATGAGACAATGCAGTCATCTGATGTATCATATAGAGTATATGACTACGATCGTAAACTTAATAACAATGAACAACGGACACTAAATGTCTCTAAAGCATTAGACGTAATGGAGTACTCTAGTGAACTGCCAAATATTGTACCTCAGAACGAAGTGATAGAGAATCACAATTGCACCCACGTAGTGTCTAATGACTTCTTTACTATAGTAAAATGGGAAATTTCAGGTACATTAAATTATATGAAGCCACGTGAATTTTGCTTAATTTCTGTATTAGAAGGTAATGGTAAAATTATTATTGATGGTGAAATTTTTGAGATTGAAAAGGGAACTAATTTTGTTTTAACATCTGAAGATTTAGATAGCGTATTCGAAGGTGATTTTACGCTTATAATTAGTTATATTTAAGCTTGATTAAAAATAAATTGCTAGTAATTATATAGAGATTAATCATACAAGGAGCGTTAGTTTTGAAGCAATTTTTATATATTTCTCTCATTTGTGGAATGATTTCAGGAGCTGGAATATTTTTACATATGCCACATTACCCTACATTAATTCTACCGAGAGTTGTAGCAATTGTAGGTATTATTAGTGCTTTGATTACGATTAAAGATAAAGATATTAATGCTATGCTTAAATTAGGTGGAGTAATGATTAACGTCATTCCGTTATTAGGTAGCATGATTACACCTCATTAATAAATTTGTTTATTATAGGTTATGTAAATGTTTATCAAAAGTTTTAATGACTTTTTATTCGAAGCTAAGACAGATGAGTTGTCTTAGCTTCTTTTTCTTAAAATGATAAAAACAGCTAATTGTTAGAGAATATTGAAAATGTGTGATAAAAATTATGATAAAATGAATTTAAAATTTGTATCAAAGTATTCGTAATACACATTTATTTAAATTATAGGTTAGATAAGGAGTATCATAATGACTGAGGAAATTAACTATTTTTGGCTAAACTGTGGTTATAATAGATGGAATCACAATGAACCCCTTGTAGGTCAAACAACTTTATTTGAATCGGGTGCACATTTCAATCCTTCTCAAGGATTTCGTGCTTTTAAAAAGGCCAAAGCAGGAGATCAAGTCATCTTTTATCAAGTACAAACCGATTCTGGTTTATTAGGTATAGGCGAAATCATAAGTGTTCAAGCAGGCGCTCAAAATAAAATCAGGGTAGAATTTAAATTCAATGAAGAACTGAAATCATTGACAACCGACTATTTAAAACGAAGTGAAGCTTTAGATTTTCGTATGAATAATATGAAAGAAACGTTGTTTAATCAAATTAAACAATCAGAATTTGATTTAATTGTAAGTTTAGGAAAAGGGGAAACTAAAATCCCAAGATACTTTTTATTATCTGAAACAGATGACTTTGAACCAGGTAAAAATTATACAATTTTTACGCATACTTACAATGGAATAAAAAGAAATGGTTATCACTTCTATACACAACTTGAAGTTGGAGATAATATTATTATCTATAATAAAGAAAAAGATCAATCAGTAGTAGGTATCGGCGAAGTGGCTCGTCATATTCATGAGAAACCTCCAATTCCAGGTAGAACGAATAGTACGGCTATAGAAATCTTGTATGGCAAGAATATTGACCCAATTTCTTTAGGTCATTTAAATAAACATCAGAAATTAAAGAATTTATATTTCTTACAAGAAAATGCTAAACAAGCTATCGCGAGTATGTCACAAACACAATATGATGCTATATTAGAAATGAGTGACAATAATGGTATTAAAAATCCATTCGAGACAGTTCAAAAATCAGAAGTCACTGAATATCAAAATGATGATTCACTCAAACCATTTATATTATTAGTTGTTGATAGAAAAGAAGAAGGCTTAAAAGCAGCTAATGATTTATTGCAAAAAACAAATGCAAATCCTGTCATTACTAGTGGACATCCTGATTTTACAGAGGATATGTTATATGGCAAATATTTACCAAATGAATCAGGCGCTCTATATTATCGCGAAGGATTTATTACGCAATTAATGCCTACCAAAGATAAAAATTATTTAGTTATTGATAATTTTAATCGTATCGATCCAGATATCTTCCAAACGTACATTAATGTATTAGAAGGTTATGAGGTGACATTACCTAGGTACAATAAAGATGGAAGTATGATTAAATGGTCTAAAAACAAAGATTCCTTCTATCACTTTAATCCTAATTGGCATATTATTGGTGTAACATATGATTCTATAGAGGACATTAAACAGAAGTATTCTCAACAGTTTCTTAAGTATACGCGCATTGTACGCGTTAATCATTCAGAGTAAGTTAGTTTAATAGAATATCTTAATTAAATTTTAGAAATTAAATTTGAAATGACTCTCCTCAAACTCTTTACGTTAATAAGTGAAAGTTTTGAGGGGAGCTTTTTATGTTTTAAAGATTCTTAATCGCCATTAAGTTAAATACAAATGCTTTTATTTCAATTAATTAAAATTACTAAAGAAATGTTTGTAAATGAGGAGGAGGCCGTGTTTATGATGTTTTGAAAAAAGGAAATGTAATTGTAAGAGTTAATAAAGGAGGTATTTAATATGCCTATTATATATTATGACGGTAATTGCATTTATTGTTATAATTATGCGATTTGGCTTATTCAAAATGGACTTTCTAAGAGCTATGAGTTCGCAACTATAAAAGGTGAGATTGGCGAACAATTTTTTAATCAACACCCCGAAGCCAAAAATAGAAATAGTGTAATCTTGCAAAAAGGTGAGCATTTAGAATATAAATCAGACGCGATTGCTACGCTTATTACTTCGTTGCCAAACAATAAAAAATGGTTAGGTATAGGTCTAAGAGTACTGCCGAAAACAATACGTGATTTAGGTTATAATTTATTTGCTAATAATAGAGACAAAATGTGGAAGACACACTGGCATAAGCCTACTGAATATGAAAAATCATTCTTTTTAGATGATAATGCTAAAATCAAGTTAACTTAATTGATAATTTTGACTACTAATTGATAATATATAGGTGGAAGTCAAAAAGTTAAAATAACTTTCAATATTAGAAAATATTAGAATTTGTATGTAATGAGTTCATTTATTAATGCAAATAAGCATCGTCATAATTTCGACAACAATTTGAAATAATTATAAATAAAAGTGTGATTTTGCTTTACAGATTAGAATTATTATAATATAATAATTATTGCAATCAAGGAAAGCTGATTAATTAAGGAGTGTATTTTAAATGAGTAATCAACAAGATGTAGTAAAAGAATTAAATCAACAAGTAGCAAACTGGACAGTAGCATACACAAAATTACACAATTTCCATTGGTACGTAAAAGGACCAAACTTCTTCTCATTACACACTAAATTCGAAGAACTTTATGATGAAGCTAGCCAATATGTAGATGATTTAGCAGAAAGAATCTTAGCTATTGGTGGTAACCCAATCGGTACTTTAACTGAAAGCTTAGATAAATCAATTGTTAAAGAGGCTGGAAAAAATTATGCAGCTGAACAAATGGTAGAAGAACTTTCACATGATTTCACTAATATTTCTAAACAATTAGAACATGCAATAGAAGTAGCAGGTAATGCAGGTGATGATGTATCAGAAGATATGTTTATTGGCATGCAAACTTCAGTTGATAAACATAATTGGATGTTACAATCTTATTTAGGTAAATAATTTGATAGACAACGTTCTAAAAAATAAATTTGGACATAATTGCTAAAAATAATAGCAGTAAGAAGATTTCAATTAGAATCTTCTTACTGCTATTTTTATTTTCAACACTAAGTACTAGTGTTGATCCTTTAATATTTTATTCAGCAATTTCAAGTGCAATTTCCATCATTTGAGTGAATGATGTTTGTCTTTCTTCTGCACTTGTAGCTTCATCACGTAAAATATGGTCACTAACTGTGAAGACGCCAAGTGCTTTTTTACCTGCATTGATGGCATTTAAATATAAACCTGCTGATTCCATTTCAATTCCTAATATACCCATTTTCTTCCATGCATCGTTAAATGTTGCATCTGCATTATAAAAAGTATCAGATGATAATACATTTCCCACATGTGAAGTAGCACCAATTTCGTCTGCTGCTTTTTTAGCTTTAGTAATTAAGTCAAAATCAGCAATCGGCGCAAAATGTCCAGGAATATTAAATTGATCTACATAATTTGAATTTGTTGATGCAGCTTGAGCAATAATTACATCATATAAATTAACATCCTCTTGAAGTGCACCACATGAACCCACGCGAATAATTGTTTCTACATCAAAGAAATTATATAACTCATAAGAGTAAATACCAATACTTGGAATTCCCATTCCTGACCCCATAACTGAGATTTCTTTACCTTTATATGTTCCTGTATAACCGAACATGTTGCGTACTTCATTAAATTGTTCAACATTTTCTAAGAAGTTATCCGCAATATATTTTGCACGTAGCGGGTCACCTGGCATTAATACAGTTTTAGCAATTTTTACACCATTTGGTTGAATATGAGGTGTACCATTCGTCATAAGTTATCTTCTCCTTATTATTTAAGTTATCAATATAGATTAAAAAGCTTTATATCACAATATAAGATAACATTTGTTTATCTTTTATGCGAATTTTTGTACTATATAATTGTAAGTAAATATTATGTGATTATTAACTAAGTGTGAAGCTGTATAACAAATTAAATTAAAATTTAGTGACTTCTAGACACTTTTTTCTGTCATCTTCAGAAGTATACCAGGACTTATATTTGTTTGCTAGTTTCATTCTTAGTAAGCTGTTACATATATTTTGAAAAATGGAGGAACGGAAATGAACGTAGCAAAATATATAGATCATACTTTACTAAAACCTGATTCAACTAGAGAACAAATTGATAAAATTCTTGAAGAAGCTAAAAAGTATCAATTCAAATCAGTGTGCATTAATCCAACTCATGTTAGTTATGCAAGTCAACAATTACTAGATACAGATGTACTTGTGTGTACTGTAATCGGATTTCCATTAGGGGCAACTACGACTGACGTAAAGGTCTTCGAAACTGAAAATGCAATTAAAAATGGTGCTTCAGAAATAGATATGGTTATTAATATTGGGGCTTTAAAAGATCAACGCTATGATGAAGTGCAAAAAGATATTGAGGGTGTTATCGCAGCTGCTAATGGAAAAACAGTTAAAGTGATAATTGAAACAGTACTTTTAACTGATGAAGAAAAAGTTAAGGCTTGTGAATTAGCTGAAAAAGCAGGCGCTACTTTTGTTAAAACATCTACAGGATTTGCTGGTGGGGGAGCTACACCAGAAGACGTCAAATTAATGAAAGATACTGTAGGCAACCGCTTAGAAGTAAAAGCGTCTGGAGGAGTGAGAAGTCTAGAAGACTTTGAAAAAATGATTGAAGCAGGTGCGACAAGAATTGGTGCAAGTGCGGGAGTCCAAATTATAGAGGGTCTTGATTCCAACTCAGATTATTAAAAGATTCATTTAAGGGAATGATTTTTATGAGAATGATAGATATTATTGAGAAAAAACGTGACGGACATGCGCTAACAGAAGAAGAGATTGAATTTTTTATTAATGGTTATACGAAAGGTGACATCCCTGATTATCAAGCTTCGAGTTTAGCTATGGCCATCTTTTTCCAAGATATGAACCAAGAAGAAAGAGCAGCAATGACGATGGCAATGGTTAATTCAGGAGATAAGATTGATTTATCTCAAATTCAAGGTGTAAAAGTGGATAAGCACTCTACTGGTGGTGTAGGAGATACGACAACACTAGTATTAGCGCCTTTAGTAGCGTCATTGGGTGTACCTGTAGCTAAAATGAGTGGTCGTGGTTTAGGTCATACTGGTGGAACGATTGATAAATTAGAATCAGTAAATGGTTTTAATGTAGAGATAAGTGAACAAGAATTTATTAAACTTGTTAATGAAAACAAAGTTGCTGTTATAGGTCAATCTGGAAATTTAACACCAGCTGATAAAAAACTATATGCACTAAGAGATGTGACGGGTTCTGTTAATTCTATTTCATTAATCGCGTCATCAATTATGAGTAAAAAAATCGCAGCTGGTGCAGATGCAATTGTTCTTGATGTTAAAACCGGGAGCGGTGCTTTCATGAAAACGTTAGAGGAAGCAGAAGCATTAGCACATGCAATGGTAAGTATAGGTAATAATGTAGGTAGAAATACTATGGCGATTATTTCTGATATGAGCCAACCATTGGGTCGTGCAATTGGTAATGCTTTAGAATTAAAAGAAGCGATTGAGACACTAAAAGGCCAAGGGCCAAAAGATTTAACGGAACTTGTATTAACATTAGGCTCACAAATGGTAGTGTTAGCTCAAAAAGCTCAATCATTAGAAGAAGCACGTCAAATGCTTGAGGAAGCTATTCAATCAGGTAAAGCTTTAGAGAAATTTAAAACCTTTATTAGTCACCAAGGTGGTGATTCGTCTATTGTTGATAACCCAGATAAGTTGCCTCATGCACGCTATCAAATTCATTTTCAAGCGAAAAAGGATGGCGTGATTACCAAGATGATTGCAAATGAAATCGGTGTTGCTTCAATGATGCTTGGTGCAGGACGTCAAACTAAAGAAGATAAAATTGATTTAGGTGTAGGGATTGTTCTAAATAAAAAAGTTGGGGATTCTGTCAAACAAGGAGATAATATTCTCACTATTCATAGCAATAAAGAAAATGTTAATGAAATATTAGACAAATTAGACGAGAGTATTACAATTGAAGAAAAAGGTGAAACACCAACCTTAATTCACAAAATTATAACCGAGTAGGAGATGTAAAGAATGACTACAGCGTTTAATCGAATCCATCTTATCGTTATGGACTCAGTAGGTATTGGTGAGGGTCCAGATGCGGCTGCATTTAAAGATGAGGGTTCTCATACACTCAAACACACTTTAGAAGGATTTAATCAAGAACTTCCAAATTTACAACGACTTGGATTAGGAAATATTGATTCTTTACCAGTAGTTTCTAAGGTTGAAAAACCAGGTGCATTTTATACAAAATTGAGCGAAGCTTCTGTTGGTAAAGATACAATGACTGGGCATTGGGAAATTATGGGTTTAAATATTATGCAACCATTTAAAGTATATCCTAATGGTTTCCCAGATGAACTTGTTAAGGAAATTGAAGAGATGACAGGACGTAAAGTTGTTGCAAATCGTCCCGCTTCAGGTACTCAAATCATCGATGAGTGGGGCGAACATCAAATGAAGACAGGCGATTTAATTGTTTACACAAGTGCTGACCCTGTACTTCAAATTGCTGCTCATGAAGATATCATTCCACTTGATGAATTATATGATATATGTGAAAAAGTTCGTGAATTAACTAAAGACCCTAAGTATTTAATTGGACGTATTATTGCAAGACCATATGTAGGTGAACCTGGCAACTTTACACGTACATCAAATCGCCATGATTATGCATTGAAACCTTTTGGTAAAACAGTGATGAATACGTTAAAAGATAATGATTACGATGTCATTGCTATTGGTAAAATTAATGATATTTATGATGGTGAAGGTGTGACAGAAGCCATTCGTACCAAAAATAATATGGATGGTATGGACAAACTCATTGAAGTAGTACAAAAAGACTTCAAAGGGATTAGTTTCTTAAATTTAGTAGACTTTGATGCGCTTTATGGTCACCGACGAGATAAAGAAGGCTATGCTCAAGCTATTAAAGACTTTGATAATCGTTTACCGGAATTAATTGAACACTTACAAGAAGACGATTTAGTGATTATTACAGCTGATCACGGAAATGACCCAATAGCCGATGGTACGGATCATACACGCGAATATATACCAGTATTAATGTTTAGTCCTAAGATTAATCAGTATCATGAACTATCTCAAGACACGACATTTAGTTCAATCGGTGCTACAATTGCAGATAACTTCAACGTAGAATTACCAGAATACGGTAAAAGTTATTTAAAAGAAATGGGAGTTGAACATAAATGAAATTCTTAAGATTTCTATTAGGAATCGCATTTGGAACAGCTGGTGTATTACATTTTACGAATGAACGTCAATTTAGAAATATTGTTCCAGATTATTTACCTTTACAAAAAACAGCTGTATTAGTTACAGGTGTTTTTGAAATCTTCTTTGGAATGATGCTATTAATTCAAAGACCAGCAAGTTGGTTGAAGAAAGGAATTAACTTATTCCTATTAGCAGTATTCCCTGCAAATATTTATATGGCACGTAAAAAATTACCATTGGGTGATAAAGAAGTTCCTAAATGGGCACTTTATTTAAGATTACCATTACAATTTGTATTAATGGGTATTGTTAAGAAACTATAATTCATTATTGAACTACAACTGCTATTGAGTAGTTGTAGTTTTATTTTTTTTTAAATGAAACAAATGTTTGTCGGTATTTTTGAAGCAAGTGTTGATGGTGATTTTGATGAATCTTCTTCTTTATTGGAAGATTTATTGGGACGTAAACCTCAAGATATCGTTGAAATTCTAAATAATAAATAATTATGTAGTAAAAGAAAGACTCTAGATCATCTTGCGATAAGCAAGTAAATCTAGAGTCTTATTTAATATTAAATTCATTTATTTTTCCGTACCGTAAATATCATTCCATTGGTCGTGTTTATTTAAGAAAGCTTGAGCAATTTCTTTAGCACCTTCTAATGAATGGCTTGCTGCCCATCCACATTGCACTTCATTACAAGCTGGCACTTCTGTAGCATTTAAGACATCGTTCAATGTCTTTTCAACAATATTTAAAACATCATCATAATCGTCATGATTAATAAATGATACATAGAAACCAGTTTGGCAACCCATAGGACTTAAATCAACAACTTTATCAGTGTGATTTCTAATGTTTTCGGCCATTAAGTGTTCTAAAGAATGTAAACCAGGCATTTCCATATGTTCTTTATTAGGTTGTTTGAAACGGATGTCATATTTATGGATAATATCTCCATTCAATCCTTCCATCGTACCCGCTAAACGGATAAATGGTGCAACAACTTTAGTATGATCTAAATTAAAACTTTCAACGTTCATTTTAGGCATGATTGTATCCTCCTTATTGCAATTACGCAATTTATTGTTCATTTCAATAATTTGATTGTAACAATCCTCGATGTGAATGACAATTTTGAAAAAAGTAGCAAAGCAATTAGCGTTTGAATTGTAAGAAAATTGTGTATATATGTTAAAAAGTAATGACAACAATTATTTATTCCGATAGAATAAGTAATAATTAAATTGAGGAAAGTGAAAAAAGCTAGTGTATGTTAGAAAAAAGTTAGTTATCTTTCCTCCTCTTTAAGTAATAGTTTTGAGTAATAATCATTAAATAATGAGTATGAATAAAGTATAAACTGAATTAAGCTAGTAAGGTTTTCAAGGGAGTTAGGTACAATGAGTGCAAAACAAGAGATATTAGATTTTATAGAAAATAAAAAATATGATTATGTTGAAATCAGTCATCGTATTCATGAGCGCCCTGAACTAGGAAATGAAGAAATATTTGCGTCAAGAACGTTAATCGATATTCTAAAATTGCATGAATTCGAAATAGAAACAGATATTGCTGGACATGCTACAGGTTTTATTGCCTCATACGAGTCTGATAAACCAGGTCCTACAATTGGTTTCTTAGCAGAATATGATGCACTACCTGGACTAGGACATGCATGTGGTCACAATATTATTGGAACAGCAAGCGTTCTAGGGGGTACAGCTTTAAAACAAGTTATAGACGAGATAGGTGGTAAAGTTGTTGTACTAGGATGTCCGGCTGAAGAAGGTGGAGAAAATGGTTCTGCTAAAGCGTCTTATGTTAAAGCAGGCATTATAGAAGATATAGATGTTGCGCTCATGGTACATCCAGGTAATGAAACATATCGTACCATCAACACTCTGGCAGTGGATGTATTAGATATTCAATTCTATGGACGAAGTGCTCATGCTTCTGAAAATGCAAACGAAGCACTTAATGCCCTTGATGCCATGATTTCTTATTTCAATGGTGTTGCACAGTTAAGGCAACATATAAAAAAGGGACAACGTGTACATGGCGTTATATTAGATGGTGGGAAAGCTGCAAATATTATACCTGATTATACACATGCTCGTTTTTATACCAGAGCTACATCTCGTAAAGAACTAGATGTATTAACAGAAAAGGTGAAGGAAATTGCGCGTGGGGCAGCCATTCAAACAGGTTGTGATTATGAATTTGGTCCCATTCAAAACGGTGTGAATGAATTTATCAAATCGCCTAAATTAGATGACTTATTTGAAAAGTATGCTGAAGAAATGGGAGAGGAAGTCATTAATGATGACTTCGGTTATGGTTCAACAGATACGGGTAACGTGAGTCACATAGTTCCAACTATTCATCCTCATATTAAAATCGGTTCACGTAATCTTGTAGGGCATACACATCGTTTCAGAGAAGCGGCTGCAAGTGTTCATGGTGATCAAGCTTTAATAAGAGGAGCTAAAATCTTAGCCTTAATGGGCTTAGAATTAATTGAAAATGAGAAGTTATTCAATGAAATTGTTGAAGAACATACTCATATAAAGGGGCATGTTAAATAATGAATGAAAAAGTAAATGGTCCGATGTTGACTTTAAGTGATTTATACAATGATGATGTGGTTTATACATCTAGACCTTCATATATCTCTAATCCATGGTTAAAACCTGATGAACATCAATCTAATTTTTTAACTGGAAGAGAATTACTCATCGCTAATCGCTTTCCAGTTATTGTGCATGAAGCAAGTGTTACTGAGAAATTAGCATACCTATTTAAATTAGTAGGAAAGCAAATTCCAACTCACATTTACAAGTTTAATAATAAAGAGACATATGAAGAATTATTACAAACTTTAGCTCATAAAGATGGTAAGAAAATTTATTTTCAATATATACATGATGAAGATATTTTAGAGAAAGAGTATTATGCACTTAATAAAGACATATTTGTTGCTTTAAATAATAAATCAAGGATACCTGAATGGACGAACAACAAATATTTACCTGATAGAGAGATTGTACCTATAGAAGAATTTGAAACTCGAATTAAGTCTTGGTCTTATCCATTCGTAATTAAACCCGGAGATGACTTACCTACAGCAGGTGGCTATGGTGTAATGATTTGCTACAATGATCAAGATTTAGAACAAGCTAAAATTCGCATTAAAGAAGCCACTGAAGCTACAGATTATTTAATAATTGAACAAAAAATTGAAGCGGTTAATAACTACTGCGTTCAATATGCTTATGCTCCTGATTTGGGAATTAAATATTTAGGTACAGCCCAACAACTAACGAATGAGTATGGTTTTTATAACGGGAATGAAAATGTTAATGATGTACCTCAGCATGTCATTGATGCCGGCAAAGAAATTATGGAGATAGGTGTGAGTAAAGGATTCTTTGGGGTTGCTGGATTTGATTTGTTAGTAGATAAAAATAATGACGTCTTTGCAATTGATTTGAATTTTAGACAAAATGGTTCAACAAGTATGTTGTTGCTCGCAAAGGATTTAGCAAAAGGATATCATAAATTTTATAGTTATTTTTCTAACGGTGATAATACACATTTTTATAATACAATTATTAAATATATCAAGAAGGGTGTTCTTTATCCACTTTCATATTATGATGGCGATTGGTATGGCAAAGATAAAGTGAATTCTCGATTTGGATGTATATGGCACGGATCAAGTAAAGAAGAAATTATTCAGCATGAAAGTGAGTTTATTAAAGAATTAGGTTTATAAGTCATACTCGACAAATGCAAATAGATATTTAGTAAAATTTATATTTTCGAAATTTTCAGAAATAACCAGATTTAATTACAGGATATAACGAAATAATATTATTAATTGTACACGATTGACTATCAATTATTAGTCGTTTAACATTTAAATTGACACACTATACGAATAACTAATGAATTGAGGGTTTGACATGTCGTACAAATATGAAGCATTTTTCAAGGATATTTTAATAAACGAATATATTTATTTTGCTTCAAAAAATAAGAAGTTAGTAAGGTTAAATCAAAAAGAACAATCTTATATTGCTATGTGGACAGATGAAGCTATGGCTGAATCATATTTATCTCAACATTCTATAGATTATGATAAGGTTGTTCGAGCTGATATTGACAGATTCGTCACTTATGAATTAGATGATTTATTTGATGAAGGTGATGAAATCTTAGTTAATGTAAATAATGAAGAAGATGGACAACTAGTGGATGTTATTAAAATGACTGATGAATTGATGTCAGAACTTGATGACATCAGAATTAAAGAATTTGTTAAAGATGTAGCTAAATATGATGAAGTTTATGGTTTAACTAATAAAAATGAGAAAAACTTTGTCATGATTAGTGATGATGAACATCAAAAACCTCATATTATGCCGGTTTGGAGTATTAAAAATCGTGCGTCTAAGGTACGAGATGAAGATTTTGAGGAATGTGAAATTATCGAAATTGAAGGTAAAGTTTTTGGAGAGTGGTTAGATAAGTTACGTGATGATGATAAAGCAGTAGCTATTGACTTAAAACCTGGAGTCGTGGGCACAGTTGTATCTGCACAAAAATTATCTAACGAAATAACTTTTTAACTTATTAAATAATGACAACGGTAGTGAATGGGAAAATTAATTTTAAAAAATTATTTTCCTTTAACTCACTACCGTTGTTTTATTATTTACAAATGTAAAGCACCTAGTGCACCTGAAAATGCACCATTCTCAATATAATAAGGTTTAAAACCTCTCAATACTGTATAATTTTCAATTACTTCACGTAGTAAATTATTATTATTAAATGATGAACCTATATATACTACATTTTCGGTTTGATACTCACGCGCTAAGGTAATAGCCATTGTTGTAATGACTTCACCAACTACACCAATCACTGATGAAAGCTTATCTGCGGATGAGAAATTGTTATCTAGGTGATGTAACACATTCCCAAAGTTTGCAGCAGTTAAATCTCCTGAAATAGGTGGTTCGCTGTCTTTGTATATATGTTTGACTTTTAAATCAATAGAATCCCGGTCGCCTTTTTGTGCTAAATTAGTAAGCTCTGTATAGTCAGTAATATTTGATAACAAGTAACCTAACCCTTGAATCATACCGCCACCGGTGCCTACACCACCCACACGTTGTTGATCCTGACCATCAAAATAGTGCAATGAAGTCCCTGTACCAACATTAGCAAATATGTAAGTATCAATATGATGACCTTGTTCTTCCAACAATATACGCAATCCTCTGGACGATGCATCAAATTCAACATAGCTTTGGGCTGAAATTTTGATATGCTCAGCAATGACGCCAGCATTACCACCAGTTAAGTTAAGCGACTCAATGTCTTCATTATTTAGCCAGTCAATGACTTTATCAATATTTGTTGTAAGTTCTGTTCGATAAAAGCGTTCATTACCTTGTTCTTGAACTATCTTTATTAATGTACCTCCGGCATCAATACCTACCTTCATTTGACTCTCACTCCACATTAAAAATATGTCACTCACTATAGTATATTAAAATCTCTGAAAAACAAGCATTATTTAAATAAATTTATATTTAAGGTTGTTTAATTACTTAATAGGGTAATGCTATTGTAAGATAAATTTTCAAAAAGAAAATTGAGCTAAATAGTAATCAATATTTATTTCATATATAATAGAAGTTGTAATTAACAAATAGGGGATTAAATAAATGTTTATCAAAAAAGAATTTGAAGGTATTACAGTCCAAGTGTTTGAAGAAAAGTATCGTGAAGCAGTGAATGAATTTAAATTAAGTGAGAGACAGCAGATTTATTCCTCATTACCTAAAACAGTTTTGGATGATGCTTTAAATGATGAAAACAGAGTAGCCAATATTGCAATGAATCAAGAGGGACAAGTGGTGGGATTCTTTGTCTTACATCAATATTATCAACATGAAGGCTATGATACACCTGAAAATGTCGTTTATGTTCGATCTCTATCAGTAAATGAGAAATATCAAGGTCATGGTTATGGAACGAAGATGATGATGTTCTTACCTCAATATGTGCAAGAATTATTCCCAGATTTTAATCATTTGTATCTAGTAGTTGATGCTGAAAATAAAGGAGCGTGGAACGTTTATGAACGCGCTGGCTTTATGCACACTGCTACTAAAGAGGAAGGCCCTATTGGTAAAGAACGACTCTATTATTTAGACTTAGATTCTAAACATGTTTCTTCACTTCGCTTAGTTGAAAGCGAAACTTCAAATGAGGCTAATATTCATGTAATTAATTTACTTAAAGATAATGAAAAAGTTGGATTTATTGCTATTGAACAGATTGAAGATAGAATGAGAATTTCAGCAATAGAAGTTAATAAAGAGCATCGTAACGAAGGTATAGCGGAAAGTGCTCTAAGACAATTGCCAACTTATATTCGTAAACATTTTGATGATATCAAGGTTTTGGCTATAACGTTATATGGAGAGAATAATGAATTAAAACCTTTATGTGATAATAGTAATTTTGTGGTTATTGAAGAAGCTGAAGACTATGTTCTATTTGAGAAGTATATCAACTACTAGTCTATCAACTGAAAGTTTACATCAATTGAACTACGAGTAGTGATTGCTAAATCAGTAGTTGTCATTTATAATTTATTTTTGTTACTATTAATTAATGAAAATTTGACGTTTAAATAAGAGAAAAATCCTTTGAAAGGAAGTATTTTAATGAAAATTCAAGATTACACAAAAGAAATGGTTGATGAGAAGTCATTTATCGATATGGCTTACACTTTATTAAATGATAAACAAACAACAATGAATTTATACGATATTATCGACGAGTTCAAATCTCTGGGTGGTTATGAGTACGATGATATTGAGAATCGTGTTGTTCAATTCTATACTGATCTTAATACAGATGGTCGTTTCTTAAATGTCGGCGAAAATCAATGGGGGCTTCGCGATTGGTACTCTGTAGACGATATTGAAGAAAAGATTGCACCTACAATTCAAAAATTTGATATTCTTGATGACGATGATGAAGAAGATCAAAACCTTAAATTATTAGGTGAAGATGATATTGATGAGGACGATGATATTCCTGCTGAAACTGATGATCAAGAAACTTTAAATGATCCAGAAGACGAAGAAGTAGAAGAAGAAATCAATGATTCAGATATCGTGATTGAAGAAGATGACGATGATGATATTGCTGAAGAGGAAGAAGAAGAATTTGAAGATGAGGAAGACTTCAACGACTAATTCTTATTTTCTGAACTTTAAAGTGGGACTTTTATTTTTAATTAAAAGATGATAGAATTTTATTCGGGCTCATTTAATTAGGACACGTGTATTAACTAGATACGCTCCCCCTTACAATTGTTGTGAGAGGGAGCGTTTTTTTATTTTTAAATAACTAAATATTTTAAAGTGAACAGAATTGTAGAGTAATTTAAAATCTATAAACATGTCATATCATGGTCGTCATGTTACTCACAATTTTAATTAATATAATAACAACGAGGTAGCAACCCTAAATTATACAGGAGGTCAGACAATGACAAAATTTATTTTTGTAACAGGCGGAGTAGTGTCATCATTAGGAAAAGGGATTACGGCCGCTTCTCTAGGAAGATTGCTTAAGGATAGAGGTCTTAAAGTTACAATTCAAAAATTTGATCCATATTTAAATGTGGATCCAGGTACAATGAGTCCATATCAACATGGTGAGGTATTTGTAACTGATGATGGCGCAGAAACAGACTTAGACTTAGGTCACTATGAGCGTTTTATCGATATTAATTTAAATAAATATTCAAATGTGACTGCAGGTAAAGTTTACTCTCATGTATTAAAGAAAGAACGTCGTGGTGATTACTTAGGTGGCACAGTACAAGTTATCCCACATATTACAAATGAAATTAAAGAAAGATTATTATTAGCTGGAGAAAGTACAAACGCTGACGTTGTTATTACAGAAATAGGTGGTACGACAGGTGATATTGAATCACTTCCATTCTTAGAGGCAATTCGTCAAATAAGAAGTGATTTAGGCCGCGATAATGTAATGTATGTACATTGTACTTTATTACCTTACATTAAAGCAGCAGGTGAAATGAAGACGAAACCAACTCAACACAGTGTAAAAGAATTACGTGGATTAGGAATTCAACCTGATTTAATTGTTGTTAGAACAGAATACGAAATGACTCAAGATTTAAAAGACAAAATTGCATTATTCTGTGATATAAACAAAGAAAGCGTGATTGAATGTCGCGATGCTGAATCACTTTATGAAATTCCACTTCAATTAAGTGACCAAGATATGGACGATATCGTCATTAAACGTCTACAATTAAACGCTAAGTATGAAACTCAACTTGATGAGTGGGAGCACTTATTAGATACGGTAAATCATCTTGATGGTAAGATTACAATAGGATTAGTTGGTAAATATGTTAGCTTACAAGACGCATATTTATCAGTTGTTGAATCATTAAAACACGCCGGCTATCCATTCAAGAAAGATGTTGTTGTTAAATGGATAGATTCAAGCGAAGTGACTGATAATAACGTTGAAAGTTATTTATCTGATGTTGATGGTATCTTAGTTCCAGGTGGTTTCGGTTTCCGTGCAAGTGAAGGTAAAATTTCAGCAATTAAATACGCCCGTGAAAACAACATTCCTTTCTTTGGAATTTGTTTAGGTATGCAACTAGCTACAGTTGAATATGCACGTAATGTTTTAGGTTTGGAGGGCGCACATTCAGCTGAGTTAGATCCAAGTACACCATACCCAATAATTGATTTATTACCTGAACAGAAAGATATTGAAGATTTAGGTGGTACACTTCGACTTGGTTTATACCCTTGTCATATTAAAGAAGGTACACTTGCAGAATCTATTTATTCTGAAAATGACATCGAAGAACGTCATCGTCATCGTTATGAATTTAACAATGAATTTAGAGAGCAATTAGAAGATAATGGAATGGTATTCTCAGGTACAAGCCCTGATGGACGTTTAGTAGAGATTGTTGAAATTCCGGAAAATGACTTCTTCATTGCATGTCAATTCCACCCTGAATTCTTATCAAGACCAAACCGTCCTCAACCAATATTTAAATCATTTATTGAAGCTTCACTTAAATATCAACAACAATAATCATTAATTGATTATATATAAAAATTTAGATAAATAAGTATTAAAACTAAAGCAGTAAGAAGATTGATAACAATCTTTTTACTGTTTTTTTATCTGTATATTGTGTCGTGTGCTTTCACATTCGTAAGAGGCTACTTTTACAAATAAACAGACTATATAAATAAACTACTTTTAAAATATAAAAAAAGAGATTGCTAATTTTTTTATAGCAATCTCAATTTTTTTAGTGTAACTTGAGTTAATGTTTAAAATAATGAAGTGTATAAATTTATGAAAATTTAATATGAATAGCGATAAGTTTGATACCTGATTATATAGTTTGCGCAATTGTAGAAACTTAAGTTATAGATTTAAATCTCGTGTCATCTCTATCATTTGAGTGTAAATTTCATAATATACATAATTAAATGCCATCGCATGAGGTTGAACAATCTTATCGTAATCTTCAGTATAAACAATAGGTCTAGGTGTTGAAAGGTTAACGTAATGCATTAAATGTTCTGGAAAATCATCACGTTTTGGATTGTTACAAACTAATACAAAATCGACATCTAATTCAATTAAACGTTGAACGTCTTGCTCTACATCCTCATTGTAAAAAGGTGAGAATAAAAACACTCTATCTGTAGAATCAATTTCACTCATAGATTTTAAGTCATCTAGTGAACGGCTTGATTCGAGCTTTTCATTACTATTCAATACAAAAGCTTCATAAAATTTTAAATCTTCATATCCTTTAACATAAACATAACCCTCACCGCCAATAGCTTGTATTAAACATTGTGCTGCCATTTGTATATCTAATGCTTGCTTTTCAAGCCTATTAAAGATACCAGTCAATTGTGTATTTAGAATTTTTGACATGATTTTCCTCCATTCTTTTCAATAAAACATTTTAAATAATACATTATAGTAATGCAATATTTGACTGATTGTTAAAATGAATGCGGTTGCAACAGTTTAAAATCTAAGGATTGTGAAAATTATTAATATTATATAAAGTATTCGAATGCATTAACTATGTATTTTTGATATAATGATTTTTGAAAAATACGTGCACTTATGCACTCAAGGAGGAACTTTCATGCCTTTAGTTTCAATGAAAGAAATGTTAATTGATGCGAAAGAAAACGGTTATGCAGTTGGTCAATACAACTTAAATAACCTTGAGTTTACACAAGCTATTTTAGAAGCTTCACAAGAAGAGAATGCACCAGTTATTTTAGGTGTATCTGAAGGTGCTGCTCGTTATATGAGTGGTTTCTACACTGTAGTAAAAATGGTTGAAGGTTTAATTCACGATTTAAACATTACAATTCCAGTTGCAATTCACTTAGACCATGGTTCAAGTTTCGAAAAATGTAAAGAAGCGATTGATGCTGGATTCACTTCAGTAATGATTGACGCTTCACATAGTCCATTCGAAGAAAATATTGAAATTACTTCTAAAGTAGTTGAATATGCACATGAAAGAGGCGTTTCTGTAGAAGCTGAATTAGGTACGGTAGGCGGACAAGAAGACGACGTAGTAGCTGACGGCGTTATCTACGCTGATCCTAAAGAATGCCAAGAATTAGTTGAAAAGACTGGCATTGATACTTTAGCACCTGCATTAGGTTCAGTTCATGGTCCTTACAAAGGTGAACCAAAATTAGGATTTAAAGAAATGGAAGAAATTGGTGCTTCTACTGGATTACCATTAGTATTACATGGTGGAACTGGTATCCCAACTAAAGACATTCAAAAAGCAATTCCTTATGGTACTGCTAAAATCAATGTAAATACTGAAAACCAAATTGCTTCAGCTAAAGCTGTTCGTGATGTATTAAATAACGATAAAAATGTTTACGATCCTCGTAAATATTTAGGACCAGCTCGTGAAGCAATTAAAGAAACAGTAAAAGGTAAAATTAGAGAATTCGGAACTTCTAACCGAGCTAAATAATTTGATAAATCATTATCATAGACCATTGAACAAAGGTTTCAATGGTCTTTTTTATGGAATATTTTAGAAGATGAATACTGATAGAATTCCCTTTTAATCAAGGTTTTAAAATGCATAACGACGGGAGTTTACCACTAGTAAATGAGCTAGGCATGAATGAAATGACAATGAGTGAAAGGGTTTGTCTACAGTCTGAGCCCATTGAACAAAGGTTTCAATAGTCTTATTTATGCTATACTTGAATCAGAATGAAATTCATTTAAATGAATTTCCTCAAATTAATCAGATGTTACATAAAAATAAAAGATATATAAATCATAAATAAACAAAAATTTAACGATTAAGAAGTTGTATATGAGGTAATAGTCTAATATTAATTATTAGAGTATTATTATTTAGCGAGAAACTTTGACACTATTTATGTGTAAAGTTGCTAAAATAACTTAACATTGATTAGATTTGAACTATTTTACAAACAAAGTAAAATTATTTTATAATGCTAATAATGTGAAATTTTAAAACGAAGGAAACAAAGGAGATAAATCATATGGTTCAAGAGGTAATAAAAATAAGAGGTGGACAAACACTAAAAGGAGAAGTAGAAATTAGTGGAGCGAAAAATAGTGCAGTAGCTATAATCCCCGCAACTTTATTAGCTCAAGGACATGTAAAGTTGGAAGGTCTTCCCCAAATCTCTGATGTAAAAACTTTAGTAAGTTTGTTAGAAGATTTAAATATTAACACGACTTTAAAAGGCAAAGAATTGGATGTAGATACAACTGAAATTGAAAATGCGCCGTTACCTAATAATAAGGTTGAATCATTGCGTGCATCTTATTATATGATGGGAGCGATGCTAGGACGTTTTAAAAAATGTGTCATTGGGCTACCAGGTGGATGTCCATTAGGACCACGTCCTATTGATCAACATATAAAAGGTTTCAAAGCATTAGGGGCAGAAATTGATGAATCAAGCGATACTTCTATGAAAATTGAAGCTAAAGAATTAAAAGGTGCAAATATCTTTTTAGATATGGTTAGTGTTGGTGCTACAATAAATATTATGCTTGCTGCTGTACATGCTAAAGGTCAGACTGTCATTGAAAATGCAGCTAAAGAACCTGAAGTTGTAGATGTCGCTAACTTTTTAATGAGTATGGGAGCTAAGATTAAAGGCGCAGGAACAACTACCATCAAAATTAATGGCGTGGAAGAGTTGCACGGTTCAGAATATCAAATTATTCCTGATAGAATTGAAGCTGGTTCTTATATGTGTATGGCTGCTGCTATGGGTGAAGAAGTTGTATTAAATAATATTGTACCTAAGCATGTAGAAGCGTTAACTGTTAAATTGAGAGAGCTTGGTGTTGATATCCAAATAGATGATGAGAAAGCAATTATTCGTAAACAATCACCATATAAAAATGTTGATATCAAAACTTTAGTTTATCCTGGCTTTGCTACGGATCTTCAACAACCTATTACACCATTATTATTTATGACTAATGGGCCATCATTTGTTACAGATACAATTTATCCAGCTAGATTTAAACACGTTGATGAACTACAACGTATGGGCGCAAATATTTATGCTGATGAAGGTACAGCAACTATTAAACCTTCGCGTCTGGAAGGAACAGAAGTATATGCAAGTGATTTACGTGCCGGTGCATGTTTAATTACTGCGGGATTAATCGCTGAAGGTGTAACAACAATATTCAATGTAAAACATATATACAGAGGTTATACAAATATTGTTGAACATTTAAAATCACTTGGAGCAGATATTTGGACTGAAGAAATTTAAGGTTTTATGGTATAATATTTATATTAATAATTGGAAGACAATAGAGAAATGCCTACAATTATAAGCATATTAAATGTGAGGTGAGGCAAATGGAAATCTGTCCATATCTTGAAGAAACCTTCAAAATTGTTGGTCGTAGTTGGAATGGGCTAATTATTAATTATTTATCAAGATGTGAAAGTCAATCAGCTCACTTTTCCGATATGAAAAGAGATCTAAAGACGATTACTCCTAGAGCTTTGAGCTTAAAATTAACCGACCTAGGAGAATGGAAACTAGTAGAGAAGCAAATTATTTCATCTAGCCCATTAGAAATTGTTTATCAATTGACTGATAAAGGACAAGCTTTAGCCGAAGCATTAAAGCCTATGGAAGCTTGGGCACAAAAATACGTTGAGTTAGAAGCAAATTCTTCAAAATAAATAAGACATGATGAACTGTTTATAAAGTAAAAAACTTTATAAGCAGTTTTTTATGTAGATGCAAAATGATGCTTTATAATTTCCAATATAAAATGAATTGAGCGTAATTCATTTTGGTGTTGCATATGTTTAAAGTAACGCTTTAAAGGATAGAATACACATATAACTTTTCTAAGGAGTGAAGATTTAATATGAGAAATTTCACTAAACAATATATTAATGGCGAATGGGTTGATAGTGCGAGTGGCGAAACAATTGACGTAATCAATCCTGCAACTGAAGAAGTGATGGGATCTGTAGCTAACGGAAATGAAGAAGATGTTAACAAAGCTGTTGAAGCGGCAGACAAAGTTTATTTAGAATTTCGTCATAGTTCAGTTGAAGAACGTAGAAACTTGTTAGATAAAATTGTAAAAGAATATGAAAATAGAAAAGACGATATTATACAAGCGATTACAGATGAATTAGGTTCTCCATTATCTGTTTCTGAAAATGTTCACTATCAAATGGGACTAAATCACTTTACGGCAGCAAGAGATGCTTTAGATAATTTTGAATTTGAAGAGCAACGTGGAGATGATTTAGTAGTTAAAGAAGCTATTGGTGTCTCAGGATTAGTTACACCTTGGAATTTCCCTACTAATCAAACATCATTAAAATTAGCTGCTGCATTTGCTGCAGGTAGTCCAGTAGTTCTTAAACCTTCTGAAGAAACACCATTTGCAGCTATTATCTTAGCAGAAATCTTTGATAAAGTTGGCGTACCTAAAGGTGTATTCAATTTAGTTAATGGCGATGGTGAAGGTGTAGGAAATCCATTAAGTGAACACCCTAAAGTGAGAATGATGTCATTTACTGGTTCTGGCCCAACAGGATCTAAAATCATGGAAAAAGCTGCAAAAGACTTCAAAAAAGTGTCTCTTGAATTAGGAGGAAAATCTCCTTATATCGTTCTTGACGATGCTGATATCAAGGAAGCAGCTAAAGCTACAACTGGCAAAGTTGTTAATAACACTGGCCAAGTATGTACTGCAGGTACACGTGTACTTATACCTGAAAGCATTAAAGAAGATTTCTTAACAGCAGTTAAAGAAGAATTTAGCCAAGTTAAAGTAGGAGATCCTCGTGAAGATGGTACACAGGTCGGACCAATTATCAGCAAAAAACAATTCGATCAAGTTCAAGACTATATTGATAAAGGCGTAAATGAAGGTGCTGAATTATTCTACGGTGGCCCTGGTAAACCAGAAGGCCTTGATAAAGGTTATTTCGCACGTCCAACTATTTTCATCAATGTAGATAACCATATGACAATTGCTCAAGAAGAAATCTTCGGTCCAGTTATGTCAGTGATCACTTATAATGATTTAGATGAAGCAATTGAAATTGCTAATGATACTAAATATGGTCTTGCTGGCTACGTTATTGGTAAAGATCAAGAGACTTTACGTAAAGTAGCATGTTCAGTTGAGGCAGGAACTATTGAAATCAATGAAGCTGGCAGAAAACCTGACTTACCATTCGGAGGTTATAAACAATCAGGTTTAGGTCGTGAATGGGGCGACTATGGTATAGAAGAATTCTTAGAAGTTAAATCAATTGCTGGTTATTTTAAATAATTGAACAAATTAATTAAAACTTGCAATTAAACGATGCACGGAACTATATTAGTTCCGTGTTTTGTTTTTATTGTTATATTTTCTAAATTCATTTTGTAATTAAATTGAAAATTTGCTATAGTTATTCTAGTAATTAGAAGGTCATGACACATTTGAATATAAAATAAAGACGATAAGGCTTACTGAAATTCTTAAATTTTACTCGCACATCTTAAAATTTAAAAATTTCATTTAACGTCTATATTTAATATTTATATGTCAAAGTCTCGCAATATAAAAAATAATGAAATGGGTGCAAGTCTATGCCTGAAAGAGAACGAACATCTCCTCAGTATGAATCTTTCCACGAATTATACAAAAACAACACTACTAAAGAGCTCACTCAAAAAGCCAAATCTTTAAAATTAACAAATTATAGTAAATTAAATAAGAAAGAGTTAGTTTTAGCTATCATGGAAGCTCAAATGGAGAAAGATGGCAACTACTACATGGAAGGTATCCTTGATGATATTCAACAGGATGGGTATGGTTTCCTTAGAACCGTTAACTATTCTAAAGGTGAAAAGGATATATATATTTCTGCAAGTCAAATCCGACGTTTTGAGATCAAACGTGGAGACAAAGTAACTGGTAAAGTACGTAAACCGAAAGATAATGAAAAATATTATGGGTTACTTCAAGTCGATTTTGTGAATGATCAAAATGCAGAAGAAGTTAAAAAACGCCCTCATTTCCAAGCGTTAACGCCGCTCTATCCGGAAGAAAGAATTTTATTAGAAACGCTTCCGACTAATTATTCAACTCGAATTATGGATTTAGTGACGCCGATTGGTTTAGGGCAACGTGGTTTAATTGTAGCGCCACCTAAAGCAGGTAAAACAAGTTTATTAAAAGAGATTGCTAATGCGATTGCTACAAATAAACCTGAAGCTCAACTTTTTATTTTACTAGTAGGTGAACGACCTGAAGAGGTAACTGATATTGAACGTTCAGTTGAATCTGCGGAAGTAGTGCACTCCACTTTTGATGAACCGCCAGAACATCATGTCAAAGTAGCAGAATTATTATTAGAACGTGCTAAAAGATTAGTTGAAATAGGTGAAGATGTTATCATCTTAATGGATTCTATTACACGTTTAGCACGTGCTTATAACCTTGTAATCCCACCGAGTGGACGTACGCTATCTGGTGGTTTAGACCCTGCTTCACTGCATAAACCTAAAGCATTTTTCGGTGCAGCAAGGAACATTGAAGCAGGTGGTAGTTTAACCATATTAGCTACTGCACTTGTTGAAACTGGTTCAAGAATGGATGATATGATTTACGAGGAATTTAAAGGTACAGGTAACATGGAATTACACCTTGATCGTAAATTATCAGAACGCCGTATCTTCCCAGCAATTGACATTGGTCGTAGTTCAACACGTAAAGAAGAATTACTTATTACGAAAGCTGAACTTGACTCATTATGGCAATTACGTAACTTGTTCACAGACTCTACAGACTTTACTGAACGTTTTATTCGCAAGTTAAAACGCTCTAAAAATAATAAAGACTTCTTTTCACAATTACAAAAGTCAGCAGAAGAAAGTACAAAGACAGGTAAACCAATTATCTAAGTTATCTTTGATAAAGGGTTGCGTTTTGATTTGATAACTATTATAATTACACAGTATTGGGTAAAAAACTCACAAATAACTCTGTTCCAGATGGTTCAGGGCAAAGGAGCTGAAAGAAATGAAACAAGGAATTCATCCTGAATACCACAAAGTTATCTTTTTAGATACTACTACAAACTTTAAATTCTTAAGTGGTTCTACTAAAACATCTTCAGAAACTATGGAATGGGAAGATGGAAATGAATACCCAGTTATTCGTTTAGACGTATCATCTGATTCACATCCATTCTATACTGGCCGTCAAAAATTCGCTGCTGCGGATGGTCGTGTGGAACGCTTCAACAAAAAGTTTGGTTTCAAATCAAACAACAACTAAATTTGAATTTCAACTGTCTACGTATCCATATAGGGAATGTAGACAGTTTTTTTATTTTTTAACCCTTTATTATGTGAGTAGATTTTGTTTTTACTCAATTTGTTTGTAAAATGAGAGTATCGTCGTTTAATTTAGAATAATACTTTGAAAATGCATTTAACTACTCATAAAATATGATATAATTAAGCGATTATGTTTTGAAAAAGGTGGAACTCTCAATGTATGAAATGTACCATTCCGGATGGATTGAAACAATTACTGGAAGTATGTTTAGTGGTAAATCAGAAGAGTTGATTCGTCGTTTAAGACGAGGGATTTACGCGAAACAGAAAGTCATTGTTTTTAAGCCAGCTATTGATGATCGTTACCATAAAGAAAAGGTCGTCTCACACGATGGTAATGAAATTGAAGCGATAAATATTTCTACGTCAAGAGAAATTTTAAACCAAGATTTAGACAATGTAGACGTTATCGGAATAGATGAAGTGCAGTTTTTTGATGGTGAAATAGTAAATATTGTAGAACAACTGGCTAAAAATGGTCACAGAGTTGTTGTTGCAGGTTTAGATATGGATTTTAGGGGAGAACCTTTTGAACCTATGCCGAAATTATTAGCTGTTAGTGAACAAGTGACTAAATTACAGGCAGTTTGTGCTGTTTGTGGGTCACCTTCTAGCCGTACACAAAGATTAATCAATGGAGAGCCAGCTAAAATAGATGACCCAATTATATTAGTTGGTGCGAATGAAAGTTACGAACCACGTTGTAGAGCACATCATATTGTGGCTCCAAGTGAAAATGAGAAGGAGGAAATGTAGTGTTTGATCAATTAGATATAGTAGAGGAACGATATGAACAATTAAATGAGATGTTAAGCGACCCTGATGTCGTGAATGATTCAGATAAACTTAGAAAATATTCAAAAGAACAAGCTGATTTACAAAAAACTGTTGAAGTTTATCGTAGTTATAAATCTAAAAAAGAAGAACTTGAAGATATTGAAGAAATGTTAAAAGAAACTTCAGATAAAGAAGAAGTGGATATGCTTAAAGAAGAAAGTGCGTCTTTAAAAGCTGAATTACCTGAAATGGAAGAAGAACTTAAAATCTTATTAATTCCTAAAGACCCAAATGATGAAAAAGACGTTATCGTTGAAATCCGAGCAGCTGCAGGTGGTGACGAAGCGGCCATATTTGCTGGGGACTTGATGAGAATGTATTCTAAATATGCCGAAGCATATGGTTTTAAAACTGAAATTGTTGAAGCTTCTGAAAGTGACCATGGTGGTTATAAGGAAATTAGTTTTTCAGTATCAGGTAGTGGAGCCTATAGTAAATTAAAATTTGAAAACGGTGCTCACCGAGTTCAACGTGTACCAGAAACTGAATCAGGTGGCCGTATACATACTTCTACGGCAACAGTAGCTGTATTGCCAGAAGTAGAAGATGTTGAGATTGAAATTCGTAACGAAGATCTAAAAATTGACACGTACCGTTCAAGTGGTGCGGGTGGTCAACACGTTAACACAACTGACTCAGCAGTGCGTATTACCCACTTACCTACTGGTGTTATTGCAACGTCATCAGAAAAATCACAAATTCAAAACCGTGAGAAAGCGATGAAAGTCTTAAAAGCACGTTTATACGATATGAAGTTACAAGAAGAACAACAAAAATATGCGTCACAAAGAAAATCTGCTGTAGGTACAGGTGACCGTTCAGAACGTATCAGAACATATAACTATCCACAAAGTCGTGTGACTGATCATAGAATTGGCTTAACGCTACAAAAACTTGGTCAGATTATGGAAGGTAATTTAGATGAAATCATAGACGCACTTACTCTATCTGAACAAACTGAGAAATTGAAAGAACTTAATAATGGTGAACTATAAAGATAAACTTCAAGAGGCTATTCAATTAACATTAGATAAAGGGTATGAGCAGACTAGGGCAGAATGGCTACTGTTGGACCTTTTTAAATGGTCACGAACAGACTATCTTATCCATCGTGAAGAACAGATGTCACAAGCTGATTTAGCAAAATTTGACCTAGCTCTACATAGAATGTTGAGTGGTGAACCTATTCAATATATCGTAGGCTTTCAATCTTTTTACGGCTATACCTTCGAGGTAGATAATAATTGTCTAATCCCTCGTCCTGAAACTGAAGAAGTGATGCTTCATTTTCTAAATCAATGTCATCATCAAGATACAGTTGCCGATATTGGTACAGGAAGCGGTGCGATTGCTATTACACTTAAGTTGCTTAAGCCAGATTTAAACGTTCTCGCTACAGATTTATATGAAGATACACTGAATGTTGCACGCAATAATGCAACATTACATCAGCAAGAAATTCAATTTCTACAAGGAGACGCATTGAAACCTCTAATTGATAATAATATTAAAGTTGACGGATTAATTTCTAATCCACCTTATATTGATGAAGGTGAAGCAAGAGATATGGATGATACTGTACTTAAATATGAGCCTCACCATGCTCTGTTTGCTGAAAATGAAGGCTACGCCATCTATGAGGGTATTTTAAAAGATTTACCACAAGTAATGAAAGAACAAGGACATGTCGTGTTTGAAATTGGATATAATCAAGGCAACCAACTAAAAGCATTAATTAATTCTATGTATCCTAACAAGTTAGTCAAAGTTATTAGAGATATTAATGGTAATGAACGCATCGTGTCATTCAAATGGTAAAGAATTTATGAGATTATAATGCGTTTTTTTGTGAAATTAAATGTATCTTTATATGCGGATTAAGTTTTAAACATAATTAAAAATGAATGGGTGGAACTTCAACTTCAACAATAATGAACTGAATTGAGTTCCACTCTTTTTAAATTCATAATATAGATAAGAAAGAGGTGAAAATGGTGAATACTCAAATATGGGATCTTAGAAAATATGAAGAGAATGTAGTTAAATATCCTAAGTTAAACGAGATTAAAGAGACATTATTAAATGGTGGATTAGTAGCGATTCCTACAGAGACAGTTTATGGGCTTGGTGCGAACGCAAGAAATGAACATGCGGTAAGAAAAATATATGAAGCTAAAGGACGTCCTTCTGATAATCCTTTAATCGTTCATATACATCAAAGGGAGCAACTTGAAGAGTTTGTAGATGGAATTGATGAACGTGTTTCAAAATTAATGGATGCCTTTTGGCCTGGACCAATTTCATTTATTTTACCTCTTAAAACAGGTTATTTATGTGAAAAAGTGACAGGTGGATTAAACTCTATTGCAGTTCGTATGCCAAGTCATAAAATAGGGCGGGCGTTACTTCAATATATTGACGAACCTATAGCTGCACCAAGTGCCAATTTAAGTGGTAGACCTTCACCTACAAAGTTTGATCATGTTTTTCAGGATTTAAACGGAAAAGTGGACGGAATTGTTAATGGAGATCAAAGTGAAGAAGGTCTTGAGAGTACAGTGTTAGATTGTACTCAATATCCTTTTAGAATAGCACGCCCAGGTTCTATAACCACTTCAATGATAGAACAAGTTTTACCGGGGAGTATTCAAAAGGCTAATTATTTTGAAAAGGACAAACCTATTGCTCCTGGGATGAAATATAAACATTATTCGCCAGATACGCCACTAACAATTGTTGAAAATTTAACTCACAAAATTGATAATAATGAAAAATGGAATGATGTAGTATTTATTTTTCCTATTAGTATGAAATATTTATTGCCTGAGAATGCTCAATTTATTCCACTATGTGATGATGAGCAAGATATTAAAGGGGCAAACCATAATTTATATAGTGTATTGCACTCTATAGATAGCTCTAATGATATTAAACACGCTTATATTTATAGTTTTGAAAAAAAGGATCAGTCTGAAGCGATTATGAATAGAATGTTGAAAGCAGCAGGTAATGAAGTGATAGAAGGTGACGAATTATGAAATTAATATTTGTTTGTACAGGTAATACGTGTAGAAGTCCGTTAGCTGAAAGTATTGCTAAGAAATTGTTGCCAAACGATGACATTCAATCACGTGGTTTATTTGCTATGGAAGGACAAAAAATCTCTAAAGAATCATTACAATTGATTCATAGCCATCATCTACCTAAGCCTTCAAATGCTCAACAATTTACTTTGGAAGATTTAGAAGCAGATTTAATTCTCACAATGTCTCCTTCACATAAAGATTTAATTAAGTCTCAATACGGTCAATATTCAAATGTGTACACGATAAATGAGTATGCAGGTATTGAGGGGCATATAGAAGACCCATTTGGATGTTCTTTTGAAGTATATGAAAAAACTTTTCAAAATATCTACGATTTATTGAAAAAAATTGAAATGAATCGATAACAGAGTAAATTATATATAATTAGTATATGTTAAGCTTTAAATAAGTTATAATAAAGGGGTATAGCAAGTTTGCTATGTTCCTTTTTATTATATTCAAAGGGGTGGGTTTCATTGCGTGATTTACAAAAGCTACTTATTGAATTAAAAGATATGTCATTCTTTAAGAAAGGCGAATTGTGTATTGTCGGTTGTTCAACATCTGAGGTCATTGGCGAACGAATTGGTTCAGTTGGATCATTAGAGATAGCTAAAGAGATTTTTGATGCTTTGAAACAAATTGAAGAGGATACAGGTGTGTCATTTGTCTTTCAAGGATGTGAACATATTAATAGAGCAATCACGATTGAAAGAGCAGATTTTAACCCACTGTCTATGGAAGAGGTAAATGTAGTTCCAGATGTACATGCAGGTGGTAGTTTATCAACGTATGCCTACCAACATATGGATGATCCAATGGTTGTAGAACATATCAGTGTACCTAAAGGTATTGACATTGGCCAAACATTAATTGGTATGCATATCAAGCATGTATGTGTTCCAGTCAGAACAAGCGTTAAACAAGTTGGAGAAGCTATCGTTACCATAGCGACATCACGACCTAAGAAAATTGGTGGCGAACGTGCTAAATATCAATAATTTAATGAAAGAAGGGGAATTATTTATGTCTTACATTGAAAAACAGGATAAAGTGATTTTTGAAGCAATTCAAAAGGAGTATGACCGTCAAAATAGTAATATCGAATTAATTGCATCTGAGAATTTTGTGTCTGAAGCTGTTATGGAAGCTCAAGGTTCAGTATTGACTAATAAGTATGCCGAAGGTTATCCAGGCCGTCGTTATTATGGTGGTTGTGAATATGTTGATGTTTCTGAAACAGTAGCAATTGATCGTGCTAAAGCACTTTTTGGCGCTGAACATGTTAATGTACAACCTCACTCTGGTTCACAAGCCAACATGGCTGTTTATTTAGTTGCTCTTGAGATGGGAGATACTGTTCTAGGTATGAACTTAAGTCATGGGGGACATTTAACTCATGGATCTCCAGTTAACTTTAGTGGTAAGTTTTATAATTTCGTTGAATACGGAGTTGATAAAGAAACGGAATTAATTAACTATGATGAAGTACGCAAACTTGCACTAGAACATAAACCTAAATTAATTGTAGCGGGTGCCTCTGCTTATTCTAGAACTATTGATTTTAAAAAGTTCAAAGAAATTGCAGATGAAGTAGGTGCTAAATTAATGGTGGATATGGCTCACATTGCTGGATTAGTTGCAGCTGGTTTACATCCAAATCCTGTTGAATATGCTGATTTTGTCACTACTACTACACATAAAACTTTACGTGGCCCTCGTGGAGGTATGATTTTATGTAAAGAAGAATATAAAAAAGAAATTGATAAGACAATTTTCCCTGGAATTCAAGGTGGCCCACTAGAACACGTAATTGCAGCGAAAGCAGTAGCATTTGGAGAAGCATTACACAGTGACTTCAAATCGTATCAACAACAAGTGATTAAAAATGCTCAAGTTTTAGCTCAAACATTAATTGATGAAGGATTCAGAGTGGTTTCAGGTGGTACTGATAATCATTTAGTTGCAGTTGATGTTAAAGGTTCTATTGAGATTACTGGTAAAGTCGCTGAAGAAACTCTTGATAAAGTAGGTATTACTTGTAATAAAAACACAATTCCTTTCGATCAAGAAAAACCATTCGTTACAAGTGGAATTAGGTTAGGCACACCAGCTGCAACTACACGTGGATTCGATGAATCAGCATTCGAGGAAGTGGCAAAAATTATTAGCTTAGCTTTAAAACATACTGACGATGAAGCTAAACTTAATGAAGCTAAAGAAAGAGTGCACGCCCTTACTTCAAAATATCCATTATATGAATAATAGAGAAACACATTGGAGGAAATTATAAATGAGTAAAGTACATGTTTTCGATCATCCTTTAATACAGCATAAACTAAGTTATATTAGAGATGCTCATACCGGTACAAAAGAGTTTAGAGAACTAGTTGATGAAGTAGGTATGTTAATGGCTTATGAAGTGACTAGAGATTTAGAATTACAAGATGTTGAAATTCAAACACCTGTAACTAAAATGACAGCTAAACGACTAGCGGGTAAAAAATTAGCTATAGTACCAATTTTAAGAGCAGGATTAGGAATGACTGATGGTGTTTTAAGTTTAGTTCCTTCAGCAAGAGTAGGTCACATTGGCTTATATAGAGATCCAGAAACACTTAAAGCAGTAGAGTACTTTGCTAAACTACCTCAAGATATCGATGAAAGACAAATTATCGTTGTAGACCCTATGTTAGCGACTGGTGCTTCAGCAATAGAAGCCATTTCATCACTGAAAAATCGTGGTGCGAAAAATATTCGTTTTATGTGCTTAATTGCTGCACCAGAAGGTGTGGAAAAGATGCAAGAAGCTCACCCAGACGTAGATATTTATATCGCGACACTTGATGAAAAATTAAATGACAAAGCTTACATCACACCTGGATTAGGGGATGCTGGTGACAGATTATTTGGTACTAAATAATAGATTCGGAGACAGATAGTTTGATGAAAAAAATTATGACCATCTTCGGGACAAGACCTGAAGCTATTAAAATGGCACCACTAGTAAAAGCATTAGAAAAAGATGCTGAATTAGAACCCGTCGTTGTTGTTACAGCTCAACATAGGGAAATGCTTGATTCAGTATTAAATACATTTGATATAACACCTTGTCATGATTTGAATATTATGAAATCTGGGCAGACTTTGTCTGATATTACATCAAAATCGATGGTTCTTTTAGAAGAAGTAATTAAAAAAGAATCACCAGATATGGTACTAGTACATGGTGATACAGTTACTACGTTTTCTGGGTCACTAGCAGCTTTTTATAATCAATTACCTATTGGTCATGTTGAAGCTGGGTTAAGAAGTTATGATAAGTATTCTCCTTTTCCTGAGGAGATGAATAGACAAATGGTTGGGGTAATGGCAGACTTGCATTTTGCCCCAACTTTTAATGCAGCTAAGAATTTGCTTGATGAAGGCAAATCATCTAACAATGTGGTAATAACTGGTAATACAGCGATTGATGCTATGAACTATACAATTAATGATAATTATACTTCTCAAATCATCGATAAACATCGTAACAAGAAATTTATTTTATTAACTGCTCATAGAAGGGAAAATATAGGTCAACCTATGATTAACGTGTTTAAGGCAGTTAGAAAATTAATTGATCAGTATGAAGATTTAGCATTAGTATATCCAGTTCACATGAATCCGAGAGTTAGAGAACTCGCTGAAGCGTATTTAGGTCACCATGATCGTATAGAGTTAATTGAACCTTTAGATGTGATAGACTTTCATAATTTTGCTAAGCACGCTTACCTAATTATGACTGATTCTGGAGGAATACAAGAAGAAGCTCCATCTCTACATAAACCTGTACTCGTATTGAGAGATAGTACAGAGAGACCTGAAGGGGTAGAAGCAGGTACTTTAAGGGTTATTGGTACTAATGAGGACTCTGTTTATGAGGAAACTAAGCGTCTTTTAGACGATAAACAGCTTTATAAACATATGAGTGAAGCAAACAATCCCTATGGAGATGGGAATGCAAGTAATAGGATAGTAAATCATATTAAATATTATTTTGGATTAATTAGTGATAAACCCAATCATTTTGAAAAATAAAAAGTTTGTTACGTTACTTTTTGTGAATATTTTGTGACAAAAATGCCGTAAATTTTAACAAGACTTTGAATAGAATTGACACCATACAATAGGCTATATTATCATTTAGATTGTATGAGTGGAACGGTTTACATGATTGGTATAAGACACTCGGAGGCATATAGATGAGTCGTTTCTACATCATTTTTAAACAATATATCCAATATTATCTTTATCTCTTAATAGTATTAGGAATATTGTATCTAATTATACCCCGACCTTTTATTTTAGGATTAATGATAGGAACATGTGGTTCTTTGGTTAATACATACATCTTTGAAAGTTATTTAGCAAAGGCACAACAACAAGATGCTATACATATTTCAACGGGCAATATATGGAGATATCTTGTAGCAATCATTGCGTGTTTGTTATGGTTTTTCTTCAAAGACCACATCAATATCATAGGTGTATTAATTGGTTTAATGATTTCTTATATTGTAATCATATTGCGCCCTCTACTTAAAAGGGAGTAAAAATTAAATAAGAAAGAGGTGAGTTTATGGATCACAAATCCCCACTCGTCAGTTGGAACGTGTTTGGATTCGATATTGTCTTTAACATGGCAAGTGTTATGATGGTGCTCATTACGGCGATTTTAGTTTTTATCATAGCTTTAATATGCACGCGTAATCTTAAAAAACGACCAACTGGAAAGCAAAACTTCATTGAATGGGTATTTGATTTTGTAAGAGGCATCATAGAAAGTAACATGGCTTGGAAAAAAGGTGGAAACTTTCACTTCTTAGCAGTGACATTAATTTTGTTCATCTTTGTAGCCAATATGCTTGGTTTACCGTTTGCTATTGTTACTAAAGATCACTATCTATGGTGGAAATCACCGACAGCAGACGCAACGGTAACTCTTACGTTATCTACAACTATGATTCTACTAACGCATTATTACGGTATTAAAATGCGTGGGCCTAAAGCATATGCAGCCGGATACTTTAAACCTTTCTGGCCACTTGCAATCATTAATGTATTTGAGGAGTTTACATCTACATTAACTTTAGGTTTACGACTATACGGTAATATCTTTGCTGGTGAATTATTACTTGGTTTACTAGCAAGTTTACTTTTCCAACAACCAGCATGGGGTTGGATTATAAGTATTCCAGGATTAATCGTTTGGCAAGCGTTCTCAATATTCGTTGGTTCAATCCAAGCGTATATCTTCATCATGCTTTCAATGGTTTATATGTCACATAAAGTGGCAGATGGACACTAAATTAATTTAATAATTATATACAATTCTTAGGAGGAAAATTTATTATGAATTTAATCGCAGCGGCAATCGCAATTGGTTTATCAGCATTAGGTGCAGGTATCGGTAACGGTCTTATCGTATCTAGAACAGTTGAAGGTGTAGCACGTCAACCAGAAGCACGTGGTCAATTAATGGGTATTATGTTCATTGGTGTTGGTTTAGTTGAGGCTTTACCTATCATTGGTGTTGTAATTGCGTTCATGACATTTGCTGGATAAGACATATTAAGGCGAGGCCTGTACAAGGCTATCGCCGTTCGTTTTGTTTTTTATAGCTTAGTGATTATATCTACGAAAGGAGTGTCATGAGCCCGTGACTGCAACAGCTAATATGTTCGTTTTAGGTGCAGGAGTCGAATGGGGAACAACAATTGTTACACTTGTCACATTCGTAATTCTTCTTGCGCTATTGAAGAAATTTGCTTGGGGTCCATTAAAAGAAGTAATGGACAAACGTGAGCGAGACATCAATAAAGATATTGATGATGCTGAACAAGCTAAAATTAACGCTCAAAAACTTGAAGAAGAAAACAGAAAGACACTTAAAGAAACTCAAGATGAAGTTCAAAGAATCTTAGACGATGCTAAGGTTCAAGCACGTAAGCAACATGAAGAAATTATTCATGAAGCTAATGTAAGAGCTAACGGCATGATTGAGACTGCTCAAAGTGAAATTAACAGTGAAAAAGAACGTGCACTTGCTGATATTAATAATCAAGTATCTGAACTATCAGTATTAATCGCATCTAAAGTTCTTAGAAAAGAAATTTCAGAGCAAGATCAAAAAGATTTAGTTGAAAAGTATTTAAAAGAGGCAGGGGATAAATAATGGTAAAGGTAGCAAATAAATATGCCAAAGCATTATTTGATGTCTCTAATGATACAAATCAATTAGATGTAGTTTATGAAGATTTAGAAACAATCAGCCATTCATCTTTCGACTATAATAAAAGTTTAAAAGCAATTGATAGTAATCCTTCATTAACAGCAGATGAGCGTAAATCATTCGTTAATGAAGTATATAGTGGTGCAAATCAATACGTCGTTAATACGCTAAAAGTTTTAGCTGATAATCGTCATTTATCATTAATTGAAGATGTATTTAGAGCTTTTCAAAGTTTATATAATGCGCATCATAACCAAGACTTTGCAATTGTAGAATCTACTTATGAATTAAATGAAGATGAATTAGCAAGGATAGAACAATTGATTAAAGATCAAACACATTTATCTAGAGTAATTGTTAGCACTAAAATCAATCCAGATTTAATTGGTGGATTTAGAGTTAAGGTCGGCACAACTGTTATGGATGGTAGTGTTAAGAATGACCTTGTTCAATTACAAAGAAAATTTGAAAGAGCTAATTAATATTTAAAGAGGAGTGACATAGATGGCCATCAAAGCTGAAGAAATCAGTGCATTACTTCGCTCACAGATTGAAAATTATGAGTCTGAAATGTCCGTAACTGATGTTGGTACTGTACTTCAAATTGGTGACGGTATCGCATTAATTCACGGATTAAACGACGTTATGGCTGGTGAGCTAGTAGAATTCCACAACGGCGTATTAGGTTTAGCACAAAACCTTGAAGAATCAAATGTTGGTGTGGTTATTTTAGGACCATACAACGATATTAGTGAAGGTGACGAAGTTAAACGTACAGGCCGTATTATGGAAGTACCAGTTGGAGACGAATTAATTGGAAGAGTCGTTAATCCACTTGGTCAACCTATTGATGGACAAGGTCCTATCAATGCAACTAAAACACGTCCAGTTGAGAAAAAAGCAACTGGTGTTATGGATCGTAAATCAGTTGATGAACCATTACAAACAGGTATCAAAGCAATTGACGCTTTAGTACCAATTGGTCGTGGTCAACGTGAGTTAATCATTGGTGACCGTCAAACTGGTAAAACAACTGTTGCTATCGATTCAATCTTGAACCAAAAAGATCAAGATACAATTTGTATTTACGTAGCTATTGGTCAAAAAGATTCAACAGTACGTGCAAATGTTGAGAAATTAAGACAAGCAGGCGCTTTAGATTACACAATCGTTGTTTCTGCTTCTGCAGCTGATCCAGCACCATTACTTTATATCGCACCATATTCAGGTGTAACTATGGGTGAAGAATTCATGTTTAATGGTAAACATGTTCTTATCGTATATGATGATTTAACTAAACAAGCAGCAGCTTATCGTGAATTATCATTATTATTACGTAGACCACCAGGTCGTGAAGCTTACCCAGGTGACGTTTTCTACTTACATAGTAGATTATTAGAAAGAGCAGCGAAGCTTAATGATGAATTGGGTGGCGGTTCAATCACTGCTTTACCTATTATTGAAACGCAAGCTGGTGACATTTCAGCTTATGTCCCAACAAACGTTATTTCAATTACTGATGGACAAATTTTCTTACAATCAGATTTATTCTTCTCTGGTGTAAGACCAGCTATTAATGCTGGACAATCAGTATCTCGTGTTGGTGGTTCTGCTCAAATTAAAGCTATGAAGAAAGTAGCTGGTACGCTACGTTTAGACTTAGCTTCTTATCGTGAGTTAGAATCATTCGCACAATTCGGTTCTGATTTAGATGAATTTACTGCTCAAAAATTAGAACGTGGTAAACGTACTGTTGAAGTATTAAAACAAGACCAAAACCACCCTCTACCAGTTGAATATCAAGTTTTAACAATTTATGCATTAACTAAAGGTTATTTAGATGATATTCCAGTAGAAGATATTACTCGATTTGAAGACGAATTAAACCACTGGGCAGATGCAAATGCAACTGACTTATTAAATGAAATCAGAGAAACTGGTGCATTACCAGATGCTGATAAATTTGATTCTGCTATTACAGAATTCAAAAAAGGTTTTAGTAAATCAGAACAATAATTCTTAATTGAAAAATTGTAACTGCAAATATGAGAGTACATTTTCAACGTTAATACTCTAATTAAAAAAGGTGGTGAGATAATGGGCTCTCTAAAAGAGATTGATAATCGAATAAAATCGACTAAAAAGATGAAGCAAATCACTAAGGCGATGAACATGGTTTCTAGTTCTAAATTGCGTAGAGCAGAAAAGAATACGAAGCAGTTCAGACCTTATATGGAAAAAATGCAAGATGCTATTACTGCAGTAGCAGGTGCTAATAGTTCTTCTAACCATCCTATGCTTAAAGCTAGAGATGTAAAACGTAGTGGTTATTTAATCATTACTAGTGATAAAGGACTTGCAGGTGCTTATAGTACAAATGTATTAAAACGTTTAGTGAATGATATTAAAGCGAAACATAATGACAGTAGTGAATACAGTATTATTGTTTTAGGTCAACAAGGTGTTGATTTCTTTAATAATAGAGGTTATGAAATCGAAAGTTCTTTAGTTGACCTTCCGGATCAACCTTCATTTAAATCAGTTCAAGCGATTGCTAAGCACGCAATTGATTTATATAGCGAAGAAAATATTGATGAATTGACAATTTATTATAGTCACTATGTTAGTGTTCTTGAAAATAAACCAACAACTAAGCAAGTATTACCATTATCTCAAGAAGATTCTAGCCAAGGTCATGGTCAAATGTCATCTTACGAATTTGAACCTGACAAAGAATCTATTTTAAGTGTTATTCTACCGCAGTATGTCGAAAGCTTAATCTATGGAACTATTTTAGATGCTAAAGCAAGTGAACATGCTTCACGTATGACTGCAATGAAAAATGCTTCTGATAATGCGACTGAACTTATTGATGATTTATCATTAGAATATAATAGAGCGAGACAAGCAGCGATCACTCAACAAATCACTGAAATTGTTGGTGGTTCAGCAGCTCTTGAATAATATTAAAAGGAGGAAATCAACATGGGAATTGGCCGTGTAACTCAAGTTATGGGTCCAGTAATCGATGTTCGTTTTGAACATAATGAAGTTCCTGATATTAACAATGCCTTACACATCGAAGTTCCTAAAGAAGATAGCACACTTCATTTAACTTTAGAAGTTGCACTTCAATTAGGTGATGATGTAGTACGTACAATCGCAATGGACTCAACTGACGGCGTTCAAAGAGGTATGGAAGTTAAAGATACAGGTAAAGATATTAGCGTACCTGTTGGTGATGCAACTTTAGGAAGAGTATTTAACGTATTAGGAGAAACAATCGATTTAGATGAAAAGATTGATGATTCAGTACGTCGTGATCCTATTCATAAACAAGCACCTGGCTTCGATGAATTATCTACTAAAGTAGAAATCTTAGAAACAGGTATCAAAGTAGTAGACTTATTAGCACCTTACATTAAAGGTGGTAAAATTGGATTATTCGGTGGTGCCGGTGTTGGTAAAACAGTTTTAATCCAAGAACTTATCAATAATATCGCTCAAGAGCATGGTGGTATTTCAGTATTCGCCGGTGTTGGTGAACGTACACGTGAAGGTAACGACCTTTACTATGAAATGAGCGATAGTGGTGTAATTAAGAAAACAGCGATGGTATTCGGTCAGATGAACGAGCCACCTGGTGCTCGTATGCGTGTTGCATTATCAGGTTTAACAATGGCAGAATATTTCCGTGATGAAGAAGGCCAAGACGTATTATTATTCATTGATAATATCTTCAGATTCACACAAGCAGGTTCTGAAGTTTCAGCATTACTTGGACGTATGCCTTCAGCCGTTGGTTATCAACCAACACTTGCTACTGAAATGGGTCAATTACAAGAACGTATTAGTTCAACTAATAAAGGTTCTGTTACTTCAATTCAGGCGGTATTCGTTCCAGCCGATGACTATACAGACCCTGCGCCAGCAACTACATTCGCTCACTTAGATGCGACAACTAACTTAGAGCGTAAATTAACTGAAATGGGTATTTATCCTGCGGTTGATCCATTAGCTTCTACTTCTAGAGCGTTAGAACCATCAATCGTTGGTCAAGACCATTACGATGTAGCTCGTGAAGTTCAGTCTACTTTACAAAAATACAGAGAATTACAAGATATTATTGCAATTCTTGGTATGGATGAGTTATCAGATGAAGATAAACAAACTGTAGAACGTGCTCGTAGAATTCAATTCTTCTTATCACAAAACTTCCACGTAGCTGAGCAATTCACTGGTCAAAAAGGTTCATATGTACCAGTTAAAACAACAGTATCAGATTTCAGAGATATCTTAGATGGTAAATACGATCATATTCCTGAAGATGCTTTCCGTTTAGTAGGTAGTATGCAAGACGTAATTGAAAAAGCCAAAGATATGGGTGTTGAAGTCTAATAATTAGGAGGTATGGATAATGAATACATTAAGCCTAAATATTGTCACTCCTAATGGTTCTGTCTACGAACGAGAAGATGTAGAACTAGCTGTATTACAAACAACAGCTGGTGAAATGGGTATCATGAGTGGACACATTCCAACAGTTGCCGCATTAAAAACTGGCTATGTTAAAGTTAACTTTCATAATGGTAACGAATATGTAGCAGTTAGTGATGGTTTTGTTGAAGTTAGACAACATAAATTATCAATTATCGTCCAAACAGCAGAAACTGCTAGCGAAATCGATGTTGAGAGAGCTAAATTGGCTAAGTCGAGAGCAGAATCACATTTAGAAGATGATGATGATAACAGTGACATTAATAGAGCCAAAAGAGCGTTAGAACGAGCTAATAACCGTTTACGTGTGGCTGAATTAAAATAACAAAAAAGGTTCGAGGCGTTATATACGCTTCGAACCTTTTTTTATTAAATATTTTAATTTCACAATCGGAATTATTAAAGTATCTTTATCAAGTTATTTCGTGTACAATGTTATACAGTAATCTTACGAAGGAGTAGAACATGGATTATCTTGGTCAATTTGCAATTGTACACCTTATCTTGCATGTAATATGTATCTGTATAGCCTATTGGGCTCTAAACTCTGTTAGATTAGATCAATTTTTTAAAAAAGGTTATGCATTACAAGTGCAAATTTGTATGATATTTGTAGCTATTTTAATAGGTACATCGGTAAGTAATTTTATTGTCGATTTATTACAATATTCAACTCAAGTTAAGTATTTATTAAAGTAATTCAAAAACTGTTATTTATATCAAAAACTGGATATAATTATAAAATGAATATTAACTTATTAATCAGGGAAATGAATAAGTAATAGGAGTTATAAGTGGAGGATTTAAGATGGATAAAATAGTAATAAATGGTGGAAACCGATTAACAGGTGAAGTTAAAGTTGAAGGTGCAAAAAATGCTGTATTACCAGTATTAACAGCTTCTTTATTAGCTTCAGAGGGGCAAAGTAAACTTGTTAACGTTCCAGCTTTAAGTGATGTAGAGACGATAAATAATGTTTTATCAACACTTAATGCAGATGTTTCATATAATAAAGAAGAAAATGCAGTTAAAGTTGATGCTACTCAAAAATTGAATGAAGAGGCTCCATATGAATATGTGAGTAAAATGAGAGCGAGTATTTTAGTAATGGGGCCATTACTTGCTAGACTCGGACATGCAATTGTAGCGTTACCTGGTGGTTGTGCAATTGGTAGTAGACCGATTGAACAACATATCAAAGGATTTGAAGCACTAGGAGCCGAAATTCATTTAGAAAATGGTAATATTTATGCTAATGCTAAAAATGGATTAAAAGGTACTCAAATTCATTTAGATTTTCCAAGTGTAGGAGCAACACAAAATATTATCATGGCAGCTTCACTTGCATCAGGTAAATCAATTATTGAAAATGCTGCTAAAGAACCAGAAATTGTAGATTTAGCCAACTATATTAATGAAATGGGCGGTAAAATTACTGGTGCTGGAACAGATACAATCACTATACACGGTGTTGATAAATTACATGGTGTAGAACATTCAATCATTCCAGATAGAATTGAAGCGGGAACATTATTAATCGCCGGTGCAATCACACGTGGAGATATCTTTGTTCGAGGTGCCATCAAAGAGCATATGGCAAGCTTAGTATATAAACTTGAAGAGATGGGGGTTAATTTAGACTTCAAAGAAGACGGTATTCAAGTTTCTGCTGAAGGTGACTTAAAGCCTGTTGATGTAAAAACATTACCACATCCAGGTTTCCCAACTGATATGCAATCACAAATGATGGCTTTATTACTTACAGCAAATGGGCATAAAGTTATTACTGAAACGGTCTTTGAAAATAGATTTATGCATGTAGCCGAGTTTAGAAGAATGAATGCAAATATTAATGTTGAAGGTAGAAGCGCTAAAATTGAAGGAAAAAGTCAATTACAAGGCGCGCAAGTTAAAGCTACAGATTTAAGAGCTGCAGCAGCATTGATCTTAGCAGGTTTAGTTGCAGATGGTACTACACAAGTTACTGAACTTAAGCATTTAGATCGAGGTTATGTAAATTTACACGGAAAATTAAAAGACCTTGGTGCAGATATTAAGCGTATTAATGATTAAATCATTTTTAAACATCAAAGTTTACATTTCGGAGGTTTAATATAATGGAAACAATTTTTGACTATAATCAAATTAAACAAATTATCCCTCATAGACAACCGTTCTTATTAATTGATAGAGTTGTTGAATATGAAGAAGGAAAACGTTGCGTGGGTTTAAAGCAAGTTTCTGGTAATGAACCATTTTTCCAAGGGCATTTTCCTGAATACGCAGTAATGCCAGGTGTATTAATAACTGAAGCACTAGCTCAAACTGGAGCCGTAGCGATGTTAAACAATGAAGAGAATAAAGGTAAAATAGCTTTATTCGCTGGTATTGATAAATGTCGTTTCAAAAAACAAGTGACACCTGGTGATACGTTAATGTTAGAAGTAGAAATTACTAAAATTAAAGGACCAATCGGTAAAGGTAGTGCGAAAGCTACAGTCGATGGTCAACTTGCTTGTAGCTGTGAACTAACATTTGCTATTCAAGATGCTTAAACTATTCCATATTATAAAAGGAGTGTATCAAGAACTAATTAAAATGAATTAGTTCCTTTTACACTCCTTTTTTTATTTATTTAATTTCTCTCGAATTTTTCTTCTTTTAGTTTAGGTTTAGATTGCATCATTCGATTAAAGGTCTTCTTGAGCTCTTCACCAGTTAAACCATCATCTACCAATTCCTCTAGCAAGCTTTCGGCATAGACTTGTCTTAAAGTATAAATATGACATTCAAAAACAACAGACATTGATTTTTTAAAATTAGCGACATTTTTAACCGTAGCATCAAATAAAGCTGGATCATTTGCAGGTCTAGTGATGACTACTCTAATATCTAATAATTGTTTATCTTCCATATATGTTTTAAATGTTTCATAGTGCTCATTTGAAATAACAATCTCAAGTAACCAGCCTGTTCCACTACCTTCTTTATTTATAATAACGCCATCTTCGATTTCATATTCTGAAACGCCACCATTCTCATTTACAATTTGAAACCGAACAGCCTTAAATGTTTTCATTATTTCACATCCCAATTGTTTTTTAAATATACAATAAATTAAATTATAAGCAGTTATGAACTTAATTAATGATTATTTTCTTTAAATATATCAAAAACATACTACAAATAGCTATCATTTTAAGGGTATTTGTAATTTTGACCAAATTATAACCCGTCAATTATTATGTATTACAAGAAGGAGGTGACACATGTTAAACAAAATAGTAATAGTAGGAAGGTTGACTAAAGATGCTCAAATTTATGAGAAGGAGGATAGTAAGGTCGCAACATTTTGTGTAGCAACTGAAAGAAATTACAAAGATGAAAATAATGAAATATCAAGTGATTATTTATTGTGTAAAGCTTTCGGCAAAACAGCAACCAATATCGAAAAATATACTAGTCAAGGTACATTAGTAGGTATAACAGGACAAATGCGTTCAAGAAAATATGAAAAAGAAGGACAAACGCATTTTGTAACCGAACTATATGTAGAAACAATTAAATTTATGTCTCCAAAAACTAAACATAATGAAATCCTCTCTCAAAATCAATACGATGAAGACACTTATCATTCAGACGACATTGAAATTATTAATATCTAAAAATTAATTCTCTCCCTAAACTCCATCCTATTTTTAATAAAAATTAAATTATCCTTTTCTTTCAATTATACTCAAGCGACCTACTTTGATCGGCCAATATTAAAGTAAGGTCGCTTTTAATATTTAAGTCATCAATCATTCAATCAACTTATAATTATCTGACAGATTTCAATTATATTACAAACTTGTTTAAGAATCGATACAATCTCAAAACTGTCATGACAGTTTTGAGTAGAAATTTAATTCCAATTATAATTAATATTCAATGTAATTCGAGTGTAAAAAAGAGCTTGTTTTTTTTATTTCACTGTAACCTACACTGTTTATACAGATGTTAGAGTAGTACTTGTAAATTAGTTAAGAAAACAAATCACTTTTAGGAGGATTTTTAATAATGAAAAAGACAATTATTGCATCATCATTAGCAGTAGGATTAGGCGTTGTAGCAGGTAATGCTGGACACGACGCACACGCAAGTGAAGCAACAAACGTTGATAAAGCAGAATTAGCTCAAAAAGCTCAATCAAATGACCAATCATTAAACGAAAGCCCTATCCAAAAAGGTGCTTATAACGTAAACTTTGATTACAATGGTTTCAATTATCACTTTGAATCAAATGGTACTCACTGGAGCTGGAACTATGCACAAAATGGTCAAGCTACTCCACAACAAGATGTAAGCAACCAAACTTCAGCTGACCAAGTAAGTTCACAACAACAAACTAGCCAAGCTCAACAAGCTCAACCAGAACAAACTTCTGCTCCACAAACTGAGCAAACTCAACAACCACAAGCTAAAGCAACTACTTCTTACAGTGCACCAACTAACAACACTGCAAGTAGTCAAGCTTCATCAAACCAAGCTTCAAGTGGTTCATCAGTAAACTTAAATTCACACTTAAAACAAATTGCTCAACGTGAATCAGGTGGCGACATCCACGCTATCAACCCTTCAACTGGCGCAGCTGGTAAATTCCAATTCTTACAATCAACTTGGGATTCAGTAGCTCCAGAACAATATAAAGGTCAATCTCCAGCTAACGCTCCTGAAAGCGTACAAGACGCTGCAGCAGTTAAATTATACAACACTGCAGGCGCTAGCCAATGGGTAACTGCATAATTTAAATATATGATTATTAACCATCTTCTCAATATGAGAAGATGGTTTTTTATTTAGAAGCACATTTAATTGATTTAGTGAGAGTCGTTTGATAATGTAATTATTGAATTAAATAAATATTAACTACTAGGGGAGCCACAAGGCTGAGATGATATGATTCAGACCCTTATAACCTGATTTGGTTAGTACCAACGTAGGAAAGTAGTCTTTATCAAATAAGCATCGCTATGCCCAGATTTAGCTACTTTTCATTGTTGGAAAGTAGTTTTTTTATTATCCAAGGAGGCTTATTTAATGAAATTTTCACAAGAATTAAGGGAAGAAGCTCAACCAATTATTGAAAGAATTTACAATGATAACTTTATTCAAGAATTATTAGTTGGGACTTTACCTAAACAAGCAGTACGTCAATATTTAAGAGCGGATGCATCATATTTAAAAGAATTTACAAACTTATATGCCTTACTTATTCCAAAGGTTCACACTATGCAAGATGTAAAATTCTTAGTTGAACAGATTGAATTCATGTTAGATGGTGAAGTAGAGGCACATGAAGTACTGGCTGATTATATCAATGAATCTTATGAAGAAATTGTTAAAGAAAAAGTTTGGCCACCAAGTGGAGATCACTATATTAAGCATATGTATTATAATGCTTATGCTCACGAAAATGCAGCATACACTATAGCTGCAATGGCACCTTGTCCTTACGTCTATGCAGTTATAGCTAAGCGTGCGATTAAAGATCCTAAATTAAATAAAGATTCAATTACCGCAAAGTGGTTTGATTTTTATAGTACTGAAATGGATCCACTTGTTGATGTTTTCGATCAATTGATGGACCGTTTAACAGAAGAATGTACTGACAAAGAAAAGCAAGAAATCAAAGAAAACTTCTTGCAAAGTACAGTACATGAGCGTCATTTCTTTAATATGGCTTATATCGATGAAAAATGGGATTTTGGAGGAGAAAACCATGAATAAACCTAAAATAGCATTAACGATAGCTGGAACAGATCCCACTGGTGGCGCAGGGGTAATGGCTGATTTAAAATCTTTCCATTCATGTGGCGTATACGGTATGGCAGCAAACACTAGCATTGTCGCGCAAAATACTCTAGGTGTTCAGAGCATTCATAATTTGGAAACAAGTTGGGTACAAGAGCAACTTGATAGTGTTTTTGATGATGAATTACCACATGCTATAAAAACAGGAATGATTGCGACTAAAGAAACAATGGAACTGATACAAAGTTATTTGAAAAAGTATTCAGATATTCCTTATGTTATTGATCCTGTTATGTTGGCGAAGAGTGGAGATTCACTCATGGACGATGATACTAAATCTCACTTACAAACTACCTTATTACCTTTAGCTGATGTTGTAACACCAAATATTCCTGAAGCAGAGGAAATTACTGGTTTGAAAATAGATAGTGAAGACAATATCCGCAAAGCAGGAGATATTTTTATCAATGAGATTGGTAGTAAAGGCGTTGTTATTAAAGGTGGTCATTCTGCTGATTTAAATAACGCTAAAGATTTCTTATTTACGAAGGACGATGTTTATACTTTTGAAAATAAACGCTTCGATACTAAACATACACACGGAACTGGTTGTACATTTTCAGCAGTAATCACTGCAGAACTAGCTAAAGGTCGTTCTATATATCAAGCAGTAGAAAAAGCTAAGTCGTTTATTTCAATGAGTATTGAACATACGCCTGAAATTGGTAAAGGAAGAGGTCCAGTGAATCACTTTGCATATTTAAAGAAAGTAGGTTTAGATGATGAATAATTTAGAAAGATTACGTTCAGAAAATCCACTTATTGTTTGCTATACCAATGACGTTGTTAAAAATTTTACAGCTAACGGGTTACTTAGTTTAGGAGCAAGTCCAGCAATGAGTGAAGCACCTGAAGAAGCAGAAGAATTTTACAAAGTGGCAAGTGCATTAGTGATTAATATAGGTACACTAACTCATGATAATGAAGAAGATATTATGAAAATAGGGAGAATCGCTAACGAACAAGGTACGCCAATTGTCTTCGACCCAGTGGCAGTAGGCGCGTCTTCTTACAGAAAACAATTTTGTAAGAGATTTTTAGAACAAATTGAAGTTTCTGTAATAAAGGGAAACGCATCAGAACTACTTACGCTTGTTGACTCTCAAACTACGATGAAAGGAACAGATAGTGATAGTTCACTTGATGCAGTTGAAATTGCTAGAAAGGCCCATAAAAATCTCGAAACAGCAATTGTCATTACAGGTAAGGAAGACGTTGTCGCACAAAATAATCAAATTGTTAAACTTGCTAATGGCTCACCTCTTCTAGCTAAAATTACCGGTGCAGGTTGCCTTTTAGGAGGAGTAGTGGCAAGCTTCTTATTTAGAAATACTCGACCAGAAATTGAACAGTTAATTGAAGCGGTTAGTGTGTACAATATTGCTGCAGAATTAGCTGAAAATAAAAACCATGTCCATGGCCCTGGATCATTTTTACCAGAATTGCTCGATCAAATGTATCAAATTGATGAGACAACATTTGAAAAATATGTACATAAAGTAGAGGTTTAATCTTATATGTTTAGCTCAGAGCAATTACAAGTATATTTTATTTGTGGAACTCAAGATATACCAGAAAATAGAACCATTGAACAAGTACTTGATGAGGCTTTGAAAGCCGGAATCACTATGTATCAATTTCGTGAAAAGGGCCCATCATCTTTAATAGGTGAAGAGAAGAAACAGTTAGCAATAAATTTAAAACGAAAATGCGAGAGATATCACGTACCATTCATTGTCAATGACGATATAGAGTTAGCAAAAGATATTGATGCTGATGGCGTTCATGTTGGTCAGGATGATAAAGAAGTTAAAGATTTTGCTATGCAGTTTAGAAATAAAATTATAGGTTTGAGTGTGGGTAATTTAGATGAGTATCAACAATCGGATTTATCTCAAGTGGATTACATAGGTGTAGGGCCTATGTATACCACTTCGTCAAAAGATGATGCTAACGCTCCTGTTGGTCCTCATATGATTACAAAATTGCGAGATTATGTTGGAGAATTACCTATTGTAGCAATAGGTGGTATTAATGAAACAAATATTGAACCAATTGCTGAAGCCGGTGCTGATGGCGTTTCAGTAATTTCTGCAATAACTAGAAGTAAGAATATTGACAAGACTGTTAAGCATTTTCGTAAATACTTTAATTAATCAATATATTTTTCCACTTTTTGTTTTCTACTATAGTATGAGTATGATAAAATGAATCCTATGTGAATATTACAATAGAGGTGGAAAAATGAAGAAAAAAGCGTTACTACCTTTGTTTTTAGGGATAATGGTTTTTCTAGCAGGGTGTGACTACTCTAAACCTGAAAAGCAGGACGGATTCTTCTTTAATACATTCGTTCAGCCAATGAAACATCTCTTACAATGGTTAGGAAATGATGTATTTAATAACGACTATGGACTAGCGATTATTATCTTAGTTCTTGTTATACGTTTAATCTTGTTACCATTCATGTTATCAAACTATAAAAATAGTCATATGATGCGTGAAAAAATGAAAGTAGCTAAGCCAGAAGTTGATGGTATTCAAGAAAAAGTTAAACGTGCTCGTACTCAAGAAGAGAAAATGGCGGCAAACCAAGAATTGATGGAAGTTTATAAAAAATATGATATGAATCCGATGAAGAGCATGCTCGGTTGTTTACCAATGCTTATTCAAATGCCAATTATCATGGGATTATATTTCGTATTAAAAGATAAACTTGTTAATGGACTTTCTGATCATCCACATTTCTTATGGTTTAATTTAACTAAACCAGATATTTGGATTACGATTATTGCCGGTGTTCTTTACTTTGTTCAAGCATATGTTTCAAGTAAAACGATGCCTCAAGAGCAACGCCAAATGGGATACATGATGATGATTGTTTCACCAATCATGATTATTTGGATTTCATTACAAGCGTCATCTGCACTTGGTTTATATTGGTCAGTCAGTGCCTTATTCTTAGTAATACAAACGCATTTTGCAAATATGTATTACTCTAAACTTGCTAAAAAAGAAGTTCAACCTTTCATCGAACAATATGAAAAAGAACATAATCCGTCTTCTAATAAAAAAGGCAAAAATACGCAAGTTGTTTCTAAAAAGAATAAGAAATAGGTTATAAGAAAAGCCAGCAAATTAAATTATGATTTGCTGGCTTTTTCATATGTCAAATTTACAAATTTGTGTTGTTATTGAAATTCCATTCGTGTAAAAATTGTTTTAAGAATTGAAGCATAAAATGATGACGTTCTTCAGCAAGCTTTCTTCCAGTTGAGGTATGCATTAAACTTTTAAGTTTTAATAATTTTTCGTAAAAGTGCTTAATTGCTGAAGGATCAAATGCTTCAATATTATCAGTATGTAGTGATTCGAATGGCACGTTAGATTCAGTCCACATTGGTTCGCCGAAATATCCAGCGAATTGAAAAGTTCGAGCAATTCCGATTGCGCCTAGCGCATCCAAACGATCAGCATCTCTCACGATTTGTCCTTCAATTGATAATGTGGCTTGATTGTTTTTCCCACCACGGTAACTCATATTTTGTATGATATGTAAAACATGTTGAATATCATCTTGGGTTAAGTCAATCGTTTCTAGAAAAGTAGAAAGTTTATCATATGCTTGTTGTTCATTCGTTATTTTGCTATCCACTGTGTCATGTAATAAAGCGGCAAGTTCTATAATCGTTGTATGTACTAAACCCTCATTTAAAGCGATATACTTTGCTAATGTATGAACCCGTTCTACATGCGCGATATCGTGCCCAGTGTGATCATCTTTATGAACCATTTTCATATAGTTACATGCGTGTTTAATTTTTAATTCATTTTCCATAAAAGTCTCCTTCACATATTAAAAAGGTCTAGGAACAACCCAGACCTTTCAATTTATTATAGAATTGGTGACAATAATTGAGAAATACCTTCTTTAAATTTAATCCAAGTACTGCGTTGCTCGTATCTTTCTTCTGTAAGTCTAGATGACACTTTCATATCGTTAATAAATGCTTGCTTAAGGGAGCGTGCGACACTCTCATCATAAATAAAGGCATTTACTTCAAAATTCAATGTGAAACTACGATTATCCATATTAGCAGTACCTACACTTGCGAGTTCATCATCGATGACCAATACTTTAGAATGTAGGAAGCCATTCTCGTAATGATACACCTTTACGCCGGCCTCAAGTAAAGATGCGACATTTTTAAGTGTAGCCCAGTATACGAATGGATGGTCTGGCATACTTGGAATCATAATATTGACTTCCACACCACCAAGTGCAGCAATTTTAATCGAGTCTAAAAATGCTTGATCTGGTATAAAGTAGGGGGATTGAATATAAATTGATTCTTTAGCTGATGATATCATTTTTAAGTAACCGTATTTGATTTGTTCCCAATCTTCATCAGGTCCACTAGAAGCGATTTGAATGCCGATTGTTCCTCCAGAATTAACATCAGGGAAATATCGTTCTTGATAAGTTAAATTGTCTCGGGTAGATTGTGAATTCCAATCTAAAATAAATCGAAGTTGTAATGCATTTACAGCATCACCTACAATACGTAGATGCGTGTCACGCCAGTAACCAAACTTCTTAGATTTACCTAAATATTCATCACCTACATTGAAACCACCAACATAACCAATTTTACCGTCGATAATAACGATTTTTCTGTGGTTTCGGTTATTCATACGTAAATTAATTAATGGCAATTTTGATGGGAAGAATGATTCAGCATGCCCACCTTTATTTCTAAAATGTTTTAAATCTTTTTTACGTAAATCCCTCGAACCCATATCGTCATATAGTATTTTCACTTCAATGCCTTCTTCGGCTTTCTTTTCAAGTTCACTAAGAATTTGTTTCCCAAGTCCATCACTATGAAAGATATAGTACTGAATATGTATGTAGTCTTGAGCATTACGGATATCATTAATTAAATCATCGAATTTTTGTTGACCATCAGTATAAATAGTTAAATCATTATCAGTCGTTAGAAAGGCAGCATTATTATAAAGTAACATTTGCACCATTTCTTTAAATTTAACTATTTGATGGTTACCTTTAGAGAAATCTTGTTTCTTGAGCGCTTCCAATTGCTCATCGACAATCATTTCTAAACCGACTTTATCTTCTTTATTTAATTTAAAGATTTGATCTCTTTGGATTTGACGACCTAGCAATAGATATAAAATGAACCCAATTAAAGGTAGAAATACGAGCACAAGTAACCATGCCCATATAGAATTAGCTGTACGTCTCTCCATAAAGATAATTGTAAATGCAAAGATCAAGTTTAAAATGAAAGCGCCAATTAAGATAACATTAATGATTATATTTGAATGGTGAAGCGCCATAGTAAAGACTTCTAACATATGGTACCTCCTTTGTATTTCTCATAATTTCGTTGAAGATATTCAAAAAAGTTTTAACTATACAATTATAGCATGAAGAATGTTGAATATCATAGTCGGTTTTATTTTAAAAAGTGAATGAATCAATTGACTTAATAATTATTGAATAATACGATGATGAAGAATAAAGAAACGAGGTGACGCTTGTGACTGAAAATGAAACTGCACATCACTCAGAGCAAACGAAAGCAAATTTAAAGTCACGATTAAATCGTATCGAAGGTCAAGTACGTGCAATTAATCGAATGATTGAAGACGATGTGTATTGCGATGATGTTTTAACTCAAATAAGAGCGACACGCTCTGCTTTAAACAGTGTGGCTACTAAATTGTTAGATCATCATATGAAAAGTTGTATTATGAATAAAGTGAATAATGGTGCACAAGAAGAAGCGATGGAAGAACTATTGGTTACTTTTCAAAAATTAATTAAAGATTAATGAGGTAGAATACAATGGAAAATGGAATTGTTTATGTTGCTAATATTGAGACTATAGAGGAAGAAAACCAATTAAAGACACGTTTAGAAAATATGATTGGTGTCGAAAAAGTAGATATTGATAGTAAAGTAGGAGAAATAAAGGTATTATTTGAAACACCTGCGAATTTAAATAGTATTGAAAAAGAAGTATATGATTCTGGCTTTCGCGTGCGTTATTAGAGTAATGTTCAATTTACTTACATATAGCATATTTATAGATTTGTAAATAATTTTTTAAAATTTAACAATTGATGTAGTAAAGTAGTATAAATTGGGGTATGATAATTTTGAAGTCAATCCAAACGAGGTGATTATAGTGAAGAATCCAGATAAGATTCAAAACGTAGTCAAATTATTGTCATCATTAGGTGTGAATATTAAAAAAACTAAATCTCGTTTAGATATTATTAATACTTTACCTACATCTAATCAAGTAAGTCATGAGTTAAAATAATTTGCTTAAATGATCAAAAGCACTCACTATGTGTGAGTGCTTTTTTGTTTGTAAATTATGCAGTTTTAGCAGTATCTAAAGTATCAGGTTCTTGATAACGCTTAGGTTCATGATAATAAATAGATAGAATGACGCCTATGCCTGTCATTAAACTCCAAAGAGAGCTCCCACCATAACTAATAAATGGTAAAGGTATACCAGTAATTGGTAATAATTGAACCGTCATTCCAACATTTTGAAGTACATGGAAGACGATAAGAGAAACATACCCGATAATAAAGACTTTATTATATTGACTATTGATTTTGCTTGCTAATCTAATTAAATGAAACACTAAAAATAAGAATATGAGAATTAGCACAACAGACCCAATGAAGCCCATCTCTTCGCCTACAACTGAGAAGATAAAGTCTGTATGATTTTCAGGGATATAAACTTCACCGTGATTGTAACCTTTACCTATTAATTGACCAGATCCAATTGCTTTAAGTGATTCAGTTAAATGATATCCATCGCCACTACTATAAGTATAAGGATCCAACCAAGAATTAATTCGTCCCATTTGATACATCTTAATTCCTAATAGATTTTCAATTAATGTAGGTTTGAAAATGATAGCTAAAATAATACTAGCACCACCTACAATTGCTGCGATAAATATAGGTGCAAGGATTCTCCAAGTAATACCACTAACCATCATAACACCGGCGATAACTGCACAAATAACAAGCGTAGTACCGAGGTCATTTTGTAATAAAATTAATAGCATAGGAAATATTGAGACACCTATAATTTTTAAAAATAGCATTAAATCTGACTGGAACGATTTGTTAAAGGTAAATTGATTATGTCTAGAAACTGTTTTAGCTAGGGCTAAAATTAAAATAATCTTCATAAATTCTGAAGGTTGAATACTTATAGGTCCAAAGCTATACCAACTTTTCGCACCGTTGATCACAGGTGTGATGGCTGTTTCAGGTAAAATAAGCAATCCTATGAGTAAAATACAAAAAATGAAATATAAGAGATATGTATTATGTTTAATTTTCTTAGGGGAAACTATCATAATCAGAAATGCCATAATAGCTCCGAGAATGTAATAAATAATTTGTCTGATACTGAAGTTCGCACTATATTGTCCGCCACCCATTGCAGAACTAATTAGTGTTACGCTTATGATTGCTAACACAGTAATTACCAGTACTAATATCCAGTCGACTTTACGAAACCAATGTTTGCTTGGTTGTTGACGAGATGAATAATTCATTTCCTACTCCTTTATAATCATGCGCGTATTAATATGATATATGAATGATTCATTTGTAGCATAAACCATTCATGAATCTATATAAAATCACAATTTAACGGTTAATAAATAGTCTACATTGATTTTACATGACTTTTTTTAAATTTGCTAGAATATCAAAGTGGCAAGTCGACAAATTATATAGAAATAAGCTTTCTTTTCCATTCAAAGGTAGAGGAATTAAAACAGTCACTAAAAATTAGATTTATTGATGGATTATCAAATGCAATTGATTTTAGAAATATGATAATATTAAGTTTCAGAGACCGTTATGTACATTGAGCTATACATAATAAATAAAATATCACAATTATTAAACAGATAAATGGCATATAAGCCGAGTAATTGTAATGGAGGAAAACGAAATGACAAAAGAGAATATTTGTATCGTTTTTGGAGGAAAAAGTGCTGAACATGATGTTTCAATATTAACAGCACAAAACGTATTAAACGCAATTAACAAAGATCAATATCAAATAGATATTATTTATATTACAAATGATGGTGAATGGAAGAAGAAAGAAAACATCACTGATGAAATTAAATCTACTGACGAATTAGTTTTAAATAATGTTGAAGCGGGAGAAATATCACAATTATTAAGTAAAGGTAGTACTGGACGTTCTTATGATGCAGTATTCCCACTTTTACATGGACCTAATGGTGAAGACGGTACGATTCAAGGATTATTCGAAGTATTAGATATTCCATATGTAGGTAATGGTGTGTTAGCAGCTTCAAGTTCTATGGACAAATTAGTTATGAAACAATTGTTTGAACATAGAGGATTACCTCAATTACCATACATTAGTTTCTTAAGAAGTGAATATGAAAAGTATGAGAACAACATTATTAAATTAGTTAATGATAAATTAACTTACCCAGTTTTCGTGAAACCTGCTAACTTAGGTTCAAGTGTTGGTATTAGTAAATGTAATAATGAAGAAGAACTTAAATCAGGTATTGAGGAAGCTTTCCAATTTGACCGTAAACTTGTAATTGAACAAGGAATTGAAGCACGTGAAATTGAAGTGGCTGTATTGGGTAATGACTATCCTGAAACTACATGGCCTGGAGAAGTTGTTAAAGATGTGGCATTTTATGATTACAAATCTAAATATAAAGATGGTAAAGTTCAGCTTCAAATACCAGCTGATTTAGATCAAGACGTTCAAATGACATTACGTAATATGGCGTTAGAGGCTTTTAAAGCCACTGATTGTTCAGGTTTAGTACGTGCAGATTTCTTTGTTACAGAAGACAACCAAATCTATATTAATGAAACAAATGCTATGCCAGGATTTACTTCATTCAGTATGTATCCAAGCTTGTGGGAGAATATGGGATTATCATATCCAGATTTAATTGCAAAATTAATAAATCTCGCTAAAGAACGTCATGAAGATAAAAAGAAAAATAAATATAAAATTGATTAATAGAGGATTTTAAATATGATTAACGTTACATTAGAACAAATCAAACATTGGATACCTTGCGAAATTGATGAACAATATTTAAGCCATTCTATCAATGGTGTAACTATTGATTCTCGTAACATTGAAAAGGATATGCTTTTTATCCCATTCAAAGGTGAGAACGTAGATGGCCATCGATTTGTTGCACAAGCTTTAAAGGATGGTGCTGGTGCTTCATTTTCAGAAAAGGGAACTGAGTTAAGCGAGCATATCGAAGGTCCAATTATTTGGGTTGAAGATACACTTAAAGCATTACAAGACTTAGCCAAAGCATATCTTAAATATGTGAACCCTAAAGTGATTGCAGTAACTGGATCAAACGGTAAAACGACTACAAAAGATATGATTGAGAGTGTTTTAACGACAGAATTTAAAGTAAAGAAAACACAAGGTAACTATAATAATGAGATTGGAATGCCTTTAACAATATTAGACTTAGATGAAGATACAGAAATTTCTATTCTTGAAATGGGCATGTCTGGCTTCCATGAGATAGAGTTATTATCTTCAATTGCTCAACCGGATATTGCAGTCATCACAAATATTGGTGAATCACATATGCAAGATTTAGGTTCAAGAGAGGGTATTGCTAAAGCCAAGTCTGAAATTACTATTGGTCTTAAAGAGAATGGGACATTCATATACGACGGTGATGAACCATTACTAAAACCGCATCTCGAACAATTAAATAAAGCAAAATTAATAAGTGTAGGTTTAGGTAATAGTAATACGCTCGTATGTCATGTTGATGATATAGAAACAGAAGGTATCGCTTTTACAATAAATGATAAAGAAAGCTTTACACTACCTATCCTAGGTACGCACAATATGAAAAATGCGACGATAGCCATTGCGATAGGACATGAACTTGGTTTGTCATATGAAACAATAAAAGACAATATTAATCATGTTAAGTTAACAGGTATGCGTATGGAGCGTCACCAGACTACTAATAACGTAACTGTCATTAATGATGCTTATAATGCAAGTCCGACAAGTATGAAAGCTGCCATCGATACGCTAAGTAGTATGGAAGGGCGAAAAATCCTTATTCTAGCAGATGTTTTAGAGCTAGGTGAAAATAGTCAATCTATGCACGAAGAAGTCGGGGCTTATCTCAATAATAAAGCAATTGATGTATTATACACTTATGGTGATGAAGCACGATTTATTTTTAACACAGGTCAAAATGAAGTGCCTACTGCACAACACTTTGATGATAAAAGTGAACTGATTAAAGAATTGAAGACTATTGTGAAAGAAAACGATAAAATATTGGTTAAAGGTTCACGAGGTATGAAACTTGAAGAAGTAGTCGAAGCATTAATTTAATATTTTAAAGTAAATGAACATGCATATTTCAATATTCTCGATCTAAACGTTGATGAGTAAGTTGAAATGCATGTTTTTTTGCGTTGAAAATGATTTAAAAATTTTAACCGCTTACATCATGTGATGCGCTATCTTTTTTAAGAGTAATAAATTTAAAATTTAAGAGTAAAACAAAGAAAGTAAGTAACTGCTTTATTGCTATAATATTTTTAAGGTGGTACTATATAGAAGTTGATGAAACAAAAGTGAACATATATGCAAAAACGTATATTAAGAAATAAACACTTAAAAAGGAGAATTATTTTGCAAAATTTTAAAGAATTAGGGATCTCGGATAGAACGGTTCAAACACTGGAATCTATGGGATTTAAAGAACCTACACCTATCCAAAAAGACAGTATCCCTTATGCGTTAGAAGGAGACGACATCCTTGGTCAAGCCCAAACAGGTACGGGGAAAACAGGGGCTTTTGGTATTCCTTTAATTGAAAAAGTTGTAGGCCAACAAGGCGTACAATCACTCATTTTAGCGCCAACAAGAGAACTTGCTATGCAAGTTGCGGAACAATTAAGAGAGTTTAGTAAAGGCCAAAATGTTCAAGTCGTTACGGTCTTCGGTGGAATGCCGATTGAACGACAAATAAAAGCACTTAAAAGAGGACCACAAATCGTAGTAGGAACTCCAGGACGTGTAATTGATCACCTAAATCGTCGTACTTTAAAAACTAATGGTATTCATACATTAATTTTAGATGAAGCTGACGAAATGATGAATATGGGATTCATCGACGATATGAGATTTATTATGGACAAAATTCCATCTGACCAGCGTCAAACAATGTTATTCTCAGCGACTATGCCTAAAGCAATTCAAGACTTAGTTCAACAATTTATGAAGACGCCTAAAATCATTAAAACAATGAATAATGAAATGTCAGATCCACAAATAGATGAATACTATACTATTGTTAAAGAATTAGAGAAATTTGATACATTTACAAATTTCCTTGATGTGCATCAACCAGATTTAGCGATTGTATTTGGACGTACGAAACGTCGTGTTGATGAATTAACTAGTGCGCTATTATCTAAAGGTTATAAAGCAGAAGGCTTGCATGGTGATATTACTCAAGCTAAACGTTTAGAAGTCTTGAAGAAATTCAAAAATGACCAAATTGACATTTTAGTTGCTACTGACGTAGCAGCTAGAGGTTTGGATATTTCAGGTGTAAGTCACGTTTATAACTTTGACATCCCTCAAGATACAGAAAGTTATACTCATCGTATAGGTCGAACAGGACGTGCAGGTAAAGAAGGTATCGCGGTAACATTTGTAAATCCAATTGAAATGGATTATATACGTCAAATTGAAGATGTCAATGGACGTCGAATGAACGCTTTAAGACCACCACACCGTAAAGAAGTACTTAAAGCTCGTGAAGACGATATTAAAGAAAAAGTTCAAAACTGGATGTCTAAAGACAGTGAACCTCGTTTACAACGCATTTCAAGTGAATTACTTGAAGAATATGACAGCACTGAGTTAGTTGCATCATTGCTACAAGAATTAGTAGAAGCAAACGATGAAGTTGAAGTACAGTTAACGTTCGAGAAACCATTAGCACGTAAGAATCGCAATAGTAGAGGTGGCGGTTCAAGAAGAGGTAACAATAACAAACGTGGCAATGGCAAATTTGATAATAAAAATAGACGTTCAAAAGGGTCTAAAGGTCATTCAAATAAAAAGAAAAATAATAAAAAATTCGAACGTCGTGATAAACAAAATAAAGGTTCAAACCAATCAATGAGAGGCCGTACATTTGCCGATCATCAAAAATAATCGATGATGTTATTAACCAGTTAAGTCTATTGACTTAGCTGGTTTTTTTAGATTTAAAGCTTTATTTAGACCTATCACACTCTATGCTATAATGTGAGTAAATTAATTAAAGGAGCTTTAATATGAATCTTGATAGTACGTTTCATCGCAGTCCTAAAAATGCATTAAAGTACTATTACATCACTAGTTTTATTGGTTTAATTGTAGTACTAGTGATTTTGAGCATATTATATTATTGTTGGTCTACTTATAATTGGTGGAACTTTATTCTATACATACTTATTACAGTTGCGGTGATTTCAGTTATAAACTTTATTGTTGGGCCATTTCTGAGATATAAATACTATTTTTATAAATTTGAAGGCGATTCAATTATTTTGAAGCAAGCTTTTTTCTTTAAAAAGGAAGAACTAAGTAAGATAGAGAGGTTGCAATATATTACAGTCAGTACAAATCCGCTAGCAAAAATATTTAAAATAAATACAATTGAATTGGTTACAGCGGGTCATGAAATTTCACTGCCGATGGTTTCAGAAAAAGAAGCAGACGTAATAGAGCATCAAGCATTAAATAGATTGAGAGGTGTAGATGACGATGTATAATCCACAAAAGCTACATCCGGTCTCATATGTAACGAGTCTAATTAATGTTATTAAAAATAATTTTATTGTAATTATTATTTTCCTGTTTAATATTAAAGATTTTAAATATGATGATTTCTATTCATACTTATGGCCAGGTATCATGACATTAATATTTTTAATAACTTTCTTTTATAATATTTTCAAAGTTTATAATACTAGATATTGGATTGAAAACAATCATTTCATCCTTACAACAGGTGTATTAAATAAAGAGCGAAAAGAACTCAATATTAGTAGAATTCAATCAGTTGATACCACTGAAGGTTTTGTGAATCAAATAGTAGGTGGCGTAGAACTTATTATTAAAACTCCAAGTGACGGTATTGAACTAAGTACAATATCAAAGAAGCAAAGTGTATCGATTGAAAGTGAGATTAAAAACATACAACAACAATTGAACGCAACGCAACAAGCTGAAGTGAATGTTGATTCTGAAAAGGATGAAGACGAGGATAATGAATCCTTAAAAAATGTACCTACTAAATCAATTTTTAAAATGTCATTTAAACAATTATTATTTATGGCAATGACTAGTGGTGCGATTGGTATTACATTAATAACATTGTCTCCAATTGTGGGAAGTTTCTCGGACATTATACCTTGGGAAAAATTAGGTGGGGAACTCTCATATGTCTTAAAATCTACTTTCTTCATAATTATTGCTATAGTGGTTGTCGTTTTAATAATGAGCTATATCATCGGTACGTGTCTCGCATTCATAAGATACTATGGATATAAAGTAACGCAACAAGGTCATCAACTTAAAATTCAATATGGCTTATTTACAAAAAAGAATGTCACTGTACCAACAAATCGACTTCAAGGTGTACTTGAACATCAATCATATCTAAGAAGATTATTTGGTTATACTTCTATTCATTTTTATATTACTAGTGACGTTGTTACTTCTGCAGAGACGAGTGATGTTAATGGACGTATAATGATTTTACCTTTTATTAAACGGCAACAAGCTTATGAAGTGATTCAATCTCTGGTACCAGAAATGCGTTTTAATACAGCTCATACTGGCATGCCACTTAGAGGTTTTCATCGACATTTTCTTATACCATCACTTATCCTTATTATTGCTAGTTTTATTGGATGGTATTTCTGGTCTACGTGGTCGTTTGCTATTGCGGGGTTATTAATCATTTTATTAATAATGAGGGCCGTATTATATGTGCGATATAGTGGTTATTACCTTGAAAATGAAGAAATTGTTATCCAAAAAGCATCATTACTTAATATGAAAAGATTCTACTTCAAACTCAATAAAGTCATAGGTATGGAAATTAGACAGCATCCTTTATTAGAAAGAAAGCATTTGGCCAATTTTAAATTTATAATCGCCAAAGGTTTTGAAAATAAAAAAATAGGTCTTAAATACACAGATGTTTCTAAAGTTAATGAATTTAAAGAGTGGTACATGAGAGGTGATACTCATGAGTAATTATAACTATATGAATAAAAAGGGTTTAAAAGCAATGCGAATGAATGCTTTGCTATGGATAACAATCTTTACTATTGCATTAATCGTATTTAGCATCTTTAATGTGTTGAAATTTCATTGGATAGATAATCGTACACTCATCATTGCTGAAATAGTTGGAGTCGTTATTTTAGGAGTCTTTTTTATATTTGTAATGCCCATATTTCGATATAAAAATTTTAGATACGCAATTGAAGAAGATGAAGTACATGTTAGAAGAGGCATTATTTTCATAAAGACAAATATCATTCCCTACTTTAGAATTCAGAACATCGATATTAATGAGGGCTTTATAATGAGAAGATATCAACTAGCTACTCTCACGCTATCAACAGCTGGTGGTAATAGTGAAATTGAATTGATAGATAAAAATGAAGCTCAAAAATTAAAGTTATTAATTAAACAAAATAAAACTAGAGATGCGCATGATATGTTAAACGGCGATGATGAATAAGATACTATGAATAGAAACTATATTGAAAGTGATTAAAGAGGCGAAGTTATGATACATGGAATAGGTATAGATTTGATAGAAATTGAGCGTATTAGAAAGGTGTTATATAAACAACCTAAATTAGTTGACCGAGTATTAACTGAAAATGAAAAGCTAAAGTTTGAAAAATTCACTCATGAAAAGCGTAAGATTGAATTTTTAGCAGGTCGTTTTGCTGTTAAAGAAGCTTTTAGTAAAGCATTGGGTACAGGGTTAGGTCAGACGATATCTTTTAAAGATATCAATTGCTATAACGATGAATTAGGTAAGCCATGTATCGACTATGATGGATTTAGAGCTCATGTAAGCATTACCCATACAGATAATTATGCAATGAGTCAAGTTACCTTAGAAAAATTAGAATAAAGGCGTTATATAATAAATGTATTAATATTTTAGTATTAAGCGAGTAGTTTCAAGGAGGACCTTTTCATGTCGGAAAAATTCTATAGATCAACCTATTTAAATGTTAATTTAGATGCAATATTAAACAATTATCAAACATTCAATCAGTTACATCATAACAAGACTGTTATATCAGTCATTAAAGCTAATAGTTATGGATTAGGTAGTGTAAAAGTAGCACATCACCTAATGGAACATGGGGCTTCGTTTTTCGCAGTTGCAACACTTGATGAAGCTATTGAATTAAGAATGCATGGAATTGATGCAAAACTACTAGTCTTAGGTGTCATTCCAACTAAAGACATAAGTAAAGCTATTCAACATCGTGTAGCTCTTACTGTACCTTCAAAAGCTTGGCTTAAAGAAGCTATTAGAAATATACCTGAAAAAAATGAGAAAAAACTTTGGTTACATGCCAAAATAGATTCTGGTATGGGTCGATTAGGTATGAAAGATGTTGAAGAGTATAAAGATGTTGTTGATATAATTAATAAAAAAGATGATCTTGTTTTTGAAGGCGTGTTTACCCATTTCGCTAGCGCAGATGAACCAGGGGATTCTATGAATGAACAGTATGAATTTTTTAAAGATATTGTTAATCAAGTTGAAAAACCAAATTACATTCATTCACAAAACTCTGCAGCTTCTTTATTAATGGATGGACAATTTTGTAATGCGATTAGATTAGGTATCTCATTATATGGGTATTATCCTTCACAATATGTTAGGGATAATGTCAAAGTACATCTTCGCCCAAGTGCTCAACTCGTTACTGAAATAGTACAAGTGAAATCTCTTAAAGTTGGCGAAACTGTGAGCTATGGACGAACTTTTACAGCTGAAAAAGAAATGAAAATTGCTATACTACCAGTTGGATATGCCGATGGTTATTTAAGAGCTATGCAAGGTGCTTATGTGAATGTTAATGGCCATCAATGTGAAGTGGTAGGTCGGGTTTGTATGGATCAGACTATTGTGAGCGTGCCTGATGATGTGAAGATGGGAGACAAAGTGATATTGATGGATAATCATATAGATTCACCACAGTCCGTTGAGTCTCTAGCTGAAAAGCAACATACAATCAATTATGAAGTATTGTGTAACTTATCAAAACGTTTACCAAGAATTTATCACCATAATGAAGAACAATTGGTTACGAACGATTTGTTAAAATAGTATAGTCACTGCGTTAAAAATTTGTTATTATAAACATAAATTAAAGGTTAAATAACAACTTTTTTGGAATCAGATGGAGGTTCTTCATATGTTATCTTTTAATCAATCTAGGAGTCACAGTCTTGAACAATCATTAAAAGAAGGCTATGCACAAATGGCCGATTTAAACCTCTCCCTAGCAACGGAAGCTTTTCCCATCGAATGTGAAGCTTGCGATTGTAATGAAACATATCTTACTTCTAACTCTAAGAATGAATGATTAGAAGAGGCGATGTTTACTTAGCTGATTTATCACCAGTTCAAGGGTCTGAACAAGGGGGAGTAAGACCTGTTGTAATTATACAAAATGATACTGGTAATAAATATAGTCCAACTGTCATAGTTGCTGCTATTACAGGTAGGATTAATAAAGCGAAGATACCAACCCATGTAGAAATTGAAAAGAAAAAATATAAGTTAGATAAAGACTCTGTTATCTTACTTGAACAAATTAGAACACTAGATAAAAAACGTTTAAAAGAGAAGTTGACCTATTTGTCTGAAAGTAAGATGAAGGAAGTTGACAACGCCCTAGATATCAGTCTAGGATTACATAATTTTGACCATCAATGATTATAGCGTTTTATATGTAGTTAACATAAATAAAATAATGAATTTAAAGACAATAACTTTATAATAATTATAACTCTTAATTAACTAGGTAACTTTAGACCGATTGCTTACATCAAGAATTTTTGCAAATCAAGACTAGTGCTACCTCTCATTAGTTAAATAGCATATAATTATAGTTATTATGTAAATACATTTATTATAAAAGAATGTCTTGAGTTTTTCGGCTTTAGGTATTCCAATCCTAAAGTCTTTTTTAGATATTAAGAAACTGTGGCTTTTTAGTTATTTGCTATTCATTTTATAGATAAAAAAGAATTCCAAAAAGTACCAGATTAAAAGCATATGGAATTGTGAATTGGAAGTAAGGAGGCACATCTTGTGGAAGAATTTAAGAAAGATTATATGGAACTTGTAAAAGAAAGTTTAACTACTGAAAACCGAACGCAACTTATAAAAAAGTGCGAAGAATTTACAAATGAAGTAATTAAAAAGGATTTACTGCCAGAAGATATTGTAGAAATTCATAAATCATATATTAACCAATTAGATTTAGAAGAAAAAGAAATACTCGGTACATTAGATGTCCTTCAAGAGGTAGTAAAAGGATTCGGTTATAGTTATAGAGATTATCAAAGATTAGTTAATAAATTACAAGTTCACGACAAAGAAATTGATTTGGCTTCTAGACTTCAGCAAACTATGCTTAAAACAGATATACCTCAATTCGATAGTATACAAATCGGTGTAATTTCCGTAGCGGCTCAAAAGGTAAGTGGCGATTATTTTAATTTAATTGATCATAAAGACGGGACTATGAGTTTCGCTGTTGCGGACGTTATCGGTAAAGGTATACCTGCTGCTTTAGCTATGAGTATGATTAAATTTGGAATGGATTCATATGGTCACTCTCAATTGCCTAGTGATGGATTAAAGCGTCTTAACCGAGTTGTCGAAAAAAACGTCAACCAAAATATGTTTGTAACGATGTTTTATGGCTTGTATGAAGAAATGAATCATCTTTTATATTGTAGTTCTGCAGGGCATGAGCCTGGTTATATTTATCGAGCTGAAACAGAACAATTTGAAGAGATTGACGTTCGTGGGCGTGTGCTTGGAGTAAGTCAGAAGACTCGATATAATCAACAAGAGATACCTATTTATCTCGAAGATTTAATAATTATCTTTACTGATGGAGTAACTGAGGCAAGAAATAGAGAAGGTGAATTTATCGATAAAGATAAATTGTTAAATTTAATACAAAAATATAAACATATGCATCCACAAGATATAGTTCAAATTATTTATGAAGGAATTTTAAAAGTTCAAAATCCTAGTAGAAAAGACGATATGACAATTTTAATTATAAAAAGAGTAAATTAATTTAACTAATTTAGATTAAAGTTTCAAGTCGTAGGGTATACATATTTTTGAACACAAATGTAGAAATGAAGCAGATTTGATAAAGACTAGGAGTGTATCGAATGAATCTTAATATAGAAACTGTAACTCATGACGATTATTATGAAGTTAAAGTTGGCGGAGAATTAGATGTATATACAGTGCCTGAATTAGAAGAGGTACTTGTACCAATGCGACAAGAAGGGACTCATGACATTCATGTTAATTTAGCTAACGTAAGTTACATGGACTCTACAGGATTAGGTTTATTTGTAGGAACGTTAAAAGCATTAAACCAAAATGATAAAGATTTATATATATTAGGTGTTTCTGATCGAATCAGTAGATTATTTGATATTACCGGTTTGAAAGATTTAATGCATGTTAATGAAGGAACGGAGGTTGAATAACATGCAATCAAGACAAGATTACATTGAAATGCGGTTACCAGCCTCTGCGGAATACGTAAGTTTAATACGTTTAACATTATCTGGTGTATTCTCAAGAGCTGGAGCATCTTATGACGATATTGAAGATTCTAAAATAGCTGTAAGTGAGGCAGTGACTAACGCTGTAAAACATGCTTATAAACAAAATACTGAAACCGGTATGATTAATTTATGTTTTGAGATATTTGATGATAAAATAAAAATAGTTATTTCAGATCAAGGTGAAAGCTTTGATTATGAAACAACAAAATCAAAATTAGGTCCTTACGACGATAACGAAAACATTGATTTTCTTCGCGAAGGCGGCTTAGGATTATTCCTTATTGAATCATTAATGGACGAAGTGAAGGTCTATAAAGAATCTGGTGTTACAATCAGTATGATTAAGTATATTAAAAAAGAGCAGGTGCGAAATAATGGCGAAAGAGTCGAAATCAGCTAATGATGTATCACCTGAACAAATTAACCAATGGATTAAAGAGCACCAAGAAAATGAAAATAGCCAAGCTCAAGATAAATTAGTTACGCATTACCGCAAACTAATAGAATCTTTAGCATATAAATATTCAAAAGGGCAATCACATCATGAAGATTTAGTTCAAGTTGGTATGGTTGGTTTAATAGGGGCCATCAATAGATTTGATTTGTCATTTGATCGAAAATTTGAAGCATTCCTAGTTCCAACCGTAATTGGTGAAATAAAAAGGTATTTAAGAGATAAAACATGGAGTGTTCATGTACCAAGACGTATTAAAGAAATTGGTCCAAGAATTAAAAAGATAAGTGACGAACTTACAAATGAGCTTGAGCGTTCACCATCCATCAGTGAAATTGCTCAACGACTTGAAGTTTCGGATGAAGAAGTCTTGGAAGCGATGGAGATGGGTCAAAGTTATAATGCGCTCAGTGTTGATCATTCTATTGAAGCAGATAAAGACGGATCAACTGTCACTCTATTAGATATTATGGGTCAACAAGATGATAATTATGATTTAACTGAAAAGAGAATGATTCTAGAACGTATTTTACCTATATTATCTGATAGAGAAAGACAAATTATTCAATGTACATTTATAGAAGGTTTAAGCCAAAAGGAAACAGGCGAACGTATTGGCTTAAGTCAAATGCATGTCTCTCGCTTGCAACGTACTGCAATCAAAAAGTTGCAAGAAGCAGCTAAACAATAAATATAAAAAGAAGTTCATTGACTGAGTTAATGAACTTCTTTTTATATGTTAGAATTTTTAACTTTAAAAAAGATTAAAGCATTCTAAATTATATCTAGGAAGAATCTAGTTATAAAATTATGTTAAACTAGTGAAGAAATTTTTAAAGAAAAGCGTGGTAGAACAATGGACAAAAATTTAATTCAAACAATCGTTGAAAAGTATTCTTTTTCAGAGAAACAAATTAAATCAGTTCTTGAACTCTTAGAAGATAACAACACTGTGCCATTTATTGCAAGATATCGTAAAGAGGCAACTGGTGGTCTAGATGAAGTTGAAATTAAGCAAATTGATGATGAATATAGATATATGGAAAATCTTCAAAAAAGAAAAGATGAAGTGATACATAGTATTGAACAACAAGGCATGCTAACTGAAGACTTAAAAAAAGATATTATTAAACAGACAAAACTACAAAGAGTTGAAGATTTATACCGTCCTTATAAACAGAAAAAGAAAACACGTGCTACTGAAGCTAAAAGAAAAGGGTTGGAGCCTTTAGCAAAATGGTTACTTCAGAAGAATTTAGATAAGAATGTTGATGAAAAAGCACAAGAATTCATAAATGAAGAAGTTTCTACAGTAGAAGATGCTATTAAAGGGGCACAGGATATTATTGCTGAACAAGTTTCAGATGACCCTAAATATCGTTCAAGACTTTTAAAAGATGTATATCATCAAGGTCAAATTGTGTCTGCTAAGAAGAAAAAAGCAGAAGATGAAAAAGAAATCTTCTCAATGTATTATGATTATTCTGAACCAGTAAAGCGTGTTGCAAATCATAGAATTTTAGCTATGAATCGTGGGGAGAAAGAAAAAGTATTAAACGTTAAAATAGAATTTGACACATCAAGAATTAAAAAAGACATTGAACGACAATTAATTCAAGTAAATAATGAAGCAAGTCCTTATATTGCAGAGGCTATTGAAGATAGTCTTAAACGATTAATTATGCCTTCGATTGAAAGAGAAGTTCGAGGAGATTTAACTCAGAAAGCAGAAACACATGCCATCGATGTTTTTAGTGAGAACTTAAGAAACTTACTTTTACAACCACCTATGAAAGGAAAACAAATTCTCGGTGTGGACCCGGCATTTAGAACGGGATGTAAGTTAGCAGTTATTAATCCTTTTGGAACGTTTATTGCTAAAAGCGTCATTTATCCTCATCCTCCAAAATCTAAAATCGAAGCTTCTGAAAAAGAACTGGTCAACATGATTAAAGATTATCAAATTGAATTACTAGCGATTGGAAATGGAACAGCTAGCCGTGAAACTGAACAATTTGTAGCAAATGTAATTAAAAAATATAAATTAGATGCTCAATTCATCATTGTCAATGAAGCGGGAGCCTCTGTGTATTCTGCTTCAGAAATTGCCAGACAAGAGTTTCCAGATTTTCAAGTTGAAGAACGAAGCGCTGTATCTATAGGTAGAAGAGTTCAAGATCCATTAAGCGAATTAGTTAAAATAGATCCAAAATCTATTGGGGTAGGTCAATATCAACATGATGTAAATCAAAAAGAATTAAGCAATGCGCTTACTTTCGTAGTTGAAACTGCAGTTAACCAAGTAGGCGTAGATGTAAATACAGCTTCAAAATCTTTACTTCAATATGTTTCAGGACTATCTTCAACTATTGCGCAAAATATTATTGATTATAGAGAAGAAAATGGACCTATTAAACATAATAAAGAAATTAGTAAAATTAAACGGTTGGGTTCTAAAACTTTTGAACAAAGTATAGGCTTTTTACGTATCGTTGATGGCTCAGAACCATTAGATAATACTGCGATTCACCCTGAGAGTTATGAAGTGACTTATGAAATATTAGAGCAACTAGGTTTAGGCGCTGATGATATAGGTACGGATCAATTAAAATCAACATTAAGTGATGTGAATATTGAAGGGCTTGCGAAACAATTGAATATTGGTGAACCCACTCTAGAAGATATTATCAAATCACTTATTGCGCCTAATAGAGATCCAAGAGATGAATTTGAGACACCAATCCTTAAATCTGATGTATTATCCATTGAAGATTTAAATGAAGGCATGAAATTAAATGGTACTGTTAGAAATGTAGTAGATTTTGGTGCATTTATTGATATAGGTGTTAAACAAGATGGATTAGTCCATGTTTCTAAACTTTCTAAGAAATTTGTAAAGAATCCTATGGATATTGTAAGTGTGGGAGATATTGTGGATGTTTGGATTCTGGATATCGATGAAAATAAAGGCAAAGTATTTTTAACGATGATTGATCCAAATGAATAATATTGAACTTCAAAGATTAACTGAAAACTTGGCCATCAAATACTTTGGAGTACCTTTCAAACATAAGGCTTATTTTAATCAACGATTACGTACTACAGGTGGAAGATATTTGTTAAAAAGCCACAATATAGAAATAAACCCTAAACAATTAAAGCATTTTGGAGAAGATGCGATAGTTCAAATAGTTAAACATGAACTTTGTCATTATTTTCTTCATCTTGCTGGTAAAGGGTATCAACACAGAGATACAGATTTTAAAGCTTTAAGCGCTAAAGTAGGTGCACCAAGGTTTTGCAATCCGACTGAAACATATGAAAGTCGAGCTAATTACAAATATCAATGTGTCAGTTGTAAAGCTAATTATTTACGTATTAAAAGAGTGAACACTCAAATAATGAGATGCGGGCATTGCGGTGGCAAACTTAAATTAGTTAAAGTTTTTGAGAAATAGAAAAAATATAAATATATATTTAGTAAAAGGGTTGTTAAAAGCAGATGCTGTTTTCTAACAACCTTTTTTATAATTGATATAAATTTTGTTGTGAAAAACATTGACAATAATTATTACATGATATATTATAGATATCGTTGTCTTAACAAGGAAAGCAAAACAAACCTTAATTAACAATATTAATTTTAAGTTAATTTTGTGTTGACAAAATGTAACCGACAATTTACAATAGTTATTGTTCTCGATAATTAAAAGTTTAATTATGCGTTTTGCCAGCGGTCGTGGCGGAATGGCAGACGCGCTAGGTTGAGGGCCTAGTGGGAGTTAATCCCGTGGAGGTTCAAGTCCTCTCGGCCGCACCAAATCATATATTTAATACTACATGCGGGTGTAGTTTAATGGCAAAACCTCAGCCTTCCAAGCTGATGTTGTGGGTTCGATTCCCATCACCCGCTCCATTT
>NZ_KV798368.1:0-217 GCF_001809655.1 Staphylococcus sp. HMSC055A09
CCCGTCCGCCGCTAACGTCAGAGGAGCAAGCTCCTCGTCTGTTCGCTCGACTTGCATGTATTAGGCACGCCGCCAGCGTTCATCCTGAGCCAGGATCAAACTCTCCATAAAAAATTATGATGTTTGATTAGCTCATAAATACTAAATAGTTTGTAACGTTTCGTTACGTTTATTGGAATTAACGTTGACATATTGTCATTCAGTTTTCAATGTTCAT
>NZ_KV798369.1:0-80682 GCF_001809655.1 Staphylococcus sp. HMSC055A09
AGGTCTCTTTTTTTATGCGAAAAAATAAAGATGAGAAATTAATAAGAGGAAGTTAATTAAAATACGATAGCCAATTAGCTATCGCATAAGTAACACTAACTTTTAAAAAAGAAGTGTTACTTTATAATTAACGAGTTGATGAGAGCTTTAACATAATCTGCAAGTTCACGTTGTTTAATTCCACCGAATCCTAAAATAAATTTAGGATACTCTAAGGGGATATCATCATAGTTATATATTTCGAGTTTTAATTTGTTATTCTTAGCCTTGTCTAAGCATTGCTGTGTAGTGAGACCATTCAGAACTGTTAAATTAAAATGCATCCCAGTAAGTGCTCCTTCAATTTGCAATTGGTCTTTATATTTTTCGAGATGGTGCAATATATAATTTAATTTGTCTCTATAAATTTTCCTCATTTTATTTAAATGTCTTTCAAAGCTACCACTTGCCATAAATTGTGCAACCATATGTTGAATGTGCACAGGTACAGTATTACCTTCTTTTAATTTTCTTTGTTTATATTTTGATAATATTTCTTTTGGTAAAACAATATATGCAATTCTACAGCTAGGATAGAGTGATTTTGAAAATGTACTTATATAAACAACTTTTCCTTTAGTATCTAAACTTTGTAGAGCTGGTATAGGTTTACCAAAGTACCTGAACTCTGAATCATAATCATCTTCAATAATGTAACGTTGTTCATCTTGTTGTGCCCATTGAATAAGTTGAGTTCTCTTTTTTAAATTGGTGACATGACCAGTAGGAAATTGATGTGAAGGTGTAATATATAAAATATTATATTTTGATTCTAAGATAGGGCGAACTTGTATGCCATTTTTTTCAACAGGAACTTGTAAATAGTTCATATTCTTTTTGTCTAAGACATGTTTGATCGGAGGATAACTCGGTTTCTCGATGATAAACTTTTCTTGATTAAGTAAATTAGTAATCATATCGAGGAGTTGGCTAGTAGAAGAACCAATGACTATTTGATTAGGGTGACATGTTACGCCTCTACTATTAAATAAATAATGTGCAATTTGTTGACGTAATACGAACTCTCCTTGAATTTCGCCTCTTTGTAATAGTGATAAGTGATCTTCTTCAAAGACGTCTTTTGCGTATTTTCTAAATATATGCATAGGAAAATTTTCAGAGTCGATTTCAGCTAAGTTGAAGGCGAATTTGAATTGCGAGTTTTCATTACTTTCATTATGCATCTCTAAATGATCATTATTAGGATAAGTTTCTCTATTGATAACTGGCAATGATTCAATATCTGATACATAGTATCCAGATCTCGGCTTAGAGTATATAAATCCTTCATCTAATAACAGTTGATAAGCGTGTTCAATAGTTGTATGACTCATTGACAAATGTTCGCTTAATTGTCTTTTCGAAGGAAACTTATCATTGGAATGGTATTGACCTTCGATAATTTGATTTTTTAACTTTTCATAAAGAGATAAGTAAAGTGGTTGTGATGATTTCATAAATCTGACCCCTATTATTATGGATAAATTGAACCTTTTTAAATATCAGTTTATCTCTTAAAATGAATTTAATCAATAAGTAAAGGGGTAATAACATGTCAAAAATCGTAGGCTCAGAAAGAGTAAAAAGAGGAATGGCTGAAATGCAAAAAGGTGGCGTTATTATGGACGTCGTAAATGCAGAACAAGCTAAAATTGCTGAAGAAGCTGGTGCTGTTGCAGTAATGGCTTTAGAACGCGTTCCATCAGACATCCGAGCAGCAGGTGGCGTGGCACGTATGGCTAATCCTAAAATTGTAGAGGAAGTAATGAATGCTGTGTCTATACCTGTTATGGCTAAAGCCCGTATAGGACATATTACTGAAGCTAGAGTATTAGAATCAATGGGTGTTGATTATATCGATGAATCTGAAGTATTGACTCCAGCTGATGAAGAGTATCACTTAAGAAAAGATCAATTTACAGTGCCTTTCGTTTGTGGTTGCCGTAATTTAGGTGAAGCTGCACGACGTATTGGAGAAGGTGCTGCAATGTTACGTACGAAAGGTGAACCTGGAACAGGCAATATCGTAGAAGCTGTACGTCACATGAGACGCGTTAATGCTGAAGTTAGTCGTCTAACAGTAATGAATGATGATGAAATTATGACTTTCGCTAAAGATTTGGGAGCACCTTTTGAAGTATTAAAACAAATTAAAGATAATGGACGTTTACCAGTAGTAAACTTTGCAGCAGGTGGCGTAGCAACACCTCAAGATGCTGCTTTAATGATGGAATTAGGTGCTGATGGTGTATTTGTTGGTTCTGGTATTTTTAAATCAGAAGATCCTGAAAAATTTGCTAAAGCAATTGTCCAAGCAACGACTCATTATCAAGATTATGAATTAATTGGAAAATTGGCTAGTGAACTTGGTACAGCGATGAAAGGTTTAGATATCAACCAAATTTCTTTAGAAGAACGTATGCAAGAGCGTGGATGGTAATTTATGAAAATAGGTGTATTAGCATTACAAGGTGCAGTTCGTGAACACATTCGTCACATAGAGTTAAGTGGTCATGAAGGTGTCGCAGTAAAAAGAGTTGAACAACTTGAAGATATTGCTGGTTTGATTTTGCCAGGTGGTGAATCTACAACACTAAGAAGACTAATGGACTTATATGGCTTTAAGGAAGCGTTAAAGCAATCTGATTTACCAATGTTTGGCACATGTGCGGGATTGATCGTACTTGCAAAAGATGTTGAAGGTGAATCTGGCTATTTAAAAAAGTTGGATATTACAGTCGAACGTAATTCATTTGGTCGTCAAGTTGATAGTTTTGAATCGGAACTTAATATAAAAGGTGTTGCTAAAGATATTGAAGGTGTATTCATACGCGCACCACATATTGCTCAAGTTGAGAAAGGTGTAGACATTCTTAGCCGAGTAGGAGATAAGATTGTTGCGGTTAAACAAGGTAAATATCTTGGTGTCTCTTTCCATCCTGAATTCACCGACGATTATCGTGTAACTGAATACTTCATTAACCATATGATAAAGAATAATTAATTAATCTTTTGATAAACGGTCATCTTAAAGGTGGCCGTTTTTAATTTTTCGGAAAATGAATTTCAAAAGCAAATGTAAGCTCATAAAATAAAAAAACGCAAGAGCAACTTTCCTAAGTTACTCTCGCGTTTGATTAAATAAAGAATCCTGCAATTGCTGCAGAAATAAATGATACTAATGTTGCACCGAACAATAGTTTTAATCCAAATCGTGCTACAATATCACCTTTTTTATCATTTAGTGATTTAATCGCACCGGAAATAATACCTATTGAACTGAAATTAGCAAATGATACTAAGAATACTGAAGTGACACCTTTAGCATGCTCAGATAAACCATGTGTTTTACCGAGTGCTTGCATAGCAACGAATTCATTTGATAATAATTTTGTCGCCATAATTGAACCTGACTGCACAGCATCATGCCAAGGAACACCAGTTAGGAATGCGAATGGTGCAAAGACAAAACCGATTAACGTTTGGAAATTCCAATCCAATGTTCCACCTGATAATAGACTAAAGATTCCACTTACTACACCATTAAGTAAAGCAATAAGAGCAATATAACCAATTAACATTGCACCGACAATCACTGCTACTTTGAAACCATCTAAAATATATTCACCAAGCATTTCGAAGAATGATTGATTTTTAGTTTCACTTTCATCGACTAATAATTTATCATCTTCTTCATTCACTTTATACGGATTGATAATAGACGCGATGATGAAACCACCAAATAAGTTAAGTACCACAGCTGTTACAACATATTTAGGTTCTATTAATGTGAAGTAGGCTCCAATAATTGAAGCAGATACTGTCGACATTGCAGATGCAGTTAATGTATACAAACGTTGTTTAGGTATGTATGGCAATTGTTGTTTTAATGAGATAAATACCTCTGATTGTCCTAAAATTGCTGCTGCTACAGCATTGTAAGATTCTAAACGTCCCATGCCATTAATTTTAGAAATTAAAAAACCTAAAATGTTAATTATAAGCGGTAAAATTCTTGTATATTGTAAAATACCGATAAGCGCTGAGATAAACACGATAGGTAACAATACATTAAAGAAGAATGGAGGGTTTTTTGGATCTAATTTAAAACCACCGAATACGAAATTGACACCCTCAGCAGCTTGCTTTAATAAATAACTGAAACCATACGAAATACCACCAATAACTGTGATACCTATATTTGTTTTTAATAAAATAAATGCAAATATCAATTGAATTACTAAGAGTAATCCGACATATTTCCAACGGATATTTTTTCTATCTGAACTAAATAAAAATGCGAGTGCTAAAAAGAATATAATTCCTATAATCCCAATCAAAATATGCATGTTTTTCATTCCTTTAAATTTTTCTATTCTCTATCATACAATAAAATGAACGCGCTAACATCATAAAATTTAAATTTTAAAAATCAAATTGGTTGAAAAAGGTCAAAGGTGGTCATATAATAAAGTCAAAGAAGGTCAAAAAGAGGTGATATCCATGCATAACATGTCTGACATCATAGAACAATACATTAAACATTTATTCGAGGAAACAAATGAAGATGTGGTCGAAATACAACGCGCTAATATTGCACAACGCTTCGATTGTGTTCCTTCTCAATTAAATTATGTTATTAAAACACGCTTCACAAATGAACATGGTTATGAAATAGAAAGTAAACGGGGTGGCGGAGGCTACATCCGAATCACTAAAATTGAAAATAAAGATGCATCAGGTTATATTAATCACTTACTTCAATTGATAGGGCCTTCTATTTCTCAACAACAAGCGTATTATGTTATAGATGGTTTACTAGATAAAGGTCTAATTAACCAAAGAGAAGCTAAAATGATCCAAGCAGTTATAGATAGAGAGACATTAAAAATGGATGTGGTCGCAAGAGATATTATACGCGCTAATATTTTAAAACGATTACTTCCAGTTATAAACTATTATTAATGAAGTGAGGTGTCTGAACGTGCTTTGTGAAAACTGTCATTTAAATGAAGCAGAAGTAAAATTAACAGTTAAAAGTAAAGACGGTAGTCACGAAAAATGGGTATGCTCAATATGTGCTCAAGGTGATAATCCATGGCACCAATCTCATGAGGATACTTCTTACCATGTGCATCAGGATGATATAGAGGAAGCTTTTGTAGTTAAACAGATTTTACAACATCTTGCTACGAAACATGGTATTAATTTTCAAGAAATGGCGTTCAAAGAGGAAAAGCAATGCCCAACATGTCAAATGACTTTAAAAGATATTGCGCACGTTGGTAAATTCGGTTGCGCGAATTGTTACGCAACTTTTAAAGAAGACATTATCGATATTGTTAGACGTGTACAGGGAGGCCAATTTGAACATGTAGGTAAAACGCCTCAATCTTCATATAAGAAACTTGCAATTAAAAAGCAAATCGAAGAAAAAACAAAATATCTAAACAAATTAATTGAAGAACAAAATTTCGAGGAAGCGGCTGTTGTACGTGATGAAATTAAAGCATTAAAAGATGAGAGTGAGGTGTCTCGTAATGAGTGACATTCATACTAATATAAGTGAATGGATGAAGATGACAGAAGAGGCACCTGTAGTTATTTCTTCTCGTATTAGATTAGCAAGAAATCTAGAAAATCACGTCCATCCTTTGATGTTTCCTTCTGAACAAGAGGGTTTTCGAGTTATCAACGAAGTTCAAGATGCGCTTCCAAACTTAAAGTTACAACGTTTAGACACTATGGATCAACAAAGTAAAATGAAATTAGTTGCGAAACATCTTGTCAGTCCAGAACTTATCAAACAGCCAGCATCCGCGGTGCTGTTAAATGAAGATGAATCTTTAAGTGTAATGATTAACGAAGAAGATCATATTCGAATTCAAGCGTTAGGAACAGATTTATCGTTGCGTGAATTATATCAAAGGGCTTCAAATATTGATGATGAGTTGGATAGTGATTTAGATATAAGTTATGACGAACACTTAGGTTATTTAACAACATGTCCAACTAATATAGGCACTGGAATGCGCGCAAGTGTCATGCTACATTTACCAGGACTTTCTATTATGAAGAGAATGAATCGTATCGCTCAAACAATTAATCGTTTTGGATTTACGATTCGAGGTATTTATGGAGAAGGTTCACAAGTATATGGACATATTTATCAAGTTTCAAACCAACTTACTTTAGGGAAAACTGAATCCGACATCATTGATAACTTAACTGAAGTAGTTAATCAAATTATCAATGAGGAAAAACAAATCAGAGAAAGACTTGATAAACATAATCCTGTAGAGACACTTGATAGAGTTTATCGCTCACTAGGGATTTTACAAAATAGTAGAATCATATCAATGGAAGAAGCATCATTTCGCTTGAGTGAAGTTAAGCTTGGCATTGATTTAAACTATATTTCGCTTGAAGATTTTAAATTTAATGAATTAATGGTAGCTATTCAATCGCCATTTTTAATAGATGAAGATGATGATAAAACAGTAAATGAAAAAAGAGCTGATTTATTAAGGAAACATATAAAATAGGAGGTATTTTATATATGCTATTTGGTAGATTAACAGAACGTGCACAACGCGTACTAGCGCACGCACAAGAAGAAGCAATTCGCTTGAACCATTCAAATATTGGAACGGAACATCTTTTATTAGGTTTAATGAAAGAACCTGAAGGTATCGCTGCCAAAGTGTTAGAAAGCTTTAATATCACTGAAGATAAAGTTATTGAAGAAGTTGAAAAGTTAATTGGCCATGGTCAAGAACAAATGGGCACTTTACATTACACACCTAGAGCTAAAAAAGTTATTGAGCTTTCAATGGATGAAGCGAGAAAACTACATCATAACTTTGTGGGAACAGAACATATTCTTCTAGGCTTAATCCGTGAAAATGAAGGTGTCGCAGCACGTGTCTTTGCCAATTTAGATTTAAATATTACAAAAGCACGCGCGCAAGTAGTAAAAGCTTTAGGTAGTCCAGAAATGAGTAATAAAAATGCTCAAGCAAATAAATCAAATAACACTCCAACATTAGATAGTTTAGCTAGAGACTTAACAGTTATTGCTAAAGATGGCACTTTAGATCCTGTAGTTGGAAGAGATAAAGAAATTACTCGTGTGATTGAAGTGCTCAGCCGTCGTACTAAAAATAACCCAGTACTTATCGGTGAACCTGGTGTGGGTAAAACTGCTATAGCTGAAGGTTTAGCACAAGCAATCGTTAATAATGAAGTCCCAGAAACTCTAAAAGATAAACGAGTGATGTCACTCGATATGGGAACTGTCGTTGCTGGTACAAAATACCGCGGTGAATTTGAAGAACGCTTGAAAAAAGTAATGGAAGAAATTCATCAAGCAGGTAACGTCATTTTATTTATAGATGAGTTACACACATTAGTTGGTGCTGGAGGTGCGGAAGGTGCAATTGACGCTTCTAATATTCTTAAACCAGCATTAGCTAGAGGAGAGTTACAATGTATTGGTGCTACAACATTAGATGAATATCGTAAAAATATTGAGAAAGACGCTGCGTTAGAACGTCGTTTCCAACCTGTTCAAGTTGATGAACCAACAGTTGAAGATACGATTGAAATCTTAAAAGGATTACGTGATCGTTATGAAGCTCATCATAGAATTAATATATCTGATGAGGCTTTAGAAGCTGCGGCAAAATTAAGTAATCGTTATGTATCAGATCGTTTCTTACCAGACAAAGCGATTGACCTTATTGATGAAGCAAGTTCTAAGGTTAGATTGAAAAGTCATACAACTCCTAACAATCTAAAAGAGATTGAACAAGAAATTGAAAATGTAAAAAATGAAAAAGATGCTGCCGTTCATGCACAAGAATTTGAAAATGCAGCAAACTTAAGAGACAAACAATCTAAGCTTGAAAAACAATATGAAGAAGCTAAAAACGAATGGAAAAACTCTCAAGGTGGTGTAAGTACAGCTTTATCTGAAGAAGATATTGCTGAAGTTATCGCAGGATGGACAGGTATTCCATTAACTAAAATTAATGAAACTGAATCAGATCGCTTACTCAACCTTGAAGATACACTTCATAACCGAGTTATCGGTCAAAATGACGCTGTTAATTCAATTAGTAAAGCTGTAAGACGTGCTCGCGCTGGATTAAAAGATCCTAAACGTCCAATCGGTAGCTTTATCTTCTTAGGTCCTACAGGTGTAGGTAAAACAGAATTAGCTCGTGCATTAGCTGAATCTATGTTTGGTGAAGATGATGCTATGATTCGTGTTGATATGAGTGAATTTATGGAGAAACATGCTGTGAGTCGTTTAGTTGGAGCACCTCCAGGCTACGTAGGTCATGATGATGGTGGTCAATTAACTGAAAAAGTTAGACGCAAACCTTACTCAGTTATTTTATTTGATGAAATTGAAAAAGCCCATCCTGACGTATTTAATATCTTGCTACAAGTATTAGACGATGGTCATCTAACTGATACTAAAGGTCGTACTGTAGATTTCCGTAACACAGTCATTATTATGACATCAAATGTTGGTGCGCAAGAATTACAAGACCAACGATTTGCAGGATTTGGCGGTGCTTCAGAGGGTAATGACTACGAAACAATTCGCAAAACAATGATGAAAGAACTCAAAAATTCATTCCGTCCTGAATTCTTAAACCGTGTGGATGATATCATCGTATTCCATAAACTATCTAAAGAAGAATTGAAAGAAATTGTTACTATGATGGTTAAGAAACTTACTGATCGATTATCTGAACAAAACATCAATATTTCTGTAACTGATAAAGCTAAAGAAAAAATCGCAGAAGAAGGTTACGATCCAGAATACGGTGCTAGACCATTAATTAGAGCCATCCAAAAAACTGTAGAAGATAATCTTAGTGAATTAATTTTAGATGGTAATCAAATTGAAGGTAAAGAAGTCACAATCGATCATGATGGCGATGAATTCAAATATGATATCCATGAAAAGTCAGATGATAAAGAAACCACTGAAGCTTAATTGATTATTACTAATATATTGAATAACTAAAGTAATGTTTGCTATTTGCATCATTAATAAATGACATCTCTCGCTGTTTGAGGGATGTCATTTTTTTACATATTTTTCAATTTGTTTAAAACTGATGATGGGATATTCATTTTCCGGAAAATAAAAAACAATACACTAGCGATTATACAAAATTGCAGAAATTAAAATAGACAAAAATAAAATTATTTATAAAAAATCATAGTTTAATAACCACATAAAAATAGACTATATCATAATCATTTACATTTAATTTGTCATAATCAAAATGTCAGTTTAAAATAGATTTGTTCATAATAATTTGGAGGTGCAGAAGTGGCCAAGAAAAAAGTAATATTTGAGTGTATGGCATGTGGCTATCAATCTCCTAAATGGATGGGGAAATGTCCAAACTGTGGTGCATGGAACCAGATGGAAGAAATTGTAGAGAAAGCTGCAAACCCTAAACATGGAGTGAAATCTAAAGAAGCAGCTGGAAAAGTTCAAAAATTGGATAATGTTAAACATGAATCTACCCCTAGAATTCTAACGGATTCTAAAGAATTTAACAGAGTCCTTGGTGGAGGGATTGTCAGTGGATCACTCGTACTTATAGGTGGCGATCCTGGTATTGGGAAGTCTACGTTGCTTCTTCAAATATGTGCGGCATTATCTCAAAATAAGAATGTCTTATATATTACAGGTGAGGAATCTATCAATCAGACTAAACTACGTGCCGATCGCTTAGAAGAAGATTCTAGTCAACTCAATGTATTAGCAGAGACTGATTTAGAAGTCATTCATCAAACAGTTAAGGATGAACGCCCAGATTTACTTGTAGTAGATTCAATTCAAACTATTTATCATCCTGAAATCAGTTCTGCACCGGGTTCTGTATCTCAAGTAAGAGAAAGTACCCAAAGTCTAATGAATATCGCAAAGCAAATGGATATCGCAACGTTCATCGTCGGTCATGTTACGAAAGAAGGACAAATTGCCGGTCCAAGATTACTTGAACATATGGTGGATACCGTGCTTTACTTTGAAGGTGATGAACATCATGCTTATCGAATTTTACGTGCGGTTAAAAACCGTTTTGGCTCCACGAATGAGATGGGTATTTTCGAAATGAAGCAAAGTGGTTTGAAAGGTGTCTTAAATCCGTCTGAAATGTTCTTAGAAGAACGTTCTACAAACGTGCCAGGTTCAACAATTGTACCGACTATGGAAGGTACAAGACCATTATTAATAGAGGTCCAAGCGTTAGTCACACCGACCACTTTCAACAATCCAAGACGTATGGCTACGGGCATAGATCATAATCGATTAAGTTTGCTTATGGCAGTTTTAGAGAAGAAGGAGAATTATTTACTTCAACAACAAGATGCTTATATCAAAGTTGCTGGTGGTGTGAAATTAACAGAACCAGCCGTTGACTTAAGTATTATTGTTGCGACAGCTTCAAGCTTTAAGGATAAAGCGGTAGACGGTTTAGATTGCTTTGTTGGAGAGGTTGGTCTAACAGGTGAAGTTCGACGTGTGTCACGCATTGAACAACGCGTGCAAGAGGCGGCTAAACTTGGATTCAAACGAGCGATTATACCTCAGACTAATATTGGTGGGTGGACTTTCCCGGAAGGTATTCAAGTCATAGGAGTGTCTTCTGTGCATGAGGCTTTAAAATATGCGCTTCATTCTTCATAATCCTCCCTCATAGTAGTTAGTGAGTTTTAAGATTTAAACGCATATAGTTTTTTAATTTAGTTTTCACAAATTTCATTATAATTATGTTAAATAAGTGATTTACATACAATGAATAGACAGCCATGAGAGGAGGATAAGATTGAATATCATTAGATTAATGGTGGTAATTATTTATATCATTATCGGTGCTGCACTAGGGATTATCATCATCCCAGAAGTAGTATCTGATTTAGGGATTAACACTTACCCAATTATCACTAATCATTACATAGATGGATTAATAGGGATCATATTGTTCTTCATTATATTTGGATTTTTCTTAAAAAAGGTCACATACGCTTTTAAAGAACTAGAACAAATTATAATGCGCCGCAGTGCGGTTGAAATCTTGTTCGCAACAATTGGTTTGATTATTGGATTATTTATTTCTGTGATGGTTTCTTTCATCTTAGAACTAATAGGAAATTCAATGCTCAATCATTTTATCCCAATTATAATAACAATTATTTTATGTTATCTTGGATTCCAATTTGGTTTAAAGAAACGTGATGAGATGTTAATGTTTTTGCCTGAAAATATGGCACGCTCAATGTCCTACAACACACGTAAAGCAATCCCTAAAATCATCGATACAAGCGCAATTATTGATGGGCGTATATTAGATATTATTCGTTGTGGATTTATTGATGGAGATATTCTTATCCCTCAAGGTGTTATAAATGAATTACAAGTCGTAGCTGATGCGAATGATAGTGTAAAAAGAGAAAAGGGTCAGCGTGGATTAGACATTCTTAATCAACTTTATGATTTAGACTATCCTACTCGAGTCATAAATCCAACGAAATCTCATAATGATATTGATACTTTATTAATCAAATTAGCACAACATTACCACGCTCACGTTATTACAACGGATTTTAATTTAAATAAAGTGTGTCATGTCCAAGGCATTATGGCACTTAATGTTAATGATTTATCTGAAGCTATTAAGCCTAACGTACATCAAGGTGACCACCTCAATATCCTTTTAACTAAAATGGGGAAAGAGCCTGGTCAAGGCGTTGGGTATTTAGATGATGGCACAATGGTCGTTGTTGATAACGCTAAGAAATTAGTGGGCCAACATGTTAACTTAGAAGTCATCAGTTTACTACAAACTTCATCTGGTAGAATCGTTTTTGCGAAACATGTCGATGACAATAGTTCTGATTTTGAAAATTAATTCTAAAAAGAGGTTTCATGTGAAACTACATATTTTATAATTAAGTATGTATTTTACATGAAACCTTTTCTCATATAAAAAACTATTAACTATGAAAGACTGTTAAAACAATAGACTTATCAAAGGCGTGTTTAAGTGCTACAATATTATTGAATGTTATGTAAGAATGAATAATCAATGTTTCACGAAAGTTATTCACAAAGTAATGGTTAAACACATCATAAACTTTTGAATAACTTTTTTTAAAATTGAATTAAACTACTGAAAACATGAAAGCTTACATGCTTAATGGTTTGAAACATGACTTGAAAATATTAAATGCGATTGCTTCATAAAATGAGTTATCATAGGTCATTTATTTTCAATCAGTTCATCAACCACATAAATAATAATCGTAGGAGTGAATATAATGAGTGAACGCATCAGAGTAAGATATGCGCCAAGTCCAACAGGCTACTTGCATATTGGTAATGCTAGAACAGCATTATTTAACTATTTATTTGCGAAACATTATGATGGAGATTTTGTAGTTCGTATAGAAGATACGGACAGTAAACGTAATTTAGAAGATGGTGAATCTTCACAATTTGATAACTTAAAATGGTTAGGTTTAGACTGGGATGAATCTATCGATAAAGATAAAGGTTTTGGTCCATATCGTCAGTCTGAACGTGCTGATATTTATAATCCACTTATTCAACAATTACTTGATGAAGATAGAGCATACAAGTGTTACATGACTGAGGAAGAATTAGAAGAAGAACGTGAAGCGCAAATTGCTCGTGGAGAAATGCCTCGTTATGGCGGACAACACGCACATTTATCAGAAGAACAACGCAAACAGTTCGAAGCTGAAGGACGTAAACCATCTATTCGCTTCCGCGTGCCTAAAGATAAAACTTATAGTTTCAAAGATATGGTAAAAGGTGAAATTTCTTTTGATTCAAATAATATGGGTGATTGGGTCATTGTTAAGAAAGATGGCGTTCCAACGTATAACTTTGCAGTTGCTGTAGACGATCATTATATGAAAATTTCAGATGTTATTCGTGGTGATGACCATGTTTCTAACACACCTAAACAATTGATGATATATGAAGCGTTCGGTTGGGAACCACCACGCTTTGGTCATATGTCATTAATCGTTAATGAAGAACGTAAAAAGTTAAGTAAACGTGACGGTCAAATTTTACAATTTATTGAGCAATACCGTGATTTAGGTTACTTACCAGAAGCACTATTTAACTTTATTACTTTATTAGGTTGGTCACCTGAAGGTGAAGAAGAAATCTTTTCTAAAGAAGAATTTATTAAAATCTTCGATGAAAAACGTTTATCTAAATCACCAGCTATGTTCGACAGACAAAAGTTAGCTTGGGTAAATAACCAATATATGAAAACGAAAGACACTGATACAGTATTTGAATTAGCATTACCGCATTTAATCAAAGCAAATCTTATCCCAGAAAATCCTTCTGAAGAAGATAAAGAATGGGGTAGAAAACTTGTTGCTTTATATCAAAAAGAAATGAGTTACGCAGGTGAAATTGTTCCATTATCAGAAATGTTCTTCCACGAAATGCCAGAACTTGGTGAAGAGGAGCAAGAAGTTATAAATGGTGAACAAGTTCCTGAGTTAATGAATCATTTATACGGTAAATTAGAAGCTTTAGAACCATTTGAAGCAGCAGAAATTAAGAAAACAATTAAAGAAGTTCAAAAAGAGACAGGTATTAAAGGTAAACAATTGTTCATGCCAATTCGTGTAGCCGTTACAGGTCAAATGCATGGACCAGAATTACCAAATACGATTGAAGTTTTAGGTAAAGAAAAAGTATTATCACGATTACAAAAGTATGTATAGTAAATTAATAACGAAGTTTAGCTTTATCTAGTGCAGTATGATTAAAAAACGTGTGTTTCGACTTGAAATTTCACAATTAACGACCTATTATTATAACTATAAAAATGAATCAAAGGATTAGTAATTAATTATTACATGACTCAGAGAGTGTGCGGTCGCTGTGAGCACATCATTAATATTAATGAATGCACCTTTGTTGAACTAAGATGAATAATACAAATGAGAGTAACGCTAACATTTTAAAGTTTCGTTACTAAATGAAGAGTGGAACCGTGCTAAGAGCGCCTCTAACATCAGTTGTTAGAGGTGCTTTTTTAATAACATTAATTTTAAAATTGTGCATGACGGTCGAAAAATTATTTCATGTAAAGAACAGATATCTTAATGATTGAACCAAGGGGGAGAAGATCTTGTTAAGAAGAATGAGAGACGATATAAAAATGGTGTTTGAACAGGATCCAGCAGCACGCTCAACTTTAGAAGTAGTTACTACCTATGCAGGATTACATGCGGTATGGAGTCATTTGATAGCCCATAAATTATATAATAAGAAACGTTATACAGCAGCGAGAGTCATCTCACAAGTGTCACGCTTTTTTACGGGTATAGAAATTCATCCCGGAGCAAAAATTGGTAAACGATTATTTATTGATCACGGTATGGGTGTTGTAATTGGTGAGACATGTACAATTGGGGATAACGTCACGATTTACCAAGGTGTTACTTTAGGTGGTACAGGTAAAGAAAAAGGTAAGCGTCACCCGGACATTGGAGATAATGTTTTAATTGCAGCTGGTTCTAAGGTGTTGGGGAATATTCAAATTGAATCAAATGTAAATATTGGTGCGAATTCAGTTGTACTACAATCTGTACCAAGCTATACCACTGTTGTAGGTATACCGGGTCATATCGTTAAACAAGAAGGTAAGCGTATCGGTAAAACATTTGACCATCGCAACTTACCTGATCCACTTTTCGAACAAATCAAACATTTAGAACGACAACTTGAAAAAGCTAAGAATGGAGAGATTCAAGATGATTACATTATATAATACGTTAACACGTCGGAAAGAAACATTTGAGCCGATTGAACCAGGCAAGGTGAAAATGTATGTTTGTGGTCCGACAGTTTACAATTATATACACATCGGAAATGCAAGACCTGCTATTAACTATGATGTTGTTAGAAGATATTTTGAATACAAAGGTTATGAAGTGATTTACGTTTCCAATTTCACTGATGTGGATGATAAATTAATTAATCGCTCTAAAGAACTAAATGAAAGTGTTCCTGAAATTGCAGAAAAGTACATCAAAGCATTCTATGAAGACGTAGGTGCATTGAACGTTAAGAAAGCAACATCCAATCCGCGTGTGATGAACCATATGCAAGAAATTATAGATTTCATTAAAGAATTAGTAGATGAAGGGTATGCTTATGAGAGTGATGGAGATGTGTACTTTAGAACGCGTCAATTTGATGGATATGGTAAATTAAGTCATCAATCTCTAGATGACCTCAAAGTAGGCGCGCGTATTGAAGCGGGAGAACAAAAAGAAGATGCGCTCGATTTTACTTTATGGAAAAAAGCGAAACCTGGCGAAATCAGTTGGGATAGTCCATTTGGTAAAGGTCGTCCAGGCTGGCATATCGAATGCTCAGTTATGGCTTATCATGAATTAGGAGCGACAATCGATATTCATGCAGGAGGGTCAGATTTACAATTCCCTCACCATGAAAATGAAATTGCCCAGTCAGAAGCACACAATCATGCACCATTTGCGAATTACTGGATGCACAATGGATTCATAAATATAGATAACGAAAAAATGAGTAAATCATTAGGTAACTTCATTTTAGTACACGACATTATTAAAGAAATAGATCCAGATGTACTACGTTTCTTTATGATTAGTGTCCATTACCGTAGCCCGATTAATTATAATTTAGAACTAGTAGGAGCTGCGAGAAGCGGTTTAGAACGTATACGCAATAGTTATAAATTGATTGAAGAACGTGAAGCCATTGCTACAGATTTAGAAGAACATTCTGAATACATTGATCAAATAGAAACGATTCTCCGACAATTTGAAGCGGTTATGGATGATGACTTTAATACAGCTAATGCTGTCACTGCTTGGTATGATTTAGCCAAACTTGCGAATAAATATGTTCTAGAGAACACAACGTCTACGAAGGTACTTCATAGATTTAAAGAAGTATATCAAATCTTCAGTGATGTTCTTGGCGTCCCACTTAAAGGTGAAAATGAAAACGAGTTACTAGATGAGGATATTGAAAAGCTTATAGAAGAACGTAATGAAGCTCGTAAAAATAAAGATTTCGCACGTGCTGATGAAATTCGAGACATGTTGAAAGAACGTAACATTATTTTAGAAGATACGCCACAAGGTGTCAGATTTAAGCGTGGCTAAATAATGAATGTTAAATTATTAAATCCATTGACGCTTGCTTATATGGGCGATGCCGTATTAGATCAACATGTACGAGAATATATTGTTCTTAAATTACAAAGTAAACCGAATCGTCTACACCAGGTATCAAAACAATATGTTTCTGCTAAAAGCCAAGCTCAGACATTAGAGTATTTAATATCTAATGATTGGTTTACTGAAGAAGAGTTAAATGTTTTGAGAAGGGGACGTAATGCTAAAAGCTATACCAAAGCTAAAAATACTGATGTTCAAACATATCGAAAAAGTTCAGCCTTGGAAGCAGTTATAGGTTTTTTATATTTAGATCATCAACATGCGCGTTTAGAAGAATTACTTCAAACTATTGTTGAAATAGTAAATGAAAGGTAGTGAGAACGTGGAAGATACTGTCATAGTAGGAAGACATGCAGTTAAAGAAGCGATTGTTTCGGGGCATGCTATAAATAAGATTTTGATTCAAGATGGTATAAAAAAACAACAGATTAATGAAATTTTAAAAAATGCAAAAGCTCAAAAATTGATAGTTCAAACCGTGCCAAAATCTAAATTAGATTTTTTATCAAATGCACCTCATCAAGGGGTTGCTGCATTAGTCGCTCCATATGAATATGAAGATTTTGATGAATTTTTACAAAGCCAGAAGAATAAAGATGGCTTTTCTACAATATTAATTTTAGATGGTCTAGAAGATCCGCATAATCTTGGTTCTATATTAAGGACTGCTGATGCAACTGGAGTAGACGGAGTCATTATTCCTAAAAGACGTTCAGTAGCGCTCACGCAGACTGTTGCAAAAGCTTCAACTGGAGCTATTCAACATGTTCCAGTTATACGCGTTACGAACCTTTCTAAGACAATCGATGAATTAAAAGAAAATGGTTTTTGGGTCGCAGGTACCGAAGCAAGTAATGCTACGGATTATCGTGACTTACAGGCGGATATGTCTTTAGCTATCGTGATAGGAAGCGAAGGACAAGGAATGAGTCGCTTAGTGAGCGATAAATGTGATTTTTACATTAAAATACCTATGGTTGGACATGTTAATAGTCTCAATGCTTCTGTAGCAGCAAGCTTGATGATGTATGAAGTATTTCGTAAAAGAGATGAGACTGGAGAGATGTCATGAAGGAAAGATATCTAATTATCGATGGCTATAATATGATAGGTCAATCTTCAGCATTAAGTGCGATTGCTAAAGAGAGTTTAGAAGAAGCAAGAGAGCAACTTTTGGATGCCATAGCAAACTATAATGCACTTATTGCTGATGAAATTGTGTGTGTATTTGATGCATATGAACAATCCGGAATTGAAAGAGAATACGTATACCATGGCGTTAGAACGGTGTTTACTAAAGAGAAAGAAACAGCAGATAGTTTTATCGAACGTTATGTATATGAGTTATATGATAAACATACAACGCATATCACCGTTGTTACGAGTGATATGAGTGAGCAACATGCCATTTTTGGATCTGGGGCATACCGCATATCTTCGAGGGAAATGTGGCGCGATTTAAAAGAAAATGAAATCACAGTGAGCAAATCAATTGATGATTTTAGTGAAAAGAAACCCAGAACTCGAATTCAGTTATCAAATGAGATACTAGAAGAATTTGAAAAAATCAGACGTGGAAACCATCGAAATGATTAATACAGTGGTATTGATAAATTTAATCTAAGTCATATAAACTAACCTAACAATAAAGGAAGGTTAGGTATACGTGATTGAATCAAAGACATCAAGATGAATTAACACAGTATCATTTCAACATCGAAACTGAAGATATCGAGCGTATATTTGAGACGCTACTTAGAGAGTTGAGACCACTCATTTTTAGAAAAATTGGATACATAACATCGAATCAATTTGATATTGAGGATATGTATCAAGAGATTATCATAAAAATGTATCGAGCACTTCAACATTATGACTTTAGTAGAGCAATTCCATTTAAAAGATATTTGTACTTTCTCATTCGCTCTGTTAAGTATGACTACTTAAGAAAGAGTAGAGCTGAACGTCATCGACATGTGATGCTTATCAACGAGTACGTTGTAGATTATCATTGTGCATTAGCACTTGATGAAGTTGAAAGGTCATTTTTAAGAGAAGAATTATCAAAGGAAATTATGAGCCAAGCATTTACATTAAGCGGATTGGAAAGAGACGTCTTAAAACTAATTATTAAAGAATATAAACCGAGAGAAATTGCACAAGCATTAGAAATTAAAGATAAAGACGTTTACAATGCCATACAACGTTGTAAAATGAAAATGAAACGACAATTAAGGAAATGAAATTGTCTGTATTATTCCCTAGTAATTAGGTGATTATAGCAAAGAATGTATGTTTGACATTTATTACGACATTTATGTATAGTATATTGGTATTATAATGAGTAAAGGTGAATAATCGTGAAGAAAGTACCTTTAAATTGTGAGGTTTGTGGCAATAGAAATTACAACGTCCCTAAAAAGGAAGGTTCGGCAACGAGATTAACACTGAAAAAGTATTGTCCGAAGTGTAATTCGCATACAGTTCATAAAGAATCGAAATAGATTATTAAGCTGAATGAGACTTTAAAGTTGAGGCTTAAAATGTGGAGGTCTAACTAATGGCTAAAAAAGAGAACTTCTTTAAAGGCGTTAAATCAGAAATGGAAAAGACAAGTTGGCCGACAAAAGAAGAACTATTCAAATACACTGTAATCGTTGTATCTACAGTTATATTCTTCTTAGTCTTTTTCTATGCCTTAGACGTAGGTATTAATGCATTGAAACAATTATTATTAGGTTAGGAGTGGAGACATGTCTGAAGAAGTTGGCGCAAAGCGTTGGTATGCTGTGCATACCTATTCTGGATATGAAAACAAAGTTAAAAAGAATTTAGAAAAAAGAGTAGAATCTATGAATATGACAGAGCAAATTTTTAGAGTTGTCATACCAGAAGAGGAAGAAACACAAGTTAAAGATGGTAAAGCTAAGAAACTTGTTAAAAAAACATTCCCAGGTTACGTGCTAGTTGAGCTTGTAATGACGGATCAGTCATGGTATGTCGTTCGTAACACACCAGGTGTTACAGGATTCGTAGGTTCTGCAGGTGCGGGTTCTAAACCTAATCCTCTACTTCCTGAAGAAGTGCGCTTCATTCTTAAGCAAATGGGTCTTAAAGAGAAAACTATTGATGTTGAACTTGATGTTGGTGAACAAGTTCGTATCAAATCAGGACCTTTTGCTAACCAAGTAGGCGAAGTTCAAGAAATCGAAGCGGATAAATTTAAATTAACTGTACTTGTAGATATGTTTGGTCGAGAAACACCGGTCGAAGTTGAATTCGATCAAATTGAGAAACTTTAATTTAAACGTCTATCAAAAATTTATTATAAAACTTCAACTAAAAGATGAAATTTTACTATTGATTTTTTAATAGAGCGAGTGTTAAAATAATGTGGTCGCGCTTTTAGAGCGTTCATTTCGTCACGAAATGTTTAAGAGTGGGAGGGCAAAACTGAGCCCTGTGACCACATCACGATATCAAGGAGGTGCACATCGTGGCTAAAAAAGTAGAAAAAGTAGTTAAATTACAAATTCCTGCAGGTAAAGCGAATCCAGCACCACCAGTTGGTCCAGCATTAGGTCAAGCAGGTGTGAACATCATGGGATTCTGTAAAGAGTTCAACGCACGTACGCAAGAACAAGCAGGTTTAATCATTCCGGTAGAAATCAGTGTATATGAAGATCGTTCATTTACATTCATTACTAAAACTCCACCGGCTCCAGTACTACTTAAAAAAGCAGCTGGCGTTGAAAAAGGTTCAGGTGAACCTAATAAAACAAAAGTTGCATCAGTAACTAAAGATCAAGTACGCGAAATTGCTCAAACTAAAATGCAAGACTTAAACGCTGCAGACGAAGAAGCAGCTATGCGTATTATCGAAGGTACTGCACGTAGCATGGGTATCACTGTAGAATAATTAAGCGTATTAACGAATTTAATTTTAAAAATGAACTTAATTTAGACGATAAAAGCAGGTAACAGAGAAGGTAAACAATTGATATTGTCTATGAGTAAGAGGACGGGACATAAATTATATTTCTGGACCACTCTCTTTCCACTGTTATCTGCTCTTAACTTGCGATAGGCAAGTAAATGTGGGAGGAAATTCCGCTAAAACCACTAAAGGAGGAACAATAAATGGCTAAAAAAGGTAAAAAGTATCAAGAAGCAGCTAGCAAAGTTGATCGTACTCAACACTATAGTGTTGAAGAAGCAATTAAATTAGCTAAAGAAACTAGCATTGCTAACTTTGACGCGTCTGTTGAAGTAGCTTTCCGTTTAGGAATTGATACACGTAAAAATGACCAACAAATCCGTGGTGCAGTTGTTTTACCTAACGGTACTGGTAAATCTCAACGTGTATTAGTTTTCGCTAAAGGCGATAAAATCACTGAAGCTGAAGAAGCAGGTGCAGATTATGTAGGAGAATCAGACTACGTACAAAAAATCCAACAAGGTTGGTTTGATTTCGACGTAGTTGTTGCTACTCCTGACATGATGGGCGAAGTTGGTAAATTAGGTCGTGTATTAGGACCTAAAGGTTTAATGCCTAACCCTAAAACAGGTACAGTAACAATGGATGTTAAAAAAGCTGTAGAAGAAATCAAAGCTGGTAAAGTTGAATACCGTGCTGAAAAAGCAGGTATCGTACATGCTTCAATCGGTAAAGTTTCATTCGACGATGAAAAATTAGTTGAAAACTTTAAAGCTTTACAAGACGTTTTAGCAAAAGCTAAACCATCTTCTGCTAAAGGTACTTACTTCAAATCTGTTGCTGTAACTACAACAATGGGCCCTGGAGTTAAAGTTGATACTTCATCTTTCAAACTATAAATTTTAAATAATGCAACATGATTACAGACTGAAGGAAGCAATCTTTCAGTCTGTAAATTTTTTGTTGACTTATTACAACAAAGCAGTTATATTATTAATTGTGATTATTTTACCTAAGACAGTAGGAGTTATTTATAACTTAAAACTCATCCTACCGAGGCTAAAATTGACTTGAACGTGATGATTAATGATCTTTCAAGCACTTTTTGCCGTGGGTAGAAAGTGCTTTTTTTATTGCTATTAAAAAAAGCACCGAAAAAATTTAAATGGAGGTGTCTGAATGTCTGCTATCATTGAAGCAAAAAAACAACAAGTAGATACTATTGCTGAACAACTTAAAAATTCAGTATCAACAGTTATCGTTGACTACCGTGGTTTAACAGTAGCAGAAGTTACTGAATTACGTTCACAATTACGTGAAGCAGGTGTTGAGTACAAAGTTTACAAAAACACTATGGTTCGTCGTGCAGCTGAACAAGCAGGTATCGAAGGCTTAGATGAATTCTTAACAGGTCCTATAGCTATCGCAACTTCAACTGAAGATGTTGTAGCTCCAGCGAAAGTTATCGCAGGATTTGCTAAAGAACACGAAGCTTTAGAAGTTAAAACAGGCGTTATGGAAGGTAGCGTAATCTCAGCTGAAGAAGTTAAAACTGTTGGTTCATTACCTTCACACGATGGTCTTGTATCAATGCTTTTATCAGTATTACAAGCTCCAGTACGCAACTTCGCTTATGCAGTTAAAGCCGTTGGTGAACAAAAAGAAGAAAGCGCTGAATAATCGCGCATAAAAAATTAAATTAAATGGAGGAATTTTAAAATGGCTAATCAAGAACAAATCATTGAAGCAATTAAAGAAATGTCAGTATTAGAATTAAACGATTTAGTAAAAGCAATTGAAGAAGAATTTGGTGTAACTGCAGCAGCTCCAGTAGCAGCAGCAGGTGCAGCTGGTGGCGGCGACGCAGCAGCTGAAAAAACTGAATTTGATGTTGAATTAACTTCAGCTGGATCTTCAAAAATCAAAGTTGTTAAAGCAGTTAAAGAAGCAACTGGCTTAGGATTAAAAGATGCTAAAGAATTAGTAGACGGAGCTCCTAAAGTAATTAAAGAAGCTATGCCTAAAGAAGATGCAGAAAAACTTAAAGAACAATTAGAAGAAGTTGGAGCTACTGTAGAATTAAAATAGTTTCTACTCTCTAATTAAATAGTTAGGTTGAAGAGATTTGTTCGACCAACTTTATAAGTTTTGTCGAGTCAAATACAACCTGAATTCTTTGAGAAATTAAAACCCCGTTATTGCGATAACGGGGTTTTTAATTACCTTGTAATTATATTTAGTATTATAGATTAACTAGCTTAAGCATACGAATAAATTTTAATTGAGGTGTGGACATGAGTCACTACTATGATGAAAATCCTGAAGTGAAAAGCAATCAAAAGAAAATAAGTTATCATTTTGATAAGGTGCATTTAGAGTTCACGACTGACACAGGTGTGTTCTCAAAAGATAGAGTAGATTATGGTTCGGATTTGTTAATTAAAACATTTTTAAAGGAACATCCGCCTGGACCTAGTAAATATATTGCCGATGTTGGTTGCGGATATGGGCCTATCGGATTAACTATTGCTAAAGTTTCACCACATCATCAATTATATATGTTAGATGTAAATAATAGAGCATTGGCTCTTACTGGAATGAATAAAACTAAAAATCAAATTGAAAATGCTGAAATAATAGAAAGTGACTGCTTGTCAGGTGTAAGTGATCAACAATTTGATTACATTCTGACAAATCCACCTATTAGAGCTGGTAAAGATGTAGTGCATAGAATTTTTGAAGAGGCTTATGGCAAATTAAAAGATCAAGGTGCACTCTATGTTGTGATACAAAAGAAACAAGGTATGCCATCTGCAAAGAAGAAAATGCAAGAATGCTTTAACCATGTAGAAGTCGTTAATAAGAGTAAAGGATATTATATTTTGAAAAGTTTAAAAGGTTGATTTCAAAATCGTATTCTGATATAGTTATAAAATGTAAAAATTTATGTTCAATAAGTGTGTACTTTTACGTAAAAGGATAAATAAATTAAGTATAAATATAAATCGAAAATGGTGTCATCATAAGTGTTGCCGTTTTCTTTTTGTCTTTTATATTCTTTATTGTGTCCTATTTCAATGTATAAGTAAAACACACAATTTTTGAGGGGTGAATCTGTTTGGCAGGTCAAGTTGTCCAATATGGAAGACATCGTAAACGTAGAAATTACGCGAGAATTTCAGAAGTATTAGAATTACCAAACTTAATAGAAATTCAAACAAAATCTTACGATTGGTTCCTTAAAGAAGGTTTATTAGAGATGTTCAGAGACATTTCTCCAATTGAAGATTTCACAGGTAACCTATCTTTAGAATTTGTAGATTATAGATTAGGTGAACCAAAATACGATTTAGAAGAATCAAAAAATCGTGACGCTACTTATGCTGCACCTCTTCGTGTCAAAGTACGTCTTATTATTAAAGAAACAGGCGAAGTTAAAGAACAAGAAGTCTTCATGGGTGATTTCCCATTAATGACAGACACAGGTACATTTGTAATCAATGGTGCTGAACGTGTTATCGTATCTCAATTGGTACGTTCACCATCCGTTTACTTCAATGAAAAGATTGATAAAAATGGACGTGAAAACTACGATGCAACTATTATTCCTAACCGTGGTGCTTGGTTAGAATATGAAACTGACGCAAAAGATGTAGTGTACGTTCGTATCGATAGAACTCGTAAATTACCATTAACTGTATTATTACGTGCACTTGGTTTTTCAAGTGATCAAGAAATCATTGATTTACTAGGAGAAAGTGAATATTTACGTAATACATTAGAAAAAGATGGTACTGAAAACACAGAACAAGCTTTATTAGAAATTTATGAACGTTTACGTCCTGGCGAACCACCAACAGTAGAAAATGCTAAAAGCTTATTATACTCACGTTTCTTTGACCCTAAACGTTATGATTTAGCAAGCGTAGGTCGTTATAAAGCTAATAAGAAATTACACTTAAAACATCGTTTATTCAATCAAAAATTAGCAGAGCCTATTGTTAACAGTGAAACAGGCGAAATTGTAGCTGAAGAAGGCACAGTACTAGATCGTCGTAAGATTGATGAAATTATGGAAGTTCTAGAAACAAACGCTAATAGCGAAGTCTTTGAACTTGAAGGTAGCGTTATTGACGAACCAGTTGAAATTCAATCAATCAAAGTATACGTACCTAATGACGAGGAAGGTCGTACAACTACTGTTATCGGTAATGCATTACCAGACTCAGAAGTTAAATGTATAACTCCAGCTGATATCATAGCTTCAATGAGTTACTTCTTTAACTTATTAAATGGCATTGGTTATACAGATGATATCGACCACTTAGGTAATCGTCGTTTACGCTCAGTTGGTGAATTATTACAAAACCAATTCCGTATCGGTTTATCAAGAATGGAACGTGTCGTGCGTGAAAGAATGTCAATCCAAGACACTGATTCAATTACACCACAACAATTAATCAATATTCGTCCAGTTATTGCATCAATTAAAGAATTCTTTGGTAGTTCTCAATTATCACAATTCATGGACCAAGCTAACCCATTAGCTGAGTTGACTCACAAACGTCGTTTATCAGCATTAGGACCTGGTGGTTTAACTCGTGAACGTGCTCAAATGGAAGTACGTGACGTTCATTACTCACACTATGGTCGTATGTGTCCAATTGAAACACCAGAGGGTCCAAATATTGGTTTAATTAACTCATTATCAAGTTATGCACGAGTAAATGAATTTGGTTTCATTGAGACACCGTATCGTAAAGTTGATTTAGATACGAACTCTATTACAGATCAAATCGATTACTTAACTGCTGATGAAGAAGATAGCTATGTAGTTGCCCAAGCCAACTCACGTTTAGACGAAAATGGTCGTTTCTTAGATGACGAGGTTGTTTGTCGTTTCCGTGGTAATAACACAGTTATGGCGAAAGAAAAAATGGATTACATGGATGTATCACCTAAACAAGTTGTATCAGCAGCTACAGCATGTATTCCATTCTTAGAAAACGATGACTCTAACCGTGCATTAATGGGTGCGAACATGCAACGTCAAGCGGTACCATTGATGAACACTGAAGCACCATTTGTTGGTACTGGTATGGAACATGTGGCTGCACGTGACTCTGGTGCTGCAATCACTGCTAAACACAGAGGTCGTGTTGAGCACGTTGAATCTAGTGAAATTTTAGTGCGTCGTTTAGTTGAGGAAAATGGCACTGAACACGAAGGTGAATTAGACCGTTATCCATTAGCTAAATTCAAACGTTCTAACACAGGTACTTGTTATAACCAACGTCCAATTGTTTCAGTTGGTGACGTGGTTGAATATAATGAAATCCTTGCCGATGGTCCTTCAATGGAATTAGGTGAAATGGCATTAGGACGAAATGTAGTTGTTGGTTTCATGACTTGGGACGGTTACAACTACGAGGATGCTGTAATTATGAGTGAACGTTTAGTTAAAGATGACGTTTACACTTCTATTCACATAGAGGAATATGAATCAGAAGCTCGTGATACTAAATTAGGACCTGAGGAAATCACTCGAGATATCCCTAACGTATCTGAAAGTGCACTTAAAAACCTAGATGATAGAGGTATCGTCTATGTAGGTGCTGAAGTTAAGGATGGCGACATTTTAGTTGGTAAAGTGACGCCTAAAGGTGTAACTGAGTTAACAGCTGAAGAAAGATTATTACATGCAATTTTCGGCGAAAAAGCTCGTGAAGTTCGCGATACTTCATTACGTGTGCCACACGGTGCAGGTGGTATTGTACTAGATGTTAAAGTGTTTAATCGTGAAGAAGGAGACGACACATTATCTCCAGGTGTAAACCAATTAGTAAGAGTTTATATTGTTCAAAAACGTAAAATTCATGTTGGGGACAAAATGTGTGGTCGTCACGGTAACAAAGGTGTTATTTCTAAAATCGTTCCTGAAGAAGATATGCCTTACTTACCAGATGGACGCCCAATTGATATCATGTTAAACCCACTTGGTGTACCATCACGTATGAACATCGGACAAGTCCTTGAGTTGCACTTAGGTATGGCTGCTAAAAACCTAGGCATCCACGTTGCATCTCCAGTATTTGATGGTGCTAACGATGAGGATGTATGGTCTACTATCGAAGAAGCAGGCATGGCTCGCGATGGTAAAACTGTATTATATGATGGACGTACAGGTGAACCATTCGATAACCGTATTTCTGTAGGTGTTATGTATATGCTTAAACTTGCTCACATGGTTGATGACAAGTTACACGCACGTTCAACTGGTCCATACTCACTTGTTACACAACAACCACTTGGTGGTAAAGCACAATTCGGTGGTCAACGTTTTGGTGAGATGGAGGTATGGGCACTTGAAGCTTATGGTGCTGCATATACTTTACAAGAAATCTTAACTTATAAATCTGACGATACTGTAGGTCGTGTAAAAACTTACGAATCTATCGTTAAAGGTGAAAACATCTCTAGACCAAGTGTTCCTGAATCATTCAGAGTATTGATGAAAGAACTACAAAGTTTAGGATTAGATGTTAAAGTGATGGATGAGCAAAACAACGAAATTGAAATGGCGGACGTTGATGATGAAGATGCAACAGAACGCAAAGTAGATTTACAACAAAAAGATGCTCCTGAATCACAAAAGAAAACAACTGATTAAAAAGCACTTAAGATAAAAGGATTCTTAAAGAGGTAATGAAATGTGAATCATTTCAACCTCTTTAAGGTATTCGATTTCAATGAAGATAAATCAATCAAATAGCACAGCTAATCTAAATTGAAGGAGGTAGGCTCCTTGATTGATGTAAATAATTTCCATTATATGAAAATAGGATTAGCTTCACCTGAAAAAATTCGTTCATGGTCTTATGGTGAAGTTAAGAAACCTGAAACAATTAACTATCGTACTTTAAAACCAGAAAAAGATGGTCTTTTCTGTGAGAGAATTTTTGGACCTACGAAAGACTGGGAATGTAGTTGTGGTAAGTACAAACGTGTACGCTACAAAGGTATGGTATGTGACAGATGTGGCGTTGAAGTAACTAAATCAAAAGTGCGTCGTGAAAGAATGGGACACATTGAATTAGCAGCACCTGTATCACATATTTGGTATTTCAAAGGAATTCCAAGTCGTATGGGTCTATTGCTAGACATGTCTCCAAGAGCATTAGAAGAAGTCATCTACTTCGCTTCTTATGTTGTAGTAGATCCAGGCCCTACTGGATTAGAGAAGAAAACATTATTATCTGAAGCAGAGTTCAGAGAATATTATGACAAATATCCTAATCAATTCGTAGCTAAAATGGGTGCTGAAGGTATTAAAGACCTATTAGAAGAAATTGATTTAGATGAAGAACTAAAACTGTTAAGAGATGAGTTAGAGTCTGCTACTGGTCAAAGACTAACTCGTGCAATTAAACGTTTAGAAGTGGTTGAATCATTCAGAAATTCAGGAAACAATCCTTCATGGATGATTTTAGATGTACTTCCAATCATCCCACCTGAAATTCGTCCAATGGTTCAATTAGACGGTGGACGTTTTGCTACAAGTGATTTAAACGACTTATATCGTCGTGTAATCAACCGTAACAATCGTTTGAAACGTTTATTAGACTTAGGTGCACCTGGCATCATCGTTCAAAACGAAAAACGTATGTTACAAGAAGCTGTAGACGCTTTAATTGATAACGGACGTCGTGGTCGTCCAGTTACTGGACCAGGTAACCGTCCATTAAAATCACTTTCACACATGTTAAAAGGTAAACAAGGTCGTTTCCGTCAAAACTTACTTGGTAAACGTGTTGACTATTCAGGTCGTTCGGTTATCGCCGTTGGGCCAAGCTTAAAAATGTATCAATGTGGATTGCCTAAAGAAATGGCACTTGAACTATTTAAACCATTCGTTATGAAGGAATTAGTTCAACGTGAAATTGCTACAAATATCAAAAATGCGAAAAGTAAAATCGAACGCATGGATGATGAAGTTTGGGATGTATTAGAAGATGTTATCACTGAACACCCAGTATTACTTAACCGTGCACCAACGCTTCATAGACTTGGTATCCAAGCATTTGAACCAACATTAGTTGAGGGTCGTGCAATCCGTCTTCATCCACTTGTAACAACAGCTTACAATGCGGACTTTGACGGTGACCAAATGGCGGTTCACGTACCATTATCAAAAGAAGCACAAGCTGAGGCACGTATGTTAATGCTTGCGGCACAAAACATCCTTAACCCGAAAGATGGTAAACCAGTTGTTACACCATCTCAGGATATGGTATTAGGTAACTACTATTTAACATTAGAACGTAAAGATGCTGTTAATACTGGTGCGATTTTCAATGACACTAATGAAGTATTAAAAGCTTATGCGAACGGTCATGTACACTTACACACTCGTATTGGTGTGCATGCAAGCTCATTCAACAACCCAACGTTCACAGATGCTCAAAATAGTAAAATCTTAGTTACTTCAGTAGGTAAAATTATTTTCAATGAAATCATTCCTGATTCATTTGCATATATTAATGAACCTAGTCAAGCAAATTTAGAAGATACTACGCCAGATAAATACTTCATAGATCCGACTCAATTAGGTGAGGGTGGCTTAAAAGAATACTTTGAAAATGAAGAACTTATTGAGCCATTCAATAAGAAATTCTTAGGAAACATCATTGCTGAAGTATTCAATAGATTTAGTATTACTGACACATCTATGATGTTAGATAGAATGAAAGACTTAGGTTTCAAATTCTCATCTAAAGCTGGTATTACTGTTGGTGTATCTGACATCGTGGTACTTCCAGACAAACAAGATATCTTAGATGAACATGAAAAATTAGTTGAACGTGTAACTAAACAATATAATCGTGGTTTAATCACTGAAGATGAACGTTATAACGCTGTTGTTGAAATTTGGACTGACGCAAAAGACCAAATTCAAGGCGAATTAATGCAATCTCTTGAGAAAACAAACCCTATTTTCATGATGAGTGATTCTGGTGCCCGTGGTAACGCATCTAACTTCACGCAATTAGCAGGTATGCGTGGATTAATGGCTGCACCATCAGGTAAAATTATCGAATTGCCAATCACATCTTCATTCCGTGAAGGTTTAACAGTATTAGAATACTTCATCTCAACTCACGGTGCTCGTAAAGGTCTTGCCGATACAGCTCTTAAAACAGCTGACTCTGGTTACCTTACTCGTCGTCTTGTTGACGTTGCGCAAGATGTTATCGTACGTGAAGAAGACTGTGGCACTGACCGTGGTTTATTAGTTTCTGATATCAAAGAAGGTACAGAAATGATTGAACCATTTATTGAACGTATCGAAGGTCGTTATTCTAAAGAAACAATTCGTCATCCTGAAACTGATGAAGTAATCATTCGTCCAGACGAATTAATTACTGCAGATATCGCTAAGAAAATTACTGATGCTGGTATTGAACAAATGTACATCCGCTCAGCGTTTACATGTAACACTCGTCACGGTGTTTGTGAAAAATGTTACGGTAAAAACCTTGCTACAGGTGAAAAAGTTGAAGTCGGTGAAGCAGTTGGTACGATTGCCGCTCAATCAATCGGTGAGCCAGGTACACAGCTTACAATGCGTACATTCCACACTGGTGGGGTAGCAGGAAGCGATATCACTCAAGGTCTTCCACGTATCCAAGAAATCTTTGAAGCACGTAACCCTAAAGGACAAGCGGTTATTACTGAAATCGAAGGTGTAGTAGAAGACATTAAATTAGCTAAAGATCGTCAACAAGAAATTGTTGTTAAAGGTGCTAACGAAACTAGATCATATCTAGCTTCAGGTACTTCAAGACTTAAAGTTGAAGTTGGTCAATCAGTGGCACGTGGTGAAGTTCTTACTGAAGGTTCAATTGAGCCTAAAAACTACTTAGCAGTAGCAGGACTTAATGCGACTGAAAGTTACCTATTAAAAGAAGTTCAAAAAGTTTACCGTATGCAAGGTGTTGAAATCGACGATAAACACGTTGAAGTTATGGTTAGACAAATGTTACGTAAAGTTCGTATCATTGAAGCTGGTGACACTAAATTATTACCAGGTTCTCTTGTGGACATTCACAGCTTTACTGATGCTAACAGAGAAGCCTTTAAACACCGTAAACGTCCAGCAACTGCTAAACCAGTATTGCTTGGTATTACAAAAGCTTCTCTTGAAACTGAAAGCTTCTTATCAGCTGCGTCATTCCAAGAAACAACACGCGTTCTTACAGATGCAGCAATTAAAGGTAAACGCGATGACTTACTTGGACTTAAAGAAAACGTTATTATCGGTAAGCTAATCCCAGCAGGTACTGGTATGAGACGTTACAGTGATGTTCAATATGATAAAACATCAGCTCCTGTAGCAGATGTAACTGAAGATGTTGAGATTACTGAATAAATTTTAACTTGAGAGTGAGGAGTTAATACCTCACTCTCTTATATATTTATTTTTAAAAGCTTAGAGTTATTGTTGACTATGTGTATTAAAAAATGTTAATATATTAAAGGTTGATGCAAGCAGAACTTTGGAGGATATGTACATGTCTAATGAAAAAGTTGCACGCTTTAACAAACAACACTATGTAGTTGGTCTTAAAGAAACGCTTAAAGCGTTAAAGAAAGATCAAGTTGCATCATTGATTATCGCTAAAGACGTTGAAGTTCATTTATTAACTCGCGTGTTAAGCTATATCAATCAAGAAAATATACCAGTGACATTTTTTTCTAGCCAGCGGGCTTTAGGAGAATATGTAGGTATCAATGTTAATGCAACTATTGTTGCGTTATTGAATGAGAATTAGTAAGTATGATGCTTACTAAATTTTATTTAACCTTAAAATGAACCACCTGGATGTGTGGGATTAAAAAATGAAGAGAGGAGGACACATTCAATGCCAACTATTAACCAATTAGTACGTAAACCAAGAAAAAGCAAAACTAAGAAATCAGATTCACCAGCTTTAAACAGAGGTTTCAATAGTAAAAAGAAACAATTTACTAACTTAAACTCACCTCAAAAACGTGGTGTTTGTACTCGTGTAGGTACTATGACACCTAAAAAACCTAACTCAGCGTTACGTAAATATGCGCGTGTGCGTTTATCAAATAACATTGAAATCAACGCATACATCCCTGGTATCGGACACAACTTACAAGAACACAGTGTAGTACTTGTACGTGGTGGACGTGTTAAAGACTTACCTGGTGTGCGTTATCATATTGTACGTGGTGCACTTGATACTTCAGGTGTTGATGGACGTAGACAAGGTCGTTCATTATACGGAACTAAAAAACCTAAAAATTAAGTTTAAGATTACGTAAATTTTAAATACATTTTTAAAGATTATACTATAATAGGAAGGGAGGATTTACATTATGCCTCGTAAAGGATCAGTACCAAAAAGAGACGTATTACCGGATCCAATTCATAACTCTAAGTTAGTTACTAAATTAATTAACAAAATTATGTTAGACGGTAAACGCGGAACAGCTCAAAGAATTCTTTATTCTGCATTCGACTTAGTTGAACAACGTAGTGGTCGTGATGCATTAGAAGTATTCGAAGAAGCAATCAATAACATTATGCCAGTATTAGAAGTTAAAGCTCGTCGTGTGGGTGGTTCTAACTACCAAGTACCAGTTGAGGTACGCCCAGAACGTCGTACTACTTTAGGATTACGTTGGTTAGTAAACTACGCTCGTCTTCGTGGTGAGAAAACTATGGAAGATCGTTTAGCTAACGAAATCTTAGACGCTGCAAATAATACAGGTGGTGCAGTCAAAAAACGTGAGGACACTCACAAAATGGCTGAAGCAAACAAAGCATTTGCTCACTACCGTTGGTAAGATGAAAGCTTTTACCCTGAGTGTGTTCCGTTATAAGGTTTACCAATAATGGCTCATGCTTAGGGCATCGCCATATCTATAGTACTTATTCAGTAAATACTGGAAGGAGAAAAACACATGGCAAGAGACTTTTCTTTGAAAAATACTCGTAACATCGGTATCATGGCTCACATTGATGCTGGTAAGACTACTACGACTGAACGTATTCTTTATTACACAGGTCGTATCCACAAAATTGGTGAAACACACGAAGGTGCTTCACAAATGGACTGGATGGAACAAGAACAAGACCGTGGTATCACAATCACATCTGCTGCAACAACAGCACAATGGGATGGCCACCGTGTCAACATTATCGATACACCTGGACACGTAGACTTCACTGTTGAAGTTGAACGTTCATTACGTGTACTTGACGGTGCGGTTACTGTACTTGATGCTCAATCAGGTGTAGAACCTCAAACTGAAACAGTTTGGCGTCAAGCAACTACTTATGGCGTACCACGTATCGTATTCGTAAACAAAATGGATAAATTAGGTGCTAACTTCGAATATTCAGTAAGCACTTTACATGATCGTTTACAAGCAAATGCTGCACCTATCCAATTACCAATTGGTGCCGAAGATGAATTCGAAGCAATCATTGACTTAGTTGAAATGAAATGCTTTAGATATACTAACGATTTAGGTACAGAAATCGATGAAATTGAAATTCCTGACGATCACAAAGAAAGAGCTGAAGAAGCTCGTGCTCAATTAATCGAAGCTGTTGCAGAAAGCAACGACGAATTAATGGAGAAATATCTTGGTGACGAAGAAATTTCTATCGATGAATTAAAAGCTGCTATCCGTAAAGCAACTACTGACGTAGAATTTTACCCAGTACTTTGTGGTACAGCATTCAAAAACAAAGGTGTTCAATTAATGCTTAATGCAGTAATTGACTACTTACCTTCACCATTAGACGTTAAACCAATCATTGGTCACCGTGCTAATGACCCTGAAGAAGAAGTTGTTGCTAAACCAGACGATTCAGCTGAATTCGCTGCATTAGCATTCAAAGTTATGACTGACCCTTATGTTGGTAAATTAACATTCTTCCGTGTGTACTCAGGTACATTAACTTCAGGTTCATACGTGAAGAACTCTACTAAAGATAAACGTGAACGTGTAGGTCGTTTATTACAAATGCACGCAAACTCACGTCAAGAAATCGATACTGTTTACTCAGGTGATATCGCTGCTGCGGTAGGTCTTAAAGAAACAGGTACTGGTGATACTTTATGTGGTGAGAAAAACGACATTATCTTGGAATCAATGGAATTCCCAGAGCCAGTTATCCACTTATCTGTTGAACCAAAATCTAAAGCTGACCAAGATAAAATGACTCAAGCTTTAGTTAAATTACAAGAAGAAGACCCAACATTCCATGCACATACTGATGAAGAAACTGGACAAGTTATCATCGGTGGTATGGGTGAATTACACTTAGACATCTTAGTTGACCGTATGAAGAAAGAATTCAACGTTGAATGTAATGTAGGTGCTCCTATGGTTTCATACCGTGAAACATTCAAGCAATCTGCACAAGTTCAAGGTAAATTCTCTCGTCAATCTGGTGGTCGTGGTCAATACGGTGATGTTCATATCGAATTCACACCTAACGAAACAGGTGGAGGTTTCGAATTCGAAAACTCTATCGTTGGTGGTGTAGTTCCACGTGAATACATTCCATCAGTTGAACAAGGTCTTAAAGATGCTATGGAAAATGGTGTCTTAGCTGGTTATCCATTAATCGATGTTAAAGCAAAATTATTTGATGGTTCTTACCACGATGTCGATTCATCTGAAATGGCCTTCAAAATTGCTGCATCATTAGCGCTTAAAGAAGCTGCTAAAAAATGTGATCCAGTTATCTTAGAACCAATGATGAAAGTAACTATCGAAATGCCTGAAGAATACATGGGCGATATCATGGGTGACGTAACTGCTCGTCGTGGACGTGTAGATGGTATGGAACCTCGTGGTAATGCACAAGTTGTAAATGCCTTTGTACCACTTTCAGAAATGTTTGGTTACGCAACTTCATTACGTTCTAACACTCAAGGTCGCGGTACTTACACTATGTACTTTGACCACTATGCAGAAGTTCCTAAATCAATCGCTGATGAAATCATCAAGAAAAATAAAGGTGAGTAATTTAACTTGTTAAGACTAGCCATGCTAGGTTAAAATACAGGTTGAGCTTATTGTTAAGCTATCACTTTTATGATTTGATTTTTAAGGGTAAATGCATTATAAAAGAATTATAAATTCTTTTAGGCTTAACTCAATCAATTATCTTCTCATGATGGTGAGAAACTATCATGAGAGATAAATTTGAAATAACTTTTACTAAGAATAGGAGAGATTTAATAATGGCAAAAGAAAAATTTGATCGCTCAAAAGAACATGCCAATATTGGTACTATCGGTCACGTTGACCATGGTAAAACAACTTTAACAGCTGCTATCGCAACTGTATTAGCTAAAAATGGTGACACTGTTGCACAATCATACGACATGATTGACAACGCTCCAGAAGAAAAAGAACGTGGTATTACAATCAATACTGCACACATCGAGTATCAAACTGACAAACGTCACTATGCTCACGTTGACTGCCCAGGACACGCTGACTATGTTAAAAACATGATCACTGGTGCTGCTCAAATGGACGGCGGTATCTTAGTAGTATCTGCTGCTGACGGTCCAATGCCACAAACTCGTGAACACATCTTATTATCACGTAACGTTGGTGTACCAGCATTAGTTGTATTCTTAAACAAAGTTGACATGGTAGACGACGAAGAATTATTAGAATTAGTTGAAATGGAAGTTCGTGACTTATTAAGCGAATATGACTTCCCAGGTGATGATGTACCTGTAATCGCTGGTTCAGCATTAAAAGCTTTAGAAGGCGATGCTCAATACGAAGAAAAAATCTTAGAATTAATGCAAGCAGTTGATGATTACATTCCAACTCCAGAACGTGATTCTGACAAACCATTCATGATGCCAGTTGAGGACGTATTCTCAATCACTGGTCGTGGTACTGTTGCTACAGGCCGTGTTGAACGTGGTCAAATCAAAGTTGGTGAAGAAGTTGAAATCATCGGTATCCACGAAACTTCTAAAACAACTGTTACTGGTGTAGAAATGTTCCGTAAATTATTAGACTACGCTGAAGCTGGTGACAACATCGGTGCTTTATTACGTGGTGTTGCTCGTGAAGACGTACAACGTGGTCAAGTATTAGCTGCTCCTGGTTCAATCACACCACACACTAAATTCAAAGCGGAAGTTTACGTTTTATCTAAAGACGAAGGTGGACGTCACACTCCATTCTTCAGTAACTACCGCCCACAATTCTATTTCCGTACTACTGACGTAACTGGTGTTGTTAACTTACCAGAAGGTACTGAAATGGTTATGCCTGGCGACAACGTTGAAATGACAGTTGAATTAATCGCTCCTATCGCTATTGAAGACGGTACTCGTTTCTCAATCCGTGAAGGTGGACGTACTGTTGGATCAGGCGTTGTAACTGAAATCTTCGAATAATATTTATTATTCATTATTTCTAAGGACTCCCAGTTTGGGAGTCTTTTTTTATTCCAATTTTTACATATATTTCCTATTTTTTTATTCAGAAAAGCTCGTTTAGCTGAGAGTAAGTCAACTTAGTATTAAATTTTTAATTTTTTCTCACACAAAAAGCGTGTTCTATCTTACTTATTTAAAAGTAAGGTAGAACACGCTCTATATATTATAAATCGTTAAAATACATGTTCAATTTCTAGTATTTTAAGAAATTCGCTTGCAGCATATTTAAAAGATGATTCATCTATATCAAAGTATGGATTATGATGTGGCGCGGATATACCTTTATCCCCATTACCACAACCTGTTAAGAAAAAGGCACCTGGACGTACTTTAAGATAATGTGAAAAATCTTCGCCAATCATCATCAAATCTGATTCATTAAATCTTAAATGTAAATCATTCGCTGCTTGTTTAACAACCTCATAAGATTGCGGATGATTGTGTACAGGTAAATAGCCTTTAATATAATTCATGTCATAAGTAATATCATTAGCAACAGCTAAGCCCTGTAATAGTTTATCCATTTTATTCTTAATATGGTTTTGTAGCTCGGTGTCAAATGTACGAACAGTTCCTTTACAAAAGGCGGTATCCGGAATAACACTATCTGTTGATCCAGCTTGTACCATCCCAAATGTCACAACAGCTTCTTTAACTGGGTCTATCGTCCTAGAGACAATCTTTTGTGCACTTAAAATAAATTCAGCCATAATGACTATAGGATCAATGGTTTCATGGGGTTTAGCCCCATGTCCACCGCTACCTTTGATCGTGATACTAAACTCATCAGGTGATGCCATGATCGCACCAGGTCTAGAGTAAATAGTACCTGAAGGATAACCACTCCACAAATGTGTACCATAGATTTTATCAACATCTTGAAGACAGCCATCATCAATCATTTCCTGAGAGCCACCAGGCATAATTTCTTCCCCATATTGGAAGATGAATACAACGTTTCCTTTTAATAAATGGCGGTGTTCATTTACTATTTCAGCAACTCCAAGTAATATTGCCGTGTGACCATCATGACCACATGCATGCATACAGCCCTCGTTTTTAGAACGGTATGGGACGTCGTTTAATTCTTGAACAGGTAGGGCATCAAAGTCTGCACGAAATGCTATAGTTGGGCCGTTTTCACTACCTTTAAATGTAGCTTTGATACCATTACGGCCAACTGGAGTAACAATATCACATGACAACTGGCTTAATTGATTCACGATAAAGTCATGCGTACGCTTTTCCTCAAAAGAGAGTTCGGGATATTGATGCAAATATCGTCGTAGTTGTACCTTTCTTTTCTCTTTTTTGCTAGCCAATTGGAACCAATCAAACACATTTATCACTTCTTCCTTCTTATTATCGTAATTAGTATATCATTATTGATTAAGCTAAAGTAGGCTTTCATATTAATTATTTTTCAATAAAACAAGGTGATAACACCTATAAATGATAAGACTTTCATGATTCTGAAAATTAAGGTATGATTAAAGAAAATAGACAACACAAGGGGGATTTAATTGTGGTTCAATCACTAAATGAGTTTTTAGATGAAAATATACAATATTTAAAAGACAATGGCTTATATAACGAAATTGACTCAATTGAGGGAGCAAATGGTCCTGAAATCAAAATTAATGGTAAAAACTACGTCAATTTATCATCAAATAACTACTTAGGACTTGCTACGAATGAAGATTTAAAAGAAGCAGCTAAAAAAGCAATTGATTCACACGGAGTGGGTGCAGGTGCAGTACGCTCAATTAATGGTACATTGGACTTACATGATGAGTTAGAAGATACACTTGCACAGTTTAAAGGTACTGAAGCAGCTATTGCATATCAATCAGGGTTTAATTGTAATATGGCTGCTATATCAGCTGTTATGAATAAAAATGATGCTATTTTATCTGACGAATTAAACCATGCCTCTATTATTGATGGTTGTCGCTTATCTAAAGCTAAAATTATTCGAGTAAATCATTCAGATATGGAGGATTTACGTACAAAAGCTAAAGAAGCTGTTGAGTCTGGACAATACAATAAAGTAATGTATATTACTGATGGTGTATTTAGTATGGATGGGGATGTTGCTAAGCTACCAGAAATTGTAAAAATTGCTGAAGAATTTGGTTTATTAACTTATGTTGATGACGCTCATGGTTCAGGTGTTATGGGTAAAGGTGCAGGTACAGTTAAACATTTCGGTTTACAAGATAAAATTGACTTCCAAATTGGCACATTATCTAAAGCCATTGGTGTTGTAGGTGGTTATGTAGCAGGCTCTAAACAATTAATTGATTGGTTAAAAGCACAATCAAGACCGTTCTTATTCTCGACTTCATTAGCACCTGGAGATACTAAGGCTATTACTGAAGCTGTTAAAAAATTAATGGCATCTACAGAATTACATGATCAATTATGGGATAACGCACAATATTTAAAAGATGGACTCTCTAAATTAGGTTTTAATACTGGGGAATCTGAAACACCAATTACTCCAGTCATTATTGGAGATGAAAAAGATACGCAAGAGTTTAGTAAACGTCTTAAAGAAGAAGGAATCTATGTTAAGTCAATAGTATTCCCAACAGTTCCTAGAGGTACCGGTCGTGTAAGAAATATGCCTACAGCTGCTCATACTAAAGATATGTTAGATAAAGCCCTTAATGCTTATGAGAAGGTTGGAAAAGAATTAAATATTATATAGATTGTTATTCTTAAGGCACTTGTCTCTTAGAGAGTGAGTGCCTTTAATTTTTCTGATTTAAAATACTTTAATATAGTGGTTTATTCATTTTACAATAATAGTGAAATGAATGGATGAGAAGAGGTATAACGGAGTGGAAGAATTAAGACAACTTACGTATAAAGATGAAGAAACATTCAACGTTTATATTCAAGAATGGTATGACAATAATGAAAAAGTTGTACCAGGAAATACGAATTTAAAAGAATATCAGTCCTTCAAAGATATGGTTGATTTTCTTAATCAAGAAAGACCAAGTAAAGATTGGGTTCCCACCACAACATTATTTTATTTTGTTGATGGAAATATTGTGGGTGCGGTGGATATTAGACACGAACTCAATCATCGATTAAGAAACATTGGGGGTCATATTGGGTATGGCGTAGCTCGATCATATAGAGGTAAAGGATATGCCTCAACCTTATTAGGACAAGCCCTTGACTACTTAAAAATACGAAATGTTGAAACAATTCTTATGACTACAAATCCATTCAATTACGCATCTCAAAATGTCATAAAAAAATATGGTGGTTATGAAATCGAACCCTATATTAAAAAGAATGGGAAAGTTGTTAATCGATATCAAATTTTGAATAAATAAAAATCACCCTTCAAAAGAAGGGTGATAGTTGTCAAAAGTTAATTAAATAGTTTTGCTAAAAAGAAGCAAAATCGCAAGGTAATGTGTTAATGCACATTGCCTTTTATTTATAAATAATAGAATAGCACGGAATTTACATTGTCACAACAAAAATTTAATAAATCCGACATTTTAGCTTCATTTATCGGATTACTTATTATTTTAATCAGAGTGTATTATTATATGAGTGAAAGTAACAATGTAAATTATAATTCAAATTTGAAACGATAGTAAAAAATATATTTAAATAATCGGGTGGTATTAATGAAGTATGTAATATATGGAATGAACCTATTTAATTATATTATTTTAATCACTTGGATCAGCCTATCTTTAAATCGTATAAGTGAAGTAGGACCAGATATAGTCTCATTTTTTGCTTTATTTAGCATTTTCTTACTTATCATTTCATTGATATTTAGTTTTATATCAAGAACTCAAGACGATATTAAGGATACGCTTAATATAAGTATTTTTATCAATTTATTTAATTTAGTGGTACTCACATCGATACTTTTAGCAATACTATTTTAATCATTCAATTATGTTAGATACTAAAATCTAAGGGAATGTTATTTAAAAGCGTCATGGTATAAAGGAGAGTTTAAAATGCGATATTTAGATGAACAAACTCAATCAGAGTTATTAAATATGAATGAAGTTATTGAAGAGGTTGGACAAGCGCTAAAAGCATTTTCAGAAGATAAAACTGAAACCCCATTGCGACATGTGTTGCCATTTAATAAACACAATCGATACTTAGTGATGCCAGCATTATCAGATGAATTAAAAATTGTCGGATTAAAAACCGTTTCATTTGCTCCTGATAATCCTAAAAAAGGTAAAGCAACAATTACAGGCTCAGTAATACTAAGCGATTATGAAACGGGGGAAACACTAGCAGTACTAGATGGTGGTTATTTAACTAAAATTAGAACAGGCGCGATTTCTGGTGTGGCTACAAAATATTTGTCTCGTGAAGATGCTAAAGTATTAACTGTCATTGGTGCCGGAGTACAAGCTGAAGGTCTCATAGAAGCTGTCATGGCTGTGAGAAATATTGAGGAAGTTCACTTTTCAAGTAGAACTAAGGAAAAAGCTGAAAAGCTTGCTGAAGCAACTCAACAAAAATATGGAGTTAAAGCCAAAACGTATGATCAAGCAGATGAAGCAATGGAGGCTGCGGATATTATAGTTACCGCTACAAATGCTTCAGAACCAGTATATTCACACACGTTACACCCAGGCGTCCATCTTAATGCAGTAGGTTCATTCAAACCTGATATGCAAGAATTACCGTCAGAGTCTATGATGATCGCTAATAAGATTGTTGTTGAATCGACCGAAGCGGCAATGGAAGAGACAGGCGATTTAAAAGTGCCTCAGGAAGAGGGTATATTAACTCACAATATGTTATATGGTGAGTTAGGTGATATTGTCTCAGGTAAGAAAGCAGGACGTGAGGACGAAAAAGAGGTAACTTTATTTAAATCAGTGGGTCTAGCCATTGTTGATATTGTAGTAGCTCAGTATTTCTATAAAAAAGCACTTGAAAGTGATAATTAATCATATTATTAATCCCGTTAAAATTAACTAGCGGGATTTTATATGGGTTCTATCATGGTCGATGTCTATAATTATATATAACCTGTTTAACACAAAGTGTAGCTAAAATTAGAAAAACGAGTAGGCTAAATGTACTTAGCATCTCAGGCACTAACTCATGTTTAGTTACAAGTACATAAATATTTTGAAAGATAAATGCTAAAAAGATTAATAAGCTAGATAGCAAACCTACTTGTCGTTGTTTATACGTTTTCAAACCACCATTCATTACGATCACCTACATTATATTTAACTTAAATTAATGATAACGTTTGCCTTTATGAATTGCAAACGTAGTTGAAGTAGTAGGAGGGCACTGTAACCTCGCACAAACGGCAGACTGCTATAAGTGGATGGAGAATTATTTCCCAAGAAATATGACTGTCACCTTTCAATGCCATCTTTTGGACTAATAGTCTCAGTATTTGAACCCCTTTTCGGGACTTACTCTAATCATTTTGATTATCTGCGATAAGCGTGAGTATCTTTTAATTTGGACTAAATTAAAAATCAACTTTGTCTTATTTAATATTTTCCGTAAGTAAATAATCTTTATGCGTTTGATTAACTATATATGTTTCTTAATAAAATAGAGTTTAATCATAAAAAAGTGACTCTGAGAATGACTATTTTATCTCAGAGTCTCTTGTATATTTAGGCTGACTTTTTGTGAGTATGATTGCTTGATTGTTTACCATTGTCTGATTTATGTGTTGATTTTTTCACTGAATCTAATTTTCCATTAATGATTCTTTCAGGATTATTAGTATTATATTCATTTAAATTGTGCTTTTGAATATAATTTCCTACGACTTCATCAAGCGAAATACCTTCCTCACGTTGTCCTCCAAACATATCGTAGCCATCACCTTTGTTAGCGGTAAAATCATTGGTAGCAACATAATATGTTTTATTAGGATTTAATTTTTCAAATTTTCCGGTCTCGCGATTACGAACTTGAATATCTCGAACTCTTGAGCCAGATTTTTGATTCATATCATAATAAACACGTATTGATTTCGAAACTTGTAAGAAACCGCCATTTGGTGATAGTTGTTTCTTACCATCTTTTGTTTCAGTAGGAGAACCTAGACTATGTTCAAATGCTTTCTTCACATTCGTACCTTTAACTTTAATCTGTGAAATTAAATTACCGAAAGGCAGCACTGTAATAATATCGTTTTGAGTGACTTTGCCTTTAGAGATGGAAGCGCGAATACCACCGCCATTAGTCACTGCGAAATCTGGCTTATGTTTAAAGTTTTTCGCTGCGTAATCCTCCATCGCATCTGTAATTAGATTTCCTAAATTCGTTTCTTGAGTACGAGCTATATTTTTATCGCCTTTAAATTCAACTTTATTATTAGGAATAATCACTTTAGATGTTTCTTTTTTAAATTCATTATTCGCTTTATTTACTTGTTTTTCTATTGAGGGATCAGCTTTTATTTTATTTGTATCTTTGACGTTAATCAGACTCGCTTTTAAATCTGACACTTTATGATGGTTAAAAAGAAAACTAATTTTGCCTACATTTTCCAAAGCAGTACCCGTTTGAGCTAAGATACCATGATTATACTTTTTGCCATGTTTTATAACAGAATGTGAGTGACCATCTAAAACTATGATTGGTTTTTTTATTGAGTTATCTTTGGATAATTGTTCAATTAGATAATCTCCACGCCATTCTTTTTTAGTATTTTTATCGATGCCAAGATGAGATAAAACAACATATACATCTGCTTTACCATCCATTTCTTTAATAGCACCTTTCACACTGCTCAATGGATCTTTAAATTCTACATCTTTCACAGCATCAGGAGAGGTTTTAATTTTAGTTTCGGGAGTTGTAACACCTACTAAACCGTATCGCACACCATTACGTTTAATTATAGTTGAAGGTTTGAAAATGCGCTTCCCGTTTTTATAAATATTTGATGAGATCATTGGAAAATGAAGCTGTTTTTGTAATTTTAATAATTGGTTATAGCCAAAATCAAATTCATGATTACCAATTGTCATAGCGTCATAGCCTACTTTATTCATTGCTTTAGCCATTTCTTCACCTTTTGAATGGTTAGAAACTGGCAATCCTTGAAAGGCATCCCCAGAGTCTAAAACTAAATCAGGTTTTTCTTTATTTTTGAGACCTTTTAATTTAGGCATGCCAATAACACGTCCTTTTTCTTCTACGAAGCGACCATGAATATCATTAGTATGTAATATTGTGTGTTCAGTTTTACTTTGATTGTCATTTGAGTGCGTGTGTTGTTCTGAAGCATTAACGAGGTTAAAGTTTAGTATCGTACCAAGGGTTATAAATAAAGTGATAATAGTGATTATGATTTTTTTCATATAGTTCCTCCTTTTGAAAAATTATATACATTGCAATATTAGCATATAAAAAGAATAAATAATTCTTTTATTTAAAATATTTACTTCGAATTTAAATTTAATTAATAAAACGTCATAGTCTAATGACCAAATAGCAATACAACTAACGCGCTCATACAAAAATCATAAATTAAAAACTACTTATTAAACCCTATAATGTGTTTACTGCATATACAAGAAAGCGCTTTTATTATATAATATTGATGTAAATTAAGAATATGTACATACTAGAAGGACAACGCACTTATGAAATAAACAAGGGGAGATTTTGTAATGAAAAAGATAATGATTACAGGGGCACTTGGCCAAATTGGAACCGAGTTAGTAGTGAAATGTCGAGAAATTTACGGTACAGAAAATGTATTAGCTACAGATATTAGAGAACCTGAAGCAAATTCACCAGTTCAAAATGGTCCATTTGAAATTTTAGATGTTAAAGACAGAGAGCGTATGTATAAGCTTATCGAAGATTTTGGGGCAGACACTTTAATGCATATGGCAGCATTATTATCCGCAACTGCTGAGAAGAATCCATTATTCGCTTGGGATTTAAATATGGGAGGATTAATGAACGCTCTTGAAGCTGCACGTACGTATGAACTACAATTCTTTACACCAAGCTCTATTGGTGCTTTTGGCGCGTCAACGCCTAAAGTAAATACACCACAAGTAACAATCCAACAACCTACTACAATGTACGGTGTTAATAAAGTTGCGGGTGAATTACTGTGTCAGTATTATTATGTTAAGTTTGGCGTAGATACTCGCAGCGTAAGATTCCCAGGACTTATTTCACATGTGAAGGAGCCAGGGGGCGGCACGACTGACTACGCTGTTGAAATTTATTTTAAAGCAGTAAGAGAAGGTCGTTATACAAGCTATATCGATAAGAACACATATATGGATATGATGTATATGGATGATGCCATCGACGCTATTATAAAATTAATGGAAGCAGATGGTGCCAAATTAGAAACTCGTAATGGTTATAATTTAAGTGCAATGAGTATAGAACCTGAAATGGTTAAAAAAGCCATTCAAGAGTACTACCCTAATTTCGAACTAGACTATGATGTTGATCCAGAACGTCAAAATATTGCTTCAACATGGCCTGATAGTATCGATACGAGCTGTTCACGTGGTGAGTGGGGATTTAATCCAAAATATGATTTAGCCTCAATGACTAAGTTGATGCTCGCAGCAATTGAAGAAAAAGAAAAGGTTGCTAAATAGAAAATCTTATATAATTAATAACGTAGTTTAGCTAAAACTTACTCCTTTTAAAATTAAAACTTTTAAAAGGAGTTTTTTTATATTTTAAATCCAATGTATCTATAACATACGTAAATAACTAAACTTGTAAGTTTAATATGGTAATGTTTAACTAATAAAGAGTACATAATTACATTTGTATATTTATTTTGAATATTTAGAAAACTCATTGAATAGTATAAATGCGATTGATATAATTTAGAGTAACTATTCAATTCGGAGAAATTACTAGGAGGCTATATTCATGTCAGAAAAGGTAAAATTTGAACAACGAGATACATTGAAAGAAAAACCAGACACATCGAAATTAGGATTCGGTCAATATTTTTCAGACTATATGCTAAGTTTGGATTATGATGCGGATAAAGGTTGGCATGATATGAAGATTGTACCTTATGCACCATTTGAAATTTCACCAGCAGCACAAGGTTTACATTATGGTCAAGCGGTATTTGAAGGGCTTAAAGCATATAAACACAACGGTGAAGTGGTATTATTCCGACCAGACCAAAACTTTAAACGTATTAATAATTCTTTAGCGCGTTTAGAAATGCCAGAAGTTGACGAAGAAGCATTATTAGAGGGATTAAAACAACTTATTGATGTTGAACGTGACTGGGTACCAGAGGGTGAAGGGCAATCATTATATATTCGTCCATTCGTATTTGCTACGGAAGGTATTCTAGGTGTACGTGCATCTCAACAATATAAGTTATTAATCATTTTATCGCCTTCAGGTGCGTATTATGGTGGAGACACGTTAAAAACTACTAAAATTTATGTTGAAGACGAATATGTTCGTGCCGTACGTGGAGGAGTAGGATTTGCGAAAGTTGCCGGTAACTATGCTGCTAGTCTACTTGCACAAACTAATGCTAACAAATTAGGTTATGACCAAGTATTATGGCTAGATGGTGTGGAACAAAAATATGTCGAAGAAGTTGGAAGTATGAATATCTTCTTCGTTGAAAATGGAAAAATAGTCACACCTGCATTAAATGGAAGTATCTTACCAGGTATTACTAGAAAATCAATTATTCAATTAGCTGAAGACTTAGGTTATGAAGTTGAAGAAAGAAAAGTTTCAATTGACGAATTATTCGACGCTTACGACAAAGGTGAACTTACAGAAGTATTTGGTGCAGGTACTGCAGCGGTTATTTCTCCAGTTGGTACATTACGCTATGAAGACAGAGAAATTGTTATTAATAATAATGAGCCAGGTGAAATCACTCAAAAATTATATGACACATATACTGGTATTCAAAGCGGTAAATTAGAAGATAAATATGGTTGGAGAGTTGAAGTCCCTAACTATTAATGTGTTATATACTGAAAGAGCTTTCTCATTCGAGAAAGCTCTTTTTTGTGAAATAAAGAAACCATAATCCACTTTTCTATAATTATTGAAGTCTCTATATTACAATAATATGTAAATGAATGTACTACAAAAAATCATTTTCAGGAGAGAAGTAAAAATGGAATGGATATTATTTGATAAAGATGGCACGCTAATAGAATTTGATAAGAGTTGGGAAAAAATCGGTGTGCGCCTTGTTGATAAACTATTAGAGACATTTCCTGTACACGACAAAGAAGTAGCACACCGCCAACTTGGAATTATTGACGATAAAATTGTTCCTGATTCAATTATGGGTTCAGGATCATTAGGAGATATGATTAAATCTTTTAATAAAGTTACTGGAGAAGATACATCTGATTGGGCAAGAAATACTAGCCAAGAACTTGTTGATACTCGTGTTCCTGAAAATAATTGGATTGAAGGTGTGCAAGAGACTATTCAGGAACTTAGAAACGAAGGTTATAAAATTGGTATTGTCACTAGTGATACCAAAAAAGGCGTAGATCAATTTCTAGAAGAAACGCAATCTAAAGAATTATTTGATTTAATTATTTCTACAGAAACTCATGCTGAAGAAAAACCCAATCCAAAAGTGTTGAATCCTTTATTTGACGCTTATGATGTTTCACCAGATCAAGTTGCCATCATTGGTGACACTACAAATGATATGAAAACTGCGGTAAACGCTAAATTAGGTTTAAGTATAGGTGTATTAACTGGTATCGCAAAAAGAGAGGAACTTCATGAAGCGGATGCGGATGTCATTATTGACAGTGCTAAAGATGTAAAACAAATTTTAGATCAATATAAAAAATAACAAAATTAATTAAAAAGCATGGATATTTGAGTGAGTTCAAGTAACCATGCTTTTATTATATTTGTCTTTAAAAAAAGAGGTTTCACTCTACATTTAATTTTAGATGTAAGTTTTAATCGATATTTTCTATTAACATCATACATTAATTCATTGTTAACCCACCATCAACAGTTAAATTCTGACCAGTGATACCACTTGCTTCATCAGAAGCTAGATAAGCAACCATATTTGCTACATCTTGTGGCGTAGTCACTTTTTTGAGCGGTGTCGTTTGAGCGATTAAGTCGAATACCTCAGGCGTCGTTACTGCACTAGCATCAGTAGTTTTTAATAATCCTCCAGAAACCACATTGGCTGTTATACCATATTGGCCTAGCTCTGCAGCGATATTACGGGTAAAACCTATTAAGCCAGCTTTAGCAGTCGTGTATTCATGATAGGGGACGACTGGGTTTTGATATAGATTTGTTCCGATATTAATAATTCTGCCTTCCTGTTTTTCAATAAATTGAGGTATGACACTTTGTGTAACATTAAATGCAGCTTTTAAAGTGCCATCAAGTTGTTGTTGATAATCTTCCCAAGTTAAATCTTTGAAGTTCTTTTGTTGGTTTGGATCAAACTTAAAATTAACTAGTGCATTATTAATAACAATGTCTATATTACCAAAATGTTCCTTTGCAACTTTGACCATTCGGTTAACTTCGGCACGTTCTGTCACATCAGCTTGAATTGCAATTGCTTTTTCATGACTAATATTCTCAATCAATTTTTCAGCTTTTTCTCTGCTATGTTTATAATTCACAACAACGTTATAACCTTTATTAATTAATGTTTGAGCAATTACCGCTCCTAAACCACGGCTACTTCCAGTAATAATTGCAGTTTTTGACATTTTTAATCCTCCTAAAATTTTTTAAAAAAAGAAGCACAACTTCCGTAAAAAAGTTGTGCTTCTTAGTCATCACATATTATGACAAATTAATATTAAGAGCGTCATCACACTTTCCTACGCTAGTTTAAACTAGATTCAGGTTCAAAGGGTTTGGATAGATTCCATCTCAGTTAAAAACACCCCTAGTGTAAATCATTAACTTGTAGTATTAACCTATATATAATTAGATCGTTTGTCAAAAAATAGAATATAAGCAAAGTTTCAATTCACTTTAAGGTCTTGTATCAACTTGGCGATGAGTCTGGATGATATGAGCTATTTTATCGATAATTGGGTCTAGTGAATCCAGATTTTCGTGAATATCATACTCATTAATATTGACGCGCACCACTGGACAAGCATTAAAATTATTAATCCAATCATCGTAACGTTTGAATAATTTTTTCCAATATTCAGGGTCTGTATTAATTTCCATATCACGACCACGTTGCTTAATACGATCAATCACTTCATCATAATCACATTCTAAATAAATTAACACATCTGGTTTAGGAAAATAAGGTGTCATTACCATAGCGTTAAATAATTCTGAATACGTGTGAAAATCTTCCGGGCTCATTGTACCTTGTTCTTCATGCATTTTCGCAAAAATATCAACATCTTCATAAATAGAACGGTCCTGTACGAAGCCACCACCATATTCAAACATACGCTTTTGTTCTTTAAAGCGTTCCGCTAAAAAGTATATTTGTAGATGAAAACTCCAACGCTCAAAATCATGATAGAATTTATCTAAATAAGGATTATGATCAACATTTTCAAAAGAAGTTTTAAAATTTAATTTATCAGCAAGCGCCTGTGTTAATGTTGACTTTCCGACGCCCACAGTACCTGCAATAGTGATAATTGCATTTTGAGGAATACCAAAATTATTCATCTATATTATCTCCAATCATTGGTTTTATTAATTCTAAAATTTCTTTATAGTCGTCACTATTGTTAACAAAATCTTTCTCAGTTGTGTCAATACGTATGACATTCGCGCCCTCATTTTTTAAGGATTCATAATAAGCTTTATAATCTTGTTTCAGCTTTAATAAATAATCATCTTCAATAGTATGTTCAAAATCGCGATTGCGTTTAGCTATTCTAGTTTTGAGAACATCTAAATCTGCATCTAAAAAGATAATCATATTAGGCATTTCAAGATCTTCAGTCAAAATATCATAAATGCGACTGAATTTATCGAACTCTTTCGAATCTAATGTGTTATTTGCAAATATTTTATTTTTATGTATGTGGTAATCACTTACAACGCCTTGTTCTAACGCCTCAATATCTTGAATTTGTTTATATCTGTTACATAAAAAGAACATTTCTGTTTGAAAGCTCCACTTTTCTATGTCGTCATAAAAGTCTGATAGAAAAGGATTTTCGTCAACAATTTCTTTCTCTTCGTAATAACCAAGCGTTTGACTTAGCATTCGTGCAAGTGAAGATTTACCAACACCTATAGGTCCTTCAATTGCAATAAATGGTTTATTCATATTCACTTCTCCAAATGTTAAAATAGACAATGAGTATTGTACCATAAGTGAGGTATTGCAACACATATGAGAACTGATAAAGATTACATGCGTTTAGCAATCAAAGAAGCTCAGAAAGCACAAGCTCTAGGGGAGGTGCCCATTGGAGCTGTCATTGTTAAAAACGATCAAGTCATTGCACACGCTCATAATTTAAGAGAATCCTTACAACTACCTACTGCACACGCTGAACACATTGCGATTGAACGTGCATCTAAGGTAGTGGGTAGTTGGCGTTTAGAAGAATGTACTCTTTATGTCACCCTTGAACCCTGCGTGATGTGTGCAGGAGCCATCGTGATGAGTCGAATACCACGAGTGGTTTATGGTGCTGTTGATCCTAAGGGAGGATGTACCGGCAGTTTGATGAACTTGTTAGAGCAGCCTCAATTCAACCACAGAGCTATTGTTGAGTCGGGTATTTTGGAAAATGAATGCAGCACACTTTTACGTGATTTCTTCAAAAATATTCGCCAACAAAAGAAGGCACTCAAACAAGCAAAGATACAAAATGACACAAATTTGTTAGAATAATTGTGTATGAAAAGAGTGACAATACATGCTAACCTTTTCAAAAATTAAATTTAAAAACCTAAATTAAAAATAAATAACTACAAACGGGAAGAAACGAGGTCAACGAATGATAAAGCTAATTGCAACAGATATGGATGGAACGCTCCTTAATGCTGCACACGAAATTTCTCAAGAGAACCAAGAAGCGATTAAATTTGCACAAGAACATGGTATCACTGTTGTTATCGCGACAGGGCGTGCATTTTACGAAGCGAATACACCAGTTGCTGAAACAGATTTAAAAGTACCATATATCTGCTTGAACGGAGCCGAAGTTCGCGATGAAACGTTCAATATTATGAGTACATCTCATCTTAATCATTCTTTAGTGAGTAAGATAACGTCTACATTGAAAGAAAAAGACATATATTATCAAGTTTACACAAATAGAGGGATTTATACGGAAAATCCTCAAAGAGACTTAGAAATTTATATTGATATCGCTGAACGTGCTGGTCAAAAAGCAGATGTTGAGAAAATCGAGAACAGTATTCAAAAACGTATAGATAATGGAACTTTAAAAATTGTTGATAATTATGACAAAATTGAAGATATTCCTGGTGAATTAATCATGAAAATTTTAGCGTTCGATTCTGATTTAGGAAAAATTGATCTTGTAGGTCAAGAATTAGCTCAATCACCAAACCTTGCAGTTTCTTCATCTTCAAGAGGTAATTTAGAAATTACACATTCAGATGCGCAAAAAGGCATAGCTTTATCTACTATTGCGAAACAACTCGGCATTGATTTAAAAGATGTCATGGCACTAGGGGATAACTTAAATGATGTCTCTATGCTTGAAAGAGTCGGTTATTCGGTCGCAATGGATAATGCTGCACCAGAAGTTAAGACAGTCGCTAAGTATGTGACTGATTCAAATGAAAACAGCGGAGTCGGTAAAGCAATTAAGAAATTTTTAAAAGAAGAGAATCAATTAACATAATTAAGAGGTGTAAAAGATGAAAGGATTAATAATTGTAGGCAGTGCTAGAGTAGGTTCTCATACAAATGCTTTAGCTAAATACCTTATAGGTCAATTAGATGAACATGATGTTGATGTAGATATATTTGATTTAGCTGAGAAACCAATTCATCAATTGGACTTTTCTGGTACAACACAAGCTGCTGAAGATATTAAAAAAAATGTTAAAGAGCTTCAGGATAAAGCAATGGAAGCGGATTTCTTTATTCTTGGAACGCCTAATTATCATGGCTCATTTTCTGGCATACTTAAGAACGCTCTAGATCATTTGAATATGGATTATTTCAAAATGAAACCGGTGGGTCTCATTGGAAATAGTGGAGGTATTGTAAGTTCAGAACCATTATCACATTTAAGAGTGATTATACGCAGTTTATTAGGTATTGCAGTTCCTACACAAATTGCTACACATGATTCAGATTACGCAAAATTAGACGATGGCACATTATACCTAGAGGATAGTGAATTCCAATTACGTGCAAAATTATTCGTAGATCAAATCGTTTCATTTGTAAATAACAGTCCTTATGAACACTTAAAATAAAACGTACAGTTATACAATATAATTTTAAATAAAAGTAGCAGTAAGAAGGTTCTTAATTAAAACCGACTTACTGCTATTATTTTTATGGGCTGATATTCTAAAATCTATGTATTGATATCATTTATTAATTGTTGCCATCTATTTATAATGGCATCCTTACTAAAATTTTTGGATGATTCAATACTATTTTGAGCATATTTTTGTTGTAATTCCGGTTCTTCTAGTAGAGCCTTCACAGTTTCATATAGTTGATCTTCATTGTTAAATTCTACTAATGAGCCATTATAATCAGGAATAATTAATTCACCTGGTCCATATTTAATATTATAGCTAATAGAAGGAACACCATGCGATTGAGCTTCTAATAATGCTAATGAGAATCCTTCCATATTACTTGTAATTAAATTAACATATGCTGTTTTAAATTCTTCTGTTAAGTCATTAAGAAATCCTCTTAGAAATACATGATTTTCTACATGATAATCATTAATTAATGTTTTAAGCTTACTTTCTTCAGGCCCAAAACCATATAAATGTAATTCAATTTTGGGGAATAACCCTTTTAATTTACTAACCAGCTTAATTTGTTGTTCTAATTGCTTTTCAGGGGAGTATCTTGCTACAGAAATTAATTTTTGAGATGTATATCCTATATTATGTTGTGATGTACTTTCAGAGAAACCTACAGGTATCGCATAAACTGGAATACAGTCCTTAATTCTATGACGTACATCTTCGGCTTGTTGTTCCGTTGAAACTACAATGGCTTTGTAGCGTTTTAAATGATCGAAGACGCCTTTATAGACATTTTTAATCCTTGAATGCATCAAATCATTAATATCTTTGACATGAGTACTATGTAAAACGGCTACAACCGGTATTGTATGAATTGTAGAATTAAAAACATGTGATGAAATTAAATTTCTGTCACTAAAGAAAAGATCACCACTGCAATAAATTTGTTCTATGAAAAATGCACTTAACTCAGTATCATTATTGAAGAAATACGTTCTCCCCTGATGATGTAATAGTATTTTCTTAGCTATATTAGGTTCATTTGAATCAATATCATAATATTTCTCTAATTTAACTTCTTTTTGAGGAGAATAGTAAAACTCCGATTGAATTTTTTGATCAGTTGATAAAATTCTAGTACAACTTAAGAATCCTCGAGTATCATACAGCTCTCTTTTGATTTTCCTACGAGATGTATCGAAATAATTAAGATAATCAAGTTTTTTATAAGTCTCATCTGTAAAATGGGCATACATTATAAAGTTGTTACCATCATAAACGCGTACATCATTAGAATGTTCAACATACTTAATTGTGTATCCACAATCATGCTGCCAATCATGTAACCAATTTTTACTATTTATCGATTCAATATTTATAGTTACTTGCGTAGCTTCTTGAAAATAATCGTACATATTTATGTAATCTTCATGCATTAAATAATTTGATGCTGTATCAGTTAAGTAACGATTCCATGCTAATAGAATAACTTTTGATGAATATTTATTTTCTTTAAAAAGGTTTAAACGATTAATAATAGCTTTTTCAATACCTGTGATTTTTTGACCAATATTGTTTCCTACAAAATAAAACATTCGATACCTCATCTGTTTAATTTATTTTACAAATATTATAACATAATAAAATCTTCAAATATTAAATAAACTAAAAATAAAAATTCAATAATATTAAAAACATTCCTATTCTACTTAGTCCGAAATTATTAACCTCCTTATCTATAGCACTTTTTTAACACCTTAACATTCTGAATATTTAAAATAATGTTAGCGCTTACACTCAACTTTGTGATAAACTTACACGGTAGAGATGTTTAGAACAAAGGGGTGGGGATGACTATGAAACGTTATCGTTATTTTATCATTACCATGATTGTTATTATGACGATGATTAATTACATCGATCGTGGTGCAATCTCATATGCTCAAGAAGATATTATTAAAGAATTTGGTTTTGATACGATTGCTTGGGGATCTATACTAGGATACTTTGGCTATGGTTACATGTTTGGTTCATTGCTTGGTGGAATTACTGCCGATAAAAAGGGACCTAAATTTGTTTGGATATTGGCTGGGACGGCTTGGTCTTTAGTTGAAATTGCAATGGCTTTTGCAGGTGAACTTGGTATGGCAATATTTGGAGGTTCAGCTATTGCTGGATTTGGTTTACTTCGAGTGCTTTTCGGTATTTCAGAAGGTCCTATCTTTTCAACGATTAGTAAAACTAATGCGAACTGGGCGGCACCTAGAGAACGTGGTTTATTATCAGCTCTTGGTTTAATTGGCGTACCTTTAGGAGCACTTATTACTGCACCTATCGTATCTGGTTTCTTAACTATAGCAAGTTGGCGTTTACTCTTTGTCCTATTAGGCATACTTGGGTTAGTCTGGGTAATTATTTGGGCAAAGGTATTTACAGATTATCCCGAGGACAATAAAAAAGTTTCAGAAGAAGAATTAAATGATATTCGCTCTACAAATGAGAGTTTAAATGTTGAAAAAACAGTAGAAACAGAAGATTCAAGTGAAAAGTGGTATCATTTCTTTAAAAGTCCAACACTCGTAGGAAACATGATTGGTTATTTTGGTTTCCAATATGTTAATTTTCTTATATTAATATGGACACCGAAATACTTGCAGGATGAATATCATTTTGAAATCCATTCACTTTGGTATTTGGGGATGATTCCTTGGATCGGTGCTTGTTTTACAGCATATTTTGGTGGTCAAATGTCTGACTGGCTACGTAAAAAGACTGGTAGCTTACGTATCGCACGTTCATACTTTGCGATTGCAGGCATGATTTGTGCAGCAATATGTTTCCTAATCATTCCATTCACACATAGTATCGTTGCAGTCATGATATTAATGATGATAGGGAATGCGTTTATCTTCTTACCTAACGCAGTTTACTGGTCAGTGATTATTGATACAGCACCAAATAAAACTGGTACCTATGGTGGTATAACTCACTTCTTTGTTAATACAGCGACAGTGATTGCGCCTACACTTACAGGTATTTTAGTCGCTACTCACGGTTATTCAACAATGTTTATTTCAGCGGTTGTAGCTTCATTGATTAGTATTATTGCAATGTGTTTCGTTAGACCAGGGGAGAAGAATATGAGTAGACATTAACTTAATATTAATTTATTTTTGAAAATGTCTATGTAATACGCACACGATATATTAAAATTTTATATCGCATAAAAAAAGAGAGTTGCTTTAAAGAAGTGTGGAGCAACTCTCTTTTTTCTATCATTTTCTATATTTTAAACGAGCAAACGCATCGTGTTGGTGAATAGATTCTTCATTGCGACATTCAATATCAAAGCCATCAATCCAGTCGAATTCAACTAAATCAGCAGCAATGAGTCGAATTAAATCTTCTACGAAACGTGGGTTTTCATAAGCACGTTCTGTGACACGTTTTCATCTGGACGTTTCAAGATAGGGTATAATATGGAACTCGCGTTAGCTTCCATAGCGTCTAAAATTTTATCTTTATAATCATCCACGACTTTAGCATCTTTATCTAAATAAGTTTTAACTGTAACGATTCCACGTTGGTTATGCGCTGAGTATTCACTGATTTCTTTAGAACAAGGACAAAGTGTTGTAACAGTAGCTTCAATCGTTAGTTCTTTACGTGTTACTTTCTCGCCATCAATTGCAAGTCCGTACGTGACGTCTGCGTTACCTACAGCTTTAATATTAGTCACTGGACTAAAGCGATCAAAGAACCATTTTCCTGAGACATCCACCCCAGCAGCATTTTGATTCATTTTTTCTTGAAGTGTGCGTAATACTTGATAAAGTGTATTAAATTCAAGCTCAATTCCATTATTATAATGCTTTTCAACACTCTCTAATATACGACTCATATTAATGCCTTTTTCATCTTTATTTAAACTTGTTGAAAAGCTAAATAATCCTGCAGTTTGATACTGATCAATCAATACAGGATACGTTAAATTTTTAATTCCTACTTCTTCTATTTCAAATAGGAAATTTTTATGAGTGCTTTGTAAATCAGTCATTTCATTTTTAGTTGTAGGTTTCGTACCTTCGATAGGATCTACAGAACCGAAGTGTTTCCAACGACCCTCTCGAGTAGATAAATCAAATTCTGTCATGTTTTACCTCCATTTAAGATTCGAAGTGATAAGTCCAAAATGGCTCAACCTTTAAGAAACTTTGTGCTTGTCCATCAATGTCAGGGCTCGCAATTTGTTTTAAGAATGGTCCTGTTTGAGAAGCATGCGCTTCAAAGGCTTTAAGTTTTAAATCACTATATTTAGAAATGTCATTTTGAATGTCTGGTTGACCAAGTATTTCTGGTGCATCATTACTAAATGCTACAAGTGTGAGTCGTGGACGTTCTGATTCTGGCATACGTCCTACTGTACGTACAACAGCTTCTGCTGTAGCTTCATGGTCTGGATGCACGGCGAATTTAGGATAAAATGAAATAATTAACGACGGGTTAGTTTCATCAATGAGATTTTTTACCATATCGTCCATTTGATCATGTGGTTCAAACTCAACCGTTTTATCTCGTAACCCCATCTTTCTTAGGTCTGTAATTCCAATTGCTCGGCAAGCATCTTCAAGTTCTCGTTCTCGAATATTAGGTAAAGATTCCCTTGTCGCAAAAGGAGGGTTACCCAAGTTACGTCCCATTTGTCCTAGTGTTAAGCATGCGTACGTGACTGGCACGCCTGCGTCAATATAACTTGCAATGGTTCCAGCAGATGAGAAGGTTTCATCATCTGGATGTGGAAAGATTACAAGTACGTGTCTTTCATCAGTCATGATTCATAACCTCCTCTATATTGTGAATGGCTTAACGCTAATTTCTATTGTAGCTGCCAATTGTCCTTCATAATTAAATCCGGCGATGAGGAATTCGTTGTCGTGATTAACTTCATAGTGCGTTAATCCTTGTACATAAACCCAACCACCTTCTCGTAATTTTAATCCGACACGATATGGATCTTTTTCGCCACCTTTAAGTTGTGCGTGTTCATATGTGACTTGTATATTTCTTAAAAAGGTACCTGCGTTAAAAACGCGTTCGTCGAAATGGTTAGCGTATGCGCCATTTGTAGTTTCGACATGTAAGTACACGGGTTTATTTGCATAAGAAGTAAGTAAGTTAAGTACTTCTTGTTCATTAATCGGTTCCAACACGTTCACTCCCTTGTATTTTGCAGTGTGTTGATTGTAAACTGTCGAAATTTTAAACATTAGTTAAAGACTTTATCATATTACATCAATAGTAATAGAGCGTTTATAACTCGATGAGTTACGACGCCTTTATGCGTAGCCGAGTTGTGTGAGTCTTCACAGGTTTTGTAGTTATTAAAATTAGAGATGTTTATTTTAGTGTTAAGTACTTCACTAAAAAGATTCCAAAGTCGCGATTTTTTACGCTTTATTATTAGTGACTACTTATATTATCTCTTTAATATTTTACAACGTGTACTAATGTGTTTATAAAAAATCAGTAAATGTGTTTATCTATATATTTTACTAGAAAGCGATGTATATTTGTACACGAATGCTTGAAATAATTAGGAAAATTTTTTAGTTATAGATAAAAAGATAGATAATGAAGTTTGTTAAATTTCTTTAAATTAAGAATTAAATTTTGTTAAATATGTATTTGAAGGGTATATTATATAAGTGGAGTTGGAAAGGTGTAAGAACATAGATTTAAAAATCGAGGTGTTTAAAAATTGAAAATCATCAACTTAGGTTCTAAGAAACTTGCGTCATTTTATGTTGCATGTGAATTATATAAAGAAATGAGTTGCCAACCTACAAGTAAATTAGGTTTAGCTACTGGTGGCACAATGACTGAGGTATACAAATATTTAGTTGAGTTATTAGAAAAGAATCAATTAGATGTTTCTCATGTTGAAACATTTAATTTAGATGAATATGTTGGATTAAAAGCTGAACACCCTCAAAGTTATCATTATTATATGAATGAGGTATTATTTGATCAATATCCGAACTTCAATAAAGAAAATATTCATATACCAAATGGTTACAGCTCTCAATTAGAGGATGAGGCTGAACGTTATAACCAATTGCTTAATGATAGAGGTCCTGTTGATATACAAATATTAGGTATAGGTGAAAATGGTCATATTGGATTTAATGAACCTGGTACTGATTTACATAGTGAAACGCACATTGTTGATTTGACAGAGAGTACGATACGTGCAAACAGTCGTTATTTTGAAAGTGAATCAGATGTTCCACAACAAGCTGTTTCAATGGGATTAGCAAGTATTTTAAAGGCTAAACGTATTATTTTGCTTGCATTTGGAGAAAAGAAAAAAGAAGCGATTCATCAATTAATGAATAACCAGGTTACTAAAGACATCCCTTCTACAATTTTACATGCCCATCCAAATGTGGAAGTGTATGTTGATGATGAGGCTGCACCTCCTCATATTGATAAAGTCTAATTGTGGTGATAGCATTTTCAGCTCAGTTTAAAAAATGAAATGCCGGGTAAACACCTTTATATAATAGAAATTGACTGTCATATGAAAGGATGTATTTCATTGGAACTACAATTAGCAATTGATTTATTAAATAAAGAAGAAGCAGCAAAATTAGCGAAAAAAGTTGAAGAATATGTAGATATTGTTGAAATTGGTACGCCGATTGTTATTAACGAAGGTTTACCATCAGTTCAACATTTAAATGAGAATATTAGTAATGCGAAAGTATTAGCAGATTTAAAAATCATGGATGCAGCAGATTATGAAGTAAGCCAAGCTGTTAAATTTGGTGCTGATGTTGTAACTATTTTAGGTGTAGCAGAAGACGCATCAATTAAAGCTGCTGTTGAAGAAGCACATAAACATGGTAAAGAATTATTAGTAGATATGATTGCGGTACAAGATCTTGAAACACGCGCAAAAGAATTAGACGAAATGGGCGCTGATTATATCGCTGTACACACTGGTTATGATTTACAAGCTGAAGGTCAATCACCATTAGATAGTTTACGTACAGTGAAGTCAGTAATTAAAAATTCTAAAGTCGCTGTAGCTGGCGGTATTAAACCAGATACAATTAAAGATATTGTGGCTGAAGAACCTGATTTAGTTATCGTAGGTGGAGGAATCGCAAACGCTGACGATCCTGTTGAAGCTGCAAAACAATGTCGCGATGCGATTGAAGGTAGATAGGATGACAGAATTTAATAACTATCGTCTTATACTTGATGAATTAGATCATACGTTGTCGCATGTTGATGATACGTCGTATGAAAGATTTGCTAATGACGTTGTTGGTGCGGATAGAATATTTGTAGCTGGTAAAGGGCGTTCTGGATTTGTTGCAAATAGTTTTGCAATGCGTTTAAACCAACTAGGTGAACACGCTTATGTTGTAGGAGAGTCCACGACTCCATCAATAAAAGAGCACGACCTTTTCATTATTATTTCTGGGTCAGGTTCAACAGAACACTTAAGATTGTTAGCTGAAAAAGCGCAAAAGATTGGCGCTAAAGTTGTACTTATTACAACGCAAACAGATTCGCCAATCGGAGAGCTTGCTGAAACTATTATAGAATTACCAGCTGGCACTAAACACGATATTGAAGGTTCTAAGCAACCACTAGGAAGCTTGTTTGAACAAGCGTCACTAGTTTTCCTCGACAGTGTTGTATTGCCTTTAATGGAAGCATTTCATATCAATGAAGAAACAATGCAACAAAATCATGCTAATTTAGAATAGTAAGAAATACTACCAGAGATTCCATGAAGTCCATGAAATCTCTGGTTTTTTAATATATCGCAGTTTTAACCAAAAAAGTGTATATTTATAATGTAATTACTATCTAAGAGGTGTAACATCATGAATTTTGACAACTATATTTTTGATTTTGATGGTACTTTAGCAGACACAACATTATGTCACGTTTATGCAACTGAGCAGGCTTTTAAGGAATTAAATTTAAAGAATCCTGGTAAAGAAGAAATTTTAAGTGCACAAAGCCAACCGTTAGAGGAAGGTTTGAGAAGTTTAACTAGTATCGGTATAGATGAGGAAAAAGTTGAATTATTCATTAGGGCTTATCATAAATATTATAGTCAATATGAAATACATAATATAAAAGAGTTTGCGGGAATAAGTGAAATGCTCCAATTACTACATAATAAAAAGAAAAATATCTTTGTAATATCAAGTAATGAAACAGCTGTAGTAACAAGACAATTAGATTATTTAGGGCTTAATCGATTTATAAAAGATGCACTAGGTTTACATATTAAGGAGTTGCGAAAGCCTCATTATAAAATCTTACAATCCATCATACAGAATAATCATTTAAATCAAGGACGTACAGTATATATCGGAGATACAAAGCATGATGTTAAAAGTGCGAGTTTATCAGATATTAGATCCTGTGTAGTGACTTGGGGCGCGCAATCTGCACATGATTTACTTCAAGAAAATCCGTATTATGTCGTGAATGAACCAGAGGAAATTTTTACTATAATATAAATTAATAACGTCTTACTTCCATATCATTGGTAGTGGGGCGTTAATTTTAGCATGAGGAATTTTAAGATTAATGTTAACATATTTATAAATAAAGTTTACATATGGTGATGGCATGTTAGAGGTAATTAAAAATATTTATGATTTTGGTGAGCATCAACCTAAGCGATTGGCTTTGGTATTTGATCATCAACGAATAACTTACGATGAATTGATTCATGAGATAGATAAAGCAAGTTCTCAATATTCTATGATTAACGAGGGAGAAAAAGTTGGTTTATTAAGTAATCATCCGATAAAAAATCTGATTCATTATTTCGCTATTCATAGAGTTGGAGGTATTCCGTGCTTTTTTAGTAGTAAATGGAATAAAGTTACAATAAACCAGCTGATTGAAAAATATAAAATTCAATGGTTAAAGAGTGACCAGCACTTAATTAAAACAGGGTATAATAGGATTTCTCATTCTATTAATGGTACATTACTGCATATTGGATTTACTTCGGGAACATCTGGCTTGCCCAAGGCTTATTATAGAAATGAACATTCATGGTTAATTTCTTATAAAGAGAATGAGAAATTAATAAAGCATGATTCAAAAGTGATTGTTGCTCCTGGCCCTTTATCACACTCACTCTCCTTATACGCATGTATATATGCTTTGTTTACAGGACGCACATTTGTAGGTCAAAAAGAGTTTAATGCAGAAGTACTCGTGAAGACTATACAGTCTATACATCAGCCTGCTTCATTGTTTGTAGTACCCACGATGCTTTATCAGTTCATTTTAAAAGGTTTATATACTGCGGAAATTAAAAGTATTTTCAGCAGTGGAGCAAAGCTTTCAAAAGAACAATTTAGGGCTATCGCTCAACTTTATCCAGATTCGAATTTAATAGAATTTTTTGGCACCTCTGAGGCAAGTTTTATTAGCTATAATTTCAATCAAACAGCACCAAGACAATCAGTAGGCAAATTGTTTCCAAACGTGGAAGCCAAACTATTTGAGAAAGATTCAAAACATATTGGACTACTAAAAGTTCGAAGTGAAATGACTTTTAGTGGATATGTTGGTGAAGAACAAATTTCAAATGAGTGGATTGAGACAGGAGATTATGCACTAATTAGAAATAGAAATTTATATCTAGTAGGAAGGAAAAGTGACCGTCTAATTATAGGTGGCGTTAACGTATATCCTAGTGAGATAGAACAGCGCGTGATGAATATTGAAGGTGTCAGTGAAGCAATAATAATAGGTGAGCCACATCATAAGTTTGGAGAAATAGCAGTTCTTTTGTATACAGGAATAAAAGAATTAAAATATTCAGAAGTAAAAACGTGTTTAAAGAATCATCTATCAAGATATGAGGTTCCGTCTAAAATTAGGAAAATTAACGGTATGCATTACACTGAATCTGGAAAAATTGCTAGAGGAAAAATGAAAACTAAATATTTGAATGGAGAGATTTAAATATGAAGCAACCAGTCATTGTAGCAGCTAAACGAATTGCATTTGGCAAGTATGGTGGATATTTAAAGCATTTGGAACCAGAACAACTACTAGAACCTTTATTCAATTACTTTCAAGCAGAATATCCTGGAGCGATGGAATACTTGGAAGACGTTATTATCGGCAACACAGTTGGCAATGGTGGTAACATCGCAAGGAAATCTTTGCTAGAAGCAGGCCTTAAAAACTCCGTTCCAGGCGTTACTATTGATCGACAGTGTGGCTCAGGACTAGAAACTATTATACAAGCTTGTAGAATGATACAAAGCGGCGCTGGAAATGTATACCTTGCAGGTGGTGTTGAGAGTATAAGTAGAGCACCTTGGAAATTAAAACGACCTCAATCAGTGTATGAAACAGAATTTCCTCAATTCTTCGAAAGAGCGCCATTTGCTCCAAAAGGTCAAGATCCTTCAATGATAGAAGCTGCTGAAAATGTGGCGCGAAAATACGGTATTTCGCGAGTAATGCAAGATAAGTTCGCTTATAGAAGCCATCAATTGACTCAATATCACTATGATAATGGGAATATTTCCCGAGAAATATTGCCTATTAAAGTTAAAGGAGTATCGTTTGATAGAGATGAAAGTGTTAAGTCTCGTTTAACTACTGAGAAATTAAGTAGATTTAAACCATTATTAAATCAAGGTTCAATTACAGTTGGTAACAGTTGTATGAAAAATGATGGTGCCGTATTAATCCTTGTAATGGAAGAGAAACTCGCTAAAAACTTAGGTTTTGCTAAAGGATTAAAATTTATTGAAAGTTGTACAGTTGGGGTTGATCCTAATTATTTAGGTATAGGTCCTGTGCCAGCAGTTAGAAAGCTGTTAAAAAGAGCTAAAGTTAAAATAGAAGATATTGATACTATAGAATTAAATGAAGCATTTAGTTCACAGGTTTTAGCTTGTCAGAAGGAACTTAGTATTTCTGATGATAAGCTAAATCGATGGGGCGGCGCAATCGCTTCTGGTCACCCATATGGAGCAAGTGGCGCTGCTCTAGTTACACGATTATTTCATATGAATGTGCAAAATAAATCCATTGCAACAATGGGAATCGGTGGAGGGCTCGGTAATGCAGTATTATTTGAGAGATGGTGAAGAACATCAAAGAGTCATTTTTAAAGAAGAAGACGTGCGTAAGTATTGCTATTTATTAAATAAAGATTTCAATTATCAAGTCCCTACTTTAATGTGTGCAAAGCTTTGGTCGGAATTTAAAAGTTATAAAAAATTTGTAAAGAAACCTTTAATTTTAAAGGAGACATATGTTAAAGAATTTAATAAATTAGTAACGGATGAAGTATATGACGCGACTTTAAGCAAAATTTCAGTTAAAAATATAAAAGATTTTATCAAGCACACCTATAGTTTGAAAATAAATAAAAATAACCATAAATGTATATATATAGAACAAGTTTTTATTGAGGTAAAGCGTTAAAATGAAGATTTCAATCGAGATTATTAAAGAATACTTAGTATTAGTGAATGATATGAATCCAATACACAATGACATTGTACCAGGTCAATTAGTATGTGAAATCGCCTTCGAAGAACTCAATATACAATGGGAGAATTATAAAATAAAATACCTTAAACCTATTGATATACATGACGATATACGATTTTTTGTTGAAGACGAAACAATTATAAAAGTTTCGGATGATTTATACGGGGTAAAACTAATGGTATTAAAAAATTAGATGAAAAATTATTTTTTAGTTTTTTTATTTTCGTTGCCAATAATTAATGGAAGCAATTTCAAATGTTAAATTTAAATATCTGTAAAATGAATAAACTTAAAAAATTGAAAATTATGTAAACTGAATTAATTTGACATTAAAGTTTAACTACGTATAATTATGTAACATATCACAAGGGAGTGTTGTTGTAATGAAGTTCAACAAAAATCATATTAACGTGGTAGACGGTCAAGAAGCGAAAAAAACCGTTGTAGCTACCGGTATTGGTAACGCCATGGAATGGTTTGACTTTGGGGTTTATGCTTATACAACTGCATACATAGGAGCGAATTTCTTCTCTCCAGTACATAATCCTCAAATCCAACAAATTTTTACATTTGCAGCATTAGCAATCGCGTTCTTATTAAGACCTATTGGCGGTATCGTATTTGGTATCATCGGTGACAAATATGGACGTAAAGTTGTATTAACTACAACAATTATTTTAATGGCATTATCTACACTTACTATTGGGTTACTACCCAATTACAATACAATAGGAATATGGGCGCCAATACTGTTATTACTTGCTAGGGTGCTACAAGGCTTTTCTACAGGTGGGGAATACGCAGGTGCAATGACTTACGTTGCTGAATCATCACCGGATAAACGTCGTAATAGTTTAGGTAGTGGCCTTGAAATTGGTACACTTTCAGGTTATATTGCGGCTTCAATTATGATTGCATTATTAAGTTTCTTCTTAACTCATGATCAGATGCAAGCATGGGGTTGGAGAATTCCATTTATTCTAGGTTTATTCCTTGGATTATTTGGTCTTTATTTACGTCGTAGACTGGAAGAGTCTCCTGTTTATGAAAATGATGTAGCTTCCACTCCTCAAAGAGATAACATAGGGTTCTTCACTATTATTCGATATTATTATAAAGATATTCTCGTTTGCTTCGTAGCGGTAGTATTCTTTAATGTAACGAACTATTCTGTAACAGCTTATCTACCAACGTATCTTGGTCAAATTGTTAAACTGGATGCCACGACTACAAGTGTACTTATTACATGTGTAATGGCAGTTATGATTCCATTAGCACTAATGTTTGGTAAAATGGCCGATAAAATTGGTGAGAAAAAGGTATTCTTGATTGGTACAGGAGGACTTACTTTATTAAGTATTGTCGCATACAGTTTACTAAGTACTAAATCATTACCATTAATAATTATCGGTGTCTTCATATTAGGATTCTTCCTTTCAACATATGAAGCAACAATGCCAGGATCTTTACCAACAATGTTCTATACACATATCAGATATCGTACATTATCAGTAACATTTAACATATCTGTTTCTTTATTTGGTGGTACTACGCCTTTAATTGCATCATGGTTAGTAGAATCAACTGGAAATGCTTTAGCTCCAGCATATTATTTAACTGCAATTAGTTTAATTGGATTCTTAGTTATTACTTTATTTCATGCAAGTACAGCAAGTAAGTCACTTAAAGGTTCTTATCCAAATGTTGATAATGAAGAAGATAGAAAATACTATGAAGAAAACCCTAAAAAAGCTTTATGGTGGGTTAAAGAGAGAAAAGAAAAAGAAAACTTCTAAATATAAAAACTTAGAACATAACTTTCATTAAAGTAATAGCAGTAAAATGATCTCAATTAGAAATCTTTTTACTGCTATTTTTTTATTCACTAGACGTTCTTTTAATTAGAAAAAATAAACGCTAATGTTAGCAACGCTCAAAGGTTCTCTCCGAGCTACAAAAGGGGACAATTTTGGCTAACATTAGCGTTTTATACATTTTAAGGTGAGTATTTTTAGGGATGATTGAATGGCTTTTAAAGTTTATAGTTTAGGGGACAGAAAACTTTAAAAAACACATTATGTTAGGGAATAATTAGAACATAAATTCTAATTCTCAAATTCTCAATTGGATTTTGTGCAATGTCTTGTTTGGATGTGAAAATAACATCGACACGGTTTAGTAACTCATTTTCATTGTGTCTACGTCATTTTCTAGTAGAGAGAGCAATTTATAGATTTCGAATTCACTGAAAGTTTCATCACATTTTACTGTAATAGTCTTGAAAGTTTTAGTTATGATTTCGTAAATAGGTACTCCGTTCTCTATATTTTGCCTGTAGATAATCATGTTGTTCGATTCCTCCTTTGTCTCTCTACACTCTATATAGTAAATGAGTTTCTTTAAAAATACATGGGGCTATGGTATCAACTTTGAATACTACGAACATCGGAGAGATATCTCAGACTTTATGCCTAGAAATTTAGAGAAGTATTTGAAACCTCATTCAACAAAATATTTTAATTTCAATGATGATCTAAAAAACTGGCTTACACTTAAAGTAAGCCAGTTTCATTTACATATTTATTAAATATTACCTTTAAAGAGTTCAACTAGACGATGTGGACTGTCCTCACCTAGACATATATCCAATAATTCATGTGATTCTCTAGCTTCTTCTTCGCTTCTAGGGAACATGGTTTCTTCATAATCTTTAATAACGCTATTTAAATCTCCATTCATTTTTGCAATGCTTTCTGCTAATTCCGCGGCATCTAACATAGCTAAGTTTGCGCCTTCACCTGAAGGAGCCATTAAATGAGCCGCATCTCCGATTAAAGTAACGCCTTGTCGTCTTTGCCAACGATGTTCATCAGGCAATGCATTAATTTTTCTTGGAGTAATTGAGGATTCAGCTTCCATAATCAATGCAGTAATTTCATTAGGCCAACCTTTAAATTCATTAGCTATAGTTTGTGTAGCTTCCTTTTTATTTGAGAAATCAATGTTGTCAATCCACTCTGAAGAGCATTGCATCTGTACATAAGTATGAATAATACCCCCATATTCACGATGTGCTACGATACCTTTTCCTGGAGATAATGCAAACATTTGGCCTTGTCCTACAACTTTTGCAGTTTCAGGATATTGGTTATCAACGTCATGAAGGTATGTTTCTATAAATGTGTAACCAGTATAATGAGGTGTAATATCAGTTAAAACTTTACGTACTTTAGACCATGCGCCGTCTGCACCTACTAATTTGCTAGTAGTTAAAGATGTATCATCTCTAAAGAACACTTGGTATTGTCCTTTTTCCAATTCTTCTACACGATCCACTTTTTTATTCCACTCTATTGTTTCGTTAGGTAATGAATCAATTAAAATTTGTCTTAAATCTCCACGTAAAACTTCAGGTCTACCATTATTTTCGTCAGCAGGCGCATCGTGAAGTAATTCCCCATTAGAATTAAATATACGTGCTGCGTCTGCGCCTTCATGAATAATAGAGTGAAATTCATCCATCAGATGAGCTTTTTTAAGTGCAACTTGCCCATTATGTTCATGTATATCAAGTTGACCACCTTGCGTACGTGCATTTGGAGATGTATCAATTTCATAAACCTTAGATGGTATACCATTGACATACAATACTCTGGCAAGTGTCAAACCTCCGATGCCTCCGCCAATGATTGTGATAGGTTCAGTCATCCCCACGTTTTGATCTTCAATATTCATGTTATAAGTTCCTCCTTTTTAAAAGGTTTCATTTACCATTGTTTACTACAGTAAAGGTTGTTTTAAACATATTCGTTTTAATATTTTTAGAGTGAAGATTCTAAAACGTGTGATAAAGGTGGAATATACACATAAAAATTTCCAATATAGAAAAATAAAAAGCTTTCAATCACCTTATTAATCAATAAAAAGTGATTAAAAGCTTTAAATTAAAAGAAGCTAAACATCATTTCATTTCTCAAATGCTTCTAACATTTTTGAATTAGATGACTGAATTTGAACTGTGTTTATATCAAGCTTTTGTCTATTTTAGCCATCTTAGAAAGCTATATAGAATGAATTCTTATTTTAGAAATCAATGCAGTATTTCTTTAAACTTCTGTTACTTCGACTTCGATGTGTTCGATGCGATGATATGCACCATGATCAACAGGTCCTACAAATTCATTCATTTTCCAACCGTTTTTGATTGCAGATGCTACGAAAGCTTTAGCAGCGATGACTGCTTCTCTTGGAGATTTACCGTTAGCTAGGTAAGCAGTTGTCGCAGCTGCGAACGTACAACCTGCACCGTGGTTATAACTTTGTTGGAACATATCTGTTGTTAACTGATAGAATTTATCGCCATCGTAGTATAAATCATAAGATTTATCTTGATCTAGCGCTTTACCACCTTTGATAATCACGTGAGGTGTACCTGCATCATAAATGATTTTAGCAGCTTTTTTCATATCTTCGATTGAAGTTAATTTTCCTAAACCTGAAAGTTGGCCAGCTTCAAATAAGTTTGGCGTTACTACTGTTGCTTTAGGTAGTAAATATTTAATCATTGCGTCAGTATTTCCTGGGTTAAGTACTTCGTCTTCACCTTTACAAACCATGACTGGGTCTACGACGAAGTAATCTGCACCTGATTCTTCATAAACTTCGCCTGCACGTTTAATGATTTCTTGAGTACCTAACATACCCGTCTTGATTGCGTCAGGGCCAATAGAAATTGCAGTTTCAAGTTGCTTTTCAAAGACATTCATATCTAGAGGTGTTACATCATGAGACCACGTTTCTTTATCCATCGTAACGATAGATGTCAAAGCCACCATTCCATACGTATCTAATTCTTGGAATGTTTTAAGGTCTGCTTGCATACCAGCTCCCGCACTCGTATCAGACCCTGCAATTGTTAATACTTTCTTTAAAGCCATAATTTTATTCACTCCCGTTAAGTTCTAATATATCCTTAATCATACCACGTTTATCGGGTAAGCTAAATGTTTATAGCTTTTCGAAAATGAAGGACCGTATGAATATATTACGCATTTAATTGAGAAATATGTAATTCATTGTTAATAGGAAGAAATGTCATATCGTCCTTTGATAGTAATTCTTCATTTAATTGAACTTTGAAAAGTTGATTACTAAAGTATGGCTTAATGTAATAAGCTTTATCTTTACTCTCCATAACTAATTGATATTGTGTGTAATGTGTTTCTCCAGCATCTAGCACAGCTCCTTGCGGTATACTGACAGAGTCTAGGATTTTAAAACAATTCATAAGGTTGATATCTTCATTATGAGAAGATGATAAATGATGTCTTAAATAAGTGGCACGCACGAATCGTTCTGTAGATGTATAGCCACCTGGTAGACCATTAGTGCCAGCTTCACATCCCATGGAACGCACTAATACTTTGCCAACAAGCTGATTTGTTGATTTCTCAGGTTGAAGGAAAGCATAATTTCTTAAATTTTGAATATGCCACTCAAGTTTAGGTGCGTTGGTTAATACCTTAACGTGGTTGTCTTTAACGATAAGTAGTCCGTTATGGGGTTCCACTGCAACTGTATGTCCTGACGTATCAGTGATTATAAAATGCAGGGGTGGAACTATATTTAATGTAGTATTTTTTTCATTCATAATGTTGATGTTTTTCACTTTTTGTTTGAGTTCTTCTATACTTTTAACGAAGCCAAGCACCCACACTATAAATTCTTCAGGTGCTAAATTGAAATAGCCATACCGTCTATGGTTGCTATATGAAGCTTCACCAGTGAAATAATGGTTTGAAATTGCCACTCCATGTTCATTGATGCCATCACCAAAGCGATATCTTCCGACTTTTAAATTAGTGCCTACGAAACCGTATTGAAGTCGTAATTCTGATTCTAAGTCAAATTGATACCGATAGTGGCGAGGTACCACAGTAGGTATGCCGTTAAATTCGAATGCGAAATCCATTGTTCTAGCTAAATAATGATGTTTTGATTTTGTGAAAAATGAAAAACCAGTACACATATGTCTACGCTCCAAACTTCTGATATAAATTGATTTAGTAGTACTATAGCCAAAAATATTTATATTGTAAACTTTGAAATATTATAGGTTTACATTTATAGAGCGGCAATTTAATCTTCATAACTTCTTATCATTGAATATGTTAAAATATGTCGAGAGGTGAATGCGATGAAATGGTCAGAAGTTTTTCATGATATAACGTCAAAACATGACTTTCAGGAGATGCACGATTTTCTAGAAAAAGAATATACAACTAAAATTGTGTACCCAGATAGAAAGAATATTTACCAAGCATTTGATTTAACACCGTTTGACAATATAAAGGTAGTTATACTGGGGCAAGATCCATACCATGGACCTAACCAAGCACATGGTTTAGCATTTTCAGTGCAACCTAATGCTAAATTTCCACCTTCATTGCGAAATATGTACCAAGAACTAGAAGATGATATTGGTTGTCATAGGGTATCACCACATTTACAAGATTGGGCTAGAGAAGGTGTGCTTTTATTAAATACTGTGCTGACAGTGAGACAAGGAGAAGCACATTCACATAGAGATATCGGATGGGAAACATTTACTGATGAAGTGATTGAAGCGGTTTCTAAACATCGTGAAAATGTTGTTTTTATATTATGGGGCAAACCTGCTCAACAAAAAGAGAAACTCATTGATACATCTAAACATTTAGTTATAAAATCTCCTCATCCTAGTCCATTATCTGCTTTTAGAGGTTTCTTTGGTTCTAAGCCTTATTCAAGAACGAATGAATATCTAAAAGCTAAAGGAAAAGACCCTATTAATTGGTGCGAAGGTTAAGGTGATATATGATGCGCAATAATAAAATGATTCATTTGATTGAACAAGAATTAGTGCAAGCGGATGAAGCTCATACTGAGGCTGAATTTGAAAAGCATATGTATGCTATACATACATTAACTTCTCTATACACTTCTAGTGATAATCAAACTTCGGTTCAAGATAGGCATGACGTATCCAATGCTCAAGCTTTATCTTCGCAACGCAAAGAATCGAATCAATCAAATCATAATAAAAATCAAGTGTCAGCTGCTGAAATTGAAGCAATGGGAGGTAAAGTACCTCAATCAATGAAAAATGAACATACGTCTCATTCAAATTTAATGACTACAGATGACAATATAGGAAATGGCGAGTCTATTTTCGACTTTTAAACATAAAGGAGCACAATTGAAATGATGAAATTATTTATAATTCTAGGTGCACTCAATACGATGATGGCTGTCGGTACAGGTGCTTTTGGTGCACATGGTTTAGAAAACAAATTATCTGAAAAATACATGTCTGTTTGGGAAAAAGCGACAATGTATCAAATGTATCATGGTCTCGGACTATTAATTATTGGAGTAATTAGCGGTACTACTGCTATTAATGTTAATTGGGCAGGTTGGTTACTTTTCTTCGGGATCGTCTTCTTCAGCGGTTCTTTATATATCTTAGCACTTACACAAATTCGAATTTTAGGTGCTATTACACCAATTGGCGGCGTGTTATTTATAGCAGGTTGGTTAATGTTAATTATCGCTACATTTAAATATGCAGGCTAAATACTCATAACTAACAAACATTTTTAAGCTTAAAATTCTAAAGAAAATAGTATACTTGATATTTAAAAACTCACCGAATCGGGTATAGAATACCTTCGAGGTGAGTTTTATTTATGGAAAATAAAAATAATAAAGTAGATAGAGGTGACCTTAAGCAAAACCTTTCTGAAAAGTTCGTATGGGCAATTGCTTACGGCTCATGTATCGGTTGGGGTGCTTTTATTTTACCAGGGGATTGGATTAAACAATCAGGACCTATTGCATCCTCTATAGGCATCGTCATTGGTGCGTTATTAATGATTTTAATCGCCGTTAGTTATGGGGCGTTAGTTGAGAAATTCCCGGTTTCAGGGGGAGCATTTGCTTTTAGTTTCTTAAGTTTCGGTAGATATGTAAGTTTCTTTTCATCTTGGTTTTTAACATTTGGCTATGTCTGCGTCGTAGCACTAAATGCTACAGCGTTTAGTTTATTAGTTAAGTTTCTATTACCCAATGTTTTAAATAATGGAAAGTTATATACAGTTGCAGGTTGGGATGTCTACATAACGGAGATTATCATTGCAACAGTACTATTATTAGTCTTTATGATTATCTCAATTAGAGGTGCGAGTGTATCTGGATCACTTCAATATTATTTCTGTATTGCAATGGTTGTCGTTGTCTTACTTATGTTCTTTGGTTCATTCTTTGGTAGTAACTTTGACTTAAGTAATTTACAACCTTTAGCTAATTCAGATAAAGGTTGGTTTAGATCTATTATCATGATTGTGGCTATCGCACCATGGGCTTATGTAGGTTTCGATAACATTCCGCAAACCGCAGAAGAATTTAATTTCGCACCAAATAAAACATTTAAATTAATTGTTTATAGCTTACTAGCAGCAGCACTAACATATGTTGTCATGTTACTTTATACTGGATGGTTAGGCACACATTCTAAAAGTCTCAACGGTAACTTATGGTTAACAGGTGCAGTTACGCAAGGAGCATTTGGTTACATTGGTCTTGGTGTATTAGCTATTGCTATCGCAATGGGTATCTTTACAGGACTCAACGGTTTCTTGATGAGTTCAAGTCGTCTTTTATTCTCTATGGGACGTTCTGGTATTATGCCTACAGTATTTAGTAAATTGCATAGTAAATATAAAACACCATATGTTGCTATTATCTTCTTAGTGGGTGTAGCATTAGTAGCGCCTTGGTTAGGACGTAATGCATTAAATTGGATTGTTAACATGTCGTCAACAGGTGTCTCTATTGCATACTTCATTACTTGTTTATCAGCAGCAAAACTATTTAGTTATGATAAACAAAGCAACACATACGCGCCTATTTATAAGACGTTTGCGATTATTGGTTCAATCGTATCATTTATCTTCTTAGGATTACTCTTAATTCCAGGATCGCCTGCATCATTGCCAGGACCTTCTTACATTGCTTTAGCAATTTGGCTAGTGATAGGTCTTATCTTCTTCTTTATCCGCTATCCTAAGCTTAAGAAGATGGATAATGACGAATTAAGTCGTTTAATTCTTAACCGTTCTGAAAATGAAGTCGAAGACATGGTTGATGAACCTAAGAAATAATTTAATTAATACAAAAAATGTTTCTTTAATATAGTTTTGAAATAAAGAAAGCTCAAAGATGATTTACATTAATAAAATCATCTTTGAGCTTATTCTATATATATGGAATTATAATTTTTTTCGTGTACGATCAAAGCCTGAGATAACTATTTTAGAGATTTGGTCAGCAAACAATAAGCCTAAAGCAATTGCTCCTGCAATCAATGTTACTTCAAGCATCGTATTAATTGCTCTGCTGAAATGAAGTAATACTAAATTTTTAGTAGCATCGTAAGCAAGTCCACCTGGAACTAAAGGAATAATACCTGTAACCATAAAGATAATGACTGGTTCTTTCATATGGCGTGCCATGTAGTGGCTTAATAAACCTAATGCTAAACTTCCAAAGAAACTTGAATAGATAGTGTGAACCTGTAGACCATCAAAGAATAGAATATAGACCATCCAACCACATGCTCCAACAAATCCACATGATAGATACAATTTCCTAGGCGCATCAAATATGACACAGAAGAAGAGTGAGGCGAGAAAACTAAATACAAAATTCAATATCCAAAACATTTTCTACATGCCTCCTAAACTAAAATTAAAATTGAGCTAACGCCTGCACCAATACCGAATGAAGTCACTAACGCCTCTAAAGATTTAGTAGTAAACATCAACATATGCCCACCAAATAAATCTTGAATCGCATTAGTAATTAATACTCCTGGTACAATCGGCATGACTGCTGCGATGATGATTGTTGCTAAATCGACACTTGGTACAAGCGAATGTCCAATGACTGCAATAATACCAATCACTAATGAACCTAAAAATTCTGGTATAAATTGTGCATGTAATTTACGATCAAGTATTTCAACTACTAGATAACCAAAACTCCCAGCTAAAATCGCTGTAATCACATCAATGAGACGTCCTCCTTGTAAATAAAGAAAACTCATTGCGATAATTGCTGCAGCTATACCTTTGAAGGGAAGACTACTGTCCCTCTTAGCTATATAAATATGTTCTAATTTTTTCTTAGCTTCTTCTAGGTCAATTGTGCCATTAGTAATTTGTCTTGAGATTTCATTAGCTTGAGAAATTTTTATAAGATTTGTATCACGTGATTTAATTCTATATAAACGCTGATATGATTCATTATGTAACGTAAATTGAATAACAGTATTCGTTACAAAGCTATTACTTTCTGAATAACCTAACTTTCTAGCGATGCGAGTCATTGTGTCTTCGACTCTAGTACCCTCAGCGCCAGATTCTAATAATATTCGGGCAGCTAACATGACTACATCTTTAATTAGACTTTCATGAGCTGTTTCATTTGATTCAATAGTCATTACATCACCAATTTTTAAAATATTTTGAATTTAATATTATTATAGTAGATGTGATTAAAAAAGACCACATACATAAACTTTAACCCTATTCGCAAATGTGAAAAGTTAAACTAAAATATAATTAAATTATTTAAATAAGTTCAATTTTAAACCTATCATGAAATTATTCGGTAAAAGTGTATATTTTTAATTTTATCGTGTTTCAAATGTTTCAAAATGGTTAAAATAATATTAGTTAACGATTACAAAGAATATATTGGGTAGCGACTGTATATTCTCTGAAGTTAACTTAATACGTAGTAGTGATTAAAGTTCTCCCAAGGATACTACTAGGAAGGCACACTTCGAGTTCTCCGAAGTGTGCTTTTTCTATTTTTAAGTATATAAAAAAGCTATGAAGAAATATCTTCATAGCTTTCTGCAGTCAAAAATTAAATATTAAAGAATTCATTGAAATCGTCTGTATTTAAGATATGACCTACATAGAAACTACCAAAATCGCCATAACGCGCTGTAGTTTCGTCAAAACGCATTTCGTATACAATTTTCTTAAATTGTAATACATCGTCTGAGAATAATGTCACACCCCATTCAAAATCGTCAAAACCAACAGAACCAGTGATAAATTGTTTGATTTTACCGGCATATTTACGTCCAATCATGCCGTGGTTATACATTAAATTCTTACGTTCTTCTATAGGTAACATATACCAGTTATAAGTTTCATTACGACGTTTATCCATAGGATAGAAGCAGATGTATTCAGAATGAGGAAGTTCAGGATACAATCTAGCTTTTACATGTGGATTTTCATACGGGTCTTCGTCAGATTTGCCGGCTAAGTAATTACTTAATTCAATCACTGAAACGTAAGAATAAGTAGGAATTAAGTAGTCCGCAATACGTAATTTATTAAAATCATTTTCAATTTTATTTAAGTCTTTCATTTCAGGACGTAAGAACCATAATAGTAGGTCTGCTTTTTGGCCTGTAATATTATAAATTGCTTGATCACCTGTGTGTGACTCTCTTGCTTTAGATTTATCTTCAACAAATGATTTTAATTCAGAAATCATTGCCTCACGCTCGTCTTCTGGAACTAAACGAAATGTAGTCCAATCCATTGCATAAAACAAATGTAAACTATACCAACCATCTAAAGTTTCGGCTGCTTCACTCATAGTTATCGCTCCTTATCTTCAAATTCTTAATCAATTCACGTTAAATTTTATCATAAACAAACTAGGAACTCCTAAGTAAATGTTTACAATTGAGTGAAATGGAATTCTACTACAAAATGACGTATAATTTGAAATGTAAACGTTATTATGAATGTGAATTGAGGAGGACATTATGGCTGATTTATTAAATGTATTACAAGAAAAATTATCTGGAAAAAATGTAAAAATTGTATTACCTGAAGGGGAAGACGAAAGAGTTTTAACGGCAGCAACGCAATTACAAGAGAGTGATTATGTTTCACCCATCGTGTTAGGTAATGAAGAAAAAATTAAATCTTTAGCAGAAGAAAAATCTCTCAATTTAACTAATATTGAAATTATTGATCCTTCATCAAGTGATTTAAAACCTGAATTAGTAGATGAATTTGTAGAGCGTAGAAAAGGTAAAGCGACTAAAGAACAAGCTGAAGAAATGTTAGATAATGTTAATTATTTCGGTACAATGCTTGTTTACACTGGTAAAGCCGCAGGTTTAGTAAGCGGTGCTGCACATTCAACTGGCGATACAGTACGTCCAGCATTACAAATTATTAAAACTAAACCAGGTGTATCTAAGACTTCTGGTATATTCTTTATGATTAAAGATGACGAGCAATATATCTTCGGCGACTGTGCCATCAACCCTGAATTAGATGCTCAAGGATTAGCTGAAATTGCTGTAGAAAGTGCTAAGTCTGCACTAAGCTTTGGTATGGAACCAAAAGTAGCAATGTTAAGCTTCTCTACAAAGGGCTCTGCTAAATCAGACGACGTGACTAAAGTTCAAGAAGCATTAAAATTAGCTCAAGAAAAAGTTCAATCTGATAATATTGAAAATGTTGTGATTGATGGGGAATTCCAATTTGATGCTGCGATTGTCCCTAGTGTAGCTGAGAAAAAAGCGCCTGGCGCTAAAATTCAAGGAGACGCTAATGTGTTTATCTTCCCAAGTCTTGAAGCAGGTAACATTGGCTATAAAATTGCACAACGTTTAGGTGGTTATGATGCAGTTGGTCCTGTTCTTCAAGGTCTAAATTCGCCTGTTAATGACTTATCACGTGGATGCTCAACTGAAGATGTTTATAACTTATCTATTATTACTGCAGCTCAATCACTACAATAATGGATTTATCAAGTAAATATTTTAACCAAATACCGTGGCGTTATGTGGATCATTCAACGGGTCTGGAACCCATGCAATCCTTTGCATTTGACGATACATTCTCTGAAAGTGTTGGGAAAGACTTATCATGTAATGTAGTAAGAACTTGGATTCACCAACATACAGTTATCCTTGGTATACACGATTCAAGACTTCCATTTTTAAGTGATGGCATACGTTATTTAACAAATGAAGTAGGCTATAATGCCATTGTGAGAAATTCAGGTGGACTTGGCGTAGTATTGGACCAAGGTGTGCTTAATATTTCTTTAATATTTAAAGGACAAACTGAAACAACTATAGATGAAGCTTTTACAGTAATGTATCTATTGATATGTAAGATGTTTGAAGACGAAGATGTAGATATTCACACACATGAAATTGAACAATCTTATTGTCCTGGTAAATTCGATTTAAGTATTGATGGCAAGAAATTTGCTGGTATTTCTCAAAGACGTGTACGTGGAGGTATAGCGGTTCAAATCTATCTTTGTGTAGAAGGATCGGGTTCTAAGCGTGCTGCTATGATGAGAGACTTTTATCAACACGCACTCAAAGGAGAAACAACCAAGTTTCGTTTCCCTAATATTGATCCCGAATCTATGGCTTCATTAGAGACGTTACTCAATAAAGACATTAAAGTTCAAGATGTAATGTTTTTACTTTTATATGCACTGAAAGATTTAGGTGCTCAATTAAATATGGATCCAGTTACTGAAGATGAATGGCAACGATATGAAGGTTATTTTGAAAAAATGATCGAACGAAATGCAAAAATGCATCAAAAATTAGATTTGTAAAGCGTGCGTAAGAATATTTTAAATAGATGAGTAAGTGAATAGGAGAAGGTCTACAAAAAACTCGATTTGTAGACCTTCTCTACTTGTATTATCAAATAAAGAATAAATTCTTATATCATTAGTTATAGATATATATTCCCAGGTCTTTTTGTAGTATCATATGTAAGGTGGAAAATTTTAGAAAACTTTAGTTAAAATTTATTAAATGTTTACATAATCGAAGTTAAAGGTAAATATAATTCATAATTTTGATAACTCTATTTAAGAGTTTTATACTATTAAAGTATTGTTAGTTATCAAGAAAAGAGTTATTATACTCTTTTGTAGTTAAAAAATACTGATATTAAAATATTGCATCGTTAAACAGTGGCAACACAATTGTAAAATTCGCTAAAATAGTAATTTCAATGATGTCTAAATATAGACGTATTTATACGTAATAAAAATTATTTTTCAAATTAATTATCAGATAGTGTCAATGAATTAAAGTATATATAAGGTATATAAAAAGGTGAGAAAACATGACGAGACAAGGATACGGGGAGTCTACCGGAAAGATTATTCTAATAGGTGAACACGCAGTAACATTTGGTCAGCCAGCAATCGCCATCCCATTTAATGCTAGTAAAATAAAAATATTAATTGAAAGTATGGAGGAAGGTAACTATTCTTCTATTACAAGTGATGTATATGATGGCATGTTATATGATGCGCCTGAACATCTAAAGTCTATCATTAATCGTTTTATAGAAAGAAGTGGTGTAAAAGAACCACTTTCTGTAAAAATCCAAACGAACTTACCTCCTTCAAGAGGACTAGGTTCAAGTGCAGCCGTAGCTGTTGCATTTGTTAGAGCTAGTTATGACTTCATGGGAGAACCTTTAGATGATGACACATTAATCAAGGAAGCAAATTGGGCAGAACGTATTGCACATGGTAAACCAAGTGGGATTGATACACAAACTATAGTTTCTAATAAACCTGTATGGTTCAAACAAGGGCACGTTGAAAACCTTAAATCACTTCAACTTGATGGTTATATGATAGTTATAGACACTGGAGTCAAAGGATCGACTAAACAGGCAGTAGAAGATGTTCATAGATTGTGTGAAGACCCTGGATACTTGAGCCATATTGAACATATTGGATCTCTTGTTCATGAAGCAAGTGAATCTATTGAAAAACATGACTTTAATCATCTTGCAGATATATTTAATCAATGCCAAAAAGACTTAAGACACTTAACCGTTAGCCATGATAAAATAGAAAGACTATTAAAAATAGGTGAAGAACATGGTGCTATCGCTGGTAAGCTTACTGGAGGAGGACGTGGCGGTAGCATGCTTCTTCTTGCGCAAGATTTACAAACTGCCAAAAAGATCGTAGCAGCTGTTGAAAAAGCAGGCGCAGCACATACGTGGATTGAACATTTAGGAGGGTAAACCATTGGTGAAAAGTGGCAAAGCACGTGCGCACACAAATATTGCGTTAATCAAATACTGGGGTAAAGCTGATGAATCATATATTATTCCGATGAATAATAGTTTATCTGTCACGCTAGAACGTTTTTATACTGAAACACAAGTAACGTTTGACGCGTCACTAACTGAAGACCAACTTATTCTAAACGGGGAAGAAGTTGATGCTAAAGAAACAACTAAAATCCAAAAATATATGGATATCGTGAGAGATGTTGCTGCCACAGATTTACATGCTAAAATTGAAAGCAATAATTTTGTTCCTACAGCGGCTGGATTAGCTTCATCGGCTAGTGCATACGCTGCATTAGCAGCTGCTTGTAATGAAGCACTTCAATTAGGTTTATCAAGCAAGGATTTATCTAGATTAGCACGTCGAGGTTCTGGTTCAGCTTCAAGAAGTATCTACGGAGGCTTTGCTGAATGGGAAAAAGGTCAGGATGATGCGACTTCTTATGCTCATGCTATTGATGCTAATGATTGGGAAAAAGATCTTTCTATGATTTTTGTAGTAATCAATAACCAATCGAAAAAAGTCTCAAGTCGTTCAGGGATGTCTTTAACAAGAGAAACATCTCGTTTCTATCAATATTGGCTTGACCATGTTGATCAAGATTTAGCTGAGACAAAAGAAGCAATAAAAAATAAAGATTTCAAACATTTAGGTGAAGTTATAGAAGCAAATGGTTTAAGAATGCATGCTACAAATTTAGGTGCACAACCGCCATTTACATATTTGGTTCAAGAAAGTTACGATGCGATGGCTGTCGTCCATCAGTGTCGTGAAGCTGGCTTGCCTAGTTATTTCACCATGGACGCAGGACCAAATGTTAAAGTGTTAGTTGAAAAGAAAAATAAACAAGCTGTCGTTGAACAATTTTTAAAAGAATTTGATGAATCGCAAATTATTGTAAGTGATATTATTAGTACTGGCGTTGAAATTATTAAGTAAGGAAGAGATAGAATGATACAGGTCAAAGCACCCGGAAAACTTTATGTCGCAGGTGAATATGCTGTAACAGAACCAGGCTATAAATCTGTCCTTATTGCAGTAGACAGATTTGTTACAGCAACAATAGAAGCCTCTAATGAAGTTGAGGGAAGTATTCATTCCAAAACATTACATTACGAACCTGTAAAATTTGATCGTAATGAAGATAAAATTGAAATATCTGATGTGCAAGCTGCTAAGCAATTGAAGTATGTAGTTACTGCTATCGAGGTATTTGAACAATATGCACGCAGTTGCAATATCAAACTTAAACATTTCCACTTAACGATTGATAGTAATTTAGCTGATGATTCTGGCCAGAAGTATGGCTTAGGATCAAGTGCTGCTGTTTTAGTTTCAGTTGTTAAAGTATTGAATGAGTTTTATGACATGCAACTTTCGAATTTGTATATCTATAAATTAGCAGTTATAGCTAATATGAAATTACAAAGTTTGAGTTCTTGTGGAGATATAGCAGTGAGTGTATACAGCGGTTGGCTTGCTTATAGTACATTCGATCATGATTGGGTTAAGCAACAGATGGAAGAAACATCTGTAAATGACGTATTAGAAAAAAACTGGCCAGGACTTCATATTGAACCATTACAGGCACCAGAAAATATGGAAGTTTTAATTGGATGGACAGGTTCTCCTGCATCATCACCACATTTGGTTAGTGAAGTAAAACGTCTAAAATCTGACCCAAGTTTCTACGGTGAATTTTTAGATCGATCACATGATTGTGTAGAAAGTTTAATTCAAGCGTTTAAGACTAATAATATTAAAGGCGTTCAAAAGATGATACGACAAAATCGTCGTGTTATTCAATCAATGGATGTTGAAGCAACAGTTGATATAGAAACAGATAAACTTAAGAAATTATGTGACATTGGTGAGAAACACGGTGGCGCATCTAAAACATCTGGCGCTGGTGGCGGTGATTGTGGTATAATAATTATTAACACTATTATTGATAAACAGTTAATTTATGATGAATGGATAGCGCAAGGGATTAAACCATTAAAATTTAGGATTTATCATGGACAGTAATAAAAACAGCCTTTATTAAAGGTTGTTTTTTTATATGGTGTATATTATCGATTAAATCAACTTGAAATTTATAGCAAAAAGAGTAAAATAATTAGAGTTATATAGAGAAATGATTTTGATATGAGCTGATTTAATAATAGAAAGGTGGGTAGCAAGATGCAGAATAAATTTCTGATTTGCGATGAATGTCAGGCAGTTAATATTAAAACGTTGAAAAAGAAATTAGAAAAATTAGATCCTGAAGCGGAAATTGAGATTGGCTGTCAGTCATACTGTGGTCCGGGAAGACGTAAGACCTTTGCATTCGTTAATAATCGCCCACTTGCTGCTTTAACTGAAGAAGAGTTAATGGAGAAGGTCATTAAACAATTGAAGAAACCACGTGATCCTGAGGAAGAAGAGCGTTTAAGAAAACGTAATGAAGAACGCAAACGCCGTAAAGAAGAGCAAGACCGCAAACTTAAAGAGAAACTAGAAAAACGTAAAGCGGCTAAATAGATAAATACTAAAAAAAGGAACTGACGTAGCGCAGTTCCTTTTTTTGATAAAATCCAAAGTGAGAGTTTTAATACAGTAGATAGGGATTTACTGCATAAGAACCACTAATGATTAAAAATC